>CALRLQ020000010.1:0-150605 GCA_943368735.1 Rhizobium sp. Q54 | reverse complement strand
TTAGAGCCAATAGAAAACATATCATCAACTTACGCTGGATTGAAAAAATAGAACCTTATTTTAATGGGGGATTATTGGTGGAGTTGAAAGGAGGTGAAAAAATTGAAGTCAGCCGCCGACAAACCGTTAAGTTTAAAGAAATGATGAGTTTATAAATGAAAAGCCACATCTTTGAGATGTGGCTTTTTTTATTAAGCATCAAAGCAGTTGTTTTTACTTCCACAATAAACTACCATCGCCATAACTTAAAAACCTAAACTCATTGGCTAAAGCATAGTTGTAAATGGTTTTCCATTCATTACCAACAATAGCTGCAATCAATAACAATAAGGTAGATTGTGGTTGATGAAAATTGGTAATCAAACCATCAGCAACTTTTAAAGTATAACCTGGAGCAATAATGATTTGCGTTTTACAAATAATTCTTTCTAGTTGATTGTCGTTCATCCAATTCAATAAAGCTTGTAAAGCTGATTGTTTGTCTATATCTTGAGGCAATTCATAAGTATCCCATTGTTGTATAGCAATGTCTTCCAATTTCAAATTAATTAATTTCAAATTGGCCATTACTTTCACTCCCATCCAATATAAACTTTCAATAGTTCTTAACGATGTAGTACCAGTTGCAACAATAGTTTGACTGTTAATCAACTGTTCTATTGCTGCTTTAGTAACATCAATAAACTCAGCATGCATTTCATGTTCATGCATGGTGGCTGCCTTTACTGGTTTAAAAGTTCCAGCACCAACATGTAGTGTTACATATAAAGGATGAATATTTTTTTTACTTAAATCTGCCAATAAGTTTTCTGTAAAATGCAAACCAGCAGTTGGTGCAGCTACAGAACCATCATGTTTAGCATAAATGGTTTGATAAGTGGATTTATCTTTTTCTTCAGCCGTTCTATTTAAATAAGGAGGTAGGGGAATAACACCAGCAGCATGCAAAATTTCGGCAAAAGATAAATCAGTGTTGTTCCAGCTTAATTCAATCAAAAAATAATCGTTTTTTTTTTCAGCAATTTTTGCTTGTAATGAAATTGAGCTTTCGTGATAAACAATTTGCTTTAATAAAAATTCTTCTTTCCATTTTTTTGCACCGCCCACCAAACATTTCCAATATACTTTTTCTTTTTGCAGCATGGCTGTGGTAATATCGGCATAACGTTCATCAGGTTCTAAACAAAAAATTTCAATTACACTGCCAGTACTTTTTTCAAACAACAACCTAGCTTCAACCACTTTAGTATTGTTAAATACCAATGTGGTGTTTTCTGGAAGAAAAGAAGGGAGATTTTTATACACCGAAGTCTCCATTGTTCCATTCTTAAATACGAGCAATTTACTGCTATCTCTTTCGGCTAAAGGATATTTGGCAATTTTTTCTTCAGGTAAATGATAGGTATAATCTATAATAGAAATATCTTTTGGATGCATGCAGCAAAAGTAGTGGAATGCGTTTTTGCTACTACTCAGCAGCTATTTAATTTTTTGCCACAGAAGCACGGATGAACACTGAATATTTTTTACAGATCATCGATTTTAATTCTTTAAATTCTTAGATATCAAATTTTATTAAGACTGTCGTTTTTACATGAAATATTACAATCGCTTATCGTACCTTCTTGTTAAATCAAATGTAGTTAAGCGTATTAAAGCAATCCGTGAGGATCCGTGTTTCCGTGGCAATGGTTTTCAAAAAACTTCCACTTTTTACCACAAATCCAGATTTTAGGTCAATTTTTTACGGTTTTCTGTTCTGTTTTGTTTTCTTCAAAAAGGCATGAAAGGTTAAAAATTTCATTTTCTACTGTAACAATTGTTAAAAATTCTACCATTTATGCACAGTATACTCTATTTATTTGGTTTATTTTTCCCACTTGGTGCCAATAATCACTGTTAAAATCCACTATTTCACTGCTTTTCCACAGTAATTCACATTTTAAGCAGGTTGAAAATGATGCTTAAGGGCTTAAAGTCAATAACAGCAAGGTTTTAACACAAGTTTCACCTGTGGATAAATTGCCACAACTAACTGAGGGTTAGAAGTGGGAAAAAGTGTTATTTTGTGTCAATAAATGGTAAAAATCATTTTCTTTATTCACAAATGCTAAATCTACTCGGCGAATACGAAGCAACGATTGACTCAAAAGGTCGTTTTCTTGTTCCAGGCAGTTTGAAAAAACAGCTTCCGGAAGGGGAAAGCCGTATGATTATTAGCCGTGGATTTGAAAAATGTTTAACCCTTTATCCTTACTCAAGTTGGGAGCCCATTGTTGCACGAATTCGTAAATTAAACGATTTCGACCCAAAAGTAAGAGAATTTAAACGTTTGTTTTTAGGTGGAGCAACTGAGGTAGAAATGGATAGTGCAGGAAGATTGTTGTTGCCTCCTCAATTAAAAGAATTTGCTGGTTTAAGTAAGGATATCACCCTTGCAGCCGACCTCGACAAAATAAATATCTGGGATTCTGGTAAGTACAAACAGTTCTTTGAGGATTTTTCACCCGAAGCATTCAGCAGTTTAGCAGCAGATGTGATGGCAGAGAAAGATGGAATTGGTATTTAGGAATTAGTAAATGTAAAAATGAAAAGTGATGAATGAAACAAATTCCAAATTCCAAATTCCAAATTCTAATTATCACATTCCTGTTCTCTACAACGAAACATTAGCAGGTTTAGCAATTAAGCCCAATGGTGTGTATGTAGATTGTACGTTTGGTGGTGGTGGTCATAGTAAAGGCATTTTAGAACAATTAAACAACAATGGAAAGTTGTTTGCATTTGATCAAGATGTTGATGCACAAAAAAATATTCCTACCGATGAACGAGTAGTTTTTGTGCCACACAACTTTCGCCACTTGCAACGTTTTTTACGTTTGAACAAAGTGCAACAAGTTGATGGAGTTTTAGCCGATTTAGGCGTAAGCTCTCATCAGTTTGATGAAGGTAGTAGAGGTTTTTCTATTCGTTTCGATGGGCCATTAGACATGCGTATGGACGTAAGTGCACCAACAACTGCTGCAACAATTATTCAAACCTATACCGAGCAACAATTGCATAAATTGTTTGAAGTGTATGGAGAAGTTACCAATGCAAAAACATTGGCTAAACAAATTGTTCAACACAGAAATAGTTTGCCTTATCAAACCATTGCACAATTTAAAACACTGATTTATTCGGTAGTGAAAGGAAATCCCAATAAGTACTTGGCTCAGGTATTTCAGGCTTTAAGAATTGAGGTGAATGATGAAGTTGGAGCATTGAAAGAAATGCTGATACAATTGAATAGCATTATTAAGCCAGGTGGACGAGCAGCCATTATTACTTTTCATTCTTTAGAAGATAGGATAGTGAAAAATTTTTTTCGCAACGGCAGTTTTGAAGAAGAGCCGGATAATCCCTTTTTGTCTGTTGAGAAAGAAAAAATTTGGAAGCTAGTTACCAAAAAACCTTTAACTGCTAACGATGCAGAGTTAAAGCAAAATACTAGAAGTAGAAGTGCAAAATTGAGAATTGCCGAACGATATTAATTATGGTTGAAACCAAAAAAGATATAGATCAAACTAAGGAAGAAGAGAAAAAAAATTCGCTGAAAAATATTGGCAGTTTTTTTAATTCAACTTGGTTAACTGGTAATATGAATTTCTTTTTCTTCTTAAGCTTATTGGCCATTATTTATATAGCCAATGGGCACTGGGCCGATAAAACTTTAAGGTCAATTGATAGAACGCAAAAAGAAATTAGAGACTTACAGTTTGAATATAAAACAGTAAAAAGTGAATTGATGTATAAAAGTGAAGAAGCACAAGTACTAAAAGTTGCTGAGCCATTGGGCTTAAAAATTAGTACCGAAGTGCCTCAACGCTTACAGGTTGAAAAAACGAAATAGAGCAGTAAAAGTGGATGTAAAAAAAGACATATTGTGGAGAGTTTATCTATGCTTTATTGGCATTGTAATAATATGTTTTGTAGTGTTGGGAAAAGCATTTTATATACAACAAGTGCAAGGTGCTTATTGGAGAGGAATGAGTGATAGCCTGCATCAACGCATTGAAGAAGTAGAAGCAGAACGTGGTACTATTTATAGCGAAGATGGTCAAATGTTAAGCACAAGCATTCCCCAATTTGATGTGTACATAGATTTTGCAGCTGAAGGCTTGAGAGAGAAGAGTGGTAAACGTTTTAGAGAAAATCTAGATTCTTTGAGTTATTGTTTGAGCAAGTTGTTTAATGATAAATCTGAGTACACCTATAAGCAATTATTACAAAAAGGGTTTAAAGAAAAAAATAGGTACTACTCTTTAAAGAAAAATATTTCTTATAGAGATTACCAAGAGTTGAAAACCTTTCCATTGGTGCGTTTAGGGAGAAACAAAAGTGGGTTTATAACTGATAATAAAAGTATTCGTTTAAATCCTTATAAAATGCTGGCTTTTAGAACCATTGGTTTGGCTAGAGATTCTTTTAAAGTGGGTTTAGAAATGAGTTACGATAGTTTGCTGAAAGGTAGAACAGGTAAGCGTTTGGTGCGATCAATTGCAGGCGGCGTTTCTGTACCTGTAGACGATTATCAAATTGAGCCTGAGAGTGGAAAAGATATTGTTACCACATTAGATGTTTTTATTCAAGAAGTAACCGAAAATGCTTTGATGAAAATGATGATTAATAATGAAGCAGAAAATGGTTGTGCACTGGTAATGGAAACAAAAACAGGAAAAATTAAAGCCATTGCTAACCTAGGTAAAAAAGCAGATGGTAGCTATTTTGAAGATTTCAATTATGCTATCAATCCATCTGAGCCTGGTTCAACATTTAAGTTAGCTACAATGATTGCTTTGTTAGAAGATAAAAAAGTGAACTTGAATAATACAGTGAATTTACAAGGTGGTGCATGGCAAATTAATGGAGAAACAGTGTACGATAGTGAGCAGCATGGACGAAACGATGTTACCATTAAACAAGCATTTGAGTTAAGTAGCAATGTGGGTATGGCAAAGTTGGCTTGGGCAAATTATAGCTCAACACCATCAAAGTTTATTCAGCATTTACGCAACTTACAAATGGATACATTAACAGGTATAGATATTACAGGTGAACGCAAACCTGTTATTTACAAACCAGGAAGTAAGTTTTGGAGTGCTACTACTTTGCCTTGGATGTCGTTTGGGTATAATCTTTCAATTACTCCATTGCAAACATTAATGTTATACAATGCTGTTGCCAATGATGGTGTAATGATGAAGCCTTATTTATTACATGCAGTACAAGAAGAAGGAGTAGTTGTAAAACAATTTAAGCCAATCATCAAGAAAGAAAAAATTTGTAGCAACGAAACCTTGCAACAATTAAAAGCTTGTTTAGAAGGCGTTTGTACATCCGGTACAGCACAACTATTATTTAAAAATTCGCCTTATAAAGTAGCAGGTAAAACAGGTACAGCATTGGTGGCAAATGGTAATAGAGGATATGGAGATAAGATTTATCAAAGTTCATTTGCAGGTTATTTTCCTGCCGATAATCCTCAATATACTATTGTAGTGGTTATTAAAAATAAGCCACATGCTGCTGTGTTTTATGGTGGAAGTGTTGCAGGACCTGTGTTTAAAGAAATATCAGATCGACTATATACTACGTATGTAAGAGCAACCAATTTTAAAAGTATTGAAAGTACTAAAGCCGATAGCTCTGTATACAGCTATGCAGGCTATAAGAACGATTTAGTACATGTAAGTAGTAAGGTGGGTTTGAACTATAAAGATGTAAGTTCTATTGAAAATGAATGGGCTTCTTTAGCTGGAACAAGAAATAATTTCTTAGTAAATGGTAAGCGGGTTGACGTAAGTGTAATGCCAACTTTAAAAAGTATGGGCTTAAAAGATGCCATTCAGCTTTGTGAAAGTATAGGATTGAAAGTACAAGTAAAAGGAAAAGGTAAAGTTGTACAACAATCCATTTTAGCAGGTCAAAAAATTGCTAAAGGGCAAGTTGTAGCAATTGAGTTAGGAATGTAAATTATAAAAAACTTCTGTAAAGAAGATTATAAATAGTTATATGAGAAAACTTCAAGACATATTGTATAAAGTTCACTTAAAAGAAGTGCATGGCAGCACCGATATTATGGTGAATGATATTCAAATAGATTCTAGAAGAGTGAGTAAAGGCTCAGTATTTGTTGCCATTAAAGGAGAACAAACCGATGGGCATAAGTTCTTTGATAAAGCTATTGAGCTTGGTGCAAGTGTAATTGTTTGTGAAGTGTTACCAAAGGTTTTTAACGAAGAAGTTACTTACATACAAGTACAAAGCTCTAATGAGGCTGTTGCTTTTATGGCACACAACTTTTATAATGAGCCATCAAAAAAAGTAAAGTTGGTAGGCGTTACAGGCACCAATGGAAAAACAACTATTGCAACAGTATTATTCAAATTATTTAATCAGTTGGGATATAAATGTGGTTTAATAAGTACCGTTCAAAATCAAATTGCAGAAGAAATTATTCCATCTACACATACAACCCCTGATGCAGTTAGTTTAAATGCATTATTGGCTAAAATGGGTGATGCAGGTTGTACTTATGTTTTTATGGAAGTGAGCAGTCATGCTATTCATCAACATAGAGTTACAGGTTTGCATTTTGTTGGAGGCTTATTCAGCAACATCACACATGATCATTTAGATTATCATAAAACATTTGATGAATATATTAAGGTAAAGAAAAAATTCTTTGACGATTTACCTGAAACCTCATTTGCCATTAGCAATGCCGATGACAAAAGAGGAACAGTAATGCTACAGAATACTCATGCAAAAAAGTATTACTACAGTTTAAAAACCGTTGCCGAGTTTAAAGGAAAAATTTTAGACAATGCATTAACCGGTTTGCAAATGCTGGTGAATGATAAAGAAGTGCATTTTAGATTAATTGGCGAATTCAATGCTTATAATCTTTTAGCAGTTTATGGAGCTGCAGTTTGTTTGGGTGAAAAACCAGAAGAAGTATTAACTGCATTAAGCATGTTGAGTGGTGCTGAAGGAAGATTTGATTACATCATTAGCAATGATTTAATTATTGGAATTGTAGATTATGCTCACACTCCAGATGCTTTAGAAAATGTATTGGCTACTATAAAAAAATTAAGAAAAGGGCATGAGCAAATTATAACAGTAGTAGGCTGTGGAGGCGATAGAGATAAAACCAAACGTCCTATTATGGCACAAAGTGCTTGCGATTTAAGTGATAGAGTAATACTCACCAGCGATAATCCAAGAACAGAAGACCCTAATCAAATTTTGAGAGATATGGAAGAAGGGTTAACCAGTGCTGCTAAACGAAAATACATTTCAATTGCAGATAGAAGAGAAGCCATTAAAACGGCTGTAAGCTTAGCCAATAAAGAAGATATCATTTTAGTAGCAGGTAAGGGCCATGAAAAATACCAAGATATCAACGGAATAAAATATCCATTTGATGATAAAGCAGTATTGAGAGAAATGTTTGAGATTTTAGGAAAGTAAGATGACAGTATTAAGATTACAGATGACAGCATTGGAACATAATATCTGTCAACTGTCATCTAGCAACTAACAACTATTTATATGTTATACCATTTATTCACTTGGCTAAAACAAGAATTTAATGTTCCAGGAGCTGGCTTATTTCAGTTTCTAACATTTCGTATTGCAATGGCTGTATTGCTTTCGCTTGTTATAGCAACAGTATATGGTAAACGTATTATTCTTTATTTACAAAAAAAGCAAATTGGCGAAAGTGTTCGTGATTTAGGTTTAGAAGGACAAATGCAAAAGAAAGGCACACCAACTATGGGTGGTATCATTATTTTATTAAGCATTTTAATTCCTACTTTATTGTTTGCCAATTTAGATAAAGTATATATCAGATTAATGGTTTTATGTACCGTATGGTTGGGTATCATTGGTTTTTTAGATGATTACTTTAAAATTAAAGCAAGAAAAGCTGCCAAAGAAAAAGGGGAAGCATATAAGAAAAAAGATAGCGATGGGTTAGCAGGTATTTCTAAAATAATTGGTCAAGTTGGTTTAGGAATCATCATTGGTGCAACACTCTATTTCAGTAATTCAGTAACAGTAGAACGTGAAGTGATTGGTGCAACATATCAAAAACAAGCTGCTGAAAATTTTACTAAAGACTCTACCATTTTTACTAGAACAATTGATGGTGTGGAGAAAAGATTTGTACGTGTGAAAACACCAATCACCACTATTCCATTTGTGAAAAATCATGAATTCAATTATAGCAAGTTGGTGAGTTGGATGGGTAATGGAGCAGAGAAATTTACTTGGATTGTTTATATACTTATTGTAACACTTATTATAACTGCGGTAAGTAATGGTGCAAATCTTACAGATGGTTTAGATGGTTTAGCTGCTGGTGTAAGTGCAATCATTGGAATAGGTATTGGCGTTTTTGTATATGTAAGTGGTAACTACAAATTTGCCGATTACTTAAACATTATGTACATACCCAACCTTGGAGAGTTAAGCATTTTTGTTGCAGCATTTGTAGGAGCATGTATTGGGTTCTTATGGTATAATGCTTATCCAGCACAGGTTTTCATGGGTGATACAGGCAGTTTGGCTTTGGGTGGAATTATTGCATCATTAGCCATTATTGTTAGAAAAGAATGGTTGATTCCTATTTTTTGCGGAATATTCTTAGTGGAGAATTTGAGTGTAATTATTCAGGTTTCCTACTTCAAGTACACCAAGAAAAAATATGGTGAGGGACGAAGGGTTTTCTTAATGAGTCCATTGCATCATCACTATCAAAAGAAGGGATATCATGAAAATAAAATTGCTATTAGGTTCTGGATTATAACTGTTTTGTTGGTAGTAGCAAGTATAATGACATTAAAAATTAGATAACAAATAAACATCGTAGCGTTCGTTGCAATCGTTGCTTCGTTGCGTGAAATAAAAAAATGATACATCGTTTTGTAATACTTGGAGCAGGTGAAAGTGGAGTAGGGTCAGCCTTATTGGCAAAACAACAAGGCTATGAAGTTTTTGTAAGCGATGGTGGAATTATAAAAGAAAAATACAAACAAGAGCTCTTTGATAACGGAATTGAATTTGAAGAAGGTACACATACTGCCGAAAAAATTTTGAATGCAAATGAAGTCATGAAAAGTCCTGGCATTCCCGATAAAAACGAAATGGTAAAAGCCATTCGAGCAAAAGGGATACCGGTGATTAGTGAGTTTGAATTGGCATATAGATTTAAAGGCAACAGTAAAATCATAGGTATTACAGGTAGCAATGGCAAAAGCACTTGTACATCGTTGATTTATCATATCTGCAAATCGGCTGGATTGAATTGTGCATTAGTAGGCAATATTGGTTACAGTATAGCTAAGCAAATGGCAGAAGATCCTAAAGAATGGTATGTGGCCGAAATCAGTTCTTTTCAATTAGATGATATCATCAATTTTCGTCCTGACGTAGCTGTGTTGCTAAATATAACAGAAGATCATTTAGACAGATACAATTATCAGTTCGAAAATTATATCAATGCAAAGTTCAATATTATAAAAAACCAAACAAGTAGTGATTATTTCATTTACAATTTAGACGATGAAGTAATTACTAGAAAATTAGAGTTATTAAACCCAAATACTAACCCACTACCATTTTCCATGAAACACGAAGTAAAAAAAGGCGGTTACATTAAAGGCGATCAAATGATGTTACGCATTCAAGAAGAAAGAGTAAGTATGAGCATTTACGATTTTGCTCTAAAAGGTAAACACAATAATTATAACACCATGGCCGCAGGTATTGCAACAGCCACAATTGGCATTAGAAAAGAAAAAATTCGTGAAGCGGTAAAAGATTTTCAAAGCCTTGAGCATAGAATGGAATTTGTTGCAACCGTTCGTGGCGTTGAGTTTATTAACGATAGTAAAGCAACCAATATTAACAGCACTTGGTTTGCATTAGAAAGTATGAACAAACCTACTGTACTTATTTTGGGTGGTACAGATAAGGGCAATGATTATACGTTAATGGAAGAATTGGTACAGCAAAAAGTGAAAGCAATTGTTTGCATGGGTTTAGATAATAAAAAAATTATTGAAGCATTTAAAGATAAAGTGCCAACAATTATTGAAACAGACAGTGCAAAAAAAGCAGTGAATGCAGCATTTAGATTAAGCACAAAAGGCGATGTGGTTTTATTGAGTCCGGCTTGTGCAAGCTTCGATCTATTTAAAAATTATGAAGATAGAGGCAAGCAATTTAAAGAAGCAGTGAAGGAATTGTAAATAGTGAGTGGTAAGTAGTGAGTGGGTAGTGGGAATCAACTATAAATCTAAATCAATTTTATCCCCCTTTAGGGGATAGGGGCATGGCAGAACACATCAACATAAAAGATATTTCATTTGCTTCTTTAAACAAAGAAGCCATATTGAAACGTACCCATGGCGACAAATATATATGGGGAATTGTGTTGTTATTGGCTTTAATCTCTGTTTTAGTAGTGTATAGTGCTACCGGCTCTTTGGCATACAAAATGAATAAAGGCAACAACGAAGTGTATTTGTTTAAGCAATTATCATTTACAATGTTGGGGTTATTAGTAATGTATTTCTTGCATCGTATTAATTATACTTTGTTTTCAAGAATTGCAACAGTATTGTTTTATGCAGCCATTCCTTTGTTATTGTACACTTGGTTATTTGGTACAAAAATTAATGAAGGAAGTCGTTGGATAAAATTGCCCATCATTAACATGACTATTCAATCAAGCGATTTTGCAAAGCTTGCATTGTTTATGTACATCTCTAAAATGATGAGCAAAAAGCAAGAAGTAATAAAAGATTTTAAGAAAGGATTTTTGCCCATTGTAATTCCAGTAATTATTATTTGTGCACTTATAATGCCTGCTAACCTAAGTAATGCTTTGCTTACAGGTGCAACATCATTGTTACTGATGTTTATAGGTAGAGTAAGTGTTAAGCATATTTTGTTAACTATACTAGTGGCATTAATTCCAGTAGGATTAATTGTTGGAATGGCTGTATTAACGTACGATGGCAAACAAGATATTGCTGAGAGAAGAAGTAGTGCATCGGCCGATAAAATAAAGTCTGTTGGTCGTGTAGGTACTTGGGTAAAACGTGTACAAGACTTTATTTATGCAGGCAATGCCGAAACGCCTTATCAAGTGCAACAAGCAAAAATTGCAATTGCTAAAGGAGGCATATTAATGGGTAAAGGGCCAGGTAATAGTGAGCAGCGTAATTTTTTACCACAAGCTTATAACGATTTTATCTATAGTATTATCATAGAAGAATATGGTTTGTTAGGAGGTGCATTTATCATATTTATTTATCTAGCGTTTCTATTTAGGTGCATCAGAATATTTAGAAAATGTCCTTATGCATTTGGAGCTTTTTTAGCATTGGCACTCAGTTTTACATTGGTCATTCAAGCCATTGCAAACATGGCAGTAAATGTAAATATAGTGCCAGTTACAGGGGTAACGTTGCCATTGGTAAGTATGGGTGGAAGTTCGTTTTTATTTACCTGTGCAGCTATTGGAATTATTTTAAGTGTAGCAAGAAATGTTGAGCAAATGGAAGGTAAAGAACCAGTGTTAGAGCCATTGATTACGGCAAAAGAAAATAAAGAAGCAAGTGTTTTGTAACGAGCAGTAGAATATAAATGAAGCTGCTTAAGCCTGTACTGAGCGTAGTCGAAGTATCGCACTCTTCAACACTAATTTCTTTATTCAGCTTTAATGGTAAGGTTGAAAGAAACAAATTTGAAAGTAGAGAATTTTAAAATAGAATAATTCACGTTGCGTTCGTTGTATTCTTTGTTTCGTGGCGTGAAATAAAAAATGAGTAAAAAAATTATCATAGCAGGTGGAGGTACAGGAGGTCATATTTTTCCTGCAATAGCCATAGCCAATGCATTAAAAATGCAAGAGCCAACTATTGAAATCTTGTTTGTTGGTGCAGCTGGAAAAATGGAAATGGAAAAAGTACCACAAGCAGGTTATGAAATTAAAGGGTTAGATATAGCAGGTTTTAACAGAAGTTCTTTGATAAAAAATATTGGTTTGCCGTTTAAACTGTTGAAGAGTTTTTTTCAAGTAAGAACCATTATCAATCAGTTTAAGCCCAATGCAGTGATAGGTGTTGGCGGCTACTCCACTTTTCCTGTATTAAAGTATGCACAAAGTAAAAGCATACCAACTTTTATACATGAGAGTAATTCGTTTGCAGGAAAATCGAACATACTGTTAGGTAAAAATGCAACCAAAATTTTTGTAGCTGGCGAAGGAATGGAGAAATTTTTTCCCAAAAGTAAATTGATGATTACGGGTAATCCTGTTCGAAAATCAATAGATAAATCTTCTATTAGAAGAACAGATGCTATTCATTTTTTCGGATTAGATGAAACTAAAAAAACAGTATTAGCAGTTGGTGGAAGTTTAGGTGCAAGAAGCATTAATCAAGCTCTAGCAGCACAGTTAGATGCGTTAGATAAAAACAATTTGCAACTTATTTGGCAAACAGGAAAAACAACGGCTACTGAGTTTAAAGAAAAGGCTGAGGGAAGAAAAAATATTTGGTGTAACGAGTTTATTACACAAATGGAAATGGCTTATGCAGCAGCAGATATAGTGATTAGCAGGGCAGGAGCAATGGCAGTAACTGAATTATGTGTAACAGCAAAGCCATGTGTTTTTGTACCATTTCCTTTAGCAGCAGAAGATCATCAAACTGCTAATGCAAAACATTTGGTAGAAAGAAATGCAGCATTAATGATTAAGGATAATGAAGCAAAAGAAAAATTAGTCGACACCATCATTGCTTTATCAAAAGATGAAGCATTGCAACAACAGTTAAAATTAAATATTGCTTCATTGGCAATGAATAATGCCGATGAAATAATTGCAAAAGAAATATTGAATAGTATTTAATGATCCAGTTACAAGACATACAAAAATTATATTTTATAGGTATAGGTGGCATTGGAATGAGTGCACTTGCTAGATATTTTAAATCTAAACATGTAGAGGTTAGTGGGTACGATAAAACATCTACACCACTAACACAAGCATTGGAAGCTTTAGGCATTACTATACACTATGAAGATAATGTAGACCTCATTCCTAAAGATGTACAAGCTGTTGTATATACGCCTGCTATTCCAAAAAATCATGCAGGTTTAATGTACTATCAGCAAAATGGATATACTGTAGTAAAACGTAGTGATGTATTGCAATGGATTACTGAAAACTCTTTTAATATATGCATTGGAGGAACACATGGTAAAACCACTGTTTCTACAATGATTGCACACATATTAAGACATACTGGTTATGGTTGTAATGCTTTCTTAGGTGGCATTTCTGCAAACTACGATACCAATTTTTGGAGTAGTGAAAAAAATGTTGTGGTAGTAGAAGCAGATGAGTATGATAGAAGTTTTTTGAAATTGGTTCCTGACGTAGCTGTTATAACAGCTATGGATCCAGATCATTTGGATATTTATGGAACTCCCGAAGAAGTAGAAAATGCTTTCATTCAGTTTTCACAAAAAGTGAAATTAGGTGGTTGCTTAATTAATAAATTTCAATTGAGTAGAGGAAATGAATTATCTGCAGCCAATCACTTTACATACAGTTTCGAAAGTCATTTAGCCGATGTTCATGCTGCTGACATAAGAGTTAAAAATGAAAGCTATTGGTTTGATGTGATAGCCAAAGATTGGATTGTTCAAGATGTGGTTTTGCACATGGGCGGTTTACATAACATTGAAAATATGGTGGCTGCAATTGCTGTGGCAAAATATTTAGGTATAAGTGATATTAAAATAAAAGATGCTGTTGAAACTTTTAAAGGCGTAAAAAGAAGATTTGAGTATCAACTAAAAAACAAGGAAGCAATTTTAATAGATGATTATGCTCATCATCCCGAAGAGTTGAGAGCGTTAATCACCGGAGTAAAAAGCATTTTTAAAGATAAAAAAATAACACTTGTTTTTCAGCCTCATTTGTTTAGCAGAACAAAAGATTTGGCTACAGAGTTTGCTCAAAGTTTAGATCTAGCCGATGAAGTAATTCTATTGCCTATTTATCCTGCCAGAGAATTACCAATGGAAGGCGTAAGTAGTGAAATGATTGTAGAAAGAATGGCTATTTCAAATAGTAGAGTATTAAGTAAAGAGGAAATGAAAGATTGGATAAAAAATAATCAACCCAATTTAGTAGTAATGGCAGGTGCAGGAGATATTGACGCATGTGTATTGCCAGTAAAAGAAATTATGATGGAATATAACAGTTAATAAATGGTTGAATTTGTTTTTGGTATTGAATAAACTATGTGGAAGAAAAGAATCATACAAGCTCTATGGATTACGCTAGGTGTAGCAACTGTAGTGTTGTTGGGTGCTGCTATGCAACAGAAAAACCATAAAGTTTGTATCGATGTGAAAATTGAAATTTCGGGAGCCGAAGAACACATGTTTATGGACGAAAAAGATATTTTACAAATTATCAATGCCTCAGGCAATGTAGTTGGCAAAGACATTTCATCTATTAGCTTACAACAAATGGAAGACGAATTAGAAGTAAATGCATGGGTGAAAAATGCAGAATTGTTCTTTGATAATAATCAGGTATTGCAAGTAAGTATTCAAGAAAGACAACCAATTGCCAGAATATTTACAACCCAAGGAAGTTCATTTTATTTAGATACAGCAGCAATACAATTGCCATTGAGTGAAAAGCTTACTGCAAGAGTGCCAATCTTCACCAATTTTCCAAGCGATAAAAAGGTATTGGCTAAAGGCGATAGTTTGGTAATGCAGCAAGTAATTCAACTAGGTAAATTTATTATGGCCGATAGTTTTTGGATGGCTCAAATTGCTCAGATTGACGTAACTCCGAGTGCAACTTTTGAGATGATACCTGTAGTGGGTAATCATATAGTTTCATTGGGTGATGCAAGTGATTTGGAGAATAAGTTTAATCGTTTGTATACGTTTTATAAAAAAGCATGGGTGCAAAACGGATTGAATAAATACGAAAAATTAGATGTACGCTACAACAATCAAGTAGTGGCCATTAAAAGTGGAATGAGTGCATTTAGAGTAGATTCTGCAAAAGCAACTCAGTTAGCTAATAATCTAGTTGTTCCTTCTGCCGATTCTTTAATGAACACCATTCAACCCAATGAACCAAAAAGAAACAGAGATACTGTTCGTACAAGAACTGCAACAACCATTGTAAAACCTGTACAAATAAGTAGCAATAATAAACCCATTCAAAATAAGCCAAAGCCCGTTGTTGTGCCTAAAACAAATATAGGAAACAACAAACAGCCCAAAGCAGTAATGAATGGCGGTAACTAAAACAAGAAAAATGGAAACCAATTTAATCAACCCTATCGCAAACAACACAAAACACATATCTATGAATCACAATGAAGCTCCCATTATCGTAGGACTCGATATTGGAACTACCAAAATCGCCGCTATTGCAGGTCGAAAGAACGAATACGGCAAATTAGAGATTCTTGGCTTTGGAAGAGCCAATAGCAATGGTGTGCAACATGGTCAAGTATTAAACATCGATCAAACCATTAAAGCCATTCAACAAGCTTTACTAAACTGCTACGAGAGTAATCCAGATTTAGAAATTAGTGAAGTATATGTTGGTATTGCTGGACATCATATTAAAAGTTTGCAAACCCGTGGCGATATGGTAAGGCAAGATCCTGAGAATGAAATTCAAGCTTGGGAAATTGATATGCTAATAGAAAATCAGCGTAAAACCTTTATCCCTGCAGGCGATCAAATTATTGATGTTATTCCACAAGAATTTCATGTAGATAATATTCAAAATATTAAAGATCCTGTTGGTTACAATGGCGTTAAAGTAGGTGCTAATTTTCATATTATCACAGGCGATAGAAATGCCATTCGTAATATTAATAGAGCAGTTGAAAGAAGCGATTTAAAAACCAAAGACTTGGTATTACAACCATTGGCAAGTGCAAGTGCTGTAATGAGTGATATAGATATGGAAGCTGGAGTTGCCATTTTAGATATTGGTGGCGGTACAAGCGATTTAGCAGTTTTTTACGATGGTGTATTAAAACATACAGCAGTAATACCTTTTGGTGGCGAAAATATAACAAACGACATCCGTCTAGGTCTTGGTGTGTTAAAACAACAAGCCGAAGCTATGAAAGTGCAGTTTGGTAGTGCATTAGCCGATGAAGCTAAAGCCAATGCATTTATTACTATTCCAGGTTTAAAAGGAATGCAAGCCAAAGAAATTAGTGTTAAAAATTTAGCTCAAATTATTCAGGCACGTATGAGTGAAATCTTGGATTTCGTTTCTTATCACTTAAAACAAGTGGGTTTAGATAGTAGGGCTTTAAATGGTGGAATTATCTTGACGGGAGGCGGTTCTCAACTCAAACATTTAATTCAATTAACTGAATATACCACTGGTTTAAATGCTCGTATTGGGTTACCCAACGAACATTTAGCTCCTAACCATATTGATGAGTTGAAAAAACCGATGTATGCTACTTGTTTAGGGTTGATTTTAAAAGGTTATAGCGATTATGAACACAAATACAAAGAGTTCAACGAAAAATATCGCAAAATTGAAATGCCTAAGAAATTAAAAGCAGAAGTAGAAGAGCCTAAGCTAGAACAACCACCAGTTATACAAGAACCAACTAGTATTGATGTTACAGAAAGAAAACAAAAACTTCGATTCTGGGATAAATTTAAAGACAACTTAATTGATTTATTTAAAGAAGAAGAAGACAAAATGATGAAGTAGTATTGAGCAGGAATTTGGAAAGGTGAAAGGTAAAAGGTGGAGGGTAAAAGGTTTAACGAATTGAACTTTGTAAACTTAAAATTAGAACTCCTTTCTTCTAGCTTCTATCTCCTAAATTCTATCTTCTCGTCAGCTATCTTCTCAAAAAATACTAACTAACTAACCCATTAAAATTTAGATTATGATTCACTTCGATTTGCCTAAACAAAAATCCTCTATTATTAAAGTAGTAGGTGTTGGTGGTGGTGGCAGTAATGCAGTAAACTTTATGTTCTCTCAAGATGTAGAGGGCGTAGATTTTATTATTTGCAATACCGATGCTAAAGCCATTGAGCAAAGTAAAGTTCCCAATAAAATTCAACTTGGTCCTCACCTTACACAAGGTTTAGGAGCTGGTGCTAACCCAGAAGTTGGTAAAGCAGCAACAGAAGAAAGTTTAGAAGAAATAAAACGCATTCTAGAAGTAAATACCAAAATGGCATTTATTACTGTTGGTATGGGTGGTGGCACTGGTACTGGTGGTGCTCCAATTATTTCTAAAATATGTAAAGATTTAGGCATACTTACTGTAGGTATTGTAACTACACCTTTTGGGTTCGAAGGTCCAAGACGTATGTTGCAAGCCGAAGAAGGTATTAAACAACTAAAGCCACATGTAGATACTTTATTGGTAATTAGCAACGATAAATTACGTATGCAATACGGCAATTTAAAAATGAAAGAAGCATTTACCAAAGCCGATAATGTATTAGCTACTGCTGCAAAATGTATTACCGATATTATTAATAGCCGTGGTCATATTATTGTAGATTTTGCCGATGTGTGTACTGTAATGAAAAATGGTGGTGTAGCCATTTTAGGTAAAGCAGAAGTAGAAGGAGAAGATAGAGCTCAACGTGCTATTGAAGAAGCTTTAAGTTCTCCATTATTAAACGATAATGATATTAAAGGAGCAAAATGGATTTTAATTAATATCAATAGTGCCGAAGGCGATGATGAATGTACAATGGATGAATTAGAAGTAATCAATAATTACTTACGTATGCAAGCTGGCGAAAGTACAGATGTAATTGTTGGTACTGGTTACGATAATACATTAGGAGGTAAAATTGGTATTACTTTAATTGCTACTGGCTTCGATGCAAAAGATCCTTTTGCTAAACCTGTGGTTGAAAAGAAACCAGAACCTAAGCCAGAAAAAATTGTGATGACTTTAGGTTTAGATGGTGAAGAAAAAAAGGTGGAAGAAAAACCAGTGTTTGTACAACAAGAGTTACCAATTTTAGAAAAAGATCCGTTTGCACCAACTATGGTTGAAGCAAAAGTAGAAGAAGTAATGCCAAGTTATTTTTCCACCACTACTCCACATAACGTAGAAATACTAAGAGAAGAAGAAAAGGAAACCACTACTTTGCATTTTGAATTAAGTACAGAAATTACTGCCGATGTTCAAACACCACAATTGCCTTTACAAGAAGAAACAAATGTAACGGTAAACTCAGTGTTCAATCAGCAAAATCAAGATACTGTTGAGTCTGTTGCATCCAACAACAGCTTTTTAACAAGACCATCCAATATCTATGCAGAGCCTAACTATGAGAAGCCAGCGTCTATGTCCGGACATCTTATGGAAACTCCTCCTGCTACTCAACCAATTGAAGAGCATCCGGAGCTTGAGATGAAGTTGGTAGTAAGAGATGAAACTCCAAGTGCGGCGGATGAAGTGTCAGTTAAAACTCAACAACAGAACGAACCCTCCAATTTGTCTACAGAGGAACCGGCAATGCTGGACGATGTAGAAGAGCAAAAACGTAGGGCGGCAGAAAGAATACAGAAATTACGTAATCTGTCTTTCAATGTTAACAATGCCAGCGATTCTAATCATGAGTTTGATGCTGTTCCAGCTTACATCCGTCGCAACATGGAATTATTTGGCAACACACTTACGTCAGTAGAAAACTTTTATAGTAAATACACCGTGAATAAAGACGAAACCAATAATTCACCTATTTCAAGTATCAATACATTTTTAGACGGAAAAAAACCCGATTAATATTCATAGGTTATACTTTTCGTTTGGAAGTATAACCATACATTTTTGATTCTTTAGTACAATGTGTTTTTTGTTGTTATCCTCCCAAATTTTTTTGGGAGGATTTTTTTGTACCCAACTGCAAAACTTTATTGAGCTGCACCCGATAGTTATCGGGTGGCGTCGCACTCTTCAACTATATAACTTTAATGAACGAGAAGAGGATACAATTAAAAAAAACGCTCGATACTAAAGTGTCTCGTGAGTGCTTTTTTTAACTATAAAGTTTTGGAATATCCAATAACAAAAAATAGATTCTTCAAACTATACTGATTGCTTTCTAAGCAAAATGCACAGTATTATAAAATATTTACTATTTCAGTATGCTTCTTATTATCAGTTGTAATAAAAGATACAACAGCAGTTCCTTTAAATGCTCTTGGTAATGCAATTCTTAAATTGCCACTATAATTGATCAATCGTTTTATGGCTATTGTTTTGCCTGAGTTATCACTAATATTAATCGATCCAGTAAATGCTCTTGTAAAAACCAAGTCTACTCCATTAAGAGATGGGTTAATAATTTTTATAGTATTCTCTCTATCTAATAAACTGCTTTTTATTATTTTACTATATTCACTTGTTCCATCAATATTGTTTGCTTTTAATCTATAATAAACAGTGGTATTGTTGGTGTTACTATGGTCATCGTACTTATAAAATGCACTTCTATTTTTTGCATCTATTCTAGCTAAGTAGCTAAATTCAATACCATTAGTAGAAGATTGTAATTCAAAATTTTTGATATTGGTTTCGGCAAATGTATTAAAAGCAATAGTTCTTATGCCCTTTTTTTGTGTAACTATAATATCTCCAAATACAACTGGTAATACTGCCAAAATATTTTCTGTTCTAAACGAAGAAGCCGGTAAACCAGCTCTATTATATAATGAACCTACAACATAATTTTTAAATCCATAGTTTACATATAATGGATTAGGCACGTTGCTACTTCTAAGATTTAATGAAAAATTAAAATCTGCTGCAGTTACTGTTGCAGGATAAAATACTTTGTTGGCACCTGCAATTTCAAAATCACTTAATCCCATTCCAAAACTAGTTAGTCCTATATCAGTATAATCAAATTTTAAATTGATGGTGTCATTTTTTTTAATCATGCTTTTAACTATTGGACCACTTGCTGTACCTGCAATTCCATAGTTTTTTACCAAAGCCCATTGAGCCAAACGATCACCTACTATTTTCTTTTTAGGATAATGTACAGTTGCAAGAGAACCAATATCCATTGTTACAGCCATGCCTGTTGAACTAGTAGTTAACATGGTATTCAATTGAGCTTCTCTTAATAAAGGATATTTTCCATCGTCCCATGCATCTGGACTTTCATACGGTGCTAATTGAGCAAAGTAAAATGGAAATTCTCCTTGATTCCATTTACTTCTCCATGAGCTTATTAAATTAGTGAAAAGTGATCTGTATTGCCCATGATTAGAAATATTAGATTCTCCTTGCGACCAAATAATACCCCTTATAGTAAAACCAATAAACGGATGAAGCATTGTATTGTAAATAATTGTATGAGTTTGATGAGCATCTTGCCAATTCACTACACTTGGAATTACTACTGGTCTTACTAAAGCTAGTGTGGCACTATCTGTCCAACTTTCAATGGTCGATCCTCCTCTTGCTGTTACAATTACGCCAATTGGAATACCCAAAGTTTCTTGTAATCTTCTAGCAAAAAAATAAGCAGTAGCACTAAAATTAGCTGTTGTAGCTGGAGAAGCACTTCTCCAATTGCCAGTAGAAATATCACTCAATGGTGTTTTACTTGTGCCATTCCAGCCCGACATGAAAACCCTAAGTTGTGGATTTAAAGAGTTTGCAATAAAGAAAGTACTACTATCTATAAGCTGTGGTGGAGTAGAGTTAGTATAACCTTTCATTGGCATTTCCATATTAGATTGACCAGCACATAGCCACACTTCACCTATTTGAATATCTCTAATAATAACAGTTGTACTACCAATAGCTGTAAGGGTAAATGGTCCTCCTGCTGGTGGAGTTGCTAAAGTTAATTTCCATTTACCCGTGTTATCAGATATTACACTATCAGTTTTACCCCAACTACCCGTAACAATAATTTTTCTATTGGCAACATCAGTTCCCCAAATTGCTGCATCGCTATTTCGTTGCAACACCATGCTATCCGAAAAAAATAGGGGTAATTTAGTTTGTGCAAAACATGCTACAGTTAAGCTTATAAAAATAGAGGAGAGGAATAATTTTTTTCTCATATTGTTGACAATAGGCAAACTAGTTGTAGAATAGTTAGTAATTATTTATTTATAAAATTAAAAAACAATCCATAATTCAAACGATTGAAACTAGTATAATCGAATTGAAATTCCAAAAATTAAGAGGTGAAATTTGAAATATGAGTAGTTACTAAAGATTAAATGATTAGTTCTTTTACATTATCAAGTAATTTTTATGATGAAAAAAATCGGTTATTTTCGAAGTAATTTTTTTGGGTTTTGAAATAGTTTTTTCTACTCTTGAATTTCAATTAATTTTTATTATTTAGAATCGAGTTGCAAACTTGCAAGAACATAACAAGTACGAAATTTAGAAACTTCGTATTGTAAATGGGAATAATTGAATTATGCGTAAACAAATATTATTATATTTCTTTTTACTTCAATCCATTTTATTTTCTTTGGCTCAACCCATGATTAAGTGTTTAACTATGCAATACAATAGTCATGTTTCTCGTAGTTTTGGTTGGAATGGTAAATATGCTTGTTTAGCTGATAATTACTATTTATGGGATAATGGTAAGACTATTTACATCAAATTTATGAATGGTAGTGAAGTGTTGAAAACACAAACTCAAAAAATTATTAAAGAACTGGAACACTTTGTAAATCTAAAATTTGAATCCGTAAGTGGGATGTCTAATATTAGAATTGACTTTAACAATCAGCAAATAGTTGCTTCTGCTCTGGGTACTATGAGTAATATGTATCCACAAGGAGAGTCAACATTAACTATTGATACAACCTACTCTCATAACAAATCTTTTTTCCGTTCTTTAGTGCTACACACAATCAATCATGCAATAGGAATACAAGATG
Organism: Rhizobium sp. Q54; assembly: GCA_943368735.1. GTDB lineage: Bacteria > Bacteroidota > Bacteroidia > Chitinophagales > Chitinophagaceae > UBA1930. Next base: position 128,560 of record CALRLQ020000010.1, on the reverse strand, counting down.
AAATTATTGATCAATCAACTATTCTTGATGATAATGGTATCAATCATTTCTTCAACTCTTCCAAAATCAAATGGTCATTTTGCACAGATAAAGAAAAGTATTTTAGAAAATACTCCTTTAATTTTTCTAATACTTTAAAGCATGACCCAAATTCTATTATGAATATTCCCTTGTCTAAAAATTTTTTAAACAAAGAAATTTTAATAAAGTGGAATAAAGAATTTTCTCAAAAAGACCTGAGTGTTTTAGGATCTCTTTATCCAAAGCAGAAAATCTATACAGACAGTACCAAACCTGTTATAAAATTTCAGGATTTAATTATCAAAAATTCTTTGACAAAAAAAGGATTCTCCTTTTATCCGCAATTCAATTTTCTTGTTTCTAATACTAGTGCAGTGTATGAGTTTTAATTATTTGTTTATGATGAAAAGGGACAACCGATACAGCAGTTTGATGATATGTATAATTTGGAAAATCAGCTTGGTGATGTTTTTATTTTACCTCCTTTTATAGGTAAAAAACAAACAGTTAATCAACCAAAATTAGATGGAATTGAATTTTTTATACCTCAGCATTATTTAAAAAATAATGGAACTGCAAAGAGTTTTTCCATTGTGTTTAAAATCTATTACAACGATTATAATTATGAAACTCAGTTGCTTTTCGAAAGCAAACCTTACCAGTTACAAGTGCCTTAGACTACTCACTCAACAATCCAAAACATTGTTTAGCAATTTCTAACTCTTCATTGGTTGGAACAACTAAAATAGCAACTGTAGCATCAGTGGTTTGAATAGCTCTGATTGAATGTTCACGACTATCGTTCTTTTCATCATCTAATTGTAAACCCATAAAAGATAAACCATCAACTACTTGCTTTCTCATAGTGGCGTCATTTTCACCAATACCTCCAGTAAAAACAATAGCATCTAAACCACCCAAAGCTGCTGCATAAGCACCAATGTATTTTTTAATTCGGTATGCATACATTTCGTAAGCCAATGCTGCATCATCATTTCCATTCTCAATTGCTGATTTTACTTCCCTCATATCACTAAAACCACATAAACCTAATAGTCCACTTTTTTTGTTGAGTAAATGATCTACCTGACCCAAGTCGTAGTTCAACTTATTGACCATGTGAAAAATTACAGTTGGGTCAATATCGCCAGAACGTGTACCCATTATTAAACCACTCACAGGTCCCAAGCCCATACTAGTATCTATACATTTACCTGCATTTACTGCTGTTATACTACAGCCATTGCCTAAATGAATGGTAATAATTTTTGCTTGTTGATTATTTAAAAACTGTAATGCTTTTTCAGAAACATATTTATGGCTAGTGCCATGAAAACCATAAGCTCTAATATGATGTGTAGTAAACAAATCTTTTGGAACAGCATATCTATAAGCCTTTGGTGGCATAGTTTGATGAAATGCAGTATCAAAAACTGCTACTTGTTTCGCTTCTGTAAAAATAGTTTCTGCAACTTCAATACCTGTATAGTTTGCAGGTAAATGCAATGGTGCTAGAGGAAATAATTGTAAAATTTTATTTTTTACATCTTGATTAATTACAATTGTTTTAGAAAAAGTAATTCCACCATGCACCACTCTATGCCCAACAACTTTTATGTCGGTGGTACTATTAATTACTGCAAAATTTTCGTTGGTTAATAAGGCTACAACAGTTGCTAAAGCCTCGTTGTGATTGGCAATCTCAGTAGTTTCTTTATGTATTTGTTCGATATTGTTTACATAAGTCTTATGTGCAATAGTAGCATTTGTCAAACCAATTCTATCCACTAAGCCACTACACAATAAAGTAGCTTCTGGCATTTGTATAAGCTGATATTTTAGTGAACTACTTCCTGAGTTGATAACAAAAATTTTCATAGAATAAAGTATAAATTATTGTTGTGCTTGAATGGCTGTAATTACAACAGTATTAAAAATATCATCAATGGTACAACCTCTACTTAAATCGTTTACAGGTTTATTCAGTCCTTGTAACATAGGTCCAATAGCTAATGCACCAGTTTCTCTTTGTACAGCTTTATAAGTATTGTTACCAGTATTTAAATCAGGAAAAATTAATACACTTGCCTGACCGGCAACTGAAGAATTCGGCATTTTTTGTTTACCTACAGTTGGGTCAACTGCAGCATCATACTGAATCGGACCTTCTACTTTTATATCAGGTCTTAGTTGTTGAATAATTGCTGTTGCTTTACGAACCTTTTCAACATCAGCACCTTCACCCGATGTTCCAGATGAATATGAAAGCATGGCTACTCTTGGTTCTATACCAAACATTAAACTACTTTCAGCCGATGAAATAGCAATTTCCGCTAATTGTTCACTTGTTGGATTTGGGTTCACTGCACAATCGCCAAACACACAAACCCTATCGGGTAAACACATAAAAAACACAGAAGAAACAGTACTTACATTAGGTTTAGTTTTTACAAATTGTAGAGCAGGACGAATGGTGTGCTGTGTAGTATGCAATGCACCAGAAACCATCCCATCTGCGTCTCCTTTATACACCATCATTGTTCCAAAGTACGATACATCTGTCATTAAATCTCTAGCCATTTCTACACTTACATTTTTCGATTTTCTCAACTCGTATAATGTATTGACATAATCATCAAATAAAGGGGAAGTGATAGGGTCAATAATTTGTACATCATCAATATTGAACGATAAGTTTAAACGAATGATGCTATTTTTAATATCATCTACATTACCTAAAATGGTTAATTTAACTACATCTTTCTTGATGAGTTGTGCAGCAGCAGTGATTATTCTATCGTCATTGCCTTCGGGCAATACAATATGCTTTTTTTGCGATTTTGCTCTTTTTAATAATTGATATTGAAACATTCTTGGGGTAATGCCTTCTTGCTGAAAAGTAATGAGTTTATCTTCAAATGCTTTGGTATCAATATATTGATCAAAAGTGGCAATAGCCAATTCAATTTTTTCTTTGTTATCAGGATAAATGCTCGATTGTGTAGAGCCTACTAAATTCACTGTTTCAAACGTACCTGTTTCAACTTGAATAATGGGAACAACTGTTTGTAAACCTTCTATTAATTGAATGATGGGAGCTTCAGGTTCTAATCCACCAGTTAAAATTAATCCAGCAATTTTGGGATAATTTTTCGATAGGTTGGCTTGCAGTGCTGCAAGAATAATATCGCCTCTATCACCTGGAGTAATGATCAATGTATTTTCTTTCAATCGCAATAAACAATTTCTCAATTGCATGGCTCCCACAATTTCATGATCTACTTGATTGGTTAACAAATTCTGTCCAAACAAAACTGTACCATTCACTGCATCACAAATTTCCTTCATGGTAGGATTGCCTAAGTTTTTATTGGTTGGAATAGTGCTACACAATACATCTTTAGGTAAACGTTTACACAATAATGTATTTAAATCGTCTCTAATAAGAGGATTTACTTTATTGGCAACAATGGCTAAAACTTGCACTTCTTTATCGGCAAAGCTTTTGTAGTTAGAAAGTATATTATTGGCAATTTCATCAATATTATTGCCACTTGCATTCATGATTAGAATAGCAGGTATACCTAAGTTTCGGGCAATTGAAATGTTTGCATCAAATTCAAAAGCCAAACCTTCGCCCATAAAATCGGTACCTTCTACTAAAACAAAATCATGCGATTCTTCTAACTTTTTGTACTTCGCAATAATCTTATCTATTACCAAAGCTGTATTGCCTTCGCTTCTATGTTGCAACACTTCATCTCTAGTAAATACAAACATATCTTCATAGGGAACAGATAGCTCAAAATGTGTGGCAATGGTTTCAATATGAATATCTTTTCCTTTAGCAGGCGATTCATTAATTACTGGCTTGAAGTAAGCAATTTTTTTAGTTTTACCTGCAAGCATGTTGGTTAAGCCCAATGCAATTAAAGTTTTACCACAATAAGGTTCGGTAGAGGCGATATAGATAGCGTTAGACATTATAAAATATTATGTATGTAAAATGATGGATTTTTCTCGAATAGCAAAATTTCTTATTTCTGCTATAGCTACAACTGATATTTATCATGTAGTAAGATGATAGTTAGCCTGAAAAAAGAACATTCAATCCAAGTTCATTTCAGTTATTTTTACCACATAAAAATTTTACTCATTTGGTTAAAAAAATTTTCTCCTCTACTTTTTTTATCATGCTACTAGTAGCAAGTGTAGTATCTTTTATCATTTGTAGTTATAAAGGCGATGTTTGGGAAGAACAAATACGTAATATTTTATACAAAGCTAAAGGCGATTCTATTCCATCTTTTGCTACTGAAAAATTAGATGCAAATGGAGTTCCATTTGTGTATTATGCACCACAAAATAATATTGCAGCAGGTACACAATACAATGCAACTATTGTGGCCAATTATGCAATTGAGTATTACCATAAATTCAGTTTAACCAAAGATGTTGTACAACTAAATCATTTCAATAATTGTATTGAGTGGTTAAAAAATAATATTACTTACATCAATAATGTTGGCTTGTATTACTTCAATTGGCAACAACCTTGGTATGCACAAGTAAAAGGAAAATTTACTAGTGGAATTACATCGGGTAGAGCCATTGAAGCTTTTACTTTGAAATTTAAACAATCAAACGATAGCAGTTATTTAGCACTGGCCAAGCAATTAATCAGTGGATATTATTTACCAATTGAACAAGGCGGATTTACTTATCAAACTGCAAATGGTTGGTGGTACGAAGAAATTGCTGATACCAATTTGCAAACGCCTAAAATTTTAGACGGACATATTTTCGCCATTTTGGGTGCACATAAATATTGGGAGTTAACTAAAGATGATTCAGCTAAAACCATTGTACATAAAGGATTACAAGCGTTGAAGTATGAGTTACCAAATTATGATGGAGGAAATGGTGCTATTTATTATGATGCCTATAAAAAACAAGCCGATAAAAAATATCAACGCATTTTAGTCAATCAAATACAAGAGGTTTGGCAGTTAACAGAAGATGATTTTTATAAAAAATATTATGAACAATGGAATGCTCCACTAGCTAAAAACTATATGCTGAGGATTATACAAGAGAAAAACATTTCAGGATTAATTCTATATGCTTTTGTTACTTTATTGATTGGGTTTAATTGCTTGTTACTGTATAGAATTAGCTTCGCTAAATTTAATTGGAACACTGATAACGCTGATTGAACTGATTTGCACTAATGTTTTATCAGGTTAATTAGAATGCAGAGTCCGAGTATCAATTTTATCAGTTTAAATCAGCCAAATCCGTGTCATCCGTGTTCCCATCAAAATAAAATTTGCGAAGCAAATAAAATCAGCCCTCATCCTTGGCTAAATTTAATTGGAACGCTGATGACACTGATTGAACTGATTTGCACAGATGAGTTTAATAGAAATTTACAGCTGTTTTCAATTGTAAAAAAATCCGTTCATATCAGCCAAATCCGTGTCATCCGTATTCCCATCACTTCAAATAAAATCAGCACTCCCTATAAAAATTTGCATAGCAAATTAAATCCGTTTAAATCAGCTTAATCCGTGTCATCCGAGTTCCCATCCCCATCATTTGCGAAGCAAATTCTCTACCGCATCATTAATAGTAGCATATGCATATTTAAACCCAGCCAATTGTATTTTTTTACTATTCACTGTTGTACTTTTCAATACTTCAATACTCATTTCGCCCAACATAATTTTTAGTACACATGCAGGAACATGAATAGGAATAAAAAATTTACCTTTCATATGTTTCGCAATACTTAAAGTTAATTCTTTATTGTTTAGAGGATGAGGGGCAACTGCATTGTAAGTTCCTTTAATTTGTTCATGCTCAATGGCATAAATAAATTGGTTACACAAATCATCAATATGCACCCAACTAATCATTTGTTTGCCACTGGCTAAAATGGCTGCAACGCCCATTTTTATTGGGTTCATAAACTCTTTCATAGCACCACCTTTGGTACTTAACACAATCCCAATTCTCATAGTTGCTAAACGAATATTTTGTTGTGTAACTGGTTGAATACTTTCTTCCCAAAGTTTGCAAGTAGAGGCTAGATAATCAGTAAATGAAGCATCTGTTTCTTCAAAACCTGTTGCATGTACACTTGGGTTAGGGCCATACCAACCAATTGCACTAGCACTGATTACTGTTTTAACCGTATGCGGATTGTTTTGTAAAGCTGCTACCAATAAAGCACTGCTTTGAGTACGGCTATCAATAATTTCTTGCTTACGTTCTTTGCTCCAACGTTTATCTGCAACTCCTGCACCTGCAAGGTGTATAATGCAATCAACACTTGTAAGTACACTTGCGTCAATAGTCTTATTTTGCACATCCCATTGTGCATAAGAAATATTTGGATGGGTAGATTTTTTAGCTCCTCTACTCAAAATAACTACGCTATAATTTTTGGCTACCAATAGTTCGGTTAATCTACTGCCTACTAATCCTGTTCCTCCGGTTATTAAAATGGTTTGCATAATTTTTTTAGGTTATGGTCTGCACAATATCTATTGAGCTTTTACGGCGTCGCACTCTTCAACGCTTAGTACATTGTTCAGCTATTTATTCAATATTCTAACAAAATCTATTCAATAGAGTTCAAATATTCAAATGCTTATTATATTACAGCACAAAATTATTGCATGAAGGTAGGTATTATTGGGGGAGGAATAGCTGGATTAACCACTGCATTGGCTTTACAAAAAGCTGATATTGAGTTTCATTTGTTTGAGCAAAGCCCCGAATTTAGAGAAGTAGGTGCTGGCATCTTATTAAATACTAGCACTCAATTTTTATTGAATCAGTTGGGCGTAGGTGAGCATTTTACCAACATGAGTATTCCTATTTATCATTTTACCATTGCCAATTTTCATGATACAAAAGTTCGTGATGTACCCTTTAAAAAGCATGGTTATTCTATTCATAGAGCAAGATTAATTGATGTGTTGAAAAAGCCATTACAACCTCATCAATATACCTTGAATGCTAGAATAGAAAAGGTGCATCAATCTGTAACAAAAGCAACCATCATTGCCAATGAAATTGAATATGACTTTGATATTGTTATAGCTGCCGATGGTATTCATTCTGCTACTCGACACCAGTTTTTGCCTTTAGTAAAACCTCGATACACACAACAAACCATGTGGCGTGGAATTTCAACATTTGATATGCCTGCTCAATTTAAAGATTGTATTTATGAGTTATGGGGTAATAACAAAAGGTTTGGTGTAATGGACTTAGGCAACGGAAAATATTTTTGGTACACTGTTACTTGGGCAAAAGAAGGAGGGAAGGATGATGTAGCAACTGTAAAAGATGATATTAAAAAAATATTTGCTGAATATCATCCAAATGTGCATGAACTACTTGACAGAAGTGAGCCTATTATTAGAACTGATGTGAGAGATATGGAGCCTGCAGATTTTACATGGTTTAATAATAGAATTGTTTTTGTAGGTGATTGTATTCATGCAACCACTCCACATTTATCGCAAGGAGCTTGTCAGTCAATTGAAAGTGCATATACCGTTGTTGCTTGTTTGGTTAAGCATCAAAATAATATACATGCAGCATTTGAACAATACCAACAGTTAAGGAAAAACAAAGCTCAAATGCTGAATCAATTATCTTATTTCTTTGGCAGATTCAGTCATCAAAGAAAAGCCTGGCAAGATGGGTTGATTAATTTGGGATTGAAAGTGGTACCTCAAGCATACATTAATTTTAAGTACGATCAATCGGTTGATTTGAAGTATTTAAAGGATTTACATTTATAATATTACTGCCAAGGTTTGTGTTCCACTGCCAAGGTTTGTGTCTTCACAAACCTTATAAATACTCACTTCAACAAACTATCTAATTTTTGATGGTACAAGGAAAAGTCATTGATATTGTTATGACTTGCACCTTCAATAGTTACAAATTCATCAGTAGATTTAAAAGATGCTTTTAGTTGTATTGCATTACTATAAGGCACAACCCAATCATCTGTGCCTTGAAAAATGGTAATCGGAGCAGTTACTTTTTTCAAGTAATCAATTGTGGGAAATTTATAATGCAATATTTTGCTTAAAGGATACATAAAAGCATACCTATTAAACAATGAAGTCATGCTTTTATATGGCGTTTCTAAGATAAGTTGTTGGCAATTTTTTTTACTTGCAACATAACTAGCAATACCTGTTCCTAAACTTTTGCCATATAAAATAATGCTGTCTGCATTATATTTAGCAACTGCAAGTTTATATACTTGCAATGCTTCTTCGTATAATAATTGTTCTGATAATTTACCTGTACTTTTTCCAAAACTTGGATAATCGGGCATTAAAACTTTATAGCCATGCTTTGTAAAATTTTCAGCAAAAGGTGCATATCTATTAATATTGGCTCTATTGCCATGAAAATATAGTATAATGCCTTTGATGTTAAGTGTATCAGTTGGCGAGAACTCAACCAAATTAAAAGTAGTGGTTGAATCGTACTCAATATTCAATTCTTTAAATGGAACTTTAAATGCAAATTTTTCTTCTGCATGTATTGCAACAGGATGAAATAAAAACCATTCTTGAGCATAATACAACACAATACCCAATATGGCATAAATGAGTATAAATACTTTTGCAAAACGAAATATTTGTTGCTTGTTTAAACGCATGTTTCAACATTCATTCTGCAAAAACGACTGTACAATTTTTCATACACCGGAATAATATTTTGTATATCGAATTTGCAAGCTTGCTCGTAGGCTGCTTCTTTCATTTCAAGCAACAATGTATCATTTTGTAAAACAGTTAAAGCAAATTCACTCATGGCTTGCACATCGCCAACATTGGCCATAAAACCAGTTTTACCATGTATGTTAATTTCTGGTAAACCGCCAGCATTACTACTAATTACAATAGCTCTTGCAGCCATTGCTTCTAATGCAGCTAATCCAAAACTTTCATAGTCACTTGGTAATAAAAATATATCACTTACGGCTAAAATTTCTTCCATTTGTTCTTGCTTACCTACAAAACGTATATCGCCATCAACACCTAAAGCTCTTGCAAGTTCTTCTGTTGCTGGTCTTTCAGGACCATCGCCAACCATCATCAATTTAGCAGGAACTTTTTTTCTTACTTCTGCAAAAATTTTAATTACATCATCCACTCTCTTTACTTTTCTAAAGTTGCTGGCATGCAACAATATTTTTTCTCCATTTGGGGCAATTACTTTTCTAAATGCATCAATAGGTTTTTTAGAGAATCTACTTACATCTACAAAATTTGTAATTACCTCAATTTCTTTTGTAATGTCAAAACTTCTAAATGTTTCTTCTCTTAAGTTTTCGCTCACGGCAGTAATGGCATCACTTTCATTGATAGAAAAAGTTACTACAGGTTCATAGGTCTTATCTTTTCCAACCAAAGTAATATCGGTTCCATGTAATGTGGTAATTACAGGAACGTTTCTGCCGTTTTTGCTTTTCACAATTTGTTTAGCCATGTAGGCTGCACTTGCATGTGGTATGGCATAGTGTACATGTAATAAGTCTAAATCGTGATTCATAATTACATCTACCATGGTACTTGCCAACGCAACTTCATAAGGAGGATAATCAAAAAGAGGGTAAGTGGGCACCCTCACTTCATGATAAAAAATATTGGCATTAAATACATTTAGTCTTACGGGTTGTTGGTAAGTAATAAAATGAACTTGATGACCTTCATCGGCCAAGGCTTTTCCCAATTCTGTAGCTAAAACACCGCTACCACCAAATGTGGGATAACAAACTATTCCAATACGCATGTTGATATGTTGAGCGAAGTCGAAACAATTGTAACCATCATCGAGCCTAGTCGAGATAAGTAAATTGTACTGGCTTCAATAAATAATTAAGTTTTTGTTCTATTTACGATTGCAATTAACAACTATTTTTTCATTAAGTTCTTACCGTTTACAATTCATAGAGACGATTGATGGGAAAAGTTATTGTTGGGGAGGCAAAAGGCAGAAGACAGAAGTCGGAAGTCAGAAGTCGGAAGTCAGAAAAACTAAAAATTAAAACCAGAAATCAGCAACTAGAAATCAAAAACCTCAAACCCCTAACTCATAACAATCATCCATAATCTAGTATCTATTATCTAGTATCCAATATCTAGTATCTAGTATCTAGTATCAATCATCTAGTATCACCATCTAACAAATCCAAACTTAAATTTCGTTCTGTTCATTTAACTTTAGCCCATGAAGAAACTAGTATTAATCCTTTTAGTTTGTCCATTATTCACTATTGCACAAAATAGCGATTCTGTATTCATCAAAAAAATTGCCGATGAAATATTGGTCAACGGAAAAGCTTATGATTTGTTGAAACACTTAACCAAACAAATTGGAGCAAGGTTGGCAGGTTCTCCTCAAGCCACCAAAGCCGAAGAATGGGGGTACAAAACCTTACAAAATCTTGGGGCCGATACTGTTTATTTTCAACAATGTGAAGTGCCACATTGGGTTCGTGGAAAAGGCGATGCAGTTGCTATAGTTGGTATGAATAACAAAAAAGTGAATAAAAAATTAGATGCGGTAGCCTTAGGCAATTCTAATGGAACTGAACAACCTGTGATTGCCAATGTATTAGTGGTAGAAAATTTCGAGGAACTAGAACTCCGTAAAGATGAAGTGAAAGGTAAAATTGTTTACTTTAATGCAGGATTTAATCCTACCAATATCCGTCCTTTTAAAAGTTATAGCGAAACAGGTATTTATAGAAGATTGGGAGCAAGCCGTGCTGCAAAATATGGGGCTGTTGCCATTATGATTCGTTCTTTAACAGAAGCAACCGATAATCATCCACACACTGGTACAATGACTTACAACGATTCTTTTCCAAAAATTCCTGCTGTTGCATTAGGCAGACAAGATGCCGATTTTATAGCGAGTGAAGGAAAAAAATCGACCTTAAAAATAGTATTACACACCCATGGAAAAATGATGGGTACTGCAGTTGGAAGAAATGTAATTGCTGAACTAAAAGGAAGCTCTAAAAGCCAACAATACATTACTATTGGTGGACATTTAGATAGTTGGGATAACGGTGAAGGAGCACATGATGATGGTGCAGGCATTGTACATACTATGGAAATTTTACGTGTATTTAAAGCATTAGGCTATCAGCCAAAACATACCATACGTTTTGTATTATTTGCCAATGAAGAAAATGGGTTGAAAGGTGCTTTACAATACGCCGAAGTTGCTAAGCAAAACAATGAACAACACATTTTTGCATTAGAGAGTGATGCAGGTGGGTTTACACCTCGTGGATTTGGTTTTAATATGAATGCCGATAAATTGATTGCTATACAACCTTGGTTAAAATTATTAAAACCTTATGGTACAGAAGAGTTGGTTGCTGGTGGCGGTGGTGCAGATATTGGTCCTTTAAATAGAAATTTCAAAACTCCAATTGCAGGTCTTCAGCCCGATGCTCAACGTTACTTTGATGTGCATCATGCAAGATCTGATGTTTTTGAAGCAGTGAATAAAAGGGAATTATTATTAGGGGCCATCAATATGGCTGCACTAATCTTTTTAGTAGATCAATCCAGTATATTTTAGTTACTTTTAATGTATGAAAAAGAAAATAATGTATATCAGTTCAACCATAGTTATTGTTGCACTCATTGTATTTTGTTATGTACGCTTTTTTTATGTGTTTGCCGAGGGTACCAAAGCAGGTGTTTTAAATACTTTTCAACATAAAGGATATGTATTTAAAACTTGGGAGGGCATTATTATTCAAAGTGGATTTAAAGCCAATGTTCAAAGTAACGAATTTGTATTTAGCGTAATAGATGATAAGGTTGCTGCACAACTGGAAAAAAATTCTGGACGTGAAGTGAATTTACATTATGTGCGTTATTTTGGTACATTACCTTGGCGTGGAATGAGTACTTATATTGTAGATAGTGTATATGAAATAAGAGGCGTTGCTCCTGAAACAAGTGTGAGTCCTAAATAAGTTTTTCCCATTGAAATCCCAAGCATAAAAATATGAAAGCAGCCGCTATTGTATCTGTAGCACCTTTACGTAAAGAAGCAGCACATAGAAGTGAAATGGTGAGCCAATTATTATTAGGTGAATGTGTTGAAGTGTTGCATACTACAAAAGACTTTTGGCAAATTAAGAGTTTATATGATGGCTATGAAGGTTGGTGTCAAAAGAGTCAGCTGACGGAGGTTGATGATCATTTTTTTAACACCAATCATCAATTGCTTACAGCAGAACCAATTACTCATGCTATTTGTAACGATAAACCTATTTTTTTAGTGGGTGGAAGTTTTATTGGTTGTTTTAAGAATGAGGAATTGGTGATTGGAAATACCATTATTCGTTTTACTGAAACACCTTTTCATTTAAATGAAGTAAACACAGAAATAGATATTTACGAAGTGTTTCGCCCTTACATTAACACTCCATATTTATGGGGTGGAAAAAGCATTTTTGGCATAGATTGTAGTGGTTTTACTCAACAAGTTTTTAAAATGCTCGATATTGCTTTGCCAAGAGATGCCTATCAACAAGCAGCTATTGGAGAAGCAGTTGGTTTTTTACAAGAAGCCCAACTAGGGGATTTGGCTTTTTTTGATGATGAAGAAGGTAAAATAACCCATGTAGGTATTATTTTAAATGATGAACATATTATTCATGCTTCAGGAAAAGTGAGAATAGATAAAATAGATAATATGGGTATTCTTAATACTGAAACCAATGATAGAACACATTCTTTAAGATTAATTAAACGATTTTTGTAACAATGAACAATTAATAATTAATAATCAATAATTAATAATAAATAATAAATAATCAATAATCAATAGTATGAACTATACCACATTGCTTACCCAATTAGAAGATGGAATACTTACAGTAACTATCAATCGACCTGATAAACTAAATGCATTAAATAAAGATGTATTTACCGATTTAGATAATTTAATGAATGATGTCTACAGCAGCAATTCAATACAGTCTGTAATTATTACAGGTGCAGGCACTAAAGCATTTGTTGCAGGAGCCGATATTACTGAGTTTGGAGGTTTATCAAAAGATGAAGCAAAGCAATTAGCAAAACGAGGACAAGATATTTTTACTCGAATAGAAAATAGTCCAAAACCAATTATTGCTTGTGTAAATGGCTTTGCATTAGGTGGAGGCTGTGAGTTGGCAATGGCTTGTCATTTTAGAATTGCTTCAGAAAATGCAAAATTTGGTCAGCCCGAAGTAAACCTAGGTTTAATTCCTGGTTATGGTGGTACTCAAAGATTGGTGCAATTGATTGGTAAAGGCAGAGCAATTGAACTGCTCATTTCTGGAAATATGATTGATGCTAGTAATGCCTTACAATATGGATTGGTGAACAGTGTTGTGCCACAAGAAGAATTGATTACTAAAGCACAAAGTTTATTACAGGTAATTAACAGCAAAGCACCTTTAGCGGTGGCTGCATGTATAAAAGCAGCGAATGCTGTTTGGGATGAAACACAAAATGGCTATGCAGTTGAAATTGATGAGTTTGGTAATTGTTTCGATACCCAAGATATGAAAGAAGGAACTACAGCATTTTTAGAAAAACGTAAAGCTATTTTTACAGGAAAATAAATCATTCAGTTGAATTCAATTTATATGCTTGCCGTACAACAATTGGTGCAACAGTTTAACATGTTGCCACACCCAGAGGGTGGTTATTATAAAGAGACTTATCGTTCAGCAGAATCTATTCCTCAAGCAGCTTTACCAGTTCGTTTCAACGAGAAAAAATATTTTTCTACCGCCATTTATTTTTTGCTAGAACAAGGCAATTTTTCGGCTTTTCATAGAATTAAAAGTGACGAGTGTTGGCATTTTTATGCAGGTGAAACTTTGTTAGTTTATGTATTATACCCCAACGGAAACTTAATGATAACCCGTTTAGGAAGTGATATTATCAATGGCGATACTTTTCAGTTTGTGGTACCCGCCAATTGTTGGTTTGCTAGTGAACCAGCCGAACAAACTAATTTTAGCTTTGTAGGATGTACCGTAGCACCAGGTTTTGATTTTACAGATTTTGAATTGGCTAAAGCCGATGAATTGATTGAAGCATTTCCAGCTCATGAGGAAGTTATTAGGAAGTTGTGTAGGATATGAAATTGGTGAATCGTCAGTGGTAAATCGTAAATCGTGAGTGGTGAATCGTAAGTAGTAAGTAGGAAGTAAGTAGGAAGTAACATTCAACATCTTATCTTGAATGTGAGTCTTGAATCGTAAATTGTGAATGGTGAGACAACTTTAAACCTTCACTCAGCGTACTTCGCCTCCTTTATAGCTTTGTGTGAAAAAATCAGCATTATCAGCAATTTCTGCGAGCAATATCTAACCACACAGTGTATAGAGTTTTGCCAAAGAGTTACACCGAGTTAATTTCAAGATGTGATAATTTGATGATATGTTAGTTCGCTAATTGATCAATTGATAAACTTAGTGAGCTTAGTATCCTTTGTAGCTTTGTTTGAAAAAATTCAGCATTATCTGCGATTTCTGCGAGCAATATTTAACCACACAGTCCACAAAGTTTTGCCACAGATTTACACAGAGTTAATTTCAATATGTGATAATTTGATGATGTGATAATTCGCTAATCCATCAATTGATAAACTTAGTGAGCTTAGTATCCTTTGTAGCTTTGTGTGAAAAATTCTGCGTTATCTGCGATTTCTGTGAGAAAAGAATTAAAATCCAAATTTCAAATTCCAGTTTCTACTATCTTCTAATTCTTCATCTTTATAATTGTTCAGCTCAATATTCAATTTGGTAGTATGCTCTGATTTAACAGTAATATTGTTTTTTTCGGCAGGTTTATAATTGTCTTTATCAAACTTAAACTTATAGGTACCCAGTGGAAGCTGGGTAATTTTAAAATTACCATTTACATCGGTAGAAATCGTATGCTCGGCTTTGGTAATTGTATGAACAGCTGTAATACTTACATCAGCAAGTGGCTTTTTAGAATTGGCATCGGTAACAGTACCGCTAATCATTGGTTCACCTTTTTTTTCTACGCCACCATTGTTGGCCAATACCCATTGACTAGATATTAATGTCATGAACAAAAGCAGTAGTTTACGCATAAAAAATAAATTAGAACACTAAACTAAACGCTTTTTGGATAAAATGCAACTGGTTTCAGAAAAACAGCCACAGATTTCAAAAAATATTAACGTTTATTAACAATCTTCATTTTAGTGTTGTATTTAGTATTTGAAGTTTACTATTTAGGTTGAAAAAGTTTAAAGTTTAAGGTTTAAAGTTGCTTCTCACTAGCGATTCCCCATTTACGATTCATTTAAAATAATTTTCAATGCTTAATTATCAATGTTCAATTATCAATTGATGAATAAACCCCACTAGCCACTCACGATTGAAAAAGTTTAGGGTTTGTTTCTCCCATTTACGATTCACCACTCACCACTCACGATTCACCACTCACGCTCCTTAATAATGAGATTCCTCCTTCGTCGGGATGACATTGAAAATGAGGTTTCCACTAGCGACTAGCGATTGAAGAAGTTTAAGGTTTAAAGTTTAAGGTTTAAAGTTTTTCCCACTAGCCACTCACGCTTACCTATTCACCATTTACGCCAAACAAATACTCGTTCGTATACCCTTTGCAGACGTAAATCAATGGGGTTCAATTGGGCTAAAAAAATGGAAAATAATCGGATACTAATTTCCCTATATTTGCAACGCTCTTAGCCTGAGTTTGCATTGTGATGAATGTAAGAGCAGGGTTTACCAACTGTTTTATGATACAATTTTATTTAAAGTCCTTATAATTAGCCGAAAGTATAGCAATGAAGTATTTCTTTATTGGCTATACTTTTTGTTTTTTATCCCCCTGAGGCCTCATTTATGTGAGTGAGATGGCGAAGCCATGTTTAAAATCGATTATTTCTTCATTTAGTACCTTATGATGACTTCAAAAATGATACAAAAACTGCTACAGTGTATATTGTTACTATTGCTTTTTGCAAGCTGTACCAATGTAAATAAACTTAGGCAATCTTATGAAATGTTTCAAACTGGGTTTGATAGTAGTAAAGCTTTCCAATTTAAAGATCTTACCCTAAAAGTTGGCGATAACATTATTGTTCAAGTAAGTACGTTAGCCACCGCCAATCAAGAACAAATTGGGGTATATAAAATGGGCTCTAAAGACGGTACTTATACAGTGAATAATCAAGGTGAAATTAATTTCCCAAGATTGGGACCAATAAAAGTTATAGGATTAACTTGTATACAAGTAAGAGATATTTTAAAAGCCGAATGGGGCAAATATGTAAAAGATATTTTTATTGATGTTCAATTAAATGGATTTACCGTAAATGTATTTGGACAAGTAACTGCTGGAGGAGCAAAAGTTTTTAAAACAGAAAGGGCTACTATTTTAGATGCTATTGCTATTTCAAATGGTTTGGCTCAAGATGGTAAAAGAGAGAATGTAATGGTTATTCGAGAAGATTCGGGCAAAAGAGTAAATTACTTTATTGACTTACGAGATGCTAAAATGTACGAATCTCCAGCTTTTCAGTTGCAACAAAATGATATTGTATATGTTAACGCCGATGATCGATTTTATCGTTCAATTACAGGGCGTAATATTCGAGAAACGGTTCAGCCTATAACTCAAACGGCAGGTTTTGCCTTATCTATAATTACTACCATTCTTCTTTTTACTATCAATCGATAAATTTATTCATAGCTAACATGCAAAAAACAAATGCATCAATTAATAGCCTTCAAGTAGACGAAAAAGTAAAATTTTCGCTAAGGGAAGTTATCGTAAAATACCTCAGTTATCTACCATTGTTTATACTTTCATTGGTAATATTTTTAGGTACTGCTCTTATGTATATTAGGTATAAAGTGCCTATTTATAGAGCAAGTGTGCAAATGATGGTAAGTACAGGTAGCAATCAGGCACAACAAGATTTAATCAATCAAGCTGTTAGTGGGGTACGATCCATTAATTTAGAAAATGAAATGCAACTCATTCGTTCTAGAAAACTATTAGAACGAGTAGTAAAAAAAGGCGGATATAATATTTACTATGCTAAAGAGGGTAATATTAAAACTTATGATGCCTATACCGCTTCACCTATTGAATTGATACCCCTTAAAATTGTAGATTCTAACAGAGTGTTTGCCATTCGATTTGAAAGTATGGATAATGTTGGTGGTAATATTGAAACTTCTAAAGGCATTGTTCGATACAAATGGAACGACTCTATTACACTCAACCGATTTTCATTTAGAATTATTAAAAAAGACCAATATATAGCTGCTACTAAAGATCCTTTTATTGTAAAATGGTTACCAGTAAGCTATGCAGCAGCTCAATTACAAGGCTCTATTTCCGTTGCTACTCTATCAAGTAAAACAAGCATTCTAGTACTAAGTATTACAGGTGAAAACCGACGTAAAGGGGAAGATATTTTAAATACTCTAGTGGCTGAAATAATAGAAAGTGATGTAGAACAGAAGCAAGAAGCATCTGTAAGTACCATTAATTTTATTGAAGGACGTTTGAATATGGTAGGTAAAGATTTGGGTGATTTAGAGGGTGCTGTAAGAGATTTTAAGAAAGACGGAAGATTTTTTGATGTACAAGGTGAATATACTTATTATCAGGGCAGGTTATTAAAATCGGAAGACATTGTAGAAGGTTTGAATGTAGAAATTGGTGTACTAGATATTATTAGCGATTATGTAAAAAATAATAAAAGTTTCAATAAGTCAAAAGTAATCCCTTCTACTTTTGAAATATCAGATGCTACGTTTTCTAATTTAATTAGCCAATATAATCAGCTTTTAATTCAATATGAAAAGGCATTAAATGTAGCGTATAAAGAAAATAACACAGTTGAAGAAATTGAAGAACAAATTAAACAAATTAAAGCAAGCATTTTAGAAGCAGCAGCTAGTTTAAAAAACATTAAAAAAGAAAAATTAAAAACCTTTGAAGACCGTTTTAATACTGCATTAGGAAGTTTATCTACCTTACCCGAAAAAGAAAAATTTTATCAAGATATTGCTCGACAAAAGCAAATTAAAGAAAAATTATACTTGTACTTGTTACAGAAGAGAGAGGAAACGGCTATTTCCTCTATATCTACTAAATCTAATTATAAGGAAATGGATGGTGCAGGTTCTTCAAGTTTACCAGTTGAGCCTAAATCAAGCCAAATAAAAGTATTTGCCCTTATTTTAGGTTTATTGTTTCCTATTGCATTTATCTATTTAATTGATGTATTGAACGATAAAATTACCACACGACAAGATATTGCTACCAGAACCGATATACCTATTGCAGGCGAAATAAGTCATGTCGATAATAGTGATACTTTGGTGGTGGAAAACAGTAGAAATATTGTGGCAGAACAATTTAGAATATTGCGTAGTAATTTACAATTTATTTTGCCCAAATTAGTATCGCAAAAAGAAGCTAGTACTTTTTTAGTTACTTCTTCTATTAGTGGTGAAGGAAAATCGTTTATTAGTCTAAATTTAGCAGCGGTACTTTCTTTAACCGACAAAAAAGTAGCTTTATTAGAGTTCGATTTACGTAAACTCAAAGGGATTAATATCAAAGAAATTGAAGACAATAATGATAGAGGGATTACCAACTATTTAATAGGGCAAAGCAATAATCCTGAAACTCTGTACAAAACACTTAGCAAAAACCCCAATTTACATGTTTACAATACTGGTCCAATTCCTCCGAACCCAGCAGAATTGATAATTGGGAGTAGAATGGAATCTTTTTTCGTTTATTTAAAAGCCAATTACGACTATATTGTTATCGACTCTGCCCCGGTTGGTTTGGTTAGCGATTCTTTTGCATTAATGGAATATGCCGATGCAGTTATGTATATTGTAAGGCAACGTTACACTTTTAAAAAGCAAATGGAATTTATCAATGACTTGAAAAAAGAAGGTAAATTAACCAATATGGCTATTGTAGTGAATGATGTTAACCTTGCTGGTCGTTACGGATACTATGGCTATGGTTATGGTTATGGTTATGGCTATATGTATAAATATGGTCAAGGAGGCTATGGTTATGGCAGATATATTTATGGTGGTAAAAAGAAAGACCCCTACTTTGATGCCAACAAAAAAGGTTATTTTGATGATCAGGTGAAATTGAGTTGGTGGCAGAGGATTTTTAGGAAGTAAGGGGAGAAGGTAGAAGGTAGTGGGTAGAAGTTAGAAGGTAGGGATTCTGAGTGATAAGTGATAAGTTCTAAGTATTTAGTTTTGACTTTTATTTAGAAACCACTTTCAACTTTAAACTTCTTCAACGTGATTGGTGAGTAGTGAGTGGTTAGTAGGAGTAAGAACTTTAAACCTTAAACTTTAAACTTTCAACCTTAAATCTCAACTCAACCAAAACTCAGTTTAATTAATTCAAATAATACAAGCGATACTTAAAAAAATAATATTGAATGGAAAATTGGACCGAAGAAATATCACCTAAAACATCCCTGCTAGATATTCGATTAGGTGAAGTGTGGCGGTATAGAGATTTATTAGTAATGTTTGTTCGACGTGATTTTGTTGCAGCTTACAAGCAAACTATTTTAGGACCCTTATGGCATTTTATACAGCCTATATTAACTACGGTAATGTTTTTAATAGTTTTTGGTAAAATTGCTAGAATTCCTACCGACGGTGTAGAAGCAATTCCTTTTTATATGAGTGGAATTACTATTTGGAATTATTTTGCATCTTGTTTAGGTGGAACTTCTAACACTTTTGTTGGAAATGCTAGCATATTTGGAAAAGTATATTTCCCAAGATTAATTATGCCTTTATCGGTTATCATATCTAATATTATAAAGTTTGCTATTCAATTTTTATTATTATTAAGTGTTCTAATTTATTATGGTGTTACCAAAGGGAATTTTCATTTTGGGATATCATGGTTATTGATACCTGTTTTGGTACTTTTAATGGCTGGCTTAGGCTTAGGCTTTGGTATAATCATCTCTTCTTTAACAACTAAGTACCGAGATTTTAGTGTGCTGATTGGTTTTGGAGTGCAATTGTTAATGTATGCCACACCAATTGCATATCCTGCATCTTACTTAGCCGAGAAAAGTAAGTATGCCTATCTTATTCATTACAATCCACTAACTGCCGTTGTAGAAGGTTTTAAGTATGCTGTTTTTGGAACAGGAAGTTTTCAAATAAATAATTTAGTTTACAGTTTTATTTGGATGATAATTAGTTTATTTATAGGAATAATTGTCTTTAATAAGACTGAAAAAAGTTTTATGGACACAGTGTAGAGGAACCGCTAGTGGTGAGTGGTAAATGTTGAGTAGTAAGTGTAGAGGAATTAGGAGAAGGTAATTTGGGTTTAATAGTCTATAGAGAGTACACTACAATAGGAAATAGGTGAAAAGGATAAGTAAAGTAGTAGATTATGATGGAATGAGTAAGCAAGTAGATAAAGTAGATAAAGTAGATAAGGTAAATAGGGAAAATAAAGTAGGTAAAGTATATAGGGCATATAAAGTATATAGAGAATATAAAGTAAATAGGTAAATCAACTGTCGTCTGTTAAATGTTGACTATTAAGTGTAATCTGTTCTTTAGAATGCACAATATTCAATTTTCAATGCACAATATTCAATTCAATAAACTGTGGTCTATCAACTGTTGTCTATTAACCATCAACCATCGTCTGTCGACTATCGTCTAACAACCAGTATCCTGTAACCCGTAATTCTTAACACGTAACCAGCACTCGTAACTACCCATGAGCACCGTAATAAAAGTAGAAAATGTATCTAAACAATATAGGCTTGGACAAATTGGTACTGGCACATTAAGTCACGATTTAAATAGATGGTGGCATAAAGTACGTGGTAAAGAAGATCCTTTCTTAAAAATTGGTGAAGCTAACGATAGAACGCAAAAAGGAAGTAGTGATTATGTGTGGGCATTACAAAATATAAACTTCGAAGTTAAACAAGGTGAAGTACTAGGTATTATTGGGCGTAATGGGGCTGGGAAAAGTACTTTACTAAAAATATTATCTAAAACCACAGCACCTACCACTGGCAGCATAAAAATTAAAGGCAGAATTGCTAGTTTACTAGAAGTAGGCACAGGATTTCATCCTGAATTAAGTGGCAGAGACAATATCTTTTTAAATGGAGCTATCCTAGGAATGAGTAAGCATGAAATTAAGAGTAAGTTTGATGAAATTGTAGATTTTAGTGGCGTGGAGCGATATATAGATACGCCTGTTAAACGTTACAGCAGTGGTATGTATGTACGTTTAGCTTTTGCAGTTGCAGCTCATTTGGAACCTGAAATATTAATTATTGATGAGGTATTGGCGGTAGGTGATTTAGAGTTCCAGAAAAAGTGTTTGGGCAAAATGAATGATGTGTCTAAAAAAGATGGCAGAACCATTTTGTTTGTTAGCCACAATATGGATGCTATTGCCAATTTGTGTAAAAGTGCTATTCTATTGCAACATGGACTTATAAAATCAACTGGATTAATTGACGATATAGTGGGGCAATATATTGCTTTAAATAAGAAAAGCCTTAACAGAGGTATCAGGGTAGTAACCAATGAAAAGCATAGAGGTGGAATTGCAAGAAGCGAAGAGGTTAGAATCGAAGAAGTATTTTTTGAAAACAATGAAGTTGCTTTTTCAAGTGACGAACCGCTTGTAATTCATCTTGAAATTAAAAGCAAGGAAGATATAGATGGTTTTAGGGTAGCAGGTTCAATTTGGGATGTTAGGGATAAAGCCGTTGGGACTTTTTTTGGAGACGAAAACCTTTCCATAAAACAAGGAGAAACTAAAATAGTAACCTGCACATTGCCTAGTCACCATCTTGCCAAAGGTGACTATTTCTTAAGCTTCTCTGTGGGCAAAGGAAACCCTGCAACCGGATTAAAAGATTTTGATGTAGTAAGGGAAGTTATTTCATTTGAGATTAATAAATTTAATGGAAAGCATTTTGCAGATTGGAGAGATAATTGGGGCAATATTTTCTTTCCGGTTAATACAACAATACAATAAAAATGAAAGTAGTATTATTGGCTGGTGGATTGGGTACAAGACTGAGTGAAGAAACTTCATTACGCCCTAAACCAATGGTAGATATTGGTGATAAGCCCATTCTTTGGCATATCATGAAAATATATTCCAGTTATGGTTTTAATGAATTTGTTATTTGTCTTGGATATAAGGGGTATATCATCAAAGAATATTTTGCCAACTATTTTCTACATCAGTCGGATGTTACCATTGATTTAAAAAACAATAGTGTTGAAACCCATCAATCGGGTGCGGAACCTTGGAAAATAACCTTGGTAGATACCGGTAAAGCAAGTATGACAGGTGGCCGAATAAAACGTATTCAAAAATATATTGGCAATGAACCTTTTTTATTGACTTATGGCGATGGGGTGGGTAATGTAGACATTAAAGCATTGGTTGATTTTCATACAGTCAATAAAAAAATGGTAACAGTAACTGCTGTACAACCATCTGGAAGATTTGGAGCTTTGAATTTAAGTGAAACAGATATGGTTAGTTCTTTTTTAGAAAAACCCAAAGGGGATGGTTCTTGGATAAATGGTGGTTTTTTTGTTTGCCAACCACAGGTTTTTAATTTTATTGAAGGAGATAGTACTATTTGGGAAAGAGAACCCATGGAGCAAATTGCTGCACAAAATGAAATGGCAGCTTTTAAACATAGCGGTTACTGGAAACCCATGGATACATTAAGAGATAAACAAGAATTGGAACAGGAATGGAATAATGGTACTGCACCCTGGAAAACATGGTAATATGAATTTGGAACAAATATTTAAAGCGAAAAAAGTGTTTTTAACTGGGCATACCGGGTTTAAAGGAAGCTGGTTATTAACTTGGTTGCATTTATTGGGTGCTCAAATAAAAGGATATGCTTTAGCACCCGAAAATAGCCATGATTTATTCTATGCAATAGATGGTAATAATTTATGTGATTCAGTACTTGCCGATATCAGAGATAAGGAAAGAGTAAAGCAGGAAATACTTGATTTTCAGCCTGATTTTATTTTTCATCTGGCAGCACAGCCCTTGGTTATACAATCTTATAAAGACCCTGTTTATACATTTGAAGTAAATACAACAGGCACAGCCAATGTATTAGATGCTTTACGTTTTGTAGAAAAATCTTGTATTGCTGTTATGATTACCACCGATAAAGTATATCATAATTACGAAACCGGACAAGCCTATAAAGAAGATGACAGATTGGGCGGTTACGACCCATACAGTGCAAGTAAAGGGGCAGCGGAAATAGTGATAGATTCTTACAGAAAGTCCTTTTTCAATCCAGCAAAATATGCCGACCACAAAAAATCTGTTTCTGTAGCAAGGGCAGGCAATGTAATTGGTGGTGGCGATTGGGCAAAAGATAGAATTATACCAGATATTGTGAAGGCATTATCGGCACAACAAACGATACAGGTAAGAAATCCAAAAGCAGTTCGACCATGGCAGCATGTATTGGAGCCATTGAGTGGTTACTTAACTTTAGCAGCTAAACAAACTGAAAACCCTGTTGCATTTGCAGATGCTTATAATTTTGGACCTCGTCTGGCAGATAATCTTACCGTAAAAGAAATAGTTGAAGAAGCCATCAATGTTTGGGGAATTGGTAACTATGAAATACCTGAATTAAAAAATGCAGTTCATGAGGCTGGTTTGTTGCAGTTGGATATTACAAAAGCAAAAGAACAATTGAATTGGCATCCTAAATACACTGCTACTTTGGCAATTTATAAAACATTGTTTTGGTATAAGGCATTGAATCAAAATCAAGTCAATGCTTTACAATTGGTAAAAGCAGATATTCAAGCTTACCATCTTGCTTAATGCAAAAGAAACGATATTGGTATTAGGTGCTACTGGTTTTGTTGGAAGAAATATAGCATCAGTTTTAAAACAGCATTTTGAAGTAGTTCAATCAGTAAGATACGCTGATCAAACTGATAAAGGAATTATTTGGTTTGACTTGACAAACGAGACTTCGTGGAGTGAAATAGATAAACTGGCACCTTCGGTAATCATTAACTGTATTGGTTACGGAGTTGTAAAAACAGAGAAAGAGGTTGATAAAATTTATGAGATTAATTATTTAAAAACAGTTTCATTTTTTGAATACCTGTCCAACACAGTACCTGGTGTTAGAATCATTCACATAGGTACAGCCTTTGAATACGATTTATCCATAATAAAATTATCAGAAACATCGCCAACTTTACCATTAACGCATTACGGCATTAGTAAGTTGATGGCTTCAAATTATCTGCTGCAAAAAAAGTTGAATAATCGTTTTATTATCCTGCGGCCTTTTAACATGTTTGGATTACATGAAGATGAAAGTAAGATAGTTCCTTACCTGATTTTGTCCCAAAAGAACAAAATCAAAGTTGATTTGTCATCTGGATTACAAAGAAGAGATTATTGCTCTGTTGGCGACTTTGCTAGATTTATTTTAAAACTGATTAATAATCAGGATTTTAGCCAGTTACCTTCTTGTATAAATGTAGGTACGGGTAAAACTTATTCTATAAAAGAGTTATCCCATAAAATTGCTAAGCAATTACCAACCTTTGATGATACTCTTTGGAATTGGGATGCAATACCTCAGCGAAAGGGTGAATATCATGAATTTTATAACAGTTCGGATTTAGCCAAAGAACTGGGCTTTGCATTTGATACAGTAGAAACAAATTTATTACATACAATTCAATATTACTGGAATATATGAGTCTTAAAAATATAGATGAACCGCTAAATAAAACCTTAGCAGAAATAATTGCTCCAAAAGTGAACAGAACAATTACTCCTGGTACTGATTATATACCAGTAACAGGAAAAGTGTTAGACGTAAACGATTTATTATTTGGTGTTGATGCAGTATTAGATGGATGGTTAACAACAGGTAGATATGCAGCTAAATTTGAAAGAGATTTAGCAAGTTATTTTGGAAGCCGATTTTCTTTATTGGTGAATTCAGGTTCTTCAGCCAATTTAGTAGCATTTTATGCACTAACAAGTCCTAAATTAGGCGATAGAGCTATCAAACCTGGAGATGAAATAATCACTGTTGCAGCAGGTTTTCCAACAACGGTAAACCCGTTGATACAATTTGGTTGCATACCTGTTTTTATTGATATAGATATACCAACTTATAATATCATTGCCGAAAGAATTGAAGATGCTATTACTCCAAAAACAAAAGCAATTATGCTTGCCCATACTTTGGGCAATCCATTTAATTTAGGTATAATAACAGCAATTTGCAAAAAATATAATTTGTGGTTGGTGGAAGATGATTGCGATAGTTTGGGGGCTACTTATAACGATAAAAAAACTGGTACATTTGGTGATGTTTCAACCTTATCTTTTTATCCTGCACATCATATTACAATGGGCGAAGGAGGTGCAGTACTTATTAACAATGCATCACTTAAAAAAATAGCCGAAAGTTTTAGAGATTGGGGTAGAGATTGTTGGTGTGAACCAGGTAAAGACAATACCTGTGGCAAAAGATTTGATCAATGTCTGGGTGAATTGCCTTGTGGCTATGATCATAAATATACCTACTCTCATATAGGGTTTAATTTAAAAGTTACCGATACACAAGCTGCAATAGGGTTAAGTCAGTTGAATAAAGCAGATGCATTTGTTGCTAAGCGGAGAGAGAATTACAGCATACTGTACAGCAAATTAAAACAGTTTGAAGAACATTTTATACTTCCAGAACCAACGCCAAACAGTAATCCAAGTTGGTTTGGTTTCTTAATTACAGTAAGAGAAAACAGCCCAATAAACAGAAACGATCTAGTACGTTTTTTAGAAGACAATAAAATAGGAACTAGATTATTGTTCGCAGGAAATTTAACCAAGCAACCTGCTTATTTGAATATAGAAAAAAGAATTGTAGGCAATTTAGAAAATACCGATATAGTAATGAACCGTTCATTTTGGTTAGGTGTTTGGCCGGGATTAGAAGAAGTACATTACGATTATGTAGTTGATATGATTAAACAATATATTCAGGCAGTTTAATGTACACCATTTTAGGAGCAGGTTTGGCAGGTATCAGTGCATCCTATCATTTAGGGCATGAGAACTGTGTGGTATATGAGAAAAAAAATTATTTGGGTGGTCATATACACACTGAAATAATTGACGGCTTTACTTGGGACGAGGGGCCACATGTATCTTTTACCAAACATGAATATGTAAAGCAATTGTTTGCTGATAATGTGGAGCAACAATTTTTGGAATATCCTGTAGAAACTGCCAATTATTATAAAGGAGTTTGGATACCACATCCTGCACAATCCAATCTCTTTGCTATTCCTCAACCATTACGTGATGCTTGTTTGAAAGATTTTTTAGAAAGCAGGGAAAAGTTAGATAGCTATGCACAACCTTCTAACTATGCACAATGGCTAAAAGCTGCATTTGGAGAAATATTTTATGAGCATTTTCCAAGAGCATATACCAAAAAATATTGGACAGTAGATCCTGAATTATTGACCACAGACTGGGTGGGTGAACGTGTTTTTTACCCTAATGTTGAAGATGTTAAAGCAGGTTATTTACAAGCATTGGAAGTGCAAACACATTATATCAATAAAATCAGGTATCCTCAGCAGGGAGGCTATTTTTCCTATACCAACAAAATAAAAGAAGGAATTAAAACGCAACTGAATAAGGAGCTTAGTTCAATATCATTTAACAATCAGCAACTTGTATTTAGTGATGGGCTTATAGTTTATTATGATCAGTTAGTTGTTACAATGCCTTTGCCAGAATTAATTGCTAAAAGTGATGCTCCTTACAATATAAAAGAAGCAGCAAAAAAGTTAGCTTGTTCTGCTGTTTTACTGGTAAATATTACAGCCAATCATACTACTTTATTAGATTATAACTGGATGTATGTGTACGACGAAGATAAGTACAGCACAAGAATTAATTGCACTGAATTGCTTTCTCCAAACAATGCACCAACCGGGCAAACAGGTGTACAAGTAGAAGTATATTTTTCTAAGTATAAACCATTGGAAGAAAGCATAGAAGTGATAGCCGAAAAAGTGAAGCAGGAAATAGTAGAGATGGGTTTAATAAAAGATGAAGTTTCGATTACAGGATGTCATACCAAATGGGTACAATGGGCAAATGTTATTTGTGACCATGAAAGAAAGGATTCTTTAAATACCATTTTGGAATATTTAACTCAATTTGGTTTGGTACGCAACCAGCAGGATTTACATCCAATGACCAATTGGGATAACTATCAAGTTAATGAAAAAGCAAGTTTGCATTTAGCAGGCAGGTTTGCAGAGTGGAAATATTATTGGACAGATGATTGTGTATTAAGAGGACTTAAATTAAAAAATGCCTAAGCTTTCAGTTACCTTACCTACAATTGGAAGGGAGTTTTATTTAAAAAAAGCAATTCAGTCATTATTAGACCAAACGATTCCATTTGATGAAGTAATAGTTTATGATAACAGTGTTGGTCAAAACCTTGATCAGTTTATAGTAAATGAATTTCCAAATAGTCCTGTCAAGATTATTAAATCGGGCAGTCAACTCAATCCTTTAAGTTCCTGGACAAATGCCGTAAATGCATGCAGCAATGACCATGTTTTGATTTTTGGAGATGATGACGAAGCTGATTCAACTTTGCATGCAGTAATTCAAAAATATTTGGCAACAAGTAATTTTATAATGGTTTCATTCAATCGAATCAATGAAAAAAGTGAGTTTGTTTCGCCAGCTAATAACACCAATCTTGGGGTTTGGGATTTTAATGGTTTTATAAAAGGTAGGATTGATCAACGCATTGACATGATGATTCCTGGAATAGTCTTTTTAAAAGAGCATTTTATTAAAGCTGGTGGGTTTATCAATTCCGGGTTATCTAAATATTTGTATAGTGATGATTTATTGTGGTTTAAAATTGGGGCTTTAAATGGGGATGTTTTATTTACAAAAGAAACTGCATGGAATTACAGAGTTCACTCTTCTCAAATTGGGCACAATGTTAATCTATTTGAATTTAATAAAGCTGTTCCATTATTTGTAGATAAAGTTGAATCTGAAATACAGCGTGTAAAGGGAGGTGCTGATTTTGACTTATTAAGTGCTGTAGGTATTAATAAACAAGAATATACGGATAGATTAATATTAACTAGGTATAATATCACCACAAATAAATTTTCATTCGGCTATAAAAAAATAAAGTGTATTACTGCTGTGTTGCTTTCATCTCTAAGTTTCAGTAAGAAAAGAGCTTTTATAAAGTCAGTTATTAAATCATTGATTAAATAATGACCTGCTCTATTATCATACGATCCCACAATGAAGAACGACATATTGGTCGTTTATTAGATGGCATCGAAAGGCAGGAACTTGAAACAGGGCTTTCGATTGAAGTTATAGTAGTAGATTCAGGTTCAACCGATTCTACTGTTGCTATTGCCAAACATATGGGAGCAAAAATAATCTCTATTGCGAAAGAAGATTTTTCATTTGGTAGGGCTTTAAATATGGGTTGTGAGCAAGCTACAGGTGATATTCTTTTGTTTGCATCGGCACATGTATATCCAGTTTATACCGATTGGATTACTAAAATGGTAGAGCCTTTTAAAAGTGATAGTGTTGGCTTAGTGTATGGCAGGCAAACAGGCAATGATTTAACTCATTTTTCAGAACAACAGGTATTTAATAAGTGGTTTCCTGAAGTAAGTAACAAAAATCAGTCAACACCATTTTGTAACAATGCCAATTGTGCTGTTAGAAAAAGTTTATGGTTACAGCAGCCATACGATGAAGCACTAACCGGATTAGAAGATTTAGATTGGGCACATAAAATAATGGCAAAAGGATACCGAATTGTATACGATGCTGATGCTGCTATTGTACATGTGCATGAAGAAACACCCCAAAAAATAAAAAATCGTTATAGAAGAGAAGCCATTGCCTTAAAACATATCATGCCCAAAGTGCATGTTGGTTTTTTAGGCTTTATCAAATTATTTATATCCAACACTTTTTCAGACGCCTATCATGCCATTCAAAAAGGGTGCTTCTGGAAAGAATTAAACAATATTGTTATTTTTAGATTTATGCAGTTTTATGGCACTTATTTAGGTCATCAACAAAAAGGTGTTATTACCAAAGAATTAAAAAATCGTTTTTATTATCCCAATGCTTTAACCAAGCAGCAAGATAGTATTGATCCCATTGTATCAAAAGCATCTAAAAAAATTGAATATAGTTAAGCATGGAGCATACATATATAGATTTAACTTACCCTATTTCCAATCAATTACCTAAATGGCCGGGCAGTATTGGTTTTGAGTACAAGTGGCATATGGTTATGCCCAATGAAACCAACAATTTATCATCTTTTACCATCGATTCGCATTTAGGTACACACTTAGATGCTCCTCTTCATTTTGTGCATCAAGCAAAAGCCATTCATGAGATGGATTTAAATAAGCTGATTGGTAAAACGTATATAGCAGTAATTAAAGGAGTAAAAAGTATTACAGCTGCTCATTTAGCAGCAGCCAATATTCCAGAAAACTGTACTAAACTGTTATTGAAAACTGATAATCAGTTGTATTGGCAACAAGGCTTGACTGATTTTCAGGAAGATTTTTGCAGTATCGATGCAAGTGGTGCACAATGGATTGTTGATAGAGGTATTCATTTAATAGGTATCGATTATTTATCTATTCAACGATTTCATGATGGACCAGCAACTCACCAAATATTATTACAACATGAAGTAGTAATTGTTGAAACCTTGAATTTGGAAAATGTAGAGGCAGGATGGTACGATTTAATTTGTTTGCCTTTAAAGTTGGAAGGATTGGAAGGTTCCCCTGTGAGGGCAGTAGTTCGAAAGATTTAATATGTTGGCTTCGCCAAGGGATAGGAACACGGATGACGCTGATTGGATGGATTTGAGCGGATTTTATATTTGATAATTTCAGTGTATATCCGTGCTTCTGTGGCAATCTATTCTTAACAAAATGCTCATCCCCTCCTAGGAGGGGCGTTCAAAACTTCAAATAAGAAAAATGATGATTGGGGTGGGTTTTTCAAAATTAAAACATCAATAGATTTTAAATAAAAATATGACTAACTACAAAATAGCAGCATTGGTACCAATGCGTCACTCAAGTGAAAGAGTGCCTGGAAAAAACTATAGAGATTTTGCAGGTAAACCTTTATTTTTTCATGTAGTAGAAAGTTTATTGGCATGCCAATCTATCGATACTGTAGTTATTGATACAGATAGCCCAATTGTAATTGAATTAACCCAACAACATTTTCCTACAGTTCAAGTATTAGAACGTCCAGAACATTTAAGAGATGGCAGTATTGCTATGAATGATGTGTTGTTGAATGCCATTAATCAAATTCCTGCCGACTTTTATTTGCAAACGCATAGTACCAACCCAATACTAACAGCAGCCACAATAGAAGCGGGTATTCAAAAATTCTTGTCTATATACCCCATGTACGATTCCTTATTTACAGTAACTAGAAAAAATGTACGTTTTTGGGATGTATTGGCAAGGCCTATCAATCACAATCAAAATATTTTATTGAGAACACAAGATTTGCCACCCATTTTCGAGGAAAATTCTTGTATGTATTTATTCTCAAAAGAAATCTTACTAAGAAAGCATAATAGAATTGGCGACCGACCATTCTTATTTGAAATGCCTGAAATAGAAGCACAAGATATTGATGTAGAGTTAAATTTTAAAGTTGCCGAATTTTTGTATAAAGAAGTAAACGGTTTAAATAAATAGTTGGTTGTAAGTCTTAAAAGAAAAAAAGTAAAATTTATTTTGTTACATTTTTTCATGTTACATTTTAAAATGTAACAGCGAATTTTGTAACATTTTGAAATGACGCTCAATATTCGCCTACTCCCAATAAAAGATATTGTAAATCATGTAAAAACAGATAAATAATTGAATGTATTTTGTTAGCTGTCACCATTGTTCAGTCAACTGTCAACTGTGATTTGTGTTCTTGAAAAGTATAATGCTAAAAAATAATTTGATCATTTTTAATTGTTTATTGTCGATTTCCTATTTACTACTCACCACTCACGATTCCCGATTTACCATTAAGCAATCCTTATTCAAATTTATATAGCCTCATGAAAGTTCTTATTACATGCCCACCCATGCTACGCAGAGTGGAAGAGTTCAGACATATTTTTACTGAGAAAGGGTTAGAATTAGTTACTCCAAATGTAGTACAGGTGTTAACAGAAGAACAGTTAATAGAACTTGTTCCAACGGTTGATGCTTGGATAATTGGCGATGACCCAGCCACCAGAAAAGTATTTGAAGCAGGAAAAGCAGGAAAATTAAAAGTAGCCGTTAAATGGGGAGTTGGAGTAGATAATGTAGATTTTGCTGCATGTAAAGATTTAGGCATTCCGATTAGCAATACACCACAAATGTTTGGTGGCGAAGTAGCCGATTTAGGTATGGCTTACCTACTAGGTTTGGCAAGAGAAAGTTATTTGATTGATCGGGAGGTACGAAAAGGCAATTGGATAAAACCATCGGGCATGAGCGTTGCTGGAAAAACGGTTGCTGTAATTGGATTGGGCGATATTGGACGCTCTACCATAAAAAGATTAAGTGGATTTGATGTAATCATTCATGCTTATGATCCTTTTGCAGCATGCACAGCAGAAGAAGTAGGTGCTCATGCTATTCTCAGTTTTCCTGAAAGAATAGCAGAAGCAGATTTTGTGGTGTTAACTTGTGCATTAACACCAAGCAGTAAGCACATGATTAATCAGGCAAGTATTGCTTTAATGAAAGATGGAGTACGAATAGTAAACGTAGCAAGAGGTCCATTAATCAATGAAGCCGATTTAGTAGCAGCATTACAAAGTGGTAAAGTACATTCGGCGGCTTTAGATGTGTTTGAAGTAGAACCTTTATTACCAGATAATCCGTTAAGACAATTTGAACAATGTATTTTTGGAACTCACAATGGCTCTAATACGATAGAAGGCGTTCGTAGAGCTAGTTATAAGGCCATTGATTTATTATTTGGATTTTTAAATATTGCCTAATGCAAAAAAAAGTAATTATCACAGGTGTTTTAGGAGGAATTGGCAGTGGATTAGCCAAAGCTTTTAAAGAACAAGGCTATTTTGTAATAGGGTTAGACATAAAACAAACTCCACCTGAGTTTTGTGACTTGTTCATTAGTTTCGATTTACATCAATACTGTGCAAATGAAGCTTATCGTTTGCAAATGCAAGCATTGTTTAATGAGCAAGTGCCCAATTTAGATGTGTTAATCAATAACGCAGCAGTACAAATATTAGGAAGCGTAGAAGAAGTACATTTAGACGATTGGAATCAAACCTTTAATGTTAACCTAACAGGTCCATTATTGTTGAGCCAGTTTTTTTTAGATCGATTAGAAAAAGTAAGGGGCTGTATTATAAACATAGCAAGCATACACCAACAGTTAACCAAGAAAAGGTTTATTGCTTATGCTACTTCAAAAAGTGCATTGGTGGGCTTAACCAAAAGTATGAGTGTAGATTTACAAGGAAAAGTTAGGGTAAACGCTATTAGCCCAGCAGCTATAGATACACCTATGTTGCACGATGGGTTTAATAACGATGCAACCATGGTACAAAAGCTACACGACTTGCATCCATTACAACGAATAGGTAAACCAGCCGAAGTTTCTAAACTAGCATTGTTATTGGCCGAAGATGGTTTAGGGTTTATCAATGGAGCCAATATTCAAATAGATGGTGGTATTAGTAATGTTTTAAAAGATTTAGATTAAATGAGCTTCACAGAAAAAATAAACAGGCATTTTAATTCATTAAAGTTTGCTTATGCATATTATAAGAAACTAAAAAATAATCCATCTACTATTAGTTGGAAAAAGAGTTATGAAGCCAATCTAAAACAATTCAATAATATACACGATGGAGAAGATTGTATTATTGTTGGAAATGGACCATCATTAAACAAAATGGATTTAACTATGCTGAAAGACTATCATACTTTTGGCATGAACAAAATTCATTTGTACGATAAATGCAATTTAAACCTATCTTATTTGGCATCTGTGAATCCGCTAGTTATAGAACAAGCAAAAGATGTCTTTGAAAATAGCAAAATACCTGTATTTCTTTCAGCACAAAACTCTAATTGCATTGAAGATGGACTTAATAATATCTATAAAATAAATGCAAAGCCAAGTTTTGGTTTTGGTATGGATGTAAGTGGAGAATTATATGAAGGAGGCACAGTTACAAGTGTTGCTATACAATTAGCTTGGGCTATGGGTTTTAAACGGGTTGCATTAATTGGTGTAGATCATAACTTCAAGCAACAAGGGCAAGCAAATGCAGAGCAGTTAATGGATAAAGAAGATGAGAATCATTTTCATCCCGATTATTTTAAAGGAATGCAATGGCATTTGGCCGATTTGCCCGCAAATGAAATATCTTACAGTATTGCAAATTATTACTTTAACAGATTTGGTAGAGAAATATATGATTGTACTGTAGATGGTAAGTTGAAAATTTTTGAAAAGAAAAATTTTTACGAAGTAATCAGCGGGTTTAAAAAAAAGTAAGTGGATAGTTTAATAAGCATCATACTTCCAACATATAACTCAATTGAGTTTTTACAAGAACGTATTGACACCATTGTTCAACAAACAATGAATAGTTGGGAGTGTATTGTAATTGATGGTTTTTCTACCGATGGAACATGGGAAAAACTCCAATCAACTGCAGATACTGACAAACGGTTTAAGCTTTTTCAATATCCTGCTAATGGACCTTATGATGCATGGAATAAAGGCATTGAAAAAGCCACAGGCAAATACATTTATATTGCTACAGCCGATGATACGATGCAATTGAATTTATTGGAAGTACTGAGCAAAGAATTAGACGAACATGAAGATTGTGGATTAGCACATTGTAAGCTTACCATAATAGACGAAGCAAGTAAACCTTCTACAACACAAAACTGGAACAACTATTATGCTTGTCAATATTATGGTGAGCTAATGAATCAAAAACATATTCGAATTGCTCCTTTAGATGGTATTTTACACTGCGGATTAAAAACCGTTTACACCTCAATTACACAACTTTTAATAAGAAAAGAAGTGTTTAATAAGCTCGGACTTTTCTTAACAAACGGTGGGCCAATTGCAGATTTTGAATGGGGTATGAGGGTAAGTTTGTTATACAATACTTTACATATTCCTGAATATCTAGCCACCTGGAGAGTGCATGGTAAACAATTAACAAGTATAGATACTAAAACAAATCCATTAATATATAAAAAATTCCAAAAGTTTATTGAAATAGCTTTTTCAACATCTATTCAATATGGTCTGAATAAAAAATATTATCGTAGATCTTTAAAAGATTTTTATCTAATGCAAGAGTTTTTACATACTAGAAGAACATTTGTTAATTCAAGTTCTTTTAAAAATACGATAAAGCTTTTTTTTAAATTTCCCTACCTATATATAACAAGACAAAATAAGGAACATTGTTTAAAAGTTAACCCTATAATTTGGACAAGAAAAATTATTATGGAAATGGGGTTAAATAAACAAATAATTAATGGCTAATTTAGTCATTAGCGTATTAATAAATCATCGTAACAAATAGGTTAATCAATAAATGAAAATACTATATTTTTTTCCAGAAAAGTTTGCTACTACTGAGCATGGAATATATGTTCGTGTAATAACCATTTTACAGTATTTTAAGAATAAAGGGTTTCAAGTAGATATGTTGAGTATTGAGAACCATGAAATTCTAAACAGTTTTGTTTTAGATAATGATTTGGTAAACTCCATACACTATACTGAAGAGGTTAAAAGTAAAAAGAAAGGGCTTGAATTTATTTTTTGGAAAATCCAAAACCAATATTATAAAATCTTTCCTAGGCCTACTAAACAAGAGATGAAGAGATTAGATAATTTGGTAACCAATTCCTTAATTTCAAAAGTTGAAGAACTACAAAAATCAAATAATTACGATATTTTTTTAATAACCTATACTTATTGGGCAGATTTAGCTAAACACATGAGACTAAATGGGTTTACAGGAAAAGCAATAATTGACCCAACAGATTTTCTCACTTTACAGCATTATTATAAATGTAATCCTAAACCTAAACTAGAAAATATTGGAAACGTATTTGGCGACGAACTCAAAAAGCTAAGCCAATTTGATGAAATTATACATATATCTTACGATGAGTATATAATCTTTTCATCTTTTTTGCCAAATATAAAACATCATTACATTCCACAATTTTTTAAACCTAATGAACAAATTTCAAAATCTGGGTTACAATATGATGTCTTATTTGTAGGAAGCAGCAACCCCTACAATATTGAAGCCATCAATTGGTTTTTAAAAGAAGTATATCACTTATTAGGCAGTTATATTAAAATAGCAATTGCTGGTAGAGTTTGTGAGTATATCACTGAAAAAAACTATGGAAATAATGTAACCTTACTTGGTTTTGTTGAAGATGCCGATGCTTTGTATCAAAAAACAAAAATTACCATTTGCCCACTTAAACGAGGTACTGGCATGAAAATAAAAGTTATCGAATCTTTGTCTTACAGCATACCTGTTGTAAGTACATCTAAAGGGGTTGATGGATTTTTAAATAAAAAGCCAATTGGTGGAGTATTAATTGGTAATACAGCTATAGAGTTTGCCAATGGCATAACAAGGCTTATTACTGACGAAGCTTTTTTTAGTGTACAAAAAAAATTAGCTGGTGAATTATTTTATGCTGATTTTTCTGTTGAAAAAAATTTAGAAAAATTAAGTCAAATATTTTAACCTAATAAATAAAACATAATGGATAAATATATCATAACTGGTTTTTCAGGCTTTGTAAGTCAACATTTTCTTACTTTATTAGAAAACTTACAAAAACCTACTGCAATTTTAGGTTTAGATATTAATGAACCCGGTTTTGATTATTTACATTACAATTATTTAACCGTTAGTTTTAACAAAATTGATTTACTCGATAAAACTCAAGTTGATAGTGTAATTTATCAATTTCAGCCAAATTATATATTGCACCTTGCTTCTTTTAGTAGCGTTGCTTTTAGTTGGAAACATCCTGTAACAAGTTTTTCAAATAATACCAATATTTTTTTAAACCTGCTAGAACAAGTTAGAAGCTTAGATTTAAAATGTCGTATTCTTTCAATCGGTTCTTCTGAAGAATATGGTAATGTTCATGCATCTGATATGCCATTATACGAAGACCATGCACTAAAACCTGTTAGTCCATACGCAGTTGCAAGGGTGTCTCAAGAAATGTTATCTAAGATTTATGTAGATGGATTTGGGATGGATATTGTATTAACACGTTCATTTAATCATATTGGTCCTGGACAAAAAGATATTTTTGTAATCTCATCATTTGCAAAACAATTGGTTGAAATAAAAAAGTACAAAAAAGAGGCTTTGTTAATTACGGGTGATTTGAGTATAATAAGAGATTTTCTAGATGTTCGAGACGTAGTTAAAGCGTACTATTTACTTTTTAAATATGGGGAAAAGGGTGAAGTATATAATATTTGTAGTGGAAAAGGAACAGCTTTAAATGAAATTATATCTTCAATGGCCAATATTTTAGATATTGAAGTAAAAACAAATATTAATCCTAGCCTAATTAGACCTAATGACAATGCAATAATCATTGGAAATAACAATAAACTCAAAAAGCAAACCAATTGGGAGATTGATTTTGCATTAGAAAGAAGTTTAACTGATGTTTTAGATTATTGGAGCAAAAGGGTATAAGGTATTCCTATTGTAACATTTAAAGAAGAATAAACAGTTATAAAATACAATGCTAGTTTATCTATTTGTACTGTTGAATTGCGAAACTTTTATTGCTGAATATAATCAAAAAAATACTCCCAAATTTTTAGAGGCTCTATCATAAATATGAGTAAAAACAAAACTTCATTATTAGTTTTAGATAAGTCTTTTGCACACCACACAAATAATAGTGGTTACACAAGATACCTGCATTATAGTAAGTATAAATCTTCTGCTATTGGCATACAAAAGTTCCAACAGCTCAACTTTTTCGATAAAGTGATCAATCGCCTACCAGGTTTAAGGGTAAATTACGATAAATTATTAAAAAGTAATCTACAGCAGTATATACAAAAAAATAGTATTGATTTATTGCATATTACTTATATGGAAGATATGGCACAGCTAGCATACGATGGGTATAAAAGGCTGATAACATTTCATCAACCAATTGCACAACAAAAACTATTTCCATATTATACAAAAAATATCCATAGCTCTGATTCAATTGTTGTAGTATCTACCGAACCAATAAGCTATTTACAAAAGTTTACAAACGATATTACCTTTATACCGCATGGTGTAGAAACAAATTATTTTACGCCAGATGCTAGTGTAGAAAAATCAAAAATATTTCAGTGTATAACTTGTGGTGCTCATTTAAGAGACTACGAAACACTAAGAAGAGTTGTTCAATTGAGTTACTTACGTAAGCTACCCATTCGTTTTGTAATTGTTTATCCCGAAAGGGCACTAGCTTTCAATCCACATTTATATAATTTATTTACCGATTTGCAAAGGTACAAATCTGTTGATTTGAGAATTTCTGTTTCAGATACCGAGTTACTTCAGTTATATAGATCTTCGCATATTGGTCTAATGCCTTTATTAGATAGTACTGCCAATAACGCATTGTTAGAAATGGCTGCTTGTGGGTTACCAATTATTACAACCGATTTAATTGGTACAAGAGATTATTTGCATGCATCTTTTACGCAATTTATTGAACACAATCAGGTTGATACAATTGTAAATTCCTTAGAAGAAATAATGAATAATACTACTGTACTAAATAATCAATCTGAAATAGCAAGCAGTTATATGCAAAACCATTTTGATTTTAAGTTAATTGCTGAACAGTTCGATGCATATTATACCCAAAAACTCAATGGCTAAGAACTTACTTTATTTTACTAATTCATTTCCTTACGGAATTGGTGAACAATGGAAAGCCAATGAACTAAGCGTTTTGGTAAATTATTTCACTAGTATTACAGTAGTTCCTTTTTCATATGGCGGTAATTATCATCAGCCAAAAGCATTACCTAAGAATGTACTTTTAGAAGAACCACTTTATACAAAAGATGGATTTTATATTAGCAAGTTAGATTGGTTTAAAATTCTATGTTCAAAGTATGCAATTATTTTTTTGAAAGAATTTTTCTCAAAAAAGGTATATAGCAATAAAGCTTATTTAATTAATTGGGCAGTAGCTTGTAAGCAGGTTTTATTACTTGCAAATCACCCAAGGTTGAATAAAATATTAGATAACGCCACTGACAATACGGTGATGTATTTTTTTTGGGGAAAAGGTGCTTGTGAATTACTACCCTTTAAAAAAAATGTGCAAGCAAAAACAATTACCATAAGATTACATGGTTACGATTTATATGAAGAAAGAAACTCCGGTTATATACCTTTCAGAAACATACTTTTTAAAAGAGCAAAATATTTACTACCAATTTCGTTAAACGGAGAGCAATATCTTAAAAAATATTTTAACGATCAGAATGAGGCACTATCAAAAATTCGACTATTACGTTTAGGCACCATAAGTAATGGAAAAGTTGCATCAAAATCTTCCGATAGTATTATTCGAATTGTAAGTTGTTCAAGTATTATACCTTTAAAGAGAGTGCACATAATGGTTGAGTGTTTAAAGTATATGAATATACCTATTGAATGGAGGCATATAGGAGATGGGGCTTTGCAAAAAGAACTTGAACTTAAAGCCCAACAAAATGGGGTAAGCAATCAATTTATTTTTGAGGGATTTATACCTTCTCATGAAATTCAAGATTATTACACAAGTAGGTCAATAGATTTATTTATAAATACTAGCTCATCTGAGGGTGTTCCTGTTTCAATCATGGAGGCCTTTGCTGCTGGAATTCCTGTTTTGGCAACCAATGTTGGAGGTACATCAGAAATAGTAGATCATGCTGTGGGTGGTTTATTACCAGCAGATTTAACACCAGAAATCTTAGCAGAGAAAATTATTGCATTTTATAATTTGACTGAAGTTGAAAAAGATACGTTACGCAAAAATGCATATAATCGTTTTAAAGAAAAGTGCGATGCCAATTATTGGGCTAATGAGCTAGGTAAACTTTTAGTAAGTTAAAACTATGATTACCATTATAGATTACGGTGTGGGCAATTTATCGAGCATTAAAAATATGCTTAAAAGAATTGGTGTAGCAGCTGAAATTACCAATAATGTAGGGGCAATTGAAAAAGCCGAAAAATTAATTTTACCCGGTGTTGGTCATTTTAATTATGGTATGGAGCAATTACATAAAAGTGGATTGGTGGGCATTTTAAATGAAAAGGTATTGGAAAAAAAAGTGCCTATACTTGGCATTTGCTTAGGCGTACAATTATTAACACAAAGTAGTGAAGAAGGAACAGCCTCTGGGCTTGGATGGATTGCAGGTAAAACCATTGCATTTGACAAAACAAAATTGCAAGCCAATCAAAAAATTCCACATATGGGTTGGAGTGAAGTAGATAATTACCAACAGTCTAAGTTATTTACCAATATGCCTAATGAGCCTCGATTTTATTTTGTACACTCCTATCATTTGGCATTAGAAAATTCAGCAGATGTATTGGTTACAGCAAATTATGGCTATCCCTTTGCTGCTGGTATTGAACATGAAAATATTTTGGGGGTTCAGTTTCATCCTGAGAAAAGCCACAAGTTTGGAATGAAGTTGTTGGAAAATTTTGCTTTATATTATTAGTAGGGAATGGGGAAGTGGTTTTTGAGGAATTGGGAATTGGGATGTTGGTAATAGGGAATTAGGGAATGGGGATGTAGTTTCTTCACCAGTCACATTTCACTATTCACCATTCCTAATAACAAATCACTATCACCAATCCCCAATCACCAGTCAAAAATCCCGAATATCAAATCACCAATCCCAATTCACTAATCACCAATCACCAATCACTAAAAATGACACATAAAGATTTAGAGGTTTGGAAATTAAGTATTGGGTTTGTTACAAATATTTATAAAACATGTAAGCAATTACCAGATTCAGAAAAATTTGGATTAATATCTCAAATGCAAAGAGCAGCAGTTTCAATTCCAACAAATATTGCAGAAGGAGCAGCAAGAAAAAATACCAAAAAATACATTCAATTTTTATATAGCATTAGGTTCTTCTTCGGAAGTGGATACACTGATTCAAATAGCAAAAAATATTTACGGGATTGATATGGAGGATTTGGAATATACAAACACCCAAATTAGTAAGATGTTAGTTGGATTAATTAAATCTTTAAAAAGTAAATTAATCCCCAATCCCTAATCACTAGTTACCAATCCCAAATCCCTATTTCACCAACCACCAATCCCTAAATAACAAATCACTAAAAAATTGCAAACGAGAGTTATACCATCATTGTTAATTCATAAAGGCGGCTTGGTAAAATCCGTTCAGTTTAAAGACTATAAGTATGTGGGTGATCCAATAAATGCGGTGAAAATATTTAATGAAAAAGAGGTAGATGAAATTGCAATAATAGATATTGATGCTACCAGAGAAAACAGAGCACCCAATATTGCAGCTATAGCAGAAATTGCCAGTGAAGCATTTATGCCCATGGCTTATGGAGGAGGCATTACAACCATTGCACAGATAAAAGAAATACTATACAACGGTATTGAAAAAGTAATCATTAATAAAGCAGCACACACTAATCCTGCTTTAATTACAGAAGCTGCTGGATTATTTGGTAATCAGAGTGTGGTAGTATCAATTGATGTAAAAAAAGTATTTTTAAAAGGGTATCGTGTTTTTACAGATAATGGTAAAAATAATACAGGATTACATCCTGTTGCATTTGCACAACAAGTAGCTGCTTTAGGAGCAGGTGAAATTTTATTAAACAGCATAGATAAAGATGGCACATTTACAGGCTACGATGTAGCACTAATTGAGCAGGTAAGTAAAGCAGTAAGTATACCAGTAATTGCCATTGGTGGTGCAACAACGGTAAATGATTTTAAGTTGGCAAAACACGCAGGAGCAAGTGCATTGGCTGCAGGCAGTATGTTTGTTTTTCAACGACCACATAGAGCTGTTTTAATAAGTTATCCTACAAGACAAGAGCTGAAAGAAATTGAGTGAGTAGAAAGGAGGAAGGGAGAAGGTGTAGGGTAGGAGGTATAAGGAAGAGGTTAGAAGTTATATCTTCTTTTTATATGTCATGTTGACGAAGGAGGTATATAATGTTAGGAGGGGCAAGGTAAAAGGTGAAATATCCTATTGTAGAATGTTTTCTTATTATTGTTATCAGTGTTAAAAAAAATTTTATTTCTCAATTAATTAAACATGATCAGTCCAAACTTTTTTGCACACCCTACTGCAGTAATAGACGAAGGCTGTGCCATTGGTGCTGGTACAAAAATCTGGCATTTTTCTCATATTATGCCTAATTGTACTATTGGCAACAATTGCAATCTTGGTCAAAATGTAGTAGTATCTCCACAAGTTATTTTAGGGAATAATGTTAAAGTACAAAACAATGTATCTATTTACACAGGTGTTATTTGTGAAGATGATGTGTTCTTAGGTCCAAGTATGGTATTTACCAATGTAATTAATCCAAGAAGTGCAGTGATACGAAAGGATGAATACAAAACCACACATGTACGAAAAGGAGCAAGTATAGGAGCCAATGCTACTATTGTTTGTGGCAATGAGCTAGGTAGCTTTTGTTTAATTGGTGCAGGGGCAGTAATAACCAAACCTGTACTCCCTTATGCACTAATGGTGGGTAATCCAGCTAAACAAATTGGTTGGGTAAGTGAGTATGGACATAGATTGCATTTTGATGATAATAATCAAGCAATTTGCCAAGAGTCTAAGCAAGTTTATCAATTAATTAATAATCAAGTAACAAGGGTTCAATAACTTAAAATAGCTTAAATAAAGCTTAAGAAAAAATTACATGCAGCAATACAACGAAGAAGCACTCAAGCAAAATGCAGCCATTAATTTTAATAGACCATATCAGCAATGTGCTATTAGTGTAATGGATACAATTGCCGATCCTAATATTACGTTCGACGAAAAGGGTATTTGTAATTATTACTATGAACACTTGCAAAAAGAAAATGATTTTGTTTTAAAGGGTGAGGCTGGCTCAAAAAAAGTACAAGAACTTGTTGAAAAAATTAAAGCCGACGGTAAAGGGAAAAAATATGATTGTATTACTGGCATTAGTGGAGGAGTAGATAGTACCTATTTATGTTTACAAGCTAAAAATTTAGGCTTGCGAACTTTAGTAGTACATTTTGATAATGGTTGGAATAGTGAATTGGCTGTAAAAAATATTGAAAATATTATTGGTAAGCTTGGTTTTGATTTATATACTTTGGTAGTAGATTGGAACGAGTTTAAAGATTTACAATTGGCTTATTTAAAAGCATCTGTTGTAGATATTGAAGCCTTAACCGATCATGCAATTGCTGGAACATTATTTAAGTTGGCAGCCGAAAATAATATTAAACATATTTTAAGTGGTTACAATATTGTTACTGAAGCTACCTTACCTAAGCATTGGGTTTTTACAAAAAATGACGATGCCAATATTAAAGACATTCATAAAAAATTTGGAACAGCCCCTTTAAAAACCTATCCATTTTTTGGTCTAAAACAAAAAAAAATGTATGCATCTTTAAAAGGGATTGATACCATTAATTTGTTGAACTATTTAGACTATAACAAACAAGCTGTAAAAGAAGTGATTATTAAAGAATTAGATTGGAGAGATTATGGAGGAAAGCACTATGAAAGTGTGTTTACACGTTTTTATCAAGGGTATATTTTGCCAGTTAAATTTGGAATAGATAAACGGAAAGCACATTTGTCTGATTTAATTTATAGTGGACAAATTACCAAGGCAGAAGCCCTATCTCAATTGCAAAAACCCATTATGGAAAAAGAACAACTAGAGCAGGACTATGCATTTGTATTAAAAAAGTTTAATCTTACCGAAGCCGAGTTTGAAGCAATTATAAAAGCTCCAAGAAGAGAACATACTGAGTTTGCAACCATACAAACTATCTACAGTAAATATCCTTTATTAAATGTGGTAAAACCTTTTGTTTCTGGCTTACGTAAAATGGGTGTTAAGATATAATGGAACGTATACTAGTTATTTCTCCCAATCCTTGGGGTAATTTACATATATCAAAACATAATTATGCAATTGCTTTGCTTGAGTTAGGATATGAAGTTTACTTCATGAATCCTCCAAATCAAGATAAGCAAGTAAAAGATTTTAAAATTGAGCCTGTAGAAGGCTTTACTAACTTGTACGTTATAAACAGTTATTTGTGGAATAACAAGTTTATTGATTTTGTTAGATGGCGTTTAGCAATAACACAAATTTATGATTGGTTATTATTGAAGTTAGTTCAACGGATATGCAAAAAAAATCAAATTAAACTCTTTCAAGTTTGGAATTTTGATCCCAATTTGCATGGCTTCATGCATCGATATAAAAGTTCAAAAAAACTCTTTTTTATTGCTGACCAA
This sequence comes from Rhizobium sp. Q54, assembly GCA_943368735.1. Classification (GTDB taxonomy): domain Bacteria; phylum Bacteroidota; class Bacteroidia; order Chitinophagales; family Chitinophagaceae; genus UBA1930. The sequence goes on along the minus strand of CALRLQ020000010.1, from coordinate 84,626 downwards.
ATTGCTCATAAAACTTCATTACGTAATGGCTCAAAAGCAAACGCTGTTGTTTCAGTTGCCAATGAAATATTAGCTCAATTTAAACCAATAAATAATAATTGTTTACTCATTAATCATGGATTGAGCAAGCATTATGAACAGTTTGGCCTACAACGTTTAGACGAACTAAAAAGTTCAAGTTTTATTCAATCAAAATCAAATAGAATTCAAGTTGGTTATATTGGTAATTTGCTGATGCCTTTTGTAGATGAAAAAAATTTAAAACAAATTATCACAGAAAATTCTGATGTTGACTTTCATTTTTGGGGTGCTTATACAGCCGATAAAAAAAATAACCTCCTAAATAGTTTTAACTCAGAAATTTATGATACGGTACAGTGGATTCATAAAAACTGTAGCAATACTTTTTTTTATGGCATACAAAAGCCAGAACAAATAGTGTCTCAATTGAATAATATTGATGCTTTTATTTATATTAATAATCCATTTAAAGATGTAAATGGGGGAGCCAACTCACATAAAATATTGGAATACCTAAGTACAGGTAAAGTGATTATTTCAACTTACTTATCCTATTATGACCAAACTAATTTATTTCCAATGTTGCCTAAAGGAAATGAAGGTGAATTTGCTAACTTTTTTGCTGAAATAATACATCAATTACCACTGTATAATGCTGCTAATGAGCAAGCACAAAGAATTGAATTTGCTTTGAATCATACGTACAAAAAAAATATTTCAACCATTCAATCATTTATAGAATAACACATGAAAAATTTTGCCCTAATTGGTGCTGCAGGCTTTATAGCACCTCGACACATGAAAGCCATTAAAGATACTGGCAATGCTATTGTTTGTGCTTTAGATAAGTTTGATAGTGTAGGTATTTTAGATAGCCATTTTCCCAATGCCGATTTTTTCACTGAGTTTGAACGTTTCGATAGACATATTGAAAAACTGCGTTTAAAAAATACACCTATCGATTATGTATCGGTTTGTTCACCTAACTACTTACACGATGCTCATATACGTTTTGGATTACGCAATAATGCCGATGTAATTTGTGAAAAACCATTGGTGTTAAACCCTTGGAATATAGACTCACTAGCCGATATTGAACAACAAACAGGCAAACGTATTTACAATATTCTGCAGTTGCGTTTACACCCTGCTATTGTAGCACTAAGAGAAAAAGTTAAAGCTGGAGATCCTAACAAAGTTTACGATGTAGATTTAACCTATATTACTTCAAGAGGCAATTGGTATTATACAAGCTGGAAGGGCGACAAATCAAAGTCGGGTGGAATAGCCACTAATATTGGCGTACATTTTTACGATATGCTATCTTGGATTTTTGGTGAGTTAAAAGAAAATGTGGTACATGTACATGAACACGATAGAGCAGCTGGTTATTTAGAATTTACCCAAGCAAGAGTTCGTTGGTTTTTAAGCATAGATTATTTAACCATACCCGAAGATGTAAGGGCTGCTGGAAAAAGAACCTTCCGTTCTTTAGACATCAATGGCGATTCTTTTGAGTTTAGTGATGGTTTCACCGAATTACATACCCACAGTTATCAGCAAATATTGGCAGGTAATGGCTTTGGTTTACAAGAAGCCAAAACCTCTATCAATATTGTACAAGATATAAGAACCCAAACCCCTCAAGGTTTAAAAGGCAATTATCATCCATTTGCACAATTGCCATTGAGTAAACATCCTTTTAATATTTAATTGATTTGAGTAAACATATTTTATTTATAAGTAGTGTTAACTTAACAACTAACCCAAGGATTCTTAAAGAAATAAAGTTGGCAGTACAACTTGGTAAAGAAGTGAGCTTTATTGGTTTTAGATTGGGTAATTGGTCAGACAAAATTGAAGAAAAACATAAGGAAGAATTAAGTGACTCAGTTAATTTAATTTATTTAGATGCAACAAGAACAAACTTTATCCAATGGTTAATTAGTACACTCTTTGAAAAGTTAGCAAGATTATTATATCCATTAAATAAGAGTAGTTTTTTTTTAAATTATCTTGGTCATAGTAAACGTAGTTATATTTTAAATTGTTATTTGAAAAATGCTAACTTAAAAAAAACAGATATAATTATTGCTCATACATTAGGAACATTGTATCCTGCATTTAAGTATGCTCAAAAAAATAAAGTTCCGTTTGCATTTGATGTAGAAGATTTTCATCCTGGAGAAAAAATTCATAGTGATTTTGAAAATGAAAAGCAAAGAAGAATTTATTTATTAGAAAAAATTTTACCCAAAGCACAATATGTTTCTTGTGCAGCTCCACTAATTGCATCTGAAATGCAAGACTTACTTAAGGCATCTAAAAAATCGGAAGATTTTATTTTTACCGTTAACAATACATTTTCTAAGAATGAATTTACTGTACCAATAAATATAGAAATTGAAAATACAACTAGGTTAAAATTTATATGGTTTTCTCAAAATATTTCTTTTGGAAGAGGGTTGGAAGTTATCATACCAATTCTTGAAAAATATGCTCAATTTATTAGTCTCGAATTAGTAGGTAGAATGGATTCAATATTTTATGAGCAGTTTATACAGTCTAATGTATCTTGGATAAAAATAACAGAACCTCTAAACCAGGTTGCTTTACATCAATATTTGTCACAATTCGACATTGGTTTAGCAATTGAAATGAACGCAGCTGACTATAACCGAGAGATTGCTTTAACAAACAAAATCATAGCGTATTTTCAATCTGGCTTATATATCTTTTCCACTAATACGAAAGCTCAATCTGCTTTTTTATGTTATCAAAGTGAACATGGCATTTGTGTTGGTCAGTCAAATAAAGAATTGAAAGATGGACTTGAATTTGTTTTATTACATAAAAATGAGATTTTACATAATAAGCAAAAAAGATTTCAGCAAGCTAAATCGTTTGATTGGGAAACTGAATCTGAAAAATTAGTATTCAAGTGGAATAATATTTATAATTGAAACAACTCTTCATTATAGCACCTCATTTTCCGCCATCGGCTTTACCTCCATCGCAAAGGGTAAGGTTATTGGTGAGAAATGTAAAGCAATTTGGATTCTTTCCACATGCTTACACCGTTAATGCATATTATAGAGAAGAAGCTACCGATGAGTGGATGAATGAATTATTAGGTAATGATTATTTGGTAACTGAAATCAATTGTTTAAATCAACGCAAGACTAGAAAATTTGGTATTGGCGATTTGGGTTTAAGAATGTTGCCTTTTTTAATTTTCAAATTAATAAAAGATGCTAAAAAACTAAAAGCCGATTTTATTTTATACCCTGTACCTCCTTGGTATATTTTAATAGCAGCACCTATTGTAAAATGGTTTACAAAAGTACCTTATGCGATAGATTTTATTGATCCTTGGGTACATGAAGTAGCTTCAAAAAATCATCATGGGTTTAAATATAAAGCTGCTCAGTTTATTGCAAGAACTTTAGAGAAATGGGTGTGTAAACATGCATCAGTTATTTTCTCTGTATCTGAGGGCATTAATCAAAACCTAATCACTAGGCATCCTATTCTAAAAAATATACCAATGGTAGCTGTGCCTTATGGTGCCGAGGAAAATGATTTTACTAGCCTAGCTAAACAAATTAAATTACCCACCAATAGTACAATTACCATTCGATATATTGGGGCAATTTGGGGCGATTGTTACCCGGTTTTAGATGGATTAATGCCTGCTTTTGCTCTATGGCAAAAACAAGTAAATTTTAATTTAGAAATGTATGGAACTACTTATGCAGGTGAAGGTTTAGCAAAACCTCAAATGCATACTTGGTTTAATGCAAATCAAATGAACCATTTTGCTAAAGAGTTCCCATTAAGAGTTACTTACAAAAAAGCGGTAGAGTTAACGCTTACTGCAGATATTTTATTTTTAGTAGGTGGTATGCAACCCTATTATGCTGCTTCTAAACTCATGGGTTTAATAGTTTCCAAAAAACCATTTTTAGCATTTGTACATAAAGATTCTTTTCCGGCAAAGTTTTTAAAAGAAGTGAACTATCCTTATGTAGTAACATATTCAGCCCAAGAAAATGAATTGCCAATACAACAACAAGCTGCGTTAGTAGATACTTTAAATAATTTATATCTCAATTTGCAGCAATTTCAACCTGTTTCGCTTACTCATCCATTAGTGCAAGAAAACACAGCAGCAGGAATGACTAAAATATTTCTCGAAAATATTTCAAAACATATATAAAATAATATGATTAATCATTTAGAAAAAATACGTCAAAAAAAAGTACTAGTTACAGGTGGCTTAGGTTTTGTGGGACATAACTTGGTAAAAACATTGTTGAATACCTATAACTGTGAAGTTATTGTGGTAGATAATTGTGTAAACAGCAGTCCTGCTGTATTAGGTGCAGATATTGAAAAAGTACAATTTCATCAAATATCGGTTTTAGATACTGCTCAGTTATTTCCTTTAATTGAGCAAGTGAATTTTGTATTTCATTTAGCATGCAAACAAATTTCGGCATCGGGTAAAGAAGCTTTAGACGATATGAAGGTAAATGCAGAAAGCACATTAAATATATTAGAGTTTATTAAGAATAATGCATTGCCATTGTTAGAGCGTTTTGTGTACACCTCGTCTTGTTCGGTATATGGTAGTAGTACAAAATTACCAGCTTCTGAAAGTGACCCTACTTATGTATTAAGTAACTATGCAGCCACGAAGTTGTTGGGAGAAAATTATACCCTTATTTATAATAAAAATTATGAAATAGCTACTTCTAGCGTTCGTTATTCAAATGTGTATGGTTATGGTCAATCTCCAAGAAATCCATATTGTGGTGTGCTTGGAAAATTTGTACACAATGCTTTAACCAATGAGGCTTTATCGGTTTTTGGTGATGGAGAACAAACAAGAGACTATACTTTTATTACCGATGCAATAGATGCCACTATTTTAGCAGCAGTGCATCCAAAAGCTTTGGGTGATGTATTTAATGTGGGTACAGGAGTAGAAACATCGGTAAATCAATTAGCAGAAATTATAGCAGGGCATGTAGGTAATGTAGAAATTAAAAATGTGCCAGAAAGAGATATAGACAATATTCGTAGACGTTCTATTGACATTGAAAAAATTCACCAACGTTTGGGCTGGTCGCCAAAAGTAAATATCAAAAGAGGTATTGAAAAAACCTTGGAGTGGTATAAGACTACTTTGTAATGTACAAACTAGCCATCATCACAACACATCCTATTCAGTATTATGCACCTGTGTTTAAGCATATAACTGATAGAGGCATGCATTGCAAAGTATTTTACACTTGGGGTAAGGGTGGTTTGCAAGGCAAGTACGACCCCAATTTTGGTAAAACCATTGAGTGGGACATTCCTTTGCTGCAAGGTTACGAATATGAGTTTTGTGAAAATATTGCAGCACAACCGGGTTCACATCATTTTAAAGGGATTATGAACCCTCATTTAATTGAATCTATTAAAGCTTATGGAGCAACACATATTTTGGTTTTTGGCTGGAACTTTCAATCGCATTTAAAAGTATTACGCCACTTTAAAGGTAAGTTGCCTATTTTATTTAGAGGTGATTCTACTTTATTAGATGCTGTTTCTTTGCACAAGAAAATACTACGCAAATTAGTGCTTAGTTGGGTATACAAACATGTAGATATAGCTTTATATGTAGGAGAAGCAAATAAACAATACTATAAATATTGTGGGTTAAAAGAACAGCAATTGGTATTTGCTCCACATGCAATAGATAACCATCGATTTGCACAACTTGCAACTACTCAAGAAGATTTTATTCATCAAACACATGCTCAGTTTGGGGTTCAGGCAAATGATATTGCAATTGTTTTTTGTGGCAAATTTCAACCTAAAAAGAATCCATTGTTGCTGATTGCAGCTTTCAAAAAATTGAATGTGCCCCATACACATCTTTTTATGGTGGGTAATGGAGAACTAGAAGATGTATTAAGAAAAGAAGCTGAAGGATTTGCCAATATTCATTTTCTACCTTTTCAAAATCAGTCAGTCATGCCAGCTGTTTATAGATTAGGACAAATTTTTTGTTTACCCTCACAAGGTCCTGGAGAAACTTGGGGATTAGCCGTAAATGAAGCAATGGCTTGTAGTAGAGCTGTTTTAGTGAGCAATAAATGTGGTTGTGCAACAAACTTGGTAAACAATGGCGTAAATGGCTATGTATTTGAAACAAATGATTTGCAAAGTTTAACTGATAAACTACATCTATTATTTCTTGCCAATAAAGACCAATTGATTGAAATGGGGAAAGTATCTTACAAAATGATTCAGGATTGGAGTTTTGATGCAATTGTAGATGGAATTGAAAAAGGGTTGGAGAAAGTGAGTTAGGAGTTGTAAATTATGAGTGATAAGTTGTAAGAGGAGAATCGTGAATAGTGAGTAGGGAATAGTGAGAGGTTAATAGTGAGTGGTTAGTGGGAATAATTTTTTTATGTTATTTCGATGATAGGAGAAGTCTCTTAATGGGAAATGGTGAGTAGGGATTAGGGAATAGAGAGTAGGATATAGGGAGTAAGGAATAGGGTCGGTCTGAACCGATAATGAAGGATGTGATAATTGAATGATGTGATAATTTGATAATTGATTTTCCGTGTTTCCGTGGCAAATGATATAGATCCCTCGTTCCTCGGGATGACAAGACAAAAAATGAGCACCCCAAAAAAAATATTGGTTATTGCAGGTGGAACTTATGTTTCGGGTGCGGAGAAAGTTACTTTAGACGTACTAGAAGGGTTTAAAGAAAATGGCTATACCGTACATTGCATGGTAAGTGGCTGGAACGATGGGGATTTTATTGATAGAATAAAAGAATTACAGTTACCCTATACTGCTATTAAACTAGGTTGGTATTATACCAACAAAATTTGGTGGAGTGTAGATTCTTTGGTGCATTACCCAAAAGCTATTTGGGATTTTATACGGGTAAAGAAAAAGTTTAAACCCGATATTGTATATACCATTTCATTTAGGCAAATTGTATTACTATATCCATTTTTTGGGAAGAATATTATATATCATATTCATGACCCGAATAGCCATAGTAAACAATCGAAGTTTTTTTTACAACTCATCGATAAAAAAGTTAAAACATATATTGCAGTTTCCAACTTCATTAAACAAGATTTAATAAAATGTGGCTTAGCAGAAAAAAAAATTGAGGTAATTTATAATGGCATTCAAATACAACCTCAGATTAGTAAGCAGTTAAGCGAAAATAGCATATTGAAAGTTGGTATAGTTGGGCAAGTAATTCGCCGTAAAGGACATTTGATAGCAGTAGAAGCTTTACAATATTTAATAGCCAATAACAAACAAGTACAATTGGTAATAGTAGGTGTGGGTGATGCTGTATTTACCCAAGAAATAAAGCAAAAAATTACCGACTTACAACTCAATGATTATGTAATTTGGAAGGGTTTTGTAAGAGAAGTAGAAAAAATTTATGAGGGTTTAGATATTGTAATTGCACCTACACAAAATGAAGAACCTTTTGGCTTAATGGCATGTGAAGCTTGTATGTTTGGAATTCCGGTTATTGTAGCCAATAAAGGAGGATTGGTAGAAATTGTAGAAGAAGGGATAAATGGGTATACGTTTAATGCCAATAATGCAAATGAGTTGGCAGATAAAATAAGTTGGTTGTATCAAAATGAAATATTAAGAACCGAGTTAGGCAATGCTGGTAAACAAAAAGTAGCCCAACAATTTTCTAAACAACAAATGAATAAAAATTTACAATTATTAATTGAACAAATATGAGCAATTGGTAAATACAAATAAAATGTCATTTATAAATTTTGAGACATCTAAAAATTAATCAAAAAATAACAAATATATCTTGAAAATCCACGCCATCATTATAGCTCTAAACGAAGAAGATTTTATTACTGAAACCATTAAGCCTATTTATCAATTTTGCTCTGGTATTAGTGTAATTACTCAGTATGATCGAGATTATTATGGCAAAAGTGTAAAACCAGATACAACTGTACAAAAAGTATTGGATTTTCCTGATCCTGATGGTAAAATACATTTGGTGGTAAGAAGATATAATGATGAAACAGCTTCTCGTAACCATGAAATGGGAGCTATTTTGCACAATGCTTCTAAAGGTATATTATCACATGGAGTGCCTATGCAACAAGTACAAGCATTTCATGCAGCACCCGATTATTTTTTAATTTGTGATGCCGATGAAATTTTTGATGAAGCTAGCTTTCCTGCAATTGTAGATTATTTGCAAAAAAAGAAACCCAATGGTATGCGTATTAGTGGGTATAATTATTTCTTTAATTGGAATAGAAGAGAGCCTAAAGAACAATATGTTCACAAACATTTTGGGTTTGTAAAAGCAGGCATTTTTTTTCAACAAAGAAGGGTATTAAATTGGAATGAATCGAGGTTAAACCATTTTTTTCAAAAAATAGGATTCAATAACATTGGTTCTAAGTTATACAATTTTATTGATTGTCCTTGGGAAGTAGGTATGATGCATCACGCAGGTTATGTAAGGCGAAATAAGCAAAAGCTCATTGAAAAAATGCAGAAGCATTCTCATATGGAAAATCATTCACCCGAATTTCTTGAAAAAATTTTATCCCAGAATTATGAGTATGTGCCACAAAATGAACTTCCAATCAATATTCAAAATGGTAATTGGCCTGAGAGCTTTTTTGAGAATATTAAATAAAATTTGAGAACTATGAGCCGAACAATTAAATGGGTTTCATCAATCATTCCGAGTAATGAACTAAAGAATTTAGAATTATCGCTTGCCGATTTTTATAGCAATAACGAGCATTATTTTACATCAATTAATTTTACCGAGGATAATTGGATAAAAAATGAGGAAAAAGGGTATTTGAAAATTGTTGAAATTGCAAAAAACAGTCAGTCAATTTGTGAAATTGGATGTGGAGGATCTAATATTTTAGCTCATTATCCCGAATTAAAAAGTAGATATACAGGCTTAGATTTTTCAAAAAATCAATTAGAAGTAAATGCTGAAAAGTATCCAGGTGCTACATTTAAGTGTTTTACTCATCCAAATCAATTTCCTGTTGATTCATTAAAATTTGATTTTGTATTTTCTGTGTTTGTACTAGAACATGTTACCAGACCAGCCGATTTTTTGAATGAGTGTAAACGCATTTTAAAGCCCAATGGAGTCTTAGTTATATTATGTCCCGATTTTTTAGGCAAGGGTAGAATGACCTCTCAACGAGCAGGGCTCACAGAGGGAACTACAAAAGACAAAATAAAGAAACGAAAGTTTTTAGATGCTTTAATTACACTTTTTGATAATCGAGTAAGGATTCCTCTATATTCAAAAATATGCAGATATAAAGCTTTGAAAAAGCCCCAATTTTTTATAAATTTACTACCAACTGTATTTACAGATAGCTTTATGCCCGATGTTGATGCAGTTTATCTTACGTATAAATCTGAGATTAATACTTTTTTAAAAAATGGATTTAATGAAATAGTCAATAATCAAGAACTTATTGACTATGAAAGCAGCAAAAAAATTATCTTTATTCAACTACAGAAAATAGGAATCTAAACACGCTATTCATAATGCTTATTTTCTTATTGGTAGCACTTTTATTGATATTTTCTTCAGCTCAGCCATTATTGGTACTTTATAGTTTTGGATTACTATTTATGCTATATAAACTTTTTTGGCGAGCCAATGAGCCTAAAGTAATTTTTGTAGGCTTAGCTTTTTTTTGGTTATCTATTGTAGTAAAAGTTTTTTATGCCGATATTGTAGGGGTTTTGTACGAAGACCTTTCATTGAGTCCACGTATTCTTGAAAGCACTTTTATTGCTTTAATTGCTTTATTGTTGTTTGCAATAGGCCTTTATATTACTTCTAGAAATATAGATAAAAAAATAGCAATCAGCTATACAGAAACCTTTAATTACAGTACCACTAAAGTATTAACCCTCTATATTGCTACAGCATTAATCAGTACTTTTTTAAAAGGAATATTGTTTTTATTTCCTGGGTTCTCGCAATTATTTGCTGCTTTAATTGCCATGAAAACGGGTTTATTGTTTTTATTAATTCATACCATTTATGCACAAAAAAAACAAATGTGGGTTATTACCCTTATTGTAGGTGCTGAAATAGTATTGAGCTTTGTAAGCTTTTTTTCTAGCTTTAAAGACATCTTAATTTCATTAGCAGTGGTATTTTCTTTTTATCCTATTCAGCTATCGGTAAAGCAATATTTGCGAAATATAATTTTGGCTGTTGCTACACTATACTTGTTACTTATTTGGCAAACAATAAAAGGGGAGTATCGTTTTTTTTTAAATCAGGGTACCAAAACGCAGTCAGTTCAAGTTTCAACTTCAGATGCATTAAAGAAATTAGCAGAATTAGCACAAGAAGCCAAACCATTTAATAAAGACAATGATGTGGTATATGAGAGTATTGATCGATTGAGTTATATAGAGTTTTTTTCCCAATCTATGGTTCGAGTACCACAAGAGAAACCTCATGAAAATGGAGCGTTATGGCTCAATAATATCATGCACGTTTTGGTGCCACGTATTTTCAATCCCAATAAAAAAAATATTGACGACTCAGAAATGGTGAATGCTTATTGTATTAGGCAAGTGGCAACATCGGGTCAAGGGGCATCTTGGAGTTTAGGTTTTGTTGCCGAGAGTTATATAGATTTTGGTATTCCCTTTATGTTTTTACCCATTTTTTTAGTGGGTTGTTTGTTGGGTTGGGTGTATAAATTACTCATTACAAAAAGCATCAACTTTGTATGGGGGTTTTCTATGATTGTTCCTTTATGGGTATATATTAATTGTAATGGTATGGCAGGTACTAAAATATTAGGTAGAATACTTATGTATTTAATTGCTTTTTATTTAATTAGGCGTTTTGTAATGAAACCAGTAGATCAATTTTTAAAAGCCAGCTGATAGGAACACAGATTGGGATAGAACACGGATGACACGGATTAGGCTGATAGGAACGGATTTTATTTGCTACGCAAATTTTATATGGATTGGAATACGGATTTGGATAGGAACACTGATGACACGGATTGGGCTGATAGGAACGGATTTTTAAGTAGATAGCTCATCCCCTCCATGGAGGGGGAGTAAAATATAAATAGTGCGATATAAGTTTATTGGGGTGGGTTCAGAATTTTGAACTTAACCTCTTTTGTAATTGAAATAAGTATGCCCAGCACCCTTTTCCTCTACCTCAAATCCTTCTCCTTTACTGGCGGCATTGAAAAATTCAATCGCTGTTTTTTAAAGGCATTGCATGAATTGAGTGTAGAAGAACGTTTTAAGCTACAAGCCATTTCATCGCATGATACAGTAACCAATGAACATTATTTTCCAGTAAAAAATTTCAAGGGGTTTGGTGGCAACAGAATATTGTTTATTCTATATACATGTTGGCAAACATTGTTTGCTAAACAAATTATACTTGGGCATATTAATTTGGCCATTATAGGTTGTTGGGTAAAATGGCTTAGACCGAAAACAGAATTAATAATTATTATACATGGTGTAGATGTTTGGCAACCACAAACTGGCCTTAAGTTAAAAGCTTTGCAAATGGCCGATAAAATTTTATCGGTCAGTAATTATACAAAAACCATTGTATGTTCGAATCATCCAGATATTAGCTCAAATAAAATTCATATTTTCCCCAATACTATTGACCCATATTTTAAACTACCGAGTAATTTTCAAAAACCAAAATATTTACAAGAACGTTATGGTTTAACCGATACAACAAAAGTTTTATTAACCGTAACACGTTTAGCCAATACAGAACAGTTTAAAGGGTATGATCATACGATTTCGGTTTTGACAATTTTGCAACAAAATGTAGGAACCAAGGTACAATATATTTTGGGTGGAAAAGGTCAAGATCAGGAGTTAGCAAGAATAGACAAGTATATTCAACAAACAGGTACAAAAAATCAAGTACAGTTAATAGGATTTATTAAAGATGAAGAACTCATAGACCATTATTTATTGGCCGATGTTTTTGTAATGCCTAGTAAAAAAGAGGGTTTTGGAATTGTGTTTATAGAAGCAATGGCATGTGGATTAAAAGTAATTGCTGGCAATAAAGATGGTAGTGTAGATGCTTTACTCAATGGAGCATTGGGCACATTGATTGATCCTGATAGTCAACAAGAATTGTTAGCAGCATTAAAAGATGCACTACAAGGAACTGCTATTAATGGGAAAGCTTTGCAAGAAAAAGTGATGGATGTATTTGGTTTTGAAAAATTTAAGGGAAGGTTGAAAGTTAATGTGATGATTTGATAATTTGATGATGTGATAATGAGATGATGTGATGATGTGAAAATGTGAATGGTGAATCGTGAGTGGGGTGTGGGGAGTTGGAAGTTATAAGTTATGAGTGAGATGAACGATGATAATTGGATAATAGGATAATTTTAATTATTCGTCAATTCGACAATCCTCCAATTCGTCAATTTATACTTTGTGAGCATAGTATCCTTTGTTCCTTTGTGTGAAATTTGTGGTAATTGATGTTATAATGTACACTTTTACGTACATTTGAACGTACAAAAAATTAGATCATGCAAGCAGTATCCATGACGCAACTACGAAGCAACATGAAAAAGTATTTAGATGATGTATCAAAATCATCTGATGTTATTGTTGTTTCAAGAGCTTCCGAGAATGAAGCTGTTGTCATTTTATCTATGAAAGAATATAATGCACTCAACGAAACAGGTCATTTGTTATCAACAGCAGCCAATAGGCAACGTCTTCACGATTCCATCGATCAATTGAAGCAAGGAAAAACGCATCCATTCAAATTGTAATCATGCTATTGAATGAATTTCGAATTCACAGAAAACGGTTGGGATGACTTTCAATACTGGATAGAAGTAGATAGTTCGATGGTTGAAAAAATCAAGGAACTGTTGAATGATATTCGAAAGACTCCATTTTCTGGAATTGGAAAGCCTGAACCTTTAAAGTATGATTTAAAAGGTTTTTGGTCTCGTAGAATCAACTCAGAACATCGCCTTGTTTATAAAGTGGAGGGTAAAAAAGGAAGCAATCAAAAATGTTTTATTATTCAGTGTAGGTTTCATTATGATTGATTGCCTTCGGTAATTTTTTTAACTACAGAGGGCACAGAGTGATTTGATAATGTGATGATGTGATGATTGATTTTCCGTGTTTATCCGTGTTTCCGTGGCAATTGATGTCGTGAAGAAAAATGGGTAGGAACGACGAAGTCGGTCTGAACCGATGATCAATAATGTGATAATTTGATAATGTGATGATATGAAAACGTGAGTGGTGAATCGTGAATCGTGAGTGGGGAGTGTTAAGTAGTAAGTTTTGAGTAGGCAACAACCTTAAACTTTAAACCTTAAACTCTAAACTTTCAACTTCTTCCTTTGCATGAAAAACAGTATGTCTAAAAAAACAATCTTAATCGTTTACGAATATTTTTTTCCTGGTTATAAAGCAGGTGGTCCAATACAATCTTTGGTGAATATGGTATTGGCTTTACAACATGAGTATACTTTTAAAGTAGTTACTACTGCATACGATATGCATGAAACTGAACCTTATTCTAACATTCAACTCAATCATTGGAATACTGTACAACTTGCACCCAATACTCCATCAATTGAAGTTTGGTATAGTGCAACGCCTAAAATAAGTATTGGCACATTTAAAAAAGTAATTCAGCAATCTAATGCAGCAACAGTATATATCAATGGATTATTTACTCAATGGTTTACGCAACCTTTAATATTAAAAAAAAGTGCACAATTAAAAGGAGTAGAAATTCTCATTTGCCCTAGAGGTATGCTACAAGCAGGAGCATTATCGGTAAAGCCTTTGAAGAAAAAATTATTCTTGTCGGCTTTCAAAAAAGCTTTAATGTTTAAAGGCGTTCGTTGGCATGCGACCAATGAAGAAGAAGCAGCCGATATACAAAAAAATATATATCTTAATGCTAAATGTATTGTAGCATACAATATTCCTAAACCGCCAGTAATACAAGTAAAATCTTCCACCAAACAAGTAGGTAATTTATCGTTGGTGTATTTATCATTGATTACCCAAAAAAAGAATTTGTTGTTGTTGATGGAAGTGCTGAAAAATTGTTCAGCCAATATTCAACTAGCTATTTATGGCCCAATAAAAGATAAAGCCTATTGGCAACAATGTGAACTATTGATACAACAAATGCCAAGCAATATTATTATTGAATATAAAGGTAATGTACAGCCTTTTGAAGTACAAGCAACCATTGAACAGTACGATGCATTTGTATTGTTGACCAAAGGAGAAAATTTTGGTCATGCTTTATTTGAAGCATTGAGTTGTGGCCGACCAATTATTACTAGTCATTTTACACCTTGGAATAATTTACAAGAAAAACAAGCTGGTTGGAATGTAGATATACTACAAACTAGTGCTATAGTAACATTGATGAATCAATTAGCTGAACAAGATTCAACTCAATGGAATAACTATTGTAATAATGCCTATGCTGTAGCTGGAGATTATTATACTCAATTGAATTTACAACAATCTTATTCAGCATTATTTAATTAATCTTTTTATAGTTGATGTAAGTCGGTTATCATGCAATTAAATACCTATAACAATAGTTGGTACAATCCTGGAGCTCATAAACTGGTTTGTTTAATTTGGTATATGGTGAATGCCATTGTATTCAACTCTTATTTAATGCCTATCAGTTCTATAAAAGTTTCTATACTTCGATTTTTTGGAGCAAGTGTAGGAGAAGGCGTAGTTGTAAAACCGAAAGTAAATATTAAATATCCTTGGAATTTAACAATAGGTAATCATGTTTGGATTGGAGAAGAAGCTTGGTTAGATTCTTTAGCCACGATTGAAATAAAAGATCATGTTTGTATATCGCAAGGAGCTTATTTATTAACCGGTAATCATAACTATAAAAAACAAAGTTTCGATTTAATGGTGTTGCCTATTACATTGGATGAAGGTGTGTGGATTGGGGCAAAATCTATTGTTTGTCCGGGTATACATTGTGGTAAACATGCTATACTAACAGCAGGTTCTGTGGCAAACAAAAATTTAGCTGCCAATACTATTTACCAAGGTAATCCTGCAGAAGTGGTAAGAATGAGGTATTTTTTGTAGGTGATGAGTTATGAGTTATAAGTTGGGAGTTGTGAGTGGTGAGCGTAGTCGAACCATAAGTGATAAGTTGGAACTAACTTTAAACTTTAAACATCTTCAACCTTCAACCATAAACCTTCCACCTTCAACAATACCTAGTATATTCGTTTCAATATTTCAGTTTCCAATTCATGAAAGTCTCCATTATAACTGCTACCTATAATAGTGCAAGTACAGTAGCCGATACACTAGAATCGGTTAAGGTACAAACCTATGGCAATATTGAGCATATTGTGGTAGATGGTCTTTCGAAAGATAATACTTTAGAATTGGTGCATGCTTCATTGCATGTAAGTAAAGTAATTTCAGAAAAAGACAATGGTATTTACGATGCTATGAATAAAGGTATTGCCTTAACCGATGGCGATATTATTGGCATTTTAAATTCAGATGATTTTTTTGCTCATGAAAATGTAATAAAAGAAGTGGTTGAATTATTTGAAACCACTGGTTGCGATGCCGTTTATGGAAATTTAATTTTTGTGCATCCCGATAATCCGAAACGAATTCTTCGTAAATGGATTGCTGGCGGTTATGATGTGAATTTATTTTTAAAAGGTTGGATGCCTCCGCATCCTACATTTTTTGTACGTAAGTCTGTCTACAATCAATTGGGTACATTCAATACTTCTTTGAGAAGCTCAGCCGATTATGAGTTATTGTTGCGTTTTTTATACATGCACAAAATAAAAGTAGAGTATTTGCACGATGTGTTGGTGCATATGCGTAGTGGTGGACAAAGTACCAAATCGCTCAGCAATAGAATAAAAGCTCATAAAGAAGATTATTTGGCTTGGCGATTAAATAACCTCACCCCCAAATGGTACACATTAATGCTAAAACCAGTGAGAAAAATCAAGCAGTTTTTGTTTCCGAGAATCTAGTCAGAAGTCGGAAGTCAGAAGTCAGGAGTTGGAAAAACTAACACAAGGGAATCAGGAGTTGAAAAACTAAAAACTAAAGGGTTAAAATACTAAAACTTAGGGATTGCGAATTAGGGGTTAGGATTTAGGTAGCTAAAAATTAAAAGTTTAAAACTTGCAGCCAGTAACCAATAACTCGTAACACGTAACCAATAATAAATAATCAGAAATGCGAAATCAGAAATCTAGTATCCAACATCTAGCATCCAGCATCTAGTTTCTTTTAACCAATTTATCCTTAGGTTTGTAGCTTAGTTTTAATAGTAGATTAATTATATAAATAACGATGCGTAGTATTCTATTTTTCTTTTGCTTATTGTGTAGTGTTGCCGTAACTGCACAAAGTTCTATTCAAGAATTAATGAATAGCAAAGATCTTTCTTCTTTTAAGGTAGATCAGCTAACCGATGAAGATATTGCTAAGTACAAAAACTTATTACAAAACTCTGGATTCACAGAAGCTCAAGCCGAGCAAATGGCTTTGCAACGTGGATTGCCTTCTAGTGAATTGTTGAAATTAAAAGCCCGTTTAGGAGGCGTTGCCAATGGTATTCCTAATAAATCTACTACATCGAAAAATAAAAATTCTAGTTCTAGAGCAGTAGAGATTGATTCGGCTCAATCAGTAAAAAAGTCTGATAAAAAGCTAGAAGATGAAATTTTTGGGTCCGATTTATTCAGCAATCCAGAGCCCCGTTTTGAGGTAGATTTAAGAATGCCCACCCCTAAGAATTATATTCTAGGAGCCGATGATGAAATGAGTATCGATGTTTTTGGTTATCAAGAAGCCAGCTATAAATTGGTGGTTTCACCAGAAGGCGTTATCAATATTCCCAATGTAGGTTATATACCTGTAAATGGCTTAACTATAGATCAGGCTACTAAACGTATTAAAGATAAAATGACCAAAAATGGCTATGCTCGTTTGGCAAGTGGACAAACACAATTGGCTGTAAATATTAGTAAAATACGTACCATAAAAGTTACTATTATTGGTCAGGCGGTAAAACCGGGTACTTATAGCTTATCTTCTTTATCTACATTATTCAATGCATTGTATGCATGTGGCGGTCCAAACGAAAAAGGTTCGTTAAGAAAAATTGAATTAATTAGAGACAATAAAATAGTAGCAGTTTTAGATGCCTATGATTATTTATTGAAAGGGTTTCAAAGTAAAAATCTTCGTTTGAACGATCAAGATGTCATTCGTATTCCTGTTGCAGCAACACAAGTTAAATTAAGAGGCGAAATTATGCGACCGGGCATTTTTGAATTATTGCCAAGTGAAAATTTAGCTCAATTATTAGATTTTGCCCAAGGGTTCACTAGTAAGGCATATACTGCTTCAGTTATTGTACAACAATATACCGATAAAGAGAAAAAAATAGCCGACGTACGTAAAGAAAATTTTGTTACTTATTTTCCAAAACGTGGCGATGAAATTACCATTGGTAAAGTATTGAATCGTTACAGTAATAGAGTAGTGTTAGATGGTGCTGTGTATCGCCCTGGAGCTTACGAATTAACAGCTAATTTAACGTTGGCACAATTAATACAAAAGGCCGATGGAGTAAAAGAAGATGCTTATACCGAAAGAGGTTTATTGTTTAGAACCAATACCGATTTAAGCAGAGAAGTGGTATCCTTTAACGTAGACGAAATATTGGCGGGTAAACAAACCGATATTGTTTTGAAAAAAGATGATTCTGTTTCTATTGTTTCAGCAAAAGAATTTACCGAAACCTATACATTAACTGTAGATGGAGAAGTAAGAAACCCAGGTGTGTACGAATTTTTTAAAGGCATCACATTAAAAGATATTATTTTTCAAACAGGTGGTTTTACCGATGCTGCTAGTCCGCAAAGAATAGAAATAGCCCGACGTATTAAAGGTGATTCTGCAAAAACCACAGCAATTGCTGAAGTAATAGAAATTGCAACTGGTAAAGACTTAAGTTTTAAAGGTGAAGAATTAAAATTAGAACCTTGGGATGTAGTAATAGTACGCAGCAACCCTGGTTATAAAACACAGGTAACTGTAAAAATTGAAGGCGAAGTTTTGTATCCGGGTGTTTATGTATTGAGCACAAAAGAAGACAAAGTGAGTGACATTTTAAAAAGAGCAGGCGGAGTTACTCCACAAGCTGATAATGCAGGTGCCAATATTACCCGAATTAATACTAGTAGTTTTAAAGATCAAGCAGCAGAACGAGTGAATAAGTTGCAAAAATCGAATGATACTTCTACTGCATTGATAGAAGAATTGAGTAAACCAACCGTAAAAATTGGTTTGCGGTTAGATGAAATACTCAACAATAAAGGCAATAATTTAGAAAATATTACTTTGGTTGAAGGTGATATCATTACAGTACCTAAACAAAGAAATGTAGTAAAAGTAAATGGAGAAGTGATGTTTCCTACAGAGATTGTATACAAAGAAGGAGCATCTATAGATTACTATATTGATAAAGCAGGAGGATTTACAGAAAACGCTAGAAAGAAAAGGTTGTATGTATTGAATGCCAATGGTAGTGCAGCTAAAACAAGACAGTTCTTGTTTTTTAGAAATTATCCCAATGTACAACCAGGTAGTGAAATATTGATACCCAAAATTCCAGAGAAAGACAAAAAGGGATTATCTACAGCAGAATGGTTGGCAGTTGCTAGTGGACTTGCGTCATTAGCTGGGGTGGCTGTGGCAATTTTAAATGTAACAAGATAAAATACCTATGGAAAAAGCTAACTTAAATCAAGTTACACTAAAAGATTGGTTAGTCATGATGATTAATTCAATCAAATTTTTACTTTCACGAAAATTGGTTATTCTAATATCTTGTTTTTGTTTTGGTGTACTAGGGATAGTTTATGCATGGCTAAAAGATCCTATTTATACTTCTCAAATGACATTTGCACTAGATTCCCAAAAAGAAAGTGGAGGTTTAGGAGCTTATGCTGGAATTGCAGCACAATTTGGTATAGATTTAGGTTCAAGTGGTGGTGGAGCTTTTGAAGGAGAGAACTTTATTGAATTCTTAAAAAGTAGATTATTGATAGAGCAGACATTACGAAAGCGATATAACGAAAATGATGCAAAGCTTTTTATAGATTATTATCTAGAAAATCATGAATTGAATAAAGATTGGAATAAGAAAAAGAATCTTTCTGCAATAAAATTTGCTACTAACCAAGAGTCAGAAAGATTGAGAGATAGTGTAATGAATAAAGTAATTGATAAAATTTTAAAGAATGGTTTAAATGTATATAGAAAAGACAAAAAATTGAATTTGGTAGTTATTGAGATGAAAGATTTAAATGAGGTTTTTAGTAAAAGATTTATTGAAAACTTAGTTGATAATGGAATTAATTATTATACAAATTATAAGAGCAAAAAAGCAAGAGCTAATGTTGAAATTTTAGAAAGGCAAGTTGATTCTGTTAGAAGAATTCTAGATGGAGGAATTGAAAGTGTTGCATCAACAAATGATTTGAATGTAAATCCAATTAAGCAACAAGCAAGAACTAGTGTTCAAAAAAAGCAAATTGATATTCAAACAAGTGGAATCATCTATGGTGAAGCCTTGAAAAATCTTGCATTAGCTAAAGTTGTGCTACAAAAAGAAACTCCACTTATTCAACTTATTGATAAACCTGTTTACCCATTAAAGAAAGAGAAACCTGGAAGGTTGTTAATGGGCATTATTTTTACATTTATAGGTTTTTTCATTACTATATTTTTCCTTTTAATTTATAGATGGATTAAAGAGACATGGAATCATCAAACTCAAGTGAGTTAAATTGTACTCAATAAATTCATGAGCCAAAAATTTTCAGAGAAATTAACCATTTATAAGTTAATGCATTACACAATCATTATGTTATGCATAATGACTGTTTATTTCGTTACCAATTTGATTGTCAAAGAATTTAATCCAGATTGGTTTGCATATGAAAAAGTATTTAATAATAATGGTTGGATTGAAGATGGCGATAGAGATTTGGGTTTTTTGTTTCTAATAAATATTTATAAATCAATTATTAAAAATGACTATGATAGTTTTAGACTTATACTATCATTTTTATTTATTCTATTTACTCTTTTTCTAGTTTGGGGCAAGATAATTCAGTTTGATAATTACGTTGTTTCTCCTACTGCCGTATTATTTGCAATATTGGCATTGATTCTTATTAGGTTTTCTATTCAAATCCGAGAAGGATTATCTATGGTATTTGTTGTTTTTGCTTTTGGAAATATTTTCAATCAAGAAAACTACTTGTCATATAAAGTTTATCAGAATAATATTAATCTATCACCTACAAATATTGGCTTAAGTAATCTATTATTCATTTGTGCATTTTCCATTCATGCTGGAACCACAGTTTTTTTAGTGTTATCGATTATTAGTCTTGTTCTATGTTACGTTGAGAAGATAGCTTCTAACCTATTTTACATAAGTAAAGCGATTCTATTTTTAATTGTATTTACTATTTTTTGTGCAATTCCATTTTATTATTCAAAAGTTGTTTCTGATAATGAATTTTTTAGTGATATGGTTGAGAGTAGTAATAACTCAAATTTAACTATAGGTAAAATTGGATATTGGCTTTTTTATGGATTCATGATAGTTGTTTTAAGAAATAAGGTAAAGTATTTTAAAAACAATTATTTGCAATCAAATTTTGGAAAAACTTACATTGAATTATTAAGTAACTATTTCATGTTTGCAATTTATACTTCAATTCTCATTTCTTTATTTTTGTCAGTTCCTAATTTTATCTTATCGGCTCAAATTAGACTATTAAATCTTATAATATGTTTATTGCTATTCTTACTAGCTGCTAAAACACGAAATACTTTTTTTATTGTAATATTTTCATTATTTATTTTAATAGATCAAGCTAGAACCGTGGTAGAAGCCTTATTAACGTTTGATTAAATCATAACGGTTTTATTGATTGTTTAACATAATTGAATATATTAGTTTGTTATATTTAAAGTTCAAATGATATTTTAAAACTTAAAAATATTCAACATGGTATTACAAAAATTTTCTGACCTACATCAAGCATCAATTCAAAGTGAACCAGTTTTTGTTCAAAGCTTTGATGGAACTACAGTTTTACCAAAAGATTACGGTGAAGGTCTATTTTATTGGGATAGTACAAGCGTTCAGACTGCTTTTCCAGGACTTATTAGTACCTCAGCACACTCTTCAACAGGTCGATGGAAAAGGCTTATTAATAGTATTGGATATATTAACTGCCAATGGGTCGGTATTCATCCAAGTGTTTTGCCAGTTGACAATACAACAAGACTAAATGATCTTCTTGTTTATTTATCTGGTAATGGCGGAACAGTTTTTTTCCCAGAAGGAGTTTATAATTTTAATAACACAATAATATTACCAACAAATACTTGTTTGCAAGGATCGGGTGCTACTCAGCAAGCTTTGTTTAATTGGGGTAACAAGAAAGGTACAGTTTTACTGTTTAATATTGATTCAAATAAAACCTGTATAGAGTTCAAAAAAAGCGGATCTAAAATTTCTTTAAAAGATTTATCCGTATATATTAACAATAATAATGCAATTTTTGCAGTAGTTAGTATAGTTGGTGTAACTTATGCTGTACTTGAAAATGTTGAGATAGGTTCAACAAAGGCAAATCCCGGTGTTGGCTTATATCTCTCATCGGAAACTAGCAATTCTGATTTTTCTTATCCAAAAGAGACACTCTATGGAGTCTTTAATAAAGTAACAATTGCAGCTAATGATGTTGGAAATACTGATAGGGAAGGAACTCTTTTGGTAGGTCTTAAGATTATTGGTCAAAGTTATAATGTAGGTTCGATAGTATATCCATCTGTGGTAAACTCTAATACCTTTAATGGTTGTCAGTTTAATGCAAGAAAGTACCCTTTATATATAGATAAAAACACAAGCCAAGAAGTTCATTCACAATCTCTGACTTTTGTAGGATGCTCATTCGAGTCATATTATTTTGAAGGTTATTCAAATATTAACCCACCTGAATTAGTTTTGAAAACTAATAAACTTCATGGTCTTCCTGATGCATCAGATTGGTTAATATTCAAGTGGATTTTCATTAATGCAGCATGGACTACAACTTTTACAGGTTGTTATTTTGAATTACAAAATCTTCCAAATAAGTTGCCTTTTGAAGGTAACATATATAAAGTTCAGAGTGCAGTATTATTAAATGAAAAAACCGTAAGTGTAGCTTTTCAAAACTGTAGACATACAGGAGCAATATTAGATCTAGGAATTTCCAATTCAGCAACTTGTTTACCAAATGGTTACGATTACTATAGATATGAAAAGGCTAGATTAACTGTAACGAAAAGTATTTCACAACAAATTATACCATATCAGTTTGTTGTGCTTGAATTTGATAATACTCCTGGTGGTTTTCCTGATAGATGGGATTTTCAAAGTAATATTATAGATTTTGTAGACCAAAAAACTATAGTTATTAAGGAACGTGGAACTTATTATTTTAACATTATGGTAAG
Organism: Rhizobium sp. Q54; assembly: GCA_943368735.1. Classification (GTDB taxonomy): domain Bacteria; phylum Bacteroidota; class Bacteroidia; order Chitinophagales; family Chitinophagaceae; genus UBA1930. Next base: position 61,892 of record CALRLQ020000010.1, on the reverse strand, counting down.
TTTTCCAATCGACTTTCCTCTTGGGGCTAATCAATTTTGTGCTATTAAAGTAGTAACTCCTTACGGTATTTTAGATGGTACTTATTTAAGTCCTCATACCTACGGTTCTGGGAGTACAACAGATATGATTGCATCTCATATGTCTTGTATGGCAACTCTGAATGAAGGAGATCAGGTTCAGTGTTTTATTATTCAAAACACTGGCAACGTTTTAAATACTGGTGCTGATCCAGTAAATAACTATTTAAATGTTTTTAAAATATAGTTTTTTTTATTTGTCTCATAGCTAAATACATCTAAAACATGTACAATGAATGCTTTATTTGTTCTCAATCATCTATTTCTATTGTTAGTGCTTTTGATGTTGCAACAAAGCATTCTTTTGAATACTATAACTGTGCAAACTGTGAAGTACTATATCTAAGTGAAATCCCTCTAAATTATGCTCAATACTATGGCAATAATTATTACAGTTTCAACGCTTCAAATGGCATCGTTCAACAATTAAAACATAAACGAGATGTAGCGGTTTTTTCGGGCAAAGGAATAGTAGGAAAATTCTTGGCTGTGCTGCAACCCAATCATAATCTTTTTGCATTGCAGAAGCTACAGTTAAAACAAACCGACTCTTTGTTAGATGTGGGCTGTGGTGTTGGCAACGAAATTAGGGTATTAAAAATGCTAGGTTATAACGAAGTATTTGGAGTAGACCCTTACATTAACGAAGCTGTTTATGTAAACAATGATTTACTAGTACAAAAGCAAGAAGTGTTTGATGTTAATACATCATTTAAATTTATAACCATGCATCATTCATTTGAGCATGTGATACAACCTTTAGAAGTATTAAAAAAGTTACACTCTTTACTTGAAAATGGTGGCAAGATTATGATACGCATTCCTGTTGCAGGTTCTTATGCTTTTGAAAAATATGGTAATAGTTGGGTACAATTAGATGCACCTCGTCATACGTTTTTACATACAGAGAAAAGTATGCAAATTATGTGTAATCAAGTGGGGTTAAGTATAGATGAGGTAATTTACGATTCAACTAGTTTTCAATTTTGGGGCTCTGATATTGTACAAAAAGGTATTGGTATTCATACTGCAAGTAAAACAACTATTTTTAAAGCAAGGCTCCAATCGTTTATAAAAGGTTATAGTGCTTTAGCCAAAGTTTTGAATAAAGAGAAAAAAGGCGATCAAGCAATTTTTATCTTATCAAAAAAATAAATTTTCTATTCTAATGGCTTTTGCAAAGGTTGCTAAAAACTTTTTTTCTATTTCATTGCTTCAGGGTATTAATTATTTAATACCCTTATTCATATTACCTTATTTAATAAAGGTGGTGGGTGTAGCCAATTTTGGTATTAGCAACTATATTTTAACTGTATTCATAACCATTAAAATTTTAGTAGATTATGGTTACAATATTTCGGGTGTTAAGGCAATTGCTGAGTTTAAACAAGATGCCAAACAACTGAATACTATATTCTCTAAAATTTTTTTTACTAAGTTGTATCTTCTATTTATTGCAAGCGTACTGTTGATTATTGTGGTGCTAATTGTACCTATGTTATATAAGCAAAGTACATTACTTTTACTTTCTTTTATAGTTGTTGTAGGTCAATCCATTATGCCTTTATGGTTTTATCAGGCAATGGAAAAATCTGAAATATTGGTTGTGTTTAGTTTGCTTACAAGAGCTTTCTTTTTATTTCAAATTTTTAACTATATAAAAGCCCCTGAAGATTATATATACATTAATTTTTTTTTGGGTGTAGCTGATGTAGCATTAAGCCTGTGTAGTTTAGCATATATTTTTTTTAAGTATAAAATTAAATTACGAGTATTAAGTTTTTTAGACTTTAAAAATGAACTTCAACAAAACTTTGTATTTGCAAGAAGTAACATTTATGTAACCTTATCTTTAACATTGCCATTTACTATATTGGGTTTTTTTGCTACTAATATTATTTTAGGTTATTATGGCATAGCCGATAAAATTATTCAAGTATTTCGTACAAGTGCTTCTATTTTACATAGTGCTACTTTTTCTAGAGCCATTCAAATATATAATGAAAGCTTTGCAACATTTAGAGCATTTATAAGAAAATTATATGCACTGTTGCTTATTTTTTATATTGGCTTATTTCTGGTTTGTTTAATCTATCCTAATAGCATTATTGCACTTATAACTAACTCACCAATTGTACATAATGAAACTGTTTTGGCACTAAGAATATTATCTAGTGTTCCCCTCATTGCAGCTTTAGAATTATTGCCTACACATCTTTTGTTAATTCAACAGAAGCAAAAAAAATACGCCAAAATATTATTTTTATCTATGTTGTTTAGTGGTTTCATTAGTACCTTTATGTGTTTTTGGCTAGATTTTATAGGAGCTGCTATTGCTTATTTATTAGTTGAAATATTTATTTTATTTTTTATTGTCAAAAACAATACTGTTGAGCTTAAAAAAATATTTAATTAATTATAAATATTTTATCTTCTTATTTCTTTATAATTATTGGAGTTGTATTGAATTTATATAATAGAAAGGTATAAAATGGAAAAAGTTTATTGTATTGAATGGTAAGTATGAATAATAGAATTGGGATTGTAGTTTTAAATTATAATAATGTACACGATACATTGCATGCAGTTCAATCCATTATACAAGCCAAAAACTCTCATAATCACACTCTAGTTGTTGTTGATAATGCTTCAACTGACGATTCTTGGAGTACGTTAAATTCTACCAATACTTTTCAAACATCTGTTTTAGATGTTCATAACTCTTCAAAGATTTCATTAAAGAATTTGCCTGTTGTTCATTTAGTACAATCTTTTCAAAATAAAGGGTATGCATATGGTAATAATTGTGGCATAAAACAATGTTTATTAGATTCTTCTATTCAATTTGTTTGGGTTTTAAATAATGACATTGAAATTAAAAGTGATTGTATCATTCAAATTGAAAGTGCGTTAAAGAAAAGCAATAAAAGCATGAAATTAATTTGGGGAACATTGTTGGTAAACTTCGACTCGAAAAATACTTTACAAGCCATTGGTGGTAAATACTTCCCACTATGGGCAAAAACAAAATTACTCTTACCAAACTTGCCCTTAAAGCATTTACAATCAGAGTTGATTGAAATTTCCAGTAAACAGTCTAATTACTTCATTGGGGCATCTTTAATTTTTAGTAAACTGTTCTTAGATGAAGTAGGGTTATTTAATGAACAATATTTTTTATATGCAGAAGAGATTGATATTTTTTATAGAGGTAGACAAAAAGGGTTTGATAAATTAATGATAGAGGGGGCAATTGTATATCATAAAGAAGGTAGTACTACAAAATCTACTAATCAATTAAACAATATACGAAATACATTTATTGAGTTTCATAATTGTAGAAGTAAACTAATTTTTACTAAAAATTATTATCCAACTTACTATCCAATAGTATATCTACTTATTATGATTAATCTGTTGTGGATATACAAACGAAATTTGTCGAAAGCATTATTTATTTGGAAGTGTTTACGAAAGGATGTTTATGCTACTTAGTTTTTTGAATAATGAGTACATTTTCAAAACCCCAATAATACCATGTAAATGGAAGCACTTTTTTGGTAAAAGCACTAATTGGTTCTACTATCATGCCTAAGATGTAACCTAAAAATATTTTATTAGGAGTTACTTTTTTTAGAATTCTACAGTTAGTATTTAGAATAATTTTTTCAATATCTTCTAAATTTGGTGGTTGTTGCGCATGTGTGGTATCGTCAAAAAAATTGAGTGTTCCATTGCGTTTAGGGTAATGAACGGAAGCTGAATTTGGAAATGATAGATATAATACTCCATTGATATCCAACTTATTCAATAAAACAGTTAGTAATTCTTGTACATTCTCTACATGTTCTATCACATGTGAACAAATAATGGCATTGTAGGGCTCTTCTAAGTTTTGAATGAATGCGTTAAATTTTGTTGGTTCTACAATAAAATAATTTCGCATAATTGCCTTATCATTATTATTTGTATTATACTCTATAATGTCAATGCCATCAATGATTATATCTTTATTTAAATAATTGATTTTAGATGCAGAGTGATTACCACATCCTACATCAAATACTTTACTTCCTTTGTCTAAATTTTTTACAAAACAATATTTTGAATAGGGGTCGATAATTGATTTAATAAGAATATTTATCATTTATTTGTGTTTTCAAACGTAAAAATAACGGTTACTAATATATGAATTCTGAGAAACAAAAAGTACTTGCTATATTTCCGCAACTGCCACTTCCACAATTTGCTGGAGACAGGCAAAAAGTACATAACCACATCAAAATTCTTTCAAAAAATTATCAACTTAATGCTGTTATCATTTGTAGAACCAAACCTACTAGCGATGATCTTGCTTTTTTAGAGCAACATTCTGCATCATTTAAAATATTTTATTTATCAAAATTGACTATTTTATTGAATTTGTTTAAAGGTGTTTTGAGAGGAGAGGCATTACAAGTAGCATTTTTTTACAATGCAACTATACAAGGATATATTAACACAGAAGCAAAAAAGAATGATTTCGTTTTTTGTAATCTTATAAGGGTTGCCAAATATGCTGAATATTTAGATATGCCAAAATATATAGATATAGTAGATTCTTTGAGTATTAACTATAAAAGGTCTCTAGAGAATGTGCAATCTATTTTATGGAAATTTATTTATAAATATGAGTATAAGCATTTGCATGATTATGAATTATTGGTTATGCAAAAATTTAATGCTTCTTTCTTAGTGAATTACAGTGAACAACAGTTTTGGCAAAAACAAGTGCCCGATAAACCAATTGTTTGGTTACCTCAAGGAATTAAAGAGGAGCTATTTAACTATACCCAAAGAGATGCATCATTTAATAATAGCATTATGTTTATCGGTAAAATGGACTATCAACCTAATATTGATGCAGTTATTTGGTTTTTAAAGCATGTTTGGGATAAAGTAGATAAGCAAGTGATTTTTTATATTGCAGGAGTTAATCCACCTCAATCATTAATTCAAATGGCAAAAGATGATAAAAGAGTAAAATTTATGGGTTATATGAAAGACCCATACTTAATTATGAATTCTTGTAATGTGGTTATCTCTCCTATGCAAACAGGCGGTGGTGTACAAAATAAAATTCTTGAAGGCATGGCATTGGGAAAGATAAATATTGCCACAACTTTAGGTGCCGAAAGTATTCGATTTGCTGAAAATGGTAAGCATTTATTGGTAATTGACAACCCAACTGAAATGGCAAATGCTATTAATCGAGTGCTTAAAAGTCCTCAAGATTACAAGGTTATGAAGGAGTTAGCTAAAGACATGGTAACTGAAATATATACTTGGTCTAATTTCGAGCATGAATTGTTATCAACTATTCAACAGTCAACCTCTTAAAAAATGCAAGCAATCATTTTAGCCGGCGGACTTGGTACACGTTTAAAATCGGTATTGGCAGATAAGCCAAAAGTATTGTCTCCGGTTGCCAATAGACCTTTTTTAGACTATGTAATTCACTTTTTACAACAACAAGGAGTTACTGATTTTATTTTTTCGTTGGGCTATTTAAGCAATCAAGTACTCAATTTTTTGCAAGAACAATATCCAAAGCTTTCTTATCAATATACTATAGAAACCACTCCTTTAGGTACTGGGGGCGGGATTAAAAAAGCAATAGAACTTTGCACAGATGAAGATATTTTGATTGTAAATGCAGATACTTTTTTTGAGGTTGATTTACAAGCAATGATGCAGTTTCATAAAGCAGCAAATGCACATTGCACTGTGTCTCTTAAAAGTATGAACAATTTTGACCGTTATGGAACTGTTGAATTGAATGAGCAACAAAGCATCGTTTCATTTAAGGAAAAAGCATATACAGAAAAGGGTTTAATTAATGGAGGTTATCTCATTTTTAATAAATCCTATTTTTTACAATTAACCGCTTCTTTACCGCCAGTATTTGGGTATGAAAAGGACTTTTTAGAGCCCAATCTTCAAAAAATGACTGTCAAGGGATTTCTGGCTGATGCCTATTTTATTGATATAGGTATACCAGAAGATTATGCTATTGCTCAAAAAGTGTTTGCTAATTTTACTAAATGAGTGATATAATTTATGTATTTAAAATGCCCATTTGTTAAATCTATGATTTTTATATAACCCATTTCCTTAACTTGCTCGCCAAAATAGAAGAAACCCACATGAATGTTTGTGTAATCGGAGGCTCAGGATTTATTGGTTCTCACTTAATTAATTCTATTGCTACTCATCATACTGTTACAAATATTGATAAACAATTACCTGTATATCCCAACAGTGATGTAACTACTATCATTGCAGATGTAAGAGAATATGAATCTTTAAAAGCTGCTGTTCCAGATAATACCGACTATATTGTTTTACTTGCTGCTGAACATAGAGATGATGTTTCTCCAACTTCTTTGTATTACGATGTAAATGTAGAAGGTGCTCATAACGTACTGAAAGTAATGGCCGAAAAGCATTTAGAACATATTATTTTCACTAGTTCTGTATCTGTATATGGATTGAATAAAAAAGATCCTGACGAATTATCGGGTGTAGATCCTTTTAATCATTATGGCAAAAGCAAATTAGAAGCCGAAAAAGTATTAAGGCGTTGGTTCGATAATGATAGAAATGGTAAATCATTAATCATCATTCGTCCAACGGTAACTTTTGGACCTGGTAATAAAGGCAATGTATACAACTTACTCAAACAAATTGCTAGTGGTAAATTTGTAATGGTAGGCAGAGGTAAAAATAAAAAATCAATGGCTTATGTAGAGAATGTAGCAGGATTTATTAGCCATTGTATAGATAAAAAATTTAAAGGGTATCACCTATTTAATTATATTGATAAACCCGATTTAGCTACCAAAGAATTGGTACATCATGCCGAAGAGGCATTGGGTAGAAAAATTATTCCTATTAAAATACCTTATTTTATTGGATATTCAGGTGGTATTTTTTTAGACATGGTTTCAAAAATTACAAAAAAGAAATTCTCTATCAGTGCGGTAAGAGTAAAAAAGTTTTGTGCAACCACACAATTTTCTTCGGTAACTATACAAACAACAAATTATACCCCCAAAAAAACGTTGGCCGAAGGATTAGAAATCACTATAAAAAGTATTGTAGAAAATCAGTAACTAAAATTTATGAAAAAAGCATTAATCACTGGAATTACCGGTCAAGATGGAGCATACTTGGCCGAATTTTTATTGAAAAAGGGGTATGAAGTACATGGTATTAAAAGAAGAAGTTCTTTGTTCAATACAGGTAGAATAGATCATTTTTATGAAGATCCACATGTTCCACATCGCCACATGACCTTACATTATGGCGATTTAACAGACAGTACTAATTTAATTAGAATTATTCAAGAAGTACAACCGGATGAAATTTACAACTTGGCTGCAATGAGCCATGTACATGTAAGTTTTGAAACACCAGAATATACTGCCAATGCCGATGGTATTGGAACCTTAAGAATTTTAGAAGCTGTTCGTTTATTAGGCTTGGTTCAAAAAACCAAAATTTATCAAGCATCAACTTCAGAATTATATGGTTTGGTACAAGCTGTGCCACAAAGTGAAACCACACCTTTTTATCCTCGTAGTCCTTATGCAGTAGCAAAAATGTATGCTTTTTGGATTACCGTAAATTACCGTGAAGCCTACGGTATGTATGCTTGTAATGGAATTTTATTTAACCATGAATCGCCAAACAGAGGCGAAACCTTTGTAACAAGAAAAATCACTAGAGCAGTTGCAAAAATTGCTTTAGGTTTTCAAGAAACCTTGTATTTGGGTAATATGAATGCTAAGAGAGATTGGGGGCATGCCAAAGATTATATTGAAGGTATGTGGTTGATTTTACAACAAGAAAAACCTGAAGATTTTGTTTTAGCAACTGGTATTACAACCGAAATTAGAGATTTTGTAAGAATGGCTTTTGCTGAAATTGGTGTAGAGCTTGGTTTTAGAGGCGAAGCTGAAAATGAAGAAGGTTTTGTGGTTGCCAATACTGGAAAATTTAATGTAGAAATTGGTAAAGTAGTAGTAAAAGTAGATCCAAGATATTATCGCCCTACAGAAGTAGATTTATTAATTGGAGACCCAACCAAAGCCAATACTAAATTGGGTTGGAAACCTAAATATACTTTAGCCGAAATGGTAAAAGAAATGGTGGCTAGTGATATCGTCATCTTTGAAAAAGAGCGATTTTTAAAAGATAATGGATTTATCACTAAGAACGCTTTTGAATAACTCATGAATCAACAATCTAAAATTTATATAGCTGGCCATAGAGGTATGGTGGGCAGTGCTATTGAAAGAAATTTACGTTGTAAAGGATTCAATAATATTATTGTTCGAACTTCTAAAGAATTAGATTTACGTAACCAACAAGCGGTAAATATTTTTTTTGAAACTGAACAACCTGATATTGTTATTCTTGCTGCTGCAAAAGTGGGTGGCATTGTTGCCAATAATACGTATCGTGCAGATTTTATTTATGAAAATCTCATGATTGAGGCTAATGTTATTCATGCTGCTTATGTACATAAAGTAGAAAAATTATTGTTTTTGGGTTCGTCTTGTATTTATCCAAAAATGGCTCCTCAGCCATTAAAGGAAGAGTATTTACTATTTGGCTATTTAGAGGAAACCAATCAACCTTATGCCATTGCAAAAATTGCTGGTATAGAGTTGTGTAATAGTTATAGAAGACAATATGGTTGCAATTTTATTTCGGCAATGCCAACCAATTTGTATGGTCCAAATGATAATTACGATTTAAACAATTCTCATGTATTACCTGCGTTGTTACGTAAATTCATTACTGCAAAAAATAGCCATGCAGCAAGTGTAGAACTTTGGGGAACAGGAACACCTAAAAGAGAATTTTTACATGTAGATGATTTAGCTGAAGCATGTTTCTTTTTATTAGAACATTATAATGAAGAAGGCTTAGTAAATGTAGGTGTAGGTAATGATGTATCTATTTTAGAATTGGCTCAATTGGTGCAAAAAGTAGTAGGTTTTGATGGAAAAATTGAATTGAACACTAGCAAACCAGATGGCACTCCACGTAAATTAATGGATGTTGCTAAAATAAACGCAATGGGCTGGAAAGCTGCTATTGGTTTAGAGGAAGGCATTACCAACGTATATGAGGAAATAAAAGACAATAACTGGAAGTAAATCTAGTTTCGAGTAGTAATGATGAAACCTAATGTAATTATTATTTTAAACAGATTGGTCATTGGTGGTCAGGCAATAGATACTATTCCATTAGCATACTATTTACAAGAAGATTTTAATATATTAATTCTATATGGAGAAAAAGAAGCCGACGAAGTGGAGGCTTCTTTTTTATTAAAACAATATCCTTATTTAAATACCCAAAAAGTAAAGTATTTACGCCGTACCATCAATCCATTAATAGATGTTTTGGCTTTTTTTGCTTTAGTAAAACAAATTAAACAGCATCAAGCAGTTATTGTACATACACATGGATCTAAAAGTGGATTTTTAGGTCGCCTTGCCGCTTGGGTTTTAAATGTTCCGGTTATATTACATACTTTTCATGGGCATTTGTTTCACTCATATTTTAATTCAATTACAACAAGGTTAATTCAGTTTATTGAAAAATGTTTGGCCAAAATTTCCACAGCCATTATTGCATTAAGTACTAAACAAGCCAATGAATTAACTACCGAATACAATATTGTTCCAATAAATAAATTGCATATTGTACCATTAGGAGTAGATGAAAGAAATTTGGTACTTGATATTGCAAAAAATAGAACTCAGTTTAGAAGCAAATATCATTTAGCCGAAAATGATATTGCTGTAGGAATTATAGGAAGATTGGTACCTATTAAAAACCATTTATTGTTTTTACAAATAGCCGAACAAATTTTACAATCTGGCATACAAAATATCTACTTTTTTATTGTAGGTGATGGTGATAGTAAAAAAGAATTAACTAGTTATTTGAATATGTGTAAAATAGTATTTAATAATAATACGGATGAAAAAACATCGGCTAAAATTGTTTTTACTTCATGGATAGAAGATATGACATCTGTGTATCATGGTTTAGATATGGTGGTGCTCACTTCATTAAATGAAGGCACACCTTTATCAATCATCGAAGCTCAATTTTGTGGTAAACCCATTATTGCCAATAATGTAGGTGGCGTTAAAGATACTTTTGAAAACGGCAATTCAGGATATTTGATAGATGGAACCTCTATAGGTGATTATGTAAATAAAATTATTCTGCTGGCCAATAATCCAGAACTTAGAAATACTATGAGCCAACAAGCCATTAAATTTGCATCATCAACTTTTAACAAACAACAAGAGGTACAAACTGTAAAAAATATATATCTACAGTTATTATCTTCTAGATAATCATCTTTCATGAAAATACTCATTACAGGTACAGCGGGTTTTATTGGTTTTCATGTGGCCAACAAAATGATTGCAGAAGGACATACTGTTGTTGGTATAGATAGTATTAACAATTATTACGATGTTACTCTAAAAAGTAATCGTTTGGCTGAAGCAGGGTTTGAAAGCGGTTTGATTGCTTATAACTCTAAAGTAATCAGCAGCAAAAATACTCACTATTCTTTTGTACAATTACAGTTAGAAGATGCAGCTTCATTACAACTTCTATTTACTATAGAAAAGTTTGATGTAGTTATAAACTTAGCTGCACAAGCTGGAGTACGATATAGTATAACACACCCAACAGCGTATGTAAATAGTAATATTGTTGGCTTTGCCAATTTATTAGAATGTTGCAGACATCATCAAATTCAGCATTTAATTTATGCAAGTAGTAGTAGTGTATATGGTTTAAATGAACAAGTTCCATTTGCAACCACACATGCAACCAATCATCCTGCTTCCTTGTATGCTGCCACTAAAAAAAGTAATGAATTAATGGCTCATGTGTATAGTCATTTATTCAATTTACCTGTAACTGGGTTAAGGTTTTTCACAGTATATGGACCTTGGGGAAGGCCAGATATGGCTCCATATTTATTCACTGATGCTATCTTACATGAAAGGCCTATCAAAGTCTTTAATAATGGCGATATGATGCGTGATTTTACTTATGTAGATGATGTTGTTGAAGCAATCAACAAAGTGGTATTGGTTGTGCCAAAACCTAATGAAGCATGGAATGCACAAGACCCAGATGCAAGTTCATCGTCAGCTCCATATAAGTTGTACAATATTGGTAACCATAAACCCGTTTCTTTAGGAGATTTTATTGGGTGCATAGAAAAAGCAACTGGCAAAACAGCTATTAAAGACATGTTGCCAATACAGCCTGGCGATGTACAAGCTACTTTTGCAGATGTAAGTGGGTTAGAAAAAGATTTTAACTTTAAACCTTTCACTCCATTAGCAAAAGGGATAGAACAATTTGTAAATTGGTATAAAAATTATTATAAAATTTAATTCAAATATATGAGTAAGCATATTTTAATTACAGGTGGTGCAGGTTTTATTGGTTCTCATGTAGTACGTTTATTTGTAACCAAATACCCCAACTATAAAATTGTAAATTTAGATGCACTAACCTATGCTGGTAATTTAGAAAATTTGAAAGACATTGATCAATCGTCTAACTATGTTTTTGAAAAAGTAAATATTCTAGATGCCGATGCATTAGCAACAGTATTTGAAAAACATTCAATTACCGACGTCATTCATTTAGCAGCTGAATCACATGTAGATCGTTCAATCATTTCTCCATTAGATTTTGTGTACACCAATGTAATTGGAACAGTAAACTTATTGAACACCGCTAAACAATTTTGGAAAGCAGATTATAGCCAACATTTGTTTTATCATGTAAGCACCGATGAAGTGTATGGAGCTTTGGGTAAAGAAGGTTTTTTTACCGAAACAACGCCTTATCATCCAAACTCACCTTATAGTGCAAGCAAAGCTTCTTCAGATCATTTTGTGAGGGCTTATGCCGAAACTTATCACATGCAAACAGTTATTTCTAATTGCAGTAATAATTATGGTCCATTTCATTTCCCTGAAAAATTAATTCCATTATTCATCAATAATATCATCACCAAAAAAGCTTTACCTGTTTATGGGGATGGTTTATATACCAGAGATTGGTTATTTGTAAAAGATCATGCAACTGCTATTGATACGGTTTTTCACAAAGGCAAAATAAATGAAACGTATAATATTGGTGGATTTAACGAATGGACCAATATCGATTTGATTAAACTGTTGTGTAAATTAATGGATGAAAAACTCAATAGAACTCCTGGTGAAAGTGAGCAGTTGATTACTTATGTAAAAGATCGTCCTGGTCATGATAGACGATATGCCATTGATGCAACAAAAATTAATCAAGAATTGGGTTGGGCACCTTCAGTAACATTTGAACAAGGCTTAGCCGAAACCATAGATTGGTTTTTGAATAATCAAGAATGGCTAAACAACATTACTTCTGGTGCTTATGCAAAGTATTATGATGATATGTATATTGGAAGATAAAATGAAGGTGTAAGGTAGAAGGTGAGAGGAAAGAAACGTGAGTGGTAAATGGTGAATCGTAAGTGGGAGGAAACTTAAATCGGTAGTCGCTAGTTGCTAGTAAGTAAATTGCAAGTTTGTATAATTTTTCAGTAAGTAATAATCAGTAATAAAATCAGCATGAAAGTTGAGGCAACCAAATTGAAAGATTGCTATATTATCAGAGATACTGTTTTTGAAGATCCAAGAGGGTATTTTTTTGAAAGTTTCAATCAGCAAACCTTTGCTAAGCTTACAGGATTGGATGTACATTTTGTACAAGACAATCAATCTAAATCATCTACAGGCGTTTTAAGAGGATTGCATTTTCAACAAGGCGAACATGCACAAGCTAAATTGGTAAGGGTTATACAAGGAAGGGTATTAGATGTGGCAGTCGATATCCGTCCTGATTCACCAACATTTGGTGAACATGTTGCAGTTGAATTGACTAAAGAAAATCATACTCAATTATTTGTACCAAGAGGCTTTGCTCATGGCTTTGTGGTGTTAGAAGATGATACCATATTCTTTTACAAGTGCGATAATTATTACAATAAAGCAAGTGAGGGAGGATTGATGTACAATGATGCTGATTTGAATATTGATTGGCAGTTAAAAACTGAGGAATTTATTTTATCGGAAAAAGATAAAAACAATCCAACCTTTAAAGAATATAAACAACAGTTAGGATTGTAAAATAACAATCTAACTTTAAACATTCAACATTAAACTTTCAACTTTCTCACCATGAAAGGAATTATTTTAGCAGGTGGCAGCGGTACAAGATTGTATCCAATTACTAAGGGAATTAGTAAGCAATTAATGCCTATTTACGATAAACCCATGATTTATTATCCTTTGTCGATATTGATGTTGGCCGGAATTAATGAAGTGTTGATTATTACAACACCTGAAGATTCTGAACAATTTCAACGTTTATTGGGCGATGGAAAAGAATTAGGCTGTACTTTTTCTTATGCTGTACAAGCTGTACCCAATGGCTTAGCACAAGCTTTTGTAATTGGTGCCGATTTTATTGGTACCGATAAAGTTGCTTTGGTTTTAGGAGATAATATTTTTTATGGTGCAGGATTCAGTAAACTATTACAATCGTTTAACGATTTAACTGGTGCTGCTGTTTTTGCTTATGAAGTAAATGACCCTGAACGTTATGGTGTAGTTGAGTTTGATGCCAATAACAAAGCAGTTTCTATTGAAGAAAAGCCAAAAGAACCTAAATCAAATTATGCAGTTCCTGGCTTATATTTTTATGATAATACAGTAGTAGAAATCGCAAAAAATATTGCCCCAAGTGCAAGAGGCGAATATGAAATTACCGATGTAAATCGTGTGTATTTAGAGCAAGGGAAATTGCAAGTTGGCGTAATGAGCAGGGGAACTGCTTGGTTAGATACGGGCACTTTTGATAGTTTAGCCGATGCATGCGAATTTGTGAGAGTAATTGAAAAACGTCAGAGTCAGAAGATTGGTTGTATTGAAGAAATAGCTTATCGCATGGGCTATATCAATCATCAGCAATTATTGTTATTGGCCGATAAATATGCCAAGAGTGGATATGGTGAATACCTACGAAAAGTTAAAAAATAAATGTAAAAGGAACTTCGGTTCCTTTTTTTATATTCAAAATACTAGTTCGATTAAAATTAATTTTATACTTCTTCAACCTTTTATACCATTTTCTGTTTCTTATACTGAAAATAGTGCGTTATGAATGCTTTTACCATTAAAGACTTAGAAAATTTAACCGGCATCAAAGCCCACACCATTCGTATTTGGGAACAACGATACACTTTTTTAAAACCCCAACGTTCCGATACAAATATTCGTTACTATAGCAGTCATGAGTTAAAAACTGTACTCAATATCGCCTTATTGAATAAGTATGGCTTCAAAATTTCTCATATTGGTAAAATGAATGAGATTCAAATGAAGGAAAAAATTCTCTCATTATCTCAAGCTCAAGCTCAGCAAGAACGAATTGTGAATGAGCTGATTCAAAACATGGTTGATTTGAATATTGAAGATTTTGAATTGGTTTTAGATAAATATATTCAGTCAAAAGGGGTGGAAAGAACTATTACACAAATTATTTTTCCTTTTCTAGAACGAATTGGTATTTTATGGTTAACCAATCATATTAATCCAGCTCAAGAGCATTTAGTGACCAATATTATTCGTCAAAAATTAATTGTTGGTATTGAAGGAGCAAATAGCCATTTTACAGTTAATAAAACATTGTTATTGTTTTTGCCAGAAGGCGAACATCATGAGTTGGGATTATTGTTTATGTACTATTTGCTAAAAAGTAGAGGAATTAAAGTGTTGTACATTGGTGCAAATGCTCCATTGAAAGACATTGAATACGTGGCAAAATTGAAAAAGCCCGATTATTTATATTGTCATTTAACATCTGTAGCCAATAATTTTAACTTTGAAAAATTCCTAAACAATTATCATCAACGCATTAATGGTTACAAATTAATAGTATCTGGATTGTTAACGCAAGGGTATAAAAAATCGGTTCCCCCAAATATTGAGTTTAAAAAATCGTTGAGTGAAGTAATGGAATACATTTCCTCATTATAACTTTAGTAATCTGTTCACAATAAACTATTTGTAAATGCCCAATGCCGTTGGGCATTTCTTATCTTTGAACCCTTTAAAATAGTTGATGCAAGAAATAATAAAAGTACAATCGCTTACAAAAAAGTTCAATCAATTTACAGCAGTAAATAATTTATCATTTACTGTCAATGATGGAGATATCTATGGTTTTCTAGGGCAAAATGGAGCAGGTAAAAGTACCACCATGCGTATGCTACTTACACTAATAGCTCCTACTAGTGGAACGATAGAATTGTTTGGTATGAACTTGCAAACGCATCGCAATGAAATTTTGCAACAAGTAGGAGCAGTAATTGAAAAGCCTGATGTATATAAGTATTTATCGGCTTACGAAAATTTAAAATTGTTTGCCAAGCTAAGTGGAATGAAAGTTACCCATCAGCAATTAATGCATCAATTAGAAGTTGTGGGCCTTGCTTCAAGAGCAAAAGATTCGGTGAAAACTTTTTCTCAAGGCATGAAACAGAGATTGGGTATTGGTATTGCTTTAATACACAATCCTAAATTGATTATTTTAGATGAACCTACCAATGGATTAGACCCACAAGGTATTGCAGATATTAGAAATTTAATTTTGCATTTAAGCAAAGAACAAGGTAAAACCATTGTTGTTTCATCTCATCTGCTCAGCGAAATTGAACAAGTTGCTACAAAAGTGTTGATTATAGATAAAGGTAAAAAAATTGTAGAAGATAGTGCCTTGGCATTATTTGATCCTGCACAAACCATTGTTGAAATTCAAACAAACGATAATGTATTTGCCTTGCAACAATTGCAACAAAGCAATTGGAAAAATCATTTGCAATTGAATAGAACTAACGCAGTTGTACTAAAGTTAGACAAACAATTGATACCAAAACTGCATGCAGATTTAGTTCAAATGAATGTGCAACTATTTAGCTTACAACCAAGACATAGTTTAGAAGATTATTTTTTACAAGTAACATCAGGAAAACAACATGTGGACGCTTTTACAAATTGAGTTATATAAAATTTTTCGCAGGCCAAGAACCTATATTGCATTTGCTGCAATCACTGCTTTAATTGTAATTGTTCAGCTAGGTTTAAAGGTTGACGGAAAAGAGTATTCAGATTTTGTTATGGCCGATTTAAAAAATAGTTTAACCATAGATGGTAATACTATTAATGGTTATTTTGTTTGCTATGTACTATTGCAATTACTTTTAGTACATGTGCCATTATTAATTGCTTTGATAGCAGCTGATATGATTAGTGGAGAAGCCAATGCTGGAACATTGCGTTTTTTATTAACCAAACCTATTAGTCGATTTCACTTTATACTAGCTAAGTTTTTAGCAGCTACTATTTATACATTAGCACTATTGGTTTGGTTAGCAGTATTGGCATTGTTTGTAAGCATGCTCATTTTTGGAACAGATGATATGTTGTTATTGAAAAATAATTATGTAGTTCAATTAGAAGAGGGTGATATTTTCTGGCGTTATGTTGGTGCATTTGGTTTTGCAGCTTTAGCTATGACAACGGTAGCTGCACTAGGTTTTTTCTTGTCGCAATTTGCTGAAAACTCCATTGGTCCAATTGTTACCACCATGAGTGTAATTGTATTTTTTACTATTTTAAGTACCATGAGTATCCCTTTATTCAATACTATAAAACCTTATTTATTTACTACTCACATGGTTGCTTGGAAAGAATTCTTTGATATTCAAGTGAATGAAAATAATGAAACCATTAGAGGAAGTATTGAACACACCGATAAAATTATTAGAAGTGTAACTGTATTGGCTGTTCATATTGTTTTGTTTGTGTCAGCTAGCTTGTATGTGTTTAAAAAGAAAGATGTACTGAGTTAAGGTAGAAAGTAGAAGGTAGAAATTAGAAGGAGTAAAATAAGTAATAAGTATTGTTTGGTGTTAATTAATTTAATGATTAGATAATGATGAATAAGTTTTTTAAAATAAGTTTCTTTTTGATTGCAGTTCTTTTACAAGTTCATGGTCATAGCCAAGATGTAGCTACTTTGGTTCGAAAAGTAAAAGCCAAACTAGATCAAGTAAATGATTATACTGCCGATGGTAGAATGAAAACAGATGTAACATTTATCAAAGCTCCCGTAGGTAATGTAAAAGTATATTACAAAAAGCCGAATAAATTTAAGTTGAAACGTGATGGTGGTATTTCTATTTTACCCAAAGGTGGCGTTTCGGTAAATATGAGTTCTGTTGTAACAACAGACGATTTTGATGTAATTGATGCAGGAACAGAAACTATTGCAGGATTGGTTACTAAGAAGGTAAAACTATTGCCAAGAAACGATAACAGCGATGTTGTATTAACCACAATGTATATTCATGAAGCTACTTTATTAATTTACAAAGCTGTTACAACTACCAAAGAAAACGGCACTTACGAAATTGAAATGAGTTATGGCAAATACAGCAATTTTGGTTTGCCCGATAAATTGGTGTTTAGCTTCAACACTAAAGATTATAAAATGCCTAAAGGCATTACAATGGAGTTTGATGATGATGATAAAAAAGCTAAGGAACTAAAAGATAAAATGAAAAATAAAAAAGGTAAAGTAGAGATTGTATATACCAATTATAGTATTAATAAAGGGTTAAACGATAGTGTTTTTCAATAATTATAAATCACTTTCAAAGTGATTATTGGCTTTGTCTAAAGCTTGTTCTAAAATGGATAGCTGGTCATTAGAAAATGTTCCCGCAATAAAACAAATATTCAGGTTTATTTCATCTTCTATCAACAAATAGTTATTATCTGTATCAGTAAAAATGGGAATTTCTTTGGTGCTTTTAAAATTACTTGTTATAAAGTTGGGTAGTATGTTGTTTAGCATCTTCAATTTTGTTTCTTCATTCATCATACTCTTACCAACTTCAATACATGCAAAAAATAATTGTTGATTAAAGAATTGCAATTGTATTAATGTGTTTTCATACACACAGTTTCTTCTATAAAAGAATACTTGAATGTTTGCATCTGTTTTTTTGTTATTAAAACTACATCGTGGCCTGCCCCAAGTATTTTTCACATGGTCTATTGTAACATTAAATGTAAGTTCAGGTGGTAAAATTGTTTCACCTGTTTTAAATAATGCTGTTGAGTTTTTAGACGAGGCAATTTGCTTATAAAAAATAATGAGTTTACGAGACAATAGTTTTGTATGATAAAACCAATCGCCATGCGTAGGGGCTTTGTCGGGGGTTTCGAACAGCTCTTTTATTTTTTTGAAGAAGTTCAAATTAGGGGAATTTGATATTAAAAACGAAGAAATTTACAGATTGTTTTGTATAGTTACCAAAACTTTATCAATTCGGTGTTTATCCATATCAACAATTTCAAATTCAAAACCTCTCCAAGTTAATTTATCGCCTGTACTTGGAATCTCTTTCATTTCATGTAAAATAAAGCCAGCCAAAGTATCAAAGTCATGCTCTGCATCATTCATCCACTCTGTTTTTTCTACTTTATGTAAGAAATCATAAAACGGAATTTGTGCATCAATTAAAAAGCTTCCATCGGCACGTTCTGTAATTTCATAATCTTCTTCATCTGTTTGTGGAATGTCCCCGACAATAGCTTCTAAAATATCATTCAGAGTAATCAATCCTTCTATGCTTCCATACTCATCTACAATGAAGCAATGATGAATTTTAGTTTCTTTAAATTTTTCTAATACTTGGTAAGCAGTATTGTTTTCTGGCACATACATGGGTTGGCTCATTACTTCAGCTAACATCAAGTTGTTATTATTTAAAAACAAATCTTTAATAGAAACTATACCTTTTACGTTATCAATATTTCCTTCGCATACAGGATAAACAGAGTGAATGGCTTCTTTCATTTCTGCTCTAACTTCTCCAATGGTTTTGTTTAAATCTAACCACTCAATATCACTTCTATGCGTCATTAAAGAGGTAATATTTCTATCACCTAAATGAAAAACTCGTTCAATAATTTCTTGTTCTGCTTCATCAATAGTACCCTGTTCTGTTCCTTCACTAATAATGGCTTTAATTTCTTCTTCAGTTACATGAGAGTCGTTGGTAGTAATGCCAAATAACTTAGATAAAAAATTGGTTGAAACACTTAGTAACCAAATGAACGGAAAAGTAATGGTAGAAATCAACTTCATTGGTGGAGCCACCATTTTAGCGATATTTTCTGGCTTACTTAAACCAATTCTTTTAGGTAAAAGTTCTCCTAAAACCAACGATAAATAAGTAATTAAAATTACAATAATCACAGTTGCAATGCTATTGCTATAATGCTTTAGCGACTCAAATTCATTCAGCCAATTAATTAATTTTACTTTAATGGTTTCGCCAGAAAATATACCCGTTAAAATTCCAATGAGTGTAATACCAATCTGAACAGTTGATAAAAATGTATCTGGATTATTGGCTAATTCTAGTGCAGCTTTTGCTTCTTTATCGCCTCTATTGGCTTGTCCTTCTAATCTTGCTTTTCTTGCCGAAATAAGTGCAATTTCCGACATGGAAAAAAGTCCATTCAAAATAATAAGACCTATAATAATAAATATTTCAATCATGTTAACTATAAATAGTTATTGCAATGTTACAATATTTATTGTAATTAAGGCTGTAAACCTTGTAAACATTGGTTTTATTGCTTATTAGCAAGATGAACCTTTTTAGTAAAACCAAATTTACTATTAAAGTATTTACCAGTTAAATAACCAATAAAACTGCCAACAACACAACCTCCTAAAATATCTAATGGATAATGTACACCTACATACACTTGGCCATAACTAATGGTGGCAGCCCAAATAAACAACCAATATCCCCATTTTTTAAAAGCAGGTTTCAAGCTTAGAAATAAAAACATGGCTGCTGCAAAATGATTTGTGGCATGTGAGGAGGTAAAACTAAAACTACTAGGACATCGGTTTAACAATAACCTACCTTGTAATTGTATGAAAATATCGTTACAAGGTCGTGGTCGTTCAAAAAAATTTTTAAAAAAGTTACTGCTTATTTGGTCTGATAAAGTTGCTGTAACTGCAATCATCAATAACCAAGGCCAAATTTTATTTTTATAATTGATTGCTGTAAAAAGCAATAAAAAAAAATACAGTGGAATCCAAGTATTGCTATCTCTGTACCAAGGAAAAATATGGTCTAGTGTTGGATTAGTCCATTGAGTATTCATTTGAATAAACAAATATTGATCGGCTTTAATACACCAATCGATCAGCTTATCAACAAAAGAAATTCCTACTATAACACTTGCCATAATTGTAAAGATAATGATTGATAAATGGCAATGCTTGCTTGCCATTATTATTTACATTTGTACGTTATGATGAAAGAATTAAAGATACCTCGCTATATAGTTTGGATTATACAAACCGGCATTATTTTTTTGTTACTCATGAGTTTTTTACGTTGGTTATTGGTCATTGTTTTCAAAACCAATATCAGCAAAACCATTTCTTTAAAAGCAGCATATTGGTTAGGCATGCGTTTCGATTTAAGAGTAGTTGCTATAATGATGCTCATACTTTTTATTGTGGGTAGCATTCCTTTCTTACATCCCATAAATAAAAAATGGGGTAGAAGAGTAGCTATGGGCATTTGGACTTTTTTTATTGTGGTTTGGTGTATTTTTTATGCTGTAGATTTTGGCAATTATGCATACCTACAACAACGTGTAAATGCTAGTGTACTTAACTTTTTACAAGATGCTAAAATTTCTTTTGGTATGATGTGGCAAAGCTATCATTTAGGTTGGAATGGTTTGGCTTTAATAGGAGCAATACTATTGTTAATTTGGTTAGTAAAATTGAGTTACAATTTTATATTAAGTAAACCCAATTACGCAACTAAAAAAAGCAGCCTACTTTGGGGCGTTGCGTTTGTAATAATTACTAGCTATGCTATTGTAGGTAGAATTGTAGTAAAGGGTGGTCAGTTTCCATTACGTTGGAGCGATGCATTTAGCTTAGGAAGCGATTATGCTGCTAATGTTGCTCTAAATCCATTTCAATCTTTTTTTAGCACATTAAGCTTTAGAGAAGCAACTTATAGTAAAGAAAAAGTGCAAGAGCATTATGCTTGGATGAGTGAGTATTTAGGTGTTACAGAAAAAGATAGTATAAACCTCAATTTTAAAAGAACCATACTTCCTAATGCAAGTGATAGTACAAGTAAAAAAATACAAAATGTAGTATTGGTTATTTGCGAATCGTTTTCATCGTACAAAAGTTCTATGCATGGTAATCCTTTAAATACCACTCCATTTTTTGCTTCTATGTGTAAGGAAGGTATTTATTTCAATAGAGCATTTTCTCCTGCTTATGGCACGGCAAGGGGCGTTTGGGCTACCATAACAGGAGTGCCAGATGTGCAACAAGGCAAAACATCTAGTCGTAATCCTTCAGCTGTTGATCAGCATACCATTATCAATGATTTTACCAACAAAGAAAAATTTTATTTTTTAGGAGGTAGTAGCAGCTGGGCTAATATTCGTGGTTTACTCACTAACAATATTCAAGGTTTGAATTTATATGAACAAGGTAGCTATAAAGCAAAAGAAATAGATGTTTGGGGTATTAGCGATAAGAATTTATTTTTAGAAGCCAATGAAGTATTAGCCAAACAAACCAAGCCTTTTTTTGCAGTTATTCAAACAGCCGATAATCACCGACCATTCACAATTCCAGAAGAAGATATGGGCGAATTTAAAAAGTTAAAGATACCTAAAGACACGTTAAAAAAATATGGTTTTGAAAGTGTTGAAGAATACAATGCTTTTCGATTCACCGATTTCTGTTATCAAAAATTTATAGAAGCCGCCAAAAAAGAAAAATATTTTGATAATACTTTATTTGTATTCATTGGCGATCATGGCATACGTGGCGATGCAGGTAATATGCTGCCTAATGTGTACACTAGCCAAGGATTAACCAATATGCATGTGCCATTATTATTTTATGCACCTAAAATTTTGCAACCTAAGTTGTACGATATACCTGCTTCTCAAGTTGATGTATTGCCTAGTATTGCTCACTTATGTAACATTGGTTATGTAAATACAACATTGGGTAGAAACCTCTTTAATAGTGCTGTTCAAAACACCAATCATACATTTATTTTTGATGAAATGGCAAAATTGGTTGGTGTACTCAATAAAGATTATTTCTATAATTATCAATTGAAGAATAATAAAGTAGAAAACTTTTTGAACATGAACGCAAATAGCGTTGTGCAAAACGATAGTGCAACAAAAGCTATGCGTTTTATTACAGATGCATTTTATGAAACTTCTCGATACCTGTTATTAACCAATAAAAAAAGTAAATAGTAGCTCATGTTATTAAAATGGCAAATGCCTAAAACTTTACAGTGGGTAGTAAAATTATTTTTTATTTTTTTAGGTGTATTTACTTTATTCAGAATTTCAACTTATGTAGCATTTAAACCGGTGGAAGTAGAGTTACGTCAGGTATTGAGTGCTTTTTTAATGGGTATTCGTTTTGATATTCGATGGATTTGTATTTTATTGGTTCCAATTGTACTGTTTAGTTTAATTCCTAAATTTTCACCATATAGTTCTTTGGTTGCACGACGTGTTTGGGTTATTTATTTAGCAACCGCTACTTTTTTATTGATGTTCTTTTTTGGAGCCGATTATGGTCATTTTGCTTATGTAAGTACACGTTTAAATGCCAGTGCATTAAATTTTGCAGAAGATGCTAAAATTTCATTTGAAATGTTGTGGCAATCGTACCCATTATTTTGGATGATATTGGCACTGTTGTTAGTAGCTTATTTTTTTTATCAATTGTATAAAAAAACACATCAACGTGTTGAGTTGATAAATAGTAAAGTTGAAATTATTTATAAAAGACGATGGTACATCTTAATCATTCTTTCAATGAGTTTGGGTATTTATGGAAGCTTTTCTTTTAGACCATTAAAATGGAAAGATGCATTTGTATTTAAGGATAATTTTAAAAGCTATTTAGCTTTAAACCCCTTGCAAAATTTTTTTACTACTTTACGTTTTAGAACACCAGAAGCAGATAATGAGTTGGTTAAAAATGCATATAAAGAAGTAGCTAGTTTTTTACAACTCGATCCTCGAACACAAGCCAAGCAATCTTTTCAGCGAACTGTTTATCCAAGTAGTAGGGGATTAGAAAGTAAGCCCAATATAGTATTGGTTATTTGCGAAAGTTTTAGCATGTATAAAAGTACCATGAGTGGTAATCCATTAAATGCTACTCCCTATTTTAATCAACTCGCTAAAGAAGGAATTTTTTTTGATCGATGTTTTACACCACATTTTGCAACGGCTCGTGGTGTGTTTGCTACTTTAACTGGTATTCCAGATGTACAGTTGTCTAAATTTAGCAGTCGTAACGAAGAAAGTATTAATCAGCATACCATTATTAACAATTTTGAAGAGTATAATAAATTTTACTTTATTGGAGGAAGTAGTGAATTTAATAATTACAGAGGATTATTAAACAATATTAAAGGAGTGAAATTATTTGAAGAAGGGAGTTACACTTCGCCTAAAGTAAATGTGTGGGGTATTAGCGATAAAGATTTATTTAAAGAAAGTAATGCAGTTTTACAACAAGAACAAAAACCATTTTTTGCAATTATTCAAACAGCCGATAATCATAGACCTTATACAATTCCTGAAAGCGATAAAGATTTTATACAAAAAGAAATTCCAAAAGATACATTGGAGAAATATGGATTTTTATCGAGTGCCGAGTTTAATGCTTTTGCATATATGGATTATTCAATTCAATATTTCATTCAGTTGGTGAAAAAGGAAAAGTACTTTAGTAATACCATTTTTGTTTTTGTTGGTGATCATGGAGTTGAAGGAAATGCCACTGCTATGTATCCAAGTGTTTGGACACATAATAGATTAAGTGATGAACATGTTCCTTTATTATTTTATGCTCCTTCTTTACTGCAAGCACAACATCGTACAGAAGTAGTTTCTCAAATAGATGTATTACCTACTATTGCAGGGTTGGTTCAATTACCTTACTTAAATACTACATTGGGTAGAGATGTGCTTCATCCAAAGAAAAAAGGCAATGGTGCGTTTGTTATACATCACGATGAAGGTAAAATTGGTTGGGTTACCGATTCATTTTATTTCATAAAAAATATTCGTTTCGATCAAGAACAGTTGTTGCCACTAAAAAATAATAACATTACTTGGTCGGCAGAAAGAGAAAAACAATTGAAAAAACAATTTTCATCATTTACCAGTTCATTTTATGAAACCGCAAAATGGATGTTACTGAATAATAAAAGCAAATAAATATTTTAACAAATAAAGTGCTGTTTTTTAAACAAGTAATATTAAATTAGCTAATTAAATTATTTGTTATGAGATACTTTTTTATATTGTTTTGTTTTGCAAAGCTCAATGCACAAACTGTTCAATCAGAAGTTAACTCTAAAATTCAATTGCCCATTGATACAATAATTGAGGTAAATGGCAATCGTTTACATTTAAAAAAAATGCCTGGAGACAATCAAATTGTCTTTGGTTATAAAATACCAGATACCAATGGTTTAGCAGCAATGCCTAATGCAATTACTCAGTTTAAAGATCAACAAAAAAGAATGGGTAATAACAGTCAAGGGTTTGATATTTATCTATCTCAAGTTGATGGGATGCCTGTATTAAAACCAGATGAACAAAATCTTGCAAGCTTATCCAATAATGCAAATAACACTTTATCTAAAACACCCAATACAAGTTATAGAGTTATACAAAAAGTACCTTTTAAAACTTTTAAATACATAAAACCGCTTACGGGGAATGAAAAAAAATTGCTTGAATTATTTGATAAGAAATAGAAATTGTTTATAAAGAAAAAACCCTGTACTAGTACAGGGTTTTTTTATTTCGCTTGTAAGAAAGAAATTATTTCTTCTTAGCAGCAGCTTTTTTAGCTGGAGCAGCCTTTTTTGCTGGAGCAGCTTTTTTAGCTGGAGCAGCTTTCTTAGCTGGAGCAGCTTTTTTAGCCGGAGCAGCTTTTTTAGCTGGAGCAGCTTTTTTAGCTGGGGCTGCTTTTTTAGCAGGTGCAGCTTTCTTTGCAGGAGCTGCTTTTTTCGCAGGAGCGGCTTTTTTTGGAGCAGCTTTTTTTGCAGTTGCCATAATTTTTTTTAAATTTAATGGTTAGTTAATACCATAAAAGTAAAAAGAATTTTGTAACTACAAAATTTTTTTTTAAGCGGTTGCTACAACTTCGCTTACAGATACAATTGTTTTAGAGTTTTTTGTTTTTCTAAATTCAACTGTACCATCTGCTAATGCAAATAATGTGAAGTCTTTTCCAACTCCAACATTTTTACCAGGATGATAAACTGTACCTCTTTGACGAACAATAATATTACCAGATGCTGCTGGTTGTCCACCAAAAATTTTTACACCCAAACGTTTACTGTTTGAGTCTCTACCATTCTTTACACTACCTTCACCTTTTTTGTGTGCCATTGTATAAAATTTTAAAAATCAAATTCCAAATATGTTGTATTTGGAATTGAACATTTGTAATTTGATTAAGCGATACTTTCAATTTTGATCCTAGTATAGTGAGTTCTATGACCATGCTTTTTTCTGAAACCTTTTCTTCTTTTCATTTTAAAAGCTATCACTTTATCTCCTTGCACTAAGCTACTTACTATTTCTGCAGTAACAGTTGCCTTTACAGCACTGCCTACAGTTAAAGTACCACTGTTATCTACCATTAAAACATCGTTGAATTCAACTTTGTCTCCGGTATTTCCTTGCAAATGAGGAACGTACAAACTATCTCCTGCTTGTACTTTAAATTGTTGACCTGCGATTTTGACTACTGCTAACATGACTGTTAAAAATTAGGACGGCAAAAGTAAGGTTATCTTGGTAAATTCTGCAAACTTTTTTAATTATTTTACAGAAACACTTTTTTAAAGCCTTTTAAATACTCAGTTTCAATAGAATGCAAGCTAAATTCTTGCTTATTCCCACCAAAACAAATTTGTTTTTAATCATTTAAGCTTAATGAACCCTCACTTACCCTATTAAATAAAATATTATTCTCCAAATGTACATGCTGATGTAAGTTGGTTTCAAAATCTTGTAATTCCTGCAAACTAATTCTAAAAGTAGTGCAAGCTTCTTCTGGAGGTGTGAAGTTGTTGGTTAATTCTTTTATACTAGCAAGCATGTCTCCTGCAGTTGTATGTTCTGCCTCCATGTTTTCAATTATTTGTAGTATAAAGTTTGAACTGCTCTCTACATCAACTGTTTTTTGTTGTGTAAGTTCTTTTATTGCAGGGAATAAAATGGTTTCTTCTTTGTGCATGTGTTGCAACATATCTACATGTAATGCTTCAAACAATTGAGCAATCTTAGGCATATAAGTGAACTTTTCTCCATGTTTAAAAGCAACTTTTTGTAAATGCTCCAAAATAATAGGCATGTGTTGCTTTGTATAAAAATGATGATGAATAATAATGTAACTAATTAAATCGGATGAGCTCATTTCATTAAATGGCATTACATCATTGTTTGTTTTGCTCAGCAAGTTCAAATCGTTCATTACTTCATTTACGTTAATGCCTTTTTGTGTGCATGCTTCAGCTAATGTTCGTTTTCCTCCACAACAAAAATCTATTTGATATTTTGAAAAAACACTAGCTGTTTTAAAATTGTTGGCTACTAATAATCCTACTGGTTGTTCTGCTAAATTTTTCATAATTAAATATTTTAGCAAAATTGATTTGATTATTTTTTCTTGTGTATGACTCTAATCACATTACTATTTAAATTCATCATAAATATTCCAGCAAATAAAAGTAAGGCAGCAAATAAAAGAGCTTCATTTACAAATGGCAAGATAATGTAACCCATAAATGTAACTCCTTGTAACAGTAATAAAAATTCATTTACTATTACTGCAATGGTAAAAATTAATATTCCTTTTTTGTTTATATTGTTTAGTAATAGTGGGTTTGTTAAAACATAATATCCTAAGATAAAAAGTGTGATGATACCTAATAAAACCAAATGTAAATAACCAATAACTATGGGTCTAAACCCAAATGCTAAATCACTTAATTGTGGAATGGTAGACATTAATTGCAAGAGTAATTTTATACTTAAAGCAACAGCCGACAAACTAAATAATACAATTGGTATTTTAGTTTTGGCAGTTAAAAATAATGGTTTAATAATTTTTATTGTGCGAATAAGTAATATCCAACCTACCGCTTGAATAATAGCTGCAATTATGACTATTGCATAAATCCAATTGGGTAAATTCATCCATAAAGTAGATAAAAAGTAAGCTGGTACACAAGCCAACCCAAACATCCAAAATATATGATTGAATGAAGCATGCCTAATATTTACTTTTTGTAATTGATGAAATAGTAAACCTAGGCAAGCAAATAAAAACCAACCATTATATTGAAAGTGTAAAAAAAAGTATACTGCTGCCAAATACCAATTTTGATGTATGGTTTTATTGCTGATAAAAAAAGCCAATGCAAAAGCACCAATGGATGATATTATGTTGAACAGTAACGCAGCCTTAAACCATAGATGATTTACTTGTTTTACATCAATTGAGTTAATATCGTTCCACAAACGAACAGCAAAAAAATAGAATATAAATATTGAAAGTGTAGAAAAGCTAATGGAGAATAAACCATACCCTTGGATGGTAAAACTAATGAGCATTCCATACGCTGCAAGTAGATTGCTGAAAAGCAAAATGTTATATTTTGGAAATAAGTTTTTATTTTTTTGACTACCAACAGCCTCAACCATTAATGCCATTAAGATAAGAGAGAGCCAACCAGCAAAAGCAAAATGAGAGTGAGCATGCAAAACATGTTTTTGTTGAATGAACGGTAAGCTATACAAAATTTTATATCGCATTATAACTCCTAGCAATGCAACGATCAATAGGTTTATAAGAGAAATTCTAATCCATTTAGCAACAGTCATGTTATAAAAGTTCTTACAAAGCAACTATTTTGAACAGGGTTTTTGTATGATTTGAGTCATATCTCTTAAATACACTTTCCCTTTAGTAATATTTATTTCACCACGTTCATGCATAAATCTCATTGCTCTAATAACAGTTTCTACTCTTAAGCCACACATATCACCAATTTGTTGACGCGTTAATTTTATTTGGCAGCATTTAGGGCAAATATTTTGTTGTTGCTCTTTTAAATAATTTAATAATGCACCAATTCTTTTTTCTGGATCATGATGAGCCATTTCTTTTAGTACATGAAATTTAAAACGTAATCTTTCAGCTAGGTGTTTTGAAAATTTAAAATGCAATGCACTATTTTCTGCAATCAATTGATGAAAAGAAGATTGGTGTAAACGTATAATTAAACTATCTACTTCAGCAATTGCTGTTGCCGCATATTTGCCACCATCAAATAATGGAAGTTCGCCAAAGCAATCATTCGGTTCTATTAATTGTTGTAAATATTCTTTTCCTTCTTCATTAATATTTACCCACTTTATTCTTCCTTCAACAACTTGATAATAGAAGTTACAGCTGCTACCTTCAAAAAAAATAATTTCTCCTGCTTTTACTTTTTTGTAGCAAGCCCCCCATGTTAATAATATATCAATATCTATCATGCCATAAAGTTTCAGGTGCAACCTACTCTAATGCATCAATTGCGAAAGTGATGTTGTAAAGTATAATATATGATTGTTGTCAGTTTTTTAGTGTTTATAGTAGGGGAATACTAATAAAATATACTACTTCAACAAATCCTTTTATAAATATGATTCAACGCATAAAGCAATGATTTTAGCTAGAGTAATCTTGTATTCAATTATCAACAATTAATAATTTATCAACCATGAAAAAATTAATTTTATTATTATTTATTACAAGTTTAATCTACGCTTGTGGCAATCAAAATGGTACAGCTAATAAACCAGCTGCAACTTCAAGTAACGAAACGCCAGCAAATGAAAATCCTTCTTATGATCCTCATAGAGGTGAAGGTAAGTATAAAGATTATCAGCCAAGTGCAACATTAGATGCAACCCTATCAAGCAATGGAGAAAAAGCTTTTGGCGTTAAATGCGGAAGCTGCCACAAATTATCTGACGAAAAATTAGTAGGTCCAGGTTGGAAAGGTGTAACAACAAGAAGAACTGCACCATGGATTTTAAACTTTATTACCAATACAGATGAAATGATTAATAAAGATCCAGAAGCACAAGCACAACTTGAGATTTGTTTAGTAAGAATGCCCAACCAAAACTTAACCGATGAAGAAGCAAAAGGGCTTTATGAATTTATGCGTAAAAATGATGGAGTAAAGTAATTATTCGTTCAACCTTAAATACTTAATAATTAATGTATATGAAAAAAATTAATAAAATACCACTTGTTGGTAGTGCATTGTTTTTGTTACTAAGTTTTAGTGCTTGTAAACCCAAAAATGCAGGTAATGCTGTTGATGCCAATGCAGCTGCAAAAGCTTATGTGGCACCTGGTAAGTACGATGAGTTTTACAATTTTGTATCTGGGGGGTTTAGTGGACAAATGAGTGTTTACGGACTTCCGTCAGGTAGATTATTACGTGTAATTCCTGTTTTTTCTGTAGATCCAGAAAAAGGTTGGGGTTATAGTGAGGAAACCAAACCTATGTTAAACACTTCTCATGGTATGGTACCTTGGGATGATTTACATCATACTGAAATGTCGCAAACCAATGGCGAAATTGATGGAAGATGGGTATTTGGAAACGCCAATAATACACCTCGTGTTGCAAGAATTGATTTAACCACTTTTAGAACTGCAGAGATTATTGAATTACCCAATAGTGGAGGTAATCACAGCTCACCATTTATTACAGAAAATACCGAATATGTAGTTGCTGGTACTCGTTTTAGTATTCCTCCTGATAATGTTAATGGCGATATTCCTATCAATACCTATAAGCAAAATTTTAAAGGAACAATCAGTTTCATAAGTGTTGCAAAAGAAGATGGGAAAATGAATTTGGCTTTTCAAATTCAATGCCCTGGGGTAAACTTTGATTTAAGTCATGCTGGTAAAGGCAAATCACATGGATGGTTTTTCTTTAGCTGTTATAATACTGAGCAAGCCAATACTTTATTAGAGGTTAATGCTTCTCAGAAAGATAAAGATTTTATCATGGCAGTTAATTGGAAGAAAGCTGAAGAATATCTTAAAGCAGGTAAAGGAAGAAAAGAAAAAGTAAAGTATGCACACAATACTTATAGCGATAAAACACATTCGGCAACAAGTGAAATTAAAACTGAAGTAACTGTTTTAGATGCAGATGTATTAAAAGATATTTGTTATATGATTCCATGTCCAAAATCGCCTCATGGTTGCGATGTTGATCCAACGGGTGAGTACATTGTTGGAAGTGGAAAATTAGCTGCATTAATTCCTGTATTTAGTTTCGATAAAATTCAAAAAGCCATTGCCGATAAAGCCTATGAAGGCGAATACGATGGTATTCCAGTAATTAAATATGAAGCTGCATTGTATGGTGAAGTTAAAAAACCTGGCTTAGGTCCTTTACATACAGAGTTTGATGGAAAAGGAAATGCTTACACCACTTTCTTTGTAAGTAGTGAAGTTGTAAAATGGAATATCAAAGATTTAAAAGTGTTAGATAGAGTACCTACTTATTATTCTGTTGGGCATTTATGTATTCCAGGTGGAGATAGTAAAAAACCAAATGCAAAATATTTAATTGCTTACAATAAAATTACGAAAGACAGGTATTTACCAACAGGTCCAGAACTTTCACAAAGTGCACAGTTATTTGATATTAGTGGCGATAAAATGCAACTTATTTTAGACTTCCCAACTATTGGTGAACCACACTATGCACAAGCAGTATCGGCAGATGTAATTAAAAATAAGTCGCTCAAATTTTTTAATATCAATGAAAATAATCACCCCCAAGTATCTAAAGGCGAGGGTACAACTAAAGTTGTTAGAGAGGGCAATAAAGTAAGAGTTTACATGACTGCTATTCGATCACATTTAACACCTGATAATATTGAAGGTATTAAGCTGGGTGATGAAGTGTATTTTCATGTAACTAACTTAGAACAAGATTGGGATGTACCACATGGTTTTGCAATAAAAGGTGCAGCCAACGCCGAGTTATTAATCATGCCTGGTGAAACCCAAACATTAAAATGGATTCCTAATAGAGTGGGTATGTTTCCAATGTACTGTACCGATTTTTGTAGTGCATTGCATCAAGAAATGTCTGGTTATATAAGAGTTTCTCCAGCTGGCAGCAATGTGCCACTTTTATTTAGCACTGGTAAAAATTATGCTAAAGTAGATAGTGGATCTAAAAAATAATTTTTGTAACTGGTTTGCATGTTAATGCATGCAAGCTAGTTTTTTCAATCTTAAATATTGTACCTTAAACTTATTATTATGAAAACATATTTTAAATTACTTACTTTTTTTTCGGTAGGTATTTTATTTGCTTGTAACGAGCCTGCAGCTAATTCAAATGCTCAAAGTACAGAGCAAGTAAGTACTTCGGCAGGTGGACAAGAAAGTGTACAAGACGATGTATCTGCTAAAGATGTTGTAAAAGTTGCTGTGTCTTCAAAAGATCATACCACTTTAGTAGCAGCATTAAAACAAGCTGAGTTAGTTACCTCACTTTCTAATGCAGGACCATTTACAGTTTTTGCACCAACCAATAATGCTTTTAATAAAGTACCCAAAGAAACATTAGATGCATTAATGAAAGATGATAAAAAAGAAGATCTACAAAACATACTTCAATATCATGTAGCCGTTGCTGCTTTAAAAGCTGAAAGTTTTACAGATGGTCAAGTGTTAGGTATGGTAAATGGAGATAATGTAACTATTAGTGTGAAAGATGGAAAAATTATGTTGAATAATTCTGCAACTATTACAGCATCAATTATTACTACAAATGGTGTTGTGCATATTATTGATGGCGTTTTGTTGCCACCTACAGCAAAGCAGTAAACAGCAATCATTTCAAAATATAGGATCATGAACAATAAAATGTCTATCACAAATAGAACATTCGTTTTTATTGCAGGAATTGCTTTGGTAGTAGTTTTATTTACACCAATCTGGAGAATAGAATTAGATGCACCACAATATCCTGAAGGTTTGGGTTTACAAATTCATGCAAATGGATTAAAGGGCAATGTTGATATTATCAATGGTCTGAATCACTACATTGGTATGAAAACATTGCATAACGAAGACTTTTTTGAGTTTACTATTTTGCCATACATTATTGTATTTTTTGTTATTGCTTTTATAGCAGTTGCGTTGATTGCAAAAAGAAAGTGGTTAAATATCTTGTTTGTTTTGTTTGTTTTGTTTGGTGTTATTGCTATGATTGATTTTTGGCGATGGGAGTATAGTTATGGTCATGATTTAGATCCAAATGCTGCAATTGTTGTACCTGGTATGGCTTATCAGCCTCCATTAATTGGGTTTAAACAATTACTAAATTTTGGAGCATATTCAATACCTGATATTGGTGGATGGATATTTATTGGTGCAGGTTTATTGTTGTTGATTGCTGTTGTTGTAGAGTGGAGAAAACACAAACGTAGGCAACTTTCATCTTTACCAATTATTGCAGCAATTAGTATGTTTTCTTTAAGTAGTTGTAATACAAAACCTGAAGTAATTCAAGTTGGGGTAGATAATTGTTACTTCTGTAAAATGACTATCAGCGATAAAAAATTTGGTGCCGAATTGGTTACAAAAAAAGGGAAAGTATTTAAGTTCGATGATGCAGTTTGTTTAATTTCTTTTCATAAAACTAAATCTATTCAAGAGCAAGAAATTGCTACAATTTACTTAGTTGATTTTAATAACAATCATCAATTTATATCATCTTCAGAAGCAAAACTTTTAAAAAGTGAATCTTTAAGAAGTCCTATGAATGGTAACATAGCAGCATTTAGAACTGAAAACGATTTGCAAAAAGCTAGGAAACAATTTAATGGGGAACAAGTTAACTGGAGTGAATTATTCAAATGAAAATTAACTGCACCATATTGTTTTTATTAATTGCCATTGTTAGTCAAGCAAAGTCTATTGAAGTTGGTATGCAAAAAAAGTATGTTACCATTACTAGTGCATTCAATGCTTGCAATGCAGGCGACACTATATTTATTCATGCTGGTACTTATTATGAGAAAAATTTCATCATCAATAAACCCATTACTTTAATTGGAATTAATTACCCAGTATTAGATGGAGAATTTAAACACGAAATTATTTCTGTTCAATCTTCGTATGTTATTATAAATGGTTTAAAGATTCAAAACTCAGGTGTATCAAGCATTGTAGATTTTGCAGGTATTAAATTGTACAATGTTTCTAATGTTAAAATAGCAAACAATATAGTACAGAACTGCTTTTTTGGTATTTATTTACAGAACAGTATCAACTGCTTAATTCAAAATAATAAGCTATCAGCAAGTGCCAAAGAAGAACAGCAAAGTGGTAATGGAATTCATTGTTGGAAATGTGATAGCTTACAAATAATAGCCAATAAAATAACAGGTCATAGAGACGGTATTTATTTTGAGTTTGTTACTAATTCTATTATTTGGCGAAATAATTCGTATAAAAATATGCGTTATGGTTTGCATTTTATGTTTAGCAATAATGATACCTATGCAGTAAATATTTTTGAAAATAATGGAGCTGGCGTTGCCGTGATGTTTAGTAATCATGTAAAAATGTTTGGTAACTATTTTAAAGAAAATTGGGGCGATGCATCTTATGGAATTTTATTGAAAGAAATATCCGACAGTCATATACAAGGCAATCGTTTTGAAAAAAATACAAGTGGCATTTTTGTTGAAGGTGCAAGTAGAATTTTAATGGAACGAAACGTTTTTCAAAACAATGGTTGGGGTTTAAAAATTCAAGCAAGTTGCATGGATATTATATTACAACACAACAACTTTATTGGCAATACATTCGATGTGGGTACCAATGGTTCTTTAGTACTTAATAAGTTCAATAATAATTATTGGGATAAATATGAAGGCTACGATTTAAACAAAGATAAAATTGGCGATATACCTTACAGACCAGTGAGTATGTACAGTATGATTGTTGAAAAAAATCCTCCAGCAATGATGTTGTTTAGAAGTTTTATTGCTGCATTAATGGATAAAACAGAAAAAGTAATTCCAAGTATAACGCCAGAAAACTTGAAAGACGAATTTCCCTTAATGAAACCCTTACCGTTATGATTATTGCAACTAATGTGAGTAAAAAATTCGGTAAATTAATTGCCTTAAACAATGTTTCATTCAATTGCAACAAAGGTGAATGTATTGCACTTATTGGCCCCAATGGTAGTGGTAAAACAACACTTATAAAATGTATGTTAAGCATGGTTGTGCCAGACAATGGTTTTATTACTTTCAACGAAAAAAATATTTTACATTCTTGGCAGTACAGAGAAAACATTGGTTACATGCCACAAATTGGTCGTTATCCAGATAATATGTCTATTGGTCAAGTATTAAATATGATGAAAGACATTCGCAGGTACACTAAACAAATAGATGATGATTTAATCAAAGCTTTTGGGTTACAACAATTACTTGATAAAAGAATGAGCACTTTATCTGGAGGAACTCGACAAAAAGTAAGTGCATGCTTGGCTTTTATGTTCAATCCCGATGTGTTGATTTTAGATGAACCAACTGCTGGTTTAGATCCTCTATCTTCTGAAATATTGAAAGAAAAAATTATTCTTGAAAAGAATAAAGGGAAGCTAGTTCTCATAACCTCACATGTTTTAAGTGAGTTAGATGATTTAATTACTCAAGTAATGTACATGCAAGATGGTCAGCTTCGTTTTCATAAATCAATTGAGCGTTTAAAAGCAGAAACAGGTGAAATAAAATTGTCAAAAGCTATTGCTAACGTAATGATAAGTGCATAACATGAATAAAATAATTAAATATGTTTTGGTAGATATTTTGCATAGCAAAATTGTATTGGCATATACATTATTTCTCTTAGTACTTTCTTTAAGTGTACTTAGTTTGGAAGATAATAATGCAAAGGGGTTGCTAAGTTTACTCAACGTAATTTTAATTATTGTACCATTAGTAAGCATTGTATTTGCAACCATCTATTTATACAATAGTGCAGAGTTTATAGAGCTATTGGTTAGTCAACCACTCAAACGAAAAACCATTTGGTTGAGTTTGTTTTTTGGTATTGCAGTGGCAATGTCTGCAGCTTATTTTATTGGAGTTGGTATTCCTATTTTATTATATCAAACCACCTCAACAGGTTTTATGATGATTGCAATTGGCATTGTACTATCCATCATCTTTGTAGCAATTGCAATGCTTACAACCGTTAAAATAAGAGATAAAGCAAAAGGTATTGGAGCAGCTATATTGCTATGGCTTTATTTTACATTGTTGTTCGATGGACTGATTTTATTTTTATTATTTCAGTTAGCCGATTACCCTTTAGAAAAAGCAATGGTTGGCATTAGTGCATTTAATCCTATTGATTTAGGCAGAATACTTATTTTATTAAAAATGGATATTTCTGCATTAATGGGTTATACAGGTGCAGTATTCAAAAACTTTTTTGGTACCACAGTTGGTTTAGTTATCTCTTTTCTTGTATTACTCATTTGGATTGTTGTTCCAGCATGGTTATCTGTTAGAAAATTTAATAGAAAAGATTTATGATACAAGTTGTAGAATATAAATTAAACTTTTGTTGCAACTTTATCCTGAGTATTTGACGAAGAATACTCTTCAACAATTGAATACATTTTACCAATAAAATATTTATTATGAAACGCCACGAAGCCTTAGCTCCATTATCAAGAGAACATCATGAAGCTCTGATATTATCGCAATTACTTAAAAAAGATGCTCCTGTTTATAAAGGCTTACCAAAAGATGATAAAGGTAAAGTTGACTATGCAATTGGGCTTTTTACAACTAAATTAAAACATCATTTTGCTGTAGAAGAAAAGATATTGGCAGTAGCAAAATTTTATCATGATTCCATTGCAGAATTAACTACTGAAATAAAAGAAGACCATGAAACACTTACTACAATGTTTCAAGATTTAGCAACTAGTAAGCAGCAAACTATTGATATGGATTTGTTGGGTAATTTTTTACAAGAACATATAAGAAAAGAAGAAAGGGTTTTATTCCCTTTAATACAAGAACATTGTGATGAAACAACTTTACAACAGTTGAAAGAATTATTGTAGTAGTTTGCTGAATAAAATATTTTATTGAAGCCGATAGTAATCGAGTGCACTTGAAAAAAGTTACTTAGTCATAACATAACATAAAATGAAACACGATATAGCCAACCAAGAAGATATTGAATTATTGGTAAATAGTTTTTACGAAAAAGTAAAGCAAGACGATTTGATTGCACATTTTTTTACCGAAGTAAATTGGCAACAACATTTACCTGTGATGTACGACTTTTGGACAAATAGTTTATTTTATACAGGCACCTACACAGGTAATCCAATGAAAACGCATAAAGATTTGCACAGCCTGAAAGCTTTGTCTGCTGCCGATTTTGATAGATGGTTACATCATTTTTTAACAACCATTCAAGAACATTTTGAAGGCGATAAAGCTGAGCTTGCAAAACAAAGAGCATTAAGTATGGCAACAGTTATGAAAATTAAAATTTTGCATCCACCTGCTAATAATTCTTTAATTTAAATTGAAGTTGTATTACAACTACTCAAATTGATTTCTATATTTTTTGGGTGTCATTTGTTTTAGCTCTTTAAATTGTTTACTAAAATGAGCCCAACTATTGTAACCACTTTCGTAGCAAATTTGTAAAATCGGTTTTTGTGTGTTAGTGAGTAGTTTGCAAGCATGCCCAATTCTTAAATCTTGCAAAAACTCAAAATAGGTTTTCTTCAAGTTTTTCTTAAAAAATCTGCAAAATGTTGGAATACTCATATCTGCCAGAGTAGCTACTTGTTGTAATGTTACAGGCTCTAAATAATGATTGAATGAAAAATCGATAATTTTTTCAATTGCAG
The DNA here is from genome assembly GCA_943368735.1 of Rhizobium sp. Q54. Taxonomy (GTDB): domain Bacteria; phylum Bacteroidota; class Bacteroidia; order Chitinophagales; family Chitinophagaceae; genus UBA1930. The sequence goes on along the minus strand of CALRLQ020000010.1, from coordinate 24,463 downwards.
GATTTACTTGTGTGGTAGGAGTTTTAAAATTTTGAGTCAGTTTTAAATAGTTATTTGAACTGGCAATTTTCATCAGTGTTTGCAATAACAATATGAGTTTATTAAAAGGTTTTAATTGATTTAATTGTTTTATGGCAACTTCAACTTCTTTGCTCAGTTTTCCTTTTAATTGTATGGCATCTTCTTTTTGTAATTGTTGAAGTATTTGTTTGTTTTCTGGAAGTTGTAAAAAAGTATCTCCAAATAAAGATTGGTTAAAATGAATTACCATAGCACTTCCAAAAGCCTTGGAATTATGTTTTCTAAACCAATGTGGTAAGTTACTTGCAATAAAAAAAATATCTCCAACAGTATATTCTCCAATATAATCTCCAATTAATGCATTGCCATTACCTGCTGTAATTAGTATCAATTCATGCTCATCATGTTTATGCCAGTTGGTTTCAAAATAAGGTGTTTCATAATGTTTGCAAGAGAAAGATTCGAATAGTTCTAAATGAATTTTTTGTACAATCGTTTTCATTATAGATGTTTTATTTTGTCGTGATTATATACAATATTCAAATATAATTGATAAAATAGCATACTTAATATTAAAAATAGCAGTTGTGTGCGTATTGAATTAAGTCAAACTTTGGCAAATAATTAATAACGATTGTACATGCTTTTATTAGGCTTAGATATTGGAACATCTTCTATTAAAGCATCTGTTATGGATGCACAAACCCAGCAATTGATTGCATCGGCTCAGTATCCTGAAACTGAAAGTGAAATAATTGCATTAGAATCTGGTTGGGCCGAACAAAATCCTGAAATGTGGTGGCAACATGTTCAATTAGCTATTTTAAAAGTACATGCTCAACAATTATATAATCCTGCCGATATAAAAGCCATTGGTATTGCTTATCAAATGCATGGATTGGTATGCATAGATAAGGATAAAGCAGTTTTAAGAAATAGCATTATTTGGTGCGATAGTAGGGCTGTAACAATTGGTAACAAAGCTTTTGATTCAATTGGCAATGATACTTGTTTATTGCATTTGCTTAATTCGCCAGGAAATTTTACAGCCAGCAAATTGGCTTGGGTGAAAGAAAATGAACCCGATTTATATAGTAAGATTGATAAAGTAATGTTACCCGGCGATTTTATTGCCATGAAATTAACTGGTGAATGCACAACAAGTATTTCAGCATTAAGTGAAGGCGTTTTTTGGGATTTTAAAAACAACGAGTTATCTGAAGATGTTTTTAATTATTATGGATTTAGCAAATCATTGATACCACACTTACGTAATGTATTTGATGAACATGGTCTTTTGCAAGCCGATATCGCAAATTATCTATCGTTATCAGCAGGAATTCCTGTTACCTATAAAGCAGGTGATCAACCCAATAATGCACTTTCATTAAACGTATTACAACCTGGCGAAGTAGCAGCTACTGCTGGTACAAGTGGTGTTATTTATGGAGTGAGTGACCAATTAACGTACGACAATCAATCGAGGGTAAACACATTTGCCCATGTAAATTATACCACTGAAGAAAAAAGATTAGGCGTTTTATTATGCATTAATGGAACAGGCATTTTGAACAGATGGGTTAAAAATATCACGGGCAATTTACATTCTTATCAAGAGATAAATACAGCAGCATCAACCATTGCAGCTGGAAGTAACGGTTTGTATATGTTACCATTTGGTAATGGTGCAGAAAGAATGTTGGAAAATAAAATAGTGCAAAGCCATATTCACGGCATAGATTTTAATGTTCACACCAACGCTCATTTATATAGAGCTGCACAGGAAGGCATTGCTTTTGCATTTAGATATGGTTTAGATATTATGAGAGAAAATGGCATGCACCCAAAAGTAATTAGAGCAGGTAAAGCCAATATGTTTTTAAGTGATGTATTTACAGAAAGCTTTGTAAATGCAACAGGTGTAACTGTAGAGCTGTGTAATTGTGATGGAAGTGTTGGTGCTGCTTTAGGTGCAGGTATTGGTGCAGGTATTTTTAAAACTGCAGCAGAAGCATTTAGTAAGGCTAAAGTTGTACAGTTGGTAGAACCCACACAAGCCAATTTGTACAATGATTTGTACGAAGGTTGGAAGAATGTGTTGATGAAAGAATTGTAAACTGAAACAAATGTTTCATCCCCTCTTGGGAGGGGTAGTAAGAACATCAAATGAAGAGAATTAGTATTGGGGTGGGTTTGCCCCAATCTCCTAAAGGGGAGTTTGTACACTTGGTAATGAGTTTTTGATGAATATAGAATAAGGCGTACAAGAGTGCGACGCCAGTAAAGTAACATAGTAGTACAACAGTTGGTAACATAATTATTAAAAATAAAAATTAAAGTATATGTCAGTAGTATTAGGCGACAAAGAATTTTTTAAAGGTATTCCTCAAATAAAATTTGAAGGAGTAGAAAGTGATAATCCATTAGCATTTCGTTGGTACGATGAAAATAGGATTGTTGCAGGTAAGACCATGAAAGAGTGGTTTCGTTTCGCTGGTGCTTATTGGCATAGTTTAAACGGAAATGGTTCAGATCCGTTTGGAGAGCCCACACATATTTTTCCTTGGAACGAAAAAACAGATGCAGTAGAAAGAGCAAAAGATAAAGCAGATGCTGCTTTTGAATTTTTAACCAAATTGGGCTTACCATTTTATTGTTTTCATGATGTGGATGTAGTAGATTATGGAAACGATATTAATGAAAACGATCAACGTTTACAAGCATTAACAGCTTACTTAAAACAAAAGCAAGCAGCAAGTGGTGTGCAATTATTATGGGGTACAGCCAATTTATTTTCTCATAGAAGATATATGAATGGAGCAAGTACCAATCCAGATTTTCATGTATTAACACATGGGGCTGCTCAAGTAAAAGCTGCAATTGATGCAACCATTGAATTAGGTGGTACTGGCTATGTTTTTTGGGGTGGAAGAGAAGGTTACATGAGTTTATTAAACACCAATATGCAGCGTGAAAAAGAACATCTTGCAAAGTTCTTGCATGTATCAAAAGACTATGCAAGAGCCAATGGTTTTAAAGGAACATTTTTCATAGAACCTAAACCTTGTGAACCAAGTAAACATCAGTACGATTATGATGCAGAAACAGTGATAGGCTTCTTACGTCAGTACGATTTATTGAACGATTTTAAATTGAATTTAGAAGTGAATCATGCAACATTGGCTGGTCATACTATGCAGCATGAAATGCAAGTTGCAGCAGAAGCTGGTATGTTGGGTAGCTTGGATGCCAATAGAGGAGATATGCAAAATGGTTGGGATACCGATCAGTTTCCAAACAACATTAATGAACTTACAGAATGTATGTTGATATTTATAGAAGCTGGTGGATTGCAAGGTGGTGGAATAAATTTTGATGCAAAAATTAGAAGAAATAGTACTGATGTTGCTGATTTATTTCATGCTCATGTCGGTGGTATGGACAGTTTTGCAAGAGCATTGATTACAGCAGACAATATCTTGAATAAATCAGACTATAAGAAAATACGTGCTGAACGTTATGCAAGTTTTGATACTGGTGCTGGTAAAGATTTTGAATTGGGTAAATTAAGTTTAGAAGATTTAAGAGCTTTTGCAGTTGAAAATGGTGAGCCTAAATTAGTGAGTGGAAAACAAGAATATTTAGAAAATATCATCAATCGATTTATTTAACTATATTCAACCTTTCAAAACCAATTCTAACCAAATTTTTTGCCTACATGAACAGCTTACACACAAAAGATTACATTGTATTTTTCTTTTATTTTATTATGGTTGCTTCTTATGGTTTATATATTTACTATAAGAAAAAAAAGAAAACCGTTTCTGCCTCTCATGATTATTTTTTAGCTGAGGGTTCATTAACGTGGTGGGCAATTGGTACTTCATTAATAGCTTCCAACATTTCATCAGAGCAATTTATTGCAATGAGTGGAAATGGTTTTAAAATGGGTTTAGCTATTTCTACTTACGAATGGATGGCTGCTGCTACTTTAATTATTGTAGCTGTATTTTTTATTCCTGTTTATCTCAAGAATAAAATTTATACCATGCCACAGTTCTTAAATCAACGCTATAACTCTTCTGTAGCAATGATTATGGCTGTGTTTTGGTTGCTTTTGTATGTTGTAGTTAACCTTACTTCTATTTTATATTTAGGGGCATTGGCTATCAATGGCATTTCTGGTATTGATACCAATTTGTGTATGTATGGCTTAGCAGCATTTTCAATTATTATTGCTTTAGGCGGAATGAAAGTAATTGGCTATACCGATGTTATTCAAGTGGTGTTTTTAATTATTGGTGGTTTAGTTACAACTTACTTAGCATTAAATAGAGTGGCTGAACTAAATGGACAAACAGGTATTGTAGATGGCTTTAATTATATGATGAGTCAATCTGATGATCATTTTCATATGATACTCACTAAAGAGAATGAAAACTTTCCAAGCTTACCAGGGTTAACAGTTTTGTTTGGTGGAATGTGGATTGTAAATCTTAATTATTGGGGCTGTAACCAATACATTACACAACGTGCATTGGGAGCTGATTTAAAAACAGCTCGTAGTGGTATTTTATTTGCTGCATTTTTAAAGTTATTAATGCCAGTAATTGTGGTATTACCAGGTATTGCTGCTTATGTAATTCATCAAAAAGGAGGTTTGCAAACGGAAATGTTGCAAGATGGTGTTTTAAACCCTGATAAAGCTTATCCAGTATTGCTCAATCTCTTACCAACCGGTTTAAAAGGGTTGTCTTTTGCAGCACTAACAGCAGCTGTAGTGGCATCTTTGGCAGGCAAAGTAAATAGCATATCAACCATATTTACGTTAGATATTTATCAAAAAAAATTAAGTCCCGATGCTTCAGAAAAGCAATTGGTAAAAGTTGGTAAATTAACTGTGCTAGTGGCTATGTTAATTGCAGTTATTATAGCACCATTTTTAGGTATTGATAAAAAAGGTGGTTTTGAATTTATTCAAGAGTATACAGGTTTTGTGAGCCCTGGAATTTTTGCCATGTTTATACTTGGATTTTTCTGGAAAAAAACAAGTTCTAATGCAGCTATGTTTGCTACAATTGGTGGATTTATTTTAAGTGTAGTATTTAAATTTTTACCACATGTTGTAGATTTAAGTTGGTTGCATTCTATGGGCTTTGCAACCTTAGTTCAACAGAAAGATGGTTCTATGTTATATGAAATTCCTTTCTTAGATAGAATGGGTTTTGTATTTGCAATTTCTGTTTTATCAATGGTAGTAATTAGCTTGTACGATGCTAAAAGAGGTATTCCATCTAAAGGATTAGAAGTAGATAAATCTATGTTTAAAACAAATACAGGTTTTGCTGTAGGATCCATGTTAGTAGTAGGTATTCTAGTTGCATTGTATACGCTATTCTGGTAAAATTCATTTTTAAATGTAGATGAACAAATTTATAAGCATGTATTAGCATACAATTTTCTTAATTGTATGCTAATACATTTTTTTTATGTAAGTTAAAATATAATTTCATGAGGAATTATTACTTCATTCTAATATGTACAATAGTTATTTTTCAAATGAATGGAATGGCTCAACGGCCTTATATTTCTAATGTTTGGAAAGCCGATAATGGGAACGGTACTTATACCAACCCAATTATTCATGCAGATTATAGCGACCCAGATGTAATACGTGTTGGAGATGACTATTATATGACTGCCTCTAGTTTTAATTATGTTCCAGGATTGCCAATATTACATTCAAAAGATTTAGTGAATTGGTCGTTAATTGGCCATGCATTTACTCAGCAACCTCCTTATGACAGATTTAGCAAAGTACAGCATGGTGGTGGAGTTTGGGCTCCTGCAATACGTTATCATAAAGGTGAGTTTTATATTTTTTATCCCGATCCAGATGAAGGTGTTTATATGCTGAAAGCAAAAAAAATTACTGGCCCCTGGAGCGAACCCCTTTTAATAAAAAAAGCAAAAGGTTGGATAGATCCTTGCCCTTTTTGGGATGAAGATGGTAAAGCATATTTAGTAGCTGGTGTTGCAGCAAGTAGAAGTGGAATGAAAAGTATTTTATTATTGCATAGAATGAGTGCTGACGGAACTCGACTGTTAGATGATGGTGCAATTATTTTTGATGGTCATGATAAACATCCAACTGTTGAAGGGCCTAAAATGCATAAACGAAATGGATATTATTATGTTTTTGCACCTGCAGGTGGTGTTGGTCAGGGATGGCAATTGGTATTAAGAAGTAAACATATTGATGGACCATATGAACATAAGATTGTATTGGAACAAGGTAGTACCAATTTTAATGGACCGCATCAAGGAGCTTGGGTTGAAACGCAAATAGGAGAGAGTTGGTTTATTCATTTTCAAGATAAAGATGCTTACGGTAGAATAGTGCATTTACAACCCATGCAATGGAAAAATGATTGGCCAATAATGGGAGTTGATAAAGATGGAAATGGCATTGGAGAGCCTGTTGAAACCTATAAAAAACCCAATGTTGGTAAATCTTATCCAATTCAAACACCACAAGAAAGTGATGAATTTAATAACAATACAATTGGCTTGCAATGGCAATGGAGTGCAAACAGGCAAACCAATTATTTTTTACCTGCTGGCACCAACTATGGGTTTTTAAGGTTATTCAATGTTGTAAAACCTGATACGATTAGCCTGTGGAATATTCCTAATTTATTTTCTCAAAAATTTCCGGCACCCAATTTTACAGCTACAACTAAACTTAGTTTTACACCAAGAGCTATCGATGATGAGGCTGGATTAATGATTAGTGGGTTAGACTATGCCTACATTTCCATCAAGAAAGTAAATAAAGGATTGGTTGTTGCACAAACAAAATGTATTAATGCAGATAAAGGAAAAAGTGAAACTAGAACAGATGAAGTTATAATAAGTAGTTCTACCATTTATTTTAAAGTACAAGTGATTAATGCATTACCGACTGATGCAGATTATAATCAATACATTAGAAGTGAAAATAGTAAATGGGGTAATGCTAAATGCATCTTTAGTTATAGTGAAGATGGTATTCAATTTAAACAGATAGGAGAACCATTTGCAGCTAGAAAAGGCAAATGGATTGGAGCTAAAGTTGGTTTGTTTGCTGTTGGCAAAAATAAAACTAGTGAAATGGGTTATGCAGATGTTGATTGGTTTAGAGTAGACAAATAAGCTTAGTAGTTGGGCAATTCTGTTAACCATTTTTGGGTTAAACAATGTATAGCAAATGTGCTATTGCCATTGGTTGTAACTAAGTACTCTACATTTAATGTTTGATTATAATTTAATATTTGGTCAAAGGTTGTTTCATTTACGGTTACATTCATTTCTTTACATTCAATAATCATCCAAGGTAAAGTGTTTTTGTAAATTACTATATCACATCTTCTTTTTAGTTCACCCAACATTATTTCTTTTTCAATAGCAAATAAACTTTTTGGATATTTTTTATCTTCTATTAAATATTGAATAATATTTTGACGCACCCATTCTTCCGGTGTTAATACAACCCATCTCTTTCTTATTCCATCAAAAATGAATTCTTTGTTATCTTCTTTTTTAATTTTAAAAGTGGGTGAAGGATACACGATTTTTATCATACAGTATTGTAGAACAATTTTCTTATTTTTACAAATGGTTTTCAAATATACCATGGCTTTATTACTAACGAAAAATGAATTTTATGAAGACAAAACAAGAAATAGTAAATAATTGGTTGCCTCGTTACACTGGTGAAAAATTAGAAAACTTTGGTAAGTATATTTTGCTGACCAATTTTAGTAACTATGTAGAAATGTTTGCCAAGTGGAATAAAGTACAAGTAATAGGAAAAGACAAACCTTTTCAATGTGCAACTGCCGATGGTATAACCATTATCAATTTTGGAATGGGAAGCCCTGGTGCTGCAACTGTAATGGATTTATTAAGTGCAATAAAACCTAAAGCTGTTTTGTTTTTAGGAAAATGTGGCGGATTGAAAAAACGCAATAAAATTGGAGATTTAATTTTACCCATCGCTGCAATTAGAGGTGAAGGAACAAGTAATGATTACTTTCCACCAGAAGTACCTGCATTGCCTGCATTTGCTTTGCAAAAAGCAATTTCAACAACTATCAGAGATCACAAAACAGATTATTGGACTGGAACTGTTTATACCACCAATAGACGTGTTTGGGAACATGATGAAGAATTTAAAAACCATTTGACTAGAGTAAGGGCTTATGCGATTGATATGGAAACAGCCACTGTTTTTATGGTGGGTTTTTACAATCAAATTCCAACAGGAGCTTTATTGTTGGTGAGTGATAGTCCAATGGTTCCAGAAGGCGTAAAAACAGAAGCAAGTGATAAAAAAGTAACTTCTCAATTTGTAGACCGTCATTTAAAAATTGGAATTGATTCATTAAAACAACTCATTAATAATGGGGCAACAGTAAGACATTTACATTTTTAATCTCGAACATGCAAGACACACATTTACATCATTATGAAGAGCATTTACAAAGCAGCGATTTTTTGCGTGATGTAGTAATTGGGATGAGCGATGGATTAACTGTTCCATTTGCTTTAGCCGCTGGCTTAAGTGGTGCAATACACGATAATGTAGAATTGGTTTGGATTGCTGGCTTAGCTGAAATTGTTGCAGGCTCTATTGCAATGGGGTTGGGTGGCTATTTAGCTGGAAAAACAGAACAAGACCATTACAATAGTGAATTGAAAAATGAATATTGGGAATTGGTGCATAAACGTGAAGTTGAAATTGAAGAAGTGAGAAAAGTTTTTAGAGAATGGGGATTAACCGAACCCATTGTTGAACAGGCCACTCAAGAAATTATTAAAGATGAAAAGAAGTGGGTTGATTTTATGATGAAGCATGAACTAGGATTAACAGAGCCCGACCCTAAACGAGCTTCTAAAAGTGCATTTAATATTGGTTTGTCTTATGTAGTAGGTGGATTAATTCCTTTAGTTCCTTACTTTTTTGTAACCCATTCTTTAGAAGGGCTAAAATACTCTGCCATCATTACTTTGTTTTGCTTATTTATTTTTGGATACTTTAAAAGTAAAATGACTGGCGTTAATGTTTGGTGGGGTGCTACAAAAGTTATGTTGATTGGTGCTACTGCTGCAAGTGCAGCTTTTGCCATTGCCAAATTAATTAGTGGTGGGGCACATTAAATTATAAACTATCTAAATACGCTTGAATAAAATTAAGTGTTCTTGTTTGTGGTGTAATATTTATTACATTGCTATTAATTACTGTATGTACACTAGTACCTAAAAATAAATCGTTTCCAATTTTACTTATTACTACAAATGTTGGGTTGCTGTTCAAAGGAATTTTTTCAAACGTAAATTCTTTTGCTGTTAAGTTAGGTTTTAAACGAACAATAGTTGCTTGATTGTTAAAAACAGCATACACTTGGCTATTGGTGTTATTAAAGTTAGCAGGTAGTTTTACATGAACACTGGTTGACGGAAGTGTACTGTCGTTATAATTATTGCTACTAATCCAGTTGAGCTTTCTAGAATAAATGTTGTATCCTTTATATACAATATTAGTAATTGAATCTACAAACTGATAAGGATAAACACCTCCATAATAGTTACTTTGAAACCATGTTTTTATGGTATCTAAATTATTGGTAGTAGAGTCTTCATAAAAATATCGCATCGTGTTAGTATTATTAACAAACGAATAAGCAATATTGTATTTGGTAATCGTATCTAATTGTATAGGCTGCCCATTTTTATAAAGTATTGTATTAAACGCACCACTTGTATGTAATAAAGCATTAAAGCTAGTGGTAGGTTTTGCAAATCGTATAAAATCGCCTTTCTTTTTGAGGTGAATTAATTTCACAACAATTGTTCCGTTGATGGAAGTTCCAGGTGCCGTGCCATTTCCTGCTAAACCAGTTAAAGAAATACTTAAAGAATCATTGAATTTTAATGTTCTGCTTGAATCGGTATTTAATGTATCTAGTAACACTGGAAAGTCGTTACTTAATACAGCAGTAATTTCATTTGTGGGATCGGTTGATGTAGATTGAGTTCTCCATTCAACATTATTTAAACCATTATTGTATACATGAAATTCTTCGGAAAATTCTTTTTTACATCCCGAAAAAACAATCAGTATAAATAAAGCAGGTAAAATTAGTTTCACGTAAAATCTCTTTGAAACTTAGATACAACAAGAAAGAATTTTGTTGCTTTTACTAGTTTAATTTGTAACGAATACCAAGTGAAATGCCTGCTGCACTAAACCTTTGGTTAAAGTTATATGCAGTATTTTGAAGTTTTGATAAACTGTATCTAAAATAGGGTTCAGCAAATACATCCATATTGTTTGTAATGGGTTTTATTAAGCTTACACTACCATACAAACTCAGTGCTATATTATGTTTGGTAATACCATCATTTTCTTTTGGATGTACATTTACTAATTGATAAGAAGTGTCTAATACTCTGCCACTATACCAAGAACTAAGGTTCATAATTACCCCGCCATTAATAGCTGCTTTAAAATTTTTATTGCCAAATTCATAACTTAATGCAACAGGTAATTCTATATTTCTATAGTAATTTTTTGCTGTACTTTCTACATATCCAATTTGTGTAATTGTACTTGTATCTGCTACTGTGGTAGTATTTCCTAAAGCATCAGTAACAGTTCTTATAGTAACCACAGTAACCATTCTTCGTTCATTTTCTCTACGCAGTTTTACGACTTCGTTTAATTGAGAAAATTGAATACCAGCTTTTATTAAAATATTGTTGGTAATATTTTTACTAATTCTTGCACCAACTGTAAAACCACCTCTCATTGATTCGGCACTATCTTTTTTATTTAGATAAAGCATATTATCTGAATTGCTACTTACTTTTTTAATGGTAAATTCAGGAGCTACATAGGTATCAACATACCAATTATTTCTATTACCACTTTTATCTTCTGGGCAACCAATTGGATCTTTTATGAATGATTGATGAGTTGTATAAAAGATATTTTTTAATAAAGGCTGTTTCTTTTCAATTGTTACTACATTGGCTTTGATAGCATGAAAAACAAAAGCCTCATTGTTTTGCTCATAGTTTGGTTGAACCGCTATTTGTAAATTATTTGTATTACTAATTGAATTGTCTTTCAATTTTCTAATGGTAGAATATGTTGTAGCCAATATTTTGGTAGAAAAGAAATTGGAGTTTAATTCCTCTTTTTTATTTACAACACTACTGTTAGTGGATGAATTATTTTGTATAGTTGAATTGGCTTGAACTGTATTTAATTTTTCAGGTTCTAGGTGTTTAATTTTTGAACTTGGATTGGCAACTATTGTGTTATTGGTTTCTTGAGCATGTATAAGTGCAACTAATGGTTGAGCTTTTGTTACTAAACTTTGAGCAGTTTCAACTTTATGTTGATGATACAACATAAAAACACCAAATGTGCTAATGGTTACCAATAAACTAAATACTAAAAATGGTTTGCTGTTCCACCAAAAAATGGTGGGTCTTCTTTTTTGTTCTACTACAATTTTATCCCACATGCCTTGCGGTACGGGAGATGCAAAATTTTCTAATTGCTCTTTAATATGCTTATCAAATAGTTGATCACTCATTATACAGCAATTTTTTGCAATTGTAAAATTTGAGCTTGTAACATTTTTCTGGCTTTCACTAATTGACTGCGACTTGTACTTGGTTGAATATTCAACAATTTTGCAATTTCATCGTGGGTATATCCTTCAATAATATTTAGGTTAAAAACAATTCTGTAACCATCTGGTAGTTGGCTAATTAGCTTTAACAATTCTTCTTCACCCAAATTGCTATATGCGTAAGAATCCACATAATGAGTATCAAAATAATTTTCTTTCAGTTCAGTAAACTGTATTCTCTTTTTTTGTAAATGCTTTAATGCACAGTTTACAATTACTCTGCGTACCCAACCTTCAAACGAACCTTCAAATTTAAATTGATGTAAATTATTAAATACACGTATAAAACCATCTTGCAACATGTCTTCAGCTTCCATATGGTCATTGGCGTAGCGTAAACATACAGTAAACATTTTGCCAGCCAATTGCTCAAAAAGCATTCGCTGGCAAGTGATGTCTTGCTTAATGCATCCTTTTATCAATTCGTACTCGTTCAAATTGAGCCAATTTTAATATGGTGAACTTATTTTAGATACGCTGCATCTTAATTTTGATGCCCATTTACAAGCATGAATTTACAAGAATTATTCAAACATGCAATTAAAATTTACTACCATTCATTTTTGCCCATAAAAAAAGCCCTAATATTTTTAGTTAAATATTAGGGCTTTTGCCTCACTTTGGGGATTAAAATAACTTATTTTGTTGCAAATAAATGTATAGAAACTGGTACTTCTGGTACTGTATATTTTGTTGTAATTGGTAATAATCTTGAATCCAATGTGAAGAAAGCTTGTGCAAAAAATTTGTTGCCATCAACACTTCTAATGTAACCAGGAAACTTTAATGGCACACTTGTACCTTTAATATTTAAAGTTCCAGCAATTTCAATAGCAGTTTCAGATGTGTAGGTAACATTGGTAATTTCAAAAGTTGCTTCTGGAAATTTCTCAACTTCAAAAAATTCACCAGATTTTAAATGTCCTTCTAATTTAGCACCTGCACCATCGGTAACCTTTACACCAGCTACATCAATTACAAACTTTCCGCCAGTTAATTTTCCGCCATCAATAGTAACACTACCATTTTTTACAGAAAAGTAACCTGGATGATATCCACCTTTTTTAGAACCAACCCACTCAATTTTAGATTCTGCTGTGGTTTTGTAAATGTCGCCAGTTCCTTTTTTAGTGCCTGGTTTAAAAGAAATTAATGTAGTTGCAATTGCAACGGCTCCTAATAAAAATGCTCTTTTCATACTGTTTTTTGTTTTTAGAATTCGAAAATAAGTTATTTGCATGTATATACATCAATTATGCCAATTTTTTCCCTAATTCACAAATTAGGTGTATGTACATGCAAGAGGGTGAAAATGACCTAGTTTATAAAACAATTAATTGAATAGAAGATATAACTAAAGAAACGCTTAGTATTTTACTGGTTTAAAAATATTTGCTTACTCTATCTTTAAATTCTACAGGCATATTGGTTTTTTCTTTTGTGGCTGAATGAATAAAATACAACACCACTTTTCCAATAGTGAGTAATTTGCCAGATTCATTATATACTTCTTGATGAAATTCAATTCTATGATCGGTGGGTAATTCTTTTAACATGGTTTTGATTGTCAATAAATCATCGTAATGAGCCGGACGTAAAAACTTTGCTTGAAAATCTACAATAGGCATCATTATTCCCAATGCTTCTAATTCTTTATAAGTGAAACCTAATTGACGAATACTTTCTGCTCTACCAACTTCAAAATATTGAGCATAATTACCATGATATACCACATTCATTTGATCGGTTTCGGCATATCTAACTCTTATCTGAGTATTGCTTTCGTACATAATATTTATTAAAAAGATGATTGAATTGTTGAGGTGAGTTTTATTGCTGCACAAAATAATTGCTTCAATTAAAAACACCGTTTACTTTTTTGTAAACGGTGTTTTTAAATATTAAGATTCTTGTAAAAAAGGATAAGTATAATCTGTTGGTGGGTTGAACGTTTCTTTAATGGTTCTTGCACTTAACCAACGATATAAGTTTAAAGCACTACCAGCTTTATCATTAGTTCCACTTGCTCTTGCACCACCAAAAGGTTGCTGACCAACTACTGCACCTGTTGGTTTATCGTTAATGTAAAAATTACCAGCGGCATTTCTAAGTTTATTGGTAGCTAATTCAACTGCATTTCTATCTGTTGCAATTACTGCACCTGTTAATGCATAAGGAGATGTTGTATCTACCAATTCTAATGTTTTTTCAAACTCGTTTGCTGGATAAATGTAAATGGTTAAAACGGGTCCAAAAATTTCCTCACACATAGTGGTGTATTTTGGATCAGTAGTTTCTATAATAGTTGGTTGAATAAAGTATCCTTCTTTTTTACTACAACCGCCACCTACTAAAATTGAGGCAGTTTTGCTACGTTTGGCTTTGTCTATATAAGATTTAATTTTATCGAAACTTTTTTCATCAATTACTGCATTAATAAAATTGGTGAAATCTTCTGTAGTGCCCATTTTCATACTATTCACACCAGCAATTAATTTTTTCTTTACCGCATTGGCAATATTACTAGGAATATAAGCCCTTGAAGCAGCACTACATTTTTGTCCTTGAAATTCAAATGCACCTCTCAATAATGCAGTTGCAACAACATCGGCATCGGCTGTTTTATGTGCAATTACAAAATCTTTACCACCCGTTTCACCTACAATTCTTGGATAAGTTTTGTACTTAGCCATATTCTTACCAATGGTTTCCCACATATTATTGAATACGCCTGTACTACCTGTAAAATGTACACCTGCAAAATCTTTATGATTAAAGCAAACTTCGCCAATAGTTGGTCCATCTACATAAATTAAATTAATCACACCATCGGGTAAACCTGCTTCTTTTAAAATACGCATAAACATATGTGCAGAATATACTTGTGTGTTGGCTGGTTTCCAAACAACCACATTGCCACACATTGCAGCACTAGTTGGTAAATTACCACCAATGGCAGTAAAGTTGAAAGGTGTAACAGCTAATACAAAACCTTCTAATGGTCGCCATTCTAATCTGTTGTGCATACCAGCACCACTAATAGGTTGTTGCTTATAAATTTCACTTAAATAGTGAACATTAAAACGTAAAAAATCTATGAGTTCACAAGCAGCATCAATTTCGGCTTGAAAAGCATTTTTGCTTTGTCCTAACATGGTTGTTCCATTGATATAACTACGATATTTAGTAGCTAATAAATCGGCAGCTTTTAAAAAAATGCCAGCACGGTTTTCCCAGCTCATATTTTCCCAATTGGCTTTTGCTGCTAAAGCTGCATCAATGGCTTGTTGTACATGTTTGGCATCGCCAGCATGAAAATAGCCTAAAGTATGTTTGATTTCGTGAGGAGGGTGAATAGCCACTTTTTTATTGGTACGAACTTCTTTATTACCAATAAACATAGGAATATCGGCTTCGGTGTTTTTTAGTTCGGCCAATGTTTTTTTGAGGGTTAATTTCTCAGTACTATTGGGTGCATAACTCAATACTGTTTCGTTTGTAGGTAGTGGATAAGAAAAAGTTCCTAAACTCATGGGTTACAATTTTTAGTAAGGCTGCAAGTTAATGCTTAAGCAAGTATAATACTAACGAGTTGTAGTTTTTTGAAAGGAAATAAGACCTATAAGGTTTTTAAACCTTATAGGTCTTAATCATTCTTTTTTAAGTAGTTCATTCAATTTTAAAATATTGGTAATGCTTAAGTCTTGCAATGTTGGCTTAATAAAATGTATTGTTCGATAAAAAAGTAGCGTAAAGAGTTTAAAAGAATCGCTGAATGCTACTTCCATTAGAGCATTTTTTTAAGTTCTTTAATAGAAGAAGAAAATTTTAATCTTTTATCTGCTTCCTCAGCTTTAGCTTTTTTTGCATTAGCTAAAATGTTCTCTCTTTTAGATTCAGAAATATTGTTTTCTAATAGCGTTTTTAATTCTTCTCTGTCTTCTAGCGGTAAATTGTAAACACTTTCTACAATATTGCTAAAGTTGGTATTTACATTGTTCATATAATTATTTTCAGTAAAAATAATTTTTTTAAGTATTGTATCAGCTACTATTCAGTTTCTTTCTTTTACTTGGTAAAGCAGTTTGTTGTTTACTTAGTTGTAGCAAAATTTTTAAAACAGATTAAAATGCTACAATGCTAATAATATTCAACTGCAACAAATCCTTATGTTACAGTACCTAAACCGGCAATCAAATTAGTGTAATCGTTGTTTAATGAAGCATCGTTCAAATTCTCCTCCTTTGGAGGGGTTAGGGGTGGTTTTTATTGCATGAATTGCTGATTGGTTGCAGTAGCAAATACTCCAGAAAATACGGCATAATTGAAAACTATGCCGAGTGGAGCAGTTCAAATGTGTTTATAATTTGAAAATAATCTGTCAAAATAAGAGAATGAATCAAGGAATTGATTTCTCGTGTAAGTAATAAATTTTTTATTGGAACCAAGATTATGAAAGTCGGTATAAAATTCTGCAACTTCAATAAAACTATTTTCAAAATAGATGTCAATATTTTTTAAGCGTTGAAGAGTTGAATCTCCATAAAGTTCATATTGTAATCCAGAATGAATATATACAAATCGTTCACTTATATTTTTTTGTACTTCTTCTGTTAGAAGTTGACTGAATCTAATAGAGTTTTCTGATATACGAGTTTCCCACTCACTGAATGTATCATAAATTAACTCTCTTTGATTTTCTAGTTTTCGGGTACCAATATTTAAAGCCAATATACCAAACCCTAATCGTAAAGTTAACATAGTAGAAATGATACTAGGATACATTTCTTTATCAATAGAATTGAAGCCCCTGTTGCAATATTGTAAATCAATTATTACCTTCTTTGAAATGACTTGACCTTTTTTTAATAATTCTGCTTCTATTAATGAGAGTCTTTGCTTACTATCAATCGGTCCTTTTTTGAATAGTCCAAACATAACCTGAATATTTATAAATAATTGACTTGCTAATCTATTTTATTTGAAATTGCATCTATATAACTTTATCCAAAAATATATACTTGATAAAGGTAAAAAGTTAATTGTTTATTTATTGAACTCTCTTTAATATATCCATAGTTTATTTTTTTTGTAGGAAAAGCTTAAATAATTTTTCAATGCACCTGCACAATACAAATGTACCAGCACTATTGGATATATTTTTAATGGCTTTTAAGATTGCATTTTAGTTTTAAAGCAATTAATTTATAATTTTCATAATTACTTTTTAAGGAGTCTTCTATCTCGTAAACTTCTTTTTGAAGTGAAGTAATTAATTCTTTGTAATGCCAGGTTTGTTTTTTTTGTAAAATTTGAGGCAATTGTTCATCAAATTCTCTTTTTGCTTTTTCTAAATTATTAAAAGCTATTCTATCATCTCTTTTGAAACAGTTATGTGCTAGTTTTTCAAGAAGAAGGCAAGCTTCAGCAATTGATAACATTTCATTTAATAAGACTGGGGATTTTTCAAATTCTTGAAGTATTTTTTTATTAGGCTCTACGAATATTTTTTTTTTATTTCTATAATTGTGGGCATAAATAGTATTACGAAATGTTCCCAAAGATTCTTTGTGTTTATTAATAAATTTTTTTGTATTAAAAGAGACTAACAAAAAGTGGTCTATTATTTTTATATCAATGTTATCATCTAAATGTAATATTTGATAAAGCTCCTCCATCTCATCCATAAAAGAGTGTATGTCAATATATAAACATTTAAACGATAATCTTTGAGCTGGTTTGAAAGAGATTTCTTCTAGAACTGATATATTATCCTTTATATTTCTTCCAATTAAATAAAGTATAGATAAAGTCTCTTGGAGTTTTTTTATTCCCATTTTTATTAATTCTAAGTTATTATTTCTTTTAATTGAGTATGCTTTATAAATATAACCATTTGAAATAGTCAGCATTTAAATACATAGCCTAAATGTAGTCCCAATTTTCATAAATCTATTTGCTAAAATCTAATAGCCTTAGTATATCTTTTATT
This sequence comes from Rhizobium sp. Q54, assembly GCA_943368735.1. Lineage (GTDB taxonomy): Bacteria > Bacteroidota > Bacteroidia > Chitinophagales > Chitinophagaceae > UBA1930. The sequence continues at coordinate 6,703 of CALRLQ020000010.1, read as the reverse complement.
GTTAGCCATTAATATTTGTAAGGTTTTCAAAACTACATTGTTTTAAATTAAATGCAAGAAAAGCTCAGTTACGATTTAAAGTACAAGAGTGCGACGCCACTGCAGTCCAATGCACATTCTTCAGCTGGTAACATAATTGTTTTCTTCTCTCTTTTACTCAACTTAAATACGGCTGCTAAACCTTACTTTTGCCGCAAATTTTAAATAGGTAAACATGTTAAGTGCAAGAAATATTACGTTGGCCTACGGCAAACGTGTATTGTTTGATGAAGTGAACATCAATTTTATTAAGGGAAACTGTTATGGTGTAATTGGTGCCAATGGTGCAGGAAAAAGTACTTTCTTAAAAATATTAAGTGGCGAAATTGAACCAAATAAAGGCAATGTTGAAATTGGCAAAGGTGAACGTATGAGCTTTTTAAAGCAAAATCAGTTTGAGTTTGATGAAGAAACTGTTTTGCAAACTGTGTTAATGGGGCATAAGCACATGATGGAAGTAATGCAGGCTAAAGATGCTATTTACATGAATCCTGATGCTACCGAAGAAGATTACATGAAAGCCAGTGAGTTGGAAGGTGAATTTGGTGAAATGGGTGGTTATACTGCCGAAAGTGATGCTGCCAGCTTATTAGGTAGTTTGGGTGTAAAAGAAGAATATCATCAAACATTAATGAAAGATATTCCAGGAACTATGAAGCTTCGTGTTTTATTGGCACAAGCTTTATTTGGTAATCCAGATATTTTATTGTTGGATGAACCTACCAATGGATTAGACATTGAAACCATTGGATGGTTAGAAAACTTTTTAGCCGATTACGAAAATATTGTATTGGTGGTAAGCCATGATCGTCACTTTTTAGATACAGTTTGTACGCATGTGGCTGATGTGGATAGAGCAAAAATTAAAGTGTTTACTGGGAACTATACTTTCTGGTACGAGAGTAGTCAGTTAATGGCTCGTCAAATAAACGATAAGAATAAAAAGAATGAAGAGAAGCGTCAGGCTTTGTTAGATTTTATTGCTCGTTTCTCTGCCAATGCTAGTAAGAGTAAGCAAGCAACTTCTCGTAAAAAAGCATTAGAAAAATTAACTATTGAAGAAATAGAACCTAGTAACCGTAAATATCCTGGCATTATTTTCCAGCCATTACGTGAAGTGGGTAATCAAATTTTAAATGTAGAAAATTTAAAGAAAGGGGTTGACGGAAGGCCGTTGTTTGATAAAGTTTCTTTTAGTGTAAATAAAGGAGAGAAGATTGCTTTCTTAAGTAAAGATCCTTTAGCTGTTACCAGTTTCTTTGAAATTATTAATGATAAAGCAACAGCAGATGCTGGTAAGTTTGAATGGGGAACAACTATTACCAAAGCATATTTACCATTAGAAAACAATGAGTTTTTTAAAGAAGGTACTGGATTAATGGATTGGTTACGTCAATATGTACCACCACATATTACTGATGCTGATGAACCATTTTTACGTGGCTTTTTGGGTAAAATGTTGTTTAGTGGAGATGATATTGCCAAGAAAACCAATGTACTAAGTGGGGGAGAAAAAGTACGTTGTATGGTGAGCAGAATGATGTTGCAAAACCCTAATTTAATTGTACTGGATCAACCAACCAATCACTTAGACTTGGAAAGTATTCAAAGTTTTAATGAAGGTTGTCAGAATTTCCCTGGAATAGTGTTAATGACTTCTCATGACCATACGTTTATGCAAACAGTTGCCAATAGAATTATAGAGTTAACACCAAAAGGCATTATCGACAGATTGATGACTTTTGATGAATACATGGAAGATAAACGTGTGAAAGAATTAAGAGTAGAAATGTATAGTTAATAAAAAAAGTATTCAATTTGTGAGAAGCATGTTGAATAATTGCTGAAGTTTTTTCTAATTTTTTTATTACTACGTTATTACACCAGTAAGCTCATAAGGCACATCATTCGGTTCGGTCCCTACAAAGTAGGGATTGAAAAAATCCGTAGGATATTTTTTCAGAGAAGCGAATGGAGTGCTGTTGAGCTTACGAAGCCCAGCGGCTTGAGCAATAAATGATGAAAGCTAGAACAAGGGAAAAGTTTATTAGTGAAAGACTTATTGTGATATTCATTTTACATAGATATACCTTAATCAAAATGATCGTTAACAAAAAATTTTATTCATAAAAAAGTTGCTCAACACAGAGCAACTTTTTTGTTATTTATCCTTAACATGACCTTACATTATTTTACTTACGAATTGCCTTTTGAATATCCATTCACCATTTCTGGAGGAAGAACTAAAACGCATCAACCAACCTTAGTGGTGGTGTTAGAATTGGGTAATTGGTTTGGGGTAGGAGAAGCTCCTGCTATTGGTTATTATAATATCACTGTAGAACAAATGGTGGCCGATATTGAAAGTAAAAAGAAAATGATTGAAAAATTTGCTTTTACTGATCCTGAAAGATATTGGCATTACCTGCATCATTTACTACCCAACAATCCTTTTTTGGTAAGTGCATTAGATATGGCTGGATGGGATTTATATGGAAAAATGAAACAAAAAAACTTGTACCAAATTTGGAATACTGAATGGAATTATTTACCAGTAACCGATTATACCATTGGTATAGATACCATTGATAAAATGGTAGCAAAAATGAAAGCCAAGTCTTGGCCCATTTATAAAATTAAATTAGGAACTGATGAAGATATTGCTATCATGACGGAACTCCGCAAACATACCAATGCTAGTTTCAGAATTGATGCCAATGCAGGTTGGTCAACTGAGGAAGCCTTACATAAAATTCCTCTATTAAAAGAATTAGGTGTTGAACTAATTGAACAACCTTTGGCTAAAGACAATTGGGATGGTATGAAAGTACTCTTTGAACAATCAACTTTACCCTTAATTGCTGATGAAAGTTGTGTGTTTGAACAAGATGTAAAAAAATGTTATCAGCATTTTCATGGTATTAATATTAAACTCACCAAATGCAGTGGTATTACACCTGCACTAAGAATGATTCAAGAAGCAAGAAGCTTAAACATGCAAGTAATGATGGGTAGTATGAATGAAAGCAGTATTGGAAGTGCAGCAATTGCTAACTTTTTACCACAGTTAGATTTTGTAGATATGGATGGTCCATTGCTTTTAACAAAAGACCTTGCAACTGGATTAAGTATTTCATCGTCTACTTATGAGTTAGCAGGCCCTAAAGGATTAGGAATTACTCCACAATTGCAATAAGTTAGCCTCTATTCCCAGTTTGGGATTTAATTTCTTTCAATAAGAAAAAATACAAAGGTTTTATTTTCCTAAATAATTGATTTTCAATACTTTTTAGCTCTGGCATTGTTGTGGTTTGTGTTAATGCACAAACCTATTACCATGACCAATATTAACCCAACTTCTACGCTCAACATTAATTTAGCCAATTGTATGAATGGCTGTAGAAAAAGTCAGAAACAGTTATACGATTGTTTCTCTAGTAAAATGTTTGCTATTTGTTTGCGTTATGCAAAAAATCAAATGGATGCCGAAGATATTTTACAAGAGGGTTTTATTAAGTTATACAAAAACCTAGATCGTTTTAGAGGTGAGGGTAGTTTTGAAGGTTGGGTAAGAAGAATATTTGTAAATACAGCAATAGAGCATATTCGCAAGCAAAAGCAAAACAATACAGACATTAATGAGCAAGTGGAGAACTCATTTAGAGATCAATCTGCCAATGCATTAGATAAATTATTTCAAAAAGATTTATTGCATACAACTAGTGGTTTAAGTGATGGTTATAAAACAGTTTTTAGTATGTATGCAGTTGAAGGTTTTTCACACAAAGAAATTGCCGATCAGTTAGGCATTTCTGAAAGTACTAGCAAATCTCAGTTTAGCCGTGCAAAAGCCATATTGCGAAATTTATTACAAGGCAATGTTGCACATGTTGCAGCATCTTAAGCATACTTTTTCTAGCTTTAATTTTTGTTTTGATGAAATGACCTCTTTCAATTTTGGAAGAGGTTTTTTGCTTTTGTTTTTACTGCAATCGTTTGCGGTATCGTTTGCGTAAAGAAAAGCTTTTATACGTACAATTATTTGTTGTTAAACAATCTATTTTACAAATAAATCTCTTTATAGAGATAACGATTGTTTACTTACAAATTAAATTTTGCTGTATGAAAAAGGTATTATTATTATTCTGTTTCAATGTTATTTTAATTACAAGTGCCTTTGCGGTTGATTATTATTGGGTAGGTGGAACATCTCCAAGTGCAACATTTAGAGATCAATCGAATTGGAGTTCTGTAGGCGTTGGTGGTACAGCTGTAGGAGCTAGTGGCACGAATATTAATTTCACAACATCAGATATTTTAATTATTGATGGAAGTGATGTTAGTTCAACTGCTGGCTTGCAAACTGGAACAATAACTGTGACTGGTGCAGATGCTAATATAACTATTGGACAACTACGTTTAACTAACTCAGCAAATTTTCGAATTACAAATCTAGCTACAACACGATCTTATTCTGTTGGTGGAGGTTTAACAGGAGATGATTTAGATATTCAAACGGGATGTGAATTAGTTCTAGGTGTTTCTGGAGCAGGAACATCAACTCAAACATTGGCATTAGTAGCAAATAACACAGCAAGAATTGCAGGAACTTTAGATATTGGAAATAGAGTTGGTTCTGCGTCTGTATTTACAATTGGTACTGCAGGAAATGCAACTGTTACAAGTTCTGGAACCTATGTACATGGAACAACAGCTACAGCTATACCTATTTTTGTTTGGAATGTTGGAGCAACCTGTTTAGTGAATGGAATCGTAGGTGCTACAAGCATGACTGCTGCAAACATGAGTCAAGCATTTCATCATTTTACTTGGGCTTGTCCTAATCAAACTTCTACTTGTAACTGGCAAATCAATGATGCATCTACTATTGCAGGAAATCTTACTATACAAAATACCGGTACGGGTAAAGTTAGATTGTCTGGAATGTCAGGCTCAACTCCTAAAACAATTAATATTTCAGGGAACTATATACAAACTGGAGGTTTGCTTGAAGGAACTGGAAGTGGAGCAACTGGTTTAATGAAAATTAATATAGGAGGAAATTTAGAATTATCAGCGGGAACGCTAGCAGCTCCTGCACTTTTCTTTGTTGCTTCTAGTACTCCTGTTGAGTGGAATATGAAAAATTTCATTTTAAACAATGGATCTACTTCAAAGGGATCTGGAACTGTTACACTAAATATAGATGGTAACTTTTCTTTGGATGGTACATCTCATTTTCTTAGTGGCGGTTCTGGACTGTTGGCTGTTAATTTTACGAAAGATGGGGTTGCTACATTTGCAAAAACCGTATCAAGTGTAATCTTGAATAATAGTAATGCAGTCACTTTTAAGGTAACAAATGGTTGTGTTTTAGATATGGGTACTAGTATTTTAAATTCTGCCTCAACTGCTTCAAAGTTTGAAGTAGAATCTGGTGGTGGATTAAAAACTGCAAATTCTGATGGAATTGCTTTAGCTGGTGCAACGGGAAGTGTTCAAACATCTGCAACTACTGACCCTCGAATATTTTCATCTGGTGCAACTTACATATACAGTGGTTCTTCAACACAAGTAACTGGTACTGGCTTACCTGCTGCTGTTTTAAAATTAGTAGTAGATAATATTTCTGGTGTAACTTTGAGCAGCTCCGTATTGGTAACAGACAGTTTAAATATATTAAGTGGCACTTTGAATACAGGTAGTAACGATTTAACATTAGGTGTAGCTACAGCGGCTGTAATTGCACCAAATGCGTCTCTCAATATTTCAGGTGGTACAACAGATTTTGGTGGTCGTTCAGTTATTTTACAATCCAATGTATCGGGTTCTGGTAGTATTGCAACAATTGCTGGTAATTTAAACAATGCAACAAATGTTACTACAGAACGTTACATTCCAGGAGGTCGTCGTACTACACGTTTCTTAGGTCATCCATTTAGCAATGCGTTAAATATGAGTAGTTTACAAGATGATATTTTTGTAACTGGAGGTAATTATTTAACAGGATTTGATTCAACTGGAACTCAAAGCCCATCAGCATTTTGGTTTAGTAATCCAAGTACATGGACTGCTTTCACTTCTACATCAGATGCAAGTTGGACACAATACAGAGGTATTAGAGTATTGGTTCGTGGCGATAGAACACAAGCTAACTCTTTAATTGGCGTTGCTTACACACCTAATGAAGTTACTTTAGATATGACAGGAACTTTAAATACAGGTAATCAAAACATTGTGTTACCAACTGGTTATAGTGTGGTAAGTAATCCTTATCCTTCACCAGTAAATGTAGGAGCAAGATTAAATGCAACAACAAATATTGGTACACAATTTTGGTTTTGGGATGCCAAGGCTGGTCCAACTGCAGGTGCTTATAGAACGAAAGTAATGGGTAGTGCTGCAACCATATCTATGAATGGAGCATTTGTTGTAGAACCAACTGCACCAACAACCATCAATTTTGTTGAAGGCGATAAAGTAGCAACTGATTCATCTAACTTATTTAGAACGATTAATACAGCTTCTGGATTACTAGAATTGCAAGTATTGTACAATAATTATCCAGCTGATAATTTATATGTTCGTTTCAATAATAGTGCAAACGATCAAAAAGATGCTTTAGATGGAGTTAAACTAACCAATCCAGAAGTAAACTTTTATG
>CALRLQ020000009.1:0-165959 GCA_943368735.1 Rhizobium sp. Q54 | reverse complement strand
AAATAAAAAAATAAAAAAAAGAATTTTTCTGGTACCTGCTTGTTTCATGAGAGTCTACATTTTAATTCTAAAAGTAAACTACTCGTTAAGCTAAATACCATTAGATAAATACTTAAGCAAGTTTCATTAATACATGCTGCAAACAAAATAATATCTGCTTTATTGCTTAGTGTTCAATAGTTCTTTATAAGATTATAAACAAAGAGTAAAGGATAAAATACATGGCATCAAAAAAATATTTAAATCCTTCCTTCCAAAATATTTAAAACAATATCTTTTTTACGTTGAGAAACTGGCACAGTTAATCCACCTTCTAAAACCAGTGAACCACCATCAGTTTTATCAAACATTTTAATTTTTGATGGGTTGGCTAAATAGCTGTGATGTGTTCTAATAAAGCCCAATGGCTCTAACATACTTTCGTATTCTTTTAAATTTTTAGAAACCAATATGGGTTGATTATTGGTGAAATAAAATTTTGTATAAGTGCCTTCTGCCTCACAAAATAAGATATCTGAAACTTTAATAAAATAGGTAGCTTCAATATCTTTTAAAACTATTTTTTTATCGTTCTCATTTTTATAAGACAACTGATTCATTAAAACAGAAAGTTGCTTACCTAAATCGTTATTATGAATATTTCTGAATGCTCTTTCAAAAGTATTAGCTACATCGGTTGGATTTACAGGTTTTAATAAATAGTCTATTGCACTAAACTTAAATGCTTCAATTGCATACTTTTGATGTGCAGTAGTAAACACTAACTGAAAGGTGGGATTTTGCAATAAACGCAACAAATCAAAGCCTGTACCATCATCCATTTCTACATCTAAAAAAACAATATCAGGATCAAACTGGTGAATTTTTTTTAATCCATTTTGTACTCCATCGGCTTCTTCTAAAATAATATCGCTAAGGTTTAATAGCTCTATTATTTTTTTAAGCCCTTCTCTTATTTGTACTTCGTTATCAACTAATAAAACTTTCATATAACATTCTTTAAAAACTATTTATATAAGAGTGGCAAATTAATTTTAACTAAAACTCCTTTTCCATCTATATTATTATCAATCATAAAACCTGCTTTTGTTTTAAGCTTTATGTTTAATAAATAAATTCTATCTCTTATAATTTGACTTGCTCTAGAAATATGCTCCCCATTATCTTTTGCAACTGTACTCAACCCAATTCCATTATCATTAATTTCTATTGTTAATTGGTCATTAAACTTGGTGAATTGAATATTCAAAATACCTTTATAATCAATTCCTTTCAAACCATGTTCAATAGCATTTTCAACAAAGGGTTGAATAATCATAGAAGGTATTTGTAATTCATCAATTTCAAGCAAAGGATCAGCATGTATATTGTAATTAAATCTATTGGGGAATCGTATTTTTTGCAAGTCTAAGTATTCAACTAAAAAGTCAATTTCTTGCTCTATAGTTACATATTCTTTGTAAGTGCTTTCTAATGTTTCTCTCATAATATGAGAGAACTTAGAAATATTTGCTGCTAAGTTTTTATTATCAGCATCAGATAAAGCAAAGGTTTGTAAAGAAGCTAAAGTATTAAAGAAGAAATGAGGATTCATTCTTGCTCTATTTAATCTTTGTTCTGTTTCCATAATTAGTTGTTGGTGCTTCAACTTTTGTTGTCTTATATAAAATATAATTAAACCAATTATTGCTAGAGCTACAATCATACAAAGGATATAAATTTTTCTTTGTTGAGAAAGTTCAGATATTATTTTTTCGTTTTTGGTTTGATTATATTTTTTCTCCAGTTCTTGAATTACTTTATTTTTTTCAAGTGAAAAAATACTATCCCTTGTTGTAACCATTTGCTCGTAAGCCCATAAAGCTTTAACTGGATTATTCAAATTCTTATACCCTTTATACAATAGTTCAAGAGGATTAATTGAAAGCTGTTTATTAAATAATAAAGCATATTTTAAAGCAGAATCGGCCATTGAAACTGATTCTTGAAAACGCTTTTGCTCAAAAAAAACTTCAGCTTTTCTTTCAAATGCTAGCATTAAATACCTATCAAAATCATGCACTCCTTTTGGCACATACATAATAATAGTATCAGCATATAAAACACTTTTTAAGTACATTTTTTTTGTGCTATAATATCTACTGATATTACTATAAGCCTCCATAGATTCTATTAAATCTTGTGGGTACCTTGCTATTGTTAATGTTTGATTGGATGTATAAATAAGCGAATCTAAAAAAATACTATTAGCTGATTGTTGAAATAAATTATAATAGTTAGAAGACATTCTAACCAATGCTGCACATATTAAAGTAGTATCTTTTTGTTGTATAGCAATGGCATAACCATTTCTAAAAAATGTATTGGCTTTTTGATATTCTTTTAACTCACTAAATACCGCCCCAGCATTTAACGTTGCTCTTGCCAATGCATACTTTTCATTTTGTTTACTAGCAAGTTCTACAACCTTTAAGGCAATATTTAACGTGCTATCTAAATATCCATTTTCAGTATAATATTTTGAGAGTGTATTATAATATCGAATAAGAGGTTTTTGATTACAAGAAAATTGTTGAACAATAAGAAATTCTCTCTGTAAAAATTGTCTAGCGTTTGAATACTCCTTACGTGATATGGCAATTTGGGCTAAGCCATCTAAATAATTGATTGTACATATTTTTTTATTAGACAGATTAAATTGTTTAATAAAATACTCTGCCGAATCTAAATTACCACTATTAAAATTTTTTGCAATTGAAGGAATAAGCTTGGGAGTTAACTCACAATTACATTCATCTTGTGCAAATAATGAAAAAATCGAAATGAGCGATGAAGCCAACAAGAAAATAGATACTCTTACTAATTGCATAAGTTTAGTTTTATAACATGATTTTCGAAGTTACACTTCCATTAAGCATACTCAAGCTAGAATTAACACAATGTAATGCATGTAAAACTAAAATTGGAGTGATTTCTAGTTGTTTTAATTGATTAATCTGTAATGTGAAATCATACGATTTCTTAGTAAAACTAATTAATGGAATAAGTGTAAACAACTCTTCATTCTGTGCATTAATTACAGTAAAATGAGTTTTCCATAATCCATTCATTTTAACTGTGTATTCTTTATTTTCATTTAATAAACATACTAAAAATAAATCTTTAGAAGCTTTTTTAATTTGAATGATTTCTTTAAGATTACAATCATAAGATAAAGATCTACTAAAAGAAAAATTAGATCTTAGAAAAATTGTAACAGCATTAGTATAATCAAATACATCTGCTTCCATCATAAAATGATTGGTATAAAATAACCTCCCTAATACTTTTCCATGTTCTACTAAGTTGTAAGCCTTTCGATCAATTGTTTCAATATGCATACATAATTTTTCATTAGGTTATATGTTTAAAATTACCTTTTAAAATCTTGGAAAATCATAGTCTCAACAATCGATGAATAAGAACCAACAAACGACTAGAATCAATTAATAAGTGATTTATAATTTAGAAAGTAAACAATAAAAAACTCAAATTCAATTATTAACTTATTCAATTCAACTATCTATTAAAAAATATCGAATATTAATAGGCTATACAAAAAAATTACGATCACATCTACATTTATACAAATTATTTATATGTATAAAACCATTACTTTATTTATATTTCTTTGTATTAGTCTAATAAATTCAAATGCTCAATGTCCTGCAGGAACTTGGAATAACACAGGATGGTTTCCAGGTTTTGATATTCCCTCACAACCAGGAATAGCTAATGAAAGAACTGCTGCTGCTGCTTGGGGAGGTGATTATTATTTGTTTAATGTTGTAAGTGGCAATACATACGTTTTTAGAACCTGTTTTCCAGAGAACACTTCAATTAATACAGTACTATCGTTGTACAATTCAAATGGCACTACATTAATTACTTTCAATGATGATTTTTGTGGGCAACAGAGCCAAATTTCGTGGACTGCAAACTTTACTGGACAAGTAAGATTAAGTTATTATCAATCAGGCTGTGCTACAGCTTTTATTGACACTAAAATTGGGGTATATTATACAACTCCTTGTAGTGCTCCAACAATTTCAAACAATCCTTCATCAACCACTACATGTACTTCTTCCAATACTTCATTCACAGTTAATGCAACTGGAACTAGTTTAAATTATCAGTGGCAACAAAATACTGGCTCAGGTTTTAGCAACATTACCAATGGTGGAGTTTATAGTAATGCAACTACAGCAACACTAAATTTAACTGGAGCACACTCTGCCATGAGTGGTACCACGTACAGATGTGTAGTGAGTAATACTTGTGGCTCAATTAATTCAAATGCTGCTACATTAACAGTAAACCCAAATAATTTTACTGGTTCAAGTAGTAATAATTGGTCAACTGCTGCCAATTGGAGTTGTGGCATTGTACCAAGTTCGTTAGATGATGTTACTATTTCATCTGGTACACCAACAGTTACTGCTAGCACCTCAGTTTCGTGTAGAAATTTAACTAAAACCGGAATTTTATCTACTTTTAATTTATCGGGTGCAACATTGAATATTTTTGGAGATTTGGCTTACAACTCAGGTACAATAACTACTACAGCTACTAGTAATATAAATTTTAGTTCAAATGGAATTCAAAATCTTAGTGGTACAAATTTTTCAACTGCAACAATTACAAAAAGTGTTGGGGGCACTTTGAATATAAATTCAAATGTATCTATCACTAATGCTTTAAATATTATTGCCGGAACTGTTAACATTAACGGATTAGTTGTTTTAAAAAGTAATGCATCAACATCAGCGTATATAGGTACAATAAATGGTCAGCTAGTTGGCAGTTTAAATATTGAAAAGTATATACCCGGTAAAAGGGCATTTAGGTTTTTAGCACATCCGTTTAGTGCTGATACTTCTATTTTCTTAAATGCCCTAACTACTGCATTTAATATAACAGGCATGGGTGGCTCAACAAATGGTTTTACATCTACAACTACAAATAGTCCATCTGCTTTTTATTATGACAATACTATTGCTGGTTCTGGAACAGGTACAAATGATTTAGGTTGGCAAGCTTTTACCAATACAAGTAGTGGTGTATTGAATAGATGGCATTCTTACCAAGGAATAAGAGTGTTAGTTAGAGGCTCTTTAGGTGAAGGGTTAAATGGATTGCCGTATACCCCATCTCCTACTACACTAACAATAAGAGGAGCTGTAAATACTGGTACACAAGTAATTCCTGTTACAAGAAGCGGAACAAACGGGTTTAATTTTATTGGAAATCCATATCCTAGTCCTATTGATGTAAATACTTCTACAAGAAGCAATATTGGTTCTAACTTTTATGTTTGGGATGCCAATTTGGGAACTACTGGACAATACAGAAATATAAGCTTTGGCTCAAGTTATATTTTACCTATGTTCTCTGGCTTTATAGTAAATGCTACAAATAATGGTTCTATTACATTTACTGAAAATAGCAAATCTGCAACACCAACACATACTTTATTTAGAAATACTATTACCAAAGAAGATAAACTTGTATTAAAACTTTCTTCAGATTCCATTATATGGGATTATGCTACTTTGTATTTAAAAGACGACGCTACAGAAAATAAAGACTATTGGGATGGAGAGAAGCTCTTTAATAACGCTGTAAACCTATATTCCATTACTAAAAATGGCGATAAACTTTCTATTGATTCTAGAACAAAAAGTGAATCTCAAGAAATTCCCTTGGGCTTAATTACTGGCAATATTACCAAGTTTACATTTGCTGTAGATGAACTTACTACAAATACTAATACACGATTTTATTTAAAAGATAAATACTTAAACAAGCATATACTACTAGAAAAAAATAGCATATATGATTTTACTATAGACTCAAACAGTTTATCAAAAGGGGAAAATAGATTTCTGATTACGCAAGAAGAAGAAAAACTATTGGCAACTATTGAGGCGTTTACTATTTACCCAAATCCATCTTCAGACGTTATCAAACTATCGTATAGCCTGTCTAAAGAAAGTGATGTAACCATTAATATTGTTGATGTATGTGGGAAAATACTGATTCGCAGAGAAGTAAAAAACACCGCTTTTATCAATGAAATGATTCCTATTAAAAGTTTGATATCAGGTTATTATACCATTCAGTTAAAATTTAGAAACGAGCAAATGAGTAAATCATTCTTAAAACTATAAATATATGACTACAAAAAAATTACCTCTTAAAAAAATCATTATTGTATTGATTATTGTTTTACCATTACTAAGTATTGCCCAACCAAGTTTTGATGATGATGTAGAAGATGTACCTATAGATGGCGGCTTAAGTTTATTAATAGCTGGTGGTATTGGAATAGCAGCGAAAAAAATAAAAGGCAAAAAGTCTATAGCTGAATAATAAATTATTATTAAATTAGGGCATTGTATTGTTTATTAAAAATAAAATAAAAATTTCTGTAAATAAAGCATAGCAAGGTTTTAGATCAATAAAAAATAAATTTTACTTATTCATAAATAGTGGCAGAATAGCATAAATAATCTAGAATAATTCTGTAATACAAATTAGCGTTAAATTGCTATCAATTTTTGATAGAATATATATACGTTAATGAAAAGAAATCTAGTTTTAGTTATAATATTTGCTATTTCATTTGTTGTAAAAAGCTATGCTCAACCCACCATTATTAATAGGGGTGATTTAGCTGTATTAGGTGTAAATGCAGCCTATAATGGTTCTAGTAGTGATGAAATTAGTTTTGTGTGTTTTAAAGATATTACTCCAGGTACTGAGCTTCAAATTCTGGATGCTGGCTATGGCAATTGTGTCAATGGTTTTTGGAGTGGAGGGCAAGAAGGTGGTGCTAAACTAACAAGAATCAACACTACCCTTCCTGCTGGTACAGTTGTTACCTTTAGAACAGCTAATATTACTTTTGTAAATCCTGATAACAACTGGACAGTTACCGATTTGTTTGTTCATCCTACCAACCCCAATTATTCTATTCGAGCAAACAATTTTAACATTAATGCTGGTGGAGATCAATTGTATTTTGCACAAGGTGGTACTTGGAATGAACAAACTTCTTTATGTACTATTAGTCCCAATAGAACTTCTCCTAATGCTATTTTTCCAGGCAATAATGGAAGAATTTTATTTGGATTTACAACCAATGGTTGGCAAAATAATGCAGGATCACAATCATCGGGAGAATCAATGTTATTTCCGGGAATGAATTGTTTTAGCATGAACCCAACCAATGGTACTTCATGGAATAAATACAATGGACCATTTACCCCAGCAACACAAACACAATGGATTGAACGCATTAGCAATAACATCAACTGGCAATCGTACAATTCAAGTAATCAATATAATTCAAGTGGACAAAATTTTTCGGCTGGATTTACTTTAACCATCAATACAGGAGGTGGTATTCCTACTGCTACTTGGGCTGCTCCTGTTACAGCTATTTGCTCTAATACTACTCCGATTAACTTAAATACTTTAATTACAGGTACAAGTGGTGGAACGTGGACTGGCACTGCTGTTACAGGCAATACTTTTAATCCTGCAGGTTTAAATGGAGCTTATGATATTACCTATACCATCAACTATGTTTCTGGAGGTAACTCTTGTCCTATTGCACAAACGAGTACTATTAATGTAGTAAATAATGTTGCACCAACAGTTACGTCATTATACAATTATTGTCAAAATGAAACTGCTCCTGCTTTAACTGCAACTGGTACTAATTTGCTTTGGTACACTGTACCAACTGGAGGAAGTGGCACCAATTCTGTACCAATTCCATCAACATCAACTATTGGTATTACCAATTATTATGTAAGTCAAACACTAAATGGTTGCGAAAGCCCAAGATCTTTAATTAGGGTTAATATTAATGAAGCACCAACCATTGATGCAATTGCCAATCAATCATTGTGTGTAAACACACTTACGTCGGCCATTAATTTTTCTGGAAATGGATTAGCTACTTATAACTGGACGAATAGCAATACTGCAATTGGTTTAGCTGCATCAGGTTCAGGTAATATTGCTTCTTTTAATGCTTTAAATACTGGGACAACGCCAATCACTGCAACAATAACAGCTACACCAATTTCAACAGGATATGCTTATGTAGCCAACTACGGAACTTTATTATCTCCTGGCAACACTGTATCTGTTATTAACACAAGTACCAATACGGTAGTAAGAAATATTATTGTTGGAAGTTCCCCTTTTGGCGTTGCTGTAAATGCCGATGGTAGCAGGGTATATGTAGCAAATTATCGTTCCAATAGTGTATCAGTTATTAATACTTTTACTAATGTAGTATCCAATACAATACCTGTTGGCAATTTACCAATGGCTCTTGCTGTTAGCCCAGATGGTACAAGGGTTTACGTAACCAATCAATTATCCAACACAGTATCAGTAATTAATACAGCAACCAATACTGTTATAGCTTCAATTCCAGTTTCATTGCAACCGCAAGGTATTACAATTAGTCCAGATGGAACAAGAGTGTATGTTGCTAATGTAAATTCCAATAATATTTCAATCATTAATACTGCTACCAATATAGTGTTAGGAGTAATTGGTGTTGGTACTCAACCAATCACAGTTGCTGTAAGTCCTGACGGAAGTCGATTGTTTGTTCCAAACTTTGGAAGCAATAATCTTTCAGTAATCAATACTACCAATAACACAGTTATTGGAACAGTGGCTACTGGAACAAATCCCAATGGTGTTGCAGTAAGTCCAGTTGGTTCAAGGGTGTATGTAACCAATCAAAACTCAGCCAATGTTACAGTAATCAATGCTACCAACAATACTGTAAGCAATACCATTACTGTGAATAATAATCCACAAGGAATTTCATTCACATCAGATGGATTAAAGGCTTATGTATGCAATTTTGGTTCTAACAATTTATCGGTTATCAATACCACAAACAATACAATTATTGCAACTGTAACAGTAGGCTCTGTACCGCACTCATTGGGTAATTTTATTTCGCCAAGTAATGGATGTATAGGAGCACCAACTTCATTTAGTATTACCGTAAATCCTTTACCCATTGCAACCATCAGTTATTTGGGTAGTCCATTTTGCACCACAGGCAACACACTACCATCTATTACTGGAGCAACAGGAGGAACATTTAGTAGCTCCACAGGATTGGCAATTAATAATACTACAGGAGCAATAGATTTAGCCAACAGTACACCAGGAAATTATACCATTAATTATAACGTAACCGTAAACAATTGTACTTCTACAGCAAATACAAATATTGTAATTAATGGTGCTCCAACCTCAACCCCAACATTCAATATTACCCAACCAACTTGTACAAATACTACAGGTACTATAACTGTTACTGCCCCTTCAGGAATAGGTTTCTCCTATAGTATTGATGGCGTAAATTATACTAATACAACAGGAATCTTTACTAATTTGGCACCTAATACTTATTCGGTTACTGTAAAAAACAATAATGGTTGTGTATCAATGGCTGCTACAGCAATTGTAAATACAATACCCAATCCACCTAATATACCAACATCTACAGTCACACAACCTACATGTAATACTCCATTGGGAAGCTTAACAGTTACCTCACCGCTTGGTACGGGTTTTACTTATAGTATCGATGGAGCTAATTATGCCAACACCACAGGTATCTTCAATAACTTAAACCCTGGTAATTATAGTGTAACTGTGAAAGACAATAATGGTTGTATATCATCCGCTACAACCACTGTCATAAATGCAATTCCTAATAACCCTGTTGTACCAACAGTTGCAATTGTACAACCAACTTGTGTTGTGCCTATTGGTAATGTTACTGTAACATCTCCTGTAGGTGCTGGTTTTACTTACAGTTTAGATGGAACTAACTTTCAAACGAGTACAACATTTAATAATTTATCGCCCAATAATTATACCATTACAGTAAAAAATGCCGCCGGATGCAGCAATACCAATACTTTCACGATTATACAAAGTAGCACAGGAATAGCTCCAACATTTATTATTACCTCGCCAAATTGTGCATCAACAACAGTTGTGGTAACTTATACTTCACCCATTGGAGCTAACTTTAATTATAGTATTGATGGAAGTACTTTTCAAAGTTCTCCAATTTTTAATAATGTGAGTAGTGGTAGTTATAATTTTATAGTAAGGGATAATAATACCAATTGCTTACTCAATGCAGGTCCAAGAGTAATTAATGTTACACCCAATATTCCTCCTGCACCAACAGCTACAACAAGTATTCAATATTGTAGAAATTCAACTGCAACACAGTTATCAGCAACAGGTAGTAATTTATTATGGTACACTTCTTTAACTGCAAATGCTGGCAGTATAACTGCCCCTACACCCAATACAAGCAATGTGGGTGTTACAACTTATTATGTTTCTCAAACAGTGAATAATTGCGAAAGTAATAGAATTGCTATTACTGTTACTGTTGAGCCATCTCCAACAACACCTATCATTACCTCCAATGGAGCAATGGTAGTTTGTAATAACCAAAGTATTGTACTAAATACCAGCTCTACGTTTGTTTTACAATGGTATAAAGATGGAGTTGCATTAACTGGTCAAAATGGAAACAACTTATCAATAAATCAATCTGGCACATACACAGTTCAAGCAACCAATAATATAGGCTGCACAAGTACTTCAACAGGTGTAGGTATTGTCAATGTTGCTTCTCCAATTTTTAATGCAGGAACAGACAAACTAATTAAGCCAACCGATAGTGTTCAATTAATAACAACAGTAAATGGAGGAAATGTTTTTACTTATGTATGGACTCCAACAACTTATTTATCTAATCCAACTATTGCAAATCCTTGGGTTATAAAACCTCAAACAGATATTACCTACACAGTTAAAGTTACCAATAACAATGGTTGCTCTGCTACTAGTACAGTAACTGTTAAAGTAATTAAAGACATAGTTATTCCAAATGCATTTTCGCCTAATGGAGATGGCTTAAATGATATATGGGAAATCTCTGGTTTAAATTTAGATCCATTCTGTGTAGTAGAAATTTTTAATAGAAACGGGCAAGTTGTATATCGCTCAACTGGATATACTAAACCTTGGGATGGCAGTAGAAACGGCAAACCATTACCTATTGGTGTGTATTATTATATCATTAGTGCCAATCAAAATAAAAATAAATATACAGGGTGGATTAGTTTAATAAGATAATTCAAAGGTTAAATATTGACTTTGTATTTAGTTGGTAAATGCCTAAAAGTAATGTTGCTCACTCCAAATGTATTGTATGTGAATTGACATCAAATACTGATTTTACATATTAACCCTAGTGATAGAACACTTAAAATTGATTTTTTTCAATAACGTTTGTTGTCTTTAGCATCCAAATAAAACCAAAAGAATTATGAAGTAATCAGTTTCAAATTAATATTAAAATACTATCAACTGAATTGATTAAAGATGTGTAGCTCCAATAATCTTTACTTCAATATATTTCTCAATTCGGCAATGGAATCTTCCTTAAAAAATAAAAGCCATCTTTAAAGATGGCCTTATAATTTGTACTATTCTATTAAACTCATTTTATTCAGCAGTTAACGTTGCCATTAAATATTCTTGATTTAAACGAGCAATGTTTGCAATAGAAATTTCTTTTGGGCAAGTTGCTTCACATGCACCTGTATTGGTACATGCACCAAAACCTTCTTTATCCATTTGAGCAACCATGTTTATTACACGACTCTTACGTTCTGGCTCTCCTTGAGGTAATAATGCTAAATGCGAAACTTTAGCACTTAAGAACAACATGGCACTACTATTTTTACAAGCAGCAACACAAGCTCCACAACCAATACACATGGCTGCGGCAAAACTTGCATCGGCTTTGTCTTTATTAATTGGTAGGGCATTTCCATCTACTGCGTTACCAGTATTTACAGAAATATAACCACCTGCTTGAATAATTCTATCAAATGCACTTCTATCTACTACTAAATCTTTAATTACAGGAAATGCATTGGCTCTCCAAGGCTCAATTACAACTGTATCGCCATCTTTGAAGGCTCTCATGTGTAACTGACAAGTAGTGTTTGCTTGCCAAGGACCATGAGGCTTACCATTGATATACAAGCTACACATACCACAAATACCTTCACGACAATCGTGATCAAAAGCAACTGGATCATCTCCAGTAACAATTAATTGTTCGTTCAAAACATCCAGCATTTCTAGAAAAGACATTTCAGATGAAATGTTTTCTACTCTGTACATTTTGAATTCGCCTTTGGTTTTGTTGTTTTTTTGTCTCCAAACTTTCAAGTTTAGATTCATGTTATAATGTTCCATAAGCCCCAATCCCCTGAAGGGGAATTTTGTTTTCGTTTACAAATTAATTTCATGTTAGTATTCCTTACCCTTTAGGGGATGGGAATTACTTATAATTTCTCTGACTTGGTTTAATCACTTCATAATTCAATGGTTCTTTATGCAATTGCCACTCATGTTCAGCTTTATACTCCCAAGCAGCTACATACATAAATTTATCATCATGACGTAAAGCTTCTCCCTCCTCAGTTTGGTGTTCTTCTCTGAAATGTCCACCACAACTTTCTTCTCTGTTTAATGCATCAATACACATTAATTCACCTAATTCTATAAAATCCGCTACTCTACCTGCTTTATCTAATTCAGGATTGAATCCATCTATATCACCTGGTATTTTTACATCGCTCCAAAATTCTTTTTTCAATGCCTGCACTTCGGCAATAGCTTGTTTTAAACCTTCTGCATTTCGACCCATACCACATTTATCCCAAATAATTTTACCTAAGCGTTTATGTAAACTTTCTACACTTTGCTTTCCTTTAATATTCATTAAAGTTTGTAATCTATCTGCAACAGCTTTTTCAGCTGCAACAAATGCTTCGTGATCGGTAGAAATTGGTTTGGTATAAATTTCATCTGCCAAATAATTACCAATTGTATAAGGTATTACAAAATATCCGTCGGCCAAACCTTGCATCAATGCACTTGCACCTAAACGGTTTGCACCATGATCGCTAAAATTCGCTTCACCTAAAGCATATAAGCCTTTTACATTGGTCATTAATTCATAATCTACCCATAAACCACCCATTGTATAGTGTACAGCA
This sequence comes from Rhizobium sp. Q54, assembly GCA_943368735.1. GTDB lineage: Bacteria > Bacteroidota > Bacteroidia > Chitinophagales > Chitinophagaceae > UBA1930. The sequence goes on along the minus strand of CALRLQ020000009.1, from coordinate 152,769 downwards.
GGGTAAATTCTCATGGCCAATTCGTATGGATTTTCACCTGTAATTTTTTCGTACATATCGAATAAATTACCATACTTTTCTTTTACTACTGCTTTACCTAAAGTAAGAATTTCATCTTTCGATGCAGCATTAGCATCTCTCCCTTGTTTGGTAATTTCAGTTTTACCGTAACGAACAATCGCATCGGCAAAATCTAAATAAACCGCTTGTTTAGAAGTACCAACACCAAAACCTGCATCACATCTTTCTTTAGCTGCTCTACTAGCAACGTCTCTTGGTACAAGGTTACCAAAAGCAGGGTATCTTCTTTCTAAATAATAATCTCTTTCTTCTTCAGGAATATCTATAGACTTTCTATTATCTCCTTGTTTTTTAGGCACCCAAATTCTACCATCGTTTCTTAATGATTCGCTCATTAAGGTTAATTTACTTTGATGATCTCCACTTACAGGAATGCAAGTTGGATGAATTTGTGTAAAACAAGGATTAGCAAAAGTTGCACCTTGTTTATGGGCTTTCCAAGCTGCAGTAACATTACTACCCATTGCATTAGTAGATAAATAAAATACATTACCATAACCACCTGTACATAATAAAACAGCATGGCCAAAATGACGTTCTAGCTTTCCGGTAACTAAATCTTTAGCAATAATTCCTTGAGCTTTACCATCAACCTTTACCACCTCTAACATTTCATGGCGACTATACATAGTAACATTACCCAATGCAACCTGACGTTCTAAAGCTTGATATGCACCTATTAATAATTGCTGACCAGTTTGACCTGCAGCATAAAAAGTTCTTTGTACTTGTGTACCACCAAAACTACGATTGCTCAACAATCCACCATATTCTCTGGCAAAAGGAACACCCTGTGCAACGCACTGATCAATAATGTTGGCACTTACTTCGGCTAAACGATGCACATTGGCTTCTCTTGCTCTGTAATCTCCTCCTTTAATAGTATCGTAAAATAGACGGAAAACAGAATCGCCATCGTTCTGATAATTTTTTGCAGCATTAATACCACCCTGTGCAGCAATACTGTGTGCACGGCGTGGACTATCTTGAAAGCAAAAAGCTTTTACTTTGTAACCCAACTCGCCCAAACTAGCAGCAGCACTAGCACCTGCTAAGCCTGTACCCACAATAATCACTTCTAATTTTCTTTTATTAGATGGGTTTACCAACTTACAATGTCCTTTGTAATCTGTCCATTTACTTTCTATTGGACCTGAAGGAATTTTTGCATCTAGCATAGCGTAAAAAATTTCGAGTTTTAAGTTTCAGGTTATACTGAACTTATTGTTTTGTATAGAACAAATAGATGTTTAAAAAATCTTAGACAATTAAACCAATTCTAAATAAAAACTAATAGGCATTGCTGCAAAAGCCAATGGAACAATAATAGAAAATCCATACCCAATTGAAGTAATCATTCCATGATATCTTTTATTGCTTACCCCAATTGTTTTAAATGCACTTTGAAAACCATGTGCCAAGTGATAAGCCAAAGAAATGCATCCTGCAACGTACAAAATTACAATTGGCAAACCCCATTGTTCATCTGTAAAAACTACTTTCATTTCGTTAAACAAATCATGATAAATAACTCCATTGTATTCAAATTCATTTAAGCCCGTAATACGGCTAGGTACCCAAAAATGAGCAATATGCATAATCAAAAACAACAACAATAAAGTTCCTAATAAAGCCATGCTTCTACTGTACCACTTACTTCCAGCACTACCATAGTCTACAGCATATTTAACGCTTCTAGCTTTTCTATTTTGTAATTCTAATAGATAACCTTGTACAATGTGTAGAATAATTCCGGCAAATAAGCCAATTTCTAAAATACGAGGTACAATGTTAGCACCCATAAAATGAGCTGCTTTATTAAACATTAAGCCATTATCCATCGCCCAGATACATGCATTTAAACCTACATGCACAATTAAAAAGAGAATTAAAAAAATTCCGGTAAACCCCATTACTAGTTTTTTACCTACCGAAGATGTGAACATTTGCTTCCAAGTCATACAGCTGAGTTGTGGTTAAAAAAAATTCGCTGCAAAAATAACACTACAACCAATGCCAATTAAAAAAGAATTTTATTTTTATTGGCATCGATACCAAAACGTAAACACAAAAAAAATATTTTGGTTGAACAACCCAACAACTATTTCGTTTTTGTAGAAACAACTTTAATATTTTTTTATGCATTGCTAAACGACATAAAAAATGTTTTTTAAATAAAAGTTTATACTTCCGCTGCTTCTATTAATTTTGATACAATGTTTAAGTTAGGTAACATATTATGGAATAGCTTTAAAATGGCTATGCAAGAATTGAAGGTGAATAAGATGAGAACGTTCTTATCACTTTTTGGGATTACTATTGGTATCTTTTGCATTATTGGTGTATTAGCTACAGTGGATAGTTTAGAAAGAAAAGTACAAGGCGATATTAAAAAGTTAGGCAGTAACAGCATTTATATAGATAAATGGCAATATGGCGGAGGTGGAGGAGATTACCCATGGTGGAAATATGTAAAACGACCTTCTCCAAAGTTTGAAGAAATGCAATTTATTAAAGCAAAATCTATATTATCGGAGAATACTGCTTTTACTTGCAGCACTATAGGTATTGTTAGCTTTGAGAATAGCAGTTTATCGAATATTAAGTTAATTGGAGCTTCAGAAGATTTTAGTAAAATACAATCTTTAGAAATGCAAGTTGGAAGATATGTAAATGAAGCAGAGTTTACAAGAGGAGTTCCTGCTGTAGTCATTGGCGATAATGTTGCAATTGAATTATTCGGCAAAGCTGAAAGAGCAGAAGGTAAAGAAATTGTTTTTCAAAGCAAAAGATTATTTGTTTTAGGAGTAATAAAAAAAGAAGGGCAAAGCTTTGCCAATGCTTTTGATTTTGATAATTGCATTATTGCTCCCTATCGTTTTTTTGCTAGTATTTATAATCCTGATAATTCAAGTCCATTGATAATAGTGCAAGGGAAAGCGAATGTGGAAACGAAATTTTTGCAAGAAGAATTACGTGGAGTAATGAGACAAATTAGAAGAATTAGCCCAACGGGAGAAGAAAATTTTAGCCTTAACGATATTAACTTTTTTGCTGAACAAACAAAATCCTTCTTTGGCTCTGTAACCATTGGTGGCTGGGCAATTGCAGGATTGAGTTTAATTGTAGGGGCATTTGGCGTTGCCAATATTATGTTTGTAACAGTAAGAGAACGTACCAGCCAAATTGGTTTAAAAAAAGCCATTGGTGCAAAAAGTAGAACCATACTTACTGAGTTTTTATTAGAGAGTGCATTCTTGTGTATTATGGGAGGTTTAATGGGATTATTATTTGTATGGATTTTAACAAAAGCTCTCAGTGCCGTTATGCCATTCCCTATTTTTATTGCTCCTAATATTATTATTCTTGCGTTGAGTATTTGTATTATATTAGGTATTTTATCAGGCATTATACCTGCATCTATTGCGGCAAAAATGAACCCAGTAGTGGCCATTAGAACGAAATAAAATTAAAAGGGAAAAACTAAAAAATTAAAAACTAAATAACTAAAGTTTTATACTTACAACTTATTACTTACAACTTATTACTTAGAAATCACTTTGAACCCAGTCACCATTTTAGCTATTGAATCTTCTTGCGATGAAACTTCAGCATCGGTTTGTGTAGATGGAAAAATATTATCCAATTTCATTGCCAATCAAACAATACATGAGCAATATGGAGGTGTTGTACCAGAATTGGCTAGCAGGGCTCATATGCAAAATATTGTTCCTGTTGTAGATAAAGCAATTAAAGAAGCTTCTTCTACTCACCATTCTCCACTCACCATTCACAATATTGATGCTATTGCCTTTACCCAAGCCCCAGGTCTTATTGGATGTTTGTTGGTTGGAACTCAATTTGCAAAATCATTGGCTCTTTCATTAAATAAACCTTTGATTGCTGTACACCATATGCAGGCTCATGTTTTGGCTAACTTAATAGACGAAACAAATAGACCAGCATTTCCATTTTTATGTTTAACGGTTAGTGGCGGACATACACAAATTGTGTTAGCAAAATCTCCTTTAGAGTTAGAAGTAATTGGACAAACCATTGATGATGCTGCTGGTGAAGCATTTGATAAAAGTGCTAAACTGTTGGGTTTACCTTACCCTGGTGGTCCATTGATTGATCAATATGCTCAACTAGGAAATCCATTAGCATTTAAATTTGCAGAGCCTCAAATACCTAAACTCAATTTTAGTTTCAGCGGATTAAAAACTTCTATTCTGTATTTTTTACAAAAACAAGAAGCTGGTTTTATTGAAAACAATCTGAATGATTTGTGTGCTTCTATACAATATACCATTGTATATATTCTATTGAAGAAAGTAAAGAAAGCAGTTCAGCAAACAGGTGTAAAACAAATTTGTATTGCAGGTGGGGTAAGTGCCAATAGTGGGTTAAGGGCTGCCTTACAAGAAATGGGTAAAAAGCAAGGATGGAAAACATTTATACCCAAATTTGAGTATTGCACTGATAATGCTGCAATGATTGCTATCACTGCTTATTATAAATATCAAGCAAACGAGTTTTGCAATCTTGACGTAAACCCAAGTGCAAGGGCTGAATGGTAAAATAGTTTTAGTATGAGAAGACTGACATTGATATGTATAATATTACTTTTATTTTCTTGTAGAAGAGCTCCTTTTGAAATTCAATTAACCAAACAAGTATTTATTGATGAAGCAACAGCATCTGATAGCATTATCATCAATTACAATCATCAATATTTATCCCTAGATTCAGAACTATACTTTGCTGAAAAAAATTGGCAAATGAATTTAAGTAGCCTTACAAATAGAGGAACACGAAGAATTAATATTAGAACTAAGGATACAGTTGATTTAGCAACTAGTACACCAACAGTAAATAAAGCTTATTATTTTAAGATTGCAACTGATGGTTTGAGTTTAGAAAGTCAACATTTATTATTGGCACCAAACGCATCTACTAAAAGAAAATTTATTAAGTTGTAAGAGGTTGGTTTGTTGAAATGCAAACAGAGTATAAAGATGTAATGAATAACATAGAAAAATAATACTCATCTCATAAGATAAATTTACTTCAAATACATTTTATGAAAAATATACTAATTAGATTATTTATTTTCATTTTTGTAGTAAATGCGTGTACGAATAAAGATAAAAACCTTGCTACAAAATATTTAAATTCAAATAATTTAGAAGAACAATTATTTACAATTAATATTCATAAAGATACTAACCTTGTTACGCAGCAAGGATTAAAAATTAATATTGATGCTAATAGCATTGAAGCCTCAACCACTACTGTTACAATTCAAGTTAAGGAAGCTCTTACTTTAGAAGCTATTTTAAAAGCAGGGCTGACAACACAAACTACCAATGGTATTTTAAGTAGTGATGGAATGTTTTATATAGCTACAAAAGAAGAATCTAAAATTAAAAAGCCTTTCAATATTTCTTTGCCAACTATAACTGCAAAAAATGAAATGCAATTGTATAAAGGCTATTCAGAAAATGGACAAATAATTTGGAGAGAACCTACAAAATTGGAAACCAAGAAACCCACAGAACCTTATGGAAAAACTTTATTTGTAAACAATTGTGCAAGCTGTCATAATATTAAAGACCATCGAACAGGTCCTCCTTTAGCTTGGACTAACCAAAGGTTTGGAAAAAGTAAAAAAGATAAAGAAATAGTCTACAGTTTTATTGACAATAGCTTCAAAGTGATTTACAGTCAACGTAATCTTTATTATTGTTCTTTATATCAGTCTTATAATAAAGCTGCAATGAATTGCTTTGAAGGAGTTCTGACTCATGACGATTATGAGGTTCTATACCAGTACATTAACACAGAAGCTAAAAGATTGAATATTTCAGAACTAGAAGGCCTTGTCAAAGATTCTTGTGAATATTACCATGATTTATATTATAGACTTACACTAAAAAGAGATTCGTTATTAGCTACCAATGAATTAATGAATTCGGTAACTATAGTACCATCAATTTCAAACATACCAACCTTTCCATTAAATGTAGATACTAGTCAGCCTATTACAAAACCCAAAGACAATGTAGTACCAAACATCAAATATGCTGAATACTACCAATTTAAAATAGAGGCTTACGGGTGGTATAATATTGATGTATTATTAAAAGAAGACGATAAAGTAAAAGAAAGTAACTTAATGGTTAAACTGAAAACGCCGGTTACACTAAAAGCCAACGTTTTTTTAGTTATTCCAGAAAGGAAAGTATTTATAGAAGGAGGATTGCTAATCGATTCATCCAACTATGGTTTTTACACAAAAGATGGAAAAATACCTTTGCCACAGGGTGAAACTATCTATCTCTTTGCTGTTGGTGAGTCTAATAATAAAATTTATTTTTCTCAAACTTCATTTGTAGCAGAGCTTTCACAAACAATTAATCTTGAGTTGAAAGAAACAAATAAAACAACTATGCTCAATGCTATTGCCCAATTAAAATTAACAGATATTATTGTTGAAGTACAAGAAGTGAAGAACTATAGAGGTATAAACTCAATTGATAAAGCCTTAGAAATTTTTGAAACTAAACTACAGGATTGTAGCTGTGGTTCTAGAACAGACACTTCAATAATTTTTAATCCTTGTAATCAATCTATAGGAGTACCAATTGAGTATTAAAGAATAATTCTTATTAACTAAACCATTTTTTTAATAAAAAATGGTTGCTTGGTTTTCGTTCCACAAGATAGTTAGAGGTAACTCATGTCTCTACAAGTTATAGATTTAGCCATCAACCAAAACAAAACAAGTTAAATCCAAGCAATTTTTTTGACCAATATCTTTTTTCCTTATCTTACATTTCTGTGCTTAGCATTGTAACAAACGTTGAAGGGTGCGACGCAACTACAGTTTCATGCTTGTGCAAAAGCTGGTTACCAAAAAGAAAAATTAAAAAAACTGCATTATGAGAATTGAACAAATTAAAGTTTTACGTGGTCCAAATTATTGGAGTGTTAGAAGAAGTAAGTTGATTCAAATGGAATTAGATTTAGAAGAACTTGAACAACAGCCTACCAATACCATTGACGGGTTTTTAGAAAGATTAGAAGCTTTAATGCCCACCATGATTGAACACAGATGCAGTGAAAGTGTACGTGGTGGTTTTTTTATGAGGGTAAAAGAAGGCACTTGGATGGGTCATGTAATTGAACATATTGCATTAGAACTGCAAACATTGGCTGGGATGGATACTGGCTTTGGCAGAACAAGAGGCACTGGTGAAGATGGAAAATATTTTGTGGTGTTTAGTTATATGGAGGAGGACGCAGGTGTGTATGCAGCAAAAGCTGCTGTAAGAATTGCTCAAGCATTAGTGGATGGTGTTGAATATGATTTAAGTGAAGATATACAACAACTTCGTGAAATTAGAGAAGACACTAGACTAGGCCCCAGTACCGGTTGTATTGTTGATGAAGCAGCAAAACGTGGCATTCCACATTTACGATTGAACAAACATAGTTTGGTGCAATTGGGTTATGGTGTGCATCAAAAACGAATCAGGGCAACAATTGCAAGCACTACAGGAAATATTGCTGTTGACATTGCATGTGATAAAGAAGAAACCAAAAACTTATTAGAAGCTGCCGAAATTCCTGTACCAAGAGGAACTGTAATTAGAACAGAAGCAGGCTTAAAAGAAGCTGTAGAAAAATATGGTTATCCATTGGTAATAAAACCCATTGATGGCAATCATGGTAAAGGCAATACCACCAATATTACTACTTGGGAGCAAGCAGTAACTGCATTGGAAGCTGCACACAAATATGGTAGAAGTGTTATTGTAGAACGTTTTATTACAGGTTTTGACTTCAGGATTTTAGTCATCAATTATAAATTTATTTGTGCTGCATTGCGAACACCTGCTGCTGTAAAAGGCGATGGTGTAAACACCATTCAATATTTAATTGATGAGGTGAACAAAGACCCACGTCGTGGTTTTGGTCACGAAAAAGTGTTAACCCAAATTACGGTTGACCACAGCACCATGAAAATGCTGGAAGAAAAAGGGTATACGTTAGAAACTGTTCCACCAAAAGGAGAATTGGTTTTATTGAAAACAACTGCTAACCTTTCTACTGGTGGTACAAGTGAAGATGTAACAGATGAAGTACATCCTGCAAACATTGTAATGTGTGAACGTATTGCGAAAATTATTGGTTTAGACATTTGTGGTATTGATATAATGGCATCTGATTTAAGAACGCCTGTGAGTGAAAACGGTGGAGCTATTTTAGAAGTAAATGCTGCTCCAGGTTTTAGGATGCATATTGAACCTGCTGAAGGTTTACCACGTAATGTTGCTGAACCTGTAATTGATATGTTGTTTCCCGATAGAAGCAATGGAAGAATTCCAATCATTGCCATCACAGGCACCAATGGCAAAACCACTACTACAAGATTAACTGCACACATTAGTAAAAGTGCTGGTAAAAAAGTAGGTTATACTACAAGCGATGGAGTGTACATTCAAAATCAATTGTTGATGAAGGGAGATTGTACAGGACCTCTCTCCTCTCAGTTTGTATTGAAAGATCCAACAGTTGATTTTGCTGTATTGGAATGTGCAAGAGGTGGCATTTTAAAAAATGGATTGGCCTTTCAAAACTGTGATGTTGCCATTGTAACCAATGTTGCTGCAGATCACATGGGACTTGGTGGTATCAATACTTTAGAACAAATGGCTAAAGTAAAAGCCGTTGTTCCTGAAACTGTTTTTCCTCATGGCTATGCAGTTTTAAATGCTGATGATGATTTGGTATTTGCCATGAGAGAAAGTTTAAAATGCAATGTTGCTTTGTTTAGCATGGATGAAAATAATCCTCGTATTCAGGCTCATTGCAAAGCAGGTGGATTGGCTACTGTGTATGAGAATGGATATATCAGTATTTTAAAAGGCACCTGGAAAATTAGAGTATGTCATGTAAAAGATATTCCACTCACTTTTGAAGGAAAAGCAACACATAATATTGCCAATTGTTTGCCAAGTGTATTGGCTTGTTACTTGTTTAAAAGCATTACTATTGAAGATATAAGAAGTGGTTTACAAACATTTATTGCTGGCAGCAACACCACTCCAGGACGTTTGAATTTTTTCCATTTTAAACATTTTACTTTCTTAGCTGATTTTGCCCATAATCCTCATGGATTAAGGCTTTTAGGAGACTTCATTAGCAAACTAGATTATAATTATAAAGTTGGTGTAATTAGTGGAACTGGTGACAGACGAGATGAAGATATTAGAGCATTGGGAGCTATTTCTGCTCAATATTTTGATGAAATTATTATTCGTTGCGATAAAAATTTACGTGGCCGTACTGCCGATGAAATTATTGGTTTATTACAAGAAGGCATTAATAGTGTAAATCCTGCCATTCCGCAAACAGTCATTGCCAATGAAAATTTGGCATTAGAACATATTTACAACAACTATAAACAGGGAGCATTGTATACCATTATGTGTGATGTAGTTGCAGGAGCTTTAGATAAAATTAAAGAGTTGAAAGAAAGGGAAGATGCAGGGAAGTAATTGTATGTTACCAACTTATGTACTACTATTAAACTTTAGTTGCGTCGCACTCTTCAACTATTCATTCTATACTGAACATAAAAATTAAATATTTCAAAAAAAGTCGGGTTAAATAACCCGACTTTTTTGTTAGATTTGAATTATAAATTCATACAAATGGAAACTACCATACGTATTAATACAGACTTATTAACTGCTGAAATTATTGAAGGAATAAAAACAATGTTTCCGCATAAAACTGTAGAAATAACCATACTAGAAGCCGATACAACAGAATATATATTAAGTAATCCTGCTTATTCTAACGAATTGAATGAACGAATTGAAGAATACAGAACCAAACAAAATGCCATTAATATTAAAGCAGATGAATTGCTATGAGAAATATTTTGTTTGTTCAAAAAGCTTTTAAAGAATATCAGGAATGGATTGAACAAGACCGAAAAATTGCTTTACGAATTGGAGATTTGATAAGAGATATTACAAGAAACCCTTTTGAAGGCATAGGAAAACCAGAAGCATTGAAACACCAATTTAAAGGTTATTGGAGCCGAAGAATAGATCATGAACACCGACTTATTTATCAAATAACGGAAGATGCAATTATTATTTTTTCCTGCTATTCACACTACCAATAATATATGTACATCATAAAAAAATGTACACCCATATTTTCATTGCTTGCAATCATTTTCACCTCTTATAAATAACCTCAGGGAATTTAAGTACAGAGATGTGTGATATTGTAGCTGGAGCTTTAGATAAAATTAAAGAGTTGAAAGAGAGGGAAGATGCTTGATTTTTTTGAATGAAAGAGGAATTGAAAAACGTGAATCGCTAGTAGTGAGTGATGAAAGAGTCGGAACGAAGAAGTCGGTCTGAACCGATTTCAAAAAACATGAATCGAAAATCGTGAATCGCTAGTTATGAATAATGGGTGGGAACGACAAATTCGGTCTGAACCGAATTTGAGAAAACTTATTTTAAAATGAATCAATAAAAAAATCCCCTGAAAATTTCAGGGGATTTTTATTACAACAAAGTGGAGCCGACCGGAGTCGAACCGGTGTCCAAACAAATTCGCCATAAGCTTTCTACATGCTTAGTTGATTATTCATTGTAGGGAAAAAACCGGAAGCCAACAAACCAATCTTTTCCTTAGCTGGATTCCCGATGGCTATCGGGACTTTTGTTACAGGCACAGCCTATTGTAACAGCATCTTTTTTTGGTTTGAGTCGGCGGCGGTACATGGAAAAAAGCTAAACCTGTACGGCGGCCCAAATGGTTACTTAATCACTGATTAAGCAGCCATGGCATACTGAGTATTGCCATTTGAGTTTTGTATATTCAGATTAAAGTGCTAATTATACAACGCACTGCATGCTTACACCTACAAAGAACTTTGCTGTCAATACCAATACGGCCCCAAAAGATTATTCTACCTTATATTTCAAAATTAGTCTTTCTATTAATTCAGGATAAACTTTTAAATCAGCTATAAATTTTCTACTCTTCATTTTCTTTATATGCTGTTCTATTAATCTTGCTTGTTTATATTCTAATCCCTCAATCCTAATATCTAAAACCCAATCATCTGCTTTTGCTGTAAAACTACTATTTTCATATTCTTTATATAGATGCTCCTTTAACCGATTCTCAAAATTTAAACAACTTCCAATGTAATATTTATTAAGCTTTGAGGAATATAAAATATATACATCTGCCATAAAAATTTATATTGCTTACACCTACAAAGACCCCGATAGCTATCGGGGTTGCTGTCAATACCAATACGGCCCCAAAAATTTATAGGTTTAAACAGTTTAAATTTTACAGTTGGCAAACTTAGCATTTTTTTCACGTTGTTTGTGTTAAATAGCAGCCTAATAGTTACCATTAATGCAACAAAACATGCCTCATCAATTTTATACATCAAACGTTACTGAATATACACATCAATTATTGGCTCTAAAAAAAAGAAGTTCATGGATTGCATGGATTCGATTTGCTATTTTTCTAACAACTGCTTTTGCAATCTATTTTCTTTGGGAAAGCAATAGTGTTACTCTTATTTCTATTGCCTTTGTGGGCATTGGTGCTTTCCTCTGGCTTTTATCGCTAAGTGCCAACAATAAAAAACAGCAAGAACACCTTACAATATTAATTCAGCTTAATGATGAAGAAATTCAAATACTTCATCATAATTATTTAACTAGAGCAGATGGAACTGAATTTATAAATATGCAGCATGCTTATTCAAATGATTTAGACATTTTTGGCAAAGCATCGATATATCAATATTTGAATAGATGCACTTCGGAGCAAGGAAAATTATTATTAGCCAACCGTTTATTAAAAGCACAAACTACCGAAGCTATTCTACTACAACAAGCAGCAGTAAAAGAGCTTAGTAACCATACCAACTGGATGCAACATTTCTCGGCATTAGGTTTATCGAACCCATTAAAAATATCAACACAAGAAAAAATTACAAACTGGTTACAACAACCACAAACAGCTTTTTTATGGGGTGGTTGGAAATGGTTTATTACAAGCTATTCATTAATTACAGCAAGTACACTGATTTTACATATTGTTGGTATTATTCCTGCTTCATTTTTTTATCCTTTAACATTGGTATATTTTTTATTTGCTTTATTTCAAAGCAAAAAAGTACATACTACTTATTTATTGTTAGGTAAAGTGGTAAATGAAGTAGCTACGATGTTTGAGCAATTGCAATGGATAGAACAAGCATCTTTCAAGAATCTATATTTCAATCAGTTGCAACAACTGCTACAAGCCAACAACACAAAATCATCTATCGAAATTTTAGCACTTAAAAATATTTTAGATCGTTTTGATATGCGTTTGAATGTTTTTGTATTCTTCTTCTTAAACAGCTTTTTATTATGGGATGTAAGACAAATGATTGCATTGAATAAATGGAAAAGAAAAAATCAGCATCAAATTGATGCATGGATGGAAGTAATTGCATCTACAGAAGTATCCATCAGTTTAGCAACACTTTCTTTTAACCAACCTGAATTTTCTTATCCTACAATTAGTACCCAATATTTTGAATTTTCAGCAACCAACTTAGGACATCCTTTAATTCAACAAAGCAAACGTATTAATAATAGTTTCACTCAAACTGGTATTGGAAATATTGCATTAATTACAGGTTCAAACATGGGAGGTAAAAGTACTTTTTTAAGAAGTATTGGTACTAACACTGTATTGGCCTTAATGGGTGCTCCTGTTTGTGCAACCTCCTTTACTATTTCTAACATTGAATTAATGAGTAGTATGCGAATTGCAGATAATTTAGCTGAAAGTACTTCTACCTTTTATGCAGAATTGAAAAAACTGCAAACCATTATAGAGGCTGTAAAACAAGAAAGACAAGTATTTATTTTATTGGATGAAATTTTAAGAGGCACCAATTCACTCGACAGACATACAGGCTCTAAAGCACTCATTCAACAGTTTATTCAACAACAAACCGTTGCTATTATTGCAACACACGATGTTGAACTGGCTCAATTACAACAACAATTTCCAACTGCAATCAGCAATTACCATTTTGATGTACAAGTAGCTAATGAAGAATTGTTTTTTGATTACAAGCTTAAAGATGGTATTTGCAAAAGCTTAAATGCTTCTATTTTAATGAAGAAAATTGGCATACAAATTCAATAAAAAAAGCCCTGAAAATTCAGGGCATTGAAATATTTGATGGGAAAGATTTACTATTTAAATAATCGCCAGAAATCTAATCCTAAAGCATATACCATTAAACCTAGTAATAAAATCATTCCAACTGTTTGAGCATATTCCATAAACTTGTCACTTGGTTTTTTACCTGTAATAATCTCGAATATACAAAACAAAGCATGACCTCCATCTAATGCAGGAATAGGTAGAATATTCATAAAGGCAAGAATTATACTAAACAGGCCAGTTAATGTCCAAAAACTTTGCCAATCCCATTCTTTACTATACACACTACCAATACTTAATACACTTCCTAAGCTATCGTTAGGGTTTACTTTACCATTAAATAGTTGTTTAATTCCTGTAATATATTTGTCTAAACTGCTCCAACATTTATTGTATCCAACCGGTATAGATTCTATAAAACTGTATTTTTTGGTTTCTACTACAAATCCCAATTTGGTTAAATCACCTAAATTTTGAACACCAATTTTACCATCATTATTCAACTCTACTGGTAATTTCAAGGTATCATTATTTCTTAAAACAGTAAGTGTGATTTTTTTATTTGATTTACCTTTTATAGCTGCTTGATAGTCGTTAAAAAATGGAGTTGCAATACTATCAACTCCAATAATTTGGTCTCCTTTTTTTATACCTGCATGTTCGCCAGTAGAAAGTTTCGTAAAATCATGAATAATAAATGGCAATCGAATGCTAAAGAATCCCTCCCCTTTATTTTTATTCAATGCACTAACAAAACTGTTATCATACGGCAATTGAATTTCTTTGCCTTCACGTTCAACTGTTAATGTTTTGGCATCGCTTAAAACAATCATGCTATATACAGCTTTATCAATAGCATTGGTAATTGGTTCGTTGCCTACTTTGGTAATTAAATCGCCATTTTGCAAACCAATTGTTTTACCTAAACTATCTGCGACAATGCCATATTTTAAACTTTTGGCAGGTAAATTTTGTTCTCCCCAAACCCAAATGATGCCAATAAAAATTACAATTGCCAAAATTACATTTACAGTAACACCACCAATCATAATAATTAAACGTTGCCAAGCTGGCTTAGCTCTAAATTCATCTGGAGCTGGCGGCAATTTCATTTGCTCTTTATCCATACTTTCATCTACCATCCCAGCAATTTTTACATAGCCACCAAAAGGTACCCAACCTATACCCCATTCGGTATCACCAATTTTCTTTTTCCATAAACTAAACCAAGGGTTGAAAAACAAATAAAATTTTTCTACTCTACATTTAAACCATCTTGCAGGGAAAAAATGCCCTAATTCGTGCAGTACTACTAAAATGGAGAACGATAAAATAAATTGGCCAGCTTGAACCAATCCACCACTCCAATCAATCGCTAATAAACTCATATTCCACTATCCTCTAAAGGAGGACGTCTTTTTATTTTAAAATTTATATTACCTATTAATGAATTCCATTTAATTTTCAATGTTCGTTTTTTGTGTGCTAAGTTGAAGACATGTATGCTTCAAAAATTTATTCATTAGCTCTAAAACCCACCCCGAAATTGTTTTATCTAAATTGAAGTTTTTGTTCGCCCCTCCCAAGAGGGGAAGATTCATTTAATTACATGATTTTCTGCTATTCTTCTCAGCAATACAAAACCTCTTTCTTCTACCTTTTTTCTTCTATCTTCTATCTTCTTTCTTCTATCTTCTACCTTTTACCCTAAACCATCTACCTTCTTTCTACATTTCAATTAAAGTGGCTGCAAAATTACGAGCCTCTCCATCACATTCATACAGTTCTTCTAATGTTGGCTTTTCTATAAATGGAATTTTATTAATGGTTCTTTCCACCATTTCGGTCATATCTAAAAAACCAATTCTATTTCTTAAAAACGCATACACTGCAATTTCATTGGCAGCATTTAAAACACAAGGCATATTGCCACCTTTATTTAAACATTCAATTGCCAATGCTAAACTTCTAAAAGTTTTTAAATCGGGTTCCTCAAACGTTAATGTATCAGGTTTTCTGAAATCGTATCTCGGAAAATTACTTTTCAATCTTTGAGGAAATGCCATTGCATATTGAATGGGTAACTTCATATCGGGTAAACCCATCTGAGCTTTAATGCTTCCATCTTCAAACACCACCATACTATGAATAATACTTTGCGGATGAACCACCACTTGAATTTGCTCTGGCTGTAAATTGAATAACCACTTGGCTTCAATCATTTCTAAGCCTTTATTCATCAATGTTGCAGAGTCGATGGTAATTTTTGCACCCATTGCCCAATTAGGATGTTGTAAAGCATGATCTCTTTTTACATTCACTAAAAAGTTGGGTTTTCTTCCTCTAAAAGGTCCACCACTTGCAGTTAAAATTATTTTTTCAATTTTATTTCTTCCCTCTCCTACCAAACATTGAAAAATGGCTGAATGCTCACTATCAACAGGGATGATAGGCACTCTTTTTTCAACTGCTTTTTGCATGACGATTTCACCAGCAACTACCAAAGTTTCTTTATTAGCCAATGCAATGGGTTTGGCGTTTTCAATGGCTTTCAAAGTAGGTTTTAAGCCTGCATAACCAACAATTGCAGCCAACATCATATCATAACAATCCATACCTGCGGCTTCTTCTATAGCTGCTTCACCTGCAAACACTTTTACAGTTGTATGAGCCAATGCATCTTTTACTTTTTGATATTTTTTTTCATCGCCAATAACTACCAAATTTGGATTAAAGGTTAATGCTTGTTGAATTAATAACTCATCATTATTTTGAGCCGTTAAGATTTCGGCCGAAAAAAGTTCAGGGTTTGCAGCAATTACTTCTAAACATTGTGTTCCTATAGAACCAGTTGAACCAAATATTGCTATACGTTTTACACTCATTTTATTGCTTTTGGCAGGTGGGTAAAGATAGGGGAATATTGAAATGTTTGAACGAGTAAATCTGTAAATATTCTAGTCAACAATAATCATTTAACATAGTGAATATTCTGAATAAGAAAATTTTCGCTAAAGTAGAATTGACGTACAAGGGATTACTCATTCATCATCAAACAAAAATCCCCATTCATTGCTGAACAGGGATTTTTTATTTTAATTTCCTTATTTGAAGGAGTTTATTAAAGCTTAATCTTCAACCTTCACTTTACCTTTATTCTTTGCCATTACTTCCTCAGCAACGTTATTTGGAGCTGGAGTGTAATGAGAGAATTCCATAGTAGAAGTTGCACGACCAGAAGACAATGAACGTAACTGAGTTACATAACCAAACATTTCGCTTAATGGAACTTTTGCTTTGATTACCTGTAAGTTGGCACGGCTATCCATACCTTCTAACATTCCACGACGACGGTTTAAGTCACCAGTAACATCACCCATGTATTGGTCTGGAGTTAATACTTCAACTTTCATGATTGGCTCAAGTAAAGTTGGTTTTGCTTTACGACCAGCTTCTCTAAATGCAGATTTAGCACACAATTCAAAAGACATTGCATCAGAATCCACATCATGGTAACTACCATCAAATACCCTTACTTTCATGTTGTTTACAGGGTAACCTGCTAAAACACCAGTAGTCATACTTGTTTCAAATCCTTTCAAGATAGCAGGTACAAATTCTTTTGGAATTGAACCACCAAACAAATCATTTACAAATTGGAAATGTTTGCCTTCGTTAGCCGCTAACCACTCAGCATCAGCAGGACCTAAATCAAATTGAATATCTGCGAACTTACCACGACCACCCGATTGTTTTTTCAACACTTCACGGTGAGTAACAGTTTGTCCAAATGATTCTTTATAAGCAACTTGAGGAGCACCTTGGTTTACTTCTACTTTAAATTCACGACGCATACGATCGATGATGATTTCCAAATGCAACTCACCCATACCACGTAAAATGGTTTGACCAGTATCTTCATCAGTATTTACACGTAAAGTAGGATCTTCTTCTACCAATTTAGCAATTGCCATACCCATTTTATCAACGTCTGCCTGAGTTTTAGGCTCAACAGCAATAGCGATAACCGGTTCTGGAATAAACATATTCTCTAAAGTGATTGGATGTTTTTCATCACACAATGTATCACCAGTTTTAATTTCTTTAAAACCTACTGCTGCTGCAATATCACCAGCTTCAATAAAATCAACTGGATTTTGCTTATTGGCAAACATTTTCATAATACGACTGATACGTTCTTTTTTACCACTTCTTACATTCAATACATAAGAACCAGCATCTAAACGACCAGAATAACAACGGAAGAATGCTAAACGACCAACAAAAGGATCGGTCATAATTTTGAAAGCCAAAGCTGCAAAAGGCTCTTTTGCATCGGCCTTACGAGTTTCAACTTCACCAGTATCTGGGTTAGTACCTGTTGTATCTTCAATATCAACTGGAGAAGGCAAGTAACGACAAACAGCATCTAATGCAGTTTGTACACCTTTGTTTTTGAATGAAGAACCACACATCATTGGAACGATACTTAAATCGATACAAGCTTTACGAATGGCTTCATGCATTTCATCTTCAGTAATGCTATTTGGATCTTCAAAGAATTTCTCCATTAAATTGTCATCATATTCAGCAACTGACTCTACTAATTTAGCTCTCCACTCATTGGCTTCTTCAACCATATCAGCAGGAACATCAATTTCGTCAAAAGTCATACCTTCTGTTTCCATGTGCCAAATGATACCTTTCATCTTAATCAAATCTACCACACCTTTAAAGTTATCTTCTGCACCAATAGGTAATTGTAAAGGCACTGCATTTGCACCCAACATTTCTTTTACTTGGTTTACCACCATTAAAAAGTCAGCACCAGAACGGTCCATTTTATTAACGAAACCAATTCTAGGAACTTTATAACGATTTGCTTGACGCCAAACAGTTTCAGATTGAGGTTCAACACCATCAACTGCACTAAATAAAGCAATCAAACCATCTAATACCCTCATACTACGTTCTACTTCTACAGTAAAATCTACGTGACCCGGAGTATCAATAATATTAAAATAGTAACTTTTTGTATTTGCATCGGCAACCCCCTTAATTGTAGGGAATTTCCACTGACAGCTAACAGCAGCAGAAGTGATAGTAATACCACGTTCTTTTTCTTGCTCCATCCAGTCTGTTGTTGCTGCACCATCATGTACTTCACCAATTTTATGGATCATACCAGTGTAGCGTAAAATACGCTCTGTAGTTGTGGTTTTGCCAGCATCGATATGAGCTGCAATACCAAAGTTGCGTTGAAATTTCAAGTCGGCCATAACGCTTGTATTTGTTTTTAAATTTTTAATTTTTTGGAGACCATCTGTTGTTCATTAATCATCTGTATTGGCGTCGCACACTTCAACAGCAGAAAACACTGGTCTTTTTTTCGAGCCGCAAAGGTAAGGGTTTACTGATTTGATTATTGAATAACTATAATTAATTTAACCTACTGAGACAAAATGTGATGGAAAATGTGGAAACTGGGGAAATTTGGTTGTTTTAGAAATGAGAAAATTGATTGTACCGACTAACCTAAACTTAATGCTACACCTGTTGCAAAATCAACAGGGTTGTAATGCAACTCTTGAACAGAATGGTCAATTTTTAAACCTGATTTTTTGGCTCTTTTCACCGGTTCAGGAAAAGTTTCAGAAGTTACACTTGTAATCAAACTTTCATCTAAACCTAAATGCTTACAAACTGCTATAGCCATTTGATAAGGAGATACAATATCTTTCCCAGCTAAATGATATGCTCCTTGTTTATTGTTCACAATAATGGCTTCAATGCCTTTACAAATATCTATAACATACGTTGGGGTTCTTAATTGATCACTCACTACTTTAATAGGTTTATGCTGTTCTAAATTATTTTTTACCCAATGTAAAAAAGTTGGTCGCATGCCTTTCCAAACTTCACCATAAATAAACACTGGACGAACAATTGCAAAATTTTGTGCTTCTGCTTGTACATATTGTTCAGCCAGTAATTTACTTGCACCATAAAAATTGAGTGGATTGGGTGTTGCATCAACAGCATGTGGACCATCATCGCCAAAAATAAAATCGGTAGAAATGTAAATTACTTTTGCACCAATTGCATTAGCAGCATCTACTATATATTTTGTAGCAGTTACATTGTTTAATATACAAGTATCTTGATTGTTTTCACATTCATCTGGCTTGCTCATTGCAGCGTTGTGAATAATAATATTAGGTTGATGCAAATGAATTAAATCTTCTACTGCTGTTTTTTTACATAAATCAACACCTATATATTCAAAAGCAGCTTCTTTTTCAATTCTACATTCACCTCTGCTTGTGGCTATTACAGAAAAAGAATGAGTGGCTAAAAAAACGGTTAAATGCTGACCTAAAAATCCGTTTGCACCTGTGATGAGTATCTTAGTCATTTGAAAAACAATTGAACGAGCAAAGTACAAAATATTCAACCAATATAAAGATTACTTGTTTAGCAAAAAACGAATGATTTACCCCTTAAACTTGAATTCTTTGTGTAGTTTATACACATTTAATAATTTCGTGTTTTGCCAGTTAAATTCAATTGACTAATATTGGCAGTTGGAAAGTGCAAAAACCAAACTAACGTTTGTTATTTAATTGCTTGCAAATCAATAAGTAATAACAAAAGTAAATTGCTGAAAAACTATAAATAACTATGGAAAAAAAGATTACCAATATAGCAGTGTTAACATCAGGTGGCGACAGCCCTGGAATGAATGCAGCCGTTAGAGCTGTTGTTAGAACAGGCTTATATCACGGTTTAGGAGTTTATGGCGTAATGAGAGGTTACGCAGGTATGATTGACGATGATATTAAAGAAATGGACGGCAGAAGCGTTGCCAACATTATACAACGCGGAGGAACGGTTTTAAAAACTGCAAGAAGCAAAGAGTTTATGGAATTTGCCGGCAGAGAAAAAGCTTACTATAATCTTAAAAAAAGAAACATAAATGGTTTAGTGGTGATTGGTGGAGATGGTAGTTTTAAAGGAGCACAAAAATTTAGCAATGAATTTGATATACCTTGTATTGGATTACCTGGAACAATTGATAAAGACATTGCAGGTAGCGATACTACAATTGGATTTGATACTGCTGTAAACACTGCTGTACAAGCCATTGATAAAATTCGTGATACAATGGATGCTCACGATAGATTATTTATTGTAGAAGTAATGGGTCGTGATGCTGGTTATATTGCTTTACACAGTGGTATTGCAACTGGAGCTGAAAATATTTTAATTCCAGAAACCAAAACCGATATGGAAGCCATCATTTGCTCATTAACCGAAAAAGAAAAACGTAAAAAATTGGTTAACCTAATTGTGGTTGCAGAAGGTGATGATTTTGGTGGTGCAGAACAAGTAGCCAAAATTGTAAGAGAACGTTTACCAAGTGCCGATGTGAGGGTTTGTGTACTTGGTCATATACAAAGAGGTGGATCTCCAACCTGTTCAGATAGATTAGTTGCAAGCCACATGGGTTACTATGCAGTAGAAAGCTTATTAATAGGTAGAAATAATGTAATGGTAGGCGTAATTAATAATAAAATTCATTATACACCATTAGATAAAGCCGTAAAAGAAAAACAAAAAATTGGTCAAGAATGGATGAAGATTGTAAAAATCTTAGCATCCTAAAAATAACGATTGAACTACTAACCTAAAAATTAAAAAAATATTTATGAGCAAGAACATTGGTAAATACCTCCATAAACAAATGGATAAACAAGCCGGATTAAAACATATTTCACATAGAACAAAAATAGTAGCAACCGTTGGCCCAGCTTGCGATACACACGAAAAGCTTTTAGAGCTGGTAAATGCTGGTGTAAATGTATTTCGTTTAAATTTTTCACATGGCAATCATGAAGACAAAGCTCAAATTATTGAACATATTAGAAACATTAACACAACACAGCCTTTTAATATTTCAATTTTAGCCGATTTACAAGGACCCAAATTAAGAGTAGGTGAAATTGAAAACAATTATTTAGAAGTAAAGTCAGGCGATATTTTAACCTTCACCAACGAAAAATGTATTGGTAACTTAGAAAAAATTTATGTAAGCTATCCTAACCTTGCCGATGATGTTAAAGTAGGAAACATTATTTTAATTGATGATGGAAAAATTGAAGTTAAAGTAGTAGACATTACCAAAGAAAAAAATGTTAAAGTAATGGTTACATTAGGTGGCGTGTTATCTTCTAAAAAAGGAATTAACTTACCCGATACTAAAATTTCTTTACCAGCATTAACTGAAAAAGATTTAGCCGATTTAGAATTTATTATTGAACAAAAATGCGATTGGGTTGCATTAAGTTTTGTACGTAGTGTAAAAGATATTGTTATACTGAGAAGTAAGTTAACGGAGAAGAAAAGTAAAACAAAAATCATTGCAAAAATTGAGAAGCCCGAAGCGTTAGTAAACATTAGAGATATTATTGTTGAAAGTGATGCAATCATGATTGCTCGTGGAGATTTAGGGGTAGAATTACCAGTTGAGCAAGTGCCTTTAATTCAAAGAGAGTTAATTAGAAAATGTATTCATCGTGCAAAGCCTGTAATTGTAGCTACACAAATGATGGAAAGCATGATTGACAGAGTAAAACCCAACAGAAGTGAAATTACTGACGTTGCCAATGCTGTACTTGAAGGTGCCGATGCTGTAATGTTGAGTGGTGAAACTGCTGCTGGCAATCATCCTGCATTGGTGGTAGAAACCATGCGTAAAATTATACGCCAGGTTGAGCAAACAGAATATCGTTACAATCGTGAACAAGATTTAATGCCTCAACCTCACTCTCCTTCTTTTTTCAGCGATGCTATTTGTTACAATGCTTGTAAAATAGCTCGTGACGTAAATGCCGATGCTTTAATAGGCATGACGCAAAGTGGTTACACTGCATTTATGTTAAGCAGTTTCAGACCAAAATCGCCTTTGTTTATATTCTCTAAAGAAAGAAGCTTAATTAATCAGTTAAGCTTAAGTTGGGGCGTAAGAGCATTTTATTATGATGAAGAAGAAAGTGTTGATGATATTATTACTGATCAAATTGATATTTTAAAAGAAAGAGGTTTCTTAAATACCGATGATGTGGTAATTAATACAGGTAGCACACCAGTACATTTACATTTACCTACCAACATGATTAAGATTACAAAAGTTGAATAATATTTTCAATAGAACTGTACAAAAAATAAATCCCTGTTGCATTTGTAGCAGGGATTTATTTTTTAAAGAACTCAATCCTTATCTTGCAAGTCATGAACCCATTGGTGAGCATATTATTACCTGCCTATAATTGCGAAAAATATATTCGTGCAACTATAGATAGTTTGCTGAATCAAAGCTATACCAACTTTGAGTTACTCATCATCAACGATGGATCTACAGATCATACACTCAACATTATTCATAGTTATACAGATGCAAGAATTTCACTCATTAACAATGATGGAAATAAAGGATTAATCTATACTTTAAATCGTGGACTTGAACTAGCCAAAGGCAAGTATATAGCACGTATAGATGCCGATGATATTTGTTTACCTACAAGGTTAGAAAAACAGGTTTCTTGGCTAGAAAAAAATCATCAAACAGCAATTGTGGCAACACAAATTATTTTTATAAACGAACTAAATGAAACTATTGGTACTTGGCCTTTAGATATGCAAATTACTACTGCTACTCAAATTAAAAAGGCAATGGTTGGGCAAAACTGTATTGCACATCCAACTGTATTAATGCGTAGTGAAATAATTCAGCAATATCGTTACTCATATCAACAAAAACACAGCGAAGATTATGATTTGTGGCTTCAAGTTTTAAGCGATAAACATACTATTGAAAAAATACCTGAACAGTTATTACAGTATAGAGTTCATGCAGCTTCAGTTACGGGTTCTTTTCATCGAAAAAAAAATCCTTTTTTTACCAATGCAACTACTAAGTATAAATTCTTATATGGCAGAATTAAACAAAGTAAATTTGGTTTATTTGAATGTTCATTAGTAATTGCTGCAATTCAAGATGTATTCATGGGCATTGGAAAAACCATAAAACAATGGCTGAAAAAATGAAGTATCGGCACTACATACTCAAAAGAAAAATTGAAGCAATTTTCATTTATCCATTTATAATTTTGGGTAAATTGATTGCTACAATAAAGCCATTGAAAAAAGAATATCAAGTATTTTTTTTCTTCCCATTTTATCATACCGGAGGAGCCGAAAAAGTGCATGCTTTAATTACCCAAGCAGTAGGCAATAAAAATTGCATCATTTTTTTTACCAGAAAATCGGTAGACAACACTTTTTATCAAGAATTTGAAAAAAGTAACTGCACCATACAAGATATTTCAACCTATACAGATAATAAATGGTTATACTTTCTTAATTTAATTTATCGTGGAATTATTACTAGTTATATCAACAAACAAACCAATAAACCTGTTGTGTTTAACGGCCAATGCAATTTTGGTTATAAAATTGCTCCTTGGATAATAAGCTCTATTAAACAAATTGAATTAATACATTCATTCAATACTTTTTCGTGGATAAGAATTCCCTTTATACCATTCATTTATAAAACAGTAATGATTAGTAAAGTGAGAATTGGCAATCATTTAGAACAATACAAAAGAATATATGTGCCTGAAAAATTTAATTTTAGAATTAGCTATATCTGCAATGGTATTGAATTGCCTGAACAACTAGTTACTAAAGATTATTTAGCCCCATTAAATATTTTGTATGTTGGCAGAGGAACTCCAGAAAAAAGGGTACATATTGTTGCTAAGATTGCTGCAAAAGTAAATAAACAAAATACTGCTATACAATTTGTAATTGCTGGCGATGTTGAAAATGCTATTCCACAACCATTAAAACAATATTGTGAGCTGAAAGGCAATATAGATGACGTAACCCAGCTATCAACTTTATATCAACAAGCTCATGTATTATTAATTACTTCAAACACCGAAGGTTTTCCAATGGTGGTCATGGAAGCAATGGCTCATGGTTGTGCAATTATTGCAACACCTGTTGGCGATTTACCTGTTCATATTCAACAAGAAAATGGTTACACCACATCTACTATTGATGAAGAAAAAGTAATAGATGAAATGATGCAACACATACTTCATTTATCAGAAAACAATTTGCAGTTACAAACATTTAGCAAAAACAATCGGCTCTATGCAAATGAAAATTTTGATATAGAAATTTTCAAAGAAAAGTACCAATCTTTAGTACAAGCATAAGTAAAAGGCATGTTTAGTTAGAAGTAAAAACTAACACAATTCAATTTAAATATTTGCTGTCAATTTTTCAATTGCAGTTAATGGAACCGATACTTTCTTTTTATTTGCATAATCGTAGCATAACATGCCTGTTTTAGCTTTTCCTGCAACAATATTTTTATCAGGATGTACAATTTCTAATAAATAATAAATATCAAAACCTAACTTATCAAAATTAGCTGCTTGCACTTGTATTTGTACAATATTGCCATAGTTGAGCTCTCGTTTAAATTCTAACCCAACATCAGTCATTATTAAACCGGTGTTTTCAAAATTTAATTCACTATAGCCATAATGATTTAGGTATTGTTGTCTAGCTTCATGTATCAACGACAAAAAAGAATCGTTACCAACATGACCACCATAGTTTAAATCGGTGATGCGTACTTGTATGTTAGTAGAAAAAGAAAATTGCTCGGGTAATTCTATTTTTATTCTTTGCATTGTTGCAAAATACAAGAATCTTTTAATTATAAAATCACATACAACGATAACCCAATAAATGCAATAGCACTCAAAATTAAAGTAGCAATAATTTGTGTGTTAGACCAAGCTGAAGATGGAATGCTAGTTGAAGCATCTTCTGCATCTAATTGTTGGGCAATTTTATCCCACATATAAGCTGGTGGTGCTACTTTTTCAACCATTAGGTACGAAATTTTTGCTGGCTCTTTTGTTGTACTACTGAGAACATTTGACCAGTTTTCTTGAAACACGTCGTTGCTTAGGGGGGTTGCAGCCGATGTTGACATAATTTGATTTTTTGTAGGATATTTAAATGTGAATCATTTAAACGAAAAAATGAACCATTTATTCTGTTTAATAACTCATTTCAATATTAAAGATGTAAACCAAAGTACAATGGTTGCAAGCACTTGAAAAAAATCTTATTCTAGGAAATTATTTTCCCATTTTGAGACAAAAAATCAATCAATTGCTGTGTAGCTTTCTTTCTATGACTAAATACATTTTTCTCTTCAATAGTCATTTCTGCAAAGGTTTTATCACTTCCTACTGGAATAAAAATGGGGTCGTAACCAAAGCCACTCAACCCTTTTTGTTCAGTAATAATATTCCCCTCACAAATACCTTCAAACAAATATTCCTGTTGATTCAGTATTAAAGAAATGACTGTTCTAAACCTAGCTTTTCTATTGGTTTGGTTATTTAAATTCAATAACAGTTTATCAATATTATCTTGAAAATTTCTACCCTCGCCAGCATATCTAGCACTTTTTACACCAGGTTCTCCGTTCAATGCTTCTACTTCTAAACCTGTATCTTCACTAAAACAGTTTTCTTTTGTTAGCTCAAAAATTGTTTTCGATTTTGTGCTAGCGTTTTCTTCTAACGTGTTGTAGGGTTCAGGAATATCAATATCTATTCCAGCTTCTTGTAAAGTTTGAATGGTAAAGTAAGAACCAATTACGGTTCTAATTTCATCTACTTTATGTTGATTATTAGTAGCAAAAATGAGATTTTTCAAAGTGTAATTTTTTTTTAATTATATACCAAACATTTGTTTTAAACTCAACCATAACTTACTTTTTTCCATTTTAGCTTCTTGTGTTGTACCTAACATGGTTTGTAAATGATTGGCACTTAAAAAAGTACAGTTATTGTATTTTTGAACTTGATAATGAGGTATAGAAAATGGTAATTCAATAGCATCGGTGCTTACATTAAAAAGCAAAACATACATACAATTGAGTTGCTCTTTCAAACGGCTAAAATTAATTACTTGCTTGTGTACATTTACAATTGCAACATCGGCAATATTGAGTTTACATGCAGTTAGAATATTTGATAAAAATGCAAAATGGTCATCGTTAATATGAACTGCATTTTCTTCATTCACTAGTATAATTATTTGTTTTTTATTTTCTCCCAAAAAAGCAATTGCATGATTTGTTGGTGTAGCAGAATTTGTAGGTTGAATAGTTTGTTTTTGAGGTTGTGGTGTATCAATAACAAATAAATTATTTTTATATAAATCGGCTAAAACAAAGTTGGGTAAAGGGTTTTTAGTAAAATTCATAACCACTGATAAATATTAACGATTGTTAGTTTTTAAATTTTGCTTTAATTTGCAACAAATATACCTCAATTATGACAGCAACATTAGACATACAAGTAACAAAAGCTGAAACCAGTAAATTGAACGATTTAACCTTAGAGAATATTCCTTTTGGAAAATATTACACCGATCATATGCTTGAAGCTGATTATGAAAATGGTGAGTGGAAAAATGTAGAGATTAAACCGTATCAACCATTGTTACTAGAACCATCTACTGCTGCATTGCATTATGGTCAAGCTATTTTTGAAGGTATTAAAGCTTACAAAGATGAGCAAGGTGAGGCTTTTATTTTTAGACCAATCGATAACTTTAAACGTTTCAATATTTCTGCCGAACGTATGCAAATGCCTACTGTTCCAGAAGATATTTTTATGGAAGGCATGAGAATGTTAATAGAGTTAGATAAAAACTGGATTCCTTCAATGCCAGATCATTCTTTATACATTCGTCCGTTTATGTTTTCTAGTGATGCCGTAATTGGTGTAAAACCTTCAGAAACGTATAAATTCATGATATTGTTAAGTCCTACTGGTCCTTATTACAATACACCCATGAAAATTTATGTAGAAGAAAAATATACAAGAGCTGCTCCTGGTGGTGTTGGCTTTAGTAAAAATGCAGGCAACTATGGTGCCAGCATGTTGGCTACAGCATTGGCTAAAAAAGCAGGTTACGATCAAGTTTTATGGACCGATGCTTTTGAACATAAGTATTTGCAAGAAGTTGGTACAATGAATGTATTTTTTATTGTTGGAAACACTGCAATTACCCCATCTTTAGAAGAAGGAACTATTTTGGCAGGTGTTACAAGAGATAGTGCTATTACCGTACTAGAAGAAATGGGATTAACCATTGACGAAAGAAAAATAACTATCGATGAGTTAATTGCTTTTCATCAATCGGGCGAATTAAAAGAAGTTTTTGGAACAGGTACAGCAGCTACCATTTCTTTAATTAAAGAATTGCGTTATCAAGAGTATGTAATGCAATTTGATACAGATAGTTGGCAAACAGCAGCAGAATTAAAGAAAAGATTAAACGATATTAGATATAACCGAGTTGCCGATACGCATGGTTGGATGTACAAAATTTAGCACTTTTCAATACAAATAATAGCTTATTCTACTTGCTTTTTAGTGAGCAGAACAAGTTTTTGATAAATAATTTTAGTTTTTGGAATTTTTATTTTGGAATTTACCGAGAAGGCTCATACTTTTGCCGTCCGAAAAAAAATAAACAGGTACAATGCCTACAATACAACAATTAGTAAGAAAAGGCCGTGAAATTATCAGGGCGAAAAGTAAATCAAGAGCTTTGGATGCATGTCCTCAGCGTCGTGGAGTGTGTACAAGGGTTTATACAACTACCCCTAAAAAACCAAACTCAGCTTTACGTAAAGTTGCTAAGGTTCGTTTAACCAACAAGGTTGAGGTAATTGCTTACATTCCTGGTGAGGGTCATAACTTACAAGAACACTCAATTGTTTTAATACGTGGTGGAAGGGTAAAAGATTTACCAGGTGTTCGTTATCATATTGTACGTGGTAGCTTAGATACTGCTGGTGTAAAAGATAGAAAACAAAGTCGTAGTAAATACGGTACAAAGAAAGAAAAAGCGAAGAAATAAGCCCCTAACCCCTAAAGGGGAGATAAAGGATAGAAATATTTTTCATTACGACTGAGTAAAGTTTTAATACTTGAAGACGTTCAGTCAAACAAATAAAAATTACAACAATGCGTAAAGCACAAGCCAAAAAATTACCTTTAGCACCAGATGGTCGTTTTAACGACAAATTGGTTACACGTTTCATTAACAATTTAATGTGGGATGGTAAAAAAAGTACTGCCATCAACATTTTTTATGATGCGGTTGATAAAATCACCAAAATTACCGGTGAAGATGGATATGAAGTTTGGAAGAGAGCTTTAGCCAATGTAACTCCAGCCGTAGAAGTACGTAGCCGTAGAATTGGTGGTGCAACTTTTCAAATTCCAAGTGAAGTACGTGCCGATAGAAAAATTTCTTTGAGCATGAAATGGTTAATTCGTTACAGCCGTGAAAGAAATGGTAAAACAATGGCCGATAAGTTAAGTAACGAAATTATGGCTGCTGCAAAAGGTGAAGGTGCTGCATTTAAGAAAAAAGAAGATGTACACCGTATGGCCGAAGCAAACAAAGCTTTCTCTCATTTTAAAGTTTAATCACTTTCAATATTTCAAAAGCCCTCCAAATTTTGGAGGGCTTTTTATTTAAATCAATATCTGTGTAACTATTTAATCAAAGAATAATTGCCATTTATGTAGTTTATATTACTCACCTGCACCATTACCCTTATTTTAGTAATTGAAGTAATCCTGATGATTAAAACAAGCTACTATATTGTTATTTTAACTATGTTATTATTAGCTTGTAACAACAATTCAAATCAATCATCAATAGATATTTCAACACAGGTAACCAACGAGTATAACATAAAATTTAAGCAAGCATTAGATTCTATTGAAGCTTCAAAAAAATACATTCAAAATGGAGATTTGATTTGCCGTACGGGTTTCGATTTTGTAAGCCAATCATTACAGAACTTTAATATGGTTGATAAAACCTACTCCCACAGTGGTTTGGCTTTTATTGAAAATGGAACAATCATGGTATATCATGCCATTGGTGGAGTTGATGAAAACCCCAACGAAAGTTTTAAAAAAGAGCCTTTTGATAGTTTTGTAAATCCAAATAAAAAAGTAGGCTTTGGAGTTTTCAGATATCAACTTAACTCCAACGAAATTGCTTGTATAAATGAACAATTCAAAGATTTAGAAAAAAGACAAATTAAGTTCGATAAGTACTTCAATTTAAAAGACGATTACAAACAATATTGTTCCGAAGCCATTGCCAAAACATTAAAAAAATGTACTAATAATAGAATTATCATTCCAACAACAGTGAAAGAAAATATGAAAATTAAAAATAAAGGGTATGAGCATTTAAAAGGCAAACGCTTTGAGTACATATCATTAGACAATTTATACTTAAACCCTTATTGCACTTTAATTAAACAAATAAAATATACCATAGGCTATGCAAAACCTTAATACTAACCCCTATCCTATTTATGTGGTAGATGCTTTTACCAATACATTATTTGGCGGTAATCCTGCAGCTGTTTGCCCTTTAGAAAATTGGTTGCCCACTTCCGTCATGCAACAATTGGCAGCAGAAAATAATTTATCTGAAACGGCTTTTTTTGTACCAAGAACCGATGGCAATTTTGATATTCGTTGGTTTACACCAGAAGTAGAAATTGACTTAGCAGGGCATCCAACATTGGCAACTGCATTTGTAATTTTTAACTATTTGAATTACTCAAAACCCATCATTGAATTTCATAGCCAAAGTGGTGTTTTGTTGGTAGAACAAAAAGAGCATTTATTAGAAATGAATTTTCCTGCAAGAATGCCAGAAAGTTGTGCAGTTCCAGAAAATTTATTGAAGGGATTTAGTATTGAACCCAAATCCATTTTAAAGAGCAGAGATTATTTTTTGGTGTACGAAAACGAAGCTCAAATTAATGAACTAAAAGCCGATTTCACTTTTTTAAATCAGGTTGAAACATTGGGTATTATTGTTACAGCTCAAGGAGATGCCGTTGATTTTGTTTCCAGATTTTTTGTACCCAATTCGGTGATTGGTGAAGATCCTGTAACAGGTTCGGCACATGCAACATTAATTCCTTTTTGGGCTACGCAACTACAAAAAAATAATTTAACTGCTATACAACTCAGCCAACGTAAAGGTTATTTATGGTGTGGTTTTATGGGTGATAGAGTTACCATTGCAGGTGAGTGTGTTTTGTATAGTAAGGGAGAGTATTTTTTGTGAGTGGGAGAATCGTAAATCGCTAGTGGTGAATCGCTAGTAGGGTTGTAAAATTAATTGAGCATTGAATATTGAACATTAATAAAGAATCGTAAGTCGTAAGTGGTGAATGGTTAGTGGGGTTGTAAAATTAATTGAGCATTGAATATTATTAAAGAATCACAAGTCGTGATTGGTGAATCGCTAGTAGGGTTGTAAAATTAATTGAGCATTGATTATTATTAAAGAATCACAAGTCGTGATTGGTGAATCGCTAGTAGGGTTGTAAAATTAATTGAGCATTGATTATTGAATATTAAACATCATTCTAAAATCGTGAATGGTAAATGGTGATAAATCCCATTATTACAATCCCATCGTTACAATTCCATTGAATTAACCTAATCAGGCGTTCTTATTCAAAAAATATTTACAGTATTCCAAATTCAGCCAAATAAATTTCTGCTTTAGCATATTCATATTGTTTTTTAACATCTATTGCAATTCTTCAACTTAACAAGAAACCTTAGATTTGCTACATGAAAATTTCGAATGAAACCAAAGTTGGTGCTCTTACTTCTATTATCATCGTTTTACTAATACTTGGATTTAATTTTTTAAAAGGAAAAAGTGTTTTTAAAACAGGTAATTTTTTATATGCCAATTTCACCGAAACAAAGGGAATCATGATTTCTAATCCTGTTATGGTAAATGGATATCAAATAGGCAGTGTTTATGAAATTGAAAACACTGATTTATCGCTAAAAACTATTCGTATTGGCATTAAATTAAAATCTGAATACCAAATACCTAAAAACTCTGTTGCGTATGTAGATGCCAATCCTTTAGGCAGTAGTAGTATTGTGATTGAACTAGGCGATAGCAAAGAATTTCTAGCCAATCACGATGATATTAAGACCTACCAAAATGCAGGCTTATTGGGCGATTTAAAAAATTCATTAGTTCCAGTTTCCAACCAAATAAATACTACTGTAAAAACTTTAGATAGTGTATTAAGAAACATTAATTCTATTGTAGATAATAACACTAAAAATAATTTACAGAATGTGGTAGGCAATATCAATTTAATTACTGTAAAATTATTGGCTAGTACTGCATCGTTAGAGCAAATGATGAATAAACAAAATGGTGCTGTTGCACAAAGCATGAATAACTTAAATAGCTTTACCGAAAACCTTGCAGCCAATAATAATAAAATTAATAACACCATGACTAACGTAGAAACTACTACTAGTAATTTGGCAAAAGCCGATATTGCTGGTTCGGTAAACAATCTACAAAAAGCCATAGATAAACTCAACAACCTTTTAAATAAATTAGATAGTAAAGAAGGTTCATTGGGATTATTAATGAACGATAAATCTTTATACAACAACTTAAACAATACAGTTAGAAGTGTGAATACATTGGTAGATGATTTGAAAACACATCCCAAACGTTATGTAAATATTTCGGTATTTGGCAAAAAAGATAAAAGCACTCCATTAACTGCTCCATTAAACGATTCGATTAAATAAAACAATGCTCAAGCAACTCTTTACATTTTGTATTGCAACCTTGTTAAGCGTTGTAACTGTACAAGTATTGGCACAACAACGTGTTGATACTTTGCAGGCTGGCAAAAAGTTAAATATTCTTTTTGCCGATAGAATGAATTTTCAAAAAATAGATTCTGCAACACAATTGATTTCATTAGCAGGCAATGTAAAAGTGAGTCAAGGTAAAACTTTGTTTTATGCCGATAGTGCAGTATTAAATCAAGTTGCCAATACATTAGAATCGTTCGGTAGAGTACATATTAATGATGCTGATAGCATTCACACTTATGCCGATTATTTAAAATATTTAGGTAAAGAAAAAAAAGCTTATTTAAAAAGAAATGTACGTTTAACCGATGGAAGAGGTGTATTAACAACAGACGAATTAGAATATGATGTGAATACTAAAATTGGCACTTACGTTAAAGGTGGTAAAGTAGTAAATGGTAAAACAGTTCTAACCAGTAAAGAAGCATCGTACTTTGGCGAAACAAGAGATATTTATTTTAAAAACAAAGTAGTTTTAATAGATCCGGGTTATAAAATTTATACTGATACTCTTTTATACAATACCTACACAGATATTGCAACTTTTGTTTCACCCACAAAAATTATTACCGATACAAGAACCATTAAAACAAAAGATGGTTACTACGATTTAAAAAAGAAAAAAGCTTACTTTGGTAAACGTCCTATAATTGAAGACAGTTCAGGCACAATAATAGCCAATGAAGTTGCATTTGAAGATAGTACAGGCTTAGCCGAATTCAGGGGTGATGTCGTGTACAAAGGAAAAGATACAGCTCAAGGTTTTGATTTAATTGCCAACAAGGTAGAAACCAATCGTAAAAAAGGTTCTTTATTAGCAACACAAGCTCCATTATTACTAATTAAACAAGGCAAAGATTCAGTATTCATTAGAGCCGATACCTTGTACACAGCCAAACTATCGGATTTGTTGAAAGAAAAAAAAGTACCTAATCTTAGAGATACAATTGAACATAGTTTATTTGAAATTGCTAAAAACGATACAGATAGCAGCTCTGATAAATTTTTTGAAGCTTATGCTCATGTACGAATTTTTTCAGATTCATTACAAGCCGTTGGCGACAGTTTGTTTTATAGTTTAAAAGACTCGGTATTTAGATTATTCAAAAATCCAGTTACCTGGAGTCAAGAAAATCAAATTACTGGCGATACTATTTATTTATATTTAAAAAATAAACAACCCGAAAAAATACGAGTATTTGAAAACGCAATGGCCATTAGCGATGCTACTGGAGGCTACTATAATCAAGTAATTGGTAAAACCATCAATGCTTTTTTTGTAGATGGAAAAATGAATTACTTACGTAGTAAAGGCAACCCTGCAGAGAGTGTTTATTATGGGGTGGATGATTATGGCAAATTTTTTGGTGTAAATAAAGCAGCTTCAGATGTTATTGATATGTATTTTGCAGATGGCAAACCCGATAAAGTTGTTTTTAGAAATAAATTAGAAGGTACAACCTATCCAATGCGTCAGGTAAATCATGAAGCCATCAAAGTAAAGGGTTTTCAATGGCTAGAAAATAAACGACCTAAGAGCAAGTTTGAGATATTAAGTAATTAAATCTAGTAAAAATGGTTGGTCCTATTAAGAATAAATTTTTGCATCCATTAAAAGAAATTTTACACGATAGTAGATCTATTGGTATTATCTTATTGGTATGCACTTTTATTTCATTAATTGTTGCCAACACACCACAGTTTACCGATGGTTATAGAAATTTTTGGGAAACTAGTTTCGATGGAACCACCAATCATCATTTTCATTTTTGGATATTCGATTTGCCTAATTCTTTCATATTAGTCATCAACGATTTCTTAATGGCATTTTTCTTTTTCATTGCCGGAATGGAAATAAAAAGAGAATTGGTTTGTGGCGAATTATCTTCTTTAAAAAAATCTTTATTGCCCATATTAGCAGCAGTTGGTGGCATGTTGGTACCAGCCATTATATTTTCATTATTTAATAAAGGCGATGCATTGCACATGAGTGGTTGGGCAATACCAACAGCAACCGATATTGCTTTTACATTAGGAGTAGCTTCTTTATTAGGTAAAAAAGTACCCGTTGCTCTAAAAATATTTATTACCGCATTAGCCATTATAGACGATTTAGGAGCTATTGTTGTAATTGCACTTTTTTACGGAGGAAAAATTAAATTCTTATTCCTCATCATTAGTGCAATAATTTTTGCAATAGTATATGGACTAAATAAATTAAAAATAAAGTTTGGAGTTTTGCATGTGTTGCTCTCTTTAGCATTGTGGTATTGTATGTTTAACTCTGGCATTCATGCAACAGTGGCAGGTGTATTGTTTGCATTTTTAATTCCTGTAAAACAGCTATCAAGCTTTGAAATGAAATTACATGCACCTGTATATTTTTTAATCATGCCACTTTTTGCATTAGCCAATACTGCAATTGTATTTCCACCCAATATTGCAGAGGCACTCAATGGAAATTTAAGTTGGGGAATTATAGCTGGATTACTATTGGGTAAACCATTGGGCATTTGTTTGGCATCTTACTTTATGGTTCGTAAAAATTATGCTCAACTACCTAGTAAAACCAATTGGATGCAAATGATTGGTGCAAGTATTTTATGTGGCATTGGTTTTACCATGAGTATATTTATTGCAACACTAGCATTTAGCTCGGTAGATGAACAAAATATTTCTAAAATATCTGTACTCATTGCTTCTGTTGCTGCAATGATTATTGGGTTTGTATGGTTAAGATTTACAAAGCCAACTCCCAAAATGGCGGCAATAACACAACCTGTTGTAGAAGAAAATCAGGATGAATACCAAGACGAAGAATTTCACAATCATTAATTCATTTAGCCTTTCAAGTATCGTGTAAACCCCTGTGCCATCATACATTGGGCATAGCCATACGTCATCATTACAATAACGCTTAAAAATTCCATATCTACATATTTAAACTTGTGTAAGGCAATAGTAGCATCTGAAATAATAAACAATACAGCACCCGGAATAAAAAATTGAACTGCCATATTACGTTTACCTCTATTGGCAAAAAGATTGGTTGCTAGGATTGCCATAATACTAATAGCAATTGAATAAATGTATATAGGTATTTTTAAAGCAGGAAATAAATTCAAGTCGTCTTTCAAAAAACTGTATAACCCAACATTAATTGCAACCATTATTATTATTGCTACAATTACAGTTTCATAATGCGTTGTATTTTCTATAGGTTGAATTCTAAAAAAGAAAATAGAGTAAAAAATATGGGTTCCTAAAAAAGCAATCATTCCCCAAATAAAAAAAGCATCGCCATTTTGGGTTAATAAAATATCACCTACCAAAGAACATGCTAAGCCTAAAAAAACCAATGTTTTTGAACGCTGAAATTTTCTTTTTCTAGCATTTAAAAAAATGTAAAAAGCTAAAATGGGTATCAATAAAATTTTAGTATAAAAATGACTGCCCCAATTTCCATTAAATACAAAAAAACAATCCACAAACAAGATTATCCAAAAAAGTATAATTCCGTTTTTCTTTAAAATTTGCATTCGTTAAATATTATAGTTTAAAACCTATCCAATGGAAACGAAAATAATCAGCTTTACACTGTTACGAAAATTTTTCTATCTTCTTTATCAAAATCACTGCCTATAAGAACCTTATTTTTGCCTTATGCTTACTAAAATGGAAGAAGACTTTGTAGAATATTGGCAAGCCAATAGATTAAAGCAAAAAAAGAACACCAAATATTTTGTTATTGGCTTAACCGCAGGTTTAGCAGTAAGCTTAAGTATTTTTGTTTTTATATTTTCTGGCTGGTATCAACGTGCAACAATGGTTGCCAATACCAAATTAAATCCAACTGTTTTTGTAATAATCATCATAGCAATATCAGTTTTTATGGCTTACATGTACAGAAGTTATAATTGGGAACAAAAAGAACAACAATACTTAGAGTTATTGGCTAAAAAGAAAAAAGCATTGAGCAATACGCAGCAATCTAACCCATAAAATAGTCTAACACCACAAGAACAAGCAAATTATAAGATGAAAAAATTACTACTCGTTTTTACTGTATTGAGTTGCCTAACAATGATTTCTTGCGAAAAAGAAAAAGGCTGTGTTCAAAAACCAGCATCTGAAGAAAAAGCAGCAATGATAGATTATTGCTTAGCAAATGGAATTACTTATACCGAACATAGTTCTGGCATTTTATACCAAGTAATACAACCAGGTTCATCTATTACGCCTACCTTAAACTCAAGAGTTTTTATTTTTTATACAGGGAAATTGTTAAATGGAACCACATTCGATAGTCAATCTGATCCTTCACGTACCGGATGGCAACTAAGATCTTTAATTGAAGGATGGCAAATTGGATTGCCTTTAATTCAAAAAGGTGGACGAATAAAGCTGGTTATTCCTTCTTCATTAGCTTATGGATGTACCGGAAGTGGCAGTATTGGCCCAAATTCTCCCCTATTTTTCGATATTACACTCACCGAAGTTTTACCTTAATTAACTTAACTTATACCCATAAAGCCTGTAATAATAAACAGGCTTTTTTTTGCTGATTTTTAAATATTCCATTCCCCTATCTTTGCCCACCCGAAAAATTGGGATAAAATTTTGTAAAACCGTTACTAATATGCAACTGAAAGGCTTGGTTCGATTTTTTGCGATTGCACTTATTTTAATTTGTTTGTATCAATTATCATTTACATGGATTGTAAAAAGTCATGAAAATGCTATGGAAGCAAAGGCAAGCAAATGGTTAAAAGACAACTATCCAACTGCCGAACAAAAATATGCTGGCAATGCCGATGCAATTGCTTTGTATGAAGACACACTTAAACAAATTAAGTCTACTCGTTTACAACGTTTATTAGACAGTACTAAAGAAAGTAAAATTGGACCCTTTGGTTTAACTACTTATCAAAGTGCAAAAGATCAAGAGTTATTATTAGGCTTAGATCTTCAAGGTGGTATGAGTGTTACTATGGAAGTTGGTTTAGATGGCTTAATTAAATCTTTAGCCAACTATACCAAAGATCCTTCATTCAATAACGCTTTAACCGAAGCTGTTAAACGCAAAGCAAATACAGGAACCGATTTGGTTACTTTATTCAATGAAGAATTTAAGAAAGCCAATCCAAACGGAAAACTGGCTCCTTATTTTGCTGCTAGAAGCAATGGTGCAATTAAGTTTGATGATAGCGATACCAAAGTACTTACTTTTTTAAAGGAACAATCAGATGTTGCTTTTGAAAATACCTACAGAATTTTACGTACTCGTATAGATAAGTTTGGCGTTTCTTCTCCAAACATTAATAAGAATCCTGCTAAAGGAATTATTACTATCGAATTAGCTGGTGTAAATGATCCTGAGAGAGTTCGTAAATACTTACAATCTACTGCTAACTTACAATTCTTTGAAGTATATACAGTTGAAAACGACGAATTAAGAAAAGGTTTAGAAACTGCTGACAAAACTTTACAAGATTATTTGAATGGTGTTAAAGCAACTGATACCACTGCTACTACTGTTGCTAAAACTGAAGAAGTAAAAGATACTACAGTTACTAGAAAAATTTCTGACACCAACTCAAGCACAGCGAAAGCTGCTGATACAACCAAACAAAAGAACAATGCTAATCCAATTAGCTCATTGTTTACCATGGGTGGCGAACATCAGCCATATCAAAATGCAAAAGGTGGTTATACCTATCCTGGTGCATTGTCTTATGTTGCTATAAAAGATACTGGTTTATTGAACGGATATTTAAGAATGGAAATGGTGAAGAACAAATTTCCAAACAACTTAGTATTCATGTATGGTAAAGCATCAGACGATAAAGGAAAAACTTCTAATAAGTTTTTAAACTTGTATGCTATTAAAACTTTAGATAATGGTCAAGCTCGTTTAGAAGGTGAACATGTTGCCGAAGCAAGACAAGATTATCAAGGTAGCAAAGTGGTTATTAGCATGACCATGGATAAAGAAGGTACTAAAATTTGGGGCGATATGACTACCAAAAATGTTGGTAAGCCATTAGCTATTGTATTAGATAATTTTGTGTACTCTGCACCCAATGTAAACGAACCTATTACAACAGGTAGTTCTCAAATTTCTGGTAACTATACCATTAAAGAGGCACAAGATTTATCAGAAATTTTACAAACTGGTAAATTACCAGCTCCTGCTAAAATTGTACAAGAACAAGTAATTGGTGCAACTTTAGGAGAAGAAGCGGTGAACGGTGGTTTAATGAGCTTTGGAATATCGTTCTTAGTAATTTTCATATTAATGATTATTTACTATAACACTGCAGGTTGGGTAGCTAACATTGCTTTAATACTCAATATTTTATTTACTGTAGGTATTTTAGCAGCATTAGGTTTTACATTAACTGCAGCAGGTATTGCAGGTTTAGTATTAACCATTGGTATGGCGGTAGATACCAACGTAATTATTTTTGAAAGAATTAAAGAAGAATTACTAAAAGGTAAAAGTTATAGTGTTGCTGTTAACGATGGTTATAAACGTTCATTAGCACCAGTTTTAGATGCTCACGTAACATCATTTTTAACTGCAGCCATTTTATTTGCCTTTGGTTTAGGCCCTGTACTAGGATTTGCAACTACACAAATGTTGGGTATTACACTAAGTTTATTTTGTGGAATTTTAGTATCTCGTTTAATCACGGATATGTACACCAGCAAAAAAGGTGGTAAGCATTTTGAATACTTTACTGCAATTTCAAAAAGAGTATTTAAACATGCTTCTTATAAATTTATTGAATATAGAAAAGTAGCTTATATTATTTCTGTTATAGTATTATTATTAGGCATAGCTTCTTTCTTCAATGGTTTTGATGAAGGTGTTGAATTTGCAGGTGGACGTAGTTATGTTGTACGTTTTGACAAACCAGTAAATCCAGATGTTCTAAGAGACGAATTGAAAACTGTTTTTGGAGGCGAAACTCCTATTATTAAAACGGTAGGAAATTCAAGCCAACTTGATATTACTACTTCGTATAAAATAAAAGAAACAGGTAATAAAGTAGATTCTATTGTTGAGCAAACTTTATTCAATGGTTTACAAAAACATTTGCCACAAGGATTAACCTATGCCGAGTTTGATACCAAGTACAAACAAAGTTCTCAAACTGTGTTACCAACTATTTCAGATGAATTAAAATCTGGAGCATTTCAAGCAGCTATTATGGCTTTATTTATGATTTGCTTATACATCTTCATTCGTTTTAGAGATTGGAGATATTCAGTAGGTACCATTGTAGCTTTATTGCACGACGTATTTGTAACATTAATTGTATTCTCGTTTGCTAGAAGCATTGTTCCTTTTCCATTAGAAATAGATCAGCATTTTATTGCTGCTGTTTTAACGGTAATTGGTTTCTCTATGAACGATACGGTGATTGTATACGATAGAATTCGTGAAGACAGTAGATTGTATCCTGCTATGCCTAAAGAACAGTTAATTAATACAGCTATTAACCAAACGTTGAGTCGTACTATCATGACTTCATTAACGGTATTCTTAACTATTTTAATCTTATTCATCTTTGGTGGAGAGGTTACAAGAGGTTTTGCATTTGCTATGTTAATTGGGGTTATTACAGGTACATACTCTTCTATTTTTGTAGCTGCTCCAATATTGGTTGACTTTGCAAAAAGTAAACCATTAGGTAAGCAAGAAGTAAAAAAATAAAAGATCGTTTAGTTGAAAAACTAGAATCTAAATAATAAAAAACTAAAAAGGGCTTGCTAATAACAAGCTCTTTTTAGTTTAAAAAAAACCGATTTCCCTGTTTAATAAAATTTATCAAAAAGAACAAAATCAGGTTTGTTCAATTAGTTTTTTTTCATTTACTTTGCCGCCTGCTAAAGCAGATGGTTCGGTAGCTCAGCTGGATAGAGCAACTGCCTTCTAAGCAGTAGGTCATTGGTTCGAATCCAATCCGAATCACAAACGCCACGTTTATAAACGTGGCGTTTTATTTTGTCAAAAATAAACAACTGTTAGTTTATCTATGAGTTGAAAACATTTACTTTGCAGCACCAAATTGCCTGCCTTCATGCATACCAATACATTACTACTAGATAATCAATGGCTTTCGTTTGATACTGTTAAAAGCTTTATTAACCAACCTTTACAATTAGCATTGAGTAAAGAAGCTACAACAGCAATTAATCAGTGTAGAAATTTCTTGAACGAAAAAACTGCTGATCATAGTCAATTGTATTATGGGATTAATACGGGTTTTGGTTTTTTGCAAAATGTACAAATTGATGCATCTCAAACTGAGCAATTGCAATACAATTTACTTATGAGTCATGCCTGTGGCATGGGCGATGAAGTGCCAGAAGTGATTGTACGTTTAATGCTAATGCTCAAAGCAAAAAGTTTAGGCTATGGACATAGTGGTGTACAAGAAGCAACAGTAAATGCTTTGCTACAACTACACAATAAAAATATTTTACCAGTCATTTTTACCCAAGGTTCTTTAGGTGCAAGTGGCGATTTAGCTCCACTTTCTCACCTAAGTTTACCACTCATTGGTATGGGTGAAGTAAGAATGAATGGAGAAAAATTTGCCGTAAAAAATATTCTACCTCAATTAGGATTTACGCCTGTTGCCTTACAAAGCAAAGAAGGTTTAGCACTCATTAATGGCACACAATTTATGAGTGCCTATGGCATGTATTGTTTGTACAAAGCTGAAAGATTATTGGCCTTTGCCAATGCAATTGCTGCTATTAGTTTCGATGCTTTTGATTGTGTAACAGAACCCTTACATGAAGCCATACATAGAATTAGAAAACATAAAGGGCAATATGCCACTGCTGAAACTTTAAGAAGCTATTTAAAGGATAGTTCCATTGCACATCAACAAAAGCAGCAAGTACAAGACCCTTATAGTTTTAGATGTATCCCTCAAGTACATGGAGCTAGTAAAGATGTATTTGATAATGTATTAGATGTTTTTTTAACTGAAATAAATTCGGTTACTGATAACCCCAATATTTTTCCAGAAGAAGATTTAATTGTGAGTGGTGGCAATTTTCATGGTCAGCCGTTGGCTTTGCGTTTAGATTTCTTGGCCATTGCAATGAGTGAAATTGCCAATATTAGTGAAAGAAGAACCTATCAATTAATTTCAGGTCAACGAGGCTTGCCTTTGTTTTTGGTGAAAGACCCAGGACTCAATTCTGGCTTTATGATTCCTCAATACACTGCTGCAAGTATTGTGAGTGAAAATAAACAATTGTGTACACCAGCTAGTGTAGATAGTATTTCATCATCGAACAATCAAGAAGATCATGTGAGTATGGGAGCCAATGCTGCTACCAAGTGTTTAAGATTAATTAATAATGTAGAACGTGTTTTAGCCATTGAATTATTAACTGCAACACAGGCATTGGAATTTAGAAGACCACTAAAAAGCTCGTCATTTGTAGAAACCATTGTGGCCAATTTTAGAAAAGAAGTTTCATTTAATGAAGCCGATAGAATTTTACATGATGATATGATGAAGGCTGTTAAGTTCTTACAGGATTATAGACTTCTGTCGGCTTAAAAATTGTAATGCTGACATAAGGAAGGATCTGTGAAAACTAGTCTATAAATAATAAGATGTCTCCTATCGTCGACATGACATTAAACTTTAAACCTTAAACTTTAAACTGTTGCATAATTTGTTCACTCAACATTTTATACAAGTCGTGCAAATTGGGATAAGCTTGAAGCAGTGCAAGATGTTTGTTGATGGTATTTACATCTCCCCTAACTGCTGGACCAGTAAATACTTCTGTTGGATGATTGAGTTGTAACCGATTGGCAGTTTCTTCTATTAAAGACTGCAATACTGTAAAATCTAGATGTTCATTTGTACAAAAACTTGCACTTTGTACATACATATAGTTTACAAAATTGCAAGCAAATATAGCTGCAACGTGCAGCTTCAATCTTTGTTCATCATTGTAATGAACTACTTGTGGGTGTAATGTTTTAGCCAATGCTGTTAATTGTTCAATTACTGCAACAGAACTTCCGTCCACTGCAAAAGGAATGGGCGTTGATAAGTTCATTTCTTTTCTTATACTTTGAATAGGATACAAAACACCATAGTTATTGCTTACTTGTTGTAATACATTGATTGAAACTGAACCAGCAGTATGAACCACTAATTGGTTATTCAATTTTAATTGGCTAGCAATTGGTTCAATAGCTTTATCAGATAAAGCTAAAATATATAAATCTGCCGATTGATTGATTAGTGCTATATCATCAATTGCAGTAGCATCAACCATTTCAGCCAACTGTTGTGCATGCAACAATTGTTTGCTATACACTTGCACAATTTTGTGTTGATGCAAATGAAGCAACTTTACAAACACGGTTGCTACATTTCCCGAACCAATGATAACTACCTTCATCATATATTTGACCAGTTATGAAATTAAAATTAACGCAAAGAATAGCAATTGAATATTATAAAACAAAAATTAAAACAATTGGGCTTTTATCTAAACGAAAAGCTGCTGAAAAAGCCTTTCAATTATTTTGTACACCTTACAGTGGAAAGCCCAATAGAAAAGCTCCTGCTGTGTTTCATCATGCAGAAAAATTAACTGTTCAATTAGATGAATTAACTATCAGAGGTTGGCAATGGCACTCTACTCACAGCAATGGAAAACGTGTTTTAATTGTACATGGGTTTGATAGTTGTAGCTACAAATTTGATAAATACATTAAACAACTTACACACGAAGGATATACAGTTTTAGCATTTGATGCTCCAGGTCATGGCATTAGTGATGGTAAAATAGCCAATGCTTTGATGCTTAAAAATACCCTACTTGAAATTGCGAAAAAATATGGTTCGTTGTATGCAATTATGGCTCATTCAATGGGTGGAATTGCAGCTGCACTTGCAACAGAAGAGTTGAACAATATTCAAAAATTAGTACTTATTGCACCTGCAACAGAAACAGAGAGAGCTATAGACAACTTTTTTAAATTTGTGCCTTTAGGCAATGCCATTAAAGAAGAATTATTGGAATACATTGTTGAGTTGGGGCAACAACCACTCAGCTATTTTTCTGTTGCAAGAAGTGTGCAAGCACACAAGATTCCTACTCTTTGGTTACATGATGAAGACGATTGGATTTGCCCTTATGAAGATGTTTTACCTATAAAAAAAATTGCCCCACCACATGTTCAATTTTATATTACTAAAGGGTTAGGTCATAGTAAGATTTATAGAGATACAAAAGTGAATAAACAAATCATTGATTTTATAAATCAGTAAAACCATTTTACAAAGCCCTAACTGGCTATGAAAAATTTAATTCAGCCTTATAACCCAGCATGGAAAATTGAGTTTGAGCAAATTCAACTGATTCTTAAAAATGAATTAATTGAATTTGATATAGATATTCAACATGTAGGCAGTACAGCTATTCCAACATTGTGTGCAAAGCCCATTTTAGATATTGATATTATTCTAAAAAATAGTACTCAAATAGATAATATTTCAGAAAAACTTTCACAACTTGGTTATAT
This sequence comes from Rhizobium sp. Q54, assembly GCA_943368735.1. GTDB lineage: Bacteria > Bacteroidota > Bacteroidia > Chitinophagales > Chitinophagaceae > UBA1930. Next base: position 108,951 of record CALRLQ020000009.1, on the reverse strand, counting down.
AAACAGAGGAGAACAAGGTATTGCAGGTCGTTTTGCGTTTAGACAGTCATCTTCCTTCACACCCTTATCATCAAATGCTAAACAATGGCAAGAGCACCATTTATATGTTTGCTTTGCAGATAGTTTAGCTTTAAAAAATCATATTTTATTTAGAGATACTTTATTGCAAAGCAAAAAACTAACTGCTGAATATGCTCAATTAAAAATAGATTTAGTTGAACAAAAAGGCATTACAAGAGAGCAGTATACTCAGCAGAAAACAGCATTTATTTTACAGGTTCTATCCACCAATGGTTTAAATGAGGAAGAACTCAATCAAATAAAAAATGAGAATCAATAAATTGCATTCAATTGCTGTTCAATTAATTCATCAACAACGCACTACCCTTTTCTCTTCATTACTTTTATACGATGCTTCAATAACTTTTACTACCAACAAAGCTTCTGAAGCACTTACTGGCAAAGGTTTTTGCGATGTAATTGCATGATAAATGCCTTCATAATAATTCATATACTGTCCAGCTAATGAAGGTATTTTTTTACGAATTATTTCACCATTGATTTCCGTGTGCAATAAGCCCCACTCCTCTTCAGGTTCAATGCCCCAATTGGCTGCATTGGGTTGTTGATGATTTACTAAAGCTAACTCTTGCACATTGGTTTTTGGTTTTATAAACGAACCTTTTGTACCATGAAAAATATAGCCAATACTTGCTTCTCTTGCTAAATAAGTACTATGAATTCGAACACGTAAATTGTTTTTATAGAAAAGAATTAGTTCAAAATAATCGTCTACTTTACTAATGGCTCTTATAGCAGTAATATCGGCAAATACCGATTCGGGATAACCAAATAACTGTATTGCTTGATCTATTAAGTGTGAGCCCAAATCGTATAAATTGCCTGTACCTTTTCCTGGTGTTTCTTTATGGACTTTATAACTCAACACTTCACTGTATCTATCAAAATGAAATTCGGCTTCTACAATTTCGCCCAATAATTTTTTATTTAACACATCTTGAATAGTTAAATAATCACTATCAAAACGCCTATTTTGATAAACCGATAATTGCTTGTTTTTTTCTTTGGCTAATTGTATGAGTTCTTCACCTTCTTCTACAGTTATGGTAAAAGGTTTTTCAACTACCACATGCTTATTGGCTTCTAATGCTTGTTTAGCTAAACTATAATGGGTTATGTTTGGAGTATTAACAATTACCAACTCAATTGAATCATCGGCTAATAATTCTTCATACGTTCTATAAGTAATAATGTTGGGATATTTTTCTTGAGCTAAATTCTTCGTTCTTTCCAACACAGCATACAATTCAAAGCCATCATGTAAATGAATAAAAGGTGCATGAAAAACCCATCCACTCATTCCAAAACTGCACAATGCTGTTTTAATTTTATGCATTATAATTATTTTAATAAATCAATTTTGAATACTTCAAATGTAAGGTATGTACCAATAGCAAGAGGGTTCCTAGACAAGAACCCTCTTTTTTTATTGCTTGCAAAAACTATAAACACGAAACTTTTATTGTACTACAACCGTTTTATTCATTTTAATAGAACCGTTGGTAATTTGTAATTGATAGATGCCTTTAGAAACTGTGTTAGGTAACTGCAATGTTTGAGCAGATGAACCAGACTCAATATTTATTTTTTTAGTAAATGCTATTTTACCACTTACATCAAACAATGAAACTGAATAATCAGACTTAGTAAAATTGTTCAATTGTAAGTTCACAGTACCATTAATAATTGGATTTGGTGTTACAACAACCGATACATCTGATTTTTTATTACTTAATTTAACGGTATTACTATAACCAATTGTGCCATCTTTATCTACAGCTTTAATTCTGTAATAACTAGTTCCTGACGCAGGTACATTGTCAACAAAACTATACTTAGGAGCGTTTGTAGCATTTAAACTGCCTATTGCTTCAAAGTCTTTACCATTGTTTGATTTTTCAATGTAATAGTTAGCTGTATTGATTTCAGAAATTACATCCCAAGAAATTTTAGCCAATCCATTGTTTAATGAAGCATTAACTGCTCCAAATTTTACAGGGGCTGCAGTATTTAAGGGGTTGGTAGGTGTTAAACTTACCGTTGCACCCACTACTTGTATTTGAAAGATATTAACCGCCGCATCTCCATAAATGAAGAATGTTCCTGCTGCTGTAACATTTGCACTTAGAAATGCTCCATCTGAAGGCACTCCAGATGCACCAGTGTTCGCTGTTGCTTTTCCGTAATTTGTAGATCCGTTACTTACTATTACGCTTCTTTGTGCACCACCAGAGCCTGATTTAAACCAAACTTTTACCGTACAGGCCTGATTTACTTGAATAAAGAAATATCGTTGTGTTGGTAAAGATTCATTTGCACCACCAGCAAATCCAGCACCATTGGTTTGCACACGAATAGTTCCTGCTGCGTAAGGATCGTTAGGTGCAGCCCAAGTTGAAGAAGATGTGGAATTCCAAGCTGCAAAATTGGTGTTGCTTGCAATACCATACAACCCCAACCCTTTATTGTCAATAATTTGTATAGGATTATTTCCCATTCCTGCTGATGGCCAAGAAGGATTACTTGCCGTAAAATCCCAAGTGGTTGTTTGTGCATTTAATTGAACAAAAGAAAAGAGAGCTAATAAAACTGTAAAAAGAGTAAATTTTTTTTTCATAACAATCAATATTTTATAAGGGTGAAAATATTTTTATTTAGATAGGCTTTCAACTCTTTTTACGCAAACGATGCCAATAAAAATTGCGTATCAAAGCCATCCACTCATTTCAAAACTTCAATCTGTTGTTTTACTTAATCAAAATTTGAGAACCTAAAATGTAGGTTATGTACGAATAGCAAGAGGGTTCCTAGACAAGAACCCTCTTTTTTTATTGCTTGCAAAAACTATAAACACGAAATTTTTATTGTACTACAACCGTTTTATTCATTTTAATAGAACCGTTGGTAATTTGTAATTGATAGATGCCTTTAGAAACTGTATTAGGTAACTGCAATGTTTGAGCAGATGAACCAGACTCAATATTCATTTTTTTAGTAAATGCTATTTTACCACTTGCATCAAACAATGAAACTGAATAATCAGACTTTATAAAATTGTTTAATTGCAAGTTTACTGTACCATTCATAATTGGATTTGGAGTTACAACAACTGATGCTTCAGATTTTTTTGAACTTAATCTTAGAACATTGCTGTAAGTAACTTTACCATCTTTATCAACTGCTTTCAATCGATAAAAACTAGTAGCAGCATTTAATGGAGCAGCATCTACATAGGCATAAGATTTTGCATTAGTTGCAGATAAACTTCCAACAGAAGCAAATTCAACACCGTTTACAGAACGTTCAACATAATATTTTTCTGTATTTACTTCTAGTAATACATTCCAATTTAGTTTTACTAAACCATTAGATTGAGCCAAATTAATATCGCCAAATTTTACAGGTACAATAGCATTTACGCTTGTCATTACTAAACTGTCGATATCAGAATCTGTTCCAGCTCTGCCAACAATCATTAATCTTCTAGCAGTTGCGTCATTTACAGTAACCGTAAATTGGTCACAGGCGGCAAAACCAGTAGAAGGAAAATGTCGTACTAAAGTCCATGTACTAAAATCTGGACTAGCAACCGTATCAGATCTTTTGTACACCGTAACTCTTCTGCTAATTCTACCCATGTAAAAAGTGAGTGTGTTTATACCAAAGTTGGCAATAGGAGTAACAATAAAACCAGAGTCGAGACCTCCGTTGTTTCCAAATCTTAAATGATTAGGCCCACCTGTAATAGCAGTACAACTGCCAGTTGGTCCAGCAGATCTGTAAGCTGTTTTAAGAAACCATGTACCAAATTGGTTGCTGTAATAATAAGCCGTTGTAGATTCAGCTAGTGTAAATGGCCAAGGTTCGTCGTCTTGAAAACCTTCTCTAAAATACACATTTTGAGCATTACTAACATTGGTAAAAACAGACAATAGCAAAGCCAGAAAAAATAATTTGTAGATTTTTCTTTTCATATTTCAAGCATTTTATTAGAGTAAAAATATTTTTATTCATAGAGGTTTTCAACTCTATTTACGCAAACGATGCCAATAAAAATGACCTATAAAACATTGAATCATGAACACAAAAAGGGCTACTTCTTGAGTAGCCCTTTTTGTGTTCATTTGGGGATTAAAATTAGTATCCAAAATTTTGTGTTAATCTAAAATTGGCATCTCTTGCAGGTTGTGGTAAAGGCAACAACTCAGATTTTCCTGCTGTGTACCCTGTTGCAAATCTTGCCAATACAGTTGTATTGATATTATTTGCACCTGTGTTTAAAAACCAGTTTACTCTTGTTGTAACACCAGCAACTGCTGCAGAAGGTGCTGATGCACCAATGTAAAATGAGTTAGCCCAAATATTACCAATATTGTTATCATCGGATGTAGTGTTTGTAAAGAAGTACATGTAAAGGGGATAATTATCATAAGGTGCAACACGATTAAACATTTTAGTTAGTTCTGCCCTTGTTTCAGCAATTTTTGCTCCTAATAAATTCCATCTAATCAAATCGTATTTTCTTATTCCTTCTCCACCCAATTCTAATGAACGTTCTTTTACTAAGCGATCAAAAAACTGAGGCTTACTTAAACCACTTGGCAAATCCACTGTAGCATCTACAGCAGTAATAGGTTTGCCATAACCACGACGACGAACTTGATTAATGGCATTATAAGCAATGGCTGTTGGCCCGTTAATTTCATTTTCTACTTCTGCCAACATTAACAATACATCGCTGTAACGAATGATTTGCCATTTGGTACTAAAGTATTGAACCGCATCTGTAGGAGAAACTGGTGGGTTAGAAATCCAATCTCTTCTATACTTACCATCGTTCATGGCTGTAATTGCCAACCCAATTTTAGTAGTTCCATTGGCTGCAACATTATATGGAGCAATGGTTACATCTCTTCTTAAATCGGTAGAATCAAAAGCATAGAAATATGTAGGTAGTGGATTTACACTTGAGTTTCCAAGACCATTAACTCTTGGGCCATTGTAATACCCCAACTTAGTATCACCAGTTGCATTTCTACCAATTCCCGATGCTTGAAACATTAGTTCACCTTCAGGATCACTTACTACTCTACCACCCACTTTGTTTTTCCATAAATCTTTAAAATTAGGGTTTAATGCATGTTGACCAGAAGCTATAATTTCTTCACATTCTTTTTTTGCAATAGCATAAAAATCTTGATAATTAGCAGAGCGTTGCATTACCCCTGTTTGACTTAATTTAAATCCACCACGATACAATGCAATTCTTGCTCTTAAAGCTTTTACAGTTCCTTTCGTAATTCTTTCATCTAATGGATCACCAATTGAAGCTAACTCATTTCTCCAGGGAACTAAAGTGGCTGCCAATTCTAAGTCTTTTAATAACTGATCATACAAGGTATCGGCACTTACTCTTACAGGAAATGGGTTTGCAGCAGCTATAGCATACGCTGGCTGAAACTGAGCAGGTAAATCGCCCCAATTTCTAATGGCTTCTAAATAGTATTGAGCCCTTAATGTTAAAGCTTCTCCATACATTCTTTGTAGCTTCTTTTTTTCTTGCTCTGTTCCACTTGCATACAAAGACATTTTAGGAATATTATCTATACAAATATTGGCATATTCAATACCTGTAAATAATTGATTGAATGGACGTTCTAATTGAGCGTTACTTGGTGTTGCCTGGTAACGAGCTATATCTCTTCTATCGTTATCTGCAGCACCTGTTGGACCTTGCATTTCATCGGTATCTAAAGGATAGTATAAACTTAAACGAATGCCATAACCCATATCTCCAACCATTCTGCTATACACACCTGCAATAGCTTGATAAGTGGTACTTACATCTTTAAATACAAACTCTGGGCCTACAGCTGTAATGGGTTGTTGATCTAAGAATTTTTTACAACTGCTTATACTTACTATAGCTACTGTAGCTAAAAGTATAGATGTAATATTTTTAAATTGAAATTTCATATTGCAAGAATTTTAATTTTTTAGAAAGTTACGTTTGCTCCAAATACAAATGAACGACTACGGGGATAAGCAGAATAATCTAATCCTGGTGTTAGTGGACTTCTACGAACACTCACTTCTGGATCGTAACCAGTGTAACTAGTAATTACAGCTAAGTTGTTAGCAGTTGCATACAAACGCAAACGGCTTATACCCATTTTAATCATTGTTTTTACAGGGAATGTGTAACCCAATGTTATATTATTCAATCGAATAAACGATCCATCTTCAATTGCCCATGAACTAGGGTAAAATGCACCTGCACCAACTAATGGCTGCCAAATTTGGGCATTGGCATTTGCACTAGCCAATTGTTCTGGAGCAATACCATATACCAAATTATTGGTAACCCACTGCATTCTTGCACCATTTGCATCTACCGTTCTCCAACGATCTTTCATTATTTCTAACATATTAGAACGGTTGGTATAACCATTGGTAAACTCTACTTTATTGGCATTATAAATATCATTTCCATAAGAGAAATTGATGAAAGCATTCAAATCCCAATTTTTATAAGTAATAGTATTGTTAAACCCACCAGTAAACCTTGGTGTTGGATCTCCTATAATTGTTCTATCATTATTAACATCAATTATACCATCACCATTTAAATCTCTGAATTTAATTGAACCTGGTTGAACAACACCTATTATTCCACTTGCATTAGGTACACCAGTTTTTAATGTGTACTGACCAGTAGTGGTATTATAATTAAAATCATTTACAGTATAAAAGCCATCATTCACTAAACCCCACATTGAACCAACAGGATCACCAATTCTAACAATATAATCTGTAGGCTGACCAGAAACGCCCCAACTTGGTGCTGGGAAAAACTGTGTTTGATTAGTACCTAAAGCTTTTACTTCATTTCTATTGAAACTCATGTTTAAGCTAGTAGTCCAGTTAAAAATATTTTTGTGTTTTAACACGTTTACATTCAACTGAAATTCAATACCTCTATTTTGAGTTTTACCAATATTTTGTAATTGTGTAGCATAACCATAAGTAGATGCAACAGGAACATTTAATAATAAGTCTTTGCTGTCATTAATGTAATAATCAACACTTAAGTCTACTTTATTACGAAATAAGGTTAAATCAAAGCCTAGGTTGGTATTTACTAATGATTCCCAACGCAATGCTTGATTTACTAAAGCAGTAGAGGTATAGGCAGGAATTAATTGATTGTTGATTCCATAGTACAATAAATCGTTTCTAAAAGTGGTTAGGTACAAATAGTCATCAATTCTATTATTACCTACTGTACCATAACCTGCTCTAAACTTAATGTCATTAATCCAATTTACATCTTTTAAGAATTTTTCATTTTTCATTCTCCATGCAAAAGATGCCGATGGGAAATAACCCCATCTTTCTTCAGGTGCAAATTTTGAAGAACCATCGGCTCTTACGTTGAATGTAAAAAAATATTTTTTAGCATAGGTATAACTTATACGACTAAAGAAACTTAAACTAGTAAATCTTGATTTAATAAAACGAGGGTAGCTAGCAATATATGTACCTAAAGCAGGGTTACCAAAGGCTTCATCTTTATCAATTCCATTAGGCAATAAGTTATAGTAGCTTTGATTTAAAGATGTAGTTAAATCATACGTTTCTTGACCAATTAAAAAATCAATATCATGTTTCTTTTTATAGTTCTTCAAAGAATAACTCAACACATTTGAGTTGGTTATGGTTTTTGTTTTTGTAGTATCTAAGTTAACAATGGGTTTACGACTACCAAAGTTGATAGAATAGCCACTTGATGAATCGCTAAATTGACGATCGACTAAATTACGAGTATCATAACCAAAGGTTGTTTTGAATGACCAGTGTTTACTTATTTGATAGCTTGCATTAAAAGTAAAGTTTACTTGCTCTGTACTTTTTCTTCTGAACTCAGCATCTACTAATTGATATGGATTGATTAACGACAATCCATTTCCTGGATTTTCTACTGCTGCAGGATCATCATCATCTATATCTTGTCCATCTGCTAAGAATGGACGATACTTTACAGCGTTTCTTAAACGACTGAAGGAAGAACCTCTATCATCTGAAACTCCTGCTCCATAAACATTTTGATTGGTATAACGCGTTGAAACACCAATTTTAAAATTCTTAGTAAACTTATGTTCTGCCTTTAAGTTTAATTGATGTCTTTTGAAAAGAGAATTTAAAATGATGGCTTTATCATCGGTAAATGTGTAACTAAAATTATAAGTTGTTTTTTTACTACCACCTGATACACCTAAGTTATGTGTTTGAGCAACGCCCGTTTGCCCCATAATTTCACCTTGCCAATCAATTGCATTTGCGTTTTTATAAACGTTTAAGGTATCCCAAGTACTCCCAAAGAAATTGGCAAATGAAGAACTATCTACAGAACTACCTCTACTTCTTTCATAGTTATACATTACAAACTCGTAAGGATCTAAAACTTTTAATCTATTAGCTAAAGTTCTTACCCCTACAAACATGTTATAAGTAACTTTCGGCTTACCTGTTTTACCACTTTTTGTAGTAATAATTACAACACCATTTGCACCTCTTGCACCATAAATAGCTGTTGCAGCTGCATCTTTCAATACATCTATGCTTTGAATATCTTGTAATACAACGCTGTTTAAACCATTTTCTACTTGAACTCCATCTACAATGTATAACGGATTATTATCGCCTGTAATACTCATACCCCCACGAACACGAACCCTAATTTCGGCATCAGGAGAACCTTCAGATGCTGTTGCAGTTACACCAGCTAAACGACCATTTAATGCTTCGGCAACATTATTAATTGGCACATCTTTTAAATCTTTTGCACCAACACTTGCAACAGATGCCAATACGTCTTTTCTACGTACTGTTTGGTAACCAATTACTACTACATCTTCCATATCGGTAACATTACGCTTCAATCGCAAGTTGGGAGTTTCAGTAGCTTTAACGGTAAAAGTTTCAGTTGAGTAACCCGAATAACTTACAGTAAGTTGTACAGTGGTTGCTGCAACTGGAATAAGTACAGAAAAATTACCGTTGTCATCGGCTTTAATGGTTTTTTTGAACCCAGTTGTGGCAACTGCAATAGTTGCATCGGATAAGCCCGATCTACTGCTGTCGTCTACAATTTTTCCTTTGAACTGTTTGGTAGTTTGTGCATTAAGTACTGAAAAAGCACTTAAAAATGCAATCAAGAGAAAGATACATTTTTTCATATAGCAAAGTGAGTGTTAAGGTAAACAGAAATATTCTTAGAAAGACAATTATTTCTTTGTTTTCGTGGCGTAAAGTACACTCATTTTTGCCCTTTTTGGGTGTGCAGAAACTGTTTTTCAACGCAAACGTTCCCGATAACGATTCCTTGTAAACGATATCAGTATATATATTTTTTGCTACTTGTATTTTGTATCAAAAACAAGACAATATGTAAGTCTTAAACTGTTTTAAGCCAACCCAATTGTTTGAATGCAGCATAGATTGCACCTATTTGTACACCATGAGCTATTTGACTATTTTCTATCATATTTAATACTTCTTCTTTTGAAAAGAGCAATACCTCTAAATCTTCAAATGCATCAAAATGTTGCTGTGCAATTTCTTTGCTTGCTTTGGCTAAAAAAAAGTAAGCAAAATTATTATTGGTTGCAGGGTTAGGAGCTGTTTTATATAAGAGTTGAATATTGGTTATATTGTATCCAGTTTCTTCTTTCACTTCTCTCATAGCTGCAACCTCGGCTGTTTCATTTCCATCAATTACTCCACCAGGCAATTCTATGGTTGTTTGTTGTATTGCATGACGATATTGTTGCACCATTACAATTTTCTCATCTTCTGTAACTAAAACCACATTGCACCAATTAGGAAATTCTAGAACATAGTAAGGCTCTATGATTCTCCCATCTGGAAAAGCACATTTATCGGCTCGAGCAATAAACCAACGGTCTTTATATATGTATTCTGACTTTAAAACTTTCCAAGATAAATCTCTCATTGCTTCTTTTATTAAATTCAAATTCCTTCTTTTTCTCTCAACATTTTTATGTGAGCTACATGGTGTTTGCCATGCCAAACATACATGCCTAATAGAAACCAAAGGCTCATTGTTTTATTATGTTCGGGATGTATGACTGTTCTCTCCCACTGTTCTTCACTTAAGTTTTTTATAGTTGCAAACCATCTCTGATGTACCCCATGTAATATTGTTGTTGAAACATTAATTGGAACAGTTTCAATATCATCTAACAATACCCATGCATCTTGATTGTATGGCTTAATAATTGGATTATCTTCTGTAAGTCCTAACTTAAAACGTATATAAGCATTCATATGGCTATCGGCAATGTGATGGACAAGTTGTTTTATTTTCCAACCACCTTCTCTGTAAGGCATATTTAAATAATGTTCATCTAAATTCAATAATGCATGTTCTACATCTTTAGGTAAAAATTGAATATCTAGTAGCCGTTTTTCCTTTAGTTCATGAGAAAAAGGTTGAGGTTCGTATTTTCCGATAGGATAACGAGGATCCATGATTATGTTTTTAAAGTGAAGAAGTATTGTATGTATTAATTTCTGTTTAAGATTCTTCTCTAATCGAATGACCTGTTAAACTAATGAATACATCTTCTAAATTGGCTTGCTTTACTTCTTTTGGCTTCTCGAACCCAGTTGCTACTAAATTATCTATCAGTTGGTCGGGCGATGACAATGCAATGATTTTTCCATTATCTATGATAGCAACTCTATCGCATAAAATTTCTGCTTCATCCATGTAATGGGTAGTAATAATAACAGTTGTACCAGCATTACGAATATTGATAATTAAATCCCACAAATTTCTTCTTGCCTGAGGATCTAAACCTGTAGTAGGTTCATCTAAAAAAATAACTTTAGGTTGATTGATTAAAGTAGTTGCAATTGAAAAACGTTGCTTTTGTCCGCCACTTAACTCTTTAAACTTAGCTTTTGCTTTATCTTGTAAATTCACTTTTTCTAGCAACGCCATTGCATCAACCTTTTCATTGTACAATCCAGCAAATAAGTGAATCAGTTCTACCAAATTCAATCCTGGATAATAACCACTTGCTTGTAGTTGTACACCAATACGTTTTTTAATTTCATTGGGTTGTTTATCTAAATCAATGCCATCTACCCAAACCTTTCCACTTGTTTTTGGTCGTAAGGTTTCTATAATTTCTAAAGTAGTTGATTTGCCGGCACCATTAGGACCCAATAAACCAAAAATTTCTCCTTCAACTACTTCAAAACTTATCCCTTTTACAGCGTGAAATTCGCCATACTTTTTATGTAAATCTTCTACAGTTATAATTGCTTTACTCATAAATTTTATTCTACAATAAATGTACTTTTCAATTCAAGATTTACTTTTTTATTAAACCTAAAATCAAAATAATTGGCACTATCTTTTTTAGCTTTTACCATTAAACTTGTTCTACCATATTCAACTCCTTTTTCATCCAATGCTTTTACAGAAAGAATCTTAGCAAAATCTTGTTGAAAAATGAAATATACGCTCAATACATTTTCATTTCCCTCTAATCCTTTATCAAAATATAATTTACCAGTTTGTACGCCTGCTTTTTGTAGAGTCTCACTTAATTGAACTTTACATTCAAGCGATTTTTCAACACCTTCTCCAACTTTAGTAACAATATCGCTGCCCACTTTTCCAGCAGTTTCTGCTGTTTGATCAATGGCATTTTTGGTGCTATTTTTTACTTTATCGCAAGCACTAAAAATAGTAGCAACAATCAACATATTTAAAATTGTGTAACGCATAAATTGAATTATTTATTTACTTAATGGAATAGTAAAGCCAATACTTTGCTGTTGTGGTACAAAACTATTGGCAAAACCTTTTTTTTGATCGTAATAACCTGCTGCTAATAACAAGTTTTTTTGTGCATGCATATTTAAGATATTGCCAGTAACATTTAATGCAGCACTTGTGCCTATTAGATACCAATTTACTTTACCTTGTTGGGTTGATATAAATACGTTTACCAATGGCAATGCAAATCCACCAACAAACGTAAGTATATCGGCAGTGGTTTTATTAGCTTTATACTTTTTAAAATAAGTATTCAATTGTTCATCGTTGAGTTGAGTGAACAATGTTTGCAATTTCTTTTTTCCAATGTATAATTTGCCATTAAATACCAATCCTGGTCGAGATAAAGGTGGTATAAATGTTAAGCCTTTTGCACTATGATAATACAATCTTTCTGTAAGTGTATTTTGTGCAATAGTTTCTAATGAAATGAATATTAACAATACCAATAACCATTTTTTCATACTCTATTATTTGTACTGATTTAAGAATATTTGGGTATAATATAAACTTCCGTTTTTGGCTTTAAACACACCAATACCCGTAAGATTGACTTTACTTAAAATATTGTTTTTATGATTGGTGCTTCTAATCCATCCTTCTACAATTTCTTTTGGAGTAATATTTCCAAAGGCAATATTTTCAGAAATACTTGTTATATTTTTTAGATTTTGTTTCAATGATTTACTTCTTACCGAAAAACCATCATGACCAATAGATACTTGTTTTAAAGCCATTCTTTTGCTATGCAATCTTGCCTGTTCACTTGCAACAGATGATTGAATAAGTTTGGTTAATCCTTTCTTGGTTCTATAAGCATTAATTAGTTCTAATACTTGCTTTTCGGCTATACTGGTAGATATTGATTCAACATCTTCTACATCAGTATCATCATTCAAATGAATGTTTGAATGATATTCATTGAAGCTGAAAAAAAATAAGCATCCCAATACCAAAAAAATAGGTAGCAGAGATGCTTGTACAAATGATTTTATGGTTGAAAACGTTTTGGAAAAAATCATTTATTTGGTTGATTGGTTTACTAAATAAGTATCTAATTCGTCCATCATATTTTTACTACCAATAAAGAATGGTGTTCTTTGGTGTAAATCTGTTGGTTGAATATCTAATATTCTTTGTTTGCCATCGGTTGCTCTGCCTCCTGCAATTTCTACTATAAATGCAAAAGGATTGCACTCATACATTAACCTCAGTTTTCCTTTAGGCTTATCAGTTGTGCCGGGATATGCAAAAATGCCTCCTTTAATTAAGTTTCTGTGTACATCGGCAACCATACTTGCAATATAACGCTGTGTGTATGGTCCACCATCTTCTTTTGTTTTTTTCTGGCAACAAGTCATATAGGCTTGAACTCCAGCTTCGTATTTGAAAAAATTTCCATGATTGATAGAATAGATTTTGCCATCTTCAGGACACTTAATATTTGGATGACTTAATGTAAACTCACCTATTTGTGGATCTAATGTAAAACCATTCACTCCACGACGTGTGGCATAAACCATCATGGTACTGCTGCCATAAACAATATATCCTGCTGCAATCTGTTTAGTACCGGGCTGTAAAAAATCTTCTTTGGTAACTGGAGTTCCCAGAGGTGTAACTCTACGATAAATTCCAAATATGGTACCTATTGTAACGTTTACATCTATATTGGCACTTCCATCTAAAGGATCAAACATTACCACATATTTGCTATTGTTGCTGAGTTCATCATTAAATACAACATAGTCTTCTAACTCTTCACTACCAATACCTGCACAACTAATTCCATGCTTTAAAACGCCCACCATTTGATTATTGGCATGAATATCTAATTTCTTTACATCTTCGCCTTGTACATTGGTTGTTCCGTGATCGCCTAGAATATCTACCAACCCTGCTTTATTTACTTCAACATTAATTCTCTTTGCAGCTAATGCAATATCTCGTAATAATGTACTCAATTCACCTGTTGCATTTGGATATGCTCTCATTTGCTGAATCGTGAATTCGTCGAGGGTCAATACTTTTCTATCAATCATAGTAACTGAAATTTGTTTAATTAAATTATGTCAAAATTAAAGAATAGCTAAACTGCTAATTTGCTTTTTTTATAGCCATATAAAAAATAAATAGCTAAACCTAAACCCATCCAAACAAAAAACCACAACCAACTAATAGGTGGAATTTCAATCATTAAGTACATACAACACATTGCACCTGCAATAGGTATTACTGAATAATTTCTTAAAAAACTTAGTATAGCAACAATTACTGCAATTGCTATAAAAACTATAAACAATAATTCTTGATAACCTTCATTACCCATGTTTGTAAAGGCAGCAATCAATCTATCTTTAAATAACCAAATAAACCCTGCAACTAAAATGGGGATTATAAATTTACCATTGATATAAGGCAACTTAAATCTTCCTCCACCTTTTACATGAGTAATTTTTGGCAAAACCAATACCCCTAAACAAACCAATACAAATGCAAATAAAGTTCCAATACTAGTTAAATCTGTAACAATACTACCGGGTAAAAACAAAGCTGGAATGCCTACTAAAAAACCAGTTACAATAGTAGCAAATGAAGGTGTTTGAAATTTAGGATGCACTTTACCAAAACGTTTGGGCAATAAACCATCTCGGCTCATACTCATCCAAATTCTGGGTTGTCCTAATTGAAAAACTAGTAGCACACTAGTAGTTGCAACTACAGCACTAATAGAGATAATATAGCCTGTTTTTTGCATACCTAATCTATCAAAAACAAAAGCCAAAGGATCGCTTACATTCAACTCTGTATAATTTACCATACCTGTTAAAACCAATGCAATTAATATGTATAATGCAGTACAAATGAGCAAGGAGTAAATCATACCTCTTGGCAAATCTCTTTGTGGATTTTTACATTCTTCTGCAGTTGTACTAATTGCATCAAAGCCAATATAGGCATAAAATACAGCTGAAACCCCAGCTAATACTCCACCAAAACCATTGGGCAAAAAGGGCGTCCAATTTTTGGTATCTACATAAAAAAATCCCATTACAATAATGAGTATAATTACTGCAATTTTAAAAATCACCATTAGATTGGTAGTTTTCTTACTTTCTTTAATGCCTATATAAGCTAGAAAAGTGATGAAGGCTACAATCAATGCAGCTGGTAAGTTGATAAATATGTGTTTACCTGCAATAATAGGTGCACTTGCATAAGCAGCTATTGCAGATTGCATGCTTGCAGTTAAGGTTTCACCTGCTGTTTGTGCAGCCATTGCTTTTGCGTAGGTAGAAGATACAGTAAATGGATCTGTAAGTAACCAACCGGGTAAATGAATACCTAATCCTCTCAATAGATTATCAAAATAACCACTCCAACTAATGGCCACCACTATATTTCCAATAGCATATTCTAGTATTAAAGCCCAGCCAATAATCCATGCTACCAACTCTCCAAAACTTACATAAGCATAGGTATATGCACTTCCTGAAATAGGCACCCTACTTGCAAATTCGGCATAACATAAAGCACTAAAACCACAAGTAATGGCTGTGATGATGAATAAAAAAACAACACCTGGACCACCATCGAAACTTGCTTTACCAATTGTTGAAAAAATGCCTGCACCAATTACAGCTGCAATGCCCATAAAAGTTAAATCTTTTACGGTAAGTATTTTATTGAGCCTTTCTCCATGACCATCTGAATTACCTGCGGCAGCTTCGGCAACAATTTTATCAATTGATTTTTTTCGGAATAACGACATATTCAGTTAGTTTTTATTTGAGGTATACTTTAAAGAATTGCTAATATAAGTTGTAATGATACAAAACTTGAATAATCAATTTTGCTGAATACATACAGCAACTTCATTTAATTACAAGAATAAAATGTTACTTCATTATGAAAAAACGGTTTTGCTCTGTTTGAATAATCAGAATTTACTACAGACGATACATAGCATTTATCATTTACTTTGCTTGTAAATCTTGCATCATAAGCAGCAATTGGTTCTCCCTTTCTAACATGGCTTACCAATCTATTTTCTGTAAAATCTTTATCAAAATCTAATAAAGCACCAACCAATAAAAAAACTATTTCTTGTTGTTGTTTAATGGCAACATAAGCTTGTGTTGTGGGTTTCCAAGTAATGGTAATTACTCTATTAGTTTTATTGAAACGAGTATTCCAAACTACATTGATAGATTTTATAGTAGGCTCATTTTCTAAAGTAATGGCAAGCTTTTCAACAGAGTCCTTTATTGGTTTAACCAATTTTGAAAAGTTCGAATTCATATTATTGGCAATAACAGGAATCAACGTTTTTAAATTACCTTTTAACGTTATTTTTTCTTGAGCTTGAACTGATATGGATAGGATTAATATCCACCCCAAAAGTGAGCATTTATGCATATTGTATAATTATATATCGCGTTGAATTAAATATTCAGCCAATTCCTTTAATGGCTGTTTTCTTACCGATGTTACAGCAATATCTTCTAAATGCTTGTAAGCAGTTTGTACATATTTTTCTTTCAATTCATTCGCCCAAGCATCTACATTACAATCTTTAAAAATTTGGAGCATTTGTTGCACTTTATCAGCAGGATTTTCGTTCATTAACTGAAGCATTTTTACTTTTTGTTCTACCGAAGCAACTTCTAGTGCATGTAGCAATAAAAAGGTTTTTTTATTTTGACGAATATCGCCACCCACATCTTTACCAAACTTTTCTGGATTGCCAAAAGCATCTAAATAATCGTCTTGAATTTGAAATGCAATACCTAAGTTTTTGCCAAACTCATACAAATGATTACAATTACCTTCACTAGCACCACCTAACACTGCACCAATTTGTAAACTCGCTGCAATTAATACAGAAGTTTTTAAAGCAATCATATTGATGTATTCTTCTAAAGAAACATGATCTTGTTTTTCAAAATCCATGTCTATTTGCTGCCCTTCACAAACCTCTCTTGCAGTTTTATTAAACAAATACAATACTTTATGTAGGTGTTCGCTATCGATTTTATTGAGGTAATCGTAACAACGAATCATCATTACATCGCCTGTTAAAATGGCTGTACTTTCTCCATACTTTTTATGAACGGTTTCCATGCCTCTGCGTAAAGGAGCAGCATCCATAATATCGTCGTGAATCAACGTAAAATTATGAAATAGTTCAATGGCTGTTGCAGCATTGTATGCATTATCGCCAATGGCATCAAATAACTCATTACCCATTAAACACATTACTGGACGAATTCTTTTACCGCCAATGCTTAAAAAATAATCTCCTGGCTCATATAAAGTTGCTGGAGTTGCTGGGAAATGTGCAGTATTAAAACGTTCGGCAAATAGCTGAACCAAATCTTTAAATGAATACATGTATGCTACAATTAAAAGCTAAGCTTTATTCAAAAATATTTTTTTGCGGATTTTGTCTGGTGTCAAATATAATTACTTTAGGCCAACGCATTCATCCAACAAACTCCACTTATTTTTGTGGCATGTTAAAAGTATTACTGAAAAACGAACTCACTATTGCAGCATTGGCTGCATTGCTTTTTATACCATTTTTAGGCAATGTACATTTATTTGATTGGGATGAAATCAACTTTGCCGAAAGTGCCAGAGAAATGATTGCCACAGGCAATTATTTTAATGTGCAAATTAACTATGCTAGGTTCACTGAGAAGCCTCCTTTATTTTTTTGGATGCAGGTATTAAGTATGAAAGTCTTTGGCATTAACGAATTTGCAGCTCGTTTTCCCAATGCAATATGTGGTATTATAACATTGGTAGTGTTATTTAGAATTGGAAAAAAAATTTACAACGAAAACTTAGCAAGAATTTGGGTAATGATTTACTTAGGTACGCTTGTAACTTTCCTTTATTTTAAAAGTGGCATTATAGATCCTTGGTTTAATTTATTTATTTTTTTGTCTATTTATCATTTTTATTTTTTAACCATTGATCTAACAATTAACCGCTTTAAATCTGCTATTTTTGTAGGTTTATTTTTAGGTTTAGCAGTGTTAACCAAAGGGCCTGTTGCTATATTGTTGGCACTACTTTCTTATGTAGTTTTTGTACTTATGCTTCGGTTTAAATTCTTCATAAATATTAAAGAATTTGGAACTATTGTAGCTGCAGCTTTTGTAGTTTGCTTTATGTGGTTTGGAGTAGATTTTATACAAAACGGCCCCACATTTATTATAGAATTCACCCAACGTCAAATTGCCATATTTAGTACGAGTGATGCCGATCATGGAGAACCTTTTTTTTATCATTGGTGGGTTTTATTGGTTGGCTGTTTTCCTGCTTCTATATTTTTTATGAAAGGTCAATTCATACAATCGGGTAATGTGCAACAAAGAACATTTAAAGTATGGATGACTGTTTTATTTTGGGTAACGCTTCTATTGTTTTCTATTGTTAAAACAAAAATTGTTCACTACTCGTCTTTATGTTGGTTTCCATTGACATTTTTAGCAGCTTTATGTGTGTACGAAATATGGGAGAAAAGAATAATTAAACTTCATGTGGGCTTAAACATTTTATTGGGTTTTGTTGGCATTTTATTAGGCACTTTAATTACTGCAATTCCTTTTGTACTCATGCAAAAAGATACATGGGTAAATAAAGTAGAAGATGTTTTTGCAAGAGGCAATTTAGAAGCCAATGTTCATTGGGTTTGGACCGATGGCATTGGAGGCTTAATACTTTTAGCAGGTGTTATTTATTATTTAGTGGGTAAAAATAAAGTGCAAAAAATTAGTTTATTGTTTGCTAGTTTAACCATTAGTTGTCTATTAACTACAGTAATTCTAACTCCAAAAATTGAAGCCATATCTCAACGAGCAAATATTGAATTTTTTAAAGCAAGGCAAGGTGAAGATTGTTATGTAGAAACTTGGGGATATAAAAGCTATGCTCATTTCTTTTATACCAATAAGCCTCCTTTTAAAAATGATAGTACCAAAACTGCTGAATGGATGATTAGAGGCAATATTGATAAACCTGCCTATATATCTACCAAAATACAACATAAAGAAAATCTAGATACTATTCCAGGGCTACAAAAGTTGTACGAAAAAAATGGTTTTGTGTTTTATAAGAGAAATACAGTTCAATAAAAAACGATAAAATTTCCAACAGCATTATTCAGTATATTTGAGAGATATATTTTATTGCTTGAAATTATAGTTTATGATTAAACACTTGTCTATTTTAGCCGTTGCAACCATTGCTGTATTTACTTCCTTTAATAATTTCACTAACCCTACATTCATCAAAGTTCAATCGGAAGATACCATCAACTTTGTAAATCATCCACCATTTAGAGCTGTTCAAAAAAATGATCATTGGGCATTATTCAAAGGCACTAAACAATTAACCGATTTTAAATATCAATACATACATCCAATGAATAAATTTGGATTATCTTATGTTAGGGTAAGACACGATTCATGTGGTTTTATAAATAAAGTTGGAAAAGAAGTTATTCCACCACATTTTTATTTTTATGAGTACGAAGAATTTAATGCTAGTGGAGCTATGCTAGTATTTAATTACTCCGCACGTTCTAACCATTTTATTTATACCAACGGGAATATTGAAAAATTTAGTTTTAATGAAGATGCAGCTTTGCTAAAAATAATGAACCCAACCAGCTTTCCTCCATCCTTAAAAAAATATGCTTCACTTACTGACTCCATTGAATTTAAAGAACGAAATTGTTTTAGATGCACAGGCATTACCACTTGGACTACTCAAACTATTTTAAGTCGAGCATTAAGGGCTTTTGTTAGTGAACCTAACAGTTATGGACTTAATAAAGAAATAATGGCTAGCTATGGTTTACCTGGCGGTGGTGGCAATTATTTAACTGCCATAACTTATAGTAAAGGCTGGGAAACATTTAAAGAAAAAGCAGTTTTTGAAATATTGAAAGATGAACAAAAAAGAAAGCTAGTTTGGCCTTGGCTAAAAGAAAACTACAAAGCTTCTTATATGTTGCTGCATCCTAATTATAGAAAGGAATACAAAGACATTGCAAGAAGTATAAAGAATTATTTTGGTGCTACCTATAACAGCAAAAAAGCACAACTGTATTTGAAAAATAATTCAAACAGTTTTGCTTATCAAAATCCAATGAATCCCAATAAACCAACAACGGCTCGTAAACCAGCAGCTTTTGTTGAACGACTTGTTTATGTTCATAAATTAATGAAAATACAAGATGCTCAACGTTGGGTAAATATTGTTTGTAACGAAGTACTCAGTTGGCCTTAAACTAAATAAAATAATTTATAATACATTGATTATGCCCAGTTATCAATTAAATATTAATAACGAAACTAAAACCGTGAATGTTCCTAGTGATATTCCATTACTTTGGATATTAAGAGATGAACTGAATTTAACTGGTACAAAATATGGTTGTGGTGTAGGCACTTGTGGTGCTTGTACTGTGCATATTGACGATACTGCACAAAAGAGTTGTATGTTACCTGCAACTGCTTGTGTAGGTAAAAAAATAGTTACTATAGAAGGTCTAAGTGAAGATGCTTCTCATCCTGTACAAAAAGCTTGGATAGATGTGAATGTTCCGCAATGTGGTTATTGTCAATGTGGTCAAATTATGACTGCCGTTGATTTGCTAAAACAAAGCCCTAACCCAACCGATGAAGAAATTGATGATGCAATGAGCCAAGTAGTTTGCAGATGTGGCACTTATTATAGAATTAAAAAAGCTATTAAACAAGCTGCAACTGCAATGAAATAATGAATCATTATTTCATTTATATTTTCAAATCAGCATTCGCTAAAAATATTTTTTTATGCAAAGAAGAAACTTCTTAAAAATAGCTTCACTGACATCGGGTGGATGGTTATTGGCTCAAATGATTCCATTAAAAGGTTTAGCCAATATTGTTGATCCAACTTGTTTTCAACCATCTCCTTTAATCAAGCTATGCGATGATGGCAAAATTTATATTTATGTGTTGAAGCAAGAAAGTGGACAAGGTGTACAAACGAGTTTGCCTATGATTTTGGCAGAAGAACTAGAAGCTAATCCCAATGATATTATTATTGAAGCACTACCCTTTGATGCAGCTAAAGGTGGTCAATATGGAACTGGTGGAAGTACAAGTGTGATGACACAATACAACACATTAAGAAAAGCAGGTGCAACCGCAAGAGAAATGCTCATTACTGCTGCTTCAAATGAATGGGGAGTTCCGTCAAGTCAATGTAGAGCAGAAAGAAGTAAAGTAACCGATACCGTGAGTGGCAAAGAACTTACTTATGCTCAGTTGTATGCAAAAGCTGCCAAATTAGAAGTACCGAAAAATCCAACATTAAAAAATTATAAAGACTTTAAAATAATTGGCAAACCCGGACAAAAGAAAACCAATATTAAAAACATTGTAACTGGTAAATACAATTTTAGTATTGATATAAAATTGCCAGGCATGTTATATGGAGCAGTTGTAAGATGTCCGGTATTAGAAGGAAAAGTAAAAAACTGGGATGCCAATTCTGTAAAAGATATTGATGGAATTGTAAAGTTGGTTGAAATGAAAGAAATGGGCATGAACAACAGAAATGGTGTAGGTATTATTGCCACCAATCGTTGGGGTGCCATGAAAGCAGCTCAACAATTAAAAGTGAATTGGGATTTAGGAAAGTTTGCAACCGCTAATAGTAAAGCTTACTCAACATCATTAAAAAAAATGCTAACTACTAAGCCCGATTTAGTAGTTGACGCAAGTGGGCAATCAGCTGAAATGTTTGCAGCAAATTCAACTAAAAAAATTAATGCCGAATATGAACTGCCATTTTTAGCACATGCAACTATGGAGCCTGTGAATTGTATTGCTCAGTTTAAAGATGGAAAATTTGAAATTTGGGGAGGTTTCCAAAGTCCTGGAAGTGTAAGCAATAATGGAAGTAAATTTTTTGGCTTGAAGAATACCGATGTATTTATTAATCTACAACCCATGGGTGGTGGCTTTGGTAGAAAACTATCAGCCGATTATGGTGGAGAAGCCATGCAACTAGCTACACATGCCGATGGCAAACCTGTACAATTGTTATTTAGCAGAGCAGAAGATATGAAGTTTGGTGTTTTTAGACCTGCGTCAGTTCATCGTTTACAAAGTGAGTTAGATGAGAAAGGATTACCAATCAATTGGCAACATCAAATTGCTATTGCACCTGTGATGGATTCGCAAGGTAAAAAAGGCAATGCCAATAGCTTAAAAGGAGAATTAGGTGGTGGTGCTGATAATGATATGTATTACAATATTCCAATGCTAAGAGGTGCAGTACACAGAGCAGAAGCTCCATTAGCAGAAGGTTGGTGGAGGGCAGTAAACTTTACCTATAATAATTTTGTGATTGAATGTTTTGTAGATGAATTGGCTGCTGCTCAAAAGAAAGATCCACTTGCTTATCGTTTAGAATTATTGGTTAGTAAATCAATTACTACCATTAGTGGAGCAAAATATACACCACAACGTTTGGCAACTGTTTTACAAGAAGCCGCTAACCTAATTGAATGGAATAAAAAAAGACCTGCAGGAACGGCTGTTGGAATTGCTTGTTGTTTTTACAATCATGCAATGGCTTATACTGCACATGCTTTTGAAGTTTCGGTAAAAAATAAAACAGTAACTATTCTTAAAGCAGTTTGTGTAACTGATGTAGGAACTGTAATAGATCCAGATGGATTAGAAAATCAAATTCAAGGAGGATTTGTTTGGGGAATGAGTGAAGTACTTAAAAGTGAAATCACCATTGATAAAGGTACTGTACAACAAAATCATTTTAGAGATTTTGAAGTAACTCGTATGGGTGAATTACCTCCTCTACAAATTAAAATTATCAATAGTAGTGAACCTCCAGGTGGTGCTGGTGAAACAAGTGTACCAAGTGTAAAACCTGCATTGTGTAATGCTATAGCTGCTGCAAGTGGTTTACGAGTAAGAAAATTACCATTAAAAAATGCAGGGCTGATTTTTAAAGTTTAATGTTCATGACGTAAGTCAACTATCAATAAACTATTAAAAAAGAAATACTTAAATAAAAAACGCTGCAATACAAGTTGCAGCGTTTTTAGTTATTAGAAAGTTGAATTTATGAATTTACTGCTGCAATACCCGGCAGTTCTTTACCTTCAAAATATTCTAACATGGCACCACCACCTGTGCTTACATAACTTACTTTATCGTTAAATCCAAACTGATTCACAGCACTTACACTATCGCCTCCACCTACTAAACTAAATGCACCATTTTGAGTACTTTCAGCTATAGCAACAGCAACTGCTTTTGTTCCTGCTTGAAATTTCTCCATTTCAAAGACGCCCATAGGACCATTCCATAAAATAGTTTTTGATTTTCTAATTACTTCACTAAATATACCTGCAGCTTTAGGACCAATATCTAAACCCATCCAACCATCAGGAATGGCATCACTTGGCGAAACTTGTGTATTGGCATCAGCTGAAAATTTATCAGCAATTAATGAATCTTCGGGCAAGTGAATACTCACGTTTTTGGCTTTTGCTTTTTCTAAAATTTCTAATGCCGTTGCCAATCTGTCTTCTTCACATAAAGAACTACCAATTTTACCACCTCTTGCTTTCATAAAAGTATAAGCCATACCACCACCAATAATTATATCGGTTGCACGTTCTAATAAATTTTCAATAATTAAAATTTTATCAGACACTTTGGCTCCACCTATAATTGCTGTAAACGGCTTCTCAGCTTTATGTAATACTTTTTCTGCACTTTCAACTTCACCTTCCATTAACAATCCAAAAAAGCGATTTTCTGGTGCAAAGAATTTTGCAATAACAGCTGTACTTGCATGTGCTCTGTGAGCTGTACCAAATGCATCGTTTACCCAAACTGTTCCAAGTTTGGCAAGTTTTTCTGCAAATGCTTCATTGCCTTTTTCTTCCTCTTTATAAAAACGTAAATTTTCTAATAATAAAACTTCACCAGGTTGTAATGTATGCGATAATGCAATTGCATCATCTCCTATACAATCTGTTGCAAACAAAACTGTTCTTCCACCTAATAAATCACTTAAATGTGAAGTAATATGTTTTAAAGAATATTTTTCTTCAGGACCATCTTTTGGTCTTCCTAAATGACTCATTAAAATAACGCTACCACCATCGTTTAAAATTTTTTCGATTGTGGGTATTGCTGCTGTCATTCTTGTATCATCGGTAATTGCAAATGTTGCCTTATCTAATGGCACATTAAAATCTACCCTGATTAATGCTTTTTCATTGGCAAAATTGTGTTGTGAAAACTTGCTCATAATATTTTATAATTTTTGCTGATTGCTTCAAAGATAACTAAATGAATTGTAGCAAAAAATGAGAGTTATCAAGCTTATTCAATTACCTCAAGAAGCTGATTTACCATATCTAAATTTCTCTCGGCTACTGACTCCTTATGGTGCAATTTTACTTTATATATTACCCCACTAAAAATTTTATACCCTTCTATAGCTTGTTCTTCATTAAAAAAACATTTATTCCAATCGTTTAACTCATTACTGTAAGCCATTCTTGCAGTGTTGGCAAAATGCAGTTGAAATGGTTGAGGATACCAACCATGTGTAAGATTTTCAATTTTATTATCAACCAAATAACTAAAATAAACTTTTAAAAAATTGAGATAATCAAGCGTTCGTTTACGAATTTGTTCCTTCGTTTCCAAGGCTGCTGGTTTAATTCGCCAGGTATTTAAATCGGCTTTAAATGGATTAAACTTCGTAGTGTTTTTATTGCCAAACCAAACATCAACATTTTTCTTTCTTATAGTTGCAGTTCCTTTTTTGATGATTCGTTTTACCTGTAACTGTTCAGGTTTATAGTCGGCTAACTCAAAAACAAATGTTCCATTCAAAGGATAGCCACTAGATGGATTTAGAATTATTTTAGAGTCTCGTTCTCTCCACTCCCATTTCCCATAATTATAAAAATTAACTGCAAAATGTGTGTAGGTTCCATCATCATTTAAACTCAATGCCATATTTTCATAGCCAGAACTATCAGTATCATTAAACCCTGGCTGAATGATAAACCAATCGTTAGTTAAGTCAAACTTTTTTTCTTCTTGTACACAAGAGAGTAAGAAAAAAAAGCTGATTAATATAATCCAATAAGCAAATTTCATACTTCAAATTCAATGATTTATTTCCTAAGCATAGTTAGAAATAATTCTTTTCACTTTGGTAAAACTCTTGGCATCTTTTTCTAATTTGTAAATATGTCTATAATCCATTGCATTAGTTTCTGTTGGTGAACCATTGAT
Organism: Rhizobium sp. Q54; assembly: GCA_943368735.1. Taxonomy (GTDB): domain Bacteria; phylum Bacteroidota; class Bacteroidia; order Chitinophagales; family Chitinophagaceae; genus UBA1930. The sequence goes on along the minus strand of CALRLQ020000009.1, from coordinate 83,640 downwards.
GAGTAAAATATTTCTATCATTGGCAAATTGTAAAATTCCTTTTACGTTATTAGGATGCAGTTTACCAATTTCATCCATCATACAATGTAAACGAAAATCTTTAAAACGTTTAGAAGCCCCTTCTTTAAACACATTCAATAACATAATATTAATCATGGCTTTTACCAAAACATCTGTTCCTTCAGAACCTACATTGGCCAACTTTTCTACCCAACCAGTATCATTTTGATTTTCTTCAATTCTAAACTTCAATTCAAATGAATCTGATAAAGAAATAAACTCTTTTTTATACTCTGTAATTGATTTACTCAACTGTTTTAATAAATCAACAGCCTTCTTATTTTTTGTTTCAGAATCTTGCGAAGAAAATAAATTCAACCCACCAATATCAAATGCATGTTCATCGTTAAAGGCTTTAATTAGTTGCAACAAATGCACAACCTTATTGGCACTTGCATCTAGCTTGAGCTCAATTTTTTTAATAGCTCCAACAAAATTTTTACGGTCAAAGTCTTTATTAATATTGGTAATTACTTTCTGTATTTCATCGCCTTTACTCAACAAATTGGTGGTTTCTTTTCCTACCGAATGTATAATAGTGGCAAAACGTTCATTGATTCTTTTCTCGTATTCTTCAATTTTATGGTCGGTCATAAAATCATTCAACTGTTCTGCAAAGTCTAAGTACTGTTGTTTAGCTATTAAACCAGTTGAAAAATTAAAAATATTTTGAGAAGAGAAATTGCTCAAATATTTATTTACGGCTTCTTTTAATTCATCTAAACGTTTAATGCCATTGTAATAACTTCTATTTAATTCTTCAATAATTTGCTTAGTACGTTTATCGGTTTTGTTTTCTTCTTTTACTTCTTTATGAGCAATGGCAATAGTTGCATAATTCTCTGTTTGTTGAAACTTTTTAAACTCTGCAATATCATCTTGTGCTTTTTGCAAATCGGCAGTAATAACTGCAATATTTTCTTCAATACTTTTTAACTCGGTTTGATGTTTTTGTTTTTGTTGTTGATGCTTAAGTTCTTCATTTTCGTTGCGTTGTTCTAAAACCGATTTTTCGTTTTTAAAACTATCTACTTTGTCAAGTAACTCACGTTTGTCTTTTTTATATTCTGTAACTAAGTCTCTGTTTTTTTCTATAAAATTCAATTCCTTTTGTAGTTGAGTAATGTCGTTTTCAAGTGCAGTTAGCTGCTCTGTATTGGCACCTTCTCCAGCCAATTCAGCTTGCTGTTGCTTTCTCAATTTTTGTATTTGCTTCTCATAATTTTTATGATAAGTTGCTACATCATTTTCTATAAACTGTAACCTTGTTTTTAAAGTTTCCTCTTCAATATTTAATTTTTTATCGTGTTCTTTTTCTTTGGCTTTTAATTGCTTTTGTAAACCATCTTCAATAGATTGCAAAAACTGTTTTGCTTCTAAATGTTTTTCAGTTGCTGCATCTATTAAATCATTTATTTGCTGTAATGCTTGTTGTTGCTCAGTTTGAGCTTTAATTTCAATATCTTTTATCAACAGTTTTGCATGAGCCAATTTAGTTTCACTTTGCTCAACTATATAAGAGTGTTCATTGATACCTTCTTTATATTCTTTTATTTTGGGTTGATATTTTCGTTTTAACTTATCTAACTCCTCTATTAACTTTTGCTGATGAGCTTGAATTTGTTGTTGCTTTTTTTCTACATCGGCCAATAAAACAGTTTTCTCTTTTGTATAATCGGCTACAGTTTTTACTTTAGAAGAAAGCTCATTCAAATTAATTTGAATACCATATAAAGTGTTTGTTTTTTCTGTATTTTTTTGTGGCGACAAATCATTTAAAAACAATACTTCTTCTTGTATTACTTTTCCAATGGTATTTTCCCAGCCCGGCTCATGTTGATTTAACCAACCATACAAAGAATCGTTACTGTTATTAATTTTCGCCTCAATAAATTGTACTTGCTGTTGCTGCTGTACAATAGCTTCATTTAATTTTTCAATAGATCTTTCTGTTTGCTGTTGCAAAGTGCCTTCATCAAAAGACAATTGTTTTAATAATGTATCGTATTTGTTTTTAAAAGCATGTACTTCATTACCGCTTTGCTGAATAGTTATTTGCAAACTACTTAAACTGTCTTTAGCAACAATTAATTCGTCTTCAAAAAAGCGTTGGTGCTTTATAGCTTCTTTTTTAATATAACAATGATGAACTTCTTTTTGAGCATCTTCAATTGCTTGTTGTGCCTGAACAATAGATTGCTTATTGTTATCTTTTATATCTTCTTTTAATTGTTCTAACTGCTCTTTTAATTCGTTTTTGTGTTGATAAAACGTTTCTTTTAATTGAAGCTTTTCTGTGTTTTTTGCTTGCTCAAAATCTTTCAAACTTCTTTCTTCATGTTGAAATAAGAGTTCGAATTTCTGATTCAATTCTTTAAACTGAAACGATAAAACTTCTTTCTCTTTTTTCAATTTATTGAATGCTGCTTCAACATCTAATTTTTTGGCAACCCGGTGCTCGGTTTCCTCAATTTTTTTGTTCTCGTAATATTCTTTTTTCTCTTTGATAGTTTTTAACTTATCGTCTAATACCGTAATCTCCCCTCTCAGCTTTTGAATTTTATTTTGAAATCTTTTTTCCGACTCTTCAATTTTTTGTAGTAACGTTTCTTTATTATTTTCTTCACGTTCTTTTTTATCGAACAGCTTTGGCTCTAAACGTTGTACTTGTTGCACACTATAAGCCAATTGTAATGAATATTGAATTTTTTCTCTTTCAAGATGACGTATAGCTGTATGCAACTTTATTACATTCTCTGCTTGTTTTAAAACATGCGATTCTTTAAAAAGCTGAATGTCTTTTAACTGTGATTCAAAATCTTTTAAGTGATGCGTATAACTATTTAAATCTATTTCTATGTCTTCCTCATTTAACGACATAATAATCGTTTGCTTAATAAACTCAGCGTCTAGCTTACTATTCAAAAAAACATTTTGAATAGTTCTTGGAATATTCTGGTATTGCTTACTTTCTAATAAAGCATATTTTTTAAAGTCTTTTTTGGTATCGTTATTTCCATATAAAATATCTCTATACTCTTCGTATCGATCTATTTTTTTAGTATAATAAATTTTGGCGGCATCTAATAAACTTCTTGTAGCATCCCAAGTTTCAAAAGCTTTACCATCGTTGGCAATAAAGTATTTCTTATCGTAAGCAGTATCAATAAATCTAAAACACACTTTGCCTTGCGACTTAAATGCAACAATGCTATAATTACCAGTTTCGGTAGTTACTTCATAAACCAAGTAAGAGTTTTGAAAAGGAAAATAATACTCGGCAAAACTTTTCTTTTCTTTTGATATGCCCAACTTTAAACTATCGGCATTATAGAAATATAAAATAGAACGCAGTAAAGTACTTTTACCTACACCTTGCGTACCAATAAAATGCACGTTACCATCAATATGCACTTCTGCATATTTTATGGTAGCACTATTAATGAATGTAATTTTATTAAGAAACCTCATATTGTACTTCTTCGGATATTGAAATGCTTAAAATTAATTGTTCAATGTATTTGAAAGAGGCAACTACTTTATACTGTTGCAAAATTTCGTTCTCTAATTCGGCATAGCCATAACTACATAATTCGTTAATCAATTTTTTAATACGTTCGGTATAATTACCATCGCCAACCAAACGTTTCATGGTATCTAATTTATCTTTTAAACTTACATCTACTCTAAGTTGTTGATCTATTTGCGATGGAGTAAATCTAAAACCAGCACCAAATGCGTTATCGAAAGTTTTACAAAAATCAACAATATCAATCCATCGATAGGCTTGTTCAATTTTGCGTTCTAAATCGGCTTTATTTTCTTTTCGAGAGAAATAAAAAAACTCATCTCCTTTTTCTAATACAAAATCAATTGCACTAAAATATTCATATAAATCGTCGAAATTTTGTTCTACTACATTATACAATTTCCTGTTGGCATCTTCGGCACTATCGGAGCATAAAAAATTGCCTTTGCTAAGCAATTCAAAAATTTCGGCAGTTTGCTTTGGAATTTTCATATCGGGCAAACATAAAGTATTTGAGGGTTGAAAAAACAGTGAATTGTGTCAGAATATTCACATAGTATGTGTGTAAATTGTTTTCTTGTGTATTTCAAGAAAAACAAAATAGCTGATAGTAATATTTATGTTTTAAATGTAGCAAAAAAGAAGGATTCTGCATGAATAATATCCAAATGATTACAATGCTTAAAACCAATACTAGCTTCATTTTTAAGCATTCTTATAAAATGAAAACATGGCAATTCAAATCATTTATACAACGACAATAGAATTCAAACTATGAATAGCACAGTCATTAAATTATTCATCTACCAATGGACGATTGCCTACATATCTTCTCCATTTATCAATTACATTGGTCATATCATCGGGTAATGGAGCTTCAAAAAACATTTCTTTTTCGGTTCGTGGATGAATAAAACCCAATGTTTTAGCATGCAAAGCACAACGTGGACAAATTTCAAAACAATTATCTACAAACTGTTTGTATTTGGTATAAATAGTGCCTTTTAAAATTCTATCGCCACCATATTCCCAATCGTTGAATAAAGTATGCCCCATATATTTCATGTGTACACGAATTTGGTGGGTTCTTCCAGTTTCTAAAACACATTCTACCAAAGTAACATAGTTCATACGTTCCAATACTTTGTAATGTGTAATGGCATGTTTGCCTTTTTCACCCTCAGGATAAACGGCAAACATTTTTCTAAACTGTTCATGTCTGGCAATGTTGCCTGTAATGGTTCCTGTATCTTCTTTTACATCCCCCCAAACCAATGCATTGTATTTTCTACTTACAGTATGGTTAAAAAATTGCTTGGCCAAATGAGAAGCTGAAGCTGCATTTTTTGCCAGTACAATTAAGCCTGTAGTGTTTTTATCTATTCTATGCACCAAGCCATAACGAGGTAATTCATCTTCATTTAAGTTGGGGTTTTGTTGCAATAAATGATAAGCCACACCATTTAATAAAGTACCTGAATGATTACCCACTCCAGGGTGCACTACCATATTGGGTACTTTATTAATTACCAAAACATCCTCATCTTCAAAAACAATGTTTAATGGAATATTTTCAGCTTTTAATTCACTGTATTCAGGATTTACATAAGTAACAACCAAAATTTCATCATTGGCTTTTACTTTATAATTGGTTTTAATATTTTTTCCATTTACCGTTACAAAACCATCATCAATAGCTTGTTGTAGTTTATTACGGGTAGCTCCTTCAATACGTATTTGTAACCATTTATCAATACGCATGGGTTCTTGTCCTTTGTCAATTACAAAAGTTCGGCGTTCATATACATCGTCACTAGGTTGTTCTAGTTCTAATTCTTCTATCATGGCTGCGAAGATAAGACGGAGGAATGAGTTATGAATTATGAGTTATGGATTACGAGTTATGGGTTTCTAGTTTGAAGTTATTCAGTTCTTGGTTTTTAGTTTTCATTGCTCATACTTACAACTTATCACTCATCACTTATAACTTCTAACTCATACCATTTCTTCTTACTTTTACGCCATGCAACAAACAGTAGTATTTCAAGATTTGGGGATTCGTTCATATAAAGAAGTGTGGGACTATCAAGAGCAATTATTGAAGCAAAACGTAACATTAAAATCGCAAGAAACAACTACACATTTAACAACCAATTATTTATTATTTGTTGAACATACACCTGTGTACACTTTAGGGAAAAGTGGTAAGAAAGAACATGTACTCATTGATGATGATACAATGCAAGCAAAAGGCATTGAGTACTTTCACATTAATAGAGGTGGCGATATTACTTTTCATGGATTACAACAAATTGTTGGATATCCCATTCTAGATTTAGATAAATTCAAAACCGATCTTGGTTGGTACCTCAGAAGCTTAGAAGAAGTGATTATTTTAACGATGGCCGAATATGGCATTATTGGTGGCAGAAGTAAAGGAGAAACTGGGGTTTGGATAGATGCTGACATTGCTGGCAAAGAAAGAAAAATTTGTGCTATGGGAATTAAATGCAGTAGATGGATTACCATGCATGGATTTGCATTTAATGTAAATACCGATTTAGATTATTTTAACTTTATTGTTCCATGTGGTATTCAAAATAAACAAGTTACTTCTTTGGCAAAAGAACTAGGCTATAGTTTAGATTTTGAAGAAGTAAAAGAGAAAGTACAAAGAAATTTTGAACGAGTGTTTGATGCTCAGCTAATTTACCAATAGCGGAATATAGAAATAATTCTCACCGATCTTTTCCAACAAAAAATTTATTTTTTTCAATGAGTTTCTCATCTTCATATAATTCAAAATAATACCACCCAGATTTATAAAAATTAGATTTATCTAATACCAAATCGGCTTCCTTAACTTGTTTTATTTGAAACAATTCTTCCATTGTATCTTCAAAAAAAATCACTCGGTATTTGTGTTGTTTTATATTCGGAATAATCACTCTAATAAATCCTCTTTCATTGGTAAAAATATAAGTAGATGCCTTCCATACAGGTTTAGGAACGTAGGGTTTAATAATTACTTCATCATCGTCGTAAGTTCTTTGTAAAGTATCTTTTGTAGTCTTCATAATAGAATCTCGATAACGTTTGTAATCCTTATATTCTAAAGTTGCAACCAAAGTATCTTTATTAACTTTATACACTTTTATATAACGAGTTGGTTTTTTCTCGGTTGCTTTATTGTCTTTGTTATTGCTAGTTTCTTTATTGTTAGAGGAATCTACTGCATCTTCAGGCTCATCATTATTTACCCTAATTACTTTAACGTGCACATAATTGTCGGGTGATTTTGATTTAGTAAAAAAGTATTCCCCTCCTTCAAATACATACTGAACTCTATAAAAAACTTTATACCCTTTGGCTACATTATTATCTACAAAACCATTTTGTGGCAGCCAAGGCGATTGAGATGAAAAAATGCTTCTAAAGTATTTGGTACTATCGTACGAACGCTGTACAATCATTTGAACCACATTGTCAAATGGGTTAATCCAGCTCACTTGCACTTTACCTTTTGCCAATTCTCTCACAGTGAAATTGGGTAAAGTATCTTGTGCAATGGCTTGCATACTTATGCAAAAAAATATAGTAACTACAAAAAGAAATTTTTTAAAAGTCATGGCTTCAAAGATAAAGACTGGTATTGAATCAAAATCTTAAAGTGTTTTTTGGTAACGACAAATTGCCTTGTAATCCACCACTGTGAATAATTAATAGTTGATTGGTTGATGAAAAATAATGATTATTACATAATTCTTTTACTGCATACATTAGTTTTGATGTGTACACAATATCGGTAGGCAACTGTTCTGCTTGCCATAACTTGTTCATCCAATCAATTAATGTTGCAGGATGTTTAGCATATCCTCCAAAATGATAATTGTGCAAAATTGAAAAATCATGCTGCTGTTTATCTGCAGGCAAAATTTGTTGAATAGCTTGATGTATATTTTCATATCCTTTCAATGCACAAACACCTATTACTTTTTGATGTGGCATTGCTGCATTTACCAAACCTGCCAACATAGTACCAGTGCCACAACTAGCAATAATATGTGTAACTTTTTCCTGATTGTATTGTACTAAAATATCTGTAGCTCCTTGCATACCCATTGTACCATAACCACCTTCACTAATCCAATAAAAATTTGAATCAAATTGAGTTTTTAAGTTTTCTTTTTCTACAAAATTTGCCCTGCTTACAAAATGTAATTCCATTCCATATTCTTTTGCAGCTTGTAAAGTTGATGATAATTGTTTGGGTTGCTCTCCTCGTATAATACCTACAGATTTCAAGTTCATTGCTTTACAAGCAAATGCAGTAGCAACAATATGATTGCTAAATGCACCACCAAAAGTAGCCACTGTATTTTTGTGCTGTGCAATTGCTTCTAATAAATAATATTTTAGTTTAAACCATTTATTACCACTAACAATAGGATGAATTTCGTCTAAACGCAATACATGTGTATCAATACCATTAAATAAACTAGATTGCATTTTTTGTATTGAAATATCTTGATGAACGTGTAGCATATTGATGAAATGTTATATCCTTTATCTTCGCACAACTTAAAACAAAAGTATGCAACCTACATTAGTAATTTTAGCTGCCGGAATGGCAAGCCGTTATGGAAGCTTAAAACAAGTTCAAGGTTTTGGTCCAAGTGGTGAAACAATTATGGAATATAGCATTTACGATGCTATACAAGCCGGCTTTGGAAAAGTAGTATTTATTATACGTGAAGAATTTCACGAAATGTTTGAAGAAAATTTTGGTAAAAAATTAGCAGGAAAAATTAAAGTGGATTATGTTTTTCAAGCTTTAACGTCTTTTACCGAAGATAGAAATGTACCTGCAGAAAGAACTAAACCCTGGGGTACTGCACATGCTGTTTTATGTTGCAAAGGCAAAGTAAATGAACCTTTTGCAGTAATTAATGCCGATGATTTTTATGGTAAAGATGGATTTGTAAAAGCATACAATTTTTTAGTACAACAAGCTGGTGAAAATAACTATGCCATTATTGGATATGAACTAAAGAAAACATTAAGTGATAATGGAAGTGTTAGCAGAGGCGTTTGTAATGTTGATGTAAATGGTAATTTGATTGATATTAATGAACGTACCAAAATTTACAGAAACGAACAAAATATTATTACTTACGAAGACGAAAATGATTTACACGAAGTAAGTGAAGAGGCAAGTGTAAGTATGAATTTCTTTGCTTTTCATGAAAATTTTATTCATCAATGTGAAAGCTATTTTGGTGAATTTCTAGATGCAGAGATAAATAATTTGAAAAGTGAGTTTTTTATTCCATTAGTAGTAGATAAAGTAGTAAAGAGTGGTGCTGGAAAAGTACAGGTTATACCAACATCAGCACAATGGTTTGGTGTAACGTATAAAGAAGATGCCCCAAGTGTACAAGCTAGCATTGATGCATTGGTAGCTGATGGAAGTTACCCAACTAATTTATGGGCTTAAAAAATTTGATAGAAATACAAAAAATGGTCATTGTATTCAATGACCATTTTTTATTAAAACCAATAGCATGATTGAGTTTGGAATTGATACCATTTTACAACAACCACCTAGTTGGAAAAATAAACGAATTGGTTTAGTAACCAATCATGCTGCTACTACCAATACTTTTATCCCAAGTAGAAAAGCCTTGTTAGATAATGGTTTCAACATTGTACAATTATTTTCGCCTGAACATGGCTTAGATGTACAAGGTGCAGATGGAACTTTTATTTCAAATGGTATTGACGCCTTAACGCAACTTCCTATCACTAGTTTATATGGCAATCAACTTGCTCCAACTGAAGAAGATTTACAATCAGTAGATGTCATAGTTTTTGATATTCCAGATATTGGTTGCAGGTTTTATACTTATTTATGGACGATGACCCATGTTTTGGAAGCATGTGGTAAATACAACAAACCTTTAATCATTCTCGACCGACCAAACCCCATTTCAGGAAATCTATTGCTAACAGAAGGACCCATTTTAGAGGAGATTAATTGTAGTTCTTTTATAGGAAGATGGGCAATGCCCTTACGTCATGGTTGTACTTTAGGTGAATTGGCATTGTACTTCAACCAAACTAAATCTATTGGTGCAAAAGTAGAAATTGCAAAATGTAATCACTGGAATAGAACAGATTTTCAGCCCAATTGGTATATGAAATTTGTGGCTACTTCTCCTGCAATGCAAACATTTCAAGCAGCATTATTGTACCCTGGATTGGGTTTATTAGAAGCCACCAATATTAGTGAAGGTAGAGGCACCAATCAGGCTTTTGAAATTGCAGGTTCTCCTTGGTTACAAGCAGATGAACTTTGCTTTTTATTCAATGAAATGCAAGATGAAGTTGAACTACAGCCCATTCAATTTACTCCAAAAAATAGTAAATACAACAACGAATTTTGTAATGGAGTACGATTTATAATAAAAGACCAGCTGAATTTATTCCCAGTTTTTACAACCCTATTATTTATTAAGTTGGTGAAAGAATTACATCCAACATTTTTCTCTTGGAAGCCCTACCCTACGTTAGTTAATCCTACTGGCAAACAACATTTAGATAAATTATTGGGAGTAACAAATAGCGAAGCCTTATTTGATTTACCCATGCAACAATTTTTACAAAAAGCAAAACAACTTACACATGCAGGCGATTGGCACACAACAATTCAGCCATTTTTATTGTATTAATAAAAATAAACTAAAACTTTTGAAATAGTTGATTTGAGAAATAAATGATGGTAAATGCTTCTATTGTAGATTTATGTAAAAACACTACTTAGAAGAAAGTTATTGAATTATTTATTCAACTAACCAATGCAGTTTATTGAAATAGAACAATAGTAATGGATAGTTATTTATTTGAAATTTGCCAAACTTAAAATACCTAACTTCATACAGTAATGTTACAAAAGTCTACGCTTCAATTATTACGGTTTAAATTTTCTTTATTCTTAATGCCAGTGTATTGGTTTGCATTAAGTTTTATAGATACAGTTAATTGGACAAATGCAACCATCATTTGTATCATTCTTCATTTAATTATTTATCCATCAAGCAATGGATACAATAGTTATATGGATATGGATGAAGAGAGTATTGGCGGTATAAAGAATCCCTTAAAACCCACTAAACAGTTGTTTTATGCAACACTAATACTCGATTTAACAGGCGTACTGTTAAGTTTTTTAATTTCTCTACCATTTGTTGTAATAATGTTGTTGTACATTATTTTTTCAAGGCTTTACAGTTATCGAGGCATTAGATTAAAGCAATATCCAATTATTGGTTACTTAACAGTAATTATTAATCAAGGAGCTTTAGTATTTATTGCAATTTTCATGGGAGCAAGTTTGCAAAACAGTGACGCTATACCATGGATTGCAGTTATAGCTTCTAGTTTTTTAATTGGTGGGTTTTATCCAATCACTCAAGTATATCAACATAAGCAAGATAGACAAGATGGAGTAACTACCATATCCATGTTACTTGGCATACGTGGTACTTTTTATTTCTGTGCCTTTATGTATTTAGTTGCTTTTGTGTTGCTTTTTGTAAACTACAATCTCATTTCAAATGAGCTTAATTTTCTCATTATTTTACAACTATTCTTTTTGCCAGTTATTGTTTATTTTATTATTTGGTTTTTAAAAGTGTACAAAAAAGAAACTGAAGCAAATTTTCAAAATACGATGAAGATGAATTGGATAGCAAGCATATTTACCAATCTAGCATTTATTACGATTACAATAATTAAATTATTTTGACCAGTATTATATCCATAGCCACATCGGTTCCGACTTTTAAGCACAAGCAAAAGTCTATTTTAGACTTTATGCAAAAGATGTATTCTTTAGCATATGAAGATGCTAGAAAACTAGGTTTTTTATACAACCAAAGTGCAATAGAACATAGATACTCTTTAATTGAAGATTTTAGCAAAAGCAAAGAAGATTGGACGTTTATTCCTCAAAAAAATGATGAGCCTTTTCCTAACATTGAAGCTAGGATGGAATTGTATAATAAAGAAAGTTTAGTATTATCTACCCAAGCAATTGAAAAATGCATAAAAAACATTTTAAATGTTAAACATGTTACACATTTAATTACTGTTAGCTGCACAGGAATGAGTGCTCCTGGATTAGACTTATCCATTGTAGAAGCAATGGATATGCCAACCACTGTGCAAAGAACATCAGTAAACTTTATGGGTTGTTATGCTGCCATTCATGCTTTAAAAATGGCATATCAAATTGCAGAGAGTACGCCAAATGCGAATATTGTACTTGTTGCTACAGAACTATGTACCCTTCACTTTCAAAAAGAATATTCAGTTGATGGTGCTGCAAGCAGTATGCTTTTTGCAGATGGTTGTGCAGCAGTTTTAATCAGTAACACCAATAGTTTTAATGCTTTAGCAGCGTTAAAATTCTTTTTTAGTAAAGTAAATTTTAGTGGTAAAAAAGACATGGCTTGGCAACTCAGTAGCCAAGGTTTTTTGATGACATTAACTGGATATATTCCACAGTTTATAGAAGCAGATATTGAAGTGCTAGTTAATGAAGCTTTACAAAATGCTCATTTAACCAAGCAACAAATTACGCATTGGTGCATTCACCCTGGCGGCAAAAAAATTATTGATGTAATTCAAAAAAAACTACAACTTTCTGAGGAAGATGTAAAATACTCAAGAGCCATTTTACAACAATATGGCAACATGAGCTCTCCAACAATTCTGTTTGTTTTAGATACAATATTGCAAGACATTAAAAATGATGAGGCAATAATTTTTGGTATTGCATTTGGACCAGGATTAACCATGGAAACTTTTATAGCTGTTAAATAAATGAATTTAAAATCAAGATCATACAAGCTAGAGTTATTAGATGGTGATAATATTCCGTTTGAAGATATTCATCAAAACATGAAAGAGCTTGATTTTATTAACACTTGGCTTGGTGGTCATGGTATTACTTTACAAGGATTTAAAAAATTAATTGCAAATAAAACACCTATTACTATTTGTGAAATTGGATGTGGAGGTGGTGATAATCTAGCATTTTTAAAACGTTGGTGTTTAAAAAAAGGAATACAATTAAACTGTATTGGTATTGATATAAAACAAGAATGTTTAGAAGTTGCCAAAGCAAATTTAATGTTCGATAAAAATGATCAATGGTTTTGTAGCGACTATGCTTGCCATGAATTTATTGAAAAACCAGATATCATTTTCTCCAGTTTATTTTGCCATCATTTTACCAATACGCAAATTGTAGATCAATTAAATTGGATGAAAGAAAATGCTACAATTGGATTTTTCATTAACGATTTACATCGAAATTTCTTTGCCTATTATTCAATAAAAATACTCACCACTCTTTTTTCAAAATCGTATTTAGTAAAAAATGATGCTGCTTTAAGTGTTGCAAGAGGATTTGTTAAGCTTGAATGGATAAGTCTATTTAAAACAGCCAACATTGCAAGCCCTAGCATTCAATGGAAATGGGCTTTTAGGCATTTAATTATTTACACAAACAATGAATAATTCTTCCTACGATATAGCAATTGTAGGAGGTGGATTAGCAGGTTTAACCTTTGCCTTACAAGCTAAAAAAGCTGGCTATTCGGTTATTTTATTTGAGAAGGAATCATATCCATTTCATAAAGTATGTGGCGAGTATATTAGCTTGGAAAGTTGGAACTTCTTAACCAATATTGGTGTACCACTTTCTACCTTTAATTTGCCCTTCATTAATCATTTATCCATCACCGATGTTAAAGGAAATAGTTATCAATACCATTTACCACAAGGTGGTTTTGGGGTAAGTAGATTTTTTTTAGATAATTATTTATACGAATTATGTGTTGAACAAAATGTTACAGTACACACAAATTGTAAAGTAGAAGATGTTGCATTTACGAATGATGTATTTACTGTAAAAACCAATACTACAGTCATCAATAGTAAAATTGTTGTAGGCAGTTTTGGCAAAAAAAACAATTTAGATATCAGTTGGAAAAGAGCATTTGCAACTTCAAAACCCAATAAACTCAATAATTTCATTGGTATAAAATATCATGCTTTGTTAGAAACCCCTACCAATGTAATTGCGTTGCACAACTTTAAAGATGGTTATTGTGGAATGTCTAAAATTGAAGAAAACAAAGTTTGTATTTGTTACATTACAACAGCTAATAATTTAAAATTAAGTAACAACTCAATAGATGTAATGCAGCAACAAATTTTAAGCATGAATCCTTCGTTGAAATTAATTTTTGAAAAAGCTACATTCATTTATAAAAAACCATTGGTCATTTCTCAAATAAGTTTTCAATCGAAATCTCAAATTCATGAGCATATTTTATTGCTAGGAGATGCTTGTGGATTAATTGCCCCACTTTGTGGTAATGGCATGAGCATGGCTATGCACAGCAGTAAAATTGCTTTTACACAAGTTGATATGTTTTTGCAAAATAAAATAACCCGAAAAAGTTTAGAAACCAATTATCAAACTGCTTGGAAAAAACAGTTTGCCAATCGTTTGTTTTGGGGAAAGCTAGTTCAAAGGTTTTTTGGTAATAATTATGTTACCATTGTTTTCTTAAAATGTTTAAGTAAAATGCCTTTTTTGGCAAATTGGATCATCAAACAAACCCATGGAAAACCTTTTTAAATAAAATTTGATTCAATATTAATTGAAGTTGTTTAGACTTTTTGAATTTAGTAATTGTTTAGTTAGTGAAGCTGTTAACCTGAGCATGTCGAAAGCGATTACTGAGAAACCTACCTATTTTCAAAGGTTTCGAGAGACTGCCAATGATGTGTTAGTTAAATCATTGAGAACCATTTGTAAGCTAATGATTTTTAATTTAACCACAAAGGCACAAAGAACACAAAGGGAAAACTTCGTTTTCTTTTCTTAGTGCCCTTAGAGCCTTCGTGGTTAACATTCAATTCCTGTCTGCCGTCAGGCAGGTTCAAAATGCTTTTCTGTGAAACAAAAATTATTTACTTAACCTAACAACTCAATTCTTTTAAATTGTGTTTATTATCAAAATAGTAAAAGTTAAAAAAAATATTGTTTAAAAACTTGAAAATCACTGTAAGGTTTATTCAGAAATCACGAATTACAGGCTAGTAAAAAATAATTAAAATGAAAAATCTATTGTTAGTAAGTGTGCTTTTTATCTCAATACTTGGTAATGCACAAAAAAAGGCTGAAAAATCTGTAAATGAATATGTTGATTTTGCTACAGCATTTGGAAGCAGTGAAAATACTATTGCTACATCTTATGTGCATAATTGGAAATTGGGTAAAAAAAAGAAATTTGAAATTGGATGGGGTGTAAGATTTACCAACTACTTTGCTACAAATAAAGAATTTATTACCGCACCTGCCAAGCTAACAAAAACTTCTACTGCACCATTTGCTGTATTATTTGCAGATCAAATTCCTGCAAATATTGATACGTTAACGGTACAAAAAGCACAAACAAATTCTTTAAACTTATCTATTAATTTAGCTTACAATCTGTCTTCAAAATTTTCAATAGGTTTTAATATTGATGCTATTGGTGTAACGTTTGGTAAAAATTCTATGAGTACTTTACAAACAAATGGAGCAATAAAAACAGAATCTAGTACCAAGCCTTATGCATTTAATTTATTGCTTACAGGAGAAAATGATTTAGGTACTTTAAATTCTGAATTTTTTATAAAATATCAACTCAACAAAAAATGGGCTTTACGTGGTGTATTACAACATTTTTTTGTTGAGTACCAAACTACTACTCAACAACAAATTACACCTAATGGAACAATGAATGACCGTTTCAGAAATATTTCAGATATGGTTGGGTTAGGCGTATCCTATACATTCTAAAAGAATATTCATTAGTTAATCAATAAAATAGTTTTATATGAAAAGGTTGGTGTTTATTTTAATAGCCCTTTTTTTAATCAAGTTCAGTCAAGCCCAAGTTTTAACCCCAATAGATGCAGAGTCTAACATTGAATTTTCAATAAAAAATTTTGGCATGCAAACAAAAGGTACCATTAAAGGTTTGCAGGGTAAAATTGAGTTCAATGCTCAAAAATTAGCTACAAGCTACTTCAATGTTTCTCTAAATGCAAGTACAGTAAATACCAACAATTCAAGTAGAGATAAACATTTAAAAAAGTCAGATTATTTTGATGTTGCCAAACATCCTACAATTACATTTACCTCTACTAAAATTAGTACAACCGCTACTACAAATACATTTATTGTAGAAGGAAATTTAACGCTTAAGGGAATTACAAAATTTATTTCTTTCAATTTTGTACCTACACCACAAAAAAATGGATATTTGTTTACTGGCGATATAAAAATGAACAGACGTGATTTTACTATTGGAGGATCGAGTTTAGTGTTGAGTGATAATTTAAGTATTAAACTAAGTGTAATAGCAAGATAACTATAGTTTCAAATAATTTACCTATAAATATTATAATTTGAAGAGCTACATTTTAATTCCTGAGAAATGGGTAGAAACTTACGCAGATATGCTTTTCTCTTACACATTAAATAGGTTGAAAGATACCGAACAAGCAAAAGATATAGTACAAGAAACGTTTTTAAATGCATATAAATCTATCAAAACATACGATGCAAGGGCTTCTGAAAAAACTTGGTTATTTGCCATTTGTAAAAATAAAATAATAGATTATTACCGAAAAGAGATTAAGAATACAACCAATTTATTATCTCAACAAGAATTGATACAGTTTGATGAACAGGGCAATTTTAATACAAATCATCATCCACAAAATTGGAATATCAATTTTAACGATACTCTCATAGAAAAAGAGTTCAATAGCATTTTCAATGTATGTAAAAACAAATTGAATAGTTTGCAAAAAGCTGTTTTTCAATTAAAGCATATAGATGATTATGATACTTCAGAAATTTGTAAGTTTTTAGAAATAACCACGTCTAATTATTGGGTTTTAATGCATAGAGCAAAAGTGAATTTACGTACTTGTTTAGAAAAAAACTGGATTAATAAATAGTACTAATGTTTAAAAAATTTATACATATCAATTGCAAAAAAGCAACTCAATTAATTGTTCAAAAAGATGAAATTAAAATTTCGTTGGTGAATTTATTGAGGTTAAAATATCATCAGAAAATTTGTGCTATTTGTTATTATTTCGAACAACATATTGCTTTTATTTCAAAGAATGCTAAAAAAGTAGATGAGTTGAATCAAGCAAAATTAACTGAGCAAGAAAAACATGCCATGCAAGAAAAATTGTTACAGCAACAAAGGTTAAACTAACAACAACTTGCTTAATAGATGAATGATGATTTCAGATATACATAAGAATTACAGATATAGTTAAAATTTAATTTTTATTGATACCAATTTGTTGATGCTTATTTTTTCCCTTTTATGCTTCGATTTTTAAAGTCTTATTCTTCCCAGCATTACAAAACCCTACCTTTTATTTACTCATTTTCAATAGTCTTAATTTAGGTAACGACTAAGTAATTGAATATGTATTTTAAGTTAATTACACAGCATTTTGCTGAATAATTTCAATAAACATATTATAGCCTATAAAAAAATTGCCCATACTATATTAGCTGGGCAATTTTTAATTGAGGGAGTTCATTAATTCTTATAATCTTTCAAAAGCTTTATTTTCTCCAACTTTTGCTTCTTGTACATTAACTACTGTACCATTACTGTTAGTAATAAAAGCAACAATTTTTGCATTTGTAATATTTGATATGTTACTTGGTATGCTTAATGTATAATTTTTAGTATTGTTTGCACCGATACTTGGTATAACTTCTCCAGCAACAGGGCTAATTACTTTTCTAAGTATGCCATTATATTGAAAATTTGGAATGCTACTTAGACCACCATATAAGTTAGATGAATAGTTGGTTTGTGTTGCACTTAATTTGTCTTCTACTAAATAAACTGTAAGTTTAGCTGTACCAACTAAATCTTGTGTGTAACCAATACCGATAGTAATATTCAAATTACCCCCACTATTTGTTGAGCTGATGGCTAAACCAGCTGTTGCTGAAGCTTGTATTGCACCAATTACCTGGTTTACATTTTGATCATGTGGACCATTCCAAGTAATTGTTCTATTTATTCGTCCATTAGGCACACCACTTATTTGCTGTTGCGTTGCTAATGCAATAGCATCGCTATTAATAAAAGGATCAGTACCTGTAAAATGAGTACTAATAACTATAGCATTGATAGTTTGTTGCTTTAATAAATCAACAGCATGCAAAATTCTAGGGCAATTCCCACACCATGTGCCTGAATATTCTTCAACCAATACTTTGTGCTTAAAATTTGTGGTTACAGTTGGTGCAGTAACATTAATGGTAATTACATTACTGGTTAAGCTTCCCTTGGTTGCATACACTGCAAAATTACCAACAGCAGTAAAACTAAAACTGTTTCCAGTTATCTCCATTCCATTTACAAATATCTTACTACTTGTAGTAACATTACCACTATTAATAGATGACAAAACAGTAAAATTAACAACTGAGCCAGTTGTTACGCTTAAAGTACTAGAGTTGATAGTAATAGATTCTTGTGTTGTTGCATCAAAATCTGACTCTGTTTTAGTGCAAGCGTGAATGAAAAATGCTATACAGACTAAAATACTAAGTTTAAAAAAGTGTTTCATATCATCATTTTTTTTGAATTACGAACAAAACGTAAAAACATTACAAGAAAAAGCACATATTTTTTGTAATGAAAAAAAAATTACTTCGTATAAAGAATAAAATCAGCAGTATTAAAAATAAAGTTTACCAACATGAAAAGACCTTTTTACTTATTCATTATAGTTTTCTTATTTAAACAAAATATTCAAGCCCAAGATTTGCCTGTAGTAAAGCTAGCAACATTAAATGGCAAAGAATACAGTACCAACCAATTAAACGAAACTACAAACCAGCCCATTATCTTATCTTTTTGGGCTACCTGGTGTGTTCCTTGTATTAACGAATTATCTGCAATTAACGATCAATTAGATATTTGGAAAAAAACTATCAAGTTTAATGTGTATGCTATTGCAACAGATGATAGCAGAACCATTAAACGAGTAGAACCATTGGTAAATGGAAAAGATTGGGCATTTAATGTGCTGCTCGACAAAAATCAAGATTTTAAAAGAGCATTAAATATTACCGGTATTCCTTATACCATTATTGTAAAAAATGGAAAAATAATTTATAGGCATTTAGGCTATGTTGATGGAGACGAAAATGAAATTTTTAAAATATTAAAGGAAAACCAATAGACTATGCTACATAAATTATTGCTAGTTATATTTTGTTTTGTATTTGTTTTAACTAGAGCTCAATTGTCGGGTAGTTTAGAATCAAACTCAGCTTTATATATTGATGATGCTAAAATAAAATTAGAGCAAACCGATGCAGAGCAAAGGTTTCGGTCTAATAATTATTTAAGATTAGATTATAAGCTCAAGAAAATTACTGCTGGAGTACAAATTGAATCTTATGAACCCAAAGCATTGTTGAATTATGCTCCATCACTCAAAAAAACAAACCTTGGCACCTATTATTTAAACTACAGAAATGATACGATTGGTTTAGATGTAACCATAGGACATTTTTATACTCAGTTTGGCAATGGCTTGGTTTTTAGAAGTTGGGAAGACAGGCAATTAGGTATTGCAAACTCTATTAATGGTGCTATGATTAAATACAACCCTATTAATGCCATTAAAGTAACTACACTTTATGGCAAACAACGAAATGGTTTGGGAAACGATTTTAGCAATAGTACCATAGCAGCAGTAAATACAGATATAGAACTTTCAACCCTATTTAAAGCAAAAAAAATTAAGTATAGTGCTGGATTAAGTTATGTAAATAGAAAAGAAACAGACATGCCTTTTGCCAACTTAAATAAAAGCACTTATTTAACCTCTTTTAGAGCTGATATTTCGGCAAGTGGCTTCTCAGCCGATCTTGAATATGTTTTTAAATCGAAAGATGCATTGGTTGAGTTTAATAATGTACGACCAGAATTTCAGTTTGATGGGGAGGCGTATTTACTAAATCTTTCTTATGCAAAAAACGGGTTTGGTATTACTGGCAATTTCAGGAGACTGGAAAATTTTGGCATATATTCCGAAAGAAAACTTGCTGGCAATGTGTACAATCAAGCTTTAATAAATTATGTACCAGCATTAACCAAACAATACGATTATAGTCTAACTAATATTTATGTGTATGCAGCACAACCCAATTTAAGTTTTGACCCCGATAGAAATAAAGCTGGTGAAATTGGTGGCCAAGTTGATGTGTTTTTTAAACTTAAAAAAAATACCAAACTAGGGGGCAAATATGGTACAAACGTATCTATCAATTTTTCTTATTGGAGTGGTTTAAAAGGAAGATATGATGCTTTACAGAGAAAATATGCAGCGGAAGGTTTTGGCTTTGGTCAAAAATATTATAGTGATTTTAGTATTGAAATTAGAAAAAAGTGGAACAAAAAATGGTCGTCTTTAATTACTTATGTGAATCAATATTATAATGCCCGATATGTAGAAGAAGCGATTGGAGAAGTGAATGCCAATACTTTTGTTTTTGATAATACCCATAAACTTAAAAAATCAACCTCATTTAGATGGGAGGTTCAGCACCAATGGGCAAAAGGCAGGTTTAATAATTGGGCTGCAGCAACAGCAGAATTTAATTTTAGCAGCCAATGGTCGGTTTTTGCAACAGATTTATACAATTACGGAAATGATGATGTGAATAACAGACTACATTTTTATAATATAGGCACAATTTTTAACAAAGGAGCTTATCGTTTTCAGGCAAGTTATGGCAGGCAACGTGGGGGCTTAATATGTGTTGGCGGTGTTTGTAGATTTGTACCTCAAAGTGCAGGAGTTAATATTGGTATAAATGTTAGTTTTTAATCATTCCGCTAATCAATAGCAGCTTGTATTTATATTCACTGGTTTAGATATACGCTTCTTCCTTTGCCCAACCCACTAAACCATGTGAAGAGAAGATGCTGAGAACTTTCTTTTAATGGAATACTGCTTTAGAGAGAAGTACCTACAAAAAAAATACTGAAAGCTTCACACTTTCAGTATCATTTATTTATTCAATTATTAGTAAATTATTTATGCAAAACTAGCTGCCAATTCTTTTTCTTCTAACCATTTAGTTTTACCCCAACCTGCAATCACATGTTTTTCTGAGTGATAAGAAGAACGAACCAATGGTCCACTTTCTACATAATCAAAACCTAACTCATAGCCAATAGATCTTAATTCTGCAAACTCATCGGGGTGTACAAAACGTTGTACAGGTAAATGCTTTTTAGTAGGTTGTAAATATTGCCCAAGTGTTAATACATCGCAACCCACATTTACCAAATGTTTCATGGTTTCAATGATTTCATGTTTTTCTTCACCAATACCCAACATCATGCCTGTTTTAGTACGCATACCCCCTTTTTTCAAAGTTTCTAATACAGCTAAGCTTCTAAAATATTTTGCCTGTACACGAACTTTTCTAGTCATTCTCTCTACCGTTTCCATATTATGACTCACCACCTCAGGAGCTGCTTCTATTACTTTTTGAATATCTTTTTCTTGCCCTTTAAAATCGCCAATTAAGGTTTCTAAAGTTGTTTCTGGATTTAAAGATTTTACTGCCATAATGGTGTTGTACCAAATTTGTGCACCACCATCTTCTAACTCATCTCTATCTACCGATGTTATTACAGCATGTTTTACTTTCATTAAGTGTATGGCTTCTGCTACACGTTGTGGTTCGTCCCAATCAACAGGTTCTGGCCTACCAGTTGCAACAGCACAAAAACGGCAACTTCGGGTACAAATATTTCCTAAAATCATGAAAGTGGCAGTGCCTTCGCCCCAACATTCACCCATATTTGGGCAATTACCACTTTCGCAAATGGTATGTAATTTATGTTTATCAACTAACCCACGTACATGTTTATAATCTTCCCCAATAGGCAATTTAACACGTAACCAATTGGGCTTTTGTATTTTACTTTCCGAAGGATTTATTTTTGAAATAACGGGTAATTCTTGCATCTAGAAAATTTTTAACAATTGTGCCTACTTACTTCAACAATGTTTTTACTTAATACACAACAGCAGCCAATGACTATTGTTGTTTGAAGCAATATTTTTTTGCAAAAGTAATGGCTTCATTTTATATCAATTTCACTTACTTACAATTGAATGTATATTACTTTCTTCTACCAAAAGTTAATGCCACAAAAGCATTGAAAAAGAAGGTTCTTGTTGGATTTTGTGCCATTTGCACAATTTCTTTGGTATAATATTCGGCATTAATACCTACTTCAATACCTGAAGCAGTTTCGTTATAACGCCCATAATCAAACCTTAATGAAGCCCTTGCATGAAAACCAGGTATATAAGACAATCTTCCAAAACCTTTTGTAAAACCGGTTGCTCCAATAATACGTGTTTGATCTAAAAACAAAGTACTATCATTTTTATATTGAATGGTTTTTGTAGCTCCACTCAATGGATCATTCACATCTAGAAAATAAGGTTTCATTAATGCCATTGCAATGCCTCCACCATAATTTAATGTAGTGGCTATTCCATTTTTATTGCCTTTACCTCCAATCAGCTTTTGCTGACCAAAACCCACTTTAAAATTGTAAAAGTTATTAATTTTTCCATAGATGTAAGGGTTGCCAATTAAGAAACCAAAATTAGGATCGCCTTTGGCAAATTTTTGTTCTTTAACATGCTTATGTTCATTGGCTTCAATCCACCAAATATTAGTTGTGGTAATAGTTTTATACTTTCCTTTTTCGTAAAACATTCCATAACCATCGGTATTCATTTTAATGCCAAAAATGCTTTGTTTATTATATATTAAAGCCCCTTCTTCTTCTTGTTTAATTAGTTTTTCTATCTGAGCTCTACGTTCGGCTTTTTTTTGTTGACGTGGCGAAAGTGTTTTTTCTTTTTGTGCAAAAACCATCATTGGCAACATGAAAAAACAAACAATAAAAATATTCTTCACAGTATATAATTTGATGAATGTAAATTTAGGGCAAAATACAAACTAATATGACAAGTACCATTGTTTATACAGGAGATTTAAGAACAGAATTAACACATTTACAAAGTGGAACTGTAATTGAAAATGATGCACCCACCGATAACCAAGGTAAAGGAGAACGTTTTAGCCCTACCGATATGTTGGCAACAAGTTTAGGTAGCTGTATGATTACTACAATGGCTATTAGGGCTGCCGATATGCAACTAAATTTTGTTGGAACTACTATAAACATTACTAAAATAATGAGTACCGATGCACCTAGAAGAGTAGGAGGTATAAAAGCCGAACTGAATTTTACAAAAGATTTTATTGCTACTGAAGCACAAAAAGAACAATTAGTAAGAATTGCAAGAAGCTGCCCAGTGGAGAAAAGTTTGCATCCCGATATTTTACTTGAAGTGATATTTAACTGGTAGAAGCAGTTATTTAATTACTTGAAATTTTCCACTTTCGATAATGGTTGCGTTTCTATTTCTTAACTGAAATACATAAATACCACGAAAGAATCCATCTAAAGAAACGGTAATTTTTGAGCCTGAAACAGGAATTTCACTTACTTTTTTCCCAATAAAATTGTATAAAGCAATGGTGTGTCCTTTTTCTAATGGTTTTGAAAACTCAAAGTTGATGAAAGAAGATGCAGGATTGGGATAAAAGTTGGTAATCTTGGTTTTTACATCGCCTACTTCATACTTATCATTATCGGGTATGAAGCTACTTGCCGATAATAAAATGAAGATTAAAAATAGTGTGTAAACTTTTTTCATATTGCTAAAGTAACATGAAGGTAAATAAAGATTTTAAACAACCAAAAAATGTTTCAATAATTACATGAACGCAATAAGGCAATATTTAGTGTGTAAATATTGCCTTATTGGTATTTTAAGCTGAAATTAATTAAGCTAACTCAGCCAATTTTGTATTGATTGCTTCAAAGTTTGGCAAATCGCCAGCACTTTCTAATACTTCGGCGTATTGAATTACACCTTCTTTATCTACCACAAAAGCCGAACGCTTACTAACGCCATTCATCCAACCTATGAAAGATTCGTAAATAGCACCATAATCTGCCGATGCTTTTTTATTAAAATCGCTCAATAATGGGAAGTTTAAATTTTGCTCTGCTTTAAACTTTGCTAAAGTAAAAGGAGAATCTACTGAAATACCTAATACTTGAGCCTTGGCATTATTGTATAAGGCAATATTATCTCTAACATTACATAATTCAGTAGTACAAACACCTGTAAATGCCATTGGAAAAAATAACAATACTACATTTTTACCTTTTAAATCGGCTAGATTTACTAAGTTTCTATCTGTATCATGTAAGCTAAATTGTGGAGCTTGTTGACCAATTTGTACACTCATGTTTTTTGTTTTTTTATGGTTGCAAAATAAATAGATTGAAAGGAAATACAACATAAAACTTTTAATATTCCATGTTGCGAAAACGAGAACATTTAAATAAGAAAAATGTTGGCTGAATAAAATAAAAAGGGAGCTTCCGTGTTTGAGCAGTGGAAACTCCCATCATTAATCAAAAAAACCTAAGTTATGAAAATGAAAAAAATTACTAAAATTTAGGGCAAAGTGGTACAAACCTTGAACTATTGTCTCTATCAAAAAAGCCAATAAAAGAAATAGATAATTCCATTCCGCCTCTTCCCTGACTTGCTGTTCTTAATTGAGAAACATTGGCATCGTAACTGAAAGAAAATGCAAAAGGGCGATAATCTAATTTTACTATGGGTATAAAAGCATCTTTGGCTCTCATAAATCCACCTAAATGTAAAGTGTACTTGGGATCTTCAATATCTTCTCCAATTTTATACGAATAAATAGCTCCACCAATCAATTGAGAAAAAACACCTTGCTTGGAATAATCGGCATGAATGGTAAAATAAGATGTTTCATTTAAAGTAAACTTAACACCTGCTGATGCAACAATTTTTGATTCTAATTCAATCTCTGGATTATTATAAAATGAATTTTTAGGTTTATTGAAATGATGATACGCTAAGCCAACAAAATAATTGTCTTCCGATTTTTCTCCAATCGTTGAGTTGAAACTTAAGCCTACACTTCCATCAAAATACGTAAAGTTTGAATTAATTAAAGTTTCTCCATCGCCTAAAGATGGGTTATAGCCATTACCATCGTAATGATTATTGGTGGTGATTTTACTTCTATCAAAACGGCGTTGCACCATTCCGGCCATTACACCCATTGATAAATATTTATTTTTTTCTCCGTTTAAAGATTTGTGATAATTGAAAGAAGGCATTACATTGGTAGTAGTTAATGCTGCTGCACCTGCTTTATCAAACAACAATTGTGTGCCGTAAGTAACAAAATCATCGGCACTGCCTACTTGTTTTTTATATTCAAAGCTAAAAGAACCTGTTGTAAATGGAGTTGTAACCGATGCCCATTGGCTTCTATAAATACCTTGGAAACGAATATCCCCTTGAAATAAACCTGCTAATGAAGGATTACGTAGTAATGGAGCTTCAAAAAATTGAGAAAAATGCACATCTTGTGCCTGTATAGTGGTTGGCTTTAAAAAATATAAGCCAACTAGTAAACATAACAGTATATGGATACGGTTTCTCATAGTACGAGATATTGGATATCTATTTAAACGTACACTATTGCTCATTATTGTGGCATTTTAGAATGTTTTTAATTTTAGTTTTATCGTACCAACATAATATTTCCTTTCATGGGTATAATTTGATTATTGTTGCAAACAATTTCTATTGAATAAACATATACATCGGGCGTTAATGCTTTGCCATTAAATGTTCCATTCCATCCATTTGCTGGATTATTTGCACCAAACTCTGATTTTGAGAAAACTAGTTCGCCCCAACGATTAAAAATTTTCATATTTCGTACGGTAAACAAACCTTTTCCCCTTGGATAGAAAACATCATTCATCCCATCTCCATTAGGCGAAAAAGTATTGGGTATAAATACATTAAATCCATTACATAAAGTTTCTATATTCACTTCATTTCTAGCTGTACAACCACCAGGGTTTGATACTTCAACAATATACTTTATATTATCTGTTATTGTTGCTATGGGTGTAGCACAATCGCTACAACTTAACCAAGTACTTGGCAACCAACGCCATGTAGTTATATCATTACTACTTGAATTTGTTAAAGGCAAAACCGATCCTACATTGGTTTTGATAACACTATTGGGAAAAGTTATTTGAGGAATAGGATACACTTTTATGAATACAGTTCCAGTATCTCTAAAACAATTTCTACTATCACTTGCAACAACAGAATAAGTAGTAGTTGTAGATGGATTGACAATTGGATTTGGCAAAGCAACATTACTGATATTGGTATTGGGCGACCATAAATAGATATCGGCACCAGAAGCAACTAATTGCTTCGATTCTCCAACACACAATGTATCGTTATTGGAAAAATTAATTTGAAAAGGTTGAACCACATTTACATACATTGAATCGGCAAAACTGCAACCAAAATTATTGGTACCAATTACCGTATATAACCTTAAACTATCTGGCTTTGCAATAGGGTTTGGACAATTTAAGCAGCTTAAAGTATTGTCTGTTTTCCAAACGTAAGTATTTGCACCTGTGGCATTAAGCGTAAGAGTTTTACCTCTACAAACTACTGTATCAATACCTGCACTAGTATTGGGCGTTGGATGAATTAGAATAGATTTTGAAACAGTATCGGCACAACCACTTGTATTGGTAGAAATTGCAGTGATCGTTTTAATTCCAGGGGTTGAATAAAACTGTTGAGGCGGATTTTGAAAGGTTGACGTAAGTCCGTTGCCCAAATTCCAATTCCAGCTTAAAGCAGAACTATCACTTTTTGTTACAACAGCATTATAATTTAGTAAATTATTGATACAACCAACCGAATCGCCTGTAATTCTTATAACGGGCGATTGTACAACATTAATAGGAATATGTAAAGTATCGGTTGCTGTACACCCAAAAGAACTAGTAACTTTTAAACTAACAGTATAGTTACCGGGTTGAGAATAAAAATGTTGAGGTTGCACAGCAGTTGACGTAACTCCATTTCCAAAATTCCATGCATAATTTGTTGCAACATCGTTGGTAACAACAGTTGAATCTAAAAAATTCAATCGTACCGAATCACAAAATTGCGTTAGTGGTACTTTGATTTTAGTTGTTACATCAATTACTTTAATTGTGTCGATACCAGTAATAGGAACTTGACAACCTGCTGCATCTATCAATATCATTTTTGGCTTAAACAAACCCGACACTAAGTATGGATGTGTAACTACAGAATCGTTGGTTGCTTGTGTAACACCATCACTAAAGTCCCAAAAAAAAGTAGCATTGTTTAAAGTATTGGCTGTAAACGTTACTACAGCTGGTTTACAAAATTCTTTTGGTGTATAACTAAATGTACCTGTTGGTCCTCTCACTACAATATTTGTTTTTACACTATCTACACAATTACCAAAACCAAATGCTTTTAATGTTAAAGAATAAGTACCTGGCAAATTATAAAAATGAGATGGGCTATTTAAATTAGAAAAACCACCGTCTCCAAAATTCCAACTAATACCTTGTGTATTTAAAGATTGATTGGCTACTTCAATTAAAAACGGATAACATAAACCTATACTATCTCCTTGAACAAAACTAAACTTTGCTGCAGAGTTTGAAACATTGATATACAATGGTTTTAGTAAAGAATCGGTACAACCAAAAATATCTGAAATATTCAATTGTACTGAGTACAAACCAACAGTTGTATAAGCATGTTGTGGATTTTGAAGAGCCGACGTAAGTCCGTTCCCAAAACTCCAAACATAATTTAAATTTACTCCCGCCGAAGTACTATTAAATTGAATGTTATTATTTGCACACTTTATGGTATCTGTAGCATTAAAGCTAGCTTTAGGATTGGTTATTAAAACAGCATTCGGTTTAATTAAAGTATCGTAACAACCATAGTCATCTAATACAGTTAATTTAATTGAATAAGTACCAGCCTGATTATAAGTTTCAGAGGTGTTACCTAATCCTGACGCAAGTGTATCTACGCCTCCATTTCCATAACTCCACATCCATTTAATGATGGAGTGAAGTCCATCGGTAGTGGATGTATCAGTAAAATTAATTGTTCCATTAATGCATGTACCAGGTGGATTTTGAAAACCAGCAGTTGGCCCATAAACAATGATTGGTAATACTTGATTAACAGTTTGAATACAACCCAAAATATCGGTAATTACCAATGTTGGATTCACCGAACCAGAACTTAAATATTGATGTGTAGTTGAAGACAAACTACTTCCTCCTGAACTTGTGCCATCTCCAAAATCCCAAGCATAATTGGCTACATGTGCAGTATTAATATTGCCAACAGTAAATACCACATTAGCATATTTACAAAAACTTGTTCCATTCACAGTAAAGTTTGGATTGGTAGACACAACAGTTACTGTATCCCTAGCAGTATGGGTGCATGCACCATTTGTGACTGTTAAAGAAACTGCATATATACCAGGGTTTGCATATACATGTACAGGATTACTATCAACAGAAAAATTACCATCACCAAAATCCCAAGCATAGGTTAATGCACCAATAGACTCATTATCAAAATACCTTTGCATGGGAGTATCGCAATTATAATATTTATAAAACTTAGCAACTGGGGGATTAATATAAATATAATCCTCAATTTCTAAAGTGTCTTTACAATTATTTACAGCAACAATTAAAGTAATTTTAAAAAAACCAGTATCTACATAGTTATAAGTGGGATTTTGTGCAGTTGATGTTCCACCATCTCCAAAATCCCAAAACCAAGAATTTACATTACTAGATGAACTATTGGTAAATATATAATCATCACTTGCACAACCATTACGTGGGGTAGCCGAAAAATTTGCAGTGGGTTTGGGATCTAAAACAATGGCGTTGGGGCGTTGAAAAGTTGTAGTACAACCACTTACTGTAGTAACTTTTACAGTAATAGAATATGTGCCTGTATTTACATAAGTATGTGTTGGATTATTACCAATAACAAGTGGAGTAGCATCTCCAAAATCCCATTCAACTTGAACTATAGGTTCGGGAGAGTTTACATTTAAAGAGAAAGGTGCTGTATAAGGAGCACAACCTCTATAAGGCGTACCATTAATAGACGTTACTTCCGGTAAAGCAATTTTAACAGCTCCAATCTTTTTCAAAGTATCTGTACATCCAAATGAATTGGTACCAATAAGTGTAACATCAAAAACACCAGTTTGAGTGTAGGTATGTGCAGGAGCTGCATTAGTTGAAGTATTGGCATCGCCAAAATTCCAATTATAACTAATTGCATCAACCGAACTATTCGTAAACAACACATTTAATGGAGCAGTACAAGCACCTGCTGGAGTATTGGTAAAAGATACAGTCGGTTTAGGATTGATTATAATTGTTTTTGTAATAGAATCGGAACAGTTTCCAAAATTAGCAACCATTTTCACTTGATAACTGCCGGGTAATGAAAATACTTTTGTTGGTTGAGTATTGGTAGAAGTTGTACCATCGCCAAAATTCCAGAACACACTTACAGGATTTGGAGTAGAAGTATTGGTAAAATTGATGTAACTGTTTATACAATTTCCAGTAGAAGAAAAGTTTGCATTTACAGCACCTATATTTATTAAGTTGGGCTTAATTAAAGTATCTCTACAACCACTTGAACTGATAGCAACTAAACTTACTGTATATGAACCAGGTGTAGTATAGGTTTTAATAGGATTGAGTTGTGTAGAATTTGTACCATCGCCAAAATCCCAGAAATAAGTTGATGTTCCCGTTCCAACAGAAGTGTTTGAAAAAGTAACGGTTGATGGAACCCCACAATTACTATTTTGAGTTACATTAAAATTGGCTCGAACACCACTAGAAATGTTGATATAGTTTGGTTTATTAATAATTTTAGTACAACCTCTACTATTCTTTACTTGTAAAGTAATGGTAAAACTACCAGCCACAACATAAGTGTGTAATGGATTTTGTTGTGAAGAAAAGTTACCATCACCAAAATCCCACAACCACTCAATATTGGTTCCGGAATTAGCTATACTTAAATCGGTAAATTGAGTCTTTAATGGATAACAACCACTTGTTACAGAAGAAGAAAAATCTACTGTTGGCACATTATTTACTACAACAAAAGCTGTTTTAATAACCGAGTCGATACCATTGGCATTTTGCACCCTTAACCTTACAGTATAGGTTCCTGGATTAAAATAAGTACCAATTGGATTTTGCTGAGAGGAAATAACACCATTACCTAAATCCCAACTCCATTGTGTTGGACTACCAGTACTCAAGTCTTGAAAAGTAACTATTAGTGGTGCACATCCATTTGATGAAGTAGCAGTAAAATTAGCTACAGGTTGTGCAAATACATTTGCGAACGACATTGTGAACAATAATGTCATTGCTACTAAGTGAGATATGTAAATCTTTTTTTGGGGCACGGGTTACAATTATTGCCAATCAAAATATAGATTGATAAAAGCAATGAACTGCTGTTTTATTTATTCAAGCAATCGTACCTCAAATATATAGAATTATAGTTAACGTAATAAAGTAATACTACCTTTTGTTGGAACTGTTGTACTATTATCGCACATAATTTCTAAACTATAAACATACGCATCAGAAGCAAGTTTTTGGCCTTTATAAGTTCCATCCCAACCTACACTCATATCATTGGCTTGAAAGTTTGATTTTTCAAATACTACTTCGCCCCAACGATTAAAGATTCTTAAACTTTTAATGGTATACACACCCTTACCTCTTGGATAAAAAATATCATTGTTACCATCACCATTTGGAGAAAATGTATTTGGAACAAAAATATTTCCATTATTACAAACCACTACCACTTTCACCTCATCTCTTGTAACACAATTTCCTTCGTTAGATGCAACACAAGTATAAGTAATAGATTCTCTTGCAATCATTGTTGGCTCGGCAAGATTGGCATTATCAATAAATCTATTAGGTGTCCATTTCCATTTGGTAACATCACCAGAATTCACTGTTTTCAATTTAACACTTGTTCCTGCATTTACTGTAATTTCATTTTGATCAATCTCCATTTTTGGTATTGGAAAAGCCTTCACTTTTACCATTGCAGTATCGGCAAAGCAATTAAAATTATCCTTGCCAATTAACCTATAGTTTATAGTTGTATCTTTTGCTGGACGAATATTTACTTGTGCATTATTGGGTTGATCTACATATAAAGCAGGATACCAATTATACTTTTCTGTACCAGTTGCTTTAAATGTTGCAGTTTCACCTAAACATAAAGTATCGCCTGTTGCTACAGTCAATTTTAATGGTTGCTGTACCCTAACAGTAATAGAATCTGTTGCTATACAATTAAACGCACTTTTACCAGTTACTGCATACGTGATAGTTGTTAAAGGTTTTGCCACAGGATTAGCACAAGTAATACAATTTAATGTGTTTGTATTGCCATACCATATATAACTTATAGCTCCAGATGCTTGTAAATTGTATGTACTATTTCTACAAATAGTAGTATCTAAACCTGCATTTACTATAGGCAATTGATGTACAGTAATTTTTTTAATAGTATTGGTAACGCAACCACTACTATTAGTAATTTGATGAATTAAATTAAATGTACCAGCATGAACAAATGTTTGAGCTGGAGGATTTTGTAAGGTTGACGTAACTCCATTGCCAAAATTCCAGTTCCAAGTAACATTAGATGTATCAGGATTAATTCTATCTGAACTAAATAAAATAGTTCCATTTTTACAAACTGCAGTATCGCCTTTAATATTTGATTTAGGAGAACTTACCACTTTTATTTTATTATTGTAAGTAATACTATCTGTACATCCAGTTTGTGTAGTTACTTTCAATTGAATGGAAAATAATCCATTTGTTTTATACCTATGAACCGGATTTTTTTGGGTAGAGGTAAATCCGTTACCAAAGTTCCAACGATAGTTTGTAATAACATCGTTTGTTATGGTAGAATCGAGGAATTGAACATTCGCAGAATCGCAAATAGATTGATTAGGCACTTTTGCAAATGCTTTAATTACTTTTACTTTAATAGTATCCTTACCAATAATAGGCACTTTACAACCTGTAGCATCTTCTAAAATTAATTTAGGAACATAATGACCACCTAAAGTATAGCTATGTGTTATAGCATTGGTAGTGGTATTAGCAACTACACCATCATTAAAGTCCCAAATATTTTTAATGGTATTTTGTGTTTGTGCATGAAAGCTTACTACAACAGGGCTACAGGCTAAATTGGGTTGATAACTTAATACACCTGTTGGTCCTTTTATAGTTACTTGCTTTGTTGTAGAATCGGCACAACCTCCAGTATTTTTTACAACCAACTTCACTGTATAATCTCCAGGATAAGTATATAAATGTGCAGCATTTTTAAGTGTTGCTTTAGCACCATCTCCAAAACTCCAATAACTGTTTCCTGCATAAATAGAAGTGTTGCTCATGTTTACTAAAAGTGGTGGACAAACTGCAAATGAATCGCTCATTGTAAACTTTGCAATTGGATTATACACTTTAATTCTATTTACTTTAGTAATAGTATCTGTACAACCAACAGCATCAATAACACTTAACTGTACAGTATAAGTTCCTTCTGAAAAAATAATAGATGGATTTACTTCTGTAGATTGAGTACCATTACTAAAACTCCAAAAATGTTGTAAATTATTACCAGATGATTGGCTAGTGAATTGAAGAGGTGTGCCAGGACAAACCAAAGTATCTACTTCAGTAAAATTGGCTATACTTTTAGATACTTTTACAGCAGCAGGTATGGTTAAACTATCCATACAACCTATAGCATCTTTTACCCTTAGCTTAACTGAGTAATTGCCAGCATTAGCAAACACATGACTAAATGGTGCTGCTGTATAATTGATAATACTACCATCGCCATAAGCCCAAGTAAATTGTGTAATTGCATTTTGACCATCGGTGGTTGAAGCATTACTGAAACTTACTGTTGAGCTTGCACATATTTGATTTCTATCTACAGTAAAAGCAGCCTTGGGCCCAAATACTTTAATGGTAGATGCATATACCAAAGTATCGGCACAACCATTATCATAATTGATGATTACAGAAATTGGATAAGTACCAATACTATCATAATGAATATTTATAATTGGTAGCGTTGTAGTAAAAGTATTTCCAACACCAATATTCCATACATAAGTTGCTCCAAAAACTTTATTTACACTATCAATTTTAATAGTTACATATTCATTTTTACAAAGAATATTTTTAGATACTTTTAAAGTTCCAACATGATGATCAACAGTGATAATTTTATTTCTTGAATGACTACAATCTCCGTTCATTACAGTTAAATACACACTATAAGAACCAGCATTTGGATAAACGTGAACAGGATTAGCTTCTGTAGAAGTAGTACCATCTCCAAAATTCCATAAATAATTGGTTGCCGAAATTGAACTATCTCTAAAACTTACTTCTAATTTATTATCACAATTGTTCATTGATAAATTAAAACGAGCAATTGGTGGTTTTACATAAATAAAGTTTCCTTTAGTAATAGTATCAGAACAACCATTATTAAATACAATTAGCTTAACATGCTTAAATCCAGTATCACTGTAATTGTTCGTTGGGTTTTGCAAACTAGAAGTTTTTTCATCTCCAAAACTCCACATCCATTCGTCAATTGGTCCATTGGTAGATGAATCAATAAACTGTACAGTAGTTGTAGGGCAAACTTCTCTTGGTGTTGCTACAAAATTGGCTATTGGTTTATGTCCAACATTAATGGTATTGCCTAATGTTAAAGAATCTGTACATCCACCAACTGTAGTAATTACCAACCGAATGGTAAAGTTTCCTTCTTTAGTGTAGATATGGGTTGGATTTTGTTGAGCAGAAAAAGTACTATCGCCAAAACTCCATTGATAATTGATAATTGGTTGATTAGTGGTAATGCCTGCTGTTGCATTTACTGTTAATGGAACACAACCTGCATTAGGATCGGTAGTAATTGAATTAATTTTAGGAGCAGCTATTTTTACAAAATTACTTTTAGTTAGTGTGTCGGTACAACCATTTTCTGCAGTTGCAATTAAACTAACAGGGTAATTACCAAATGCAGTATATAAATTAGATGGGTTAGTTGCAGTTGAAGTATTGTTGTTACCAAAGTTCCAGTTGTAACCTACAGCACCAATTGTGTTATTAACAAATTGAGTAGTTGACGGAACTGCACATGCAACAGTATTGGTTGCAGTAAAAGTTGCAGTTGGCTTAGGTAAAACGGTAATTGTTTTTGAAACAGAATCAATACAAGTGCCAAAATTATTAATGAGTTTTATGGTGTATGTGCCAGGAACAATATATTTTTTTATTGGATTATTTAGAGTCGAAATTGTTCCATCGCCAAAACTCCAAGTTGATGAAACTGTTGCTGGTGTTGATGTATTGGTAATATTTAAATTACTTCCAACGCATATTGTAGTAGGTAAACTAAAATTAGCTTTTACTGTCCCAATATTAAATGCATTTTGTTTTACAAAAGTATCTATACAACCTTGTGCATTTTTTGCAATTAAAGTAACTGAATAAGAGCCAGTAGAAGTATAAATATGTGTTGGATTTTGTTCGGTAGAACTTGTACCATCGCCAAACCACCACTCATAAGTTAATGTTCCAGTACCACTAGATAAATTATTAAAACTAACTGGTGTTGGAGGATTACAATTACCCGATACCACATAATTAAAATTGGTAGTTAAACCACCCTCTACTTTTATAAATGCTGCTTTATCAAGTACTTTTGTACAGCCTTTAGAAGAAACAACTTTCAACTTTACATCATAATTACCTTGATTAATATAGGTATGTGTTGGGTTTTGTTGAGTAGAAACAACACCATCGCCAAAATCCCATTGCCATTGTGCAACTGTACCAATTGAAGTAGTACTTAAATCGGCAAACTGAACTTGTAAAGGATAACAACCCATGGTTTGTGGTGCTGCAAAGTTTACTACAGGATTATCGTACACAGTAATAAATGCTTCTTTTACAATTGAATCTTGCTGTCCGGCTTTTTGAACAATTAATTTAATAGTGTATGTACCAGGATTAAAATAAGTTGCTGAAGGATTTTGTAAAAAAGAAGTGGTGCCATTGCCTAAATCCCATTTCCAAGAAGTTGGATTGCCTAAACTTGAATCTTGAAAGCTTACCACAATTGGAGAACATCCAGCTGTTAGGCTTGATGTGAAATCTGCTTTTAACTGAGCTTGTGCAGATCCATGGATTAATATTAACGCTATCATTAGTTGAAACGCTTTCAACAATGAAGCACTAATGGCTTTCATAGAATGGAATTTGGATATTGGATATAACTCTAACTACTATATAACTACTAATGATTCCTTTTTATTGTAACAGTATTCTAGTAATTCTAAAAAATATGGACAAAAAAATACCCCAATTGGTCAATTGGGGTTATAATTAATTGAAAATCAATTAAAAAATACTTTTTCAAGAAAATTATTTTTTGGTGAGTTCTAACTCATAAACCACACCTGCCACAGTTCTTGAATAACTTCCTTTATTGGCTGCAACTGCTCTTGTAACTGTCCAAACGCCAGCTAATTTATCTAATGGTACAGGTGGTGTAACATTATATGTTGCAGTAAACGTCCAATCAACAGCATTACCACTCCAAGTGCCTGGCACATCGGCATTACCGGCTTTTCTAGCTACCGATGTTCCATTATTGTAATACTGAAATTCCCACCCCGTATAATCTGTGGTTTTATTGGTTCCAGCTTCGGTATATTTAGTAACCGTCCAAATACCATCAGTAATCGCATCTACTACTGCCTGCTCTTTAATGGCTTCTATCGCCTTATTACAACTTGTAGCTGTAACAAAAAATACAATCAATGCAATGCTTAAAAACTTCCACTTCATATAAAAATATTTATTGTAAACTATTTATTTTTTTGCTAAGATATTCAATAAAATATTGAACATTCAATTTTTCACCTGTTATCTTTTCACACAATTCAGTGCTAGTATACATTCTACCATGTATATGTACATTTTTTCTCAGCCATTGCAACAAATTAGCTGTATTGCCTTCTGCTATTTCATCCTCAATATCAGGTATTTGTTGTTGAATAGTAGCATATAGTTGTGCTGCATAAAAACTACCTAAACTATAGGTTGGGAAATAACCAAAACTGCCATGACTCCAATGTACATCTTGCAAACATCCCAAATTATCGTTGGGTACAATAACGCCTAAAAACTGTTTGTATTGTTCATTCCAGATACTTGGAATATCTTTTACGCTGCAATGACCACTAAAAATTTCCTTTTCAATAGTATATCTTATTTGTACATGTGCATGATAAGTTAATTCATCGGCCTCTGTTCTTATAAATGAAGGTTGAATTTTATTGATGGCTTTATAAAAATGATGCACATCAATTCCTTTTAATTGTTCTGGAAAATAAGATTGTAATTTGGGAAAATAATATTGCCAAAAAGCCAAACTTCTACCTACATTATTTTCCCATAATCTACTTTGCGATTCATGTATTGCCAAAGATGCATATTCGCCACAAGGCAAACCATATTCACTCATTGGCAAACCTTGTTCATACAAACCATGCCCCAACTCATGAATACAGCTCCACGTCATGTTGGCAAAATCTTGTTCATCTATTCTTGTAGTAAGTCTTACATCGGTACTAGAAAAATTGGTGGTAAATGGATGTTCAGAAATATCTTGCCTACCTGCTTCAAAATCAAAACCCATTTCTTTCAATAGCTGCAAGCCCCACTCCCATTGAGTTTGCTTAGGATAGTTGGTATGTAAAAAACCATCATCCACAGCTGTCAATGTTTGAGCTTGTGCCAGTAATTTTTTTAAGGGTTGTTCAATACTTGTAAAAACGGTATCTAAAAAATGTACTGTAATGCCTTTTTCAAATTCGTTTAAATGAGCATTATAAGCATGTGCTTCGTAACCCAAAATATCAGACTCTTGCTTTTTTAGTTCAACCAATTCGTTTAATGCAGGTTCAAAAACAGCAAAATTATTTTGCTTTCTAGCTTCTATCCATGCGTTAAACGATTTACTAATGGTTTCACTCATTTTACGTACAAATGCACTGCTGTATTTTTGTTGCTTCTCATAATCTTGCCAACTCAACTCTACATTTTTTCTTTCAATAGCAGTTAAATCATTGGTAGCTAGTAATTGCTGCAAAAGTTTTCCTAAAGCAGCATTGGTATTAGCTTCATGAGCCAACTCACTTAATGTAGCCATTTGCGATGCTCTTGTACTTGCACTTTTTGCAGGCATGTAGGTTTCTTGATCCCATTGTAAAACAGCATGAGCATATTTAATATCGGCTATTTTTTGTAATTGTGTTTTATATTGTTCGTATAATGTATGTGCCATCTTCTACAAATTAAAATTGAATCGTAAAAAATCGAAAATAGGTAAATGATTTATACGAAACTGTAAATAGTAATTCTACTAAACTATGGCATAAACCTGCACTATAAAAATTCAGCAAATGTGCTATTGTGCAGGGTTTTGCAGCATTGTACATTTGTTATGTTGATTTGATGATAAAGAAAGTCCTGTTTTTATATCCATTATCTCGAAAAACCAAATTTCCAAATATCCAAAAACCAAATTATCATTTCAACAAAAAAATCCAAAGCAACAAATGTTGCAACCAATATCAATGAAAAGCTGAAAAGCAAAATCCAATGTTCAGCAAAACTTTACAAGGGTAGCTAGAACAAAAAATTAATCCCACTTCAAAAGAGTGGGATTTTTTTGTAAAACATTTTCTTGCTCTCAAAAAGCAATACCCATTTACCTTTCTCAATGTTTATTTATCTAACTTATCATTTATAAAAAAACTTTTTGTACAGTAGGGAGATATACTGTACTTTGCAAAACAAAGTACTTTTAAAATATTAAAAATGTTACAAAAATCAAGACTATTCTATATTCTCTGTACTGCTACTTTACTATTAAGTATCCCATTAATAGCTATGCAATTTACCCAAGAGGTGAATTGGACTTTGTTCGATTTTTTAATTGCTGCTATTTTATTATTTGGAACAGGAATAACCATAGAACTTGTTTTAAGAAAGATTAAACCACTTAAAACCAGATTATTGATTTGTGCTATTGTACTTGCCTTGTTAGCTCTTATTTGGATTGAATTAGCAGTTGGCATTTTGGGAACTCCATTTGCTGGAAATTAAAATCTCACTTTATTCCTTTTGCCTTTGTTGGTGTTCTTCACTAACAACTTCACTATCCTAAATTAGGATTATTGTTGGTAAGCTTTGCCATACCAACAAAGGCAAAATGTGTTTTAAACAAATCACAGAGACCTATAAGGTTTTTAGAATCTTAAAGGTCTTTCAAACGCTTTTCTCTATCGGTTGGTATCCCACCTACCGAAAAAATGACTTCAAGGCAACATAAAAAAATCCCACTCTTTCAAGTGGGATTTCTATATTAATTCTTCATCATTCCAATAAAATTATCAAATAAGTATCTGCTATCATGAGGACCAGGTGTTGCTTCTGGATGATATTGTACGCTAAATGCTTGTCTATCTTTTAAACGAATGCCTTCAATACTTTCATCATTCAAATTCAAATGGGTTACTTCAATATTTGGATGATTTTTTACAGCAACAGGATCTACTCCAAAACCATGATTTTGTGTGGTAATTTCACACTGACCTGTAATAATATTTTTTACAGGATGATTCAATCCTCTATGTCCATGATGCATTTTAAATGTTGGAATATCATTGGCCAATGCCAATAACTGATGTCCTAAACAAATACCAAACACTGGTTTGCCTTCATTCAATATTTCTTTTACAGTGCTTACTGCATAAGGCATTGCTGCAGGATCGCCAGGACCATTGGAAATAAAATAGCCATTAGGACTAAACTCTTTTAAACGACTCAAAGGTGTTTTTGCAGGATGCACTCTTACATGTACACCTCTCTCAACCAAACAGTTTAAAATATTTTTCTTAATACCAAAATCTAATACAGATACTTTAATAGCAGCATTGGTATCGCCTAACTCATACTCTTCTGTAGTGCTTACCTTGCTAGCCAATTCTAATCCATCCATGCTTGGGCATTTAGCCAATTCTGCTTTCAATTGTTCTTCGTCTAATATCTCAGAAGATATAATGCAGTTCATGGCTCCCTTGGTTCTTACATGAGCTACCAATGCTCTTGTATCTACTCCTTCTATGGCAACTAAATGATTGGCAACTAAATAATCTTGTAAAGAACCATCGGCCATTATTCGGCTAAATTGTTCTTCTAAATTTCTAGCAATTAACCCATGAATTTTTACTGAGTTACTTTCTACATCTACATCTTTCACACCATAGTTTCCTACGTGTACATTGTTCATAATTAATACTTGCCCTGTATAACTTGGGTCTGTAAATACTTCTTGATAACCCGTCATTCCCGTATTAAAACAAAGTTCTCCTGTAGTAGTACCAATTTTTCCAAATGCTTGACCGTAAAAAATATGTCCGTCTTCTAATAATAAAATGGCTGGTTGTTTAGTATGTGGCATTATGAGTGTGGTTGTAAAATTTGTTGCAAAATAAAAGAAAATAAAAAAGGCAAGACTAATAAGTCTTGCCTTTATATGTGAAACTTTTCAACATTTATTATTCAGCTGTTTTTTCTTCGGATGAAGGAGTTGTTTCTTCAGCAGTTGGAGTAGCTTCTGTTGCAGCAGTTGTTTCTGTTGCATCAGTTGCTTTTTTCTTACCTGCTCTACGTGTTTTCTTAGCTGGTTCAGCAGCAGTAGCAACACCTTTACCATAGATTTCGTTGAAATCTACCAATTCAATCATTGCTTTTTCAGCATTATCACCCGGACGAATGCCCAATTTGATAATTCTGGTATAACCACCTGGACGGCTAGCAATTTTTGGACCTACAACGGTAAATAATTCTTTAGTTGCAGCTTTATCTTGTAAATGACTAAACACAATTCTGTGTTGATGACTGATAGCTTCTTTAGTATCAGTTTTTTTGGTTTTGGTTAATAATGGTTCAACATAAGTACGTAAAGCTTTAGCTTTTGCTAAAGTTGTTACAATACGCTTGTGTGTAATTAACGCAATTGCTAAGTTACTCAATAATGCAACTCTGTGTGCCTTTTTACGGCCTAAATTGTTGTTCTTGTTTCCGTGACGCATGACTTGTTTTTATTTGTCTTCTATCCGTTAAATCCTGAGCGGAGTCGAAGGGTTATAGCTTATACCGTGTCAGGAATTATAAGCTGTTTTTAAAAAGTTTAAGGTTTAAAGTTTAACGTTATTCAACCCTAAACTTTAAACCTTAAACATGTAAACTAATTGTCTAAATTATCTAATCCTAATTTCACTAAATCCATTCCGAAACTTAAGCCTCTTTCATTCAATACCTGATCAATTTCAGATAAAGATTTTTGACCAAAGTTTCTAAACTTCATTAAATCTTCTTGCTCGTATTGTACCAATTCACTTAAAGAATTAATCTTAGCAGCTTTCAAGCAATTGAATGCACGTACAGAAAGATCTAAATCTTCTAAAGGTGTTTTCAATACTTTACGCAATTGTAAAATTTGCTCATCTACTACATCTTCTTTCTTATCTTCTTTATTATCAAACGTGATATTCTCATCGGTGATAATCATTAAGTGTTGAATTAAGATACGAGATGCTTGTTTTACAGCTTCTTCTGGGTGAATTGTGCCATCTGTAGCAACTTCTAAAATTAATTTTTCGAAGTCGGTTCTTTGCTCAACACGATAGTTTTCAATAGAATATTTCACATTTTTAATTGGTGTGTGAATAGAGTCTATTGCAATAAAACCAAATGGAGCATCTTTAGGCTTATTATCTTCAGAAGGAATATAACCACGACCTCTAGATATAGTTAATTCAATATCTAATTTAGCGGTATTGTCCATAGTACAAATCAATAATTCAGGGTTCATTACTTCAAAGCCTTGAGCAGCTTCGCCAATATTACCTGCATTAAATTCGGTTGTACCTTTTATAGATAAAGTAATTTTTTCGTTGTTAACGTCGTGATCTAATCTGTTTTTAAATCTTACT
Source organism: Rhizobium sp. Q54 (assembly GCA_943368735.1). Taxonomy (GTDB): domain Bacteria; phylum Bacteroidota; class Bacteroidia; order Chitinophagales; family Chitinophagaceae; genus UBA1930. Next base: position 42,607 of record CALRLQ020000009.1, on the reverse strand, counting down.
TGTTTAAGATTTAAGATAATTTCAGTAACGTCTTCAGCAATACCTTTGATGGTTGCAAACTCATGGTCAACACCTTCAATCTTTATACCTGTAATTGCATAACCTTCGAGGCTATTCAATAATACACGACGTAAAGCATTACCAATAGTTAAACCATAACCCGGCTCTAACGGGCGAAACTCGAATTGTCCTTCAAAATCAGTTGCTTTTTGTAAAACAATCTTGTCTGGCTTTTGGAAATTTAAAATGGCCATTGTATTAAACCTATTTTATTGTGTTAATCTGTTACTCGTTTTGAGTTGGCAGAAATTAAATTATGATACCAGCTTCCTCAACATTTATCAACACCAGTTGCGTCGCACTCTTCAACATTTTGAACTTTAATGAACAAGTAAAAAATTGTTCATTATTCAAAGATTACTTAGAGTACAATTCTACAATTAGTTGTTCTTTAATGTTTTCAGGAACATGCTCTCTTTCAGGATAAGTAATAAAAGTACCTTTCTTTTCAGTTTCATTCCAGTCTAACCAGCTAAACTTAGGATTTTTTCCACGGCTTTTGCTAGTAATAGCACTGTTATGCTCACTCTTTGGACGGTAGGCAATTACATCGCCAGCCTTACAAGAGTAAGAAGGAATATTTCTTACTTCACCATTTACAGTAATGTGTTTGTGAGCAACCATTTGTCTTGCTTCAGGACGGCTAGCAGCCAAACCTAAACGAAAAACAGTGTTGTCTAAACGAGCTTCTAATAATTTAATTAAGTTTTCACCCTTAACACCTTTCATTTTTGAAGCTTCTACGAAGGTTTTACGGAATTGACGCTCTAAAACACCATAAGTGTATTTTGCTTTTTGCTTCTCACGAAGTTGTAAAGCATACTCACCTAATGTTTTACGCTTTTTTGCAGCACCATGCTGACCTGGAGGGTTACTGTTTTTAGTTAACCATTTGCCATTGCCTAAAATAGGCTCACCGAAAATTCGGGAAATTTTGGTCTTAGGACCTGTGTAACGTGCCATATTGTTTATTCATTTCGATTTTTTTGTTTCGTTGCGTCGATCGGTTAAAAATCGTAAAAAGTTAATCGGGCAACCTATAATAAATGAAATACCAAGAAATATATCTTCCAAACTTCAGTGAATCTCCATTGAGAGCTGAAATTTGGAAGATGTAAATAAATTAAACTCTTCTCTTTTTTGGAGGACGACATCCATTGTGAGGCATTGGAGTAACATCTTTAATAGAAGTAACTTCAATTCCGTTTTGTGCAATGCTACGTATAGCACCTTCACGTCCAGAACCTGGTCCTTTTACAAATACATCTACTTTTTTCAATCCTGCATCTACAGCAACTTTAGCTGCATCGGCAGCTGCCATTTGAGCTGCATAAGGAGTATTCTTTTTAGAACCACGAAATCCCATTTTACCAGCAGATGACCAAGAAATTACTTGACCACTTTTGTTGGTAAATGCAATAATAATGTTGTTGAATGTAGCACTAATACGTACTTCACCTGCAGCATCTACTTTTACAATTCTTTTTTTCGCTGCTGCTTTTGCACTGTTCTGTGCTTTTGCTGGTTTTGCCATTGTTAATTTTTTGAGGTAATCTTCTTGAAATATTCGTCTCCTGTTAAGCAGTTTTTGCTAAACGATCTAACGAGTTAATATATAAAACACAAAAAACAAATTCCAAATTCCTGATTTGAGTGGGGAATTTGGAATTTGTATTCTGCAAATTATTTCTTAGCTGCTTTTTTCTTACCTGCAACCGTTTTACGTTTACCTTTTCTGGTACGGCTGTTGGTTTTTGTTCTTTGACCACGTACAGGTAAACCTTTACGATGACGAAGCCCACGATAACAAGCAATATCCAATAAACGTTTGATGTTCATTTGAGTTTCGCTACGTAAAGCACCTTCAACTTTAAATTCAGAGTTGATGATATTACGAATAGCGGCTTGCTCATCATCATTCCATTGATTTACTTTTTTATCAAAGTCAATCCCTGATTTCTCAAGAATGTATTGAGCTGTAGAACGACCAATACCATAGATATAGGTAAGTCCAATTTCGCCTCTTTTGTTTTTAGGTAAGTCTATACCGGCAATACGAGCCATAATTATGAATTTCTAATTTTTAATTTTAAATTGCTAATTAACCTTGTCTTTGTTTAAAACGAGGATTCTTTTTGTTAATAACATAAAGCTTACCTCCACGTTTAACAATTTTACAGTCTGCACTGCGTTTTTTGATTGATGCTCTAACTTTCATTGTTATAAGTTTTCCTATTTGCTAAATGCTAGTAGCTTTATACTATTAGCCAATTATTTATACCTAAAATTAATTCTACCTCTGCTCAAGTCATAAGGACTCATTTCAACCCCTACTTTATCGCCAGGTAATATTCTTATGTAGTGCATTCTCATTTTACCAGAGATAGTAGCCAAAATCTCGTGACCATTTTCAAGTTTTACTCTGAACATGGCATTACTTAGTGCTTCAATGATTACTCCGTCTTGTTTAATGAGTTGTTGCTTAGACATAATTTTTTCGGGCTGCGAAGATATGAGTGAACTACTGAAATAAAAAAAAAGATTACACATTTTTTTGTGGAAAGATGTAAATATTGCCCAATTAAGCACATTCGACATCATTTTTTGCAAAAAACTGTGCAAAAATAGCTTCTAAAATGGTAACGATTGCGTAGAAACTAGCCTAAAACAAAGCAGCAAATGACCTTAAAAATATAGCTTAATCTATTTTTACGCAGTTCTAACGAATTTAATTAACCCACGGTTGCATATGAAACAAATTGCTTTACTTAAGAAAAGTTCCATGCATTTTTTGCCTTTAAATGTATTTTCTTCAAAAAAAAGAGTTTACTATTTAGTTGCTACACTTTTGGCTTTAGCCAATATAATGAAAGTTGCTCAGGGTCAAATTATTCAAGTTTTTGATTTTAATGCCCCTAGTAATGTTCATAATGTTGGTATTGGAGGTTATGATAAACCAGGTGTGGGAAGTTATCATGCAAGAACCAATGGTGGAACAGCTACTTTTAATGCAGTGAGTCCTGCTTGTTTTGGTTATTCTAATGGTGCAGGAACATCGAGTAGTTTATTGATATTCCGCTCAACAGGTACCGTAAACTCTATTGAAATCAATGCATTTTCTACATCAAATAATAGAACGCTTACAGGCTTTGCTACATCAACTACTTTAAATGGTACTTACAACAATGTACCTTTTACCACCACAGGAACAATCAATAGCAATGAATGTGGAACAATTGTTTGTACTCCAACAACACCCATTGCTTCAGGCCTGTTTATGCGTTTTACATTTTCTGGTAATTTCCAAGCAGTAGTTTCACTAAATATAAATGTAGTGCCAATTGGTACAGCACCTACTGTAAGCACAAATACTGTAACTGCAGGAATTAATACTGCAAATGTAACTGCAACAGTAAATGCTGGTTTACCTGCACCTTCTATGCCAATTGACAACTATGGAATTATTTGGCATACAGCCAATACTGGTATTACTGTTAGTTTACCTACTAAAACTGTGGTAACCCCTCCCAACATGAACACTTTTCCAGGTAATTTCACCAATCAATCTACAGGATTGATACCCAATGGAACACAATATTATGCAAGAGCTTATGTAAGAGCTTTAGACGGCAATGTTTATTATGGTGCAATTTTACCATTTACTACATTAGCGGCAGTTGTACCAACTGTTACCACTAATGCTGCAACGAATATTTTTTCAAATAGGGCAACCAGTGGTGGAAATGTTACTGATAGTGGTGGATTAACCATTTTGCAAAAAGGAATTTGTTGGAGTACCAACCCCAACCCTACTGTTGCGTTAACTACTAAAACACAGCAAGGTGTGTTTGGAACAACCTTTAGTAGTTTAATAACCAATTTAACGCCTAACACAACTTATTATTTGAGAGCTTATGCAGAGAACGCCGTAGGTGTAAACTATGGTAATCAAATTCAATTTACTACCACTGCTCCAGTTCCTGTTTTATCAGCTACACCAATTAATTTAAGTTTTGGTGCTGTAACTTTTAATGGAACACAACCTATTTTGAGTTACTTATTGAGTGGACAATTTCTCAACCCCTCAGCTGGAACTATTACAGTTCAAGCACCTACTGGTTATGAAGTTTCAATACAAAGCAATGTAGGATTTGGAGCAACAACTACAGTAAATTACACCAACAGTACTTTTTCTTCTAGACGAATTTATGTTAGGTTAAAAACCAACACTTACGGCACTTTTAATGGTGCAATTGTACATACTGGTGGTGGCACAATTCCAATAAATGCCGATACAGTTTTTGCTCAGGGAAATATTGTACAAGACCAAAATGTTTTAACCAACACTGGAACTGATTTTTGGTTAGGTAATGGATATCAAGAAAGAAATGATAGAAGAAGTGGTGATGCCAATGAAGGTAAATTATCAGTTTACATAGCAGCAGGAGATCAGCCAGCTGTTGTAACTGTTGAATTGCCTGGTATTCCTGGAGCCTTGGGTTTCCCTAGAAATAACATTACTATTCCTGCAAATACGGTTGTCGAAATAAAAGATTTTCCAACAGGAAGTGCAGCCAATAATATGAATCCAACAGGTTTACCCGATTCGAGATTATTTTATACAGGTATTTCTAAAAGAGGTATTCACGTAGTTAGTACAAATGGAGCTCCAGTATCTGTTTGGATGCATACCTATGCCCCAAATAATAGTGCTGCTGCTGCAATGGTTTTTCCATCCAATACTTGGAACTCAGCTTACACTGTTCAAGCCTTTGGTGGGCAACCAACAGATACAAGATGGGTTGGCGGATTTACCAACAACTCTAACCCTAACTCGTTCTTTTTTGTGATTGCCAAAGAAAATAATACCCCGATTTGGTTTATACCAAGTCAGGATATTTTAGACTCAATACCAACTGCAATTTTTACCGTTGGGCACAATGCCTCAATGGTAAAATATCAAAAAGGGGTTACTTATGGCCCTATCATGCTGAATAAAGGAGAAATTTTTAATGCAATGGGATTTATTCAGGGTACTGGTAATGATGCAAATGGATTGGATTTAACTGGTAGTAAAGTTTGGACAAATTGTGATAAACAAATTGCTGTATTTGGGGGTAATGGAAGATGTTTGGTTAATGCTCCAACATGTACGAGTATTAGCTCAGGTTCAGATCATTTAATTCAACAAATGTTTCCAAAAGTAGCTTGGGGTACAAAGTACATATCAGTTCCTACTAAAACAATGGAGTTCAATTTGTATAGAATTACTGTTGACGATCCTACTACAAGAGTATGGGTTAATAATCCAACAAGAACTACACCATTAACTGGTTTGATTAATAATTTATATTATCAATTTGCTAGTAGAGAATCATTATTAATTGAAAGCGATAAGCCAATAAATGTTACACAATTTATTACAGCAGGTGGATGTGCTAATGCAAATGGAAGTAGAGGTAATGGCGATCCAGAAATGATCATTTTAAGCCCAGTACAACAAGCTATTGATAAAGTAACTGTATACTCTGCTCCAATAAAAAATCCTAGTGCAAGTTATAATGGACATTATATTAATGTAGTAATTAAAAAAGAGGGTATTCCAAGTTTTAGAATCAATAATGTAGCAGTTGCCGATACAGGAATAAACCAAACAACTGCTAATGCAAACACTTGTTACAATACTGGTGGAACTATTCCAATTGCTAATGCATTTGTAAAACACCCACATGATACCAATTATTATGTTGCTAAATTTAGAGTTAGTCCAAACACTTCAAACACCTTAAAATCAGATGTTCCGTTTAATGCAATTGCTTATGGTATGGGTGATGGTGAAAGTTATGGCTATAATGCTGGGACTGCTATTAAAAATTTATCTTCTATAAGTGTTGCACAAAATCCTTTTGGTACCGATACGTCTACAGCATCTGTAAAAACCTGTGTATACAATCCAGTACGTTTAAAAATTGCTTTACCTTATTTGATCAACCAAGTAGATAGTATTTTATGGGATCCAGGAACAAACGCTTCCATAACACCAACAGGGGTTGTAAGAGGAGCACTAACACCAAACCCAAGTAATCCTGGAACTTTTTATGCAACACATGATGGAACTATTACTGTAGACGGAAGAACGTATTATTTATACTCTTCGCCACATCTATATAACTTTTCGCAAGAAGGTACTTTTCAAATTACAGCCATTGCTAAAGGAACTTTTGTAAGTGAATGTGGTAGCGAAAGCAGACATATAATTAATGTTACTGTTGGTCATGACGATATTGCATTTACTGCTATAAATGGAGCTTGTGGTAGTACAGCAGTTACATTTACAGATAACTCAACCCCATTAGCTGGCACAAGCATAAAACAATGGCAATGGAATTTTGGAGATAACACTAATTATACTTCTACCAATACTTCAAATCCAAATCCTGTACCTAATCCACATGTTTATCCTCCCTTAAGTTCAGGTATTAGTTCTTACTGGGCTAAATTAAAAACCATTAATAGTGTTGGTTGTTTTTCAGAAGATAGTGTGTTTGTAGATTTATCATTCAATTTGAATGCAAATTTCTTAGCTTCAAAAGACACTATTTGTGCAGGTGAATCTGTGACATTCAATGATTTATCTAGCTCAAATGCAGTTGAATGGGTTTGGGATTGGAACGATGGAAGTCCTAATACTGTTGTAACTGGTACTGCTCCTACTGCTCCAGTTTCACACACTTTCGCCACTGCCGGAACATATAATGTAAAACTATATGTAAAAAATGCAGCAGGTTGTCAAAGTGTAATTCAAGACACAAATATTGTAGTGATTGCAAAACCAGTTGTAAATTTTCAAACACCGCCTGGTATTTGCTTAGGTGGAAGTATGCAGTTTACCAACTTAAGTACCCCTACAACAGGCGTTACTTATTTATGGAACTTTAATGACCCTAATGCAACTGTTGGCAATCCCAATACTAGTACAATTAAAGATCCATCACATATTTATACTTCAACGGGTCCATTCAATGTTAGCTTAACAGTAACCTTAAATAATTATGGTTGTACCGATAATATTACAAAGGCTCTTTCATCTACAATTTACCAGTTACCTACTGCTGTAATTACAGCTCCAACCAATGCATGTTTAAGAGATTCAATACAATTCAGCAGTGCATTAAGTAATGGAGGCTCAGGCAATACGATTACACAATGGAATTGGAATTTTGGAGGTGGAGTTACGTCAACCCTACAAAACCCAAAACATGCGTATACTACAACTGGTGTTAAAATAGTTACTTTAACTGTAACCAGCGATAAAGGTTGCATCAGTTCACCAGTAACACATAATATTACACTTAATCCAACACCTAATGTAACTCATACGGCAATACCAAATGTTTGTGCTAATGCTAGTGCATTTAATATCACACAGTTTAACGAAACAACCAGCTTAGCGGGTAGTTTTACTTATACAGGAACTGGAGTAAGTGGTAATACATTTAACCCATTAATAGCAGGAGTTGGAACTTTTCAAATAATTGGAACTTATAATGCAAACAATGGCTGTAAAGATGCAGATACTACAAATGTTACAGTTTGGCAACTTCCAACAGTAGACTTTACCATAGGTACATTAAATTGTGAAAAATCGGCTATAACATTTACCGATAATTCTACTTCGAATGGTGGTGCATTAAGCAACTGGAGTTGGAACTTTGGTAATTCTTCAACTGGTACAGGATCATCCACTACTCATGTTTATCAAACTGCTGGTAGTTATACGGTAAGCTTATCTGTAAGAAATGGCAATAATTGTATAGCAACTGGCACAAAACCATTGACAGTTAGAAGTAGACCATTTGCCAATTTTAGTTTACCAACAGCTGTTTGTTTACCAACAGGTGCAGCTACATTTACAAATTTATCTACCGTTGCCGATGATGCAAATCCTACCTATTTGTGGGACTTTGGCAATCCAAATAATAGTGCAGGTTCTATCTTACCAAATCCTACACACAACTATACTTCAACCGGACCGTTTACAGTTAAATTAACTGTTAGAAGTCAGTATAATTGTACTAAAGACACCACTAAAATATTATCAGCTGTATATCCCGAACCTATTGCAGATTTTAATGCAGTGCCTGCAGAAGTTTGTTTAAATGATAGTATTCGTTTTGTAAGTGCATCAGTTGGTGCTGTAACATCGAGAAGTTGGGACTTTGGAGACAACAATATTTCAACTGCTACTAACCCAACGTATAGATATGCAAGTGCAGGTACTTATAACGTAAGTTATTTTCATGTAGACAATAGAGGTTGCAAAAGCAATACTAGAGTTAAGCCTGTTAAAGTAAATAGTTATCCTGTTGTAGATGCAGGTGCTAGTTTATGGGTTTTACAAGGTGGAACTGTACAATTACAACCAACTGTTAGTGGTACTAATTTAACGTATAAGTGGACGCCTTCTTTATACTTAAATTACGATACTTTATTAAGACCAACAAGCACTCCAATAGCAGATAGATTATATACCTTAACGGTAACAGGAACTGGTGGTTGTGCTGCCAGTGACACAGTTAGAGTATTGCTATTAAGAACACCCATTATTCCAAATGCATTTTCACCTAATGGTGATGGTATTAACGATACTTGGGAAATTACTTACCTCAATAACTATGTAGGTGCAACTGTAGATGTATTTAGTAGAAACGGTCAAACCGTTTACAGCAGTAATGGTTATGCAAGGTCATGGGATGGTACCTATAAAGGAAAACCTTTACCAGTTGGCGTTTATTACTATGTAATTAACCCAAAAAATGGTGCAAAAGTAATGACAGGGACTCTTACAATATTGAGGTAATTGGACTATGAAAATCCTCAAAAGAAGCTAAGATAAAAATTTCATTGGTTGTTATATTTCTTGAAATATAACAACCAATGAAAAATGCTTCTTTTTTTAATATCTATCTAAAATCGTCTTCTTCTAATTCATCATCACTAAAGTTCATAGAGTTTAAATTCATCATGCTGCCCATTAAATCTTTGAACTCAATTCTACCCTCAATTATTTTCTTGCTAATTAATGAGTAAGTAGATAACCCATGCAATACAAACTCCATCAACAAAGCATTTTCTTTATCGCTAGCTGCATGAAAATATTTTTTCACTAACCCAAACAATCCATCTACTTTATACAATGCTTGTATTTTTTCTTCGTCTTTCATATCTACCAAAACATCTAAATGATTCCCTGCATCAAACCAACGTGTAATTAATTGATACGGATTTTCATCTGGTTTTTCTTCTACACTTTTTTTACCTGTAGCTCTTTTCTTTTTAGCCAATTCAGGATTAGGAAAATACTGCACAAACAAAGTACGAATAGCTTTATCAATTAAATTCACAGCCACTTGATATGGGCCTTCTTGCTCACCTTCATACACCAATTCAATCTTCCCTGTTAACGATGGAATTACGCCCACCAAATCACTTATCCAAACTTGTGTTTGTGGTTCATTATTAATAATGGCTCTACGTTCGGCACTACTCACAATATTTTCAAATGCAGCAATCGTAAGCCTTGCACTTACACCACTTTTCTTATCAACATATTCATTGCTTCTTGCTTCAAAGGCAATTTGTTCTACCAAACGTTTTACCAAATCACTCACTGTAACTTTATCTTGTTGTTCAGGTAAAATATTGGCTTCTTGTTCGGTAATTGCTAAACTTTCTTCAATGGTTTTTGGATAGTGTGTTAAAATCTGACTTTGAATTCTATCCTTTAAAGGTGTTACAATACTTCCTCTATTGGTATAATCTTCAGGGTTTGCAGTAAACACAAATAAAATATCCAATGGCATTCGTAACTTAAATCCACGAATTTGAATATCACCTTCTTCTAAAATATTAAACAAAGCCACTTGAATTCTTGCTTGTAAATCGGGAATTTCATTAATCACAAAAATGCCCCTGTTGCTACGTGGAATAATACCATAATGTATCACACGTTCATCGGCAAAACTCAATTTTAAGTTTGCTGCTTTTATAGGATCAATATCTCCAATTAAATCTGCCACACTTACATCGGGTGTTGCTAGTTTTTCGCCATAACGTTCTTTTCTATGTACCCAATGAATAGGCGTTTCATCGCCATGCTCAGCAATTAAATCCTTTGCATATTTGCTCAACGGATTCAATGGATCATCATTGACTTCACTGCCTGCAATTACAGGAATGTATTCATCCAATAAATCTACCATTTGCCTTGCCATACGGGTTTTTGCTTGTCCACGTAAACCCAAAAACAAAATATTATGCCTACTCAACAAAGCTCTTTCTGTATCAGGAATTACGGTGTCTTCATAACCAATAATTCCAGTAAAAGGGTTTTCTTTAGCTTGAATTTTGCCTATCAAATTTTTTCTCACTTCATCTTTAACCGACAAAGTTTTGTAACCACTTTTTTTTAACTGACCCAATGTTATAATCTTACTAATATTCATTCTTTTTTTATTTATGTTGTGTCTTTTAAGTAAACAATTTCGCTTCGCATAAAAGCTCTTTGAGCCTGCCTTGAAGGCATATAGGAATGACATGTTAACCAAGAAGGCTCAAAGGGCAGTAAGAAAAGAAAACAAAGTTTTCTCTTTGTGATCTTAGTGCCTTTGTGGTCAAATTAAAAATCATTTGTTTACAAATGGTTTTCAATATTTAAACTAACATCTCATTTACAGAAACGATAAAGCATTTTTCATACACCCAAATTCTTAAACAGTTTCTAACTTCAATTGTTTAATTTATTTTTTGTACCCAACTTTAGTACATCAATGATGCTGTTGTGGCGTCGCACTCTTCAGCTACATAACCTAATTCAACTTGCTTGAAGAAATAATTAATCTATAAAAATTAGATGATCTACATTAATGAAACCGTTGTTGGGTATTGGTAAAAATAGTTGATTGAGTTCAATGTTCACTCTGCAAACATTCATCTCAAAAATGCTGGTACAATTTTTCTATAAATAATACACACTCATTTACCTTTGGTTTATGGATAGAATACAACGCATCAAAGATTTCTTACAAACCAACCCTAACGATAACTTTTTATTACATGCTTTGGCATTAGAATACATTAAAATTGATAATGATGCCGAAGCGAAACCATTGTTTGAAAAAATACTCACTCAATCGCCCAATTATGTTGGCAGCTACTACCATTTAGCTAAGTTATTAGAACGAAATGGAGCAACACAAGAAGCCATTGAGTGGTACGAGAAAGGCATGAATGCTGCAAAAGATGCCAAAGATCAACATGCCTATAACGAGCTTCAAGCAGCTTATGAGGATCTAGTGTATTAATATTTACATGCGTTTCAACAATTATTTGTTTACTATTAATAGAATGAATACTTTTCCAATACAAAACAACTGTATATGGAAAATGAACAATCTTCTCTTTTCGATTTTAGTATCGACAATATGGCTGCCAATGAATTAAATGCCATAGGCAAATGGGCTAAAAGAGTATCCTTAATATTTGGCGTATTGATAGCAATTGTAGTGTTGTTTATAGCTTTTGCTGGAGTTACTGCAAAATATCTATTACAAGATGCTTTACCACAAAACGTTGGTGACTTAATCGGTAATGGTTCATTGGGAATTATTTTGCCAGTTGTAGCTTTAGTGATTGGACTTTTACTAATGCTGTACATTAATTTGTTGTATAAATTTGGTAACAACTTAATTAAAGCAACTACTTACCAAGACCAAAATGCATTAGAAGAAGGATTTAATTCGTTTAAAACCTATTTAATTGTTACAGGTATTTTTTCGGTTATTGGAGCAGTAGGCAATTTATTTACTTTTTTAAATTAGTACAATGGAAAACAATCAATCAAGCATATTCGAAGGGTTAAGTATTACTCCTGCGTTAAAAGAAAATATGGAATCTGTTGCCAAATGGGCAAAAATTTGTGCTATTATAGCTTTTATAACACAGGTATTACAATTGTTTACAGCATTTAAAAACAATTCCATATTGGGTGAACTAATTGGCACAGCCATAACGGTATTTTTAAATGTGCTATTATTAAATTTCGCAAATAAATTATCACAAGCACTTTCAACAACCGATGAAGGTTTATTAACCGAAAGTTTTAGTAACCTTAGAAGATACTATTTAATTACATTTATATTAATGATTATTGTAGCATCATTTGTAACATTAGCATTATTAATAGTTGGTTTTACGGGTTCAATTCCTTTTGCTAGATAAATTTTAAAATACTAACTCAATAAGAAAGTGATGAATGTTTTTCATCACTTTCTTATTTGTGCAGCAATAGATTGAGCTACACGTTCACCATCCATCGCAGCACTTACAATTCCTCCTGCATAACCTGCACCTTCAGCACAGGGATACAAATTCTTTAATTGAGGATGTTGTAAACTAGTTGCATCTCTTGGTATTCTTACTGGCGATGATGTTCTACTTTCGGTTGCTACAACAATAGCTTCGTTGGTATAATAACCTTTCATACGTTTACCAAAAGCTTTTAAACCTTCTTGTAAACGAGTGTAAATAAATTTGGGCAAAACATTGTTCATATTGGCCGATGTAATGCCTGGCAAATATGAACAATCAGGTAAATTGTTGGATACTTTGTTGTTACAAAAATCAACTACTCGTTGAGCAGGAGCAACAAATTTCCCTCCACCAGCAGTATATGATTTTTCTTCCACCATTTTTTGAAACTCCATTAACAACAAAGGATTGTTTGCATCTTTATTCTTAAGCTTTAAAATTTTTGAATTTTGTAAAGTTTGTAAAGCATCTTTCAATTCAACACTAACCACCATTCCACTATTTGCAAAAGCATTGTTACGTTTACTTGGGCTCCAACCATTTACCACTAGCTCATTTGGGTTTGTTGCTGCAGGTGCAATAATTCCACCAGGGCACATACAAAAACTAAATACACCTTTACCCTGCACTTGTTCTACCAAACTATAAGATGCAGGTGGCAAATAATTGCCTCTTGAACAAGTGTTGTTAAACGAATTCAAATGATATTGAGCAGCATCAATAATACTTTGAGGATGTTCAATACGTACACCCAAAGCAAATGGCTTGGCTTCAATTAAAATATTGTTATGATGCAATAATTCAAATATATCTCTAGCACTATGACCTGTTGCTAGTATTACAGCATTGGCAAATATTTTATCACCATCGGCAGTAATAATTCCTTTTAAAGAATCATTTTCAATAATAAAATCTACAAGCTTTTTTTCAAACAATACTTCACCTCCACTAGCAATAATTTGCTCTCTCATAGCAGTAATAATATGTGGCAATTTATTGGTACCAATATGTGGATGAGCTTCTACCAATATTTTCTCTTCGGCTCCAAACTGTACAAAAAGGTTTAAAATTCTATTGATGTCGCCACGTTTATTACTTCTAGTATATAATTTTCCATCACTATATGTTCCAGCTCCTCCTTCACCAAAACAGTAATTACTTTCAGCATTGATAATGCCTTCTTTATTTAATATAGCTAAATCTCTTCTTCTAGCTCTAACATCTTTTCCTCTTTCAATAATGATGGGCTTTATACCCAATTGAATTAATTGTAAGGCAGCAAAAATCCCTGCCGGCCCTGCACCAACAATAATTACTGTATGCTTTGATTGTTGAACATTAGGAAAATTGATGAATGCAATTTTTCTGTTTATAAAAGGTTCATCAATAAAAGTTTGCAGGGTAACATTTATCCAAACTTGTTGTCTACTTCTTGCATCAATACTTTGTTTTAATGTATAAAAACCAGTAATTGAATTTTCTTGAATGGCAAGTGCTGCTGCAATGTATTGTTGTAGTATAGCATTGTTAGCAGCCTCTTCTGGCTTTAATTTTAAAGTAATTTGTTGTTGCATAGTTTGATAGGTGATTATCCTATAAAAAATAAAGAGGGGAAGTAATTATTACTTCCCCTGCAAAATAAAGCCTTAATACGGTATGTTTTTTAAAATGCAATACCAAGTGTTAAACCTGCTCTTACACCAAATCCATCCACCCCAAAAGGCACATCAAAATTATCTACTCCATCGGTTACTTTAATTTTTCCACTTGTATAAGATGGGCCAATAAATAAGTCTAGATTAATACCACCTTTAAACATCCATTGATTACCTATTAGTAAACCACCACCAATTGCACTAAGGGTTCCTTTATTAGCACCTTCACTAATTGTAAAATCTTGGTAACGAAGAAATGGTCCCACATAAAATCCACTCATTGCACCTTTATTTTCAGAAGCATAATATCTAAATTCTGGTGTAATACCAAAGCCTCTCAATTTAGTACCATCTGAAGAAAATCCTGTGTAAAAGAACCCTAATTGACCAGATGTATTCTTGCTCAATTTTCTTTCATAAAAGAAAGAACCTGTTCTTACCAACGGACTAAATAAATTCACTTTAATGTTGTTTTGTCTGTCGCCAACTTGTGCTTTTACTGTTATTAATGCTAAACAAAATGCAGAAATCAATAAAAATTTTTTCATGGTTTATATTTTTAATTTTCAGCAAAAGTATTTCTAGATTCATTATCTCAAAATTTTTATCATAACATATTTATGTGGTTGCTGATAAAGGGTTTATACAGAAGGTATGAGAGCTATAAAAAGGATGAGCGGTAATAAAAAAAGCTTTGCAAATTGCAAAGCTTGTAAAGTAGTATATTCTCTTAAAACGGCAAATCATCTATTGCTTCACCAGGTGCTTCTGTAGGTACAAAATCTGGAGGAGCACCTGCAGGGGTTCCTTCATTACCCAACTTCACTGTTTCAATTCTCCAAGCATCTAAATTAGTAATATAATTATCTACTCCATTTTTATTCCACTTAGTTCCTTTAATATTAAACTGAACTTTTATATCGTCGCCAATATTAAATCTATCAATCATACTAGTTCTATCTTGTGTACATTGAAATTTCACGTAATTGGTAATAATTCGGCCATTAATATCTTCCGATTTTTCAATGGCAAATTCTCTGGTTTTAAATGTTTCTGTACGTTGTACAACATCAAATTTTGCAACTAGTTTTCCGGTTATTTCGTAACTCATACAATTGTTTTAATGGCATCGAAAATAGGGTTTAATTATTTTAAATAAATAAAAAAAAATCGGGTGTTTTGCAGTATTAAATTGTAATTTCAATTTTTCCATTTACAGCCATGACAAAACAATATTTTATTCCTCTAATTAGCATTTGCATAATAGCTTCTTGTAAACCTCAACAGCAAGTTACCACTGTTAGTTTTAAAGGTTACAAAATTGAAAAACAAAATAACAGAGATACTACAGTATTAAATATGCTTGCTCCTTATAGTGATAGCATTCATAAAACTATGAATACGGTTATTGGTTTTTCTACAAGAGGATTAAGCAAAAAACAACCCGAAAGTGAATTAGGAAATTTTATGGCCGATTGTATGCGACTCATGGCAGAAAAACGTTTTGGTAAAAAAGTAGATGCTGCATTTATTAATTACGGTGGCATACGTTCTTATATTCCAAAGGGAGAAATTACAGTTGGTAAAATTTACGAGTTAATGCCGTTTGATAACTTAATAGTATTACAAGAAGTAAAAGGAAGTGTTTTTAAACAATTTCTTTTAAAAGTTGCCGATAGAGGCGGATGGCCTTTGAGTGGATTAACCATGAAAATAAAAGAAAAGAAACCTGAGCAAATTTTTATTGATGGAAAACCAATTGAAGATGATGCAATTTATGTTATTGCCAACAGCGATTATATTGCTAACGGTGGCGATGATTGTGAAATGCTGAAAGCCTTACCACAACTAAACAATGGTTATTTATTAAGAGATGCATTAATAGAATTTATACAACAAATTACTAAGCAAGGCAAACCAATAGATTGGAAATTAGAAGGAAGAGTTACTTACTAATTAAATTACTTTTTTATAATTATGGATAGAAGAAAATTTTTAAGAGAAACAACATTTGCAAGTGGTGCTTTATTGGCATCTTCTATAATACCTACAAATGTTTTTGCTGCAGATGAAACAAGAAAATTAACCATTTTACATACCAATGATGTTCATAGCAGAATTGAGCCTTTTCCGCAAGATGGGAGTAGAAATGCAGGAATGGGTGGCGTTGCTGCAAGAGCTGCTATTATAAAAGAAATAAGAGCCGAAGCAGATAATATTTTATTATTAGATGCTGGTGATATTTTTCAAGGCACCCCTTATTTTAACATATATAAAGGCGAACCTGAAATTAAAGCCATGAGTTTAATGGGCTACGATGCAGCTACAATGGGCAATCACGATTTTGATGCAGGATTAGAAAATTTTGCTACACAACTCAACCACGCAAATTTCCCATTCATTGTTTGTAATTACGATTTTACCAATACCCCAATGGAAGGAAAATCTATTCCATATAAAATAATTACAAAGGGTAATATTAAAATTGGAATATTGGGTATTGGCATTGAAGGAAAAGGATTAATACCAGATAATTTATTTGGAAATACAGTTTATAAAAACCCCATTGAATGTGCCAATAAAACAGCTGCCGAATTAAAAAAACAAGGTTGCGAATTAATCATTTGTTTATCTCATTTAGGAGATAAATATTCTGACGATAAATTGAGTGATGAAATATTGGCAAAAGAGTGTTACGATATTGACTTAATTATTGGTGGACATACCCATCGTTTTTTCACAGAACCTAGGAAATACAACAATCGTGAGGGAGGATTAACATTGGTAAATCAAGTTGGTTGGGGTGGTATTCAGCTAGGAAGATTAGACTATAATTTTGGAAAATTTTCAAAGAAAAATTTGGTAAAATCAAATACTGTTGTAATAAGGAAAAAAGCAAGTGAATAAAAAATTTTTTTTTCAACTTTAATTGCACATATTGCATCCCCTACCAAATAATTTTATTAACATATGCACATGTGATAAATTAATGGTAGTTTTAGAAAGTAGCAAACAACCTTAACTTACTATATAATATTCGATTACTGTATGTCAAAAACTGCTGAATCCGTTTGGTCTAACTGTCTTAAAATAATTAAAGACATCGTAGAATGGCAACATTTTAAAACTTGGTTCGAACCGATTACCCCCGTAGAATTAAAAACAAATGTGTTAATGATTCAAGTACCCAGCCAATTTTTTTATGAGTACTTAGAAGAACATTATGTAAACCTTTTAGCCAAAACTTTAAAAAGAGAACTGGGTAAAGAAGCAAGACTTGAATATAGAATAATGGTAGATAGTGGTAATGGAAGAAGTGGTAGCATGGATTTACCTGCTAGTGGCATGAAAACATTTAGTAACAACGAAATGAATTTTCCGTTGGTAATAGATAATCCTGTGAAAAATCCATTTGTTATTCCAGGCTTGAAAAAAATGCAAATCGATCCACAGCTAAACGCCATGTACACTTTCGATAGTTTTATTGAAGGCGATTGCAATAGAGTTGCTAGAAGAGCAGGTAAAACAGTTGCTGAAAAACCTGGTGCTAACTCATTTAATCCACTAGTGATTTACGGTGGTGTTGGTTTAGGAAAAACACATTTGGCTCAAGCAATAGGTAACGATGTAAAAAGAAGTAATCCTAACAAAGTAGTACTATACGTTAGTAGCGAAAAATTTATTAACCAATTTCAAGATCATAGCCGCAACAATGCAATCAATGATTTTATACATTTCTACCAATTAATAGATGTATTAATTATTGATGATGTACAATTTTTTGCTAGAGCCGAAAAAAGCCAAGATGCATTTTTTGCCATTTTCAATCATTTACACCAAAGTGGTAAGCAATTGGTATTAACAAGCGATAAAGCTCCAAAAGATTTAGATGGCATGCAAGAACGTTTGCTAAGCCGTTTTCGTTGGGGTTTAAGTGCCGATTTACAAGTACCCGATTACGAAACCAGAATCGAAATTTTGGAGCGTAAAATGAAGAACGATGGTTTAGATATGCCAAAAGAAGTAATTAAGTATGTAGCATATAATATTAACACCAATGTTCGTGAATTAGAAGGTGCATTAATTTCTTTATTGGCTCAATCTTCTTTAAATAAAAAAGATATTGATTTAGAATTAGCTAAGAAAGTATTAAGAAACTTTGTTAAAACAAGTAGTAAAGAAATCACCATTGATGCTATTCAAAAAATGGTATGTGAATATTTTGATGTTCCTTACGAAAGATTGTTGCACAAAACCAGAAAAAGAGAAATTGTTCAGGCACGTCAAATTACCATGTACTTGGCAAAAGCATTTACTAAAAACTCTTTAAAAACTATTGGAGAACATTTTGGCGGAAGAGATCATACTACTGTAATTCACTCTTGCCAAACTGTAAAAGATTTAATGGATACCGACACTATTTTTAGAGAAAATGTAATGGAGCTTACGCAAAAAGTGCAATTGGCTGCCATGTAATTTTAAAAAATATTTTACCTTAAAAAAGTCTAAAAACTCAATAATTATATTGTGTGTTTTTAGACTTTTTCTTTTTTAGTTTCTAGTTTTTTTCATCTTTAGTTTTTCCCTTTTTAGTTTTTAATTTTTTGTTTTTTAGTTTTTCAACAAATTATTTGGTAATTCCCAATTGGCGTTTATATTTGCAGCCCTTTCATTATAGCAGAAAGGTAATAGGTAGGTGAGATGGATGAGTGGCTGAAATCAGCAGTTTGCTAAACTGCCGTACGGGTCAAACTGTACCGAGGGTTCGAATCCCTCTCTCACCGCCCAAATAAAAAAGCTTTGATATGTAAGTATCAAAGCTTTTTTTATGCTTTATTACTCACTATTTTGATAAAACAATTCTAAATGTAGTACCTACGCCAACCTCACTTTGTAATACAGCAATTTGCCCTTTATGGTATTGTTCAATAATACGTTTGGTAAGCGTTAATCCTAGACCCCATCCACGTTTTTTTGTAGTAAATCCCGGTTTAAAAACTTTAGCAATATGTTGTTTAGCAATGCCTTTACCACTATCGGTAATATCAATAGTGATTTGAGCAGTTTCATCTTTTACGTCCACTTTTATAGCTCCAATTCCATCCATTGCATCTAATGCATTTTTCAATAAATTTTCTATTACCCAATCAAATAATGGTGGCGAAATCATGCCAATAATTGGTTCAGGCGAATGGCTTATTAAATCAAATTTCACCTTAGCCCCTGCTCGTTTTTTAATATAATCTACCATGTAGTTTATTTGCTCAACAATATCTTTTTCTTCTAGCTGTGGGGTACTTCCAATTTTGCTAAACCTATCCGAAATAAGTTGCAAACGTTGTACATCTTTTTGTAATTCGGGTACAATTTTGTCGTTTCCGTTTACTTCTTTTAACATTTCAATCCAACCTTGTAAACTAGAAACAGGTGTACCTAATTGATGGGCAGTTTCTTTTGCTAAACCAGCCCACACTTGGTTTTGAGTACTTTTATAATTGGTGTGCTGAGCAACCGCAACGATGATTATAAATAGAGCTGCAATACACAACTGTACAATGGGATAATATTTTACTTCATTCAACAATGCACTATTGCCATAATAAACTTTATTAATTTGAGTACTATCTAATGGATTTTTCCAAACAATGGGTTTATTCAGCTTTTTAAATAAATCGATTTGCTGATTGAAATAGTTTTTTTGAGTGAATATTTTGGTAGAATCTAAATTTCGAAAGTCTAATAAACTATCTCTTTCGTTCACTACTATAATAGGAATATCTATACTATTTTCAGCTAATATTCTGCCAGTTAAATTGGTTTCTGTTATCGTTGGATCACTATTCGATTTTACAGCTTCTGCCCATTGTTCAATTTTGATACGTTCGTCACTAGCAATTTTTTGGGCTAGATAATTAGAATAATATATAGTTCCACTAACAATACAAATTGCAGCAATTGTTAAAAGTGTACGCCAATTGGTCCATTGTTGAATCATGCTACTAAAGTAAGATTTCTATTGTTATATCTGTTTGTAACGAATAAGAATCATCATTTACTACACATAGCTTAACAAAACTTCGAATGCTAAAATTGAAGAATAGCTTAAATTAATAACCATTTTTACATTTATTTCCGATACTTTCGCAGCCTTAAAATAAAGTTCTTTTTCGAATGATTAGTAGAAGAAATATTAGGGTTAAAGTAATGCAGTTATTGTATATCATTGAAACAAGTGGAGATACAAAACTTTTTAAAGACCCCGTAATTGAGTTACAAAAAAAATTAGATAGAACCCGAGAGTTATTTGTTTACTTACTGTATTGTATTACTGAAGTTGCTAGATATGCTGAAACAGATGCTAGAAACAGAGCTGCAAAAAACCTTCCTAATTTTGACGATTTAAACGTAAATACAAAAATTGCTGGCAACTTATTGTTGTGGCAAATTTTAGAAAATGAATCGTATAAAAAAGCACTTGAAAGTGATAAGCCTCAACACTTAGCTGATAAAGATTTAATTAGAAAACTCTATCAACAATTAGCCGAAACCACCGAATACAAAGCTTACATTAACGAACAAAGTAGAGATAAAAAAACAGATAAAGATATTCTTGAATTTATTTTTAACGCACTTTTGTTGCCGAATGCCAATTTTGAAGAACAAATTGAAGAACACTTCAATAATTGGGACGACGATGGCGAAATGATGCAACAACTCATTAACAATTTTTTTCAAAAGCCAACGCAAAATATTCAACAAATGACTACTCCAGAAAAATGGAGTTTTGCAAAGAATTTATTAATCAGCATGATTGATAAAAAAGATTATGCACTTGAACTCATTAAACCTAAATTGAAAAACTGGGACAGCGATAGAATTGCATTATTAGATATGCTAATTATGCAAATGGGCGTTTGTGAATTATTGTATTTTGAAACCATACCAACAAAAGTTACTATCAACGAGTACATAGATTTAGCAAAAGATTACAGTACACCACAAAGTGGACAATTTGTAAATGGTATTTTAGATAATTTGCACAAAGAATTATTAGCCCAAGGAAAAATTAATAAAGTTGATTTTAAAAAGAGAACACACTAAACTTTTTTATCAATGAAAAATTTAATTTACTCATTTCTATTGCTGTTTTTATTAAGTTCATGTGGTAACAAAAAAAACAATCCATCAAATCCGCAAGATATTGGTGAGTTGCAAAAAATTGCTGCCGATACAGCCAACTTCACACAAATACAATGGATAGATAGTGTGTACAATTTTGGTACTATTGAAGAAGGAGCTCAAATTCAGGTTCAGTTTAAATTCAAGAACATTGGTACTAAACCTTTGTACCTAACAGAAGTAAAAGCTGGTTGTGGCTGTACAACTCCAGATTACACAAAAAAAGCCATAGAACCAAGTAAAGAAGGATGGATTAATGGAGTATTTGATAGCAAAAATCAAATGGGTGAAGTACATAAATACATTATGGTTAAAACCAATACATTTAACGGCACCGAGCATAAGTTAATGTTTACAGGAACTGTAAATAAAAAGTAAACAAAAAAATAAAACCAATATTTTTGAACAATAAATAGAAACAAACATGCAACATTTACATGGAATTTTATTAATGGCAAATCCAAACCAACCAGGAAGCCAATGGGTATCTTTAGTAATGATGGGTGGTATCATTTTGGTATTTTGGTTATTTATGATTCGTCCACAAGCAAAAAAAGCAAAAGAACAAAAGAAGTTTATTGACAACCTACAAAAAGGCGATAAAATTGTAACTATAGCTGGTATTCATGGTACTGTAAATAAAGTAAATGACGACAATACTTTGCAATTAGAAGTGAACCCTGGCAGTTATATGAAAATTGAAAGAAGTGCCATTAGTTTAGAGTGGAGTGCTGCAATTAATAAAGTAGCAACTGCAAAATAAAAAGAGTCTAAGAAATATATAAACTGAAAGTTCGAGTGAGATATTCATTCGAACTTTTTAGTTTAAATACTATCGATGTAATTTTAACAACTTCAGTTTTTCATCTTTGGTTTTTAGTTTTTTTCATTTTAGTTTTTAATTTTTCTATCTTTAGTTTTTAGTTTTTTCAATTTTAGTTGTTAAAAAAGTATGCTCAAAATAGGTATCACAGGTGGAATAGGTAGTGGCAAAAGCACTGTTACCAATATTTTTAAAGTATTGGGTATTCCTATTTTTGATGCAGATAACGAAGCAAAAAACTTAATGGAAAATAATGCTACTGTAAAACAACAATTAATTGAAGAATTTGGTGAAGCAGTCTTCGTTGATGGAAAATTAAACAGAAAGCATCTTTCATCTATTGTTTTTGTGGATACTTATAAACTAGAAAAACTCAATGCCATTGTACATCCTGCAACAATTGAAGCAGGTTTACAATGGGCTGCAAAACAAACAGCACCTTACATTATTAAAGAAGCTGCCCTTATGTTTGAAGCAGGAAGTGCAGCTGGATTAGATTTTGTAATTGGAGTGCATGCACCACAAACCTTACGATTAAAACGTGTAATGGATAGAGATCAAGTTGGCAGACATGATGTTTTAAACAGAATGAGTAAACAAATTGATGCAAACCTGAAAATGAAACTCTGCGATTTTGTAATTGTAAACGATGAACAACAATTGCTAATTCCGCAAGTGTTGAAATTGCATGAATATTTTATCGCCACAGAAGCACAGAAACACTAAACGAATGATAGCCCAAACTCCCAAACCTCCATACTATGCAGTCATCTTCACTTCCATAAGAACCGAAGTTGAAGAAGGTTATGCAGCAATGGCCCAACAAATGGTTGAATTGGCAAAACAACAACCCGGTTATTTAGGTCATGAAAGTGCAAGAGAACAAATTGGAATAACCATCAGCTATTGGCAAAGTGTAGAAGCCATCAAAAACTGGAAACAAGTATCCGAACATTTAATTGCTCAACAATTAGGCAGAGAAAAATGGTACAGCTATTACAAAACAAGAATTTGTTTGGTGGAAAGAGATTATGAGTTTAAGGTTTAATAGTTTAATAGTTTAGTTAGTTTAATAGTTCGTGTAATTCGATGAATTCGTGTAATAAAAAATCTGTGTAAATCTATCCAATCCGTTTCATCTGTATTCAATAATTAGTGTAATTCCATGAATTCGTGTTATAAAAAATCAGTGCAAATCCATCTAATACCTGTCATCTGTGTTCAATAAATCGTGCAATTAGTGTAATTCGATGAATTCGTGTTTATTTTTCAATCTTATAACACCATCTTTTCAATCTTCCTTCAAAATCAAAAGGCGTTGTTGCTCTGGTAATATCTTTCATACTTGACGCAAGTATCTTATCAGGCTCCATAATAAACTTAGTATAATTGGTACTAAAATAAACAGTTCCACCAGCACTCACAGCTTCTAAAACATCGTTTAATAAATCAGCATAATCTCTCTGAATATCTAATATGTCTTTCATGCGTTTACTATTGCTAAATGTTGGCGGATCCATAATTACCAAATCAAAACTATCTGGCTGTAAAGTCTTTAAGTACTGCTTTACATCAGCATGAATAAACTGATAACGCTGTTCATCTTTCAATAAATTAATAGCAAAATTATCTTCTGCCCATTGCAGATAAGTTTTGCTTAAATCAACCGTAGTAACACTTGCAGCTTTTGCAGCAGCAGCATAAACTGAAAAAGATCCTGTGTAAGCAAACAAGTTCAACACTCGTTTTCCTGCACATTGATCAAAAACCATTTTACGGGTAATGCGATGATCTAAAAACAAGCCAGTATCTAAATAATCAGTCAGGTTCACCAAGAATTTTAATCCATTTTCAATCACTGTAAAATACTCTTGTTTGGAAGCAGTCTTTTCGTATTGATCATGCCTGTTGGCTTTTCTTTTTCGTTGCTTGATGAACACATTTTCATCTTTCACATTCAGCAATTTGCAAATGGTTGCCACGCAAGTTTCTAACCATGCTTCATGTTCTTCATCAGTCATTCCATGTCTGCGTAAATATTCAGCCAAATAAACTTTGTCTTCATATAACTCAATGCAGAAAGGGAACTCAGGCAAATCATGGTCATACACTCTGTAACAAGTAATACCCTGACGTTTAGCCAATTTGCTTTTGTGTTTATACACTTTCAGCAACCTGTTTTCAAACATTTGTAATTTATCTTCCATGGTATTTTGTAAAAATAATTGGTTTAATGTAGTGTAAGAATTTTATGTTAACAGCTGAGGGATATTAATTGAACTTTCGTAGCAAGTTTATCCTGAGCGAAGTCGAAGGGCACACTTGTACGTTCTATTCAATGTTCATCATTTAACACTATTTGGTAAATCAAAACTATTTACCAAAAACAAATTTTCTCTGTGTAACTCCTTGACTCCAAAACTCTGTGTTAAAAGCCATTAATTAACAAAAAATCGTTTACATTTGATATTTACAAAACTCGATTATGATTGCTACAAATACATCTTTTGCAATTCCTGATTTTAGTTTATCTCCACGAATAGACCAGGTTGGTGTAGAAGAAAGAGCCAAACGTTTTACAGCTAGAAGTATTAAAGCAGAAACTAAAGTAAATGGCTTAAAGTTGGTGCTGAATATGATTGACCTTACTACATTAGAAGGTAAAGATTCAGAAGGAAAAGTAAAACAGTTATGCTATAAAGCACAACACTTACATGATGCTTATCCAGATTTACCAACAGTGGCTGCTGTTTGTGTCTATCCAAGCATGGTGGCTACTGCTAAAAAAGCATTAGGCAATAGCGGCGTAAAAGTGGCTTCTGTTTCTACTGCTTTTCCAAGTGGACAAGCACCAAAATCTGTAAAAATTGCCGATACCAAATTTGCAGTTGCCAATGGTGCCGATGAAATTGATATGGTCATTTCACGTGGTAAATTTTTAGAAGGTGATTACAATTTTGTTTTCGATGAAATTGCAGCCATTAAGGAAGCCTGTGGTACGGCACGTTTAAAAATAATTTTAGAAACAGGTGAATTGGTAACTTACGATAAAGTAAGACGAGCCAGTGATATTGCTATGTATGCAGGTGCCGATTTCATTAAAACCTCCACAGGTAAAATTTCTCCTGCTGCTACCATGCCTGTAACATTGGTCATGCTAGAAGCCATCAGAGATTTTTATTATAAAACAGGAAAAAAGATTGCTATGAAACCTGCTGGTGGAATTAGTAAATCTAAATTGGCTTTACATTATTTAGTGATGCTGCAAGAAACATTGGGGAAAGATTGGATGAACAATGAATGGTTTCGTTTTGGAGCAAGTAGTTTAGCCAATGATGTATTGATGCAGTTGGAAAAAGAAAGAACTGGGGTTTATCAGTCGAGCAACTATTTCAGCATTGATTAAAAATTATGCTATGCAACAATTAGATATGCCATTGAGCAACTTACAACAAGAAATTTTAAAGCTATATTCAAGAGATATTTCAGAGGAAGATCTACTGCATATAAAGAAATATTTAGCAAATTATTTTATACAAAAAGCAATTAGTGGGGCTGATAAAGTGTGGGAAGAAAAAGGTTACAACAACGATACAATGAAGGATTGGCTAAATGAAGACGAAGCATCGTATGGCAAATAGATTAGTAATAGATACTAATGTTTTTGTGTCTGCTTTATCAAGCAAGTCAATATATCATCTACTCATTCAAAAACTGTTGAACGAAGAATTTCAATTGTTTGTAACCGATGAAATAATGTTTGAGTATGAAGAAATATTAAAACTCAAATACTCTTATGAAGTTGCCAACACATTCATTGCTGCATTAAAAGAATTGCCCAATGTATCGTATATAGAAGTGTATTTTAAATGGAATTTATTGTCAGATGTAGACGATAATAAATTTTTAGATTGCTATTTAGCTGCAAATGCACAACTTTTGATTACGAATGACAAAGGATTTGAACAATTGAAAAAAGTAGATTTTCCAATAATCAATATCATGAAGTTGGAAGATTATTTAAATATGTAAACAGAAAAATATTATGGCAAAAGCTAAGAATAATACTGTCAAACTAAACTTTGACATCACTTATGCACCAGCACCAGAAAGTAAATCTTCGGCAACTATAAAACCGAAATACGATTTGTTCATCAATGGCAAATTTGAAAAGCCTTCGAGTAAAAAATATTTTGATACCATCAATCCTGCAACTGAGGAAAAGTTGAGTGACGTGGCTGATGCAAATGCAGCAGATGTTGACAAAGCAGTAAAAGCAGCTCGAACTGCTTATGATAAAACATGGAGCAAAATGCCTGCAAAGGAAAGGGCAAAATATATTTACCGCATTGCCAGAATGATTCAAGAACGTGCAAGAGAATTTGCAGTGATTGAAACTTTAGATGGTGGTAAACCCATTAGAGAAAGTAGAGATGTTGACGTACCACTGGTTGCAAATCATTTTTTCTATTATGCAGGTTGGGCTGATAAATTGGAATATGCTTTCCCTAATAAAAAGATTCAGCCATTGGGTGTTGCAGGACAAATTATTCCCTGGAATTTTCCTTTGCTAATGGCTGCATGGAAAATTGCTCCAGCTTTAGCAACAGGAAATACAGTCGTTTTAAAACCTGCAGAAACTACGCCACTAACAGCTTTGAAGTTGGCTGAAATTATTCAGGAATCAGATTTGCCTCCCGGCGTAGTGAATATTATTACAGGAGCAGGAGCAACAGGTGCTGCCATTGTTAATCATCCTGATATTAATAAAATTGCTTTCACTGGTTCAACTGATGTGGGTAAAATTATTCAACGTGCCGTTGCTGGAACCAATAAAAAAGTAACCTTAGAATTAGGTGGCAAAGCAGCCAATATTATTTTCGATGATGCTCCATTAGACCAAGCTGTTGAAGGAATTATTAATGGAATATTTTTTAATCAAGGTCATGTGTGTTGTGCAGGTTCAAGATTATTTGTACAAGAAAGTGTGTACGAAATTGTATTACAAAAATTAAAAGATCGTTTATCTACTTTAATTGTTGGTGACCCAATGGATAAGAACACAGATATTGGTGCCATCAACTCTAAACAACAAATGGATAACATCCACAAGTATTTAAAAATAGGAGAGAAAGAAGGTTTAGAAATGTATCAACATTCTTGTGCATTGCCTAAGAAAGGTTTCTTTATTCGTCCAACTTTATTTACTAATGTGGCACAATCAAGTCGTTTGGCTCAGGAAGAAATTTTTGGTCCGGTACTTACCATTCAAACGTTTAGAACCGATGATGAAGTGATTGAAAAAGCCAACAATACTCCGTTTGGTTTAAGTGCTGGTGTGTGGACTGATAAGGGTTCTAAGATTTTCAACCTTACTACCAAATTAAGAGCAGGTGTAATTTGGGCAAATACGTATAATAAGTTTGATCCAACTTCACCATTCGGTGGCTATAAAGAAAGTGGTTTTGGCAGAGAAGGTGGATTACATGGTTTAGGTGCATATTTGAAATAATTTTCACGCAACAAAGCTAAGAAAGCAACGATAGCAACGTCTTGTGATTTTGAAATAGTTCTTATTTTTTGCGTTCGTGGCATTCTTTGCCTCGTTGCGTGAAACAAAAATTAATTTTATGGCAACAATAATTTCAAAAAGATTGGAAGTTTTAAAAACATACAAAATTTATATTGGTGGTCAGTTTCCAAGAACGGAAAGTGGCAGATATTATACACCAAAAAATAAAGCTGGTCACCCATTGGCAAACGTTTGCTTGAGCAGTCGTAAAGATTTTCGTGAAGCCGTTGTAGCTGCTCGTGGAGCTTTTGGTGGTTGGAGTGCCAAAGCTGCTTTTAATCGTGGACAAATTTTGTATCGCATTGCTGAAATGTTAGAAGGCAGAAGAGCCCAGTTTATTGATGAGTTAATGAAGCAAGATTCAACTGCTGCTCTAGCTGAAACAGAAGTGAATTTATCTATCGACAGATTAATCTATTATGCTGGCTGGTGCGATAAATTTCAACAAGTTTTTGGAAGCGTAAATCCGGTTGCGTCATCTCATTTTAACTTTTCAACACCTGAACCAACTGGTGTGGTAAGTATCATTGCTCCACAGGCTACTTCATTGTTAGGCATGGTTTCTGTAATAGCACCTGTAATTGCAGGTGGCAATACTTGTATTGTATTGGCAAGTGAAACAAAACCATTGTGTGCCGTAACATTTGCTGAAGTTATCAATTCAAGTGATGTTCCAGGAGGAGTAATAAATATTTTGACAGGCAAATCAAGTGAATTGGCAAAATATTTTGCCGACCACATGGATGTAAATACGATGATTTATTGTGAAAGCGATGTTGAAACACATAAACTCATTCAAGAGAAAGCATCCTTGAACGTTAAACGTGCAGTTTTTTACGATACGGTCAAATGGAATAGTGATGAAGCCGAAACACCTTATTTCATTATGGATACACAAGAAATAAAAACGACTTGGCATCCAATAGAAAATATTGGTGGAGCAAAAGCAGGTTATTAAACCCAATTAATTCATGGGTAAATTGAAATGTATGAGTAAACTTTTTTTATTAATTGTAGTTTCTTTTTTTGCATGTACCGTAAATGCAAAAGACACTATTATTGTACGTAAAGATGCTCGTTTGGATGTGCTCACAGCTAAACAAATATTGGTAAATAAGAGGAGCTCAATGCTTACAAGTACTGGTCAGTACAAAGGCTATAGAATTCAAGTAATTAGCACCAACGATAGAGAAAAAGCATTTGCAATTAAATCCGATTTGTTAAATCGTTTTCCCGAAGAGAACACTTATGTTATGTTTCAATCACCATATTTTAAAGTTCGTATAGGTAACTTTTTGAAAAGAGAAGATGCTGAAAAATATAGAAAGACTTTGAATAAATTTTTTCCGCAAGGTGTTTATATTGTTGAAGATGCTATCGATTATACTCCACCTCCTGAAGACGAATTGCCCCAATAATTCAACTATATGTTGCAACAAAAAATACAACAGCTATCAACCAACTATAAAGACGAATTTATTTCTATTCGTCATCACTTACATGCTAATCCAGAACTTAGTTATCAAGAATTTGAAACCAGTAAATTCGTTCAACAAAAGTTAACTGAATTTGGTATTGAATTTAAAGTAATGGCCACTACTGGTGTAGTTGGAATCATCAAAGGAAAAAATCCTGACACAAGAGTTATTGCACTTCGTGGTGATATGGATGCACTACCAATACAAGAAGAAAATGATGTTGCTTATAAATCAACTAAAGATGGGGTAATGCATGCTTGCGGTCATGATGTACATACAACCTGCTTATTGGGTGCTGCTAAAATTTTGAACGAAACCAAAGAACATTGGGAAGGAACTGTAAAACTAATTTTTCAACCTGGAGAAGAAAGAAATCCTGGTGGAGCAAGTTTTATGATTCGTGATGGAGCATTAGAAAATCCTAAACCACAAGGTATTATTGGTATGCATGTTCATCCTGGATTGGATTTAGGTAAACTCAGTTTTAGAAAAGGAAGAGTAATGGCCAGTGCCGATGAAATTTATATCACTATCAAAAGCAAAGGTGGTCATGCAGCAGCTCCTCATTTAACTGCTGACACTGTTTTAATTGCATCTCAACTAATTGTTTCTCTACAACAAATTATTTCTAGAAATAATAATCCAACTTCTCCTTCAGTATTATCTATTTGTTCTATTCAAGGTGGACATACGACTAACGTCATCCCTAGTGAAGTAAAACTCATGGGTACGTTCAGAGCAATGGATGAAGCATGGCGTTATAAAGCTCATGAACTCATCGCCAAGCAATCAAAAGCCATTGTAGAAGGCATGGGAGCCGAATTAGATTTGCATATTGATATTGGTTATCCAACAGTTGATAATGACCCTGTTTTTACTGAAGCAGCATGGAAACAAGCAGATACTTTTTTTGGAAAAGAAAATGTACTGGAAACTGAAATGCGAATGGGTGCAGAGGATTTTGGCTACTACACACAAGTAATTCCTGGTTGCTTTTTTAGGCTAGGTGTTCGCAATGAAGCTAAAGGAATCATTCACAATGTACATACCCCAAAATTTAATATTGATGAACTAGCTATAGAATATGGAATGGGTACAATGGCTTGGTTAGGTGCAACAGTTCAGCTATAAAAAAAGAAAAGACTTTTCATAAGGTTCATTAAAAAATGAACCTTTTTTCATGCACTAATTTTAAAAAATAGTCGGCTAAAAAGCATTTTGATCACTTATAAAAATTGCAAAATCGTTGAAGTATAATTCTCCAATTTTATAATCACATTTCAACTTAAAAATGTGGATAAAACAACCCAATTAACCCTTATTTTATAAGGTTTTTCAGCCTTTAAAAAGTATCTTCGCCATCCACAAAAAAATACAGTATAATCTGCATAAAAAGTAATGGAAGAGAATAACAATTTACTACCTGAACAAACTAGTGACAACGATCGTGTAATTCAAGTGAATATTGAAGAACAAATGAAAACGGCTTACATCGATTATTCGATGAGCGTTATCGTAGGTCGTGCTTTACCTGATGTTAGAGATGGCTTTAAACCTGTTCATCGTCGTGTTTTATATGCCATGAATGAGTTAGGCAATAACTCTAACAAACCTTATAAAAAAAGTGCAAGAATTGTGGGTGAAGTAATGGGTAAATATCACCCCCATGGTGATAGTGCTATTTACGATACCTTGGTACGTATGGCTCAAGAATTTACCATGCGTCATACCATGGTAGATGGTCAAGGTAACTTTGGTACACAAGATGGGGATCCACCTGCTGCTATGCGTTATACAGAGGTTCGTTTACAAAAGTTTGCCGAAGCAATGTTAGAAGACATTGAAAAAGACACAGTCGATTTTCAGTCCAACTTCGATGATAGTTTAACTGAGCCATCAGTTTTACCTACTCGTATTCCTCAATTATTGGTGAATGGAAGTAGTGGTATTGCTGTTGGTATGGCTACCAATATGATGCCTCACAATTTGAGTGAAGTAATTGATGGCTGTATTGCTTACATAGACAATAAAGCAATTTCGGCTGAAGATATTTTACAATTTGTAAAAGCTCCAGACTTTCCTACAGGTGGTGTAATTTTTGGAATGGAAGGTGTAAGGCAAGGAATGCTTACTGGTAGAGGAAGAGTGGTTGTTCGTGGAAAATGTACTATTGATACCAAGCCAAGTGGCCGAGAACAAATTATTATAACTGAAGTTCCTTATCAAGTAAGTTTAGATGGATTGACTGATAAAATTGGTCAACTAGTAAATGATAAAACCATTGAAGGCGTAGCCCATGTAAATAATGAAAGCAACAAACGTGAAGGCACAAGAATTGTAGTTGATTTAAAACGTGATGGTGTTGCCAATGTTATCATTAATCAACTATACAAATACACCGAATTACAAACCAGCTTTGGTATAAACAATGTTGCGATTAGTAAGGGTCGTCCAAAAATATTCAATGTATTAAACTTAATTACTGAGTTCGTAGAATTTAGAATGGAAGTAGTAATACGTAGAGCAAAATTTGAATTAAAGAAAGCCGAAGAAAGAGCTCATTTATTAGAAGGTTACTTAAAAGTAATTAATGATAAAGATCATTTAGATGAAGCAATATCTATCATTCGTGCAAGTGCAACACCAGATCAAGCAAAGAAAAGTTTAATTGAAAAAAGTATAGCCGATAATTGGCATTTACCTGAAACTTTGTTTACACCAGAAGCCAAAGAACATTATGTTCAAGCAGTTGGTTTATCTGAAAAACAAGCTCAGGCAATAATGGAACTACGTTTACAACGCTTAACAGGCATGGAACGTGAGAAAATTATTGAAGAATTTGATGGCTTAATGAAAACCATCACATATTTAAAAGCTTTATTGGCAAGTGAAGATTTACGTTACGAATTAATCAAAAAAGAATTACTTGAAGTAAAAGAAAAATTTGGTGAACCTCGTAAAAGTGAAATTCAATATTTAGCCGATGAAGTAAATATGTTGGATTTTATTAAAGAAGAAGATGTAGTAATTACCATTTCTCATTTAGGTTATATTAAACGTACAACTGCTGCTGATTACAGACAACAAAAACGTGGTGGACGTGGGGCCGTTGGCAGCAAAACCAGAGAAGAAGATTATGTAGAACATTTATTTGTGGCCAGTACACACACTACCATGTTATTCTTTACAGAGAAAGGAAGATGTTATTGGTTGAAAGTGTATGAAATTCCTGAAGGAGAAAAACAAGGTAAAGGACGTGCAATTCAAAACTTAATGCAATTGCCACAAGACGATAAAGTAAAAGCAATTATTGATGTTAAAGATTTAGATAAGAAAGAAACATTAGAAGGTCGTTACATTGTATTGTGCACAAAAAGGGGAATTATTAAGAAAACTGATTTAGAAGATTTTTCTCGTCCAAGAGCAAATGGCGTTAACGCTATCACAATTAATGAAGGAGATGAATTGTTAGAAGCTAAACTTACCGATGGCAATAGTGAAATTATGATGGCTGTAAGAAGCGGTAGAGCTATTCGTTTCCCTGAAGAGAAAGTTCGTCCAACCGGTCGTGGTGCAATTGGTGTTGCAGGAATTGAAGTAGATGATGAAACTGATGAAGTGGTTGGTATGATTTGTGTAAGTAGAGACGACAAATCTAAAACAGTATTAGTTGTAAGTGAAAAAGGTTTTGGTAAACGTACCCCATTGGTTGACGAAGATGGAGAAGATGTGTATAGAATTACCAACAGAGGTGGTAAAGGTGTTAAGACAATTAACGTTACAGAAAAAACAGGCAGATTGGTTGGCATAATGGATGTAAGTGAAAAAGAAGATTTAATTATTACTTGTCAATCTGGTATTACTTTACGTACACCAATTGCAAGTATTAAAACAGCAGGTCGTAATACACAAGGAGTAACATTAATACGTGTTGATGCAGAAGATGCCATCGCAGCAATTTCGAAAATTGAAGAACAAGAAGAAGAAGTGGTAGCAACAGAAGAAAGTGCTGACGTAAGTGAGCAATCACCTGAAATAAGCAACGAACAACCTAATTCGGATGAACCAACTAATAACGAAAGTTCAAACGATGAAACAACAGAAAATAACGATAACAACAATTAAAATTTCAAGTATGAAGAAGTTTTTAATGCTTGCAGTAATGGCTATATGCATTAGCACATCTCAAGCACAAGACAAACAATTTTCAAAAGTAAGTACTGTATTTATTCTAAATCAAATTGAAAATGCAAGAGTAGAAATTGAGAAAGTAATGGTTGACCCCAAAGCTCAAGCAAAAGCCGAAGGTTGGTTATGGAAAGCTAGAATATATGCTGAATTGTATTTTTCAGAAGCTTGGCGACCAAAATATCCAGGTTGTGAAAACATTGCTTTAGAAGCATTTAAAAAATATGAAAGCTTAGACCCAACCTATAAAATGGTAGCTGATCAATCTGTTGCTTGGAGACCATTGGATTTAATTTATGTAACTAGCTTTGGTGGGGGCAGAAAATTTTTTGATGCCAAAGAATGGGACTCTGCATTTGTAACTTTTGAAAAGACTGCTTACTTAGGCGAAGTAATTGTTAAAAATGACTTGAAAAAAACAGGTGCAAAAATTGATACTTTCACAGTTTTATATGCAGCGTATTCTGCTCAAAATGCTAAAAGAGAAGCCGATGCTTCTCGTTATTATGAAAAGTTTGGCGACTTAAAGATTGGTGGTAAAGATTTTCAAGATGCATATACTTATATTTTGGTACATGCCTCTAATATTAAAAATTCAGAGAAATTCTATAAATATTTGAATATTGCCAAAGAGTTATATCCTAATGGCGATTGGGATGATTACGAATTTGATTTTATTGGTAAAAACCTGACCACTTCAGAAAAAGTTGCCCTCTTTGATAAAGAAGATGCTAGCGGAACATTGAGTGCTAGAAAATATGTTTTGTATGGACAAATGTTTACAGATTTAAGTAGAGATGAAAAAATTGAAGCGGATAGTTTATTAAAATCTAACTACGAACACAAGGCATTAACTGCATTTAAAAAAGCGTTTGAGAAAGATGGTAAATTAGGTATTGCAGCATTTAATGCAGGCGTAATTTATTACAATGAGTTTGGTATTTATGAAGAACGCCAAAATAACAATAGAAGAGCATTACAAGAATTAAACAGCAACAAACCAGTAGAAAAAGATCCTAAGAAAAAAGCTGCAGCCGATGCAAAGTTTAAAGAAAAAACAGATGCTATTAAAAAGCTAAATGCCGATTTGGAGAAACCACTTTTAGATGCAGTAGACAATACCATCACTTGGTTAGAAAAAGCATTTACTGTTTATAAGGATGCTGATATTACAGATAGAACCACTAAGAATATACTGAAGAATTCAGTTCAATGGTTAGCCAATAGTTATATGTATAAAAGAGAAAAAGTAAAAGGTAAAGACGTTAAAGCCTACGATGCTTATGACGCTAAGTACAAAGAATATGATTCATTATATGAGAAGTACAAATAAGATACTAGGTAAATAATCAAACAAAAAATGCTATGAATTTCTCATAGCATTTTTTGTTATTCAAATAAACTATTTAAACGAGTGTCGGTGTAATCATCTACAAACATCAAAATATTGGGCAAATGTTTAAACTCATCAACTGTATGATATGTCTTTAGCACTACTGCTTGCATTCCAGCTATATAAGCTGCTTCAACACCTTTGGGAGAATCTTCAAAAACAACACAATTGGTGTAAGGAACACCTAATAAATCAGCTCCTTTGGTAAATGTTTCAGGATGTGGTTTACTAATAGTAACATCATCGGCACTTACAATCGCTTTAAAATAATGACGCAAATTCAAGCCATCTAAAATGTAATCTATATTAAACATAATAGCTGCCGAGCCAATAGCCATAGGCATTTCAAGATGATATGCTTTCTCAAAAAAAGCATCTAGACCATTAATTAATTTTAAATGTGGAGTGTATTCTTTTTGATAGCCAAGTTCTTTTTCAAACGACATTTCAATCATTTGTTCCTTTGTAAAATGATCTTTACCAAAAATTCGTATCAGCAATTCTTCATTCTTTCCATACATTTCTTTTTTAACTTCTTCCCATGTAAGTTTTGCTCCAAGCTGATTCACCAATATATTGTACCATGCTTTTGCATGAAATTCCATATCATCTATTATTGTTCCATTTAAATCGAACAGAAAAGCTGTATTACTCATGTTGCGAAAATAGGTGATTGAATATTATTTAAATGTTGAACAAAATTTCAAAGCAATCATTATTAATTAACAACGCAGCATTTTACAATTAAGTAAGTGTAAGAAGATAAAAAATAAACACCAGCAAAATATAACACAGAAATTTATTTATGTTCTTACATATTTAACTTTACACTATGCCCGAATTTAGAAACATTTTGATTGATGCCATACCAGCTTTTATTGTATTAATTATTATTGAAATAATTTATGCCATAAAAACACAAAAAGATTTGTATGAAGTAAAAGATGCTGCTACTAGTATTAGTTTAGGGTTGGGCAATTTGTTTATTGGACTAATTACTAAAAGCTTTATACTTGTTTTTTTTGTTTGTATATATGAACATCGCTTTTTTACAATTTCAATCGATAGTTGGTGGGCATGGATTTTAATCTTCTTTGCCGATGATTTAAGTTACTATTGTATGCATAGAACAGCCCACAATGTTCGTTGGTTTTGGGCAAGCCATGTAGTACATCATTCTTCTGAAAAATATAATTTAGCTGCAGCTTTACGACAAACATGGACAGGCAACTTAACTGGTTCATTTATTTTTTGGAGTTGGATGCCGTTGGTTGGCTTTCATCCAACTATGATTTTCTTTATGCAATCGGTGAGTTTAATTTATCAATTTTGGATTCATACAGAAGGCATTTACAAGTTACCTAAATGGTTTGAATTTGTTTTCAATACGCCATCACATCATAGAGTACATCATGGAAGTGATTTATTGTACTTAGATAAAAATCATGCTGGCATACTCATTATTTGGGATAGATTATTTGGCACTTTTCAGCCAGAAATATTTACACCTAAATATGGCTTAACTAAAAACGTACAAACCTTTAATCCTGTAAAAATTGCTTTTTTCGAATGGATGAATATTGTAAAAGATGTACAAAAGTCGAGAAGCATAAAAGATGTTTTCAATTACCTATTTCAGCCACCAGGCTGGAGCCATGACGGAAGTTCGAAAACAACAAAAGAACTTAGGAAAGAGGAAAATAAACTTTCTTAAAATCATCTTTACTGAAACATAATACTACCAATCGTTAGCTTAAAACGCAAATGCTTACATTTGCACCAAAATTTTTGAATGAACATAAAAAACAACATACTAGAAACCATTGGAAATACGCCATTGATTAAGCTGAATAAAATTACCAAAGACTTCCCTTGCTTAGTTACTGCTAAGGTTGATTATTTTAATCCAGGCAATTCTATTAAAGATCGTATGGCTTTAAAAATGGTTGAAGTAGCCGAAGCAGAAGGTAAACTTAAACCCGGCGGAACAATTATTGAAGGAACAAGTGGCAATACTGGTATGGGTTTAGCATTGGCAGCTGTGGTAAAAGGATATAAATGCATTTTTGTAACTACCGATAAACAAAGTAAAGAAAAAGCCGATATTTTAAAAGCTGTTGGAGCCGAAGTTATTGTTTGTCCAACCAATGTAATGCCAGAAGATCCAAAAAGTTATTATAGCGTAGCTAAACGTTTGGCAAAAGAAGTGCCTAACAGCTACCATATGAATCAGTACGATAATTTAGCCAATAGATTGGCACATTATGAAAGTACTGGACCAGAAATTTGGGAACAAACCGATGGAAAAATTACCCACTTAGTAGTTACTGCTGGCACAGGAGGAACAGTAACAGGAACTGCACAATACTTAAAAGAAAAGAACCCGAATATTAAAATCTGGGCTATTGACGTATATGGTAGTTTATTGACCAACTATTTTAAAACGGGTGAAATAGATATGAGTTTTGTTCATCCTTACATTAGTGAAGGTTTTGGTGAAGACTTTGTTCCTGAAAATTACGACATGAATGTAATTGACCATTTTGAACAAGTAACCGATAAAGATGGAGCCATCATGGCAAGAAGAATTGCCAAAGAGGAAGGTTTGTTTTGTGGATACAGTGCTGGCAGCTGTTTACAAGGATTAATGCAATTGAAAGATCAACTAACAAAAAACGATTTAGTAGTATGTATTTTTCATGATCATGGAAGCAGATATGTTGGAAAAATTTACAATGATCAGTGGATGATGGAACGTGGTTTCTTAGACGTAAAAACGTTTAAAGATATTGTTAGCGGAAGAGTAGGTAAAAAACTAGTTACTGTTGAACCAACACATACTGTTGCAGATGCTGTTGAACTAATGAAGAAATACGATATTGAACAAATACCAGTAATGAACAATCAAGAAATTGTTGGTAGCATTAGTGAAGAAGGTTTGTTCTTAAAAATTTTCAACAATGCCGAAATTAAACATGCAACTGTTGAAAGTGTGATGGAGCCTGCATTTACGCTAGTTGAATTTAATACACCAGTTGAAAAATTAGGACAATTAATTACCAAAGAAAATGGTGCGGTGTTGGCAAAAGATGAAACAGGCAGTTACCATATTGTAACCAAGTACGATATTTTACAATGCTTGACGAAATAATTTTTCTTCTATAAAATGAAAAGCCACAAATAAAATTTGTGGCTTTTTTATTCCTTCCCTTGCACTACAAGTACAATTTCTCCTTTGACTGTTTTGGTTTTAAAATAGGTGGCAACTTCTTGCAACGTACCTCGTTTATTTTCTTCAAACATTTTGGTAAGTTCTCTGCTTACACAACATAATCTATCATTTCCTAAGTAGGTAGCTAATTCTTCTAATGTTTTTACCAAACGCATTGGGCTTTCATACAAAACAACTGTTCTTTCTTCTAAAGCCAATTGTTTCATTTTAGTTTGTCGGCCTTTTTTTAATGGAAGAAAACCTTCAAACACAAAGCTATTGGTTGGTAATCCACTATTTACTAAGGCTGGCACAAATGCTGTTGCTCCAGGCAAACATTCTACTTTCACCTCAGCTTTTATACATGCTCTTACCAATAAAAAAGCAGGATCACTAATACCAGGAGTTCCTGCATCGGTAATTAATGCAAATGTTTTTCCAGCTTGCATTTGTTGCACCAAATGATCGGCAATTTTATGTTCATTATGCTGATGATAGGGCGATAAAGGTTTTTGAATATTGTAATGATTGAGCAAACGAGATGAGGTACGTGTATCCTCACATAAAATCACATCTACCGATTGTAGTATTTCTACAGAACGGTAAGTCATGTCTTTTAGATTTCCCAAAGGTGTAGGAACGAGGTAGAGCATTTGGAAGTTATGAGTTTTGAGTTATAAATTATAAGTTTTTGATGAGATAGTATATTACTTAACACTTACAACTTAAAACTTAGCACTTTTAATTAATCATTTCAATTTCATAAAACTCCATTACAGCATTAGCTAATAATTTTTTACTAGCTTCATCGGCAATGGTTCTTGCTTCATCTTCACTTGCTGCTTCAATTTGTAAAGTAATGTGCTTACCTACACGAACATCGGTAACACTATTAATGCCTAAGTTACTCAGTCCACTTTGTACAGCTTTGCCTTGAGGATCTAATAAATTTTTTAACGGCATTACTTTAATTTGAACATTATATATCATACAATAAAAATTAATTGTTTTGTTTAAAAATGAGCGACACCAATACATAAGTTAAAAAACCAATTGGAACTGCCAACCATCCTACAAAAATTGCACTCACTACTGCAACAATAGCAATAATGATGAAAGGCAACAATTTTTTTATGTTCACCCCTTTAAATTTCAATGCTAACATGGGCAATGTACTTACCATTAAATAACTAGTTACTAAAATAATAGCATACCAAAACCATTGATTGCGTAACACTTCAACAATGGTGTTATTGTTACTATACCAATAAACTAATGGAAATGCTGCAATGAACAAACCTGCAGCAGGTATAGGTACACCTTTAAATCCAAAAGATTGTGAAGTGTCTATATTAAACCTTGCTAAACGGTAAGCTCCAGCACAAGGAATAATAAATGCAGGCATTAACCAAAGTGTTGAAATGTCTAAACCATCATCTTGCTGAGCAAATGATAAACGTAAAAACTGATACACAATCATTCCTGGTGCAACACCAAAGCTTACCACATCGGCCAAGCTATCTAATTGTTTGCCCATTTCACTACTTGCCTTTAAAAGCCTTGCTACAAAGCCATCAAAAAAATCTATCACTGCTGCAATAGCTATAAAAATACTAGCTAGGTAAATACTTTCTGGAATTTCTACAAGTTGCTGACCAGTTGCATCTACCTGAATAGCTAAACCACTTTGCATAGTAACCACTATAGCCAAACAGCCAAAAAATAAATTAAGCAGTGTAAATATGTTGGGAATTTGTTTCATGAGATGGTTGACAGTCGACGGTCAATAGTCGACAGTTTATAGACCATAAACGATTTAGTCTTTTAAAGAGTTAATTAATGCTTGAATCATTTTTACTAGAGTTTCTATTTGTTGATATTATTGATTGAACTTTTCATCGTCAATATAGTTTCTCCTTTTCGCCAAATATAATGCACCAACAACTTCTAATGCCGACCTATTTGCATACTTTAAAAACTTTTTAAATTCAGCATTTGATTGACCTGTAGAACCCTCCAACAATATTTAATGAAACCGAATCTGCTGCTCTTTTAATTTGACTAGTTAAAGAATATAACTCATGCTTTGGAAATGTCATTGCAACAGTATCTATCGCATCAGCTAAATTTAAAGAAGCATGCCATACTTTCAAATTTAAATGGCATTGAAACTATTTTTTATTTACCAAATATTGTTTCTGCTCTACTTATAAAATTCAACAGTTGACTATCGTCCATGGACTGTGGACTGTCGTCTTCTTCCTCACTTCTTCATCATCCCTTCAATCTCCTCAACAGTAATAGGAATATTTTTCATTAAATCAATATGTCCATTTTTAGTAATCCATAAATTATTTTCAATTCGAATGCCCATTTGTTCTTCTTCAATATAAATACCAGGTTCAACGGTAAATACCATTCCTGCTTTTATAGGTTCGGTTCTTGTACCTAAATCATGCACATCAATACCTAAATGATGACTAATACCATGATATAAATATTTTCTATAAGCTCTGTTTTCTTTGTCTTCATTTTTCACATCAGCTTTACGCAACAACCCAATTTTTAGAAATTGTTGAGTGGCTTCCTCTCCTACTAAATCTGTATAATACACAATTGAAATACCGGGCTTCAAAATACTTTTTGCGTAATTGTGTAAATGCAAACATGCATTGTACACTGTTTTTTGGCGTTTGGTAAACTTGCCATTTACAGGAATTGTTCTGGTTAAATCAGCATTATAACCACCATAAGCAGCACCAAAATCCATCAATATTAACTCACCATCCTTACACTCTTGATTGTTGCTAACATAATGCAATGTTCTAGCTCTATCGCCACTTGCAATAATGCTTCCATAAGCTTCTCCAGTTGCTCGATTGCTTAAAAAGCTATGTACAATTTCAGCTTCAATTTCATATTCCATTACACCAGGTTTTATAAACCCAAGTAAACGGCGAAAAGTTAAATCGGTTATATCAATTGCTTTTTGAATTACTTCTACTTCTTCTTTAGTTTTAATACCACGTAATTCTTTTAAAATTTTTGCAGCTCTAGCATAATTATGCAAAGGATAACGACTTTTCATTTCATCAATAAAACGATAATCTCTACTGCGTACTAAGGAAGCTTTCCTATCATTTTCATTACTATCTAAATAAATGGTATCGGCTAAGTGTATCCAAGTTTGCAACAATGCATCAATGGTATCTAACCAAACAATAGTTTGTATGCCAGAAATTGTGGTTGCTTCGTTGGCACGTAAACGCTTTCCATCCCATTTTTCTTTCAATTCATTTGGGCGAACCAATACCAATACTTCACGATATTTTGGATCGGGATTATTGGGAAATAAGATTACCATACTATCTTCCTGTTCAACGCCAGAAAGCCAATACAAATCACTGTTTTGCTTAAATGAATGAATGGCATCTCCATTACTAGGAAACTCATCATTACTTACAAAAATGGCAATACTATTGGGTTGCATTTTACCAATAAAACGCTTGCGATTATTGATAAAAATTTCAGGATTTAATGGCAAATATTTCATATAATCAATTTGAATGGCTGCAAGATAAAGTTTTGGTTGAATATTCAAGTAGATGAAGTGATGACTAAAAAATATTGATGCATACTACCCCTTTTTATAATACCCTAAAAATTGATTGAGTTGCATAAAGCTAGGATGCTTAAATTGCTTTAAATATATAACATTGAACTATCTACTTTTTATATTTTACTTTCTACTATTTTGTTTTTTTCTTACTCGAATTCCGTT
Organism: Rhizobium sp. Q54; assembly: GCA_943368735.1. Classification (GTDB taxonomy): domain Bacteria; phylum Bacteroidota; class Bacteroidia; order Chitinophagales; family Chitinophagaceae; genus UBA1930. Next base: position 898 of record CALRLQ020000009.1, on the reverse strand, counting down.
TTTTAAACAATCTGGAATTGGTTCTAAAACATTGATAGTACTATTTAGCATAAAAATAGCAGCAGGCTTTGGATATGCTTTTTTTTATCAATTACCAGCTTATCATGCCAATAGCGATACATACCGATTTTTCAATTATAGCTTGGCCGAAACAGATGTTTTACTGAAAAATCCATTCATTTTTTTTAAAGACATGTTTTCATCAGGTTATTCATCAACAGGCAATTTGTTTATTGCTGAAAACTCCTATTGGAACGATTTAAAAAGTAATATCATTATTAAATTGCTAGCCATTTGCAATGTGTTTAGTTTTAAAAATTATTATGTAAATATCATTTTCTTCAACTTCTTGTTTTTGTTTGGTATTGTTGGAATGTATAGAATTGTACAACACTTATTTGTAGACAAAAAATGGTTGTTAGTGGGTGTTTTGTTTTTAATTCCATCTTGTTTATTTTGGTGTAGTGGTATTCATAAAGATGGTTTAATTGTATCGGCAATTGGTATGTTGTTTTGGTATTTTCAGCAATGTTTAAACAAAGGATTTTCTTTAAAAAAAAGCATGGCAATAATGCTGTTGATGTTGCTTTTATTTAGTCTTCGTAACTATGTATGTTTTGCATTAATCATAGCATTTGCAGCTTGGTTTGTGGCCGAAAAAACAAAAAAAACAATTGCTACTTTTTCTGTGATATATGTAGGTGGAATCATATTATTTTTTGCTTCTTCCTATATACATACTTCAATAAATTTTCCTCAATATATAGTTACCAAACAACAAGAGTTTAAACAATTAAGTGGTGGAAGTTTGGTTGAAACAAAAAACCTAGCTCCTACTGTTCAAAGTTTTATTGTGTATTTTCCCCAAGCAATTGATATCACTTTTTTTCAACCCTCC
>CALRLQ020000008.1:0-181162 GCA_943368735.1 Rhizobium sp. Q54 | reverse complement strand
TAAAGGAACATAAAACTTGCTGTGTGTCAACTTTGAAGTTTTTAGAAAAACCAAAAGTTGCTAAAAAGATTTACGCAGTTTCTGTCCTGATTGTAAATGCTAACAAGTAGCAATTGTAAAGCTTTTCATTAATAAAGTTACCTACAACGAACAGGGCTTGCTGCAGTTTGGGAAATAGAATTCCGTCTGCCCGTAACAAAAGCCCAGTTGAAAAACTGATGACGAAGTTAATTACAAAAGTTAAATAGCATTCCGTCCAGCTGGAACTGAAGCCAAATAGTAGTACAAAAGTTGAGGCTTACAACGTCCAGCCTAAATTGCAGCAAACCCCTTGTTGTGCGTTCGGCTTTTTATTGAAATACAAAAAAGTTAACCTCTTTTGTTTGCTTACGTAATTCTAATCCATATTGACGCAAGCTGATTATTGCACTATCTAAGGTAGATGCATCAATCAAAAAATCAAATTTTGTTTTTGAAATACTATCTGTAGTGACAATAATTTTAAACTGACTACTAATGATTTCAATTAAATTCTCAAATCGAGAGTTTTTTAGCCCAATAAGGTTATCAGTCCAACTTGTTCTTTGAACTTCAGTTTGAGCAATTGAAATTGGAAGTTTTGTAGAATCAATTATCTCAAGTGAATATGTTTCAGCAACTCGCTTTTCAATCACTTCTTTCAAATTAAGAGCACTGAGAATATTATCTTTTAACATTTTTTGTTGATTTCTAAACCCAATTTTATTTGTGTTCTTGTAAAAGACGGTGTACTTATTTTCACGTATGACATCTGGAGTTATAATTAGAGCCTCTTGAATTTTTAATATGTTTGACATTATGCTAGAAAAGCTTTTGTTAATTCCATTATATTGAGCTGCTGAGCCAATACCATTAAAATATTTTCCTGCACCGTCTGTTCTTTTTTCAACAGAAAAATAAAAAAGATAGTTTGTATTCTCACTCATAAACAAGGCATTTGCATTGTTTATACTTTTGTTTGATAATACTACTTCAAGATTTGTCATGGCTGAATCGGTTTTTTGGGATAATTCTTTTGAAATTTCTTTTCCTTTTAAGAAATTCTCAATCAAACTATCGTTCAAATCAGACGGTCTTCCAATTAGTTTAATAATACCTTTATTATCAATTAAAACTGTATGTGGAATTGAAGTGACATTAAAGTTTAATTCTGTTTCTTTAGTTTCGTCAGTCGCTACAATAGTTTTGAATTTTACTCTATTTAATAGGCGTTTTACTGATATTGAATTTTCATATGTTAATGATAGAAAAACTAAGTCAGCTCTATTGATAAATTTCTTTTGTAAATTGTTAATATGAGGAACAGCTTCGATACATGGCATACACCATGTTGCCCAAAACTCAAGAACTATAAACTTTCCGGTTAAGTTTTTGTCCTTGGGGGTATTAAGAAAGTATTTTGTTATGTTAATTTTAGGGGCTTTTTCGCCAACTCTCATTTTTTTTTGGGCCGATAAATTTATCAAAACTAAAAACGTCAAAAAAAAGGAAATGATTTTTTTCATATAACATTGTTTAAGCTGACGCACAACGACCGAGGCTTTGTGCAGTTGGGGAATTGACCAACTGTCCGCCCGGTACTGAAGCTAAATTACTAACTAAAAATTGAAGTTAAAAACTACTGCCCGGCAGAATTCCGTCCGCCGAATATAAAGCCTGGATATGCACTGCCGATGATTGCTTCAACGTCATGCCCCAATTGCACAAAACCTTTTGTTGGGCGTTCGTACCTTACATAATTCTGTTCCATTTGTCCTCTTTATATACAAATGCTTCCCATTGAAAATTTGTTTCATAACCAAGTATTACAAGGAAATTTTCCTTATCCGACAGTTCCTTTTGTTGATTACATCCCTTAATTATTGAATGCAATTGTTCCATCCGATCTGTTTCATCACCGCTTGGATAAGTCACTAAAACTTTAAGGTCTGAGTTGATAAGTAGTAAGTGAGCCACTTCCTGATAAAGGCCAGCGCCGAAAAAGTTTTCGTGCTCAAAAGCGACTTTGATTTGCCTAAACCAAAATGACTTTTCCGGAATACCAGGTACTAAATCTTCATCGTCATAAAGTATAGTGTCAATAGAATAATAGTCTTTTGCATAACATTTCAGTTCAAGCTGTTTAGCTACTTCTGTCATAATGCTATCCTCACAACCTTTAACAAGTGTTGTAAATGCTTTTGCATTTCTCCAATCGTTTTGAAGAATTTCTTTTTTGCTTTCCACCGTTGATATCCAAGCCTGTAAAAAGGAATTTGAGTTTACGGATTTCATGAAGTTGGTTTAAGGTTGTTTGGTATGACGCCCAACAATTAAATATACGACACAGATTCAAAATGCAAAAAATAAATTACATTGATTATCAATACTGTTCATGTCGCTTTTTTAAATTGTTTTGTCGCCTTTTTAGTTTTAAATAATGTCGCCTTTTTTATCTCTATTGTTTGGATATTTTGTTATTACAATCTGCCATCTTACCCTATTCGAGTAAATGATTGAACAGTTTTTAAATAGCAAAGCTACCCTCACTCACAAGTAATAAAAGGTATTAAATGCTAATTTAATAAGTAAATGAATATGTTTTAAATTAAGTATAAATTATTTTTTAGGATAGTTTTTTTAGGCTTTGTCAAATCTTTTTATAAGCCGTTTAATATAAATTGTAGTAGCTAGCATCTTAACTAATTTTGAAGTTCAAAATGCGATTGGGAGGCTAAAAGTAAATAGTTAAACCAAGCAAGTATTTTCAGGTTGGCTTATAGTATAGAAATAAGTCATTGTCACTTGCAGTTAGAGATTGTTGTCTGAAATCTTAATTTTTTTCTAACTAAATAATTTAGTATAATATTAAAATAATTATTGTTCAATATACAAATCATCAGCTGAAAGCAAGCTTTCTAACCATATTGCAATTGATGTATTGAATGAAGACTACAATGTAAATAAGCTTATTAAATGTAAAGTAGGTATTCAGTTACGGGAGTGAAGTTAATTAAGTTGCCAAGCTGTTTTTAACTCTTTTAGTTTACTAGAATAAAAGTTTAAGGCTTTTTCAATGGTACTTTCATATTTATATGAAAGTACCATTTTAGTATTCTATACTTTAATGATAACTATAAAATTAATTTATAACAATAGAATTTGATGCAAATCCATCATTACTTGGTTAGAAGTAAGGGTAGGCATCCCGACGAAAAAGTTCACTAGAATTAGTGAACTCTTTTTAGTGACTATGCTTGCAATAAGTTAATAATTGGGTTCTTTGAGTTGAGATATAGCACTGAAACTTTTTAGCTGTACGTATAATACTATTTAATATGAACTTTTCATTGTTTTAGCATTTGCTGGCAATTCAAAAAATGGTTTAGTAAGTTTCATTTCTTGAATTTCAATTGCTACAATTTCTAAACTAAACTGTTCATGGTCAATCATTGATTTTAATGCCAATGAATTAGATTTTGAAAGAAAGTTGTACCAAAATACGTCAAGCTGAAACAATATTGCTAGCAACTGTTTCAGCTTGACGATAGTTTTAAAATATCCCCATATTTTACCAAACCCTTTGGTTGGTTGTATTACTTTGTTTCAATAAAATCTTTTATTTCCCCTTTGCTATTAAAAGTTTGAATTTTGGGGTTTCCATTTTCATCTACATAAATCATCATTTTGGGTTTTCCATCTGGACCCGATAAGAATAATCCTGAACTATTGCCTTTTGTTCTTCCTAAAAAAACTCGGTTCACAGAACCTTCTTTTTCGTACAACTCATTTAATTTTAATTTCCTTTCTTTCTCATCTTTTATTTGATTGATTGCTTCAATCTTTTTGTTCCTGTCTTCTATATTCGTTCCTATTGGATATTGATTGATATTAATACCTCTTTGTATGTAGGCTTTTCCATTGGCATAATACTCATCATTTAAAACTTGTATTACTTGATCATCTTTGTAATTATCCATTGTAAAAGACATTCCTGAAATTATTTTGCCCTCTTTTTCTTTTGTTTGATAAACCAATCCACCACATTCATCTCCCTGGTTGTTAAAAAAAATAATTCCTGAAGGTCTTTCTCTTTTAGGCCATTCTTTTCCATTCATTCTTCCAGAATGTTGGCGATTTTCATTACTCAATACCATTCGTGGCAGGTTATCTTCACCAACTATGGTTATTTTCTTTGCTACAATTTCATCTATTCTTTTTTCATCTTTTTTGTCTTTAAAACTACTCAAAGTGAAAAAACAAATAATCATTGTAGATGCAATAGCGTAAGCCATTAAAAAGTTTACTTTTTTTTCGATACTTGATTTCATTTGTCAAAATGTTAGAAGTTAATAAATGTTTCTTGTAATGGTTTATCCTTTTATCGAAGCTTTACTAGTATTTGCATTGATATAAGGATTCAATTTACTTTAGTTTGACAAAAATATAAGCAACTAAAAATGTAACTAATGCACCCAAGTTAATTAATGAGATTTGATTAATCTTTTTCTAATTCTGCTTAACGACTGTGGCTTTACACCAATAAATGCAGCAATTAAATATTGAGGAACACGTTGAACTAAGTCTGGATAGTTTTGTATAAAAAATAAATATCGTTCTTCAGGGCTATGCATGTATAATGAAAGTAGTTGATTGACAACTATTCCAAATCGATGTTCTAAAACCATTCTGCCAAATTTATTGCCTTCTTTGATTTCGTTGTACAGACGTTGAATTGCATGGTAGTCCATAACTAAAAACTTACAATCTTCTATAGCTTTAATAGATTGTGTAGCTTTTGTTTGGTTAATAAAAGTATGATATTCAGAAACGAATTCTCCCTCTTTGGTAAAATCTGTAATAGATTCATTATCTCCTTTACTTACATAGTAGTAAACAAGTCCTTCAACTAAGAATCCCACTCTTTTATTTAATTTATTCATTTCAGAAAAGTAAGCACCTTTCTCAAGTTCTAGAGGCTTAAAAATTTCTGTAATAATTTGTCGTTCGTGGTTACTTAAAACAATTAATTGTTCAAAAGTTTTAAATAAGGATTCATACATATTTATAATTGAATATTTTTTTAAAATCTGTTGATGTTCTTGATTATCGTTTTTATTATTTGAACAGCTATTTAGGTTTACGAATATCTGTTTTTTAAGCGTTTATATAATGTCTCGTTCTGAAATTAGTTTAGTAAGCCTTACTGCATCTATCCAAATACTTGGAATTTCAATAAAATTGTTGGTCAACAGATTTTATGACTGACGATTTTATTTTACCTGTATGTTCAGTGATTTTAGATTCAATTAGCATCATTAACATTCCTGTTCTTTGGAAAAGCTGTGATTACTAGCTTTATTTACAATAAACAGATCACCTTTTTTAATTTTAAGTCTGGCTGATTTTCAATTTACATTAAAAGCATCTCTTTTGCAATGTAGAATAATTCATCCTCATTTTCGTGAATATGCCAAGGCAGTTGTTGCCCTTTTATTTTTACAACTTTAATATGTTGATCATTTGCTTCGCCTTTAATCTTTTGTGAAAAATAGTTGTCAAGACTTAAAAACGCAATTTTAAAATTCATTTTTTAAACAGTTTGCCTTTTACAATTTTACCCTCTTGTTTTGCTAGATAATAAAATATAATTCCAATAAGCAATAAAAAAATTACTGTAAAAATGGAATCTTCAATTCCAACTGCACCACCTGTTAATAGCTCAGGGCCATTAATTTTTGATTGAATGATACTGCCCATATCAGTAAGCCCCGAAAGATTTGAGCCATAAAAAGGCTGTGAAAAATTCCAACCTAAATGAAAGAAAAATGGCAGCCAAATTCTTTTAGTATAGATAAACATCATTGCCATAGTAAACCCCCAAATCAAAGTAAGAAAATGACTAAATAGGTTGAAATTTGGATTGAAAAAGTGTTGTTGAAGCTCAACTAACATTGCAATAACAAGGGTTAGATGAGTTCCTAACCAATGTTCACAGACACGAACGATTAACCCTCTATGAAACAGGTCTTCAACTATGGCAGCAAACATTAAAAATGTGAAAAATTTTATTGGGTAGTGCGTTGTTGAAATACTAAAAGCTTGATAATACCCTAATAAGTATAAAATGAAAATAACTAATGAAATGGTGGAAAAACCAAAGAAAAATCCTCCAAACATTTCTTTAAAAAAGAATGTTATGGATAGCTCTGTTATTTTTCTTTTATCATATAAACGAAATAAAAAGTAATACGCAGCCAGTAAAACTAGAAAGGAAATAAAATGAATAATTGGGTTGGCAATATTTTTATCTTGAGTAATGCTATAAAAAAATGGTTTTAATACAAAGTTTTGAATTAATACAAATAGAGAAAAAGGAACAACAATTCCTATGATCATTTTTGTTATTGGAAAATAAAGTACTCTTTTAATAGTTACATTCATTGTTTAAAGTTTTTACAAATAGAAGTATTTGCTACCTTTATTGCAAGTACTTACAAAAATGTATGGTACATACTAAAACTATAGTAAAGCTGACTATCAATTGTTTAAAGTTAGAAAAAATGAAAAAAAATATTCAAAAGGCAAATTGTGCTGTTGATTATGCTTTTCAGCGAATAGGTGGAAAGTATAAAGGACGGATTTTATGGGTACTTAGAGAAGGTTGTCTCAGGTATGGAGAGTTAAATAGAGCAGTTGTTGGGATAACTCCAAAAATGCTTACCCAAACACTGAAAGAATTGGAAGTTGATAAGCTGATTACAAGAAAGGTTTATTTAGAAGTTCCACCCAAAGTTGAATATTCACTTACCGATACAGGAATGGAGTTAATTCCCTTCATCGGTCAAATGAGAAGTTGGGGAGAAAAACAAATGTCAGCAAGTTAAATTTTTGAGTTTGCAGAGTGTTGTCTTATGCTTGCCAAAAATGTTCAAGGCTTGGAGAAGCTTTGGAAATTGAAGAATTGTCAGCCCGTTACGAAAGTTAACTAGTTGAAGTTAAGATTTGTTGTTCTGCCATAACCTATTTCTTGGCTTAAATATTCGATAATTCACTGTTGTTTGATGTCCATTTTTAGTTAGTTTTTAGTCAACCCATTCCAGTACAAAACATTTATGCTAACATATATACGAGAAATTAATTTTTATGACAGCTGTTGAGTTCGGTTGTTCATTCAATTTAAAAATAATTCTTCATTTGTTTATGTAATTTTTTTTCAGCCTGCATCTTTTGTGCAAATACATTCAAATGAAAACAAGAACATACCTGCACATTGAAAACCCTTGTAACGAGAACTGGAATAAAATGACACCTGTTGAAAAAGGTAGATTTTGTGATAGCTGTGCAACACAAGTAATGGATTTTACTGTAATGACCGATCAGCAAGTATTGCACTATTTAGCTGCCAATAATGGCAAAATGTGTGGACGAATTCACAAAGATCAATTGCAAAGGGCATTACATAGCAATGAACAAAAGAAAAAAGGGATACAATTTTTAATAGCTGGATTTGCTTCTTTGTTTTTTTCTATTGGTAAAAGTGTGGCTCAACAAAAAACGCAGCAAGAAATACCAAAAGCTGCTTTATTAAATAAGCAGTCTAATTTTCAACCTTTTACCCAAAGTATGCCTGCGGCTGAATTAAGCGTTAAAGGCAAAATTATCAATACCGAACAAGAAGCTTTATTAAATGGTTATGTTGTAAATCCTGTTAATCACGAAAAAATATTGGCTAATAAAGTAGGGCAATTTGTTATGCAAATTCCTGCAGAACTAGATCATGTGTTAGTGGGTGCTCAAGGTTTTGATACAAGAGTGGTTCCAGTTGCTACGTTTAACTCCATAGATACTACTATTACATTGGTTGCATCAGACACAACTATAAAAGATATTGGTGGTTTTGATAAAGGTGATTTGAATGGTGGCAATATTATTATGGGAGGAATTAGAAGTTTTGAAGAAGTTGAAAAAAAGGATACCGTAATTACTTTTGTTAAGAAAATTTTTAATAATGCCTTCTTCAAAATTTTACCCAATCCTGCTACTAAAGGTGGTGTAGGAATTTCAATTAAACAAAACGGTAATTATACAGTTCAAGTGTTTGATAGTAATTCTAAACTAGTACATGTGCAAGAAGTGGTGGTAAACAGTAAAGGCCAAGTTGTACAAATTATTTTTCCTGATTGTGTAGTAAAGGGAATTTATTATATACGAGTAATTGATAAAAAAACAAAAAAACAATATGTAGATAAATTAATGGTTCAATAAATAGTCAGTTTGTTTTTGGTGAAAAGAAGTCTGCTACATGTACTTGTAGTAGGCTTTTTTATTGGTATACAAGTTAGCAAAAATCTTTTGTAAGAAAAGAAAATGTACATTAGTTGCCTAATTGAACAATATGATAAAAAAAATATTTTTAGTTGTTTGTACACTTGCGTCGTTGAATAGTATTGCTCAGCAAAAGTTGATAGATTATAATGCAGCTTTTAAAAGTTCAAACATTTATATACCCTTACCCAATGTTGTTAAATGGATAGATGATAACAATGTTTTATTGGCTGAAAGAAGTAACACTACCAATAAAAATATACAATATGTATTGAATGTTTCAACAGGTATTAAAACTCCAATAAAAGATAGTTTGCAAGCAGTAAAGCTTCAAGAAAAATTAATAGATGGTGCTGTAAATGCTACAACATCGCCCAATAATGCGATGATTGCTTTTACTGCAAAAAATAATTTGTATGTAAAGCAAATGAATACTAATGCAATCCAACAACTCACTTTTGATGGTAACGATTCAATTTTAAATGGCTACGCTTCATGGGTGTATTATGAAGAAATTTTAGGTAGACAAAGCAGATACAAAGCTTTTTGGTGGAGTAACGATAGTAAGCAAATAGCTTTTATGCGTTTTGATGATAGTGAAGTACCAGTTTATCCTATTTATGTATCTAATGGTCAGCATGGATATACAGAAAAAACACGTTATCCAAAAGCAGGAGATAAGAATCCGAGAGTAAAAATTGGAATGATAGAAGTTGCAACAGGAAAAATTACTTGGGCAAATTTTAATGAACAGGAAGATCAATATTTTGGAATGCCTTATTTCACTCCTAATAATCAATTATGGATTCAATGGATGAATAGAGATCAAAACGAATTAATCATTTATCAAATAGATATTTCTACAGGAGCAAAAACTGAAGTATATAAAGAAACTCAAGCAACATGGATTGATTTAGATGACACCGATAGACTTGAATTTTTACCCAATGGTAAACAGTTTATTGTAAAAAGTGATAAAAGTGGATGGTACCAATATTATTTGCATGATATTTCTGGTAAACTTATTCATTCTATTACTACTGGCAATTTTACAGTAGGTTCTATTGTTCAAATAGCCAATAACAAACTTTATTTTACTGCAAGAAAAGAACATTCAACCCGATGGGATTTTTATTCTATTCAGTTAGATGGAAAAAACTTACAACGACATTCTTTTGGAAATTTTTCATTTACCAATGTTCAACTTTCTCCAAAGCAAAATTATTTTATAGCCAATTACAGTAATTTAAATACCCCAAATACATTAGCAGTGATTGATATGAAAGGTAATGTACAACAAACCATTGCAACAGTAAAAGGAGAGGAGTTTGCTTCTTATCAATTGCCAAAAAAAGAAATGCTTACTGTACAATCTGCCGATGGATTATTTGATTTGCCTATTGTAATTACTTATCCTACCAACTTTAATCCAACAAAAAAATATCCTGTATTAATGAATGTATATGGTGGTCCCAATGCAGGAAGAGTATATGATGTTTGGAATACCACTACTACAGATGTTTGGTGGGCTCAGGAAGAATTAATTCAAATTAGTGCAGACAATAGAAGTAGTGGACATTTTGGAAAAACGGGCATGAATTACATTCATAAACAATTGGGAATTTATGAAATAGAAGATTTTATGACCATTGGTAAATGGATTAAACAACAAACTTGGAGCGATACTTCAAAGCTTTGTATTACAGGAGGAAGTTTTGGTGGTTACATGACTTGTATGGCTTTAACCTATGGTGCAAGTGTGTTTAATTATGGTGTAGCAAATGCATCGGTAACCGATTGGAAATTGTACGATACGCATTATACTGAACGTTTTATGGATACGCCAAAAGATAATCCTGAGGGGTACAAAAAAACAAGTGTAATGGAATATTCAAATAACTATAAAGGATTATTAAGAATTGTACATGGTACCTCTGATGATAATGTGCATCAACAAAATAGCTTACAGTTGATAGATAAGTTACAAAATTTGAAAAAGCATTTTGAGTTCATGTTGTACCCAGGTGAAAGGCACAGTATTGGTGGGTTAAAAGGATTGCATAATAGAACAGCAGCCTATAAATTTTATTATCAAAACTTATTGAATAAACCCATGCCAGAAGATTTTTGGAAATAGACTTTTCTTTAAACAATAGTTTCAGTACTAATATGTTTTGTAGAAAATGTTTGTTGAAAAAGATGGATACTATAAGTAATACTTTTCTTGTAATACAATTGTGTAGTACTTGGTTATAGGTAAAATCATTTTGAACGATTATTTCCAAAAAACATCGTAGCCAAATCTTATCAGTGTTCCAATTACCACTATCAAGAAAAATATTCTTATAAACTGATTGCCTTTATGTATGGCCAATTTTGCACCTACAATGCCACCCAATGCATTGCAACATGCCATGGGTATAGCAATGCTCCAAATGATGGAACCATTGATTAAAAAGAATACAATAGAACCAAAATTGGTGGCAAGGTTTACCATCTTGGCATTGGCAGAAGCATGTAAAAAATCGAATCCCATTACAGTAATAAATGCCATGACTAAAAAACTACCTGCACCGGGTCCAATAAATCCATCATAAAAGCCAATGGCTACAGCAATTAAAATGGCGTAAGTCAATTGTTTTTGTTGAGTGTGATTTTTGCTTGTATGAGCACCAAAGTTTTTCTTGGTATAGGTATAAATAGCTACTGCACACAACACAATGAGTAAAATGGGTTTCATAAAATCGTTATGTACGGTAGAAAGTAAATATGAGCCTGAAAAGGAAAAACAAAATGCCAAGACCATCATTACTGAAAGCAGCTTCCAATTCATGTCAACCTTTTTTAAATATTGTTTTGCTGCAAAAAAAGTTCCACTAAAAGCAGGGATTTTTAATGAACCAATCACTGTTGAAACAGGTAGTTGAGGTAATAAAATTAATCCCACAGGTGTTTGTATTAAACCACCACCGCCTACAATAGCATCTACAAAACCTGCAATAAATGCAGCTACACAAAGCAATAGGATGGTGGTCAATTCAATTTCCATACTTAGTTATTTGTTGTTTGCGTTGATTTGGAGAAAACTAGATTGGCAACAATCAGCCCTGCAATAATTAATCCTCCACTGATTAAGTGAACCTTGGTTAATTGTTCATTTAAAAACAATACCGCTTCAATAGTGCTGAATATGGGAATTAAATTGGTGAATAAAGCTGTTTTTGCAGCTCCTAAATGTTTAATAGCTGCATTCCAACATAAAAATGAAAGTACCGAATTACCTAAGGCTAAATAAGCAAACGTGTACACCAAATTCATATTCCATTGTATTGGTGCAGCAATATTTTTTTCAATTAGAAAGAAAGGGAAAATAATGAAAGTGCCCACCAAAAATGTTACCATTAAAAAACTGAGTGCCGAAATGTTCATTGGTTTTTTACGTACTAAAATATTGTATACTGCAAATGCAGTTGCACTGATGAGCATGAGTGCATCGCCTTTTTCAAAATGAAATTTACTCAACCGTTCAATACTGCCTTGTGATAACAAAACCAAAATGCCTGCAAAGCAAATAACCATACCAGCTAACCTATATGAAGAAATGATTTCTTTTAAAAATATGGATGCAAGTATGGTAGCAATAATAGGTGCTCCCGTTGTGCCAATTAAAGCCAAATTAATGGCATTGGTATAATGACCTGCTATATAAATAAATGTATTGAACAATGTAACACCTGTAAATGCTGCAAAAAACAAATAGGTTTTGTGTTGCAGTAAAATAGGTAAGTCTTTTTTAAATGCTTTGTAAGCAAATGGAACAATACAAATACTTGCCAATGACCATCTATAAAAAGCCACTGCAATGGGTGGTACTTGTTGAATAATACCTCTTGCCACCACATAATTTCCACTCCAAACTATTACAGCAGTTAGGGCCAATAATATACCTATATACGTTTTGTTAGTAGAAATTGCTGTCATTCAATCTTATACAATTTAATGAGCAAAGTCTAATTCAAAATTACCTTTCATGCGTTCGATAGGTGGGTTGAAATAACCAAACTTTACAGTAGGAAATTCTTCATGTATTAAATCCATCATTTGTTTTACGCCCATCATTTCGCCAGTTTCACCCACACCAATTAATCCTAAATACCAATCGGGATCAATATTAAAATTTCTCCATTGAATCATTTTTAAATCGGTATCAATAATAAGTTTTCTTAGGGCTTCATATTCTTCTACACTATCAGTCATGCCAGGAAAAACGAAATAGTTAATACTACTCCAACCACCACAATCTCTAGCTACTTTCAAGCTTTCTACAATGTCTTCAAACGTATAGTTATTAGGGCGATAATATTTGGTGTAAATATCTTTTCTAGCACTATTGGTACTTACTCTAATACTGTTTAAACCTGCATCAAATAAGGCTTTTACTGCATCGGGTTTAGAACCATTGCTGTTAATATTAATGCTGCCTTTAGGCGTATGTTTTCTAATTTCAATGATGGCTTCTCTAATGGTTTCCCACATTAATAAAGGCTCGCCTTCACAACCCTGGCCAAAACTAATAATGGGGTAGGGAGCATTCATTAAATGTGGAACTGTAAATTCTACAATTTCTTCTGCCGTTGGTTTAAAAGTTAATCGATCTTGTGGCGAAGTAATTTCTTCTTCTTGTGGTTGAAATGAAACACAACCAATACAATTGGCATTACAAGCAGGTGATGCAGGTACAGGACATTCCCAACGGCTCATGGCAAAGTTTCTTGCAGCTGGGCAATTGTAGGTCATGCAACAATTTTCCATTAAATGTTTTACCAATCTATTATGAGGGTAAGTTTCTAATAATTGTTCAGTTCCTGTTGCAATGATTTCATCATTATATCCAGCACATTCCTGACGGATGTCGGCTTCTATTCTTACCCCTGTTACGTAAGTTTTATTGTTGTACCAACCTGCTGCTGTGTAACAAAATAATGGTAATGTTGGAGCTTCGGGCAAAGCCTCATAAGCTGCTAAAAATAAACCCGTATGTGCAGGAGGAATAAATGCAGCTACAGCCCATCCTTTTTCACACAAACGCATTTCTCCCGTTTGTACATCAATGCCAATGCCTCTACGGCCAGGAAGTTCATATAAATTTCCTCCATCGGGTAGTTCAATCCAGTTTTCTAAAGGTACTTCAAAGGCATCCCAGCCAGCTCTGCCTACTACATACATAGAAGTATCTTCAAAAATATTTCCATTGCCATCTGAGTACAATAAGTAAGGAGAATGTTTGAGCATAAATGTTTATTAAAGGGTTGCTGCTTTAAAGTTGAATGGTTCAAGTGAGTAATTTACACTTGAACCATTTTCAAATTTGTTTGGCAAAAGTCGTTAAATTCTGCTTCTTGTGGTGCACTAATTTCAGATAGAATATGTACTTGTAACAACTTGTTGTTGTTGAAATCGAGTGTAAGTAAGCCATCTTTAAGTACTACATTCTGAAAGTCGTGCCAGGTATAGTTTTGAGCAAATGGTGGTGAAACTGAAACCCTATCTTTTTCAAAAACAATTGTCCGTTTTTGAATGGCTTGTTTAGATAAGAAAATCAATACCAATAAAACGATGGCAATCCAACAATAGTTTAATTTCAACCAACCTATACAAACAATTGCCATTCCAACAGTATTTACTAGTTCAGTTATCTTTTTGTATAAAAAACTTGCTAATGCTGCAATAATGGCTATTGCACCTATAATAAATGCCCATTGAGTTGCCGCTAATTGTATGGCAAAGAAAAAAAAGATACCACCATTTGCAGCCAATAAAATATTGGCTAATAAATGTATTTGCCTTATCCTGTTATTGGTTAATGTAAACTGAAAAGAGTTTTGCATATAGGTTGTTCAATGCTTTATATGCTGCTAATTTTTTAAAATTAAATTACACATACGCCAAAGAATTCTTGCTGCAACATTGCTATCCCAATCATGTTCTCCTACACCACTTTCTACTAAGTCGAAGCCAATAATTTGTCGGCCAGATAAACGTAGTTTTTTAAATAGATATAATATTTGATCTACTTCAAACCCACCTGGAACAGGAGTGCCAGTATTGGGACAAAGTTTAGGGTCTAAGCCATCTACATCAAAACTAATGTATACTTGTTGTGGTAAATATTCAATAATTTGATCGGTAATTTCTTTCCAAGTAATTCCCTCATACATTTTCTCTTTAATCGTTTTGTCTGTATAAGTATATACACGATCTCCGGTACTTAGAATATAATCGTATTCTTCTTGGCAGTAATCTCTAACACCAATTTGCATAAGTCTTGTAACTGCAGGTATTTCTTCTAGTACATTGTACATGATACTTGCATGGCTGTAGTTAAAGTCTTCGTATTTTTTTCTCAAATCGGCATGGGCATCAATTTGTAAAATTCCAAAGTTGGAATATTTTTCCGCCAATGCTTTAATATATCCAAACGGAGTGCTATGATCTCCACCAATTAAACCAACTAATTTATTGTTTTGTAAAAGTTGTTTTGTTTTTTCATACACCCAATTATTTAAAAATTTACCGCCCTCGTTAATTTCTTTTAGTCCATTGCACATAAACTTATTATTTTCTAAAATTTCACCTTTAGAAATATAATCTATATACAATTCGGCTTCTTTGCGTAAGTAATCACTCTTCATTAAGATCTTTCTGTCTATAGGGTACATGTAAATACCCTTTTTCCAAGCTTCATCACATTCTACATCAAAAAGGTCTACTTGTAAAGCAGCATTGAAAATATGTTCTGCGGCTCTTGCAGTACCTGCATTGTAGCTAACAGTAACTTCCCAAGGAACGGGAAATAGTACTAAGCTTGCATCTTCTTCGGTAAAAGGTAGTCCGAAAATATTGTTATTCGGATTACTGACTTTATTGGGATTAAACAGAGATAAATCGGCCATAATCTTTGAAATTAATTCGGTTCAAATGCTTTGGAGCATTAAAGCACCGCAAGTTACAGCCAAACATTAATTTATGCAATAATTTTAATGGAATGGTGAATTTATGTGAAAGGTTTAACCACAGGGCAAAGGAGCAAGAGAGATGCAGCTTTCGGCATGAAAGTTTAACCACAAGGAACACAAAGGTTTTCACAGAGAACACAAAAGTTTTTTCTGTGTTAATCTGTGCTATCTGTGAGAAAAATTTAACCACAGAGTTGAAGGAGGGTTTTCACAGAGTTCAAAGAAAGTTTATTTCTTAAAGATTTTATTTCAGCGTTTTCAGCGATTTCAGCGAGACATATTTGATTGCCTTCGGCAATTGTTTTTAACCACAAGGAACACAAAGATTTTCACAGAGAACACAAAAGCTTTTTCTGTGTCAATCTGTGCTATCTGTGAGCAATAATTAACCACAGAATTTACAGAAAGTTTATTTCTTAAAGATTTTATTTCTGCGTTATCTGCGATTTCTGCGAGAAATATTTTAAAGAAGAATTTTATTTAAACTCATAATAAGGCACATCATCATGACTAACAACTTCTTTTTGTTGCCAATATGCCATAGTTACAATGCTACCTTCTTTGGTTTTTAAGGTTCTTCCATAAATGGCATTGATGGTATTAAACGTATAGTCGGTTACACCAACTGTAAAAGTAGTACTAACAGGTGGGGGTGGAGGAGGCACAGTTTCTTCGCCTTCTTTGGGTGCAGGTACTGGTGCAGCTTTGGGTGCTGGCGATGGCACTGCAATCACAGTAAATCCATTGAACTCGAGTAATTGTTTTAAAAATTCCACTCTTTTCGGTTGAACATTTTTTTCTACAATGCCACATTTGATTCCATTGAGTTCTTCAAATTCATGATTCTTATTAATGGCCATTTTATTCCTCCTAAATGGTTTTCAAAGTTTGAAAACCTTGTTTTAACTTAATGAATAAATGTAGTCGTAAATCCAACTCATCATACCAATCAAAACAATACCAGCACCACAAATGTATAAACCTAATTTAACAGATGGTTGCAGGTGAATGCTACTAATTGGATGTTCATTTTTATCGATAAATACAGATCTTATTACACGTAAATAATAGTATAAAGAAACAATCATGTTTAATGCTGCTACAATAATAAACCAATAGGCTCCTTTAGATGCACCTGCAGTAATTAAAAACAGTTTTCCAAAAAAGCCTGACGTAGGTGGTATGCCAGCCAATGAGAACAAGGCTAAAGCCAATATCCAACTTAAAAATGGATTGGTTTTGTATAAGCCTTTATAATCATCAATGGTTTCTTTTCCTGTATGTTCTGCAATAACCGATACTACTCCAAATGCTGCTAAATTTGAAATTGCATAAATGAGTAAAAAGTATATCACTGCTGTAGAACCAGCCACATCGTTACTACTCATACCTACTAAAATAAATCCTACTTGGGCGATGGATGAAAATGCCAGAAATCGTTTAATATTTTGCTGACGAAGTGCAAATAAATTACCTATAACCATGGTAGCCACAGCAGTCACTACCATTAAATGATACCATACATCTTGTAATGGCTGAAATACTTTATACAGAACCGTAATGAAGATAAATGCGATGGCAGATTTTGAAATCACCGATAAAAAAGAAGTTACTGCAATGGGCGAACCTTCGTATACGTCGGCTGTCCATAAATGAAATGGCACAATCGATAATTTAAATGCAAATGAAGAAAACAAAAATATAAATGCCATTATTTGTAAAGGTGAGCCATTGAGTTGTGTACTAATTTCTGTGAAGTTGATGCTGCCGGTTGTACCATAAATGAATGAAATGCCAAACAACAATAATCCTGATGAAAATGCAGAAGATAAAATCATTTTCATGGCACCTTCGGAGGATTGTTTTTTATCTAAATCGAAATTGGCCATTGCTGCAACAGGTATAGATGCCAATTCTAAACCTAAGAAAAATATCAATAAGTTATTGCTTGAAATTAGGAAGAACATGCCCAATAATGCCGAGAGTAGTAACATGAAAAATTCGGGTAAATGTTCAGTTTTCTTTAACCAATCACTGCATAATAAAGCAATTAAATAAACGCCAATACTTAAAATACTTTTTTGAAACTGAATGATTGGTGAAGTATAAAACATATCGCCAAATAAATTGCCTGTGCTATTGCCAATAAAACCAATGAGTATGTTGATGAGTAATATTACCTGAACAATGCTTAACAATAATTCATTTTTTATACCCTTGCCTAACTTAATAAACAATAGCAGGAAGATGATGGTAGTAACCAACAGTTCACTTTTCATTAATGTAAGAAACTCGTTCATACTTTCTTATTTTATTTTCCTGCAATTCTGTTCATGATTAATTCTGATGCTGGCGATAATAATTGGTTCAGCCATTGAGGTGCAATGCCTATTGCTAAAATGCCAATGATTAAAATAATGGCAGCCAGTTTTTCATTCCAAGTGGCATCTTGTAAATGGCTAAAATGTTCGTTCTTGATTGGCCCCATTGCAGTTTGACTAATAGCCCTTAAAATATACACAGCAGTAACTACAATGCTCATAGCAGCAGCAACTGTTGCAATACGATGGAACAAATCATTTCTTTCCCAAGAGCCCATAAATACAGTCATTTCAGCAACAAAACCACTTAAGCCTGGTAACCCAAGAGAACAAAGTCCCACTATAAAAAATACAGTACCAATAAATGGTAAAGGTTTTAATAATCCACCCATTTCGTTCACCATTCTGGTATGCGTTCTATCGTATATCATGCCAATTACTGCAAAGAAAAGGGCTGTCATTAAACCATGAGACACCATTTGTATAAGTGCTCCTGTAATAGCAGTTTGTGTAAGCATGCCAATGCCCAATAAACTAAATCCAACATGACTAACAGAAGAATAAGCATTCATATACTTTAAATCTTTCTGCATCATAGTAGCGAATGCTCCATATAAAATAGCAATGGCTGATAGTAGAATAATGATGTTGGCATATTCTTTTGCACCTTCAGGTAATAAGTAAGTAGCTATGCGTAAGCAACCATAGCCCCCCAATTTCATAGATATACCAGCTAAAAACATTGAACCTGCTGTTGGTGCAGATGAGTGACCATCTGGTACCCATGTATGCAAAGGGAATAATGCAGTGAATACACCAAAACCTATGAACAATAATGGAAATAAAATGAGTTGTGTATTGGTAGAAATAGAAGTAGCAGCTATAGTAACTAAATCGAAACTATGGTTGGCGGAAAAATACAATCCAATTAATCCAACTAAAATAAGAGCAGATCCGCCCATGAGCATTAATGCTAATTTATTGGCACTGTATTCTTTCTTGCCACTGCCCCAAACACCAATGAGTAAGTATTTGGGTATTACAGAAATTTCTAAAAAGAAGAAGAGAATAAATAAATCTAATGAAATGAAAAATCCATAAGCACCCAATGCTAAAAGAATTAATAAAAAGTAAAATTCTTTGGTCATTTTTTCAATATTCCACGATACCAAAACACCTGCAACAAATACAAATGAGGTGAGTAAAATCATTGCAACAGAAATACCATCGACACCAAAATGTAAATGAATATTCAGTGATTGTATGAAAGGGAAGTTTTGCTCAAACAATATAGTAGTTGCAGGTTGTTGGAGTTTTGCTTGCTGAAAGGCAAACAATAAGATGAGCGATAAAATTAATTGTGCAACAGATCCTACTAAAGATAACCACCTAACCTGCTGCTTGTTTTGTGCCAATAAAACTGCTATTGCAGTGAGTAAGGGGAGTGCTATGAGTAATAAAAGGTTCATTCAATTATTTTTTATTTGATTGCCAGTAAGACGATAAGGCGATCATTTTTTAATTCAGCTTCTCGTCTTTCCGACTTCTCGGCAAAAATTATTTCCATACATAAATAAACAATACCGACAACGCAATCAATCCTGCTAAGAAGTACAAAGCATATTGTTGCACTTTACCAGACTGTATTTTTTTAATACCTTCTGCAATAGTTTGTGTTGTTGTACCTGTTAAATTAATTGCTCCATTCACTACAGTTTTATCAAACCATGCTGCTGTTTTACCAATGATGTTAAATAATATTTTTTGGGTGATGAACAAGTAAATTTCATCAATATAAAATTTATGGTAAGCCGATTTGTATAATCCACCTAATGAAGTGGCAATAGTATCGGACTTAGCATTTTCTTTTTGGTACAATCTATAAGCAAATACAATTCCTGCTATGCCTATACAAACAGGAGCAATAGAAAATTGTAAATGAAAATGTGATTCCAATGCTTTACCATCTGAACTCACCAATTCACCAAAAGGAATAAAACCAGCAGTTGCAGCACCAATGGCCAATAGTATCAATGGTATCATCATTACAAAACCTCCTTCTCCATGATGTTCTCCATGTGAATGATAAGGTTTGTTCCAGAAAATAGTAAAGTATAAACGGAACATATAAAATGCTGTAATGCCCGACGTAATTAATGCAATCCAATAAATAGCTTTATTGTGTTCGAACGCTGCCAATAAAATTTCTTCCTTGCTAAAGAATCCTGCAAATGGAGGAACACCAGCAATGGCTAAACAGGCAATTAAGAAAGTAATATGAGTTATTGGCATGAATTTTCTTAGTCCACCCATATCTTTCATTTCATTGCTATGCACAAAATGAATTACACTTCCTGCACCTAAGAATAACAAGGCTTTAAACAAGGCATGGGTGAATAAATGGAACATGGAAGCGGTATATCCTAAACCTTCTTCTCCACTATATTTAGAAACACCCAAAGCAAACATCATAAAACCAATTTGCGACATGGTTGAATAAGCCAATACTCTTTTAATATCTGTTTGTGTACAAGCTATAATCGCAGCAATGATTGCAGATGTTGCACCAACCCAAGCAATTGCTTGTAATACATGGGGTGCAGCAATGGCATAAATAGGAAACATTCTTGCTACTAAAAATACACCAGCTACTACCATTGTTGCAGCATGAATTAACGCTGAAACAGGCGTTGGTCCTTCCATTGCGTCAGGTAACCAAATATGTAATGGGAACATAGCACTTTTGCCTGCACCACCAATAAATACCAATGCTGTGCCCCATGTTAAGGCAGAAAAACCTAAGAACGAACTGGTAATGGCAGTTTTAAATTCAGCCGATTCAGGTGAAGTTAAACGTTGAATTAAAGTATTAAAATCTAATGTACCCGACGTAAAGCTAAGTACAAGTATTCCTATTAAAAAACCTAAGTCGGCAAAACGAGTTACAATAAATGCTTTTTTGCAAGCTGCTACTGCACTTGGTTTTTCGTAGTAATAACCAATTAATAAAAAGGATGAAACACCTACCAATTCCCAGAAAATATACATCTGAAATATGTTAGACGATACAACTAATCCCAACATGGAGAAAGTAAATAAACCTAAGTAAGCATAGTAAGTGGAGAATCTTCTTTCGCCTTTCATGTAACCTAAACTGTAGATATGTACCATTAATGAAATGAATGTTACTACCACCAACATCATTACAGAAATTGGATCAATAGTGGCACCCATATCAATAGATAAGCCTTTAGAAAATTCTAACCACACATAATTAAGTGCTATTGTTTTTTGATAAATGCCATCTACTTTTCCGTACACAAAAAAATATTCGTATGCAGTATATATTGCCAATAGGGTAGAGGTAAGCATGAAAACAGTTGCAATAATTCCAGCAGCTTTGCCTATATATTTTTTACCCAATAAACCCATAAGCAGAAACGCTGCTAAAGGCAGAAAAGTGATGAATAATATAATACTTGCGTTAGGCATAATTTAATACTTTAACTCTTGAGCATTTTCAACATCGATGGATTGATGACTTCGATATAAGTTAATAATAATGGCAATTGCAACAGCAGCTTCTGCAGCAGCAATGGCAATAATGAACAGGGTAAAAAACAAACCATCCATTTGATTGGGCCATACATATTTATTGAATGCAATGAAATTTAGGTTTACGCTATTCAAAACAAGTTCTATACTCATGAGCATGGTAATTAAATTTCTTCTTGTTAAGAATCCATATACACCAATGAAAAATAGAGCTGCACTAATGAATAAAATATGATATAGTCCGGGTGTTAACATCATTTTGATTCGGGTTTACTTTTTAATGCAATAACAATGCAACCAATCATTGCAGCCAATAATAAAATACTTACTACTTCAAAAGGCAATGCATATCCACCGTTTTTTGTTTGTAGCATTTGTTCCCCAATTTTTGCTACAGTTACATTATTGGGTATTTCATTTACTAGAAATTGATGTTGATATACTTGCAGCATACATAAAGCAAAACCACAAAAAGTTGCTAATGCTGCAAATAATTTTCGACCAATTGTTTGAACTGCTAATGCTTCACCTGCTTGTTGTGTAAGAAAAATAGAGAAGATAATCAGTACTACAATTCCACCAACGTATACTACAATTTGTACAGCAGCAATAAACTGATAATCGAGCCAGAAATAAATACCTGCAACGCCAATTAAAGTGAATAATAAATATACTGCTGCTCTAAATATTTGTCTGGTAGTTACACTAAGTATTGCACTACCTAATACCAAAGCAGTTAATAAATAAAATATGATGGTTGATCCGTTCACTTAATTATTTTTTCTTTTTTAAATATTATTCAACATCCTTCGATAATAGTTCGACAAGCTCACTATGACAATTCAGGTTGAAAAATCGTTTTCTGTCAGGTTGAGCCTGTCGAAACCGAATTCCCAAGAAAAATTTAGTTATATCATCCTTCGACAAGCTCAGGATGACAATAATATTTTTATTCAACACCTTCCATAATTTTAGAATCAGGAAAGTTTAATACTTTGGTTAATTGACTTCTATCATACACACTGTGTTCAAATGTTTGTGCCATTTTAATGGCATCACTAGGACAAGCCACAATACATAAATTGCACATGGTACATAGTTCTAAATGATATACTAATTTGTCAATGGCTTTCTTTTTCTTTCCTTCAGCATTCACCTCAAATTTGGTAATTACTTTAATGGTTCCATTGGGGCAAGCCAATTCACATGCAGTACAGCCGGTGCAACGATGTTCATTGTTTTCGTTGTGGGGCATAACTACTTCTCCTTTGAAACGTTCGGGCAACACCAATGTGTCTCTATTATCGGGATATTGTTCAGTAATTATTTCTTTGTGGTGCGTAAAATAATAGAATGTTCTACGCATACCTGTAACAAGCGATTTTACTGCACTTAGAACTTCTTTTATGTAATTTGTTATAAACATGCCCTTAATCCCTAAAGGGAAAATTTAGTTTATTGTTAATAATTAGCTTTTTTAAAAAGCTGAGTAAAGAACAAAGCGTTGAAGAGTGCGATACTTCGACTACGCTCAGTACAGGCTCTGCTGAATCTAAATAGAAATTCTTCAGCTCAGTACAAAAAGTCTCTCAAAACCTTCTACCTTTTGCCTTATTCCCCTTTAGGGGATAGGGGCTAAAAATGCCATCCCAATATTGCTATTGCTGCTGCCAACAATAAATTAATCATGCTAATGGGTAATAAATATTTCCATTCTAAGTTTAAGAGTTGATCAATTCTTAAACGTGGAAATGTCCACCTAAACCACATGATTAAAAATATCAAGAAGAACGTTTTTCCAAAGAACCAAATGCTCGATGGAATATAATCCATCACATGATTGAATGCTTGCCAATTGCCAATATGAAAAGGCATCCAACCGCCTAAAAACAATGTTGCACCTACTGCACAGCCTATAAATACATTGATGTATTCTGATAAAAAGAATAAGGCGAATTTCATTCCTGAATATTCAGTATGAAAGCCAGCAGTTAATTCTGATTCAGCTTCTACTAAATCAAAAGGTGCTCTATTGGTTTCGGCTGTTGTGGCTATGATGAAAATAATAAATGCAATGGCAACCGGAATATGACCTTTAAAAATCCACCAACCAGTGGCTTGTGATTGTACGATTTCTGACATTTGTAAGCTACCAGTAAGTACAATCACTGCTAATATTGAAAGTCCTGCACTAAGTTCGTAGCTTACAATTTGTGCTCCACTACGCATAGCACCCATTAAAGAATATTTGTTATTGCTACTCCAGCCTGCTACTAAAATACTAATGACCATAATGGAACTTACTGATGTTATGTAGAGTACACCAATGTTCATATCCCATAGCTGAAAGTCTTTTGCAAATGCTATTGGAGCCATTAAAAGCATGGCAACAATCATAGCAATAAAAGGAGCGAAGTTGAATAAAAATTTGTCTGCTCCGTTGGGTGTTAAACCTTCTTTCATGAGTAGTTTAACTGTATCGGCCAATGATTGCATCATTCCTTTAGGGCCAACTCTATTGGGACCTAAACGAATTTGCATCCATGCAGCAACCTTGCGTTCCATTAAAACCAATATCAATCCTAATATAGCAAATAAGCTAATGACTGCAATACCTGCAATCACCATCTCTATCACTAAAGTCCAAGTAGGATTTAAGTGTTGGCTTAACCATTCATGAATAAAGTTTGCTATGTTTGAAAAACTCCACATGCTGTTTTGTTTTTTGTTTTTCGCAGAAAAAGCAGAATATTTTCTACGAAAATTCTTTTTTCTATTTCCTTACAGATATCACGAATAACACAAATAACTTTTTTCTCGCTGAAATCGGAGAAAACGCTGAAATTCTTCCAACTTTAAACCCTCTGCCTTCTACCTTCTATCTTCTATTTTCTATCTTCTTTCTTCTATCTATCAATATCCGGTATCACCAAATCCAATGTTCCCATCATGGCAATTAAATCGCCCAATTTACTTCCACGAGCCATATGATCTAAAGCTGAGAGGTTAGAAAAGCCTGGTGAACGAAATTTAATTCTGTATGGTGTTGTACCTCCTTCACTTACAATGTAAACACCAAATTCTCCACGAGCAGTTTCAACTTTTTGATAAAATTCTCCCTTCGGTAGTTTCAATACTGCTTTTGTTTTTGCTTGAAATTCTCCTTCTGGGATATGATCTATTAATTGTTCTATAATTTTAATCGATTGTTGCATTTCTCTTAATCGTACCATATAACGTGCAAAAGAATCGCAGCCTGTTTCTAATACTTCTTCAAAATCAAGTTGATCATAAATTTCATAAGGATATACTTTTCGTACATCGCAACTCACTCCACTGCCTCTTAATGCTGGTCCACTCATGCCATAAGAAACAGCATCTTCTGGAGAAATGATTCCAATGCCTTTCATCCTGTTTTGAAAAATGATATTGCCGGTTACCAATTCATCATATTCGTGAATTTTACTCTTGTATAATTTCAAAAATGTTTTAACCCTGTTTTGAAAGTTGGGATGAATGTCTTGCATTACTCCACCAGGAACCATATAGTTCATAGTTAAACGTGCACCACAGGTTTCTTCCATAATGTCATTGATACTTTCTCTTTCTCTAAATGCATGGAAGAAAGGAGTGAATGCTCCTAAATCCATTGCCATTGCTCCCCACCACAATTCATGTGAAGCAATACGAGTAAGTTCATCCATTAAAACCCTGATCACCTGAGCTCTTGATGGCACTTCAATTTGCATGGCTTTTTCAACTGTTAAAGCACAAGCATGATTATTGATGTGAGAAGACAAATAATCCATTCTACTTGTAACATAAATGAATTGTCTGTAAGTTAAGCTCTCACACATTTTTTCTATAGAACGATGTATATATCCTAAATGTGGTTCAATTTTTTTGATGGTTTCGCCATTGAGTGTTACAACAAGATGTAGCACACCATGCGTAGCAGGGTGTTGAGGCCCTATGTTGATGATGATGTCGCCATCTGCTGTTTTGCCAATTTCTTCAACCATGTTTACAATTTGATCATGTTAATAGGGTCTTCAAAATCTTTTCTTAATGGATTTTTCCCTTCCCATCCATCTGGTAATATCAATAAACGCAAGTCTGGGTGGTTCAAAAAGTTT
The DNA here is from genome assembly GCA_943368735.1 of Rhizobium sp. Q54. Classification (GTDB taxonomy): domain Bacteria; phylum Bacteroidota; class Bacteroidia; order Chitinophagales; family Chitinophagaceae; genus UBA1930. The sequence continues at coordinate 155,788 of CALRLQ020000008.1, read as the reverse complement.
ACGCCAAACATTTCATATACTTCTCTTTCATGAAACTCTGCTGTTCTCCAAATATGTGCTACTGTTTCTATTTCAGGATGCTTAGTATCTAGCTTAGTTTTAATAACAATGTTGTGCCTGTATTTTGTGGATGTTAAGTGATACACCATTGTTAAATGGGTTTTCCAATCGATACAAGTTAAACAGAAAAGACTATTGAACAATAAAGATTCATCACGACGTAAGTGTTCTGCCAACAAAATCCAATCTTTAGCATCAATGTTTACGTTGAGCCACCCGATAGCTATCGGGTCACCACCTTCTTCAAAAGTAGCTGTGGCAAGTAGTTGAGTAGTTTTTATTTTTAAATCCTCGTTAGTCATTGTATCATTTTTTCACGCAACGAACGCAACGTTTGTTTGGTTATTCTATTGATAGCTCATTCAATATTTCTAAGTTTACTAATGTTATTGTATTTACGAACGCAATGAAAAATTCTAAAGAATTTTAAATGCAATCTATCTTTTTCCCAAACCTTCTACCATTTCCTACCTTACACCTTCTTCCTTCAATCCTTCTTTAATCTGCTCTCTGGTTTGTCCACTTTTAATTTTTTCTTGTAACGCAATCAATGCATGTAATAAAGCTTCTGGTCTTGGTGGGCAACCTGCAACATACACATCAACAGGAATCACATGGTCGGCACCTTTAACAACAGAATAAGTATTGTAAAAAAATGGTCCACCACTTATGGCACATGCACCCATGGCAATTACATATTTTGGGTCGGCCATTTGATCGTATAATCTTTTTAAAACAGGAGCCATTTTATTGACAATTGTTCCTGCAATAATGATTACATCGGCTTGTCTTGGTGAAGCTCTAGCTACTTCAAATCCAAAACGAGAGAAATCATATTTAGCACCAGCCACCGACATATATTCTATACCACAACAACTGGTTGCAAAAGTTAATGGCCATAACGAATTGGAACGAGCCCAATTAATTATATCGTCTAACTTACTCAGCATTATACCACCTCCTGGTGTTTCATGTACTTGCCCAGGAAAAGTAGAACTGCTATGTGATTGATTTATTTCCATTCGAGTGCTCCTTTTTTGTGTGCATATAAAAATCCTAAGAAAAGTATAAAAAAGAAAATCACGATTTCTATAAATGCAAGCCAACCAACGTTTTTGGCTACCACAGCCCATGGATAAAGGAATACCAGCTCTACATCGAAGATTAAAAAAATAAGGGCAAATAAATAGTAACCAACATTCATTTGAATCCAGGTTTTACCTTGAGTTGGAATACCACATTCGTAAGGTTCACCTTTTTGTTTATTGGTGCTTCCTTTCAATAAAATTTTTGAAATTAAAATAGCTATGCTAGAAAAAGCAATGGCTGCAATCATTAGAACAATTAGCGATGAGACTCCCATACGCAATTAATTTGAAACAAACTTACAACAATCTGTTTAACGAAACATGATAGTTATCAACAGTTTTTTATGTTATTTGTCATGTATTAAGCAGCAATAAAAAACTGAACTTAGTACTTTTTTGAATGCTTTATTTTGGCTGAAATACTATAAAATACTGATATAAAGTTGTTCTACTTTCTTTCTTGCCCAAGGAGTTTTACGTAAAAATTTCAAGCTTGATTGTATACTTGGATTACTATTGAAACAATTGATGTTGATAATGTTGCCTAATTCTTCCCAGCCAAAATGATTGACTAAGTGATGTAAAATGGCTTCCAATGTTTTACCATGTAAAGGATCTTTATGTTCCATAATTTCAATTCTTTTATTTTTTTTAATCAATTTCTACCACCAATAAATATCTATTTCCTCCACCTGTTTTTTGTAATACATCAATCCATTTTTGTTGGGCACTATATGTTCTTTTACCTTTTTTATTCCACAGTTCAGGACTACACAAACAACCTAAACTAGGTGTATTGGGATAGAATTCTTCTTTGCTATAATATTGAGGATTTATAGTAGTACCATGAGCAATAATTTCACTTCTGCCTAATTTACCTGCATAAAAACTTTGCCATAAATGTTCATTTGCTGAAAAAGGATAGAGTAGTTTTTGATAAGCCAAATAAGTATCGGTTGTTTTAAAATTAAAGAATGAATCATTGCTAATTTCAAATGGCATACTCATTTGTAAGTTGGTGGTTGGTCCTATAAATTTATTATCGCTAATAGCAAAGCCATTCAATTTATATAAGCCTTGTGGTGTATTACCATTGGTTAAATAATAGGGCATATTTGTAATAGAACGTGCTAGTTGTGGTATTTTAAATATACTGCCATCGGCATTTGTCAACCATTTATGTTGTTCAGTTCTAATCATTAAATAGCCAGGATTATTTCTATTGCTATTCTGAAAACTAATTACCAATAACTGATTGGTTAAAAAATTATGATCTAAAAAATTGTCTACTTTTATATTGTTTAAACCATTGTTTTTTTCTTTTTGATAAAAATATAATTGTGCACTATCAACTGTATAAACTGGTGTAGATGGAAGAATATTCGAAGCTTTTAAATGCTCTAATGCCATTGCTTTTACTTTAGGATTTGCTAGGCTTTGCCAAATATTTTCTATTTCTTTATTAAACTTGAATAGGTAGTTGGTATACAATAATTCAAGAAATGCTCTTTGGTATTGTGGTGGGGTACTTGCTATAATTTTCAAGTGATTTAGGATCACTTCTTCCATTTTTTTAGGCTTGTATTGCATCAATTCCATTGCCCAAAAAGCTTGTTCAAATTGTTGGTAGGTGCTATCGTTTAATGGTAAAAGTAGAGTGGCTTCAATTTGTTGTGTTAGTTTTTTGGTTAGTTTTTTTCGTTCATTTTTATTGGCAAATTCAGTATTTACTTGAGCATATAATGTGCTGCAAAAAATTAAACATAAAATGTAGAGGATTATTTTTTTATAATTCATTTTACTGAAAATGAGTTTGAGTAAAATTAAGTTGAATGATTGGTATGGGTTATTTGTCTAAAATAAAAAGTAGTCAATTTTATGTTTTTCCACTTTTGTATTGACACAAAAGTGGAGCAAAAAGTCAAGGCTTCATGAAAAAAGCTAAAAATTTCATTCTTTGTCTAAAGAAAAACTAGCTTAAGCAAAAGAATAAAGCCAAACTATTGTTCGACTTACAAGCAATAGAATATTTTTCTACTTTATCTCATTGGTTTTTCTTTTTAACGACAAACAAAGAAATTTTCTTAACGCATTTTTCATGAGGCCGTTTAGCAGCGATTATGTGTAACATTTAAATCGAATGTTTTAGTTTGAATCTTAGATTTTGATTACAAAAATAGTAGGTATTTATAAGAGGAAGGATTGGACGTAAGTAATAAGTTATTTTATTCTTTTTAGTACTTCTTTAATATACTTGTTGTATTCGTAATATTCATAAAATTCAGGTGTTGTATTTACTGCTGTTGAATAGGCTTGCCATGTTTTTTGGGCAAAGTCTTTCCAATTGTTTTCATCTACCGTAAATAACTTGTTGCTTACAATAGCTAATTCAATTCCATTCAACATGTGTTTAAAACAAACAACATTTAAGTGATAACTTAGTGCTTCTAATGTTTTGGTTTGTACTCCACCACCCAATTTTACAGTATTAATATATACATCGGCAGCTAAAAAATGATCTTCTATGTTTGATACGTTACCTAAAATTTTAAGTTGACTATTTGTTAGGTTGGATAAATATTGAAAATTAGGAGTTTCAATTCTGCCAGTAACTATAATGGTAAATTCTTTATTAATGTGATTTAAAGCTGGAATTAAATTGGCAGCAATATCTTCTACCCCTTTGGCATTTGGAGCATAATCTAATGTTCCATTAAACAAAAAAATGGCATGATATTCTGGAATTTGATGTGTTTGCTTTATTTGTTGCTGAATAATTGCTTTTGATTGAATATTTTTTGGTGTGATGCCATTGGGAACTACTAAACATTTTTTAGGAGCAATCTTAAATTGTTCAATTGCCATTTGCTGATCTTGTTCAGTAATAAAAATATTGAGCTGTGCAAAACTGCATAACCATTTTTCGGCATAGAATAGTATTTCCCAATACCATTTGTTCAATAACTTAAATCGCTCAAATTCTATATTGTGAGATGCATGTATAATTTTTATGTTGAAAAAAACATGTAACAACCAAGCACTAATTACATGATAAGGATGTTCGATAATTACATGTGTAATTTTTTCTTTCTTACAAAATTGAATGATGAATAACCAAGTAAATGGATTAATAACCTGTAGTTTACTGTTGGGCAATAAAGGAAAAACTGCATAGCTATCTGTTGGTGGTATAACATTGTTTTTACTGCATAAGCAAATAAGCTCTGTTTGTTTGCCTAAGGCTTCATTAAAAGAGGCAATACGTTGCTGACCTCCAAATTGTGCAGGTAGAAATTTATACCAAACTAAAGAAAGTATTTTAGGTTTCTTGGCTTGCAATGCAATGGCTTTAAAAGAATAACGGAGGTAAATGACCTCCGTTATTAGAATTAAAATTATGTTGGTTAAGCTACTTGTGCTTTTCTATTTTTCCATTCAAAGAATAAAGCAACTCCAAATAATAAAATTGCAATAATAGATGCAATGCTAGTCAACGTCCAACCTAAAGCATGACTTTTTGGTTCAAACTTAAATACCACTTCATGTTCGCCAGCAGGGATTGGCATGCCACGTAACACATAATTTACTTTAGCATAAGGAGTTAGCTTGCTATCAATATAAGCGTTCCAACCTTTATCGTAATACACTTCACTAAACACAGCAAATTGAGTTGTACTAGCTTTTGTTTTATAGGTAACTACATCATTGGCATTTTTAATTAATTCAATTTTTGCAGTTGAATCGTAAGTAAAGTTGGTTGAAGCAATTGATTGAAATGCTTTACCAATAACAGCAGTATCTTTTACTCTTAATGTAGTTAAAGCATTCATTTCTTCTCTTGCAGAATTTACTAGCTTCAAGTTTTTAATAAACCATGCACTACCACATGCGTCAGGATTGGGTTCTACTTGGTCGGCACTTGATGTACTATGAATGATGTACTTGGTATTCATCATATCCAAAACAGGTTTACAGTTTGGATAATTGTACAATTGATTCTCTGCTAAATCTTGAATAATGCTCAATTTGGCAGGATGATAGCCACCAACTGATTTATAAAAATAAGCTGGTCTTGCACCATAGTTAATAGCTGATTGTGCACCATTGCTTACATCAAACACTCGGTAATCACTTTTATCTTGTAATATAAATTGATCGGCAGGTGTTGGTGCAAAACTGTTATCATAATCATCTTTGTATTGATAGTTTTCTGCACTTAAATATTTAGCATTTACATCCATTAAATCAATGAAACTAACCAACCCAATTATTGCAATTAGTATTGGGCTTAATAATCCTTTTTTGATATTAAAAGCTATGGCTCCAGCTGCTATTGCAATTAAGAATAGGGCACGAAGAATACCACTCATAAATAATCCTTGTCTATCTTCCTTCAATCCATTGACTAATTCTTTTCCAGCAGATAAGTATTGAGATTTTACGGATTCATCAGGAATATTATTGATAGACTTCAATAAGTTTACATCTCCATCGCTTTTGTAATCGAAGTTGAAATATAAAATCAATAAGAAAGCAAACACTCCACCAACCAATGCCAATCCTTTTTTATATTGATTCAACAACTCAGTTTTATTGTTCGATTCAATGATGGTTTGTAACGATAATATTGCAGCAATATTCAACAATAAAGTAGGCACTACCAATATCATACTTGGTGCTCTAAACTTATTGTACATAGGCAAGTTGTTGAACAAAAAGTTATTGAAACCTTCAAAATAACTTCCCCAACTCATCATAATGGTTAATATGCTTGCAGTTAAAATCCACCATTTATGTTTATTGTCTAATACAACAAAACCAATTAATGCAAGAAAACAAACAATGGCTCCAACATATGGCGGTCCTGACGTACCTCCAATGCCACCCCAATAAAAACCTAACCCACCTTGCAGCTCTCTTGCAATTTGAGGATTCATTCCTTGAAGTGCTGCAATGGCTTTAGATTTATCTTCTTCTACTTCCATTTTACTGCTGCCGCCAAACATTTTTGGTATTAGCATTACAAAAGGTTCAGTTTTAAAAACACTATAACTAAATGCATATTCTTTAGTAAGTCCTTCTTGTGTATTCTTACTTTTTGCATCAGCTAAAATAGAACCACCTCTAATAGATTCTTTGGTATATTCATTATCGGGCAGTAAAACAACTGCATTGGTTAATGCACCAATGGTAGCACCAGCAAAAGTAAAAATGGCTACCATTAGCAAATGTTTATATTCCTTATTCAATATCCATCTTATTGCAAATGAAATACTCATAAATGCAACAATCAGCATAGCATAATAAGTAATTTGATAATGTTTTTGGGCTATTAAAGCACCTGTGAACATGGCAGTCAATGCAATGCCCCACCAATACTTTTTATTGAAGATGAGTAAAATTGCACCTATTAAACCGGGCATTAAAGCAATAGACAACATTTTGGTATCGTGCCCCTCGGCAACAATCACAGCATTGTAAGTGGCATAAGCATAACATAAGCTTCCTACAACGCCAATCCAAGTATTGCTTTTTAATACCTGCGATAAAAAGTAAAAACATACACAACCTAAAAAGAAAAACTGAAAAGGTTTGGGTAGGTTTAACGAAATAAGCTGCATAAAATAATAGGGTACATGGTTATTAGTATAACCAACAATCATATAGCCTGGCATTCCACCAAACATGCCATTACTCCATAATGGAACTTTGCCAGTTTGCTCTTGTACAGTCATTTGGTTTTGTGCCATCGATTTCCACTGGGTAATATCAGATTGTTGTAAAACCTTGCCTTCTAATGCAGGCTTACAATAAATAATTGCTACCACTAAAAAAATTGCAATGGCAATTACATGCGGTAAAATTTTCTTCCAATTCATGGTCTTCATGATTTCTATTTTATGAGGTGGCAAATTAATGTTATTTTTCACACCAAAATTATTTTATGCGTTGGCTTTTATTTACTGCTAGAGTTACCTTGATTTGTAATATTTGTTACCTCGTATTTGTATTGGGTAGATATGTTGATTTGAGCAACCTGCATCATGTGCTCACTAGTACCATAGTTACTTTAGGTTTAATTGCTGTGGTACTCAATATTTTATTGAACCTTATTTGGATATTTAGTGTTCTTGCTAAAAAAAAATACATTCCTTTTTGGTTAGGATTAACTAATTTTTTATTTCTCGTGTTTGAAATTGCAAATATTATATTCCTTCAATTATGATAACAGATATTATAAAAGATAAAGGCTCACGACTTTTTATTATTCTAGGTGGTTTTTTTGTAGCTAATGCTTTAATTGCTGAAGTAATTGGGGTGAAAATATTTTCATTTGAAAAAACGCTGGGTTTTGATCCATTGAGTATTACTTTTTTGGGCGAAAGTTTAAGCTTGAATTTAACTGCTGGAGTATTATTATGGCCTGTAGTATTTATTATGACCGATATTATTAATGAGTACTATGGCATGAAGGGGGTGAAATTTCTATCTTACCTAGCAGCAGCTTTAATTACCTATGCTTTTATTATGTTTTATGGAGCAATGAATTTAACACCAGCTGATTTTTTTATTGTAAGTAAGCAGGGGAGTGGAGTACCCAATATGCAATTGGCATATGAAGGTGTTTTAGGGCAAGGTGGAAGAATTATTATAGGTAGTTTAGTAGCTTTTTTATTGGGACAAATTGTTGATGTATTTACTTTTCATAAAATTAAAAAAGCAACCGGCGAACAAAAAATTTGGTTACGAGCAACTGGCTCAACATTGGTTTCTCAGTTTATTGATAGTTATGTGGTGCTATTTATTGCTTTTTATGTGGGTAGTAGAATTGGTAATAAAGCAGGCGATTTTGTGTGGAGTTTTCAATTGTTTTTAGCAGTTGGTACATTAAACTATTTATATAAGGCTTTGGTTGCAATAACACTAACTCCAGTAATTTATCTAGTACATCATTTAATAGAAAAATATTTGGGAGCCGAAAAAGCCAATGCCATGAAAGCAGCTGCAATGGGAGTTGAGGGTTGAAAGTTTAAGGTTGAGGGAAGAAGGGAGGAGAAAGAAGAAAGAAGATAGAAGGGGAATCTTATCTAATGAATCCCCAATAACGACTTACGATTCACGTTTTCAAAAAGATGAGGTCCCTCCTGCGTCGGGATGACAGTATAATGAAGTCCCCACTAGCGATTTACCACTAGCGACTTCCGATTCACCATTCACCATTCAAGTTGCTTCCCACTAGCGATTCACCACTCACGATTCACGATTTCCAATCAATTGCTTCACTACAATTTTATCTATTGGTAAACTCACCGATTCTTCTGATAAGTTGTTCCAATCTATAAATCTAAAACTTTCGGCACAAGCAGTTGTATCGGCGATTTGTTCAGGTAAAAAATCAAACGGTTTGGTAGATGTTTTTAATTGAATGGGATCTGCTTCATGTACATAATAGTAAATGCATATAATCTGATCTTTATTATTAAAGGCTGAAATCTGAAAAAAATCAGTAGTGTAAATATGTTCTCCTACGGTAACATCTAAACCTGTTTCTTCTTTAAATTCTCTGATTAAACATGCTCTAGTGCCTTCTCCAAATTCTAAACCTCCGCCGGGGAATTTGGTAAAAAAGTTACCTCTTATAAATTCATCGCTTACCAAAACTTGGTTTTGACTATTTTTTAAAATTCCGTACACCCGTATGTTAAACAAAGCCATAATTAATTCATTTGAAAATATGATTGCACAAAAAAACTGTTGATGTACACACCAACAGTTTTAAGATATAAATGTTTTGGAAGAATTATTTTTTTGGAGCCGATGTACTAGTAGGTATAGTTTCAATTGCTTTTTTATCAATTCCACCATCACTAATACCTTTAAAGAATAAAGTTGAAACAATTGCCAATATTGCAATAGTACCTGCAAAAATCCAAGTACCTTTTTCTAAAACATCAGTTGTTTGTTTAACACCCATAAAGTTGTTACCAACACCACCAACATTACCTGCTAAACCGCCACCTTTAGGATTTTGTACTAAAATAACAAAACCTAAACCAGCCGCAGCTACTACCACTAAAATTAAAAATAAGATTACCATAATTAGATTCCTTTTAAAATTTGAATTTTCGACGCAAAATAAGCGGATTTATCAGGATTTAAAAAACTTAATTTTATATACAACTGAATAGCTTTATCAATTTTGCCTTGTTTTACCAAAACTTCAGCCATTGTTTCGGTTACAATTTCTTTGGCTTCGTTAGATGTTTGGGCAATTCCCTGAATGGCATTTTCTAATTCAGGGTCTGTTCCTAAGTCTTCATTACTTGGTGGAACGTTCTTCATATGCTTCAACCAATCGGTAAAACGTCTTAATTGTTTAGATAAAGTATCTTGAGCAGTATGGTCAATTTCTGGCCTAATACCTTGAGAAGCAAAATAATCGACCGTATGATAAGGTTCTGATGTTATTTCTAAAGTTGTTTGCTCGGTAACAGGCTTTTTAAAAGCTTCTAATTGTTCTTTTAAAATGGAAGTTATTTTTTCGTCGGAATGTATAGTATTTGCTTCATCATTCATTGCATCAAATGCATCATCAATTTCTTCTATAGAAGCTTTAGTGGTTAAAATGGTAGAATCAACCTCTTGTTCAATTGTTTCAATAGTAGGTTCTTTTATCATTTTAGTAATAATTGGTTCTACTGATTGAACTGTTTCAACTGAATGTACATTTTCTTCGGCTGCTTCTAAAGCAAATGAAGTAATGGATGCCGATGTTTTTTCTTCAAACTCAATATTGTGCTCCACTGTTTTTTGAGGTATATCAAACACAATTGCATTGGCAGTAACTATTGGCTCTTCAAAAGGAATGATTGGTTTAGTTACTTCAACAATTGGTTCAGTTATGATAGCTTCTTCTGTTATTTCTTTTTTTACTTCGGCTTCAATAATTATTGGTTCAGTAATTGTTTCAACTTCAGTTGCGTTTATCGTTTCAGCCAAGACTTCTTCATCAACAATTTCTGCAACAGGCTCTTCAATTCTTTTAGTTGCTTCTTCAACCACTATTTCTTGTTTGCTATTTTTTTCTACAACAGTATTATTAGCTGCATCTTGAATGCTTTGAGCAATTTCTTCTTCAATTACATGATTGAGCAATGGTTCAGTAACATTTTCTGAATGTTCTTTTTGAATAATTTTTATTTGTTGAGTGGTTGGCGATAATTGATAATGCAACCAATATGGGTTATTAAAAAATAAGGTTGTTTTTTGTAATTGATTGATAAAGGCAGCATGTTTTTCTTCTTTCAACTTTTTGGTAAGAAAAAAATGTGGTACCGAAAAAAATGGATGACTATCGGTTAGTTGAAACAATTCATCTACACCTGCTTCAGCTAAATTGCTATGACCAGTAAGTTGGTGAAGGGTTTGTTGTTGTAAAACATTCATGCTAGTTCTTTTAGTAGAATTGAGCTACTCTATTAAACAAATTTGGTGGTGAAAGTAAGCTAATTAATTTTTTGTTTGAACAGAAATTCAGAACAAAATCACCAGTTTGAAAAAATACGATTAAAAATTTCATCGGTTAAGTTTCGCAAGATTTCTTCTTGTAAAGATGCTTGAGCCTGATCGAGTGAAAGGTTGGCCGAAAAATCGAAATTCCGAGAAACATCAAAATCGTTATTGGTATTATCTACTGTATTTTTAAAATTGATGTGTACACTTACTGTTAAACGATTGGTGGCTGCTTGTTGTGCACTAACGCCTGTTGTAGTTACAGAATAATCGGATATGTACCCACTAATTTGATAATGTGCATCATCGTTATTGGTTCTAGTAAGTTTGGTTTGGTTTACAATTTTTTGTTGCAACTTATCGGTGAGTTGTGGACTCAATTGTGGGTTAACAATTCTTGCTTTATTTTCAATAAAACCAATTTTAATGGTTTTTATTTTATTGTAATCTATTGATACATCTCTGAAAGAATAAATCTTGCAGGAGAAGGTAAAAGGTAGAAGGCAAAAGGCTAAAGCCAAAAAACCAATGTGTATGTTGGGAAATTTATGCTTCATATTTTTTCTTTATAAATCATCAATATCGTATTCTTTTAACTTTCTATATAAAGTTCTTTCGCTAATACCTAAATCGGCACTAGCATCTTTTCTACGGCTTTTATGTTTTTTCAAAGCTTTAATGATCAGCTCTTTTTCTTTATCCATAATATTCAACGATTCTTCTACCTCTTCGTGATGCTGAATATCATCGTTTATTAAAACTGGGGTATTGTTATTTACTTGTAAAGGTTGAACAATGGCAGGTTGATGATTTTGTGGTTGATGTACCAAAGCATTTTGCATATCGGCATTGGCCAAAATAGGAAAATCGTTCATTAAACTTTCTTTGGTATAATTGGCTGCATTACCTGCCAATGATGGGTTTTGCAGAATTTCTAAGAACATTTTCTTCAATTCTGTAACATCTTTTTTCATATCGAAAAAAAGTTTGTACAAAATTTCTCTCTCGTTAGAAAAATCATTGGCTGCGGTTGCTCCATTTGCTAAAATGGGCATTCGGCTACCAGCATTTTTTTCGGGTAAAAAACCTCTTAATTGATGAGCATTTAAAATTGAACTTTTGCTAAGAACCGAAATTTGTTCGGCCAAGTTTTTCAATTCTCTCACATTACCGGGAAAAGGATGACTGATTAAAGTATTTCTTGCTTCTTCATCTAATTGAACGGGAGTGGTTTTATAACGTTCGGCAAAATCGACTACAAATTTTCTGAACAATAATTGTATATCTTCTTTTCTATCTCTTAATGATGGAACACGAATGGGTACAGTACTTAAACGATAATATAAATCTTGCCGAAACTTGCCTTTTTCTGCAAATTCTAATAATTCTCTGTTGGTAGCAGCAATAACACGTACATCTGTCTTTTGAACTTTTGAAGACCCTACACGAATAAACTCTCCAGTTTCTAACACACGTAATAGTCTGGCTTGAGTGCCTAAAGGCATTTCACCAATTTCATCTAAAAAAATAGTACCACCACTTACCGTTTCAAAGTAACCTTTTCTGCTATCTACTGCACCGGTGAATGAGCCCTTTTCATGACCAAATAATTCACTGTCAATTGTTCCTTCAGGAATTGCACCACAGTTTACCGCAATAAACGGGTTGTGTTTACGTGAAGAAAGTGCATGAATAATTTGTGAGAATACTTCTTTACCAACACCACTTTCGCCAACAATTAGTACTGTTAAATCTGTAGCAGCAACCTGCACAGCAGTATCTAATGCATGGTTTAATGCAGGTGCATTACCAATAATGCCAAATCTGTTTTTTATGCTTTGTAAATCCACTATGAATTTAAGTTTTTTAAGTGATTTTCAACTTCTGTTTTCAATACAGAAAGATGTTTCTTTAAAATTATAATTAATCTTTCTGCTTCAATTCTATCATAATCATGAACTAAAATATGTCTAAGTCCAATAATTTGAATTTTATTTGTAATGGGTAAGTTTTTATCTAATTTGTCTGCTTGTGATAATGCTTCTCCTATAATGCTTAGAGCTCTTTCGACAGACCATTTATTGATGGGTTGATGTATATTTTGCATATTAATTTCATGAGAAAAAGTTTCCAATTCTTCTATATAAATTAATATATCTGTCAAATACTTTTCTATGCTATGCAGCCCCATAAATCAAAGTTTTATCTTTTTCAATTGAGGCTTTTAAGAATTTATTTTTAAAAGCTTGATTAGGAATTAAGTCTACTTTTTTTTGTAGTAAGGCTTCTAATTTTTCTTTTAACTCAAATACATTTAAAAAAGGATCGTATGGAATAGAGTCTAAGTTTTCAAAATTAAAATTTGAAAAATCCATTTCATATAAGAAATCCACATCGCTATTTTCTGTAAAATCACTTCTTACACTTGATCCAAATGCATACATCTTTTTAACATGATGCTCTTTGCATAATGAAGCAATTTTATCTAAATTATTTTTCAATATCACATTCATATTGATTTTTATTTTACCAATTTACCAAACAGTGTTCCTGCAGTACATTCATATACATGCACCAATGCATAATCTCCTTTTTGTAAGTTACCTTCTTTTGGAAAAATGACTACTTTATTATGGTCTGTTCTTGCATGCCAATGTGCATCACTTTTTTTAGAATTGCCTTCAATTAATACTTTAAAAGTTTTGTTTACATCTCTTCGCATACTTTCTAAAGAGTGTATTCTATGCAGGTCAATAATTTCTTGTAAACGTCTTTTTTTAGTGGCTTCTGGCACATCGTCTTCGTATCTTCTTTCGGCCAAAGTACCTGGTCTTTCGCTGTAATAATACATGTAAGCCAAATCGTATTTACAATATTCTATTAAACTGTAGGTGTCTTGATGATCTTCCTCTGTTTCTGTACAAAAGCCTGTAATGATATCTGTACTAATTGCAGCATCGGGTAAAATTTCCCTTATTCTATTCACTTTAGCAATGTACCACTCTCTGGTATAGGTTCTATTCATTAACTGTAAAATTCTAGTGCTGCCACTTTGAACTGGTAAATGAATATAGTTGCAAATATTTTCATATTTGGCAATGGTAAATAATACTTCATCTGTAATATCTTTTGGATGAGATGTACTAAAACGTACCCTTAAATCTGGAGAAACTAATGCCACCATTTCTAACAACATTGCAAAAGTTATAGTGGTGTTATTGGCTTCATCGGCCCAATAATAGCTATCTACGTTTTGTCCTAATAAGGTTACTTCTTTGTAACCTTTATTCACCAAATCTTTTACCTCGGCAATAATCGAATTTGCATCTCTACTACGTTCTCTACCTCTTGTAAATGGTACAACACAAAAGCTGCACATATTATTACAACCACGCATGATAGAAACGAATGCACAAACGCCATTACTATCTAAACGGATAGGGGCAATATCGCCATAAGTTTCATCTCTGCTTAGTAATACGTTCACTGCTTTTTGGCCAGTTTCTGCTTCTTCAATTAAAGTTGGCAAGGTTCTGTAAGCATCTGGACCAATCACTAAATCAACCAATTTTTCTTCTTCTAATAATTTACTTTTTAAACGTTCTGCCATGCAACCTAAAACACCTACTAACATACCAGGTCTTTTACGTTTAGCCACCCTAAATTCTGTTAGTCTTTTACGAATAGTTAGTTCTGCTTTTTCTCTAATAGAACAAGTATTTACCAAGATTAAATCGGCTTCTTCAAAATTTTTGGTAGCTCCGTAACCTTCTGTTTGTAAAATGGAAGCTACAATTTCACTATCAGCAAAGTTCATTGCACAACCATAGCTTTCTATATAGAAGTGTTTTTGATACTTGTTTTCATCTTGTACAAATGGAGCAAATGCTTCACCTTGACGGTTTTCGTCGTGTACTTTTGTATTTGTATCCAGTAGTTCCATTTAAGTTTTGAAATTAGCTTGCGAAAATAACAAAAAAATCTTCCCATTGTCAATTTGGCAGAGCCTTAACAGATTATTATTTTGGCTGAACCCTATTTTTGTGCTGTTATTCACTAACCCATCAACTACATGAAACGTTTTTTTCTTTTGGTATGTATTTTTTTTAGTTATGAAATTCAAGCACAAGAAATTGTAGTGAGAAAATTACCGGGAGAAATTTTTAGAAATGTAAAAAAAGACAATGATACAAGTACTTGGACTTGGAAACGTGGTGGATTGTTTGGGGCAAATTTGGCTCAAGGTTCATTAAGTAATTGGGCATCTGGAGGTGACAACTTTTCGATGGCGGTGAATACCTATTTGAATTATTATGTTTTACATAGGGGCAAAAGATATAGTTGGGATAATAGCTTAGATTTTAATTTTGGCTTTGTACAAGCTACCAGTTTGGGCAGTAGAAAGAATGATGATAGAATAGATTTATTGTCGAAGTATGGTTATAGAGTAGATAGTATCAATCGTTGGTATGCATCGGCATTATTTAATTTTAGAAGTCAGTTTTTTGATGGATATAATTATTCTGGAGGAACAGGTAATTTTTCTTCTTCGTTTTTATCGCCTGCATATGCATTGTTATCTATAGGTATGGATTATAAGCCCAATCCTAAATTTTCCATGTTTATCTCACCATTAACTTCTAGGTTGGTAATTGTTGCCAATAAATTTTTATCTGATAAGGGAGCTTATGGTGTTGATTCAGGACGTCATACATTTAATGAAGTAGGGGTTTTTGCAACTGTTGGTTACAATACAGTTATAGGAAAAAATGTTACCTACCGAGGAAGGATGGATTTGTTCTCGAACTATAAAAATAAACCTGGTAATATTGATATTTTCTTTACTAATTTATTTTCTTTCAAAATCAATAAACTACTATCAGCAACGTATAATTTAGATTTAATTTACGATGATGATCTTAAAATCTTTGGTCCGCAAAAAAATGCTCCTCGATTACAACTCAAGAGTTTAATAGGAATAGGCTTTTTAATGCAGTTTTCTCCTAAGAAAACTTAGAACTTATGTAGTGTACTTATTCCATTGAAATGAGCAAATTTTTGAGTATTGTAACATCAATAGATTTGTTCAATTGTTTAATTTACTCTATTTACTATTACCTTTATTCTGTGTTTTTGAGTTTGAACTTTCTGCATCTCACTAATCAAAAAACTTCTTTTACAAAATTTTGGTAATTGTAGAACAATGCTATATTTGCTTCACTTTAAAACCAAAATTTAATAGAACGTGGCGTACGAAAACAATGACAAAAAGAATGAAAGCGTTTATAGTAAACGTATAAGAGCAGGTAAAAGAAGAACTTACTTTTTTGATGTAAGAGCTACTCGTGGTAACGACTATTTTTTAACCATTACCGAAAGTAGAAAGCGTTTTGATGATAATGGGTACGATAGACATAAAATCTTTTTGTACAAAGAAGACTTTAATAAGTTTATCAAAGCTTTAGGAGAGGCAATTGACTATGTGAAAACAGATTTAATGCCCGATTTTGATTTTGATGCATTCAATCATGAATATCCTGAAGGAGAGGAGTATACTCCTGAAACTCCTGTAAATACTTCTGTTGCAGAAACTTCTGCAGATGTTGTTGCAACTACACCAGTAAATGAAACATCAACTGAAAGTCTTTCTTCAGAAGAAGTAGATAAATGGTAATTCCAAACTATTCATAAAAAGCAAAACCACTTACAATTGTAAGTGGTTTTTTTGTGTTTCCCTTAAACTATAACAAACAAACTTTAATTTCTTAGGAGAATAATGCACTCATTTGGTTTGGGTCGAAACTATAATTATCTACATTCCACTCAATTTCTTGAAAAGGCATTTTTGATTTTTTAATGAATGAAATTGGATTAAAACCATTTTTTAGTGGTGTTAATTCGTAATGCTTGGGTACATAAATCATATCTACTTTGTTTGCTTCAGCAAATGATTTGAAAGTTGCAACAGTTTGACCATGAAATAACTCGATTCTAATGATATGAATTAATGATTCGTAATGGTTTTTAATGATAGTAACCGCCTCATCAAATTCTTTGTTGGTTAATTTTTTAATTTGTTTTGATGGCCTATAAAATAATAAATCTGAAGAAGATGAATTAAGTATTTCAGCATATAATAAAATTACATTAACACGATTGCCTTTTTCTTTTTGTAAAGCCAATTTAAGTGTGTTTAAACACTCCACACTAAAATCAATAGGTACAAGAATTGTTCTAAACATACTTTAATTATTTGGCTGATTAATTAAAATACAAACTTGAATTAGTGAAATGAGAAGCTTCTAAGAATTACATTAGAATTGCATTAGATTTTTAGAAAAGTCGAAGAAAAATTATAAAAATGCTAAAGGAAGTTTAACAGTAACTACAGTTCCTTTATTTACAACAGATGTAATTTTTAATTCGCCATTATGTGCATGAATAATATTTCTGGTTAATGACAAGCCAATGCCATAGCCTTCAAATTGAATTGAGTTAGAGGCTCTAAAAAATGGATCGTATATAAAAGGCAAATCTGATGTTGGTATGCCAATTCCTTGATCTTGACAAATTACAATAACTTGATTATCTGTAGATGCAATACTTACAAAAACCGGTTTATTATTTGAATATTTACAAGCATTAGTAATAATATTGGCAAATGCTAAGGTGAGTAATTGTTTATTACCATTAATTTTTAGCTTGAAAGGGTTTTCGGGCAATAAGCTAAAATCTAACTCAATTTTACTTTGTGGTTTTAGCTTAATTACGAGTTCCCTTACTTGCCACAATAGTTCATCGGTTCGTACAATTTCAAAACTAATACTATCGCCTTTATAACCAGTTTGGGCAAGGTATAAAAGCGATTGAGTAATAGCATTAATTCGTTCTGCTTGTTCTAAAATACTAGTTAATGATTTTTGATATTCTTCTGGACTTCTTTCTTTACGTAAACTTACTTCTGCCTCTCCCATAATTGAAGTAAGTGGAGTGCCAAACTCATGAGAAGCATTGCTAATAAAGTTCTTTTGAATTTCAAAAGCGGTTTCAACCCTATTCAACAAATCGTTGAAGGTAGAAGCGAGTTTACTAATTTCAGAATCGTTGGCAGTTTCGTCTAAACGTAAGTGAATATTATCGGTACTTATTTGTTTTACTTTATCGGTTATTTTTTTTATTGGGTCGAAAATATGTTTGGAGAAATAAATTGAAAAAAAGGCTGTGATTAAAATAATGAAACCAATACCAATAAAAATAATATTTCGTAATAAAATTAAATGGTTAGAAGCATAATAATTTAAAGCCGAAATAATGACAATGTGTTCTTTTTTATCGCTGCTAATGTATTTTATTCCAGCAAAAAACTTTTCATCAATTTGCAAATTGGCTTCACCATTTTTTATGATTGTTTCAATAAAACTTACAGGCAGTTTAATGCTTTTTGCAGCTTTTTGAATATTGGTAGAATCTGATAATTCAACGGAATACTCTTTTTCGTTGGTAAGTTTTTCTAAATGTTCTTCTCTAAGTTGCTTTATAGAAGCAGCATTGGGCTCGTATTTATATTTTGCTGTTACTGAGGCTCTTGTTGCTAACCTTTTGTAAAAATCTTTGTATGAGTAATTGTAAAAAAAATAGTATACCGCACCACCAAATAACAACAGCATAAGGGTGTTGGTTAGTATTAAATAGAGGGTAAGTCTAAACTGAGTTTTCATGCTTCTTTTAATACATAACCCATGCCCACAACAGTGTGTATGAGTTTGGGTTCGTAATTAGAATCCAATTTTTTTCTTAAATAGTTAATGTATACATCTACTACGTTGGTGCCCAAGTTGAAGTTTATATCCCAAACGTTTTCTAACAATTCCACTCTCGATAAAACCCTGCCTTTGTTTTTCATTAACACCAATAACAATCTATATTCTGTTGCAGTAACAGATATGATATTGCCATCTCTAGCAACTGTTTTAGCATCATCATCTACCAATAAATTGGCAATGGCATAAGTATTTTCTTTTGTAGTTGGTTCTGGTGGGTTATTGTTGTTACTTCTTCTTAAAAGTGCATTGATTCTGGCAACTAGCTCAATAAATTTAAAGGGCTTAACTAAATAATCATCGCCACCAGTATTTAAGCCTAAAGCAATATTATCAGATGTATTTAATGCAGTTAAAAATAGGATAGGGGTTTGTACCTTGTTTTGCCTTAAATCTTTACAAACATCAATGCCGTTTTTCTCTGGCAACATAATATCTAAAACAATTAAATCGTAATAGTTATTTAAAGCCATTTGAAAACCCATTGTACCATTTAATGCAACAGAAACTTCAAAATCTTCTTCAGTTAAGCCTTTTTGAATAAAGCTTACCACGTTAATTTCATCTTCTACCAGTAGTATTTTTTTCATTAAAAAAAATTTGCTATTGCATCTTAGGTGCAATAGCAAATCTACAGGAAACTATTCTATACTTTTATTGAACTACAAATATTCTATAAGGTATAACCTATACCAATTCCTAATCGGTTTAAGTGATAAATTTTTGTATAAGGCATTAATGTGCTTGTAGTTCCGTTAAATACCATTTGTTCAAAACGCTCTTTTATTGATTTACTATTCACTCCTACATTTAGTAAAAAGCCTTTTTGTTTTTTATTAAGTATGGCATAACCAATTCCAAATTGATAAGCCAATCCACTGCTATATTCTGCAAGATTTCCCATGCCTCCCCAGCCATTCCAAAATCTATATTTTTGTTCTTCTAACAACCAAGGAATTGAATATCCAATACTTGAATATGCAAAGACTTTATTTTGTTTGTTACCAAAAAAATGTTTGTAATCCAGCATTAACGGCACAGTTCTAAATCTATAATAATCTATTCCTACACTAATTGAAAAATGGTTGTTGGTATTGGCTAATCCTGCATTTAAATGAATACTGCTAGAAGTAGCTTCAGCTCCGTTTAATACTTGAAAATTAGGTATTGCAAGAAATTTGTATTTAGCAGATTCTTTTTTTTGTGCTTGAGTTGAACAAATAGTTGCAATACAACATAATAATATTAAGATTAGTGGCTTCATTATTTATTGTTTATGCTAACAGTGCTAATTAATTGAATATTGTTCATGTTTCTATAGTCTACACAATGCAAACCATTTTTTGCAACCACCAATGCATAACCATTTTGTGCAATTACATCATAGGTTTCCATGTTGCCAATAGTGTTTAATAAAGTGATATTAGATACGTTGGCTGCATTGAAAATTTTTAAACCATCGGCACCATCGCAAATAAATAATGTGTTGCCATCTTTACTTAAGCCATGTGGATTTTTTAATGGATAGGTTTTTAATAAAGTAGGATTACTTAATGTACTAATATCTACCACATCTAATTGATTGGTAAAGCCAGCACAAGTATTACCACTGCGTAAAGTAACATAAGCAAAATTTTGATCGGCTATTACAGGATCGCAAACTCTTGCATGGGTAAATAAACCTGTTTTAGTAGGTGTATTTGGATTACTTACATTAAAAATATGCATACCTGTATTGCTTCCTAAAAACAAATGATTACCAAAAGGAAAAATAGTTTCAATATCACTTACACCAGTAGCAACAGTATTTACATAAGTAGGTGTTGCGGCAACTGAAGTGTTAAACACTTTAATATCTCTATTACTAACTGTGTATAAACGCTCATTCAATAGTCCAAATCTTGCCATAGAACCTCCTGTGCCATTGGTAACACCTGAACCCGAAGCAAGTATATTTCCTCCATTAAAAGTTTGAAACATCATTCCGTCGAATCTCATATCTCCACTAGAGAAGTTTTTGTTTTTGATAACAGTATCTACTCTTACCCATTCTGTAATAATTAATGAAGTGTCTTGTTGGAAGTTCCAATATACTCTATGAGGAAATACACCATTAATCACTGTTGTTTTTTGGACACTTAAAGGATTGGTGATGTCTAATGCAATTAAAGATGTATAACAATCAACATACAAAATATTTCCTCTTACAGCCATATCTATATTACCAGGCACATCTATAAATGCAACTTTTACAGGTGTTGCAGGATTGGTATAATCTAAAATATGCACTCCACGATTTACATCGTTCAAAAACACATAATTGCCTTTAATAAATAACTTGCCGGTTTCAACAATTGCTTGTGGTGTACCACTTTTAATATTGTTCATTACGGCTTCTTTAGTTTTATACACTGGCCTAAAGAAGGTGTATTTTTCGGTAACAGTATCTTTTAAGCAACTTTGAAATACCATTAAAGAACAGCAAATAATCAAAAGATTTTTTAATTGATGAAACTTTGTTTTCATATAATTTATTTTTTATTTTTTGATTGAATAAATTTGAATAGTTGTATGTTGAATTGAGTGTAGTAAAACTTATCAGACACTTTTCGGTGAACAGAGGTTAAACTTTTTTCTACCGAAACTTGCATCAGCCAATCCTTTTGAATGGTGTATACAGCACCAATTTGAGCGTTGATGAACAGTTTTCTGTTTTTTGTTTTATCGTTATAAAAGCGATTGTTTCTTACATCGGCATACGACCAATTGCTTACCAAAGCAAAAGCTCCAGATAAACCAGCAGTTAAGTAAAAAGGGTGTGCTGAATTATTTAATTGATAAGAAAAGTTAACTGGAATTTGTATCCAATGAGCTCTGTAGTTGTTTGATGAAAACCTAAATAAAGAATCAACAGAACTCACTTTAGTAGTCAATAATTTATATTGCAAGGCTATATTATAACTCCATTTTTTACTGAGTTGTTGTTGAAAACCACCGCCTAACATTAAAGCATTTCCATTTGAATAGCTTATTCTGTTTGGAGCAACTCCCGAAGCCAATGAACCTGAATTAACAAAATTTGATGTAGCATCTAAAGTAGAAATGTTATCTAATAAACCATTTTGTTTAGTGGTTAATAAACCCACTGAACTAGTAATAAACCATTTTCTTTTTATGTTTTTTGTGCTACTATCTTTTGCTGCAATTGTATTTGCCAATAAAGATTGAGTAGTGTGTTGGGGTATTTGCTTTTCTTGAAATGTTGTTTGAATAAAAGATTGAATCGGCAATAAATTGGCTTTTGTGTAGAACACTTTTTCTAAATCGATGGGTGTTATAATTTGCTCTGTACCATTTATTTCATTGGGTTCAGCTTGTGATTCTTCATTATTTTCAGTTAATGAAATAGTTGTATTAACGTTTAATTTCTTTATTGTTTTTAATACTTCATCTTGATTCTTTTCAACTATTGTTTTGAGAAATAGTTCATCTTTATTTTCTACAATATTGTTACTATAACTATTCTTTTTTGTAGTTTGCTCTTTTGTAATGAATGTTTCTTCTTGATTGCTAGTAGTATTTGCTTTTTCTACTGAATTGGTTTTTGCTGAAATATTTTCAACTACAGTAGATGTAGCTGATTTTGTAGTATCAAAATAATTGAATACAATGAAACTGCCTAGTAATAGTATTACAGCAAAAGTCATCCACCAAAAAGGGGCTACTCTTCTTTTCTTTTGGTGTAAAGCAGCTTCAACTTCTTGCCAAACTTCTTTGCTTGGCTCAAGTTGAAACGACTTCAACTGTGCTTCAATATTTTTTTCAAATGCTTCTTGCATGATGATGATTGTTTGTGAGCTGATTATTTTGGTCAATAGCTTTTATGAGCATTGCTCTTGCACGGCTATATTGACTTCTTACTGTGTTGATATTGATATTCAATATTTCAGAAACTTCTGTTGCGTTATAACCTTCCACTGCCATTAAATTGAATATGGTTTGATAGGCCAATGGCAATGATCGAATCAGGTTTACCAAATCTTTGGTATCTAAAGCTATAGTTGGATTGTCATTGCTTATAGGATGCAAACCCACATCGGTTATTTGTAAATCTTTCTTGTATCTGTTGTGTTTCTTTAAATAAGTAATAGCAACATTTACCATGATTCTTCTAATCCATGCTCCTAATTCACCTTGTTGCTTAAATTGATGCAAATGCGTAAACACTTTTATAAATCCTTCTTGTAAAACATCTTCAGCATCTTCAATGCTTTTTGTATATCTATAGCAAACACCTAACATAGTAGAAGCATACAACTGATACAACTCATGCTGTGCTTCTTTTTTGTTTTTTAAACAATCTTTTATCAACTGTTCAGTTTGGTTCATGTGCTATATGCTGTAGTATTGACTACAGCTTTTTTAATTTCATTGCAAGATTTGAAATTTTTTTTCAAATGAACATAAAAAAATCCCATTCAATCTAAAATGAATGGGATTTTCTGATTTAATGAATAATGAAGGGATTATTAAACCAATCATCATCTTTATTAAAACCTAATAATTTTTTCAGGTAACAATACCAATGTTTGATTTTCTGTTTCATCAATCTTGCATTTTAATTGTTCTAGAATAGTATTATTTAAAAATCCCGTTCCGATAAATCGGAACGGGATTCTGTATTTTACTGTCGACTATGGACTGTATTAATATCCACCCATTCCACCCATATCAGGTGCAGGATGTGCATGAGCAGCTTCTTTAGCTGGCTTATCAGCAACTACACACTCTGTAGTTAACAACATACCTGCAATAGATGCTGCATTTTCTAAAGCAACACGACTAACTTTAGTTGGATCAATAACACCAGCTTTAAACAAGTTTTCGTACACTTCAGTTCTTGCATTAAAACCAAAGTCGGCTTTACCTTCTTTAATTTTTTGTACAACAATAGAACCATCGATACCAGCATTAGAGGTTAAAGTACGCATTGGCTCTTCTAAAGCTCTACGAACAATAGCCATACCAGTTTGCTCATCAGCAATTTGACCTTTTACTTTAGGTTCTAAAGCTTCAATTGCTCGAATATAAGCAACTCCACCACCAGGTACAATACCTTCTTCAACAGCAGCACGGGTAGCAGCTAGAGCATCATCTACACGGTCTTTCTTTTCTTTCATTTCTACTTCAGTAGCAGCACCAACATACAATACAGCAACGCCACCAGCTAATTTAGCCAAACGTTCTTGTAATTTTTCTTTATCGTAATCACTAGTTGTATTTTCAACCTGAGCTTTAATTTGATTTACACGAGCAGTGATATCGGCTTTCTTGCCTTTTCCACCAACAATTGTAGTATTATCTTTATCAATAGTAACGCTTGCAGCCTGACCTAAGAAAGTTAAATCGGCAGCTTCTAATTTGTGTCCTAATTCTTCGCTAACAACAGTTCCAGCAGTTAAGATAGCAATATCGGTTAACATTTCTTTTCTTCTATCGCCAAAACCTGGAGCTTTTACAGCTGCAACTTTAATAGTACCACGTAATTTATTAACAACCAATGTTGCCAATGCTTCTCCTTCTAAATCTTCAGCAATAATTAATAAAGGACGACCACTTTGAGCAACTTTCTCTAAAATATGTAAGATATCTTTCATTGCAGAAATCTTCTTATCATAAATTAAGATGTAAGGATTTTGCAATTCAGCTTGCATTTTTTCGCTGTTGGTTACAAAGTATGGAGAGATATAACCTCTATCAAACTGCATACCTTCAACAATATCAACAGTGGTATCAGTACCTTTTGCTTCTTCAACAGTAATTACACCTTCTTTACCAACTTTAATGAAAGCTTCAGCAATTAATTTACCAATAGTTTCATCGTTATTAGCAGAAATAGTAGCAACTTGTTGAATTTTTTTGCTGTCGTTACCAACAGTTTGAGATTGAGATTTTAAGTTCTCAACTACAATAGAAACTGCTTTATCAATACCACGCTTCAAATCCATTGGATTTGCACCAGCAGCAACCATTTTCAAACCTTCGCTAATAATAGATTGAGCTAAAACAGTAGCAGTAGTAGTACCATCACCTGCAATATCAGCAGTTTTAGAAGCTACTTCTTTCACCATTTGAGCACCCATATTTTCAATTGGATCTTCCAATTCAATTTCTTTTGCTACTGTAACACCATCTTTAGTTACTTGAGGAGCACCAAATTTCTTTTCAATAACTACGTTTCTACCCTTAGGTCCTAAAGTTACTTTTACTGCGTTGGCCAAAGTATCAACGCCTTTTTTCATTTTATTTCTTGCTTCGATATCGAAGAAAATTTGTTTTGCCATGTTTTTTTAATTTGATAATTTGATGATTTGATAATTTGATGATGTGAAAACCATCATTCAAATTTTGAATTACTGTAGGTGTAAAATGAAGTCATAATGCTGATAAAAAATTATCACATTATCACCTCATCTCATTAGCTAATTATACAATAGCCAAAATATCACTTTCTCTCATAATTAAAAGGTCTTGCCCTTCAATAGAGATTTCAGTTCCAGCATATTTGCCATACAATACAGAATCGCCCACTTTTACAGTTACTGGCTCATCTTTTTTGCCATTACCAGCTGCAACAACAACACCACGTTGTGGTTTTTCTTTAGCAGTGTCTGGAATAATGATTCCACCTGCTGTTTTTTCTTCAGCAGCTGCTGGTTTTACAATCACTCTGTCGTGAAGAGGGGTAACATTCAGCTTCTTAGTAGCCATAGTGTATACTTTTTAAGTTTTAGAAATTAATTGTTTGTGACTTCATCTTAACAACAATGCTACCATTGTGTATTTAAAAGCCAAATTTTCAGTTTTCACTAAGTTTCGCTGAAATAAAAAATGGTTAATGTCATTTTATAGCTTTTCTAAATTGCATTAACTGACAAAATGTGTGTTTTAAAAAAATCCAGTCAATTTCAATTTTAGCTGATTACTTTTTACAGTTCTAAAAGAATTGTCATAAAACTTTCAGTTTTTTAAATCCAAGGTTATCGGTTTCTCGTAACTAATGCAGAAAATAATATTCTTATGAAAAAGAAAACCATCAAACAAATTGCTTTAGCAGCTGCTTCATTATTATTGGTAGCAACTACTGTTTTAGCAGTACATATTTATCAAGTTACAAGACCCGGGAAAGCCGACGCTTCAACTATTGCAATGGCAAGAATTGATTTTAAAGAAAATCTAAGTAAGGAAGATTCAGTAAAAATTACCTCTTGGTTATACAAGCAAAAAGGAGTAGAGTACGTATTGTGTAATCCTACCAGTAAAATTGCAGTTTTTTCATTTAAGCCAATCGTTGCTAGTGCCAATGATTTAGCTCAAAATTTAGCTAGCGAACTCAATTATACAGCAGAAAGATTTTTACCATCTGAAGAAGCATTAAAAGCAGGCTGCCCCGTTAAGTAAACATTTTAATCATTATTCAATTTCAAAACAACAAAGTATGAAAGCTAGAAATTCAGTATTCTTCATTGCAATGATTGCAACAACATTGATGGTAGGATTTAGTTCCTGCAAAAAAGACGATGAAGCCCCCGTAATGGCAAAAACATTGTACGATTCTTTAGGAGGCACAACCATGGTAGCTGATCCTAGAGCTCCTGGAACAATGATTGAGCAAGGACGTTTAGGCATACGCTCTGTAGTAGATAGTACAGTATTTGTAATTGCTGCCGATCCACAAATCAATGGCTATTTCCAAGTTTTATTAGCAGAAGTTACCAATGGAAACTTGAGTGGTTTTGGTGCACTTAGTAAATCGTTAACCGATTTTTTATGCGTAGGAACTGGTGCTAAAAACTTTACTTACAATGGCTTATCTATGGCAGCTGCACATGACCCAGCAAGAAATCCACGCATGAATGGAAAGTCTGATAATGCAGCATTTGATCGCTTTATTGCCGATGTAGTTATTGGTGCTCAAAAAAATGGATTGCCCAACAATTTAATTGGTAGAGTAGGAGAAGTATTGAACTCTCTACGTGGGCCAATAGTACAACGTTAGGTGTGTTTTAGGGGAATATACAAGAGGATGGTTTTTACTATCCTCTTTTTTGTTTAGTATAAGTTAACCTATGTGATTTTGTGTAAGAAGTATAACTCAATTGTATTAATCTAGCGATTGAGTTATGTACTTTCACTAATAAAGAGTGACATTATAGTTTACAACAAAAGCTTCTATCTATAAAATTTTAGTATTTGTGAGTAGTTTCTGTTAGCATTGCATTTTTATAAATAGCAGCATACATGAAAATTATTCATCCAACTACCATAGCCGATTCAATTTTTACCCTTATTGATGACGCAAAAGAGCATGTAACATTGGTAAGCACTGGTTTTAACTTTTATAAGTGGGATAGCTTTTTGAAAAGAATTGAACATGCCAGAAAAAGAAGCATTAAAGTAAAGTTTTTTACCAACGAACCCGAAGCTAAAGAAAGTACAAACAGTATTAAAGAAGTTGAAAGTATTGGCTTTCATACCAAGTTGGTTAAAAAATTAAATGCCAATATCTATTTTAATGAACATACTGCCATTGTAAGTTCAATGAATTTAATATATAGTAGTAACCAACAATTAGACATTGCCATACAAACCGAAACCAAAGAAGAATATGATGCTGTAATGGATTTTTATATTAAAAATATTCAGCCCGATGGTGCACATTTATTAATGGATACCAATTCTTTTTTAGATGAGGTTGAAACTTCTTTACAAAATTTATTTCAAAAAAATATTCGTTTACAGTTTGATGGTGCTAGCATTCAAATTAATGCAAAAGGCAGGTATAAAATATCTATTGTAAAAGAAAAGAGCAACTGCTTAAAAATGAGTTGCCTCTTAAATAAAGATGAATATTTATTTTTTAAAATGAATTTACATAAGCTCAATAAAATGAAATTGGCGATTGAGCTTGAACAAGATGAAGAACGTTACCATTGTTTAATTTGGGGTTCTGCATATCAACTACAAACAGAAAATTTAAATAAAATTTTAGATACCGAATCTGCTATGCTTAAGCAGTACATTATAGATTTTGTAATAGCTACACAGGATATGAAATTGCTGATGCAGAATTAAAAAATCACTTACATAAACAAAAAAAGCCGAAGCAAAACTTCGGCTTTTTATATACCATTTCTAACAGCAATTACATATGTGCTTGTATTTTTTTATCTAACACACTTTTAGGTACTGCACCAATTTGCTTATCTACAATTTCACCATTTTTAATAAATAAAATTGCCGGAATTGAAGTAATGCCATAACTAACACTAACATTAGGATTATGGTCTACGTTTACTTTTCCTATTTTTACTTTGCCTGCATAATCTTTTGATAATTCTTCAATTACTGGTCCTATTGCACGACAAGGGCCACACCATTCTGCCCAAAAATCTATTACTGTTAATTGATTGCTTTCTAAAACTTCTGTTTTAAAATTGGCGTCATTAAATTCTAATGCCATAATTATTGTTTTTAAAATTTGATTATTGATTTTTTTATTAGGATGTCAAAAATATACCCAAACTATGGTTTATGCTGATTTGACTTTTCCACCTGTGTGATTAATGACGAATTAGGTGGTAAATACTGACAAGGGGACAGAAAATATTTTATTGCAGTTGATTTACTACTACATAGCCCAATAAGCAAAGCATAATTACAATAATTACCGAAATAATAATCCAATCTTGTTCTTTGAGTTTTCGTTTGCCTTTGCGTATTTTCTTTTTGGTAGTTTGTTTGATTAATTGCTTATTCAACTCATTTACATAAGCTTGTATCTTTTGTTCATCTTTAAAAGCTTGTAAACCTTCTACGGCATCGTTGATAAATGGATTGTGTTCCATTTCCATTTCAATGGCATTACGTTGTTCATTGCTTAAGTTATTGGCAACATAATTTAATAGTTGTTCTTCGTTCAACTCAAGTTGTTCGTTGGGCAATATGTTGTTGGTATTACTCATTATTGCTTGTTCAATTTTTTTTCTACTGCCAATTTTAAATTACGTTTACCATTTTGAATATGGCTTTTTACTTGTAACAAACTAAAACCGGTTGAGGCTGCAATTTCTTGATAGCTTTTTTTCTTTAAATAAAATAAAGTTACACAGGTTTTTTGTTCTTCGTTCAATTCGTCAATAGCAAGTTCCATAGCCATTAATGTATTTTCTTTATCGGCTATTTCGGCTTTATCAAGTTCTTGTGTTGGTAATTGTTGGGTTTCGTTGGGTTCAATAAAAATATTTTTATCTCTCAACTTCATTAAACAATGGTTTTTGGCCACCATATAAATCCAACTTTTAAAATAGGTTACTTTGTATTTTTCTAATTCGGTAATAGCTTTTAAAAAAATTTGTTGTACTGCATCTTTGGCTTCTTCTTCATTTTTTAAATAGTTCATGCAAGTACCTAACAACAATAATGTGTAGCGTTGTAATAATATGCCAATCCATTTATTATCTTTTTCGGTATAATAAAAGTGCAGCAATTCGTTATCGGTTATATGTGCATATTTATCTTTCAAATAAATACTTACTGGGGGTAAAAAATAATGTACAATATTAAGATGCATGAATTAAAAAAATGCCTAACCGTTTATGAAAATCGGGCAAATTTTTTTTCCAGTATTGTATTTGTTTTGTAACAATTGCTTCTGTTGGTGCTGTAATATCTACAGCAATACAAAGCTGTGTGGTTATTTTACAATTATCTACAATGTCTTTTATGAGTTGATTATTTCTGTATGGTGTTTCAATAAAAATTTGGGTACAGTTTTTTTTACTGCTTTCTGCTTCTAACTCTTTAATTTTCTTTTTTCGTTCAACTGCATCTATGGGTAAATAACCATTGAACTGAAAGCATTGACCATTCATTCCACTTGCCATAAGTGCCAATAAAATAGAAGAGGGGCCTACCAATGGTTTTATTGTGGCTTGTAGTTGCTGTGCTGCTGCAATTAAAATTTGTCCAGGATCTGCAATACCTGGGCAACCAGCTTCACTTACGATGCCAATATTTTTTCCTTGTTGTAGTAATTGTTTAAAGCTATTCAATACTTCATCTTCGGCTTTATGAATGGTAAACCATTGATAATGGTCTATCACCATTTCTTTCCATAGTTTTTTAAAAAAACGTCGGGTTGTTTTTTCGTTTTCTACAAAAAAAACAGTGCAATTTTTTATAGCATCATTTACATAAGCAGGAATGGTTTCCAAAGCATCTTCATATAAAATAGTGGGTATTAAATAAACAGTTCCTGTATTCATTGTTGCAAAGTAAAAGTTTTTGGGTAGTAATAAAAATGTCCTGCCTTTTTAGGGGCAGGACTGACATAAAAACTCCAAACAAACAAATTATGAGAACATTATTTTTTATGCTTGAAAAAATAACCAATAGAAACACCTAAAAAGTTACTTCTTGCAGTTACACCATTGGTATTAGATAAGTTGCTTAAACCAGCGGTATAATTGGCAGAGAAAAATAAACCATTCTTTAGTTCAACACCTGTAGTTACGTTTAAACCAAAGTCAAGGGCTTTAACTTCGCCAGCTCCATTACCAATTTCAATTTTTTCGCCATCTTCAGCAGCTTCATGCGATTTTACTTTACCACCAAGATTGTAGCCAATGTTTGGACCACCACCTACAAAGAAAGTTCCAAATTTAGCTTGAGCTTTGTACAAAATGTTTAAAGGAAGGTCAATGGCATTCATTACAATTTTATCATCATGACCATTGTGTTCTTCTGCAGTTCCTTTTGCTGTGTACAATAGTTGAGGTTGAAAAGACAATGATTTGCCTAAAGAGAAATCGGCTACAAAACCGGCTTGTAAACCAAGTTTGTTTTTATAATCTTCTTCTTTTGTACCGTTTACTTTAATGTTCCATTTAGCCAAGTTCATACCGCCTTTAACACCTAATTTAACCTGTGCATTACTAACCAATGCCAATAACAAAAACCCATTTACAAATACTGTAATTTTTTTCATTTTTATATAGTTTATATTTGAAACGATGTTGCAAATATAGTGTATTGGTTTGAATTATTGAACTATTGTTGCAAAAATTATTTCAATATCTGCATGACCAATTGTTGGTGGGTTAGAAGCTGTTTTACCAAAAACAATATGTCTTAACATTATTTTGGTTGTGCCCTGTGCAGGTGTGTTAGGGGTTGTCCATCTTGTATCGAAACCTAAAGGAAAACCTAGATTGTCTTTATCTAGTTTTTCTACTGTTACCAAATTGGTTGATTGTGGTATATAGAAAAACTCATGTTGATGTCCAGCACTTTTGATAGTGCTGTTCATGTTAACAGTAGTTGCACCAGCACTTTTATTTTCTAAAATAATGGTAGCGTTGTACACCTGATTTTTATCTAGTTTAATAGAATCAAATCTTATGGGATTAGCACCACCAACTCCATCTGGATCGTTAAAAACTACTTCTTTTTTTACTACACCTGCTTGGCTAAATTGAAGTGTAATGGTGGTAATTGCCGCATGATCTGCATCGTTGGTTGGATCTGATACATTTTTTTTGCATCCTACTAAAAGGAGTACTACTGTAACTAATGGGATAATTTTTTTAAGCATAATGAATAGTTGAAATAATGTATAATGTTTTTTTAGTGATACTTATTGAATTACTTACTTTATTTTTTGAATGTTCTAGTTATTATTATTGAAATATTGTATTGTTTATTTTAATGAATGTTTAAAGGAATTTTTGCTCTTAATGCTACGTTTATTCCTGCTTCTGCTGTAAAATATCTTAATCTGTTTAAGTAATCTCTAAAGTTTACATTCAATAAATTATAAATACTTAATCCAATATTAATGTTAGATTTTTGTAAAATGGTTCCAGCTTCAAAGTCAACTAAATTATAAGCAGGTGGAGGAGGAGCGTAATCGTTTATTTTTCCATTTACATCAACCGGTACTCTAGTTTGTTGCATAACATGTGTAAACCCCAATTCTAAATATGGATTGATGAGTTTTTTAAGTTGTAAATTTTTTCTTATTCTAGCTTCAAACCTATCTGCTGGCATTAAAACAATCCAATCGTTGGTAATGGTATTTTTAGCTCTTAAAAAAGAAGCCTTACCTGTTAGTTTAAAGTTAGATTTTAAGAAATAATGCATGGTAAAATCTGCCCCCATTAAATTGGCATCTGTTTGTTGGTATTGAAAAACAGGATAATAACCTCTTATGGTTAGTGCTGGTGGTAATGATGGTTGTAAAAAAATAAAGTTTTCAAAACTGTTGTTATACAATACTGCTTCAATTTGTAATGTACTATCTTTTGTATAATCAATTTGTACATTGGTACTCCAACTTTTTTCTGCTTTAAAATCTTGATTGCCTATTTCAATAGATGCCAAGCCTTGATGCAATCCATTGGCATAAAGTTCATTGGGAGCTGGTGGTCGCCAAGCAGAAGCTATATTAGCCGATATTTTTAAACTTTTTGTAAGAGCATAACGTGCACCAAAACTACTTGTAATGTTGCTGAAGTTTCTTGTATGTATGGTAAGGGTATCATTTCTTCTGTAGTACGATTCAAACCATTTATTATCTACTCTTAATCCTGCTTCCAATACTAATTCTTTGATTTTAAATTGAAGATTAGAAAAAGCAGCAATATTGGTTGATTCATAATTTCTTATAAAAATTCTGCTACTGGTTGCATTATTAATGTTTTGCTGAAAACTAAATTGAATTCCCGATTCAATTTTAAATTGTTGATTGAGCTGATAATTATGCAGCAATTCTGCACTTGTTGTTCCTAAACTTAAGCTCATTTCTGGAAGTGGTACAAATGATCTAGGGTCAAATTCATCTCTTTTGTTTTCTTGATGAGCAATAGTTAGTGAGAATAAATTGCTCGTATTTAATTGATGATTGATTTGTAATTTATTTAAAAAATGAGTAGCCTCTTGTCTTGGTCTATCAATAGCATAACTAAAATTACTTTGAAAAAGAGGAGTAGGGCTTTGAATAGCTCTTTCTAAGTCGGCTAAATTTTCAACATGTGCACCAGGATATAAACCAATGGTATTGTTAAAAAAACTACTATACAACTGAACTTTCCACTTGTTATACGTATAATTCAATCCACCACTAAAACTCAATTCTTGAATACCTGAGTTGGCAATCCAATAGTTGGGTATTCGTTGATTGCCTCCACGTTTAACTGTTCCTTGTAATCTAAATGCCCAATTGTTTAATTTGCCATTACTAGTTTCTAACATTCCACTTAAAACACCCATTCTGTTGTTAGAAAAAGCAGCTGTATTAATTTCTGCATTGGTACCTTTTAAAGTTCTAATAGGTTTTGGTTCAGTAATTACTACACCTGCCATTGCTTCGGCACCATATTTTACAGCAGCTGCACCTTTTACAACTGTGAATTTATCGGCCGAAAAAGGATCAATTTCTGGAGCATGATCAGAGCCCCATTGTTGGCTTTCAAAACGTACGCCATTATTTACCAATACAATTCTATTACTATGTAAACCATGTATAATGGGTTTAGAAATAGTTGCACCAGTGCTTAATAAACGTACACCATTTACTTGTTGTAAGCTTTGGGCTAAACTTAATCCTCTAGTCTTAAAAACATCATTTCCCTTAATACTTGTTTTAACGGTAGTAGCATCTTTTTTTTGATCTTGTACAACCACTTCGCCTAATTCAACTTTTACATGATGCAAATACAAATTTTTAGTAGCATTGGCTGTTAAGTTTATTGTAGTGTTTAAAGTATCGCAACCAACATGAATAATTTGTAAATGATATGTATTGGCACAGAGTTTATTAATTACCAGTTTGCCTAAACTATTGGTAGTGTAGGTTTTATTAAGCGGTTTTACAAAAACATAACAGTTTTCTAAAGGCTCTAAAGTATGATCGTCTTTTACAGTAATTTCTAATTTCAAACTACAGTTTTGGGCATAGTTAGTTGCTGCAAACAATAAAAAAAATAAAGTATTGAAAATGTATATAGATGCCTTCATGGATAGAAATAGGTTACGAAATTAGTTCTTTTTTAGTAAAATACAACAATGTTGCAAATTTTAACGCTATTGTTGATTATGCTTTTTCATTTTTTAAGATATAAAATAAACAAGCAGCAGTTTTATATATGAATTGTCTTACTTTTAGAGCAGAGAAAAATGTACCCACATGATGGAACAAACTTTAATTGCTGGATGCTTACAAAATGATGCAGCTGCTCAAAGAGAGTTGTACAATCACTATAGCCCTAAAATGCTAAGTGTTTGTTATCGTTTTGCTCATAATAGAGAAGATGCTGAAGACATGTTGCAAGAAGGCTTCATAAAGGTGTTTACTCAAATACATACTTTTCAAAATAAAGGTGCTTTTGAAGGTTGGATTAGAAGAATTATTGTACATACTTGTATTAATTTTTTGAAAAAGCATAAAAAATTTGCCGAAAGTGTTGAGTTAGATTATGCCAATACCATTAATGTAAAAGAAGAAAGTCTGCCTAGCTTAATGCAAGCCAAGCAAATTGTTGAAGCTATTAGATTGTTGCCTATTGGTTACAGAACTGTTTTAAACTTATACGCTATCGAAGGTTATAGCCATAAAGAAATTGGAGAAATGTTAGACATTCAAGAAAGTACAAGTAGAAGCCAATTTACTAGAGCCAAAGTTTTATTAGAGCAAGTTTTGGTGAAGAAACGTATTATAAACAACAATACACAAGAAGAACTAAGCTGGGTGGCCAGTTTTAAATAATGGTTGATTGGAATATGAAGCACCGCTTTGACGATAACGAATTAAAAGAGTTTTTACAAACCGAGACTGACAAACATAAAATGTTTCCGTCGGATAAGGTTTGGAGAAATATTCAACAAGAAATGCATGGGAAAAAACAATGGCCTGCATTAACGGTGATTGCTATTTTAATTATTTCGGCATTAACTGTTTCAACTTTTATTTACGATCATCCCTCTAAAACCAATTTTCAAACCATTCCTATAGCTGCATTATCTGAAAATATACCTACTCCAACCACATCTGTTAAGGCTGAGACAGCTAAAAAGAAATTAGTTACTCAATATTCAATTTCAAAACCCATTGTTGATGTAAATAAAATGCAGTTGAATACAAATAATCAACTTGCTGCCACCGATTTTTTACAAGTTTCATCTAACAATACAACCACTACAGAACAACACACTATTGCTGTAGAGCCAATCATTATTACTGAAAAAGAAATTGAAGCTATTGGCTTAACCAACAAAAAAACAACTATACAACAAACAAATAATGTTGAATTAGATAAAAATAATGTAACAACAGTAAATGAGTTTGTAACTGCAAATACAAAATCGACTAAAGTAGAAAATACATTAGCCGAAAAAGAACATACTTATTTGGTACAGCCCAATCCTTATTTATTATCACAAGCAAAAAAAGTTCAACAACTAAGTAAAGTAGAAACAGAGTCTGATGAGTTTGTGGATGAATTTGGATTTGAAAAAGCAATTCCTGTATTGATTAAACCTAAAAAATCGAGATTTGAATTGCAAGTGTATGTTGCTCCTAGCATTAGTTATAGAAAGTTAGTAGATGATAAAACAAGAAATGGCGTAGAACCAAGTGGTGGTTCAAATGGACCTTTTGCACCTCGATATTCAATAGATGTAAATGATGTTGTAAGGCACAAGCCTGCAATGGGTACAGAACTTGGTTTTGGTATTTTGTATAAAATAAACAATCATATTAAACTTAAAACTGGCGTTCAATTTAATGTTCGCAAATACTATATTGATTCTTATAGAAGTGGTTTAAATATTGCTTCAATAGCAATTTTTAGAAACAATGTTTTAGATACCATTAATCAGTTTTCTACTTTAAGTGCCAATAATGGCTATGCCGAGGCACAATTGGATAATAAATTGTTTCAAGTATCTGTTCCTATTGGTTTAGAATACCAAGTTTTACAAGGTAAAAAATTGGGCATATCGGTTGCTGCAAGTTTACAACCTACATTAACCTTGAATAAAAATGTTTACCTCATTTCTACCGATTATAAATATTATACCGATGGTACTTCTTTTTTTAGAAGATGGAATATTAACTCCTCATTTGAATTGAACTTAACCTATCAAGTAGGTAATTTTAATTGGTATTTAGGGCCACAAATGAGGTTTCAACATTTACCTACTTACAACGAAAAATATCCCATCAAAGAATATAGAATGGATTATGGGTTAAGATTTGGTTTTACCAAACAACTCTTCAAATAAACAATCTGATTTTAAAAAACTGTTGCACAACAACAGTTTTTTTATTTGTACTATTCAAAATACATTCGTGCCATGAAAATAGTTGCCTTTATTATGTGTTCCATTTCTGTAGTACTTTTTGCTTGTAAGAATGAGGAAAAGAAAGTAAAAGAGAATACTACAACGTATGTAGATACAGTTCATTTTTTTGATTACGAACCAAAAATTCGTAAAGAAATAGATAGTATTTCTAATAACAGTCTTGCTGTACAAATGATTACTACCGATTCGTCTAAAAAAGAAAAGAAAAGTACACTATCACCTCTTGAAATGGGGTTGTATGCAGCTGATTTTTTAGATAAAGACATTACTCAAATGCCTATTAAACAGTTTTATAAAGAAAGCATTTTTACCGATTTAACTACCAATAACACTATCATGAATTACACCACCAATAAAGATAGTTTGCCCATAAAAAATGTAGATATTTTATTGAACGCAAATAATAGTGAGTTAATTAAAAGAATTGACATGCGATTAATTTATGCTAAAGCAGATACTACTATAACCGAAAATTATGCATGGATTTTTGGTAAATCGTTTTACATTAATACTTATAAAGAAGTCAAAGGAAAGAGTACCAACACAAGTATTAAAATAATTTGGGGTAAGTAATAACAACAGAATGACATCGGCCGAGTTTCAAAACATTGCACATACAATACCACATCAACCAGGCATTTATAAATACTTTGATGCATCTAACGAATTGTTATACGTTGGTAAAGCAAAAGATTTACGTAAACGTGTTAGCAGCTATTTTTCAAAAACCTTCACTAGTTATAAAACACATGAACTTGTAAAACGCATTCATCATATTGAATTTACTATTGTAAACAGTGAACAAGATGCTTTTTTATTAGAAAATTCACTTATTAAAAATTTCAAGCCTAGATTTAATATAGATTTAAAAGACGATAAAACTTACCCTTACATTGTTGTAAAAAAAGAACCTTTTCCAAGAGTTTTTTTAACCCGAAAAAAATGGAATGATGGTTCTGAATATTTAGGTCCATTTACTTCATCAGGAAAAGTAAGAGAGCTGATTAGTTTTATCAAACAATACATTCCTTTACGTACTTGTAAACTTCCTCTCACTGAAGCCAATATTAAAAAAGGAAAATTTAAAGTTTGTTTAGAGTATCATTTGGGTAATTGTAAAGGACCATGTGAAGGGTTACAAAGCCTAGAAGATTATGATAGTGGTTTGCAACAAATACGCAATATGTTAAAGGGCAA
Source organism: Rhizobium sp. Q54 (assembly GCA_943368735.1). GTDB lineage: Bacteria > Bacteroidota > Bacteroidia > Chitinophagales > Chitinophagaceae > UBA1930. The sequence goes on along the minus strand of CALRLQ020000008.1, from coordinate 118,686 downwards.
TTTGGGCTCGGTAATTCAACATTTTAAAAATGAAATGAATCAATCTGCTGCTCAATTGCAATTTGAAAAAGCAGCTTTGATTAAAAATAAAATTGAACATTTAGAAAATTATCAAGCCAAATCGGTTATTGTTAGTAAGCATTTAACCAATGTAGATGTGTTTTCTATACTTCGTGAAAACGATATTGCTTATGTAAATTATTTAATGGTACAAAACGGTACCATTGTACAAACGCATACTGTTCAATTAACCATTCAGTTAGAAGAAAATGACGATGAAGTATTGGCTTTTGCCATAGCTACTTTAAGAGCAGATTTAAATAGTTTGGCTAACGAAATTGTTGTGCCCTTTGAAATAGATTATCCCGATGCAACAGTAACTATAACCATTCCCAAAGCAGGGGATAAGAAAAACTTGCTAGACTTATCGCTCAAAAATGTGAATTATTTTAAAGATGAATTACGCAAGAAAAAAGTATTGCATTTAGAAGGTAAGAGTGATATGGAGAAGAAGAAAGTTTTGTACGAGTTGCAAGAATATCTTCAATTACAAGATGTACCAGTGCATATTGAGTGTTTTGATAACTCTAATTTTCAAGGAAGTTATCCAGTGAGTGCAATGGTTTGTTTTAAAGAGGGCATTCCTAGTAAAAATGATTATAGAAGATTCAATGTAAAAACAGTTGAAGGCATAAATGATTTTGCAACCATGACAGAAGTGGTTTATCGTAGGTATAAACGATTGATTGATGAAGAGAAAGAATTGCCACAATTGGTCATTATAGATGGAGGAAAAGGTCAATTAGGAGCAGCCATGCAAAGCATTCATCAATTAAATTTAATTGGTAAAATGACAGTTGTTGGTTTAGCCAAAAATGAAGAAGAGATATTTTTCCCGGGCGATTCTGAAAGTTTAAAATTGCCTTGGGATAGTGATAGTTTAAAGTTGATAAGATTTATAAGAGATGAAGTACACCGTTTCGGCATTACTTTTCATAGAAGTAAACGTAGCAAAGGCACTTTTAAAAATGAGCTAGAAGCCATTAAAGGAATTGGTAAACAAACAGCCACCGATTTATTGAAAACTTTCAAATCAGTAAAGAATATAAAAACTAAAACCATTGCTGAATTAGCAGAAGTGGTTGGTGTATCTAAAGCCAATATTATAGCCAAACATTTTATTGAAGAATAGTTGAAATAGTTTTTCTTCAACTAAAAGTTATTCCTGTTTTAAGAAAAATATTTTTAGATTTGTCTAAAAATATTTTTACGTGTCAACTAATTTTTCCGCTACAGAAGAAAATTATATTAAAGCCATTTTTCATTTACAACAAGTAGATGGGAATGTAACTACTAATGAAGTTGCAACAGAACTAAATACAAAAGCAGCATCGGTAACCGATATGCTTAAAAAATTGAAGCAAAAGAAAATCTTGAACTATGAAAAATATCAAGGTTTTCGTTTAAGTGCCGAGGGTAAAAAAATTGCTTTAAATATTGTACGAAAACATCGTTTATGGGAGTTTTTTTTGGTAGAAAAATTAGCATTTGGTTGGGATGAAGTACACGAAATGGCTGAAGAATTAGAGCATTTAACCAGCACTAAATTAATTGATAAGTTAGATGCATTTTTAGGGCATCCCAAATTTGATCCTCATGGAGATCCTATTCCAGATATCAATGGAAAAATGGCTGCAAGAAAACAAATTAATCTAATTGACCTTCCACTCAATCATAAGGCTGAGATTTCAGCAGTTGCTAGTCAGAGTAGTGAATTATTAGAGTTGTTGAAACATAAAAAAATAGCCATAGGTACTAAAATAATGGTGCTGCAAAAATTTGCTTTTGATCATTCTATTGATATTAAAATTGATAAGCAAACACCTTTTACAATCAGTCAACAATTGGCACAAGTGTTAATGGTTAAAGTGATAGAATAATATAGTGTGTATGAAACAAAAACAATCTTTCGACAATTCTTTGGGCGATGTACATGAAACCGTTGATACCACTGTAAAGCGTAAGGGTATTAAACGTTTTTTGGCTTATGTTGGTCCTGCTTATTTGGTAAGTGTGGGTTACATGGATCCAGGCAATTGGGCAACAGATTTACAGGGTGGTGCCAAATTTGGCTATCAGCTTATTTGGGTATTATTAATGAGCAACTTAATGGCTTTATTGTTGCAAAGTTTAAGTGCAAGATTGGGCATTGTTCGTAGAAGAGATTTGGCTCAAGCAAATAGAGAAACTTATCCGCCTGTTGTAAATTTTTGCTTATACATTTTAGCCGAAATTGCCATTGCTGCCTGCGATTTAGCCGAAGTATTGGGTATGGCATTGGGTATTTATTTGCTTACAGGTTTACCACTTATTTGGGGTGTTGGTATTACTGTTTTAGATACTTTTTTATTGTTGTGGTTGCAACGTTATGGCATCAGAAAATTAGAAGCTTTTATTATTGGTTTAGTAGTGGTTATTGGAGTTTCATTTTTTATACAAGTGTATTGGGCTGCTCCAAATATTGGCGATATGGCCAAAGGTTTAATTCCAACTAAATTAAACGAAGAAGCTTTATACATTGCTGTTGGTATCATTGGTGCAACTGTTATGCCTCATAATTTGTACTTACATAGTGCATTGGTACAAACCAGAAAAATTGGCACCGATGATCAAAGCATTAAAAAAGCATTGCGTTATAATTTAATAGATAGCACCATTGCCTTAAATGCAGCATTCTTTGTGAATGCTGGAATTTTAGTATTAGCTGCTACCGTTTTTTTTAATACTGGTAATACCAATGTTGCAAGAATTGAAGATGCCCATCAATTGTTAAAACCATTGTTGGGTTCGGCTGCTCCTGTGTTATTTGCCATTGCTTTAATTGCTGCAGGACAAAGCAGTACAGTTACAGGAACATTGGCTGGGCAAATAATCATGGAAGGATATTTAAAAATTAGACTGAATCCTTTATTAAGAAGGCTTATCACTCGTTTAATTGCTATAGTGCCAGCTGTTTTGGTAATACTTATTTATGGTGAGGATAAACTAGAAACTTTATTGGTATTGAGTCAGGTAATACTAAGTGTACAATTGGCTTTTGCAGTAATTCCTTTAATACATTTTGTAAGTGATAAATCTACCATGGGTTCCTTTGTAATTAAACCAATTACTAAAATTGCTTCATGGATTATTGCCATTATTTTAGTTTCATTGAATGTGAAAATGGTAATAGATCAAAGCTTGATTTATTTTGAAACCAATCCAAGTATTTGGCCAAGAATTATTATTGGTACTTTATCGCTTGGATTTGTTTGGCTATTTGGAATGATGACTTTTTTGCCGATTGTTCAAAAAAGAAAATACAAAAAATCGGTTCGAATTCACAATGCTGAAAAACAGTTGGTGAACTTATCGGTTCCAACAGTAAAAACAATTGCAATAGCATTAGACTTTAGTGATGGAGACCAAAAGTTAATTGCACATGCCATAGCACAAGGAAGCAATCATGTTCAGTATGTACTCATTCATATTGTAGAAAGTGCCACAGCAAAATATTTAGGCAGAGATGTAGATGATGATGAAACGAGAAGAGATAAAGAACGATTAGAAAACTATTGCCATCAATTGCAACAATTGGGTTATACTGTTACAGCTTTTGTGGGTTATAGAAGTAGAGTAAAAGAAATTATACGATTGGTGAATGAAACCAATAGTAATTTATTGGTAATGGGAGCACATAGACATACAGGTTTAAAAGACTATTTATTTGGCGAAACAATTGAATCAGTAAGGCATGGTGTAAATATTCCTGTGCTAATTGTAAATGTTTAATAAAAACCGAATAATGAGTAGTCTTTTCTAAATTGAAAATTGCAATTCAAATAATTCTTCCACTTTTACAAAATCATGCACGATATAGAACCATTTTACAATTGGCGGCATATTTACATTGCCGATGAAGATAAAAGAAGCCCGTTTTACGGACGAACGTATAGTGAATTTGAATTTACACAAACCGTTTACAATTATTACATCCACCCACAATGGGATGATTTTGGTAGTAGAACTTTATACCTGAAAATTATTTATGTAGATTATGAATTGAACTTTGCTATTATAGAAATGATAGGAGAGTGGAATGATGCTATTGAAAATGATATCATGGAATTTAAACGTGAAGTGATTGATAAATTATATGCTGAAAGTATTACCAAGTTTATTTTAATTACAGAGAATGTACTCAATTTTCATAGCAGCGATAAAGAATACTACGAAGAATGGTTTGAACAAGTAACTGATGAAAATGGTTGGATTGTAGCCCTTAACATGCCTGAAGCTACTCAATATGATTTCAAGAAAAAGAAATTGAATTATTATATTGAATTAATGGAACTCATTGATTGGAGAGTGTATAAACCATATCATTTATTCAAAAAAATTGATGATGAATTGAGTAAACGATTGGGCTAAAACTTAATTGGTAAATCAACAACTTCAAAATCATCTAATTTATCCAAATGTAAAATGGTGCTTTGATTTTGTTCATCGGCATGATACATAGGTAAAAATTTTGCACCATAAACAAACTCTTCGAAGGTGTAAGAGTTTCTAGATATCACTGTATTGGCAAAGCTTTCATCAAAACCTTGAACAAAAATGAGTATTTCAGCTTTTCCATTAGCAATATCTTCTTTAGTAAGTTGGTAAAATGGACTGTTTTCATCAATGATGTGTACTAATGTCCAGTTGCTAGTCAAAGTATTGGCTTTCGAAATATCCAATGGCATATTTAAAAACTTATTTTTTTGAACTCCATTTTCAATAATCCGTATGGCTAAAGTCATTTTTACCTCAACATTTACTAAGTAGTTTTTTGTATAAGGCACCATTCTATACATTAATGCTACGCCATCTTTAAATGGAGCAAATAGAGCATTCTTGCTGTATTTAATAAAAGGTCGTGGTCGTGCAAAACGTCCATACAATAATCCTGTTGCAATGGCAAAGCTCAATAAGCCAGTTAAAGCTTCAATTGCTGCAACAAAACTTGCCAAAAAACCAATAGGGTTAATTCTGCCATAACCAACTGTAGTAAAGGTTTGAGCTGAAAAGAAAAATGCTTCACCAAATTTTTCTGCATTAGTTGTAGCCACCAAGCCACCCAAATGTTCTAATCCAATCATTAAGTAAAGACTAGCAAATACTAAATTAATAGAGATGAAGAAAAGCATGATTGATAGAATAAACTTCCATCTTTTCATAAATAATAAACTGTGATAAATATTTATTCTTGCTAAAAAATGCAAGCCTTTTACCTTCATATTTGGAGTACCATCTTTGTTAAAAAATCTGCCTCCACTTAAATTAGCATTTGTACTTAAACCAGTTTCATACTCGGTTTTTGCTTTTTTGTTGAGTCTATCTAAAAATGCCATATTGTGCTACTTACTTTTTTTCAAAAGTACAGTAATTAAACTATCGTATTTTAGCCACTTTAATTTAAGATTATTGTAATGACGTTTGAAAAATTGTTGCAACAAAGTTTAGTTTGGCGGGGTTTCTACTTCATTACTGTTTTGTTGGTAAATGTAGTCTTGAGTAGGTTTTTACAAGCCGATGGTGCTGGCTGGATTTATTATATCACTAATTTTTTCTCCCTTATTTTATTAATTGCTAGCCTTAGTATGGAAAGTGGTTTTACCTACTTTTCTTCTAACAATACCATTGGTAAAAATAAGTTGGCTTGGTTTTCAATTGTATGGACAGCTTTTGTTGCTGTACTTACGGTTGCTTTTATTTCCATCTATTTTTTAAAAGTTAAAACGTTAAATCAGTACGAAACCAATCAGTATATTTTATATGCACTCACCTATATATGCGGTATTTTGTTAATTAATTTTTTCACTGTATTGTTTTATGCTCAAAGTAATTTTTTCTTACCTAATTTAATTATGGGTATTTTAAATATGGCATTATGTGTTTTCATTTATTATGCTTCAACACAATATGATGGTTACGTAAAAGTGGTGAATGGCTATTTTATAGTGATGTTTTTACAAGGTGTTTTTTTAGCAATTACTTTTTTAATAAAGAATAAAAGTTTTGGTTCTATTTCAATGCCTAATACAATTGAGTTTAAACAAATTTTGCGTTACTCATTGATTGCTTTGGCAGGAAATTTGGTTTTCTTTTTTGTGTATAGAATAGATTATTGGTTTGTGAGATACAATACTCAAAGTTGTAGCCCAGAAGATTTGGGCAATTATATTCAAGCGTCAAAATTGGGACAGTTAATGTTGGTTATTCCTCAAATTATGGCAAGTGCAATTTTTCCTCAAACTGCAAGTGGAGCATTACGTAGCGATGTAAATAAATCAATCTTAGTATTGTTTAGATTGTTTTTAATAGTGTTTTTATTGGGGATTATAATTATTGCAATTTTAGGTAATTGGCTATTTCCTTTTGTGTTTGGTTCAACATTTAATAATGTTACTATTCCTTTATTACTATTATTGCCAGGCATCTTTGGTATTGCAGTATTGGTTCTATTATCGGCTTATTTTTCTGGCAAAGGAAAAGTGAGTATTAATGTGAAAGGAGCTGTTTGGGCATTAGTGGTTGTAGTTGTTGGAGATATTATTTTTATACCTAAGTATGGAATTTATGCAGCTGCAATTGTTAGTGCAGTTGGATATTTGGTAAACTTAACTTATGCAATGTGGCACTTTTTTAAAGATTATCAATTAACATTAGCCGAATTATTCAGTTTTAATGTACAAGATTGGGTATGGGCAAAAAACATGTTATTCAATAAAAAATCTAGCTCATGAAAGTATTGTGGTTAGCAAGTTGGTATCCCAATAAATATGAGCCAGTGAATGGCGATTTTGTCCAACGTCATGCCAAAGCAGTTGCTCAATATTTACCTATAGATGTTATTCATGTTGTACAATTAGGTAAAGATTTAGCCAAAGAAAATTTTGAAAATACGCATCAACAGCATCCATTAAGAGAATTTATTTATGGTTTTGAATTCAAGAAAATAGGTATTGGATGGATTGATAAAATAAGATACAATCTTGCTTATCAACAATTTTATGTAAAAAAATTAGAACAATATTTTCATCAATTTGGTAAGCCCGATTTAATTCATGTGCATGTACCTATGAAAGCTGGATTAGCTGCTTTACAAATTAAAAAAAAATACAACATACCATTTATTGTTTCCGAACAAGCATCTTATTACGAAGCTGCTTCACCCGATAATTTTAATAAACGAAGCTTCTTTTTTAGAAAAAATGCAGGAAGAGTTTTTAAAAATGCTCAATTAGTAACCAATGTTTCTGCAACAATTGGTAAAGTAATTCAACAAATGTTTCAATTGAGAAAAGTTGAATGTGTACATAATGTTGTAGATGCTTCTTTGTTTAGTGTTCAGCCTAAAAATTTAAGTACTACATTTCAATGGGTGCATGTATCTACCTTAGGAGAACAAAAAAATATTGAAGGATTATTAGCAGCATTTAAAATAGTCGTTCAACAAACTTCTATTCCATGTCAACTTCAATTAGTTGGTCCTAATGTGCAACCACATATTGCTACAGTGCAACAATTCAACTTGCAAAATCAAGTAAGCTTTGTTGGAGAAGTTGCACACCAACAAGTGGCTCAACAGTTACAACAGGCCAATGCTTTTGTGCTGTTTAGTAGGCATGAAAATTTTCCTTGTGTAATACCTGAAGCATTATGTTGTGGATTGCCTGTTGTGGCTAGTAATGTTGGTGGTGTACCAGAAGCCATTCATGAACAAAATGGTTTTGTTGTTCCATCAAATAATGTTGAAGCATTGGCCAATGCAATGTTAACATTAATGAATAATTATAACCATTACAATGCTATGAACATTGCCCACAGTGCAGCATTAAAATATTCAAATGAAGTGATTGGTAAACAATTTATCGAACAGTATAAAAGCGTACTGAAAATTAACTAGGTATTTTTTGTAATTAAGGTTACTAAAACAACCAATACAACAATGATGTATACATAGTAATTGAGTACATTGTTCCAACGCATAAAAGAGATACGTTTTTTATTACTACTCATGTTTATTTCATCGGTGCTATAAATTCTAAAAAAGCTAAAAAAAACTTCAGCTAAATCGAAGCGTTTAACTTTTGCAATAAAGTAACTTTTCAATATAAAAGCCCCAATAATTGTTGCAATAAAAATTGGAAGTCCATTTTTTATTGTATTGATAATAAAATCCATTATTATAGTTAGCTTTTTGGAATGAAATTAATTAGGGGGGATGCGACAAATATAAACGAAAAATTTTTACCACTCCATTATCTTTGCAGCCGTTATGAAGAATATTAGAAATTTTTGCATTATTGCACATATCGATCACGGGAAAAGTACTTTAGCTGATAGATTATTAGAACATACTAAAACCATTGGTGAACGTGATATGATGAATCAAGTTCTAGACGACATGGATTTAGAACGTGAAAAAGGAATTACCATTAAAAGTCATGCTATTCAAGTAAGCTATAGGCATAATGGAGAAGATTATATATTGAACTTAATTGATACACCAGGTCACGTAGATTTTAGCTATGAAGTAAGCCGTGCATTGGCAGCTTGTGAAGGTGCATTATTATTGGTTGATGCATCTCAAGGTATTCAGGCTCAAACGATTAGTAATTTATATTTAGCCATTGATAACGATTTAGAAATCATCCCATGCATCAATAAAATTGATATGGATGGTGCAATGATTCCTGAAGTTACCGATCAAATTGTTGATTTAATTGGTTGTAAACCTGAGGAAATTTTATTAGCAAGTGGCAAAAGTGGAATTGGAATTGAAGAAATTTTACAAGCCATTGTAGAAAGAATTCCTGCACCAACAGGTAGTGAAGAAGCTCCTTTACAAGCCTTAATATTTGATAGCGTTTACAATAGTTTTAGAGGAATTATTGTGTATTATCGAATTATGAACGGTATATTAAGAAAAGGTGATAAAATTCGTTTCTCGGCTACAGGGCAAGATTATGAGGCTTTAGAAGTAGGTATTTTAAAGCTTGGCATGGAAGCAAAACAACAAGTTAAAAGTGGCGATGTTGGTTATATTATTACAGGTATTAAAAATGCAAAAGAAGTAAAAGTAGGCGATACCATTACTTTGGCCAATAACCCAGCACCCATGATTCAGGGTTTTGAAGAAGTAAAACCAATGGTTTTTGCTGGGATATTTCCGGTTGAAACGGATGCTTTTGAAGAGTTGAGAGATTGTATGGAAAAATTACAATTGAACGATGCTTCTTTAACATTTGAATTAGAAACTTCACAGGCTTTAGGTTTTGGTTTCCGTTGTGGTTTCTTAGGTTTGTTGCACATGGAAATTATACAAGAACGTTTAGAACGTGAGTATAATCAAACTGTAATTACAACTGTTCCAAACGTTAGCTTTATTGCTTATACCAGTAAGGGTGAAAAAATTATTGTTAACAATCCTACTGAAATGCCTGATCCAACCAAGTTGGATAAAATTGAAGAGCCATTTATTAAAGCTCAAATAATTACGCAAAGCGATTATATTGGAAATATTATGACACTTTGCTTAGGCAAACGTGGCATATTGGTGAATCAATCATATATCACCCCAACTAGGGTTGAACTTATTTTTGAAATGCCATTAACCGAAATTGTATTTGATTTTTATGATAAACTAAAAAGTCAAACCCGTGGTTATGCATCGTTCGATTATAGCCCAATTGGTTACAGAGAAGCCGATATTGTAAAGATGGATATTTTATTAAATGGCGATAAGGTAGATGCTTTAAGTGCATTAATACATAGAAGTAGAGCTCAAGATTTTGGCAGAAAATTGTGTGAGAAATTGAAAGAATTGTTAACTAAACAACAGTTCCAAATTGCAATTCAAGCCGCTATTGGAGCAAAAGTAATTGCTAGAGAAAATATTAGTGCCATGCGTAAAGATGTTACTGCTAAATGTTATGGAGGCGATATTAGCAGAAAGCGTAAGTTATTAGAAAAACAAAAAGAAGGTAAAAAGAGAATGCGTCAAATTGGTAATGTAGAAGTACCGCAAGAAGCATTTTTAGCCGTATTGAAATTAGATTAAATTCAATAATACATCACATAAAAAAAAGGATTGAAGCCCAAACTTCAATCCTTTTTTAGTTACTATGTTTTAAGTTACTTATTTACATTTTAATATTTACTCCTAACATAAAATTAGTACCAGCCATTGGAAAGAAATAATTTTCAGTTGTAAAGTTTCCGCCTGCTACATAACTAAATGTGTAACCATTGGCTTCATATTTTCTATCCAATACATTGTTTACTTGGGCAATAATGTTCCATTCTTTAAATCCTTTATTCTTAATACTATAACTAATTCTTACATCTTGTGTAAAGAAACTTGGTAAAATTCTGCCTTCATTTTGAGCATTATCTAAATTCTGTTTACCTACATACTTGCTAATTAAACTTAATTCAACATGTTTAAGTGGTAAAATATTAATGCTTCCACTAGCAATAAATGATGGCGATAAAGCAATATTTGTATTCTTGTGTTCAATTGCAATTTGTCCACCATTATCATAATCATCGGCATATTCTGTATAAGCTTTAATTTTATTTTCACTCAAGGTAAAATTGGCCTGTGCATTTAACCACTTATTGAAAATGTAAGCACCTTGAACTTCTATGCCTAACCTATAACTATTATCTACATTGCTTCTTGTATACGCTCCAACATCATTGATTTTTCCTGTTAAAACCAATTGGTTTTTGTACAACATATAATATACTGTTGTAGCAAAATGAAATTTATTTGTTCTTTTTTCAACGCCTAATTCAAAGTCGTGAAGTTTTTCTGCATTAGGTTGTACATTAACACCTGCTTCAAAATCGTTTCTGTTGGGTTCTTTATTAGCTTGTGCATAGCTAATATAACTTTGCCAACCATTTTTAATATAGGTGAATCCGATTTTTGGATTAAAGAAACTAAATGATCTATTCACTTTTAAAGTTGGATTGTTTCTAAAACCATCCATTTTATGTTCAACCTGACGGAACTGTGCATCTACAAAAAATGATAATCGATTATTGAGCTGATGCTGCCATTTAGCAAATACGTTTGCATCATTTTTAAATGCATCTAAATTATAATATTCATGATCTTTTACAATACCCATTGCAGCCCATGGAACTCTGCCATAATGTTCTCCATCGTATTTACTCCATCCAATACCAACGGTTAGTAAGTTTTTATCTTTTTTATACTCTGCTGAATAGTTTTGGCCATAAAAATAATTATCTAACCAAAGTTGTCTAACCAAATCGGTTCTTGTAAAAGTGGTTGTGCCAATTACAACATTAGGTAATCCATAATTACTGAAACGTTGGTTGGCTCTATAATTTTCATAATATCCAATTCCTCTTGTTAAAAAAGTAGCAGCATTAAAACTCCAATGATTATTTATTTGATGGTTGAAGAAAAGTTGATAATGCGTTTGCTTGTAATTATCAGTTTCATTATTATAAGGTTCGCCAGGTTTTTCAGTTCCAGAAACATTAAAAGTTCTATTGGTTGCTAATACGCTTTGTTCAATGCCATTCCAAGCTTGATAAGTTTTTTCATTTCCAGAAAAAATGTTCAATCGTAAAGATGATTTTTTATTGATGTAAGCACCTGATAAGTAGAATGCTTGTAAATTACTACTAGCTCTATCAATAAATCCATCACTGGTAATTTTACTCAATCTGGCATCAACTGTAAAATGATTGTCAATTAAACCTGTACCTGCTTTTACAGTGTGTTTAAATGTGTTAAAAGATCCAAATGTATTATTCAATTCGGCATAAGGCAATTCGTTAAATTCATTGGTACTTACATTAATGGTTGCTCCAAATGCACCTGTACCATTGGTTGATGTACCTACACCACGTTGAATTTGAATAGAATTAGCCGATGAAGCAAAATCGGGTAAGTTTACAAAAAATGTACCCTGACTTTCAGCATCATTGTATGGAATTCCATTTAAGGTAACGTTTATTCGTGTAGCATCTGTTCCTCTAATATTAATGCCAGTATAACCAATGCCTGTACCTGCATCTGAATTTACTACAACCGATGGCGTTTGATTTAAAATAAACGGTAAGTCTTGCCCTAAATTAACTTTAGCAATTTCTTCTTTGCTCAAATTTGTTTTTGTGAAAGGAGCTTTATTATTGGCTCTTGTAGCTTTTACTTCAAGCGATTGAAGGTTTAACTCTTTTCTTTTTAGCTTAAGAATGATGCTTTTACTTGCTTCACTTTCGGTACTTTTTTGTTCTAAGTTTACAAAACCTATGCTAGTTACTTTAATAACAATGCTATAATGTTTTGTGATGGAGAAAGTAAAAGATCCATCATCTTTAGTAATCACATATTCATTGTTGATGTTTACTACTGCACCTTCAATAGGTTGATTGTTTTTTTCATCAATCACTACTCCAACAAGAGATTTTTTTTGAGCAAATGCCAATTGAATAATTAATGCACATGCCAATGTTCCCAACAATTTTTTCATTGTTTTTATTTTTTAAATTAAATAATGGGAACAGGAATAACGCTACAGAAAGAGGACTATAAATAAAGAAGAAGCCACCTTCCCTTCGCAGGAATTACCCTGTTCAGGTTCAACGGGTTTAATCTCAGCCAATTTAGTTGTTGAGGCCTCAAACAACTAATCAGCACCCCGAGGAAAAATTTCAGTGCAAATGTATAGGTTAAAATAATTTAAAAACACTGTAACTTTTTTAAACCACTTTCGTTAAACGTAAAAATCAATGAACATGAAAAAAATTATCATCGCTTTTTTGAGCTTATTACTCATCAACAATATTGAAGCTCAAGAAACAAAAACAGTTGTAAACGATCCAAATGCCGAATTGAGAAAGGTTGGAGATTTTACTGGTATTAAAGTTTCTGGTGGAGTGGGTGTATACATATCTCAAGGCAATGAAAATTCGGTAGCCATTAGTTGTAGCGACCAGAAAAATATAGATAAAATTATTACCGAAGTAAAAAATGGGGTTTTACATATTTATGTAGAAAAAGGTGCTTGGAATGGTTGGAATTGGAAAAGCTATACCATTAAAGCATATATCACTATTAAAGATTTAGAAAGAATTAATGCATCTGGTGCAAGCATTATTAAAATGATAGACCCATTTACAGTAAACAATTTAAAAATTGATATAAGTGGTGCAAGTACATTAAAAGGAACGATTAAATCTGCTTCAATTAGCCTTGACGCAAGTGGAGCATCAGCAATTACACTTAGTGGTAAATCTGCCAACGCAAATTTTGATTTAAGTGGTGCAAGTGTTGTAAAAGCATTAGATTTTGAAATAGAAAATTGTAAGGTAGATGCAAGTGGTGCAAGTAGTGTTAACGTACATGTTACTAAACAATTAGATGCTGAAGCTAGTGGAGCAAGTAGTATTAGATATAAAGGAGACGCTAATGTAAAAAATAGCAATTCTTCTGGTGCATCTAGTATTAGAAAAAAAGATTAGTATTTAATTGAAATATTTTGGAGCAAAGGTTAATGTTGAATCTACTTCCTTGTTGGTACTTTATCTAATCGGTTGTTCTTTTTGTTTTGTTTTTGCCATGACTGCAAGTTAAGAAACTAGCATTAAATAATTATGTTAATGCAGCAAAATTAAAAGCCCCATAATTGTGTTGGAAATACAATTATGGGGCTAAATAAAATAAATTGTTTGATTATAAAAGTGGACGAATTTTTTTTGCAAAGCCTTCAAACTCTTTTTCTAATAAACCAAGGGCAACTTCTTTTGAAGGGGTAAATGGATATAAAGCAAAACATAACTCTAAATACACATCACTAACTCTTCTTCTAAACTTAAATTCATCGTAAAAAACAGTTTCTCTTTTCAGTTCTAAAACTTCTTTACGTATTTCGTTTAAACTAGTGAGTTGCACATTATCAGTAGTTGTTTTATTTGTTTTTTGGTTGATGGCTTTTATTTTTTTATCAACACTATCCATTAAGTAATACAGTTTTTCGTGTAGGTTAAACATACGCATGGCTTGATTATACAAAAGAGCCATGTTTTTTTCTGTATAACCTTTTGCATTATTGGCTTCTATGGTTATGAATTGTTCATATTTTTTGCCATCTACATCAAGCACCGCTTTATACTTTCCAACTGGTACTTTGGGGCTTAGAACAGAAGAATATAAAACTGGTGAACCACTTGTAAAGCCTCCAACTGCCACTTTAGGTGGATTAATATTTAAACCCCAACCAACTCTATTTAAACCTTTATTAGAAGTAGCATTGATATCTTTTATTTTTTTGTTGTTAGCATCGAAAATCTCAATCTTAACTGCCTTATCACTTTTTTGTTTTAAATAATAGGAGAACACGGGTACTTTTTCTTTATTTCCTGCAGTCCAACCAGCTAAATTGCTAGAAGGCGATGGGATAGAGCCAGTAAAATCGTATTTAAAATTGCCTGTTGGGTAAAAAATAACATCTGTTTTCAAATCGGATTTTACCAGCAATCTAAGATTTTCTAGGTTATCTAAAATATAGATACCACGACCATGTGTTGCAATTACCAAATCGTTGGTTTCTTCTTGTATTTGTATATCTCTAACTAAAGCATACCAAGGTATATTTTGGTATTTGCTTCTCATAAAATTTGCACCACCATCAATTGAAATAAATAAACCCATTTCGGTTCCAACAAATAACAATTTTTCGTTCACTATGTCTTCTCTAACAACATGTGCAAAGCCAGTAAACTCCGAAGATTTGATTAATGAAAATGTATTACCACCATCGTTGCTTACTGTTACATAGGTTGCATGGTCTCCATAACCATGATTATCAAAAGTAACATAGATTCTTTTAGGGTTTAGTTTAGATAGTTCAATACAGCTAATTGAAGAACCTCTCGGTACACCTGCTTTCCAAGCTGCTGGGGCTTTGTTTGTCCATGTTTTACCACCATCATTGGTTAACTGTAAATTTCCATCGTCTGTACCAACCCAAATGTTGAGTTCGTTTTTAGGGTTCTGTACTAAGGTAAATATAGTGCAATGATTTTCGGCACTTGTATTATCACCAGTAATTCCACCACTGTTTTCTGTTTTTTGTTTTTCTTTATTATTGGTAGTTAAGTCTGGAGAAATTCTTGTCCAACTTCTGCCTTCATCTATTGATTTAAACAAATATTGGTTGGCCATGTACAAGTTATACAACTTTCCTGTATTAGGCTGTTTGGTATAATTGCCAATTATAATTGGCGTATTCCAATTCCAACGATGTTCTTCTTCGCCGATACCTTTTTGAGGTTTAATACTTGTAGATAAACCGTCAGACAAATTAATTCTATTTGCATTGCCACCTTGAGATTCAGCAAATAATATTTTAGGGTTGAAGGGATTGGATTGTACCCAAAAACCATCTCCACCATTAATTTCTTTCCACTCTAAACTGCTGATTCCACCAGGAGACTCACTTGGAGCAAACCAACTACCATTATCTTGTAACCCACCATAAACATTGTATGGTTTTTGTTTATCTACACCTACATGGTAAAATTGGCCAACCGGTAAATTATTTAAATATTGCCATGATATACCTTTATTAATACTCATATACACACCACCATCGGTACCTAGATAAAGTATATTGGGTTGTTCTGGGCTTATCCAAAGTGCATGATGATCAGCATGAGGGGTAATGCCACCAATAACGTTACCACTCCAAGAAAATCCACCATCTGACGAATATTGAAAATCAAAAGCTGGTCTATATACCCTTTTAGGGTCTTTGGGATCAAATACCAATGTGCTGAAATAAAACGGACGTGCAGTGATATTGTCTGTACTCGCTAATTTTTTCCAAGTTTCACCTTCATCACTCGATTGATATAAACCCGGATTTTTAGCTTCAATAATTGCTAAAATTTCTTTAGGTTTTGATGGATTAATCGTTACTACAATTCTCCCCATTTCTGTTTCTGGAAGTCCATTACTTAACTTAGTCCAAGTTGTTCCACCATCAATACTTTTATATAAACCGCTGCCTTTGCCACCCGAACTAAAAGAATATGGGTATCTGCGAAACTGCCAAAAACTTGCAAATAAAATATTGGGATTTGTTGGATGCATGGCAATATCGGCACAACCAGTTTCATTGTTAACAAATAAAACTTTTTCCCAAGATTTACCTCCATTGGTACTTTTATATAAACCTCTATGTGGGCTAGAACTCCACAATGGACCAGGAGCAGCTACATAAATATTTTTTTTGTTGTTAGGATCTATAATAATCTTGGTTATATGTTCGGTACTGTCTAAACCAATTTTTTGCCAATTCGATCCACCATCTGTTGTTTTGTAAATGCCATCGCCAATAGATACTGTATTACGCATATTACTTTCACCTGTACCTGCATAAACCACTTTTGCATTATTAGGTTCTACAGCAATTGCACCAATTGATTGACAGTACTTATCGAAAACAGGTTGAAAATTTAATCCACCATTTTGCGTTTTCCAAATACCACCACCAGCTGTACCTACATATAAGTTTATTTGGCCATCTACTACTAGGCCTTCAATAGCAGTAATTCGCCCACTCATGGTAGAAGGACCTAATGGTCTTGCAGCCATTACTTGAAAGTAAGATGAGTTAATTGTTGGTGTTTGTGCTTGTAATTGCTGTATCCCAACAAATGATAATAAATATAATAAAATTTTCTTTAACATAATATTGTTATTTAAAAAAAGAATGCTCCAAAATTGAGTTGGAGCATTGATGATAAAATGTTGATGATTATTTTACTTGAAAAATTGATTCATCAATTGTTGGGTTGATGGTAACTTTTTTCAATACGTTTACCATCATTCCCATATCTGATTTGAATGGAATTTTTATTCCAAAATCTGTTGTTTGATAGTTTAAGTTTTTAGAAATAACTTTTATTTCTTGTCCTTGTTGCTTAGTTACAGATTCTTCTTTATAAATTAAGTTTGTTTTAAGATCAAAAAAGTAAGTAGTTTCTTTTTCATTTTTAGTAGTTAACTTAATTTTATGGTATTCATTGCCATCTTCTTCGTCTTTGCCTAAATACTCTACAGTGCATCCTTTTTCTTTATAATCAACAAATTCATCTTGAATTTCTAATTCGTCTAATTTATCTTTCAATTCTTCTTCACTTAGTGGTTGTAAAGTGGTTTTGCCAGCAAGTGGGTTTTGAGACCATCCAGCTTTTGGTGTTGTGATGTCAATAATCTTTTGTCCTTGAAATTCAGCATCAACTCTAACACCTACATTTCTTATTGCTTTTTGCGTAAATGGTATTTCAACTCCTTGTACTTCAATTTGTCCTTCAATAATCATGGATTTAACTTGTCTCCATTTTTCTTTACCACCAATTGCCATTAAGTATTTATCAATAATTTCATCAGCTGTTTGGGCTCTTGAAATAAAGGATGATAAAGCAAAAGCTGCTAACAATAAGAATTTTGAAATTGTTGTTTTCATTTTTTTTTGTTTAGTTATAAAATGCAATAAAAGGCTTTAAGCCTAATAAGTTACTAAATTATAGTCGTTTTGTATATGCTATTTCATTCTAGTATAAATGGTTAAATGATTATTTGTGTGGCACAGAAAATAGCTTTATTTTTTTTCTATTAATGATGTTTTCCTTTTTTCTGAAAATACTTTTTCGTTAACCAATTACTCAAAAATGCACTGCCAGTTCCAATTACAGCACCTGCTAATACATCGGTTGGATAATGTTCACCCAAATACATTCTTGAATAACCCACACTTGCTGCCCAAGCATAAGCAGGAATAACCACATACCATTTTTTGAAATTGATGCTTAATGAAGTAGCAGTTGCAAATGCTGTAGATGTATGTCCTGACGGAAAGGAAGGATCATTGTCTATTTGATATGGATAAATAAGGGTTGGATATTTTTCATACGGTCGTTCTCTATTAATGGCATATTTTAATCCTTGCGTAACTACTGTATTAATAACCAATGAACCCATATTTTGCCAACCTTTTTGCTGTAGTTGTTTGTCTTTTTTTATATAGCCAATACTTAATATTGCTAATGGACTAACAACTGAAACAGGATAAACAGATGAGCTAGCTGTTTTCCAGTATTTTGATGAATGTGAAGAGGAATTAATATTCTTCAATAAATCAACTTCCCAATTTTGAGCAGTAGCATTATTGATTAAACAAAAACATCCTATAATGAATAGGATGTTTTTGAAATTTGTTTTTATAAACATTCAGTTTGGTTTAAAAAGTGTACCCAAAACTTATATGAGCAGAAATAGCAAATACGGCTCTCTCATCTGCCCTTTTACCTAATAAGGTTTCTACACCTGCTCTAAAATTAAAGTGTTTATCAACTGGTTGATAGCGATACCCCATTGAAACGCCACCTACTAAGCTAGTTGCTTTATGGCCAAAGTCTATTTGCCCATATAAAGCCTCTTTCTTAGTAATGTTATTATTTTTTGCAGAAGAATTTACTACTGTTAAGTTCAATCCAGCTTCAACAAAATGCCCATTTTTACCAACTAAATGATTAATGCCAATTGGTATTGCAGCGATATTATAATCACCCATTGGAAAATAACCTACACCTATTCTAAAACCTAAGCCATCTAAACGTTTGGTGAAACGTCTATCGTAGTTAACACTATAAATAATACTATTGCCACCACCTTCTAAATAAATAGCTGATGAAGGTTTTAATGTATAGGTTTTAGGTAATACTTTTTTCTTACGAACAAGTGTATCAGTCTTTTTTTCTTCTTTTGATTGTGCAAAAATGATCAACGAAAAAGAAGTGAATACAGCGAGTAAAATGATTTTTTTCATACTACAAATTAATATTTTTATTGTAAGGTTGCTAAACTTTCTTCAATAGTTTTTATTCTGGCTTCTGCATCGGCTTGCTTTTTTTGCTCGGCAGCTACTACTTCTTGCTTTGCATTAGCAACAAAACGTTCGTTACCTAACTTTTTCATTACAGTTTCTAAAAAGCCTTTTTGATAAGCAAGGTCTTTTTCTAATTCTACTTTTAAAGCAACTGTATCTAATTCTTTTTCGGCTTCAATAAAAAACTTTTCTGCTTCAATAGCTACAACAATGGTATTAGCAATTGCATCTTGCGTATAATGAATCTTTGCAGCATTGATTTGCTTCTTCAATATATCTTCTATGCTAGCATAATTGCTTTGTTGTGTTGTTTGAATATGCAATTGAATAACCTCTTTTGGCTTCAGTTGATTTTTTGCCCTTGCTTCACGTAAAGTGGTAATTACATTTTTCAACAAAGATCCTTGTGCTAAAACTGTTGCTTGTGGACTATCTACAGTTGATTGTTGCTTCACACATAAATCTTCTGTTCTCTCAGCTAAAGCATGATAAATTTCTTCTGTAATAAAAGGCATTATTGGATGTAACAAATGCATTAACTCCTCAAAAAACTCAACTGTTTTATTATATACTTTGGTATCAATGGGTTGTTCAAAACCTGGTTTTACCCACTCTAAATACCAACTGCAAAAGTCATCCCATATTAAAGAATAAATCGTTTTTAAAGCTTCACTTAAACGGAATTGTTGCATTAGAGTTTCAACTTCTAATTTTACTTCATTCAATCTATTCTCAAACCAAAGAGTCGGAAAGTCGGAAATGTCAGAAATCCCGTTGGTACTGCTTTCGGTCTTTCTTCCTTCCCACATTTTTACCAACTTCAATGCATTCCACAATTTATTATTAAAGTTTCTGCCTTGCTCTAACGCACTTTCATCAAACAATAAATCGTTACCAGCAGGTGAGGAGATGAGTATTCCAAAACGTACAGCATCGGCTCCATATTTGTCAATCAATTCCAATAAATCGGGAGAGTTGCCCAATTGTTTACTCATTTTTCTGCCTTGCTTATCTCTTACCATTCCGGTAAAATATACATCTTTAAAAGGCTGTTTACCATTAAACTCATAACCAGCCATAATCATACGAGCTACCCAAAAGAAAATAATATCCTGCCCTGTAACCAAAGTGGTACTTGGATAATAATAATTTACTTCTTCGTTATTTGGATTACTAATGCCTTTAAAAACCTCCATTGGCCATAGCCAAGAAGAAAACCAAGTGTCTAAACAATCTTCGTCTTGTGTAAGGTTTATGTTGGAAGGTTGAAGGTTTAAGGTTGAAGGTTGAGGGTTTTCACCTTCTATCTTCTTTCTTCTTTCTTCTACCTTTTCCCTTTCGCCTTTCGCCTTTTCAATGGCTTCTTCCTTAGTTGTTGCTACATAACAATTTCCATCTTCATCGTACCAAGCAGGAATTTGTTGCCCCCACCAAAGCTGTCTTGAAATACACCAATCTTTAATATTACTTAACCAATGATTGTAGGTGTTTTTCAGCTTAGCCGGATGAAACTGAATTTCATCATTCATTACCGATGAAAGTGTTTCTGGATTTTTCTCCAAAAAAGCTTTCATGTTCATAAACCATTGTAAGCTTAATCTACTTTCAATAATTGCTCCTGTTCGTTCACTTGTTCCAACCTGACCTTTATAATCTTCTATTTTTTCTACCAAACCTAAACTCGAAATGTCTTCTATAATTTGTTTTCTTAAATCAAATCTATCTACTCCATTGTAAGCCAGTACTTGCTCACTTGGGTTTTCATCCATTAAATCAGCAGCAGTAAACTTACCAGCTTCGTCTAATGTATTTAACGCTTTTAAGTTATGTTTTCTGCCAATTTCATTATCGTTCTTATCGTGTGCAGGCGTAATTTTTAAAGCTCCTGTACCAAATTCGGCATCTACATATTCATCGGCAATAATGGGAATTCTTCTATTAATAATTGGCACCAATACTTCTTTTCCAATCCATCCTTTATAACGTTCATCTAATGGATTAACGCAAATAGCCACATCACCTAAAATGGTTTCTGGTCTTGTAGTAGCAACAGTAATTGAATCGAGAGTGGTGAGTGGTGAACTGCTAGTAGTTGGTGATGACTGCGATGTAGCTTCATCATTCACCAATACATATCTTATATAATATAATTTACTATCAATTTCTTTAAAAATTACTTCTTCATCGCTTAAAGCAGTTTTACCTACAGGATCCCAATTTACCATTCTTAGCCCTCTGTAAATAATGCCATCTTCGTGTAATTGTACAAAGGTTTTGATTACAGCTTTATAATAATCATCATCCATTGTAAATGCAGTTCTATTCCAATCTAAACTGCAACCTAATTTTTTCAACTGCTGTAAAATAATACCCCCATACTTTTCTTTCCATTCCCATGCATATTGCAAAAATTCTTCACGGGTTAAAGACGATTTTGCAATCCCTTTTTCACGTAACATTTGTACTACCTTAGTTTCAGTAGCAATAGAAGCATGATCTGTTCCTGGTACCCAACAAGCATTTTTGCCTTGCATTCTTGCTCTACGAATCAGTATATCTTGAATGGTATTGTTTAAACAATGACCCATATGCAGTACACCAGTAACATTGGGTGGTGGAATCACAATTACATAAGGTTCACGTTCATCGGGCGTACTATAAAAATAGCCTTTGTTTAACCAGTGATTATACCAGTTAGCATCGGCAGTTTGATGGTCAAAATTTTTTGAAAGCTCCATAATCTTATTACTACAATTTTAAGTTGGCAAAAATAAGGAAATGCAGGTGTGCTTTGTATAAAAAGGCATGTGGCTAAAAAGGCTTTGAAGCAAATGTTTGGGTTTTCAAAATAATCATTCGTCCCGCTGTTCACTGCAAGTGCTACTGTTATGCAACAGTAGCAGCTTTTCGTTGCCATCGGGGCTAGAAAATATGTGTTGAATTACTAATGAAATTTTTTAAAAACGAGTTACAAAATCTAAAAAAATCAAAACCTATTAACCACTCACTATTCACCACTCACCACTTCATTTTCTCACAATCTTAATTTCAACTCTTCTATTTTGAGAACGTTCTATTTCATCTCTTTCTTGGGTTAATGGAAACTTTCTTGCTAAACCTTTATAGCTCATACGACTGGTAGCAATGCCTTTTCTCAATAAATAATCATACACAGCTTTTGCTCTACGTACCGATAAATCTTGTGTTTGAGTATCTAAATCCATTCCATCCTCATCTGAAACACTACAACAAATATGGCCTTGAATATCTATGATTAATGTAGGAATGTTTACCATTGCTTCATACAATTCTTCCAATGCAGGGTAAGATTCCCTTAAAAATAGATGTCTGCCTCCTATAAAATTAATATTCTTCAATATAAAATTATCACCTTGTTTTACGGTTGTGTCTTGAATTTTTTTGGTGAGTGTGGTTTCTTTTCCTTGCTCTTCATTGTTTGATTTATTTTCAGGTTTTACAGCTGTTTGAGTGGTAGGTTTGTACACAACTGTAATGGTTACTCTTCTATTTAAACTTCTGCTTGCAGCATCTGTAGCAGTTGTGAGTAATTGCGATTTCCCTTTGCCAGCAACTATGGTAATCAATGATGGATCAATTCTATTATTCAGCAAATATTTTTTTACTGCTTCGGCTCTTTTTAAAGAAAGTTGTTGATTATATTTTACTAATCCTATTTGATCTGTATGACCATAAATTTCAATAGATTGAATGGGATTTTCTTGATTTGATTGTATAACCAATAACTTTTCTTGTTCGTTACCTGATAATGTATGTTGATTAAATGAAAACTGAACAGTAACAATTGCTGTATCATTGGCTAAAGCCATTGTACAAGGCAATAAAAAAGTAGATGCAACAAAAAACTGCTTCAACATATTTCTAATTTTTGGGTAAGGTAATTATTTCTATATACTCTTTTAGAGATAATTTTTGTGTAGGCTTTTACACAGTTGTGGAATGTTAGCTTTTACCTAAAATGTTGCAGCCCTTATATTTGTTTTTCAACCTAAAAGTTTTGCATGAAACAACCCGTTGGAAAATTAATAGCTATTGGTGGAGCCGAGGATAAAGGCACCGACTTAGAAAAAGGCGAAATTTACAGAAGCAATCTGAATTTTTTTGAATTGGGCATTTTAAAAAGAATTGTAGAAGAAGTAGGTGGCGTAGAAAAAAGAATTGAAGTGATTACAACAGCATCTACCATTCCTTATGAAGTAGGAGAGAATTATTTAGATGCATTTGGTAAAATTGGTTGCACCAATATTGGCTTATTACACATTAGAAATAGAGAAGATGCAATACGAGAAGATTATATTAAAAGAATTAATGAATGTGATGGTGTAATGATGAGTGGTGGTAATCAAATGAGGCTCTCCTCTACATTTGGAGGTACTGATTTTTTAAAAATTATGAAACAGCGGTATTTAAACGAAAAGTTTGTAGTAGCTGGTACAAGTGCAGGTGCAATGGCAATGAGCAATACCATGATTTATGAAGGCAATGCAGCCAAAGCCCATTTAAAAGGTGAAGTGAAAATTACTACAGGTTTAGCATTTATGGACAATGTAATCTTTGATTCTCACTTTGAAAAAAGAGGTCGATTTAGTAGATTGGCACAAGCAGTTGCAACCAACCCAAGTTGCATTGGAATTGGTTTAGGAGAAGATACTGGCATGATTGTTACAGATGGTAATAAGATGGAAGCTATTGGAAGTGGATTGGTGATGATTATTGATGGACACGAATTGCGTTACAGCAATGTTGCCGATATTCCTGAAGGTAATCCAATTAGCGTAGAAAATTTTAAAGTACATTTTTGTGAAAATGGAAATGGCTTTTTAGTAGATGAACGTAAGTTTATTGTTGAAGTAAGTGAAGGTGCAATTATTCAAAAACAGGTTTCGGTAGAATAAAAGTAGAAGATTATATATTCTTCATAAAACATTACATCTTTTACAGAACATGTGTTTAGGTTGATTTTAAAACTACTTTCACTTAAAACTAACAAAGCACAAATAAAAATTATGAAAATAAAAATTGTTTCTTTAGTAGCATTATTATTTATTACAACATTGGGTTGTCATAGAAATGCTATAACAGGTCGTAGTCAGTTGAGTTTAATTTCTGAATCAGAAGTTCAAACAATGGCAAAAACTGAGTATCGTACATTTCTTACCCAGAATAAAGTTGTTGGAACATCTACAAGCCGAGATGCAGCAATGGTTGCAAGAATTGGTAAAAGAATTGCAGATGCAATCACTAAATATTATACTGAACAAGGAATGGCCGATCAATTAGTTGGTTACGAATGGGAGTATCAATTGGTAGACAGTAAAGAAGTGAATGCTTGGTGTATGCCTGGAGGAAAAATTGTGGTGTATACCGGTTTACTACCCATAACTAAAAATGAAGATGGTTTAGCAGTAGTTATGGGTCATGAAGTTGCACATGCTTTGGCACGTCATGGAAGCGAAAGAATGAGCCAAGGTTTGGTACAACAATTGGGTGGTGTAGCTTTAAGTGTTGCAGTTGCTAATAAGCCTCAAGAAACACAAAATTTATTTATGAATGCTTATGGCATTGGAAGTAATGTGGGTTATGCCTTGCCTCATAGCAGAAAACAAGAGTTAGAAGCCGATAAATTTGGATTACGTTTTGCAGCTTTGGCAGGTTACAATGTAAGAGAAGCAATTCCTTTATGGCAAAGAATGGCTGCATTAAGTGGCGGACAAAAACCACCAGAATTTTTAAGTACGCATCCACCAGAAGAAAAAAGAATTGCTGAATTAAGCAAAATAATGGACGAAACTGTTAAAAATTACTATCGTTCAGCTAAATAAACTATTGATTATCAGGCTAATATTTTACTAAGCCATCAAATATTTTTATTTGATGGCTTTTTAATGTTTTAGTTTTGGTTACAATTTGGTAACTTCGCCAATCTTTTTACTACACCACCTGAAAAAACATATTTTAGGCATGTCTAATCAAACATTGTTCGAAAAGTTAGAGTTGCAAGATGAGAAGAACCTTTTAATACAAGGACTTCCATCGGGGATAGAAAAACAATTTGTAAAGTTATCTTACGCAAAAAACGTTACTCCTTTATTAAAGTCTAAAAAAATTGATTTTGCATTACTGTTTGCAGTAAACCAAAATCAGTTAAATAATGTACTTAGGGAAGTATTTAGTGCATTACACGAAAACAGTAAACTTTGGGTAGCTTGTCCCAAGCAAACCAGCAAAATTGTAAGTGATTTAAACAGAGAAAGTAGTTGGGATATTTTAAAAAACAATGGCTACGAAAAATTAGATGTTGTTGCTTTAGATCATATGTGGAATGCCATGCGTTTCAAACGCAATTTGGATATGCCAATTGTACATGTTGAAACAAAGGTTGAAATGAAGGCCGACTTTGAAAAAAGTTTGGTTCAATTACCAGTTGAGTTAGAAAGAATTTTTGCTAAACATAAATCGGTAAAAGAGTTTTTTGGTTCTTTAACTTTAAGTAATCAAAAAGAGTATGTTACTTGGATTCAAGGTGCAAAAAGATCAGACACTAGACAAAGACGTTTAGATGCTGTAATAGAAAAATTAATGGCCGGAAAGAAAAATCCATCAGAAAAATAAATAAAAAATGTCCCAAAATTTGGGACATTTTTTATTTCAAGTATCGCTTAATTTCTTTATCGGTATCTCTTTGTTTAATGGTTTCTCTTTTGTCGTAATTCTTTTTACCTTTTGCCAGACCAATTTCTACTTTCACAAAATTCTTCTCATTTAAAAAAACACGTAAAGGCACAACAGTTAAGCCTTTGTCTTTTAATTTGTTTTGAAGTTTTCGTAATTCTCTTTTATTGAGCAATAGCTTTCTATCGTGTACTGCAATGTGATTGTTTACGGTGCCATGAGAATATTCGGCAATGTACAAACCACGTACCCACAATTCATTTTTTTCAAACATGCAAAAAGCATCATTGAAACTTACTTTACCTTCCCTAATACTTTTTACTTCTGTGCCTAACAATACAATACCAGCATCATATTTATCTTCTATAAAGTAGTTGTAGTAAGCCTGCCTATTATTCATTTCTTTTGCCATAGCATAAATATTCAATTAAAAAGGCACATAAAATTGTACAAATTTATGTGCCTAAGTAAAAGTTAGTTGTTGCTTATTTTCTAAATAACCTAATTATTTGAGCCAATTTATCTTTTAAATTTTTTCTATCTATGATGAAATCTAAAAAACCATGTTCCAATAAAAATTCACTACGTTGAAAACCTTCGGGTAAATCTTTTTTAATGGTTTCTTTGATTACTCTTGGACCAGCAAAACCAATCAATGCTCCAGGTTCTGCAATATTTAAATCGCCCAACATTCCAAAGCTTGCAGAAATGCCACCAAAGGTTGGATCGGTTAATAAAGAAATGTATGGTAGTTGAGCATCGCTCAATTGAGAGAGCTTTCCACTGGTTTTAGCCAATTGCAATAAGCTAAATGCACTTTCCATCATTCTTGCACCACCACTTTTGCTAATAACTAAATAAGCCAATTTATGTTCTATACAATAATCAACTGCTCTTGCAAATTTTTCACCCATTACACTACCTAAACTTCCACCAATAAATTCAAAGTCCATACAAGCTACCACAATTCCTTCACCATGCACTTTACCTGTAGCAACACTCATGCTATCTTTTAAATCGGTTTTCGCATGAATTTCTTCTAATCGTTTACCGTAGGGTTTCAAATCGGTAAAGCCTAAAAAGTCTTTACTCACAATATTGTCAAATAAACGAGTGTATTCGTTATTGTCAAAAATGTATTCAAAATATTCATCACTACCAATTCTATGGTGGTAATTACATTTAGGGCAAACAAATTTATTTTCTTCTAATTCTGTTGTGGGTTGTATATAGTTGCATTCAGGACATTTATTCCATAAACCTTCTGGCGTTTCTTTTTTTTCTGAGGTTTCGGTAGTAATACTTTTATTTCTACGTTGATACCATTTAGGTTTTACTTCGCCACTAGAGGTGGTTACTGTAGATTCTTCGCCAGTTAAATTTATTTCTAAGTCTTCTACTTTTTCTTTTTTCATTAGTTTTTGTTTAAGCAGGGGTAGCTAACGATACATTGATTGAAAAAATAATTGTTGTATTTCCAAATATTTTTATTTGGGGTGGCAATTTAATGCAAAAATAATACAGAACCCATAAAGCTATGCTTTTAGCTATAGTTTATTGCTAACATGTATTAAACTAAGGGTAGATAAATAAAAAAATGCCCTATAATCTTATACAAATTCAGGGCATTTTTATTGATGGATTCAAAATGATTTATGCGTTACGGTTGATGCAATTCAAATCTTCAAAAGCTACTTCTAAACGCTTAATAAAGTTTTCTTCGCCTTTACGTAACCAAACTCTTGGATCGTAATGTTTTTTATTTGGTTTATCGGCACCTTCAGGATTGCCTAATTGACCTTGTAAGTAACCTTCAAGTTTTTTATAGTTTTCTAGGATACCTTCCCAGAAAGCCCATTGTAAATCGGTATCAATATTCATTTTGATTGCACCATAGCCAATGGCTTCTCTAATTTGATGTTGTGGAGAACCACTTCCTCCATGAAAAACAAAGTACACTGGTTTTGGTCCTGTTCCAAATTGTTGTTGAATATAATCTTGACTATTCTTTAAAATTTCTGGTCTTAACTCAACATTACCTGGCTTATAAACACCATGTACATTACCAAAAGCAGCAGCAATGGTGAATAAATCGCCTACCTTTCTTAACTCTTCGTAACAATAAGCTACTTCTTTAGGTTGGGTATATAATTTGTCGTTTTCTACATCGCTATTATCAACACCATCCTCTTCACCACCTGTTACACCCAGTTCAATTTCAATACCCATACCTAATGGCTGCATTCTTTTGAAAAATTCAACAGATGTATGTACATTTTCTTCAACGGGTTCTTCGGATAAATCTAACATGTGAGAGCTGAACAAAGGCTGACCTTTTTCTTTATAAAATTGTTCACCGGCATCAATTAATCCACTTACCCAAGGCAACCATTTTTTGGCTGCATGATCGGTATGTAAAATAACGGGTACGCCATAAGCTTTTGCAACATTATGAATGTGTAATGCCCCAGAAATACCACCTAAAATATTACCTTGTAAATTATCGTTTGGCATTCCTTTACCTGCAATAAACTGAGCACCACCATTTGAAAACTGAATAATTACCGGTGAATTTACTTTGGCTGCTGTTTCTAAAACTGCATTAATGGTATTGGTGCCAATAGTGTTAACAGCTGGTAAAGCAAATTGATTGTCTTTTGCATCTTGATACAATGCTTTTAATTCTTCTCCAAATAATACACCTGGATTATATTTTTTCATGTTTAAATATTTGTTTTGGTTTAATGAATAGTTTTTTGCGTTTGAAAGATACGTGTTGCTAATTGAGTGGCAAAATTAGGTAATCAGTGTTTATAAAAGTTGATTCATATCAGTTTAATAAAGGGGATAAGAATTGCATAAAATAATTGGTGAATTTTTCTAATCTGCTTCCATACCAGCTAAACATTTCTCCATCTACCATCAGTATTGTACTGTTAGGTAATTGCTCTTGTAAATGTTGTACATGTTTTTCTTTAAAAGGGTAGGGTTCCGATGATAAAAAAACATAGTTGGGTTGTAGCATTTGCAACTCTTCAATTGTAGTAATTGGATAACGATGTTGATTAGAAAAAACATTATTCAATCCACATTCTTGTAAAATATTACTAATAAATGTATCTCCACCAACTGTCATATACGGTTCTTTCCAAATTAAATAAGCAACCGATTTTTGTACTGGTTGTACTTGCTCAAAGTTTTGTTGAATGGATTGCATGAGTATTTGTGCTTTAGATTGAGTTTGGGTAATTGAACCAAGCAATTCAATCATACTTAAAGCATCTATTAATGTACTGATATTGGTTACTATAACAGGGCAAAACTTTGCAATTGCTTCAACTTGTTCTTGAACATTTTCTTCTTTATTGGCAATGATCAGTGTTGGTTGTAAGGCTTGAATTTTTGTTACATTGATGTTTTTTGTGCCCCCAATTCTTGTTTTTGTTCTAAACCATTCATTGGGGTGAATACAAAATTTTGTAATACCTATTACTTCCTTTTCTAAACCTAAATCATACAACAATTCTGTTTGAGATGGTACTAATGAAATAATTCTATTGGGTTGAATGTTTGATGTATTTGAATGATTGATTAGCTGAATAACAGACACAATAATTGATTTTAATCTTTCCAAATAAGTAAAGTAAAATTAAATATAGTGCCTTTTGGATTATTTTTTTCAACCCAAATTTTGCCATTATTGCTAGTAATAAATTCTCTACAAATTAATAAGCCTAGGCCAACACCTTTTTCGCCACTTGTGCCAATTGTGGATGTGTTGTTGATTGCATTAAATAAGTTATTCATTTTTTCTTCGTTAATGCCAACTCCAGCATCTTTTATACTAATTAAAATTTTATGGTTTTGAATAGCTGTTTGTACAATCACTTGATCATTTGAATGACTAAATTTTATTGCATTGCTAATTAAGTTGCGTAAAATAATTTCTATTTGATTTTTATCGGCATAGGCAAAACTGTTTGCTTGAATATTACAAACTAACTGAATATTTTTTTTAAGGGCAATGCTTTGTAGGAAGTTAAATACAACATTTATTCTTTCTTGAATGTCAATTTTTTCTTTTGTAGTTGTTATACCCTGTAATTGTGAAAAAGTCCAATTTAATAAATTATCAATTGTACCAAAAAGTGTTTCAACTTTTACGTGTATACCTGGTAATTGTTCAAAGAATTCTTGCTGATTAATTGTACCATCTTCCAGCATATTCATTAAACCTTGTAAATTACTTACAGGCGATCTTAAGTCGTGGGCAATAATTGAAAATAATTTTGTTTTAACCAAATTAGACTGAACTAGTTCATTTTTTCTTTGTTCAATAATTATTTTTTCTTGTTCAATAGCATAATTTTTTTCTTGAAGAATGGTATTGATTTTATTTTTTTGTTTCAATAATAAAGTAATAGCTCCAATAAAAAGTATAGCACCAACTATTACAATAAACAGTAAAATTTCATTAACTTTTTTCTTATGAATGGTTTTATTCAGCAATAGTTCTCGTTGTTCTTTTTTTACCTCATTAATTTCGGTTAATTGAAGGTTTAAAGATTCTCTTATATTTCTTTGATTAATTGTGTCTTTTATTATATCGGATTTTAATTTATTTTCATACGCTTCTTTATACTTGTTCATAGCTTCAAAATACTCGGCATAATATCCATATAATCTAGCTTCACCAATTCTGTAATTATTTAATAGGTCATAGTTTATTAATATTTTTGTAGCACTATCTAGATATTTTTTTGAATTGTTATAATCTTTCATTTTTAAGTAACTGTATCCTAGATATCCTGCTGCTGTAGATGCACTTTCATAATTATTGGTTAATAAGCTTTTATTAATGTCTTCTACTAAGTAGTGTACAGAAAAATTATACTTACTTAGTTTTACATATTCAGCACCTAAATTTCCATGTGTTATGCCTATCCAAGCATCATTATTGGCTTTCTCAGCCTTATAGATAGCCCATTCAAAATAATTTTTTGCAACAGTATGATTATTGTTTGCAGAGTGAATAAGTCCTAATGTTGTAACAATATTGATATCTCGGTTGGTTGTTTTTGTAGAATCAATAGCTAAATATTTTTCTAAATAATATTTAGTACTAGAATACTCATTAAATGTGTAATATATTGAACCAATATTGGATAATAAAGTTTGTTGTATTTCGGGTTTATTAAATTTGGGTTGATCCATTAATGAGATACAGTACAAAATAGAGTGTCTTCTTATTCCTCCTCTATCGTATGCTTCAACATTCAGATACATAATGTGTTGAAATAAAAGATGATATTGTGGTAACTCAGCAACTACTTCCATTAGTTTTTGTGATGCAGTAATAGCTTCTTTAGGCGAAAGTTGGTCTAAATATTTGGTAATAATTGTAATGTCTTTTTTGAAAGACGCTTCGTTTGTTTGTTGTAATAGTTTAGATATTTCAACAAAGGTAGTTTGACTATTTGCATTTATATAAATTACGCAAAAGCAAACAATGAAATAAAGTGCTTTTTTCATGCAGGGAATAAATGGTTAGGGCAAACATAAAAGTAGAAGTAAAATTTATTTTACTATTCTTTTATCAGATGATATATGTCATATTGTTACATGACAGTTTACATTGTTTGAGCATTATTTACAATAGTGGTTTCATTGATGAGCATAAAAAAAGCCAAACATACTGTTTGACTTTTTTTATAAGGCTTGAATTGAGTTTTATAAAAGTAAAATCAACAATAATACTATAATAATAATTGCACCAATGGAAAGATATACGCCATTATTGGCTTTCATTTCTTTTTTAATTTCTTTTACTTCTTTACGAAGTGTTTTTTTCTCAAGTCTTGTCATGCTTGATTTATCCATTGATTTAATTTCATTCAGTCGAAACATCAATTGTTCGGCACGAATGCTATTATTGGTTGATGTTGTTTTTGTAGTTTCATCTATTGTGGTAGAAGCACTACTTGCTATGCTTGCATAGCTGAATGAAAATAGCATCATCATTAATGCTAAACGTGAAATTTTTTGTAACATAATTGTACTGTTTTAATGATTGTATTTTTTTGTACTGCCTTAAAAAGCAATAGAAAAGAATGTAAATTGTTAATGGTAAAATTGATGTTTATTCAATGAGTTTACTTACAGAGTTAGCATTAACAGTTACATAAATCACAGAATAAGAACATTAATTAATGGTACTAAAAAAAATATCTTGACGTAAGTGTGTATACAATAAAATGATATGGGTTGATGAACTAAAGAGGTTGTAATCAGTACATTAGAATATAAATAGCTCATTGCCACTTGAAAGGCTTATATTGCAAGGATGAATAAAGACAAAATAACCCAATTTATTTGTTTTGAAACTACACTGAACACCAATCAGTTTATGATGCAGTGGAATCAATACAATAAATCAAGCAACAGCGAAACTGATATTACATTACAACAAAATGAAAAGAATGGCGTATTCAAATATGTAACACAACATAGATTTGAAAACGATGAAACTCAATTCATGTTTACCAAGCCTAAGAAATCTTCTAGAGTTCCAGAAGTGAGTGTAAAAGAAAAACAAGCTGGTGGATATTCAATTATTCAAACAGAAAGGAAAGATGATATACATGATGGCGAAAGTAAAATATTTGTATTTTTTGCCGATTCTATTTACGATTTTTCTGAGTTTAAAGAGCTTTGCTCAAAAGCTAAATTAAACATATACGAAGCCTACTATCAAAATTCAAAATACTCAGCCATTTTAGAAATTTTTGTAAAAAATAAAGATGCTGCCAATTTAGTTACAGCATTAAAGCAACATACCAATGCAGAAATTGGTATTTATGAAGCTTGTGAATTGGCAACAGCTTAATTCAAAAATTAACTGACTAATTTAACGTTTACAGCATTGGCACCTTTGGGACCCATTTCAACCTCAAAGGTTACTTTGTTGTGTTCTTTAATTTGCTGAGTTAAGGAGTTGGCATGTACAAACAGGCTTTCTTGTGTTTCTTGATCTTTAATAAAGCCATAACCTTTGGCATCGTTAAAAAAGGTTACAATTCCTTTTCTAATTAAATCTTCAGGATTAATGGGGGCTTGTTTTGCCACACCAATTTCAACATCTTCAACATTAACTACAATCTTTTTTCTTGGATCGGGTGGGGTAGAAGATAAGTTGCCATTTTCGTCTAAATAAGCAATCATGCTATCTAAGTTATTGCCATTTTTGGCATTGTCTTTACGTTCTTGCTTACGTTCGGCTTTGTCTTTTTTTTCTTGTTGTTTTTTCTTTTCTCTTTCTTTTTTGTTCCAGGTTTCGGCCATAATGCTTAATAATTTAAAATGAATAATTAGCAATATGTACCATTTTGTTGTAGATAATTCAATACAAATTATTGACTAATTGCAATGAAGGTAAGGAAATAAAAATTGCTAGAATAAGTTAAGTATTTGACGCTTTTATATTGACACTTTAATGAGTGCAATTCTTGGATTTAAGCAAAACAAAACGATTGATTACAATGGAAGTTTTGATATGTTGCATGAAATATGGTGAAAATTATTTCTAGAAGAAATTTTGTAGTATGATTTTTTAAAAGTCTACAAGCCGATTGTAAAAACGCTGAAACCATTTATTCATAAGGGTTTCAGCGTTTTTGTGGAGATTATTTTAAAACTAACCGATTTGTTACGTGCCGAATACAAAAGTCTTTTTGATAAAGCTGTAGTTAAAAGTGGTAATGAAGCAAAGTTAGAAAGTGCCTATAAAGTAATGATGGCAAATGAAAGCAAGTACTAAAAAGTTACAGATTATTTTAAAATGGCTGGTATTCCTTGGTACTTAATTGCTGTAATTCACATGTGATAAAGCAACTTTAGTTTTACAATGTATTTAGCTGAAGGTAGCCACTTACAGGTATAGCAAAAAAAATCCAGTAGGGTTGCCAAATTATCCAATACTAGCAGGATAAACAGCACATTGTTTTAAACAAGGTGCAATTACAGCTATACAGTTAAAACTGAGTAATACGCCTGCATGGAGAGATTATAAATATAATGCAAGCATAGAAAGTTTGCTACATCAATTGGGAACTTATAATGATGCAGGTTATAGAAAAGTAAATATTCCTAGCCCTTATTTGTGGGCTGATAGCACAGTACAAAAGCTTGGTAAATATATTGTCGATGGTGTATTTTCAACTAGTACCATTGATAGGCAAATTAGAATAGTTAATTTGTTAAAATATTATTTGATAAAGAACAAAAAATAATGTAATACTTAAAACCCTTAGTGATTACGGTACTGGCATTAAGTTTAATTTTAGCTTCTTTATATATGGTGAATAATTATTTCAATAAAAAAAACTTTTAATACAATGAAAAAAATATTTTCAATTTTAGCATGTTTAATGTTTACGATTTGCTCATTTGCTCAAACAATACCTGCAACTGGTAGGGCTCAAAATTTAACAGCTACCAGGAGTTTAACCATTGGCAGCAAGTTAATTAATGGCGTAAGTGATGATACTTTGTTAATCACAAAAAGTGGAAGCAAATTAGTTACCGAAAAAGCTGTAAAAGGTTATGTAGATGCCAATAATTTTGGTGCTAATGTAAAAATTTATGGAGCAAAAGGAAACGGTGTTGCTAACGATAGAACGTTTTTACAAAATGCAATAAATGCAAATGCTAACGGCAAATTAAATATACCCGATGGTGTTTATATTGTAGATAGTACGGTAACAATTTCTTCGCCTATAGAAATTGTAATGAGTAAAAATGCTATTATAAAAACTGTTACTATTACTACTGCAAAAAGCTACAATTTATTTCGTATAAATTCAAGTAATGTAAGTTTTACAGGTGGTACACTGCAAAGTACTTTTGAAGCAATTACACAAACAATATCGTTTACCAGTGGTAGCAATGTTGGTACAGTTAGTAGTGCTTTGCCATCAAAATACAACGGCATGGCTTTTCAAGTGTATGATAAACATACTGGAGATGAAAGTTATATTTCAACCATAGCAACAACAACCAATTACCGTAACAATAGTGCCAATTTGCCAAATGGTGCAACTGGTACAATTAGCGGTACAAGTGTAAGTTTTACAGGTGGTAATGTAACAGCCAATTTCACAGCATTGCCTTTTTCTATATTTTACGGCAACAGTGCTTTAATAAGAGTAAGTACTGGTATTGATAAAATAAATATCAACAATGTTGTTTTTAAAGATTGTGATACTGGAATTGATTTTGGGGACAATGTAGCCAACCCTGCCACTAATGTTATAGTGCAAAATTGTTTGTTTGAAAACTCTAGCCATTACGGTATCAATTGCTTTCGATTACAAGCAAACGCAGCCACTCCCTTAAATTGGAATTTTTTAAACAATACTTTTATAAACTGTAAAAGAGCCATTCAATTAGCTGAGATAAGGGAGGCTGTAATTAGTGGCAATAAGTTTTACAAAATAAAAGAAGCATCTATAAGGGCTGCAAGTTGTAGCCATTTTAAAATAAACGATAATGTTTATAATGGTAAAACAATTCAAACAGGTGTTGGTAGTGCTAATTTTGAAGGTGGTACACTTTTGGCATGTGAGCCAATTTCTTTTTCAGTAATATCAAACAATGCTTCTTACGGTGCTTTTCAGCGTGAAAAAATAATTGGTAGTAATAATGTAGTTAGTGGTAATTTATTTAAAGATGCTTTATTTGAAGGGGTTTATTTAGGTAACGATTGTAATTTTAATTCAAACACAATTCACAACGTAACCTTTCCAATAATCTTAAGTTTGTTTAGTGGCAACATATCTAATAATGTTGTTAATACAAGTAACTGCTTTGCAAATGATTGGTACGGTGCATTTACCATTTACACAATGCCATCTCAAGGTAATTTTAGAGTAAGAATAGAAGGAAATCAATTTGTTACTAATCGAAGATTCTTTTTTAGAGGCAATACTGGAGTTAATATTTTGTATGATATAGTAAACAATGTAATTACTGGTGGTATTGATGGTACTTTATTTCAGTTTGATAATGCCGGAAACATAAGGGTGCAGAATAACACTATAGACGTTACTCATCAAGTAGGGGATTGGTTTATAGGTGTTACAGGATCATATACAACTGGAACAAACGCAGGAAACTATTTTGTAAGTAGTTATGCAAATACTCAATTTTAAATTTATTTTTTTATGTCAACAATAGTAGCAAAAAAAGTAGTTACACGTAAAAAAGGTTACTTGTACTTCATTGATGGAGAAGGCAATGTAAAAGAAGCCAAAATGAACCGCAAAGGCGGTAAAAAAGGGCGTAAGGTATGCAGTACCAGTAAGCCTAGACGTAAGGACGCTAAAAAAAACTGCTAGTAAAAAATCGGCTCCTAAAAAACGTGTAGTAAAAAAAGCAGTTAAAAAAAAGTTGTTTGGTAAAAGATAGTAAAAATTTTCTCATAGGCAGTTAAGTTAGAATTACCCTCCTTTGTTTCTACAAGGGAGGGTTTTTATTTAAAACAAGCCTTTTAGAATTGAATATTTAAAACTTAACCCATCATTTGTACAGTTTATTTAATTGTACAGGCTTTTATTTTTTATAACGATGGAAAATTATTTGCCAATAATTGACAATCGTTAACACCTAAGTCTTTTAAATATTCATCAAACATTTTTAAATCGGAGGACCCTTTCTGTAGCTGCAATTGTTTGATAGGAATACCACTCATAGCAGCTTTTTTAATACCAGTATGCACCCAACTATACAAACTATAACGAGAGTCATAAAGTAAACCTCTTAATACTTTGCTCATTCGTGTGGTGAGTTCATTTTTACCCAATGGCTTTTCGCCTGGTAATCCGTTTTTTGAGAAAATATAAAAGTGTGGTGGGTATGCTTTGTACTTTAAAATGTGTTGCTCAGTTGCGTTGGAATAGTTTTTAAATAATTATCGTTATCCTTCAAAATTTCGTTGGTAGCCATTATTTGCATATCATAAAACATAATGTGCTCAATCTTCAGCAATCTAATTTCAGTAGGGCGAAAATATAGGTAGTATAAAAAATCAATGGCATATCTCAATTGTGAGTCCTCAGCTTCAACCACTTTTAATATTTCTTTGATCTGTTCATCGTGAAAAGGCAGTTTACTTTTGCCCTTAATTTTTTTAATTTTTACTTCTTCAAATGGGTTGCAATGGTACAGGTAACGTTTAACCAGTACCTTAAAAAAACCACCTAAAATACAAGCCATTTTACGTACCAGGTTAGAGCTGTAGCGTTGTTGTTGCAGGTGTATAATTAAGTAATACGGATTAACTTTTCTATCTTTTTTAAACTCTAAATTGTACTAGGTACTCAACTTTTTTAAGTAGTACAAATAGGTTTGATAACTCTTTAAACCAATGCTGTAGCGTTTCTCATCCAGAACCATTTGCAGTTTACTAATAAGCCCTTCACGTTGTTTAATGTTCAAATTTTCGGGCTGTAAAATTTCTTTATTTAGTCGGTTAGCCTCTTTGAGTCTTTCTTTTTGGGTAGAAAATATGGCAATGTTGCCATACCGTTTAACCAGTTTACCAGAGGGATCTCTATACTTTACAAACCAAACTTTGGTAACATCTCTATTAAGAGGGTAAATAGTTGGAGCAAAATTTTTTATCTCATACACTTCAATTTTTTGTGTATGAATTACTATTGAATTGGTCTATACATAGACCTTTTAAAAACGCTGAAACCATTTATTCATAAGGGTTTCAGCGTTTTTGTGGAGATTAGCGGGGTCGAACCGCTGACCTTTTGCATGCCATGCAAACGCTCTACCAACTGAGCTAAACCCCCCAAAGTGTTGCAAATGTAAAGTTTGCAATTACTTATTCAAAAAAATATTTCCATTACTGTTTAATCAACTTTTGAATGAACCTTTCACTACCATTGAGTACTTCAACTAAATAAACTCCGTTAGGTAATGTAGTACTGTTCATTAAAACAGATCCTGTAGATATTTTACCCACTTCTTTTCTTTGTAAGGTTCTTCCATTTATGTCTTTAATTGAAATATTGGTATTGGCTAATTTGTTAAATACAATACAAAATACTTCAAAGCTAGAGCTAGCAGGATTGGGGCTAACAAACATAGTTGCTTTAGTAATTGGTGTGGGTGATTTTTGATTACTGAAAACAATACTCAATCTGTTATTCATTACACCAGCTTGTTGGGCTACAAATGAGTATTGCATACTATCGGTTATAAGTGTAATTGTGTTGTTATAGCTATCTTTTAAGTATGCTTGATATCCATGTAAAAAAGGATACAATGTTTTTGCTTCAATTACATATTCTCCAACATAGCTAATTGAAAATCCAAGTTTTACTTCTCTATATTTTTCAAATGCTCTTAATTCTTCACCATGATAGATAGAATATCTTTTTGCGTTTTCATCTAAAGCAAACAAATCGTTTATTCCTCCATTTAGATTTTCGGCATCAAATGATTGATCGAAATAATTGGTGGCTGCATCTATACCAAATCGAACAATGATTTCATCTTTTTCAGTTGAGTTTGTTTTGAAGAGTGTTAATTGTATTTTACTGTGCATATCACCCAAACCTCTAAACATAGTGTTTGGTTGTGTTTGAGTTGTTTTGTCGGTTTCATGAAATTGTAAAGAAGGATTTACATCGCTTGCTCTCACAAAAAAAGCATTGTGAGCTTCAATAATATTACTACCACCATTGGTAGAACTATTATTCACATAAGATGCATAAACACCTCCATTTAAAGATGGTCTGTACGTATACACAGCATTGTTTACATTGTTTCTTGTTACACCACTCCAATCAATATTAGAAGGATAAGGATTGCTAATTAAGTTCCAACCTTTGTTAATGTTGGTAAAAGAAAGTGATTGTGTAAAATCACCCTGACGTAATACCCCTGTTATTTTTAAAATAACAGAATCTGGTGTATAACTTCCGCCAGTTAATGAGCCAGTTTGACCTTTTGAGCCTCTTACCAAAACTCTTAATCCATTTCCAGGAGTAATTTGCGTTGCAATATTTCCACTAGTAATAGGTAGCCAACCTGCAATACTGCCATCGTCTAATGATTCTGAAAAAGTATAAGCCGATGAAGCATTAGAAGTAGTTGACGTAAAGCCGTTGGCATTACTTCCAGTAATAGTTCCTGTGATATCCATTTCATCGGTAATATCACTTATGGATAAATTGCTAGAAAATGGATGACCTAAAAAACGGAATTTTCTATAACCACCTGGAATAAATCTTTCTACCAAAGTATTGCCAGTGATATAATTTCCAGCAGCACTGGAAATACCAACATTGGCTGTACCTAGTGAACTACTTTTCAACACTAAATTATTATTGGTGTTTAAAGTAGATAATCCATTTAGTTGTAAGTTATTTACAATATTTACTTTAGTGTTGATATTGTTTTGTATAGTAACGCCTGTTGAGTTAATGATGGTTAAGTTATTGTAGAATCCATTGCCTGCCATTGTTTGTGGTACACTACCCACTAATTGCAGAATACCAAGTCCGTTAATAGTACCATTGTTGTTTGTACATTCTAGAACTTGTAAATTACAACCACTATTTAATGACAAGTAAGTTCCACTACCAAGTGTTAAGCTTTTAACTTGATAAGTACCACTGGTTACTGTTGGATAATTTGGAACATTGCTAGGTATTTTAACCTCTGTGGTTGCAGTTGGTACACCACCACACCAATTAGCAGAAACATGCCAACTATTGTTGGTAGTACCCAACCAAGTTCCATTTTCAACAACATTTACTACAACATCATCAGTAGCAATGTTACCACACATATCAGTTACGGTAAGTGTATAAGTTGTGGTGGTAGTTGGGTTTGCCAATGGAGTGGCTACTGTAGTATTGTTTAATCCAATAGATGGCGACCAACTATAGGTATATTGATAATCGGCAATAGCTGTTGCATCAATTTCAGCAAAGCCACCCATTTGCCCAATAATGGTTGCTGAACCATTATTGGTATTTACTTCAATTAATGGAGAGCCATTTCTTTGATAATTGGTGATAGCGGTTAAGTATAACTTCTCTTGAATTGGGTCATAATCTGCATCTTGAGCAAATTCTATCGACGTACCAAGGTTATTGGTCAATGCAATAAATGAACCAGTAGTTTTATCGATTTCAAAAATAGATTCAAAACTATTCGAGTTGTTATCTGATCTTGATGCAAATAATCTTCCATTTTTATTAAATGAAATAGAAAGAATTCTAGATAAATTGATGGTAATAGTGGATTCTACAGCTCCTGTAAATAAGTTAAGAATACTTAATCTACTATTCGTTCCAAATGATGAAACAGCATATAGTTTTTTAGTAGTTCTATCCCAACTTAATCCACTCCAAGAACCATTGGTTGGAACTGGATTTCCAATTAAAGTTTGAGTACCTGTAGCTGTATCTATTCTAATTAATTTGTTGGTTCCTGATGTAATTACATAATATCCATAAGGGGTAAATGTGCCACCTGTATAGAACTGACTATTATTGAATTCAGTTAACGGTAACATATTTAATGCAATGGTATCAAAGATTTCAGGACTCTCATGTGCAAATTTGATAAAACTGTTATTGAACCAATTCATACCAAAAATTCTTTTTTGTGCTAGGAAAGGAGCACCTCCTGACGCAACTGTGGTGTCTCCTAAAAAAATACTAAAACCAGCACAAATTGTTTGATTAACACCTGCTCTAGCAACTAATGGAATAGCATTGTTTAATTCAGTAACAGTAATACTGCTAGATGTTGCTACACAGTTATTGGTATAAGTTGCTTCTACAGAATAATTGCCAGATGTATTTGCATTAAATGTGTTGCCAACCGCTATATTCACTCCATTTCTTTTCCATTGGTACGTTGTACCAATTACAGGATTTTTAACGAACAATTCCACCTGACCGCCAGCACAAAAACGAGTAGAGCCATTAGCTTCAATTTGTACATTACAAATAATACCACTTTGTGCTAATAAAACAGCATTATATGCATTTACTCGACCATGACCTGTTTCACTATTCCATGTGCCATTGGGTTGGTTGATAGTCATTGAATAGGTATAGCCACTCATTTTAGAGGCACTTAGTTCTAAAATTTGTTTTACTTGTGCCTGTGTATAGTTGGTATTTACTGAAAGAACTAATGCAGCTACTCCTGCTGCATTAGGACAGGCAGAAGATGTGCCATTGAATGTTGCATTATAATCTCCTGCTGTTCCTGCTTGAGTGTTGTAACCACTTGTGCCAACATTATCGGTTGTAGCAATTTTTACACCGGGTGCAACAATATCTAAAGTGTTGCCATAACAAGAGCCCCAGAAATTTTCTCCATCACAAGAAGTTATACTCTTTCTTTGATCACACATAGAACTAGCTCCAACTGCAATTACATTAGGGTTGGTAGCTGGATAATTTACACTTGTATTTCCGTTTCCACTAGCAAATAAAACCACCGAGCCTTTACCACCACGACCTTGCGTTACTGCCCTATGAATTGCATCTTCCATAATACTTGAAGGTGAACTGCCACCCCAAGAATTTGAAATCACATCAGCTCCATTCTGCCAAGCATAATCAAATCCACCTGCAATGTTTGCTGTAGTTGTAAATGTTCCATTTGAAGCAGCAAGATTTATGGGAATTATTTTACAAAAAGGTGCAACACCAGCTATTCCAATATTGGTTGCATTTTGATTGGTATCGGTTCTTGCTGCAATAATTCCAGCACATGCAGTTCCATGAGCCCTGGCAGTGCCTAAATTTTGCCCATCCCCAATATTAGAAGTTTGTGTTAAACAATTAAAGCCTTGTAACAAATTAGCAGTTAAATCAGGATGCGTTAAATCAACCCCTTCATCTACTACTGCAATTTTTATAGTTGGGCTTCCCATTGTAATATTCCAGGCATTTTCTACATTCATATCAGCACCTACTGTGCCTGAATATTGTTGAACAGAACCCGTATTTTTTAATGACCACTGTAAATTATACATTGGATCGTTGGGTGTATAATTCAACCCATTATGTAAGGTTAAATTGGGTTCGGCATATTCAAAATAACCAGATGCAAAAAATAAGTTGGCTGCTTTTACGCCATCGAATGATTGTCTTTCTCCTGCTCTTAAAATATAAGTTGAACTATTGAATTTATATGCTTGTGCAATACTGCAATTAAATTCGCCTAATAAATTTTGTAAAACTGAAAAAGGGGCATTAGCTTTTAGCTTAACAACAAACTCATCTCCATAAGTACAGGTTTTATTGTCTTGACTTAACAATCCTGCAAAAGCATATTCAATATCACTTCTTGCTTTTAACGTATTTAAAGCAGCAAAAGCAATATCATTTTGGATAGAAGTAAATTGAACAAAAAATTGGTTCTTGGTTGTACTGAACTGAACCGAATTGTTGCTCACTTTACAAATAGCCGCTATATTGATTCTAGTTTGTTCAGTAAAATTTTCAGATTGTACACCAACAGTAATCACTTGATAGGAGAGTGGAAAACTGATTTTTTTTCCTTGATAATAGTATCCAACTGATTCATTAGGCGATTGAGCAAAACTTATTTGTAAAAAGAACAAACAAACAAGTAGTTGTAAAATTTTTTTCATTAATATCGATTGATTGAATAAAACTATAATAAAAAAGGTTACCAAAACAATTGATAACCTTTTTTATTATAAACAATTATTTATTAAACAGTTACTAATCTTTTGTTTGAATATTCAGTTTAAATTCAGTTTTTCCAGTTAAAAAACTATTGTATTTGGCAACAATTTCAGCAGATTGTTCAATTCCATTGATTACCAATTTACCATTAGCATATTCAACATTTGCTTCTTCACCTATAACTCCATCTATTTTCAATTGAGCCATAAATGCATCTGGATTGTTTTCAGCATTCGCATCTTTAGCGGTAACATTTATTTCAATCTTTTTTTCATGAGCTTGAGCATGACCACCGGTTTTGGTGCCATGTATTTGAGCTAAAGAAGGAGCAATTACCAATGATACAATACTCATTAATTTAATTAAGATATTCATTGAAGGGCCAGAAGTGTCTTTAAAAGGATCACCCACTGTATCGCCAGTTACAGATGCCTTATGTGGATCTGATTTCTTGTAATACATTTCACCATTTATTTCAACACCTTTCTCAAAAGATTTTTTTGCATTATCCCAAGCACCACCTGCATTGTTTTGAAACATAC
The DNA here is from genome assembly GCA_943368735.1 of Rhizobium sp. Q54. GTDB lineage: Bacteria > Bacteroidota > Bacteroidia > Chitinophagales > Chitinophagaceae > UBA1930. Next base: position 75,651 of record CALRLQ020000008.1, on the reverse strand, counting down.
CCATTAATACACCACTTACAGTTGCACCAGCTAAAAATCCACCTAAAGCTTCAGGACCTAAAATGAAGCCCATCAACAATGGCGATACAATTGCAATTGCACCGGGCAACATCATTTTTTTGATAGAAGCATCAGTAGAAATAGCCACACATTTATCGTATTCTGGTTTACCAGTTCCTTCCATAATACCTGGAATGGTTTTAAACTGGCGACGAACTTCTTCTACCATTGCCATTGCAGCTTCACCAACTGCACGAATTGCTAAAGAAGAAAATATAAAAGGAATCATTGCTCCAACAAATAAAGAAGCCAACACTTTTGCTTTATAAATATCAATACCTTCAATACCTGCAACACCCACAAAAGCAGCAAATAAAGCCAATGCTGTTAATGCAGCAGAAGCAATGGCAAAACCTTTACCAGTTGCGGCAGTTGTATTACCTACAGCATCTAACACGTCTGTTTTCTCACGAACATCAGCAGGTAATTCACTCATTTCAGCAATACCACCAGCATTATCAGCAATTGGTCCAAAAGCATCAATCGCCAATTGCATAGCAGTAGTTGCCATCATACCAGCAGCTGCAATAGCAACGCCATATAAACCTGCACAAGCGTAAGAACCCCAAATACCACCTGCTAAAACTAAAATTGGTAAAAATGTACTTTCCATACCAATAGCTAAACCACCAATTACGTTGGTAGCATGACCTGTAGCACTTTGACGAATAATAGACATCACTGGACGTTTGCCCATTGCTGTATAATATTCAGTTATAATACTCATTAGTGTTCCTACCACTAAACCAACACCAATTGCACCTAAAACTCCCCATTTGGTAAATTCAAGGTTACGTAAAGACATTGTTTCTGGTAGAATATAATATACTAAACCAACACAGGCAATAGCAGTTAATACAATTGAACCCCAGTTACCCATGTTCAATGCTTTTTGTACATTGTGTGTGTTAATACCTGCAGCATCGCTTACACGTACAAACCAAGTTCCAACAATAGAAAAAACAATACCTAAACCAGCAATCAACATAGGTAATAATATAGGACCAAAGCCACCAAAATTATCTATTGAAGTAGTTTCTTGTCCTAATACCATGGTTGCCAAAACAGTAGCAACATAGCTACCAAATAAATCAGCACCCATACCAGCAACATCACCCACATTATCGCCCACGTTATCAGCAATAGTGGCTGGGTTACGAGGATCATCTTCAGGAATTCCAGCTTCAACTTTACCTACTAAATCTGCTCCAACATCGGCAGCTTTGGTATAAATTCCACCACCAACACGAGCAAATAAGGCAATACTTTCAGCACCTAAAGAAAAACCGGTTAATACTTCAATGGTTCTCAACATTTCGTTTGAACTAACCACATCGGCACTAAAATATGATTGAAGAATAATAAACAAACTTCCTAAACCTAAAACAGCTAAACCCGCAACGCCTAGACCCATTACTGCACCACCAGTAAATGAAACTTCCAATGCTTTTGATAAACTAGTTCTAGCAGCTTGTGCTGTACGAACATTTGCTTTTGTGGCCACTTTCATACCAATATAGCCAGCAACGGCACTACAAACTGCACCAATAATAAAGGCAACAGCAATCGTCCAATGGCTGTTAGGGTTTTTACTAGCCATAAACCCTAATAATAAAGCAACGGTGATAACAAAGTAAGAAAGGATTTTCCATTCGGCTTTTAAGAAAGCCATTGCACCTTCGGCAATATAATTACTGATTTCTTTCATGCGGTCGGTACCAGCATCTTGTTTTGAAACCCAATTGAACTTAATCCAAGTGTACAAAAGACCTAAAACACCCAATACCGGAACGGCTAAGAATAACATTTTAGTAGTCATAAGCAAGAATAATTTTTAAAAATGGTGGCAAAAATAGGGGGTTAAAGCTAATAAATACATTTACGCAAACGATTGTGGAAACTTATTTCAATTTTATAGAAGTACCCATCAGTTTCATCTTTTGCAACTTGAATACAAAAACATCCGTGAAATAATGATTACTACTTAATTTCAATTATAAATTGAATTGTACGCATGAAATTGCCATTAACAGTAGCTAGATTATTGCAACAATTGTTGAATGGAGTAAAGCTTTCAGGAACTTGCCTTAAACAACCCCTTATTCAACAATTAGCGGAGGATGGAATTATTCAGAAGATTCGAACTGGAAAAAGTAGGTATCAATTATATTTAAGTAATAATCAGTTGATTGAGCAATATTTAAATAATCATTTCGGCATTCAAAATTTACATGTATATATTGATGAGTTAGAGCATTAAACACTTACAAGAGCAAGTTTGGTAAATATTGGCTCATCTTCCAAACTCAAAAAAATACGCAGTTTCAAAGGTTTTTTGGTGAATAGTTTTCAGCCAATAAAAGCCAGTTTAAACAATCAACCATTTGTTATTGAACCTTTAGCAGGGAGTTTTACCTTTATTTACGATTATGAAAGTTTTAAAATTGATGAGCAAGTAACCGTAATTGGAATTGAAAATGCCGAAAATTTTAGATTTGTACAACAACAAGCCTATTTATTCAAAGGATTACAAGTTGTATTTATTGCCAGATATCCGCAAACACAACATAAAGATGTAATTAAATGGCTGCAAAAAATACCTAATCAATACTTGCATTTTGGTGATGTTGATTTTGAAGGAATCAATATTTATTTAAGAGAGTATAAAAAGTATTTGAATGAAAAAGCTCGTTTTTTTATACCACCAAGTATTGAAAAAGTATTACAATTAAAAGGGAATCGAACTTTGTACAACAATCAATTAACCCATCAACCCAATATTGAGCAATTGGAGGAGTTAGCATTGCAACAAATCATAGCATTATTGCATCAATATAAAGCTTGTTTAGAACAAGAAGCTTTTATTGAGTTTTGATGTTTAAAGAATAACGATGAATAAAGTATTTGGTGTTATTTTAGTGTAATTGTTGGTGAAGAACACTAACAAAGGCGGAAAGATTGTTGTTAGTGTTCTTCACTTTGAATGAAAAGCTTTCAAAATAACGTACGCCTCAGTTGGTATTTTTACCAACCCAACGCTTCAACGAGATAATGATGAATTATTTGTATCTACACAATTAAGGCTGCTTCCAATTTTCATTGTATAGTAATAATAAATATTTGCTGAATAATTTGTATAATCGCAAATCATATTTTGTTATTTATTTTACATCGCAATGATTAAAAAGTTACTTGTAATTATACCTTGTTTTAATGAAGCAGCTTCATTGCCTAAACTTTTGCCCGAACTCTTGCAGGTTCAACTACAAGAACAGTACCAGCTAGATGTTTTAGTGGTCAATGATTGTTCAACAGATCAGTCGGTACAGGTTGCTAGTAAATTCAATGTACGAGTACTCGATTTAACAGTAAACCTCGGCATTGGTGGTGCAATGCAAACAGGTTATCGTTATGCATTGAACAATGGGTACGATTTAGCAGTACAAATGGATGGCGATGGTCAGCACCCACCTACAGAATTGCATAAGTTATTGGCACATTGGGAATCTACTCCATCCAATGTGGTCATTGGTTCAAGGTTTATTGTTAAGCAGGGCTACCAATCCTCTGCATTAAGAAGAACCGGAATCGGCTATTTGCATTGGCTCAATAAACTATTTACCGGCATTCATGTGTATGATAGTACATCCGGCTTCCGATTATTCGATCAAAAAGCCATTGCCATTGCAGCAGAAAATTATCCCGATGAATACCCCGAACCCGAATCCATCATCATCTTTGCAAAAGCCGGACTAAGTGTTCAAGAAACAGCAGTAGTGATGCGGGAGCGACAAGGTGGGCAATCCTCCATCCGACAGTTTTCACAAGTATACTATATGGTTAAAGTAACCATAGCAATGTTATTTTCATTCATCAGAAAAAATTAAAACCCATGGCTAGGATACAGATTATTGTCATCATCATCAACCTGTTTTTTCTTGGCTATATAGCCAAGTTAATTATCAAGGGTAAATTACGTGAAGAATATGCCATCGTATGGATTGTTTGTACCTTATTGCTCATTGTCTTTTCTTTTTGGCGTAAAGGATTAGATGTAATGGCAAAAGCCTTTGGCGTATACGAACCAGCCAACCTTGTGTTCACCGGTTTTATTTTTGTGATACTTATTTATTTGCTGCACCTTTCCATCGTAAATTCAAAACTGCAAAAAAGCATAACAAAACTTACGCAGGAAATGGCACTGCTAAAAGAGCAAAGAGAAAATATTTTAAAAAAATAAATGCTGATTCATTACAAACATTAATTTATAAAAGACTAACTGAAACTTTATGAAGAAAGATAATAGGAACATTGTTTTTTTATCCTTTATTTTTTTTGTTGTATTACTAGTAAGCTATTCCAACCACTTTAATAATGGCTTCCATTTCGACGACGTACACACGATAGTCAATAATGTACACATTAGAGACATCAAGAATATACCCGAATTTTTCAGCAATCCAAAAATGTTCAGTGCATCACCTGCACACTGGGGCCTACGTCCAATTGTAACCACATCCACAGCCATTGATTATTGGTTAGGAGGTGGGTTGAAACCATTGTATTTTCACCTGTCCACTTTTTTATGGCATATAGTATTGTGCAGTCTATTATTTTTCGTGTATAAAAAATTATTGAGCAAAACTGGTCAGCATAGATTGTATCCATATGCAGCAATAGTAGCAGTAGGTTGGTTTGCATTACATACAGCCAATGCAGAAACATTGAACTATATTATTGCACGTTCCGATGTGCTTTCAACCTTATGTATCGTAGCATCCTTCTTCATTTATGTTGCTTATCCGGCAAAAAGAAAATGGTTCTTGTATGTATTGCCTGCAATGGCTTGTGTATTTGCCAAGGAAACAGCATTGATGATTGTGCCAATATTGTTTTTTTACATTTTGCTGTTTGAAAAAGAAATGTCTATACAAGATATTTTCAAGAAAAAATATTTCACCCAAGTATTTGGAACAGTATTCCAACTTTTGCCCTTGCTCTTATTGGTAGGAGCTGTGCAGTACTATACTTTATCGCATGTAAAAGCCATTGATGGAATCACCAATCCGGCAGGTTATTATATTTTAACACAGGGCTATGTTTGGCTACGTTATTTCTTGGCGTTTTTTATTCCGGGTCATTTAAGTGCCGATTCAGATTGGGGCGTTATTAAAAACATTTTTGATGAAAGAATCATTATCGGACTCATCTTCGTAACCCTATTGGTGATTGCCATATTTAAAGCATCCAAACAAAAAGAAACTAGACCTATTTCATTTGGGCTCATTTGGTTTGCCGCTTCCTTATTGCCCACTTCACTAGCACCATTTGCAGAAGTAACCAATGATCACCGAATGTACTTTGCCTTTGTAGGGTTAGCCTTTAGTGTGGTGAGCTTCATTGCATGGCAATTGCAAAAAACTGAACTCAACAATGGCAGCATGGGCAAAGCCCAATATTATGTGCCTATTGCATTGTTTACGGTAATAGCACTCAATGCTTATGGAGTGTATCAACGAAATAAGGTATGGAAAACAGAAGCCACTTTATGGTATGATGTAACCGTAAAAAGTCCTGCAAATGGAAGAGGGCTCATGAACTATGGGTTAACACAAATGGAAATAGGCAATTATGATGTGGCAAATGATTATTTCCAAAAAGCCTTGGTGTACAATCCTACTTACCACACATTGTTCATCAATATTGGTGTGCTGAAAGCAGCCACAGGCAAGCCTTTGGAAGCAGAGCCCAATTTTCAAAAAGCCATAACGCATGGTTCCAATTATTTTGAACCATATGCATTTTATGCAAGGTTTTTAAAGGAAAATGGCAGGTGGAATGAAGCCATAACAATGGCAGAAAAAGCATTGACCATTAATCCATATTCAACCTTGGCGTTGAATGTGTTGATGTATTCCTACAATCAAACTGGCTCATGGGATAAGTTGGTTGAAACCGCCAATAAAGCCCTCTTGGTAACACCGGGCGATAAGGATGCTCTTGCATTTTTGAATGCCGGAAAGAATAAAACAGCAGTTGCAATCATTACCCCAATCATCAAAAAGCCATTAACCGCAGAAAATTACTTGGATTTGAGCTTAACTTATTACAATCAAAAAGAGTATCAAAAATGTATTGATGCCTGCAATGAAGCATTGAAACTGAAGCCCAATTATGCAGATGCTTACAACAATATTGGTGCAGCCTACAATCAAATGGGCGAATGGCAAAAAGGAATCGATGCTTGTACAAAAGCATTGCAATTAAATCCCAATAACCAATTGGCCAAAGGCAACCTCAATTGGGCAAAAAGTCAATTAAAAAAATAAGCAAGATGCAACTAAACTATACACCAGGAGAGAAACTATTTGTGCCAAGTCCTGTAGAACGAGTAGGTTATATCACCAATGCATGTGTAGGAAAAAATGTATTGGATTTGGGCTGTTACGATGAAACTGCATTGGTAAAAGAAAATACCGGAAAGTATTTGTTTGCAGAAATCTCAAAAACAGCAAAACTGCATATTGGTGTTGACAATTCTGCAAGTTTGCCAGATGATGGCATCACATATTCAGCAACAGAAAAAATATTGAAAGGTGATATTTATAATCTCCATCAAATGGATTTTGGCAATATAAAATTTGATGTAATTGTTGCAGGTGAACTGATAGAACATTTGCCCAATACCTTGGATTTCTTCAAGCATATCAAGCAGAATTACGCAGGTAAGCGATTGATATGCTCTACACCCAATACCACATCATTGTCGAATATTGTGTTGAGTTTATTCAAAAGAGAATCATGCCATGTAGATCATCTGCAAGTATATTCTTATAAAACATTGAATACCTTATGCCGATGGGCAGGCTTCAACAGTTGGAAGATTATTCCATACCATGTTAAGTTTACTGAAATGATTATGAGGTCTGGCGGGATAAAAAAAGCAATGGTTTTTTTTTCAGAAAAAACTGTCAATACCCTTGAATTGCTATTCCCCTTAACCGGAGGTGGTTTTATTGTAGATATTGAAATCTAGCCTAGAAACCCGTGCATTACACTTCATTTTGTTTATGTCCCAATGCATAAATAGCAGTTAATAGTCGAGCAATGGGTTTGCCCCAAATAATGGAAAAGAGCTCCTGTTCTTCTGCTTTTCTTTTGCCGGTGTTTATTTGATGGGTAGTTTCCGAATGCACATGAATTCTGTGTTGCATCAATGGTTGCTTGATGTAGAGGAATGAGCCTTTTCTAGCAGCCAATTCATACCAGGCAAACCAATCTAATATGCAACTGTATTTCGTAGAAAAAGAAAAATCCTTCAGCAGCTTCATGTTCAATGTTACAGTAGGGCAACCAATAGGATCACCAAAAGCAAGCAATGCCTTCTTGAAAAAAACAGACTGAATATGGTTTTTGAACAAGAAAGGAAATAGTAAAATACTTTTCACAACAGCGTTTAAAGACGATTTTCTTTCTTGCCCATTAACAAGATCATTGTATTGGGTAAAAGCCAGCAATACATTTTTATTGGTCAACAAATTAATTTGTGAAAGGATGCTTGCAGTATAGGTCTTCGCATAAACATCATCTTGATGGGCAATGGTAACCAACGATGTATGGGCATTGGCAAGTGCAAAATTCCAATCGCTGGCAATGCCGGGTTTATTCGGATTAACGATGTACTCCAGTTGGTATTTATGGGCCAAGCTTTCTGTAAACTCATTGGGAGTAGATGTACAAATAACAATCTTACTTTTTACAGTTTGTTGTAAAAGAGATATTATGCAGTTTTCAAGATAGGGCGACTCCTTATAAGTAGGTATAACAAAACTGTGTTGCTCCATTTGAAATATTTATAACTTAAAAATAGTTTTATACCGCCTTTATGAATAATTGAGGCAAGTTATTGAAATAGCAAAACTATATAATTAAATAAGTAACAAAAATAACATACTCATTACTCTCTAATTCCTTCACATTACCCACATATTAGCTCCATCGACTATACCTATTTCATATTATCGGGAAGCCATATTCGGTAATTCAAAGTAATATTCATTATTTAAACAAATTTGTTGTAGCATTACTTTTCATTATAAAAATCATTCGCCATTATGAAAAAATATTTAATACCGACATTGTTTTTTTTATTATTATCAATAACAATGAATGCCCAGCCCATAAAATTTGCATCTATCAAAAATGTTAAGTCCATAATAGGATATACAGATGATGTCATAGAAAAGATACTAGAAAAAAACGAATACCATTTACATGGTTCTTATAAAATAGATGGACTAAAGGCACGAGGGTATTTTGATGAAGAAATGCAATATTGGATTGAAGCAATATTAGATAGCAAAGAAGAATGTGTTGGTGCCAGATTTGGTGGAATAAATGATACTGAATATCAAGGTGTAAAAACCTTTATAATAGATAATAAGTATAGTTTGATTCAAAGAAATGATACTGGTACTATAAAAACTGATATCTGGCAAAGTCCCGAAAAACAATGGAAAATAATTATTGCTTATATAAATACTCCAGCTTTTAAGTTGAAACATATTTCGTTATATTTTATAAAACCTCAACCATAAATATTACTCTAGCTTACCAAGCATACTAAAATTAATAGGTTTCTCCCAAGCAAAGTCTTAGCAACAAAACACCCAACCAAAAAACTTTCAAGCATCTTCTCTTAGCCTAGCTTAGTGTGTCGTTTAAAGCAAGATGTGTTCATAGGTATATTGGCACTTTAGTAAGCATCGTCCCTTGGCTTTACACAAATATATAAAAGGAGACGATGCAGGGAATATGTTGTAAGAAAATTGAAACAGCCAACTGTCACAAATTTTTAAAGTTATTTTATTCTGTGACATTTTTGTCACAGAATTTATTGTTATTTTATTTTTGTGACAAAAATGTCACAGTTTGTTTTTTAGTTTTTATTTTGTGACAAAATTGTCACAGTTTAATTTTTAGTTTTTATTTGGTGACAAAAATGTCACAGTTTAATTTTTATGTTCTATGTTGTAACAAAATAGAAAGTATGAAATACATACTCAAACTATTAGTAGCTTGTAAACACAATCATAAAAACGTACACTCGGCGTAGTATTTACTACGCCGTTTTTTTTGGGTAGCATTTGCTACATGTGTAAAATTTTTTCTTCCAAACAAAGTCTTGGCAACAAAACAAACTAAAAAATATTTCAGCATTTGCCCTTTGTATGGCTTTGTGTGTTGGTTAAAGCAAGATGTGTTTATAGAGATATTGGCACTTTAGTACGCATCATCCCTTCGCTTTACAGGGGCTATAAAAGGAGTCGATGCTAGGAATATGAGTTATTAGCTTCGTAAAACGCATCGTCCCTTAGCTTTGCCCAAGGCTTTGCAGGAGACGATGCTGAGAAGAAAGTTGTCCCTCTTACCCGTGTCTTATGTAGATAATCACAAGCTGCAGCTAACATTGCATTGGCAATATGGCGGGGCGGAAAATATATTCTCAGATTTTGGTTCGCTAATCAGCTTCGGTTTCTTTCTTCCAAGCAATGTCTTCACGAAATCATTAAACCAAAAAACTTTCAAGCATCTTCTCTTTGCCTAGCTTAATGTGCTGGTTAAAGCAAGATGCGTTCATAGAGATATTGGCATTTAGTACGCATTGTCCTTGGGCTTTACACGAGACTATAAAAGTAGACGGTGCAGGGATTAATGTAGTATTGCGAAGAAAAATTGCGTAGAACTACGCAATTTTTGCATATTGACTATCTATAACTTTATCACAGGAATATATACATATTAAAAGGCTTTAAAGAGTACATAGCAGTATAGAGCAGCCTTTGTATGAATAGCTATTTTAAAACATTGAAAACATCCGTAAAACGAAGGCGACAGTAGAATTTTAAAAGGCAATATAAGTGCTAATGAAAAAAAATGTATTAGCTTTTATTTAGAATAGATCTATGACGCATATTTTATTGTTGTGCGTCATGCATGAGCCAGAATTCAACTATCAAGCTATAATTAAATCAAAAAGGGTTTATGACAACTTACATAGCTATTATTTTGACCTTTCTAATTGCATTGTTTGGACTTATATTCAAACCTAATCAAGACGATATTAAGGGCAAGAAGACATATGTTGTGAAACTAAGTAAAGGAGGTTGGATTATCCTTATTGTTTTAATTCTTTCATCACTGCTTACATGGAAAATAAGCTATGATGATTCTGAAGAAAAAAGCAGAAAAATAGTAACGGATTCACTAAGGCATAAAGAACAAATTATCTCAATACTGAAAGTGGACAGTTTAGAAAAACTGAGCCTTGAAAATCAACAAATAAATTATGAGAACCAAGTTAAAATTACTAAGGGAGAATCTGAAATTCTAAGATTGAAACTCGAGAACGCTAATAATAAACTAGCTACTGTAGAAGGTAAACTGTTTCCAATTTGTCCAGTAGTAATCTACTACAATTTGATTTTTGATTTATCATGCAATGAAGCAAGCTCCCTATTAGATGATTTAACAACGAAGGCAGGTTCTTTAGATAAGATTGAGACAATTACTAGTCTTGAAATTTTTAAATCTATAATGGCTTCAAAGAACCAAAATATTAATAACCTCTTTCGTCATAATTGGGGAGACAACTCCTTATATTTTGATAATTTCCAGAGCAAAATTCACCTGTGGCTTAGTAACCTCGATTTTGGGCAGCCGACTTTTGAAATTAAGGAGGGTATTGGTGGTTCCGGTCCAAACGGTTATTCCTACTATTTGATTGAATCATTAGTTGGAAAAGGAAATTGTAGCGGCAATGAAGCTAAAAAATATCCATTAGATAGTTTGTTTAATGCTACTGTGACTTTAAAAACTTTCTATCAAAAAGCCATACCTCAATGTTTAAAACCTACGTTGCAAAGGGTGGGTGTAAAAATTAAATTTCCAAATATTGAAGCTTTTGAAATTACCTCCATGGAAGAAAAGCTATCGTCAGATTTAAGACACTATGATTATATCTTCTCAAATTGGAAAAATCGTGAATATTAATTGCACGAACGCCCAACAAGAGGTTTTGTGCAAGTGTGGCTAGACGAAAGAGCAATCGGCAGAAATCTATATTGGACTGTAGTTCCAGCTTTCTTCCAAGCAATGTCTCCACGAAATCATTAAACCAAAGAACTTTTCAGCATTTGCCCTTTGCCTAGCTCAGTGTGTTGGGCAAAGGAAGATGCGTTCATAGAGATATTGGCACTTTAGTATGAATTATCTTTTGGCTTTACACAGGGCTATAAAAGGAGACAATGCAGGTAATAATGTACTTTTGCGAAGAAAAATTGCGTAGATCTACGCAATTTTTGCATATTGAATACCTATATCTTCATCGCAAGATTATTTACATATTAAAAGGCTTTAAAGAGTACATAGCAGTATAGAGCAGCTTGTATATTAATAGCTATTTTAAAACAGTGAAAACATCTGTAAACCGAAGGCTACAATAGAATTTAAAAAGCAACATAAGTGCTATGGAAAATAAATGTATTAGCTTTTCTTTAGAGTAGATGCTTGACTCATATTTTATTGTTGGCGGCAATTTTATAACGACATATGGAATGGATAGAAAACATACATGACACAATAACAAAACGCCTAAAAGGGGCATTTGGCGGGACCTTTATTATAGTTTGGACAATTCTTAATTGGAGACTTGTTTATATTCTTTTCAATTTTGACAATGACTGCACCTTAAATGATAAAATCACAATCATAGAAGATTACAACAGACACAGTTATCCTTGGCGACTTTTTCTAAAACCGCTTCTTCTGACAATTGGTTCAGTATTTTCTTACAGTGTTCTTAACTATATAACATATTCAATAACTTCTTTTTTTAGCCTAAGAGTTAGACCTTTCATTTTACAAAAAATTGATATGAATACTGTTGTTGAAAGAGAACGATACAGGACTCTTGAAAAACAATTTTTTGAACTTGATACCAAATACACAAATGAAAAGGCAAACTTTTTAAGACACCTTGAAGCCATTGAACAAATGACAAATGAAAACAATAAACTATCCATAGATATTAAATCGAAACAAAACGAAATAGACAACCTAAGTAAAAAATCTTTAGAGGATACAGAAAAGTTAAGGACGACATTGAACAATCAGTTACAAGACTTGACAAATAAATTAAAAGTAAAAGAGAGTGAAATTTACAAGCTGAAAATTGACACAGTTCTTGAAACTTCTGAAATAGAGCCAGCAGCTTTATTTGCAGGTAAATGGGAGAAATCATTTCTTACACCAGAGAGTAGACCGGGTAAAGAACAGTTTACAATATCGGGTGACAAATACCTTATTAACGGAAAAGTTTATTTTGAGATTCTTTACGTAAAACTTTTTGCTGACAAAAAATTTGTAGAACTGAAAAAAGTTAGCACAGTCAACAAAGGAGAGCTAATAAATAAACTCATAAAGGTAACCGACACACATTTTATCGGGACTGAAAACGACAATATAAAAATTGAGTATAAAAAAATCGAATAGAAAGACTACTGCCAACAAAAGGTTTTGTTCAAGTTGTGCAGACATAAGGTGATTATACTTTTGTACTACTTTTTAGCTTTTGTTCAAGCTTGGCGGGACGCTATTAAACATTTAAGTAAAACATCCGAAATATTGCAATCATCAACTTTGGTTACTGGCAGACCGAATACTATTTTCCAACCTGCTGTACAAAGCCGCGGCCGTTGGGTGCAAGTTTAAAAAGACAAGTACCCTCAAATAATACATTTAGTTTTGCATTTAGTTCAAATCCAACGATTTTAAAAACCCAAAAAGCTGCTTTTTAGGCAACCAAACAATAAAGTAAATGAGCAAATCAGACCAATATTGTAATGAAATTAGTAGGATTCTAAATGACTACAAAGGTTATTTGAATCAACAGGCAAAGGCAAGTAAATTCGACAATCATAAATCTGCCGAATACCTATTCAAACAACTATTGAACTTAATTTACAATTGGGAACTAAAACATACAGAAGAAAGATACTCAACTAACACTTCCGGTATTGACCTGTTTAGCTCAAAAGATAGCGGTTACTCGGTTCAAATTACTGCTCAAAATACTGCACACGATAAAAAAGTAACCGATACAATTGCAGACTACGATAAAAATTGGAAGAATAAATATAAAAATCTCAAAATCCTTTTTATACAAGATGCAGCAGATAGCCTTAGGAAAAAATACAATTCAACAGATAAACTGATCGAAATTTTAAGTTTCAAGGAATTATTAATCGAAATCAGAAATTTTGAGACATCAAAGACTAAAAAAGTGCTTGAATTCCTAAGACAAGAATTAGGAAATGAACTAGGATTTGAAAGACCTTTAAAAGGTTTTAAACCCTTTGAAGAGAAAAAAAGAGGGTATGTGATTGAGCCATTATCAAATGTTGAAGCTTTTAAAAATGGATTACTCTTCTATACTCCGTACGAAGAAAAACTAATTAATAATCTAAGCCAATTATTTGAGTTAAGTAACAAGCGAGCACTTATTGAAGGGCCTCCCTGTTCTGGTAAAACAAGCCTTTTATTTGGTCTTAATTCTGAATTGGAAAATAAATTAATAAAGGTATTCTACATTGATTTAGAAGAATGGAAAAATGAATTCGAGAGTGAGTTATTTTATTTTAGTAAAATAGACTCTTTGCTAATCATTGATAATGCACATATAGATAGATATGAATTAGCCAAAAAGATATATTGGGTTTGTGCTGATTATAAAATCAATTTACTTTTTATATCAAGAGATAATAACTCTCAAAAACTACTTCCTTCTTCCTTAACTAGATTTGGCTTTGACATAAAAGAATCTTTCACCTTAGCTTTTTCAAAAGACGAACACATAATTGAAAGAATTAAGGGTATTATAGAAAACAGAGTTGCATATCTAAAAAGAGTTAGACCTGACCAACCTTGGAAAATTGGCAATTTAGAGCAGGTCATAAAAAACACGGAATTAAACTTATTAAAAACATCAATACTTCTCATTTATTGGGAGGCATCATATCCAGACAGACAATTACAAGATGTTTTTGATAAGCAATGCTATGAAGTATTCTATAATACACACATCCATAAAAAAATGGATTATCAAATTGTTTTTAAATATGCATCAATCTACAAATTTGAATGTCCGTTTAAGTTAATTAACTTGACTGACCCTATTCAACAACAAATTGATAATGGTATTTTTATTGACACACGAAAAGACGATTCTTTCTACATTTTTCCTCATACAGAATATGCCCAGTTATTATCTGACGCTATAAAACACGAAAAAAAAATTCCATTTGAAGATGAGGCAAACCCAATTTTAGATTATATAAACAATATAAAACCTAAAAACATTCACATACTTATTGAAGGTATTTTAGCAAAAAAGAAACTTCAACATCTTGACTTAATTCTTTCTAATGACAATTCCACGGAATTCATATTTAGCCATTATTCAAGCAGAAAAGATGTTGTTGACATCAAGTTGATATTATACGCCTTAAATGAGATAAAAAATGAACTAAATAACGAGATAGCAAAATCATTCGTTGAAAAATTAATCAATCTATTAGACGGCTTCAATCTATTTATATTTGAAAAAAGTAGTGAAGAAGTCGTAGATAAAGTGAATGAAGTTGCTGATTATTTCAACATAGAAAAACGACCATCACTAAAAAGAGAAACAGCAGATAATAAATTAAAAGCAAAGAACTTTTTTGAATTAAGCGAATTAATTACAAAAAGCATTCAGAACAAACCAATTATAACTAAAATTGCTTCAAGCTTTAAGTATTCAGAATGGAAAGGAAAGTTTGAACAATACAATGGAAATTACAGCAAGAAAATTGAAGGTGTTGTAAATTTGAGCAAATCTCCAATAACCAGGCAACTATCTTTTGATTTATACGAGCTACTAGAAGTTGAAAGAATTTATAAAAATTTAGAAAATTTATCCATTGATATTTTTGGAAAAGCTATCAATAATCTTTCTTCATTTTATTTTTTAGACGGCAAGAAAAAACCTAAAGAACTTTTAGACTTGTTCAGAATAAACAAGAAATTTACCTCTCAGACAAAATACGGTTTATCTAAATATTCAATTGGACTATCTCATATAAACCAAGTTGACAATACACTTATCCAAGAACTATTTCCAGGCGAAACAACGATTCTCAATTTATTTGAAGGTGCATCAGCCGATGATATAGCTCAAAGGATTCCTTTGTTTATAAAGTGCTTTCCAAGTCATAATGATTTCTTTATTTCTATAATCGAACAAAAATTATTGGATACAAACTTTTATAATCAGGCAAATAACAATCTACAAGGATACACCCAGTTAGCACATTTAATCAAGAAATTGAAATTCCCAATTTCTAATAAAAAACAAATTGTATTAAATGAGAAAATCAAAGAAAACATCAAATTAGAATCAACTCTCACGGAGATTACACAAGCCATTTCCGTTTTAAAAGAAAAGAAAAATGTTAAACTAATTCAGGAATTTATTTCACCTGAAAGGATTTCCTTTGAACTTGCTAACGAACAAATTAAATTCACGGACATTGAGACAATTCTCACGCAAAATACAGTAGAGAAAACGGCTGTTGACATTTACACAAAATTAGATATAAAAGCTGTTAGAATGAGTGTATTAAGAAATGATACATCATTTGAACAATCCACAAAAGTGTTAATGCAACTTTCAAATAGAGAATACAACTACGACAAAAATAAAAGCTATTCCAAAAGGATTTTAAGCGAACTTTTTACACAAGATAAAGATGATTTTATAAAAAAGATTAATTCTTCAAATGTGTATGACTTATTATCGGGCTATTGCAGATTATATAAAATAGATAGCAGATTGACTGAAACCAATCTGTTTGAATTGATAAAAGTAAAATCTAAATTTAATCATAAGGAATCTACACTTTCAACTGCAAGTCAAAGTTATAGAAACTTGGCTAACCTTGGCTCTTCAGCTTATAAGGAGCTTTCCAATAATTTTATACAGAACTCATATCAATCATTAATCACAAACTCGAAAGGAATAGATATTGGACAAATAAGTGATGGTCTTAATGAACTGACTTTTGAGCATTCACAATTTGCAGAAAGGTTATTGACTGACCTAATGCCCTTAATAAAAATTAAGGCTCCAATAGAGAAATCAAGAGCAGATTTTGCAAGTAGAATAATACCTCAATTAATTTATGCCGCAGGTAAGAACTCATATTTGATTAATGAAATTAATAAACTAAAATAGTCAAGTTATGCAAGCACATTGCCAAAGCCTCGCAAGCCAATGCTACATTCAAATGTACAATACAAATAAATGGATCATTGAATTGGAAGATGCCATTAATAGATTGTTGCAAGATGAAGATTTTGTAAACAACTTCTTAGCATAAGTTAGAATACAATTTCTTCCTACTACTTTTTTTAAAAATTCCTGCAAGCATTCAATGGCTGAGATGCCCTGCTGATTGTTTCCATTTCAATAAATCTACCCAATTGGTTATTGAAAAATCAATTGAAAAAAACTCACTAGTTTACCCAGAGGAATTTTTTGGTGTACAAGTTATCAATAGTTTTATTATATCAATCAGTAATTCATACAACCTTTTGATGGTATGTGTTTCAAGTTGCTCACTTTTTTATATTCTAGTAGTTTTTAATGCAATTATTGGTGAAATTGAGGTCAATACTTGCGGGATACTGCAATTATTCACTTTTTTAAACGTAATTCTACTATAAAAAACTTGCGGGAATTACGCACAATTTTCAGGCGAACCTCTATTGTTCAGCATAAAAGCGGCATCTAATTTTACCCAACTAAAAAGCAGTAAAGGCTGTAATTGTCTATTGCTGTAGTTAAAATCCAATAGCTTAAATCAATCCATCAAACTTAAAACCCAATTTATGAAATTACGTTTTGTATCTCTAGCATTAAGTTTCTTGCTAGCGTCAACCATCGTTTTTGCACAGCAGCAACCAACAATTTCGCCCAACCCTTTTTATGATGTTTCAGTAAAAAGAATTGATTCATTGGGAGGTCTGCCACTTCAGTCCTTTGTTGCAGGAAGAATGGGTGATACCATTTTAATTTTTGGTGGTAGAAACAAAGGGCTGCATAATTTCTCAGGTACTGGTTTCCCTTTCAATACTTCAAACCAGAGGTTATTTGTATTCATACCGGGCAATGAAAAGGTAAAGAGCCAAGTATTTTCTGCTGGGATTCCTGCAGGCACATTAACCACTCAGAACCAGTTGCAACTGTCTGCTACCAATATTCAGTATTGTCAAGATATGGCTACCCTTTACTGTATTGGTGGCTTTGGTTTTAATGGCTTGAATGCACAAAACAATGAAAGCAGTTATGGTACATTTAATGGTTTTTTTGCCGTACAAGTACCTAAACTAATCAATGCAATTGTTGCAGGTGATACACTGAACAACAGTTTAAGCAATTACTTTACTTTTTCAACTCAACCTAACCCAAGCGATTCTACCATGGCTGTTACAGGGGGTGAATTAGTAAGGATGGGTAAGGATTTCTATTTGGTGGTTGGTCAAAATTTTCAAGGAGAATATACTGGTACATTCTATCAGAAGTATACCAATAAAATAACAAGGCTAAGGTTTACCAACAATGCTGCTGGACTTAGTTATAAAGTGTTAACAACCCTTACCGACCCATACCTGAACTTTAATAGAAGGGATTTAAATGTGGTACCTGTAATTGGTACAGGAGGCAAGCAAGGTATAGATGTTTATGGTGGGGTATTTACACCAACCCCAAATGGTGGACCATACCTGAACCCAATTAAGCTTAGAACCAATTCACAATCTGCTCCAGTTTATAGCATTGACACATCACTTGTTCAATACTTCAACCAATATGCAGCAGCACATATTTTGCTTTACAATAAATACACCGATAATATGTTCACCAGTTTATTAGGAGGTATTAGCTTATACAGCAAGGTACAATCTGTTAATGAAGGCAAGGTTATTCAACCTAATGATACCTCCATGCCATGGACAAAAGTTATTTCTACCATTTCCAGAAATGCTGCAGGCACGTACACTGAATATGCAAGTGACAGAAACAGTCTTCCTGATTTTATTGGTGCCGAAGCAAAGTTTGTTCCTTATGAACAATTCATGTTGACTGGTTCAGAAGAAATTATTGACTATAACAAGCTGATAGCTTATGCTAAAAAGAACAAAACCTTTACCATTCCAATTGGGTTTATGTTTGGAGGCATTATTTCAGCCAACGAAGCTGGTTCTCCTACTAGCAGTAATCCAATTCCTACCAGCAGTAACCCATCGCTGTATAAAGTGAGTATTACTCTAAAGCCCCAAGCACTTAAATAATATTCATTAAAAATTAAAACCATTCTCATGAAAAAAATAACCAACGGATTGAAGTTAGACGTTGCAGTGATTGGTGGTGGCGTTGCTGGTACATATAGTGCTTGGCGTTTACAAAAAAGTGGCGATAAGAAAAAAATGTCTATTGGATTATTTGAATATAGTAATCGTATTGGTGGCAGGTTATATTCAAGAACAATGCCCGATATGCCCAATGTAGTTGCAGAGTTAGGAGGTATGCGATACATACCTTCTACACAACCTTTGGTAACAGGATTGATTAACCACTTGAACCTTGCATCAGCAGATTTTCCTATGGGTAATCCTGATAAAACGATTGATGCAAAACTCAATTACTACTACTTAAGAGGAAAGCATTTAAAGTTGTATGAATTAAGTGAAAAAGGAAAAATTCCTTACAATGTTTCTTGGCAAGAAGAAGGCATGAATCCAGATCAGTTGCAGGCTCATGTTATGAACCTCTATGTTTCAAATGCTTCTAAATTGTCGTTAAAAGGATGGTTCAATGTAAAGGTGTTTGGCAAGTTTATGTATCAGCTTGGTTATTGGAATTTTCTTAGTCAAGTATTAACCAACGAAGCATACAGTTACATGCGTGATGCAGGTGGTTATGATGCCAATGTAGCCAATGCTAGTACTATTGCCCAATTGCCAGTAAGTGATTTTGGTCCTACAACAGAGTTTAGAACATTGGTAAAAGGGTATCAATCATTGCCCATTACTTTGGCAGAAGAGTTTGAAAAAGATGGTGGTGGTATTTATATGAACCAACGTTTGAAAAGCATTGTTAAACAAAAAGATGGTAGCTATCAATTAACCTTTGCAGCTACCGATACTGTTGAATACACTACCATTGCTAGAAATAATGCAAAAGAGGTAGTGGTGTATGCTAAGAAAGTTATTCTTGCCATGCCTAGGCGTTCATTAGAGTTGATTGAATGGAACCAGTTTCAAGACAATAAATTTTTGAAGGAAAATATTGACAGCGTTTTAATTCAAAGTGCCTTCAAATTATTCATGGCTTATGACTATCCTTGGTGGCGTTCATTGAACCTTTGGTTTGGTCGTTCTATTACAGATTTGCCTATACGACAAACCTATTATTTTGGTGTAGAAGGAGAGCAGCCTGATGCCAAGGATAAAAAAAGCACTAAGGCTTTATTGATGGCTTCGTATAACGATATTTCAAATGTACCTTTCTGGAAAGGTTTGGAAAACGATGTGCCTTATACAGGTAATGATACTTCAGCAAAAGAAAAGATTGATCCTGCTCCTCCATCGGAATATGTAGCTACTAAAAGTATGGTAGAAGAAGCCCATAGACAAGTTATGGAATTGCATAATTTAGAAAGAATGGATAAGCCTTATTCTGCCATTTTCCACGACTGGAGTGGAGATCCTTATGGTGGTGGATGGCATGAATGGAAAGCAGGCTATCGCTACGACGAAATCATCAAAAAAATGATTAAGCCTGTAGATAGTGACGATGTGTTCATTATTGGGGAAGCCTACTCTAATAACCAAGGTTGGGTAGAAGGCTCATTTGAAACAGCAGCAGATATGATGGAACGCTACTTTAAACTTAAATTTTTACCATAGCCATGTTAAACAACAAATTTGCTTCTCCAGCACCGCCTATTTATACGGTGTCTGATTATATAGCAGACCGTTTAGTGGAATTGAATATCTATCACATTTTTGATGTGCCTGGCGATTTTGTGACCAACTTCATGAATGTAGTGGTTGCTAGGTTTCCGAATATTGAGTTTATTACAACGCCTAATGAATTGATTGCAGGTTATTCTGCCGATGCCTATACTAGATTGAATGGTGCAGGTGCTGTGGCTGTTACTTATGGCGTGGGTGCTTTTAGTTTAATGAATGCAGTGGCTGGTGCTTATGTAGAAAGAAACCCATTAATTGTGTTGAATGGTTGCCCATCTACTTCTGATAGAGTGTATGAAAATCAAAAAGGTGTTTTAATACACCACAGTACAGGAAATTTTTCTGCTAATCTAGATGCTTATAAAAATGTTACTGTAGCAGCAGTATCTATTGGCGACCCTACGAAAGCTCCTGAATTAATTGACCAAGCTATTATTGCAGCTTTCAAATTCAGGAGGCCATGCTATATAGAAGTATGGAAAGATGTTTGGCAAATGCCCTGCATAAAACCTATATCCAAATTAAAACTGGAAATGCCTGTTAGCGACCCTGACACTTTGAAAGCAGCTGTTGCCAGTCTTACACAAAAAATAAATAATGCCAAGAATCCGCTTTTTTGGGCAGGTATTGAATTACAGCGTTATGGTTTGCAGAGCAACTTTAAAAAGTTATTGAGTAAAACAAATATTCCTTATATAACTACATTATTAGCCAAGTCTGTTATTGCAGAAAATAATGAGTGGTTCAAAGGAGTTTATACAGGTGCTGCATGTGAACTACCAATTAGAACAACTGTAAACAAAAGTGATTTGATTATTGGTTTAGGAACCATTGTAACAGATGATTATTTGGGGCTGATTAATACCAAATATGCAGATATGGTGGTTGCTTATGATGGTAAGTTACGTATAGGTTATGAGGAATATAAAAATGTGTATGTGCAGGATATTCTCAAGGCATTATTGTCTATGAAAACATTAAAGCAAGCTACAACTCCTGCTCTTGTTGCAAAGAAAGTTGCTACACCAAAAATACCTACAAAAGGCTCATTGACTTTCAATAGTTTTTTTGATGTGGTGAAGCCATGGATAGACGATACCATGACCATCATTATTGATGAAAGTGATTCTATGTATGTGGCATCAGATATTGCCAGCAATCGAGCAGATGCATTTGTTTCAGAAGCTGCTTGGGGTTCTATTGGTTATGCTGCAGGTGCAGCATCTGGTGTTGGGTTGGCTACTAAATATAGACCCGTTGTTTTTGCTGGTGATGGAGGCTTCCATATGATTGCACAAAGCTTAGAAACCTTGGTGCAACACAATCCTGGTAGTATAGTATTTCTTATGAACAATGCCATATTTGGTATTGAACAAGCATTGATTAATTGGGAAGCATTTGACAATCCAAGTGAGTTTATGCCCTACAATTTATTTCCTGCTTGGAACTATGCAGCATTGGCCAATACGTTTGGGGCAAAACCTTATCGTGTGGAAACTATTGAAGAGCTCGTTGCCGTACTTCCAGAATTGAAGAAAAACAAGCATGTGGTTTCTTTAATTGATGTAGTAATACCAACTACTGATTTACCGCCTCAAATAAAAAGATTGGCCACAGAATAAATCAATACTGCTGTATAGAAAATAACAATCGTAGTAATAATTACCACTTTAAGTAAAGTTGTAATTTGAAATATATAGGAATAGGAAAATTTAAGCAATGAGTACAAGTGCAAACAGCAGTTTTTAACTGGTACTTATTTAAAATAGTTAGTTCGGGGGTTCTAACTTAGAAGGGGATCCATATTGTATGGGTCCCTTCTTTTTAATCAATCAGCCTCCACATGATTCCAGTTTTAAATAGAATAGCTTCATTATAACATTAACCAAAACCATTTTTATGAAGTATAAAAAAATACTGCAATCCATTACTGTTGTTTTTTTTGGGATGCTCGTTTCATTTGTTCCTTACCAGGAAAACGGCAGTTCTGAACATGCATCTATAGCTGCACAAACAGATAGCAGCATTCGTGGGCTTAACTATACAGCATTCCTTGCACTAACTCCACTAGATTCTTTGCAAACAAAGTTTCAACCCAGCATGTGGACTTTATGGCAAGTGGAAAATTGGGACTCTTTAGAAAACCTTATTAGTAGCAATAAGTTGAATAGTGGTTATCCACCAGCTGCAGGTTTTGTAAATGTAGATACACAAATACTAGTTGTTGGCACTAAGTTAGATCGTTATGGAAGTTTATGGGGTAGGTTTGTAGCCCCAGAAGATGCACCATTTACAGAAAGATCGTTGCCGGCAAGCAGCAAGAATAGTATCTATTATCAGTTTGAAGTTACCAAACCAATACCTGCTGTACTTGCAGGTAAAGCCATTCCATGGTTTGGGCAAGAGGGTATGGGTATGCAATACATGTTCAGCAAGTCTATCAATACTTTGATTGATAGTCATTATTTAAAAATTACGAAAACAGTACCAGCCAAACCAATGGTAACTGCATTGCGTTCTGCCAAAAAAGGAAAACCTACAACTGTGTCTACTCCAGTAAATGAAAAATTTATCATTTATGGAAATGGGAAAGCAATACCTGTATCGCTGAATGATTTTGCCGGTAGTCCATTACACACTGTACAGCAGAAAATACCAGCCAAACGGTTCAAGACTTTGCTAGCCAATGCAAGTTTGCAAAAAGCAGGAAACCATGCCCAACATTATTTAAACAAAAATGGGCAGCCGGTTTATGGCTTTCTATACCAAGAACCAAAAACCAAACAATCGCATTGGGTAGTGGTATCTTATAGTGAAATTTCAGCAGGTTATTTTAGAGTTGTATACGAAGGAATGGTAGCAAATAAAAATTAATGATTGGTAATGTTTACCATGCCAACACCTATGCTAAATTCTATAAATGAATATAGTATAGAGGTTTGATTTTTTACTTAAACAACGAATTATTTACATTGATTCAACTTTATTAAAACAACATTCATGAAAAAACTTTTCACATCCTTATTAGCTGTTATTATTTTTTCTTCACAAGTAAAATCACAGCAAACTGAGAATACTAGAATTTATGAAGTGATGAGCAATATACCTGTAGTGGCTTGTGATGTTGTAGGCAATAAACTTAGCAACGAAAATACATTTTCGGTACCTCCCTATCGTGCTAAGTTTGCCTTGGTAAGATGGAAAAATGATAGTGTGGTGGTAAGATTTTTAACATGGAGCAATAACGATTCTTTGAAAAGCCGTTTCAATGAAAGTCTTGTTCGTTATAGAGGGTTAAGTGGAGATTCGGTTGTAAGGAACAACCGCTATTTTTTAATCACGAAAAGCGATCTTGATTCGAACTGTATTAAAGTATATAACCGAGGTATTAAGAACAGTGTGTTTACACTAGGTTTAGTTACCATGCCTATGAAGCTAAGGCTAGGCAAGAATTTTGACTTCCAAGGAAACCTTTCATTAGGTACTACTGCTGGTGCTAAATTTAGGATTTCAAAATATAATCCTAATTATTTGAACCTACTTTTTGGTGCATCTATTTCTACAGTAACGTTAGATAGTTTCAGTACAGGAGGTAGGGTATCTGGTCAGCCAATAACCAATATGGCAGTATTTTCACCCTCATTTGGAATGGTGTTTGAGTTTGGTAAAGCACAGGCGGGTATTTTTTATGGTTGGGATTTTCTGAATAAGTCAAGTCAAATTCAGTATCAATGGATACATGACAGACGCCCTTGGATTTCCATTGGTTTTGGTGTTTCTATTTTTTCTGTGGAAAGCAATTCCAGCAATAATCAAGCTGGTACACAGAGTACAAGAACACCCTAGTTGTATGGATTATTCTCCGATAAATGTTGCTAAAAATATGCACATGCTTCCTTCTTATACAGAAACAGGTTCAATAGGAATTTACCAACTCAAAAGGCTTTGGGCAAAGAATTTATTGAATCAACAAGGTGAGCCTTCTGAGCTTGCTTTAGACAGTGCTTTACTTGATTTATTGGGTTTAGGTTTATTGCCCAGTTTTCGGTTTCTCCATGAAAATAAACCAAGCTTTGAAGCATTTGAACACTGGGTGGCATCACATCATGGAGGGATTATCTCAAATGAACTGGTTCAGCAATGCAATGCTTTGTTTATACAAACTGTTCACGATAAGACTCAACAAGAAGCAAATAGGGTAGTAGATACCTTAACTGAAAATGATCTCTTGTTTTGGGAGAAAAATGGATATGTAATCATCAGAGAAGCCATCTCTCCATCAGATTGTAAAGCTAGTAGGGATGCAATCTGCAGCTTCTTACAAGTTGACGAACATGAGCCTACTACTTGGTACAATAACCTGCAATTGCTAGAAGGAATTATGGTAACTCTGTATCGTCATCCTGCATTGGATAAAAACAGGACTTCATCCAAAATTCGCAGAGCTTTTGAACAAGTTTGGAAACGAAATGACTTAATTGTAACTACAGATAAAACAGGGTTCAATCCACCTGAAACTGATAGCTTCAAGTATAGAGGTGTTGGTCTCCATTGGGATGTTAGTTTGGCTACACCCATCCCTTTTGGCACACAGGGTATTTTGTACTTGACAGATACCAAGCCCAACCAAGGAGCATTGACCCTTGTGCCTGGATTTCAAAACAAAATAGAACAATGGCTTGGCCATTTGCCTCAAAACATTAACCCAAGAGATATTGATTTTAGCAAAGATGCTATACCCATTGCAGCTAATGCAGGTGATTTTATTATTTGGCATCATGCATTACCACATAGCGGCAGTCCCAATAGAGCAGAGCTCCCAAGAATAGTGCAGTACATGAACTGGTACGCCCCCAAAACTAAGGTACAGGAAAGGTGGATTTGACTTTTTGATTAAGCGTAGCATGTGAGATTGAGTAAACAATTTCTGTTTAGCACAAAAGCACTTTGAAAATAGCAAAAGATCGTTATTGGGTTTTGCTACAAAGATTCTCTAAGGACACATTAAATTAATTGATTACAAATAGTTTTTAATGATTTATAAAACTGTTATTGACAGCCTATTGCTATTGGCTTGTAAAAACCGTTTATTAAAAGAAATCTAGTTGTTACAATTCGAGGGCGTCTGTGTGACAACTAGATTTCTTTCATTCTAATCTTCTAAGAAAATCGCTTTCTTTAGATAATCGTCTTCCTTGTTCTGAACCTGTTCTTTGGATCTTTGCTATATGTTAGCTTAATTTTTTTTAACGGTTCATAGCTATCCAAGAAATAATTTTTAGTAGGTATGCTACTGTCTTTGAAACTAATGAACGAACCTTCGGTTTGAGGAAAATGGTTATCTCGGCATTGTTCAATCCAATCAAGAGCCTCATTGGTGTATCGGTAGACATCATGTTCTTTCCCTTTTTCAATATCTTCTGGGTTAGAATTCCACCAAACTTGGTACTGTATGGTGTAGGGTCTTTTCTTATAAGGGAATGCAGAGCCCAATGGATGTTCTTCTGGTTTGTATTTCTTGTAATAATCGCCACTAATGGCACCTAATGTTACATAGCAATGCACACCAGCTTCATCGCCTGCTGCATAAATTAAGTTAGATTCTAAACTACGAATCAGGTTCTTCCTTCCATCATCACCAAGCCCTTCTTCTTTTACCAACTTTGAACTGATTTTATGCGGTGCAGGGTCATCTAAATCTGGAGGTATAAATGTTAGGTTATTAAAGCCTTTTAGATTCATCTTTCTACCAGCAGTAGAAATTCTATCCCATGCAGAAAAGCCTAACAAGTTGTTCTTATCATCTTCATCTGGAATATTAATGGTAGTTGGGGTAAGGTTGGCAAACCATACATCCATGTCTTTCCTCAAACTTTCTTTGGTGCCTGCATAGTAGCCATAAAAAACGCATTCGTGTATGGATGTTTCAACAGGTTCGTTACTACTTGGCTTAGCCATAATTTTTAGGTTGGTGCCCAGTAAGTTAAAGTTTTGATTGGGTGCTATCAATCCTTCCCAAAGTTCTAGCACTTTAAGCCCAGGTGCATTTTCCCAAACCACATTGAACTTGATGGTATTGGGTGGCAATGGAAATGTTTTAATAACTAGTTCGGTAACAATACCATAGCTCATTCCACCACCTCCTCTCAATGCCCAAAGTAGTTGCTTGTCTTCACAGTTTTCAGTAAGGTACTTGATACTTCCATCGCCCAATACAATGGTTGCACCCACCAAATGTTCGCAGCACATGCCTTTTTGCCTAGTCCATGGTCCCCAGCCACCACCCATGGTAAACCCTGGAATGCCAACTGTACCACAAGTACCATGTGGAATACCTACATTGTTTTTATTAAGTATAGGTATAAGTTCGTTAAAGATAATGCCAGGCTGTATTCTTGCTACTTCCAACGCATGGTCAACTTCTACATTTTTCATCTTAGAAAGGTCAATTACAATAGTATCAGTTGCACAAGATTCGCCTTCATGGTCATGGCCACCAGAACGTACCCTAATATCATAATTCAATTTTTCAGCCAATAAAAGCACTTCACTTACTTGCTGTGAAGATTCGCAAAAAACAATGGCTGCTGGCTTAAACTGAAATCTTCTGTTGAACACTTGCCTTTTAATATTGTACGCTTCTTGGTTGTCGCAGCAATCCATAAGTATTTCTGGAATATTACCTGTAAAAGCTTCATTCCATAATGAAGTGGTGAGTTTACTCATAATTTTAGTTGATTGGTTTTTAAGTTATGCTGTATGCATAATTTTCGGATGCAAGAAAAAGTAAATAAATGATGGAATCAAGCGTAGAACCACTGAAATAATTGCGTAGTTTCCGTAATAAATTCTTTCGTTAAATACATTTCCTTTGCTTAAAGGAACATGCAAGTAATTGCTTAACTAACTTGGCTGCTGTTACTTTTTAATTCACCTACCAATAAAAACTATTATGAGCGAAGTAAACATAAAAGCACCAGGCGTATATGTTGATGAAATAAATAGTTTCTCAAATAGTGTGGTGCCAGTGGCTACTGCAATACCTGCATTTGTAGGGTATACACCACAAGCCATGTATAAAGGCAAGTCTTATTTAAACACAGCTGTGAAAATAAGTTCTTTTGCAGATTTTCAAGCCTTTTTCTGCTATCTAGATGCTGCACCACCAGTCAATTCCAGCAAGCAATACAGCCCACAATATTATTTGGTTAAAGAAAATATACAACCTACAAAAGGTGATTATTTGTTGATAGATGGAAGCTATTATTCCATTGTTCCTGACCCCAATACCATTTATTATTTATACAACAGCATACGACTTTTTTATAACAATGGTGGTGGTGATGCTTATATTGTTTCTGTGGGAACTTATGGTGCACCATCGGGAATTCCAATCAATGCTGGAGACCCAATTGTAAACCCAAATGTTCATTTACAAGATTTGTTGAATGGTTTGTCTTTACTGAAAAAAGAGCAGGAACCAACCATATACATTTGTCCAGAAGCAACTTTGCTTTCTGTGGAAAATAATGCTACGCTCATGCAAGCAATGTTGTTGCAGTGCAACAACATGCAAACAGCCATCAGTATTTTTGATATTATTGGTGGAAGAAATCCAGACCCTGTTCTTTATACCAACGATATAGCTACATTCAGAGAAGGTACTGGGGTAAATGGATTAAGTTATGGTACTGCATATTATCCATTTATTGGTACCACTATTATGCAGAACAGCGATATAGATTATACCAATTTGTTTGGTGGAGATGTAACTCAATTGCTACCCATTTTAAGCCCTGTTGATAATCCTGATTCTACAGTTGAAAGCATTATTAAAAATATACTTCATCCATCTGGCACATCATTAACTGTTATACAAAATAACAATGCTCTATTAAATGCTAGTATTGTTTATAGCAGCATAGTAAAGCATGTATTAAGTGATGTAAACATTTTACCTGCTAGTGGTGGCATGGCTGGTGTGATCACCAGTGTTGATAATATGTATGGTGTATGGCAAGCTCCAGCCAATACCTCTATTGTAGGTGCAGTATCCTTACCAATTATACTTTCAGAAAGCCAACAGAAGAATCTGAATATAGATGCAGTTACTGGTAAATCCATCAATGCCATTAGATTTTTTAATGGTTTGGGAATATTGGTTTGGGGTGCAAGAACTTTAGATGGCAATAACCTTGATTGGAGATATTTACCAGTTAGAAGAACCATGATTTTTTTGGAGCAAAGCTGCAAGCTAGCAACACAGGCATATGTTTTTCAGCCAAATGATAAAAATACTTGGTTAGCAGTACAAGCAACGATTGGCAGTTTGCTTGTAAATATTTGGAAAGAAGGTGGTCTAATGGGTGCAACTCCTTCTGATGCTTTTTCGGTGGACTGCGGTCTTGGTACTACTATGACAAGTGACGATATTCTAAATGGCTTTATGAATATTACAGTGAAAGTAGCTGTTGTTCATCCTGCAGAATTTATTGTAATTAGTTTTCAGCAGCAAATGCAGTTGTCTTAATAGTTGTAAAATCTGCTACTCCCTAACCCATTTTATCATAGTAGGGTAAGGTGCTATATTCTTTTCACCAGCTGTTTGCTTACTGGCACAAAGACCCACCCATTCTAGCATGGGTACACCAAAATATTCGCCTCTTGAAAAGCTCTCTGCAATATAACCACCACCGCCTTTGTAGCCATTTTCATGAAATACAATAAATGGGTTTATACCAATGTAAAGTGCTGCTGCATAACTCCATGCAATGGCCATCATTTCTTCTGCAGGGGCATCATTCATGCTTCCATCTAATATGCCATCCATTTGTATTCTCGATGAAGGGGTTGCCACTGCTAAATGACCAGCCTCATGCAATATGTCGCCTGGATATTTGAGGTTTTCTAAATCTATTAGAAGCCCTCCATTGTATATACAAATGCCGGGGACAAATTCTTTTTCAACAGGCACAAGTCCTAAGTTTACTTCAATACCTATCTGCTTAACAAAATCTATCATTCGTTGTGTAACTGTAATTTCTATAGTGTTACTCATAGTAGTTAATTTTAAAGTGGCTTCCATTTCATGAGCTAATTTGTTTGAAGTAGCAGTGTTTTGCAAACGCAAATGTGCAATTACTTGCTTTTTTGTATCCACGTCCTGCTCTTTTTTTAGTGTATTGGGTATTTCTTTTTTAGTGATTATTGTAAGGCTGTTAAACTGTTCTATCATCCAATCATTCACCTTACAATCAATTACCAAATGAATACGATCTGCGTTACTTTTATTGTGTAGCTTGTGCTTTAATGCTAGGTTCATGTACCAGCATTCGCCTTCTTTCATTATAATTCTTTCCTCTTCCAAATAAAACTCTACCAATGGATTGGTAACAATAGGAATATGTAGCCTCACTTCACCTTCTTCAAAGTATAAATCTTGGTCGCTATGAGCATGAACAACAGCACCAGCTTTCAAGTTCAATAAACGTATACTCATTTTGGGGCATAATAGGCTGTCTACAACTTGCTTAATATATGGTGCCATACCCATTAAGAAAGTATCTTCAAAATGGTTGCTTCCATCTAAAGCCAATATATTTTTTGTATCACCATTTACTGAACGAAGCGGTAATGCTTCCCAACTGCCTTCATAATCTTTTGTGTTGTAATGCAGCTTCCAATCTTGTAGCAAAAGATGGTTAACTTCTTTTTGCATCTTGCTGCTATCGAACGTGCATGGAAGTTGTAAGTATTTGATCATGCTTATGATTTTGAAATGATGATATTGTTCATTACTAGTACATCTAATTTGCAAGAGAAGAAGAAGCTCAGAGCATCGCTTGGTGTTTCAACAATAGGCATTCCTTTCTTATTAAAAGATGTATTCAACAATACTGCAATACCAGTTTGCTCTTTAAATGACTTCAGTACTTGGTAAAATGGACTGTTCCAATCCTTAGTTACTGTTTGTACCCTGCATGTATCATCTTCATGTACAATGCCAGCAAGTTCTTCTTTCCACGTTGGCTTTATTTTGTCTATTAAAATCATATAGGGACTTTCATGTGCATATTCAAAATAAGTGGCAACTTCTTCTTTCAATACTGCTGGTGCAAAGGGTCTGAAATCTTCTCGGAATTTTACTTGACTATTGATGATATTCTTCACGTCTTGCTTTCTTGGGTCTGCTAAAATACTTCTACTACCCAGAGCCCTTGGACCAAATTCTGCACCCCCTTGAAACCAGCCTATCAATTTACCCTTAGCTAAAAAGGCAGCAGTTTGTTCAATGTAATGATCATGTTCCCTGTAATCAATTACCGTTTCAGGGTGTTCTGTTTGGTATTTGTTAATTGCTTGTAATACTTCTTCATTGGTATAAGGCTTACCTAGTAGGGTTGAACCATTGTGCAATAGCTTTTGCTTTTTCATCACTTCAATCCATCCATAAAAGGCACAGCCAAGAGCAAGACCATTATCGCCAGCAGCAGGTTCTATGTAAAAATTTTCAAGCTCAGTTTGTCTCAAAATATGGGTGTTAGCAACTGCATTCAGGGCTACACCACCTGCATAGCAAATATTTTTATGCTGCTTCAGTGCAAGCCTTGATTGAATAATATAAAGAATGGCTTTCTCTACTTCCTTTTGTACCCAAATGGCTATATCAGCATAATATTGAAAGTTATCTTTTAAGGAATGATCAAGAAAGTGCATTGGCTTGTTAAACAAAGCAAGCACTTCTTCAATTACATGAACACGACCTTCGGTCAACTTAAAAATGGGTTCTGTAAAAACACCCTGTCTTCCATACGGTGCCAGACCCATTAGCTTTCCTACATCATCCATATTGCCAAAACAATAACCACTTACCATACTGTAAAAGCCACCAATAGAATGGCTGGAAGTAGGTAGATGAACTGGGTACTTGTTTCCATTCAGTTTTATGATAGAGAAATCCTTGTATAGAGGATGCAGCTTATGACCATCAAAATGATAGTAACTGTCTTTTTCTCCATAAAGCCCTGGCTCTTGGTTCACATCTTCTGGAATAAATGCACCTGCTAAGTCTTCACAATGTTCCCAAGGACTACCACAGCCATCTATCACCAGTACATTGCATGTTTCATAAGGACAAGTACCCACTGCACTATAGGCATGTGCTAAATGATGAGATATGGTTACAAATGGAACGGTGCAATTTTCTTCAAATAAACGCTTGCCATTGAACCTTGATTTCAGAATACCTTCCTTTTCGAAATTAGCCACTTGCACTACTAAGCTTAAATCATTAACAGATATACCTGCGTAGTCTAAACAGTATTGTACTGTAAGGGCATCATTGCCACCATCGTGCTTTATTTTACTGAGTCTTTCTTTCTCTATGGCCACTACAATTTTTCCATCTTTCAATAAACAAGTAGAGCCATCATGCGACAAGCCAGTTCCTAAAATATAAATCGGGTAGGGTTTCATTGTCGATAAAAGTAAACAAAGAAACCATTCGTATTATGGGGGTTTTTACTATTTTTTAGGGCAAAAATCTATCCGTAAAAATACTCATTTTTTGCGTAGGGCTACGCATATTTTTCTCAATGAATGGCTCTATTTTTAGATTCATTTAACAACCGATAAATAGGCTATTGATTTAGATGATATTGAGGAGTTGAGAGATTAAAGCAGTTGCCCATTTGTCAATCCTTAACCCTAGTTGCCTTGCAAATTTTAATAGGTGCGGTAACTAAAAGTTTTTTTTAGATGAACAATCTTCAAATTGGTTTGCTACTGCCATCTTCAGGTATATTACCCATGAGTAAATACTTTGAAAAGGGTCTTAAAGAGGGCTTAGCAAAATACTACCCAACCAAATTTTCGGTTGACATAACAAAGGAGTTTATTGGACAAGGCGGATTAAAGCAAACTGAGAATGCTATAGTAAAACTATGTACCTATGATGATGTTGATTTGATCACGGGTATTATCTCTAATAAGTCGGCAGAAAATTTTTCGCCCAAATTTCTCAGCACAAAAAAAACATTCCTTATCAATAATCTTGGTGAAAATATTCCTGACCTAACCGAGTTGAACCCCTTTGTTTTCACCAACTCAGTTGGTCTTTGGCAACATGCTTGGTCTATGGGCTATTGGGGTGTAAAAACATTTGGCAAGAAAGGAATGTATGTAAGTTCTATCTATGATGCAGGTTATAGCTTTTCACATATGTTTCATGATGGTATGATGGCGGCAGATGCAGAAAGTGTTTGGAGTTTTTCTATTACACCTATGCCTGCTGCTGGTCAACTATCTGATATCAGTGTGGTGTTTCCTTTCATTGAAAAGTATGAGCCTGATTTTATTTTCGCCACTTTCTGTGGAGCAGAAACTGCTTTATTTATTAATGAGTTTATTGATCGTGGCTTACATAAGAAAATTAAACTACTTGGCCTACCATTTTTGTTAGAACCATTTCTTCCATTGAAAGACGATATCACTATTTATACATCTATTTCAAAACCGTTCTTACAAGCAAATAATATGTTTTACCAACTGGGTTACCAAACTGCCGATTTTATACATGAAGCAAGCTTGGTAGGACTAGATAAAATCCAAGCCCATTTGAAGCATTTGGGTAAAGCAATAGGAGTGGGTGAAACTACTTTTCTTACGCCAAGTGAAAATGCGATTAGTACAATCACTATTGTAAAAAATGAGATAGAAGCAATGTCTGAAAATATCAAAATAGAGAACCTGGCAGAAGTAGAAACATTTCCTTTAAGCCAGTTGACGCAATTGACTTTTGAAAACAAAATTGGTTGGAATAATCCTTATCTGTGTGTGTAATGAAAATATTATTGATATGTAGTTCTGATATAATGGCCATTCCCGCAGCCTTGCAATTAAAAGCTGCGGGTTTACTTGGTGCTATTGCCATTCCTGCAAAACATAAGCAAAGATTATTACCCTCATTTATGCAAGTAGGTTTTGGGCAAGAAATCATTCATTTTTTAAATAAGGAAACATTAAATGATGAAATTCCTGTGTTGTTGAAAAACTATGAAGCAGATACTATTTTGGTAATCACTTTTCCTTGGAAGCTGTCTAAAGTTATTCTGTCAATTCCTTTAAATGGATGCTTCAACTATCATCCAGGATTACTTCCAAAATACAAAGGTGCCGACCCTATATTTTGGCAACTAAGGAACCTAGAAAAAAACGCTGTGCTAACGCTACATCTAATGACACCTGAAATAGATGCTGGTCCAATTGTAATGACCCAAGAATTGATGCTGATGCCTGGTGAAAACTATGGTATTCTTATTCAACGAGTAGCGTTGCTCATTGGTGAAAACATTTTAAAAAATATCGAGTCCATTAAAGAAAGAAACTTCAAAGCACAAGATTCAGACACTGAGGCTATTTATCAAAAAAGACCAACAAAAGAACAGTTACATATTGATTGGAATAAGCAATCTGCTGCCGAGATTGAGGCTTTGGTTAATGCATCCAATCCTAAATATAACGGAGCTTATACCAGTTTTCGGGGGGTAGAAATGACCATTTTGGAAGTGTCTCCAGCAGACCTTAATCATGTGCAGGGTGGTATTCAATGTGGAACAATTGTTTATGCTGATGGTCTGTACGGATTAGTAGTTGCTTGTAAGGATAACCAGTTTTTGAAAATAAATATTGTGTGTATGCAAGAAGGCTACCTAACAGGTAGCAAACTATTTAGCATGGGCTTTAGAACAGGAGAAATATTTGGAAAATAACTATAAAATTTTTATTCATTTTTTAACCATTTAAATTGTAGAAACATGACAGAACCATTTATTGGCCAAATTCAGGCCTTCGGATTCAGCTTTGCCCCACGTACCTGGGCATTATGTCAAGGGCAGATATTGCCAATTGCACAGAACACAGCCTTGTTTTCCTTATTGGGTACCACTTATGGTGGAAACGGGCAAACCACTTTTGGCTTACCAGACCTAAGGGGAAGAGCAGCCATTGGTCAAGGACAAGGACTAGGTTTACAGTACTATCCAATTGGCCAAAAAGCTGGTGTGGAAAGTGTAACTATTACCACCAGCCAAATGCCAATTCACAATCACCCATTCATTCCTAGTGGTGGGGCTGGCGGTGCAGTGAAAGCATCTAGTGCTGCAGGTACAGCACCAGCCCCCTCAGCAACAAACCCTACATTGGGTGCAGCCAACGATGCTGATGGTGGTGGTGTAAATATTAATTTGTACAACAACGCAACCCCTGACATCACTCTGAATACCGGTGGTGGTGGTTCAGGTGGCGGTACCGTAGGTAATACTGGGGGTAGCCAGCCATTGGGCATACTAAATCCTTATTTAACAATTAACTATTCCATTGCTCTTCAGGGTATCTTTCCTTCAAGGGATTAATCATTCAATGAATAGATTAAGGGAGGTGTGCTGTTCTAAAAGTGGCATTTTTCTTTTTTGATTATTGCTTTTAGATAACCTAACAACATTTAGTAAACAATACCCAAAAAGGGTAATTTATTTTAACTATTTAAATTTTGATTTTATGTTAGAACCATTTATAGGTCAGATTTCTACCTTTGGATTTAGCTTCGCTCCAAGGGGTTGGGCACTTTGCCAAGGGCAGCTATTATCTATTTCACAGTATACAGCCCTATTTGCCCTATTGGGCACTACATATGGTGGAGACGGTCAGACCACTTTTGGCTTGCCAGACCTTAGAGGTAGGGCTGCTATTGGGCAGAATGTAGGACCAGCAGGACCAGGCTTGCATAACTATTTCATTGGCCAAAAAGCAGGTGTGGAAAATGTAACTATTACCACCAGCCAAATGCCAATTCACAATCACCCATTCACTCCTAGTGGTGGGGCTGGCGGTGCAGTAAAGGCATCTAGTGCTGTAGGTGTAGCATCAGCTCCTTCTGTTGCAAACCCTACACTGGGTGCAGCTAGTGACGCTAGTGGTGGCGGGGTGAATATAAACTTGTACAACAACACTAATCCTGACATCACCCTAAATACTGGTGGAGCTTCAGGCGGCGGTGGTACGGTAGGCAATAATGGGGGTAGCCAGCCAGTAAACATATTAAACCCTTATCTGGCTGTGAACTATTCCATTGCTCTTGAGGGTATTTTTCCTTCCAGGGATTAATTATGCGTGTTGACTGCTAAAAAGAGGCTGTTCCGAATGTTTGGGGCAGCCTCTTTTTTTGAAAGCTATAGACTTCACAGACTGATTTTTTATCAACTTCTTTTAAATAAACAGTAATAGCAGATTAAAGTTTTGTAAATCTTTTATAATCTAAGCATCAAAAGAAAACTATTGCAACAGTTAGTGGGTTGATAACTAAATCGCTTTATACTAAGATAACATTAAATGAGAGAGGCTGTCATAATAGACAGCCTCTCTCATTTAATTCATTAATTGTTCTATGCTGCTGTTATAAACCAGCTGCTTTGTAGAAAATAGAAAAGTTATTTTATTTTAAATCTTGTTATCATAATTTCATTTAAATTGAGATAAAGGATTTAATATTTCAAAATACTTAAATTACCTCCCGCTTTTACTGTTAGATTTTGTACTGTATTTGCATTAACTACAGTAAGCTTTAAAACCTGTCCGGCAGTCAGTGTTCTTACTACATTAATGTGGGCACGACCAGTATAGGTATCAAGATTTCCGAGATTTGTATTGCCAGTTACTGTGGCCCACTCCACAATTGTACCATTAATTAATAAACGCATTCCTGGTAAAGGGGCACCACCTGAGAAATAAGCTGTTGCTATAATTTGATAAGTTCCATTTGAAGGTACAGTATAAGTGTAATTAGTGGTATTAAAAGCACTTCCAACATTAATTGAAGTTGTATTAAATGCAATATCTGCCGTTCCTCCACTAAAACCAATAGCTCCAGAATCACTGCCTACGCTTGCGATCAATTGTACAGTAACACCACCTCCGCTACCAGATGGCCCAGTAGCTCCAGTGGCTCCGGCCGCACCTGTAGCTCCAGTTGCACCAGCTATACCTTGTAACCCAGTAGCACCTGTTGCACCAGTCACACCTTGTATTCCTTGTAATCCAGTAGCACCAGTAGCTCCCGTTGCACCAGTTGCTCCCGTAACTCCATTCGTACCATTTGTTCCGTTTGCTCCAGCAGGACCTTGCGGACCAGCAGGACCTTGAGATCCAGCAGGACCTTGCGGTCCAGTAGCTCCATTGGCACCAGCAGCACCAGTACTTCCAGTTGGGCCCGTTGCACCAGTAGCACCATTTATTCCGTTAGTTCCAGCAGTACCTTGCGGTCCAGTAGCACCCGTTGCACCAGTTGCACCTGTAGGGCCTGGTGCACCTCCAGTCGAAGTAATCCATTGTGTATTGTAATCTGTTCCATCAATTTTTGCTAGTATTTGTCCAGCTGTTCCACCTGTTGGAACTCCTTGCCCGTTTGCACCAGCAGCACCGGTAACACCTTGTAAACCTTGTGGTCCGGTAGCACCTGTTGCACCAGTAACACCATTTGCTCCAGTAGCACCAGTAACCCCTTGTAAACCTTGCGGACCAACATCACCTGTAGCACCAGCAGCACCAGTAGCACCAGTAGCACCTTGTAAACCTTGCGGACCGGTAGCACCCGTTGCACCAGTAACACCATTTGCTCCTGTAGCACCAGTAACACCTTGTAAACCTTGTAAACCTTGTAAACCTTGTAAACCTTGTGGTCCGGTAGCACCTGTTGCACCAGTAGCACCTTGTAAACCTTGCGGTCCAACATCACCAGTAGCACCGGTAACACCTTGTAAACCTTGTGGTCCGGTAGCACCTGTTGCACCAGTAGCCCCATTAATTCCGTTTATTCCATTTGCTCCAGTAGCACCAGTAACACCTTGTAAACCTTGTGGTCCGGTAGCACCTGTTGCACCAGTAACCCCTTGTAAACCTTGTGGACCAACATCACCTGTAGCACCAGCAGCACCAGTAACACCTTGTAAACCTTGTGGTCCGGTAGCACCTGTAGCACCAGCAGCACCAGTAGCACCAGTAACCCCTTGTAAACCTTGTGGACCAACATCACCTGTAGCACCAGTAGCCCCATTAATTCCGTTTATTCCATTTGCACCAGTAGCACCCGTTACACCTTGTAAACCTTGCGGTCCAACAGCACCAGTAACACCATTTGCACCTGTAGCACCAGTAACACCTTGTAAACCTTGTGGACCAACAGCACCTGTAGCACCAGTAGCCCCATTAATTCCGTTTATTCCATTTGCACCAGTAGCACCTTGTAAACCTTGCGGTCCGGTAGCACCTGTTGCACCAGTAACACCATTTGCTCCAGCAGCACCAGTAGCACCCGTTACACCTTGTAAACCTTGCGGTCCAAGAGCACCTGTTGCACCAGTAGCACCATTAACTCCGTTTATTCCATTTGCACCAGTAGCACCTTGTAAACCTTGTGGTCCGGTAGCACCTGTAGCACCAGTAGCCCCATTAATTCCGTTTATTCCATTTGCACCAGTAGCACCTTGTAAACCTTGCGGTCCGGTAGCACCTGTTGCACCAGTAACACCTTGTAAACCTTGTGGACCAACATCACCAGTAACACCATTTGCTCCTGTAGCACCAGTAACACCTTGTAAACCTTGTGGACCAACAGCACCTGTAGCACCAGCAGCCCCATTAATTCCGTTTATTCCATTTGCTCCAGTAGCCCCAGTAACACCTTGTAAACCTTGTGGACCAACAGCACCGGTAGCACCAGTAGCCCCATTAATTCCGTTTATTCCATTTGCACCAGTAGCACCTTGTAAACCTTGTGGACCAACAGAACCTGTAGCACCAGCAGCACCAGTAACACCTTGTAAACCTTGTGGTCCGGTAGCACCAACAGCACCTGTTGCACCAGTAGCACCATTAACTCCGTTTATTCCATTTGCACCAGTAGCACCTTGTAAACCTTGCGGTCCGGTAGCACCAGTTGCACCAACAGCACCAGTAACACCTTGTAAACCTTGTGGTCCGGTAGCACCTGTAGCACCAGTAGCCCCATTAATTCCGTTTATTCCATTTGCACCAGTAGCACCTTGTAAGCCTTGCGGTCCGGTAGCACCCGTTGCACCAGTAGCACCATTAATTCCATTAATTCCATTAATTCCATTTGTTCCAGCGGCACCAGTAGCACCTTGTAAACCTTGCGGTCCAACAGCACCTGTTGCACCAGTAACACCTTGTAAACCTTGTGATCCGGTAGCACCAGTAGCACCCGTTGCACCGGTAACCCCATTAATTCCGTTTATTCCAGCAGCACCAGTAGCACCGGTAACACCTTGTAAACCTTGCGGTCCGGTAGCACCAGTAGCACCTTGTAAACCTTGTGGTCCGGTAGCTCCCGTAGCACCGTTTGCCCCACTTCCTGAAAACAATGCGTATGGAACACTTAACAATTTGGATGCTCCCAAATCTATAAAACCAGCACCGAGATTTACTTCAGTTTGGACGTATTTTTGAGCAGTGTTTGACCAATTGATTGCTGCAAAAGTGTTTATTGTTGGGGTTCCTGCACCAAAATCAATAGCAAAAAGACCATATTGGTTTGTGGTTACATTTTGCGTTTCTTGGTATTCAATTGTTCCAGTAGCTGAACCTGTTCTTATAGAAATTCTTACAGTTACATTGGTATTTACTAGTAATGCTCCATTAGAGCCACGTGCTACAGCCTGATATTTAAATGCTTTTGGCTGAGCTAGTGCTGTAGTAGTTACTGCAAGCAATATAACTACAAGAAGGAATAGAATTTTTTTCATGATTCTCTTATTATTAAACTTAATTTTTTACTAATTTAACTTGTCCTTTAAAGCCACTATTACTTGTTGCCCTCAAGAAATATGTTCCTGAAACCAAAAAGCTTAATTTCATATCTATGTATAATAAATTGTTGTTGCTAATGGTAACAACTTGTTTATATAATACTTGCCCCAATACGTTTACAATGTCTATCGTATAATTTCCATCAGGCACATTGTTTAAAGCTAATTTCACAGAACCATTTGTAGTTGGATTGGGAAAAACAGTTAAAAATTTACTTTTATCTCTATCCAGAATTTCTTTTAATTCAATATCTGGCTGTATAAAACCAACTGTTAGATAACGACTAGTGGGAGTGTTGGACAATAAGTCTCCAAAGACTTCACCCAATGTGTAGGTTAATGTTATTTCGGGTTTAGTTATTGTTTCTCCAGATGAGCACACAACATCTCTTGCAACAGTTTGAGAGTTGGATTTTAAATTGACTATAATAAGTACAATAAGGGTGTATGAGAACCTCAGAAATTTTTATCCCATATTAAGGCGGTTGTAATGGTTAGGCTAAATTATTTATGTTTTTTTAGATTTCCAAATTATATCTGTTTGTTGAATTTTTTTGTAAAAGAAAAATTGTTAACCTATCATATTTAAATATATGTTATTCAGATTTTTTGCATTTATGTAATCAATAGATAATATAAATAACTACAATAAATAACTACAAAAAATCTTAGTGGTACACAATCATACTGATACTATTTAAATCAATAAAGCATAGATAAATATTTATCATGAAAAATTAAAAATAAAAAAACCAGATTATTAAAATTAAGTAATTCAACGCAAAAGATTGCGTAATTCTACGTAAAAAAGATATTGAAAAATCCCTTATAGAAACAGAATTTTTCAAAGATGGCTGTAAAACATGAACTAACTAAAATAAGATTTTTTATATCCTTGATTATAAATTTTGTATTACAGCTAAAATTATACTTATTTAATTTAGTTTAAATGCAATGATAAATAGGTAATATTTAAACGTTATATCTGCATTGGAGCAACTATA
The DNA here is from genome assembly GCA_943368735.1 of Rhizobium sp. Q54. Classification (GTDB taxonomy): domain Bacteria; phylum Bacteroidota; class Bacteroidia; order Chitinophagales; family Chitinophagaceae; genus UBA1930. Next base: position 35,576 of record CALRLQ020000008.1, on the reverse strand, counting down.
AAAAAACTTAATCATGGTTAATATGATATTAGTAAAAGTAACTGGTTGATGTACATAATATACCTATTAGGCTTCGCAAATACATTCTTTTTATAAGTATTTCTACGTAAAATAATTGCGTATGATCGCTATATGTAGTGCAATATTTTTTTTTGAATATTGGATAGTCAAAAAAGCTACAAGCATATTGTTTGCAGTAATTCAAAACAATTAATATTATTTTTTAATTTAAAATTTACACAATGGAAAACAAATTGTCTGTATTTGGCATGGGTGCCAGAGTGCTTACAGAATCTGAAGCACAGAACATTGATTTAGGGCCGTTAACTAAACTTCAAGGTACTTGGAGTGGTCAGCCTTTTGATGGTTGGAACGTTATTGCGGTTCCTGGACCTGTATCGGAAGGTGGGTTTGTATTGGAAGTTATTCCATACGAAGAAACACTCACTTTTACACCAGTTGTTGTAGCGGGTAATAGAGGTCCTTTTGTAAATGGCGTACAAGAAGAACAGCATCTTGTAGGTTTAATGTATGAACAAACTGTTACAAGCGTTTGTGATACTGAGCAGTGTGTAAAAATGGGTTTTGGGTCTGGAACTATTATACATGCAGAAACAGGTATTTTTTTGAATGTGACTGATTTTAATTCAGGGTTTGATATTGCAAGATTATCTACCATACCTCATGGGAATTCTGTGTTAGCATTGGGCAATTCAGTAGAAGGGGCACCTGTAAATAATAATTTTATTGGGCCATCTCCTACAACACCAAGACCAGTACCTGGAGGACCAGCCTTACCACTTGGATATGGAGAGGGTCAATACTTAATTAATAAACAGTTTCCCAACTTCCCACAAACTGACCCCAATAGTTTTTTAACTGAAACTTTGGGCACTGAAAAAATAAATGATATGACCACTTTAATATTATCAACCAATAATAAAGATGGTGGCATTTTAAACATTCCGTTTATTCAACAAAATGTAAATGCTACACAAATGGATTCTATTTTTTGGATTGAATCACTTCAGAATCCTGTAGCTGGCGAAACTGATATTTTACAATTGCAGTATACACAAACCATTAATCTTGTATTCCCTGCAACAGGAACTACACAACCTATTATTTGGCCCCATGTAACTATCAACACCATGAGAAAAGTAGATGCTTAAGTCATGCTATTTCTAGGAGTCAAACCAACAAAAGCAGCAACCTGAAACATAGGTTGCTGCTTTTTAAAGAATCTTATCATATATTAATTCTTTTAAAATAGTTAGTCATGATTGCTTATGTACAAACTTTTTTACAAATTTCATCTCATTTAACTGGTTTTAAAGAGGTGGAACTTTTAGGCACTGGTATGCTCAATACCTATTTTCAAACCATAGAAGAAAATAATAACCCTTCAGATGTACAACTATTTCTTGAAGCCTCAGCAATAATTATTGCAGAAGCTAAAGAAAATAAACAATACCTAGATAATGCAATTGCAACAAGGTTAATACCTAGTTCTTGTTACAATAATCTTGCTCAAAATATTATTACGATGTGGTATACAGGAACTTGGAACAATAGTGTTATCAGCCCTCAAACATATGTACAAGGCTTAATTTGGGATGTAGCAGAAGCCCATCCTCCAGGTGCAAAACAACCGGGCTATGGATCTTGGAGTATTCCACCTTTAAACATATTTACAAAATAATACTATTATTTATGAACAAAAATGAATATGATGTTGTAATCGTTGGCTCAGGAATAGCAGGTGCAATAATGGCTAAAACGCTTACCAGAGCTGGTAAAAAAGTATTATTGCTTGAGGCTGGGTTAAAGGCTGGTATTGCTTTAGACAAGGAGGGAGCTTACCAAAATTATCAATACTATCTAAATACATTTTATAAAGCATCGGCCAAAGTACCTAATTCGCCATATCCAAATTTGCCCGATGCACCATCAATCGATGTATTGGATATAGAAGCTATTACACCCACTAACAGCCCATCAACAAAAGGTTATTTAGTTCAAAAAGGGCCAGTACCTTTTGGTTCAGATTGTTTCCGAGGTCCTGGTGGTACAACACTCCATTGGCTAGGTTCCACTCCAAGAATGTTGCCCAATGATTTTAAAATGAAAACATTGTATGGCAGAGGTGTAGATTGGCCCATTACTTACAATGATTTGAAGCCCTATTATGAAATGGCAGAAAATGAAATTGGAGTATCTGGTGATACTGCGGATTTAAAAGGGCCGGGAATGAATCCGGAAAAGGACTACGGAAAGGATTATGTATTTCCGATGCAAAAAATTCCACAAAGCTATTTAGATCAGCAAATGATTAAGCATACGCAAAACCTTAAAGTTGAATTAAATAATAAAGAATATATTGTTACCTGTGTTAGTACTCCGCAAGGACGTAACTCTATACCCAACTCAAAATATGCTTTTGATTGTGTTGAATGGGATAGTGTTCAACAAAAATTGAGGATAAGAAAAACTAATGCTACTTATCAGCCTGTTGGTTCTTTATGGGATCCGAATACCGGAGAAAGATGTGAAGGTAATGCAAGCTGTGTTCCTATATGTCCGGTACAAGCAAAGTACAATGCTCTAAAAACCTTGAAACAAGCCCAACAAGAACATTTAACCATCATTACGCAAGCAGTTGCTTCAAAACTGTTGATTGATCCAATTACCAAAAAAGTAATAGGAATTGAATACAAAAAGTATTTATATGGAAATGCAACGGTGTATGACACTTTAGAAGCTAAGGGAACCATTTATGTTTTGGCTGCTAATGCTATTGAAAATGCAAAATTATTGTTAGCATCTAATGCCGCTAATTCTAGTGATCAGGTAGGTAGAAATTTAATGGATCATTTGGTGATGCTTACTTGGGGATTGTTGCCTGAGAAAGCATATCCTTACAGAGGACCAGGTTCTACCACCAATGTTCCAACATTTAGAGACGGTGCTTTTAGAAAAGAGCATGCAGCTTGGATATTACCTATTGATAATTGGGGGTGGAGTTGGCCTGTATTTTCTCCAGGTTCTGATTTAGCAACTGCCCTGTCGAATGGTTTATTTGGAAAGGCATTGAAAAATCATTTAAATGATGTACTTACCCGTCAATTGCTTTTTCATTTTGAATGCGAGCAATTGCCAGAAGCAGAAAACAGAGTTACTATTGATCCTCAATACAAAGATGTAATCGGAAACTATCGACCAGTAATACAATACAGTGTTTCTGAGTATTTGCTGAAATCTTTTGAAGCAGCCAAAAAAGTTTCAGATCAAATTTTTGCAGCTAATAAAATCGAAGATTTTACCAGTTATAGCATATCCAATGATCCAGACTATGTTACCTACAATGGTAAAGGCTATAATTTTTGGGGAGCAGGTCATATAGTTGGAACCCATCGGATGGGCAAAACTGCTAAAGATTCTGTGGTTAATCCAAATCAGCAAACATGGGATCATGAAAACCTGTATTTAGTAGGCTGTGGAAATATGCCAACCTTAGGTACATCCAATCCTACATTAACCATGACTGCACTTACACTTAAGGCAGCTGAAGCTATTCTTCAACAATTAGAAAATTAAACTATGCATTCACTTTTTCAGCAAAACAATCCGAAACGACAAAAGCTCATTTCATCTAGCCCTAAAAATTTACTGCTTGCAAAAGGCAATAATGGCGGAATTAAAACCATAGACAGTTTAAAGAAACATTTACAGGTGGCTATTGAATTAGAACATTCAACCATACCACCTTATCTGTGTGCCTTGTACTCCATAAAAGAGGGTACAAATATCGAAGCTTCTAAAATAATACGTAGTGTTGTGGTAGAGGAAATGCTGCATATGGTGATGGCTGCTAACCTGCTCAATGCAATAGGAGGTAAGCCTTCTATCAATAGTAAAAAATTTGTACCTTCTTATCCAACCTATTTGCCATTTAGTGATGAAAGTTTTTTGGTTTCTCTGGAAAAATTTTCAAAAGAGTCTATCGAAGTGTTCTTGAAAATTGAAAAACCTGCACCCAATTGTGCACCACCTGAAGCAAATATGTATCATTCAATTGGTCAGTTTTATGCTGCCATTATGGATGGTATTGAAAGATTAAATTCTGCAACAAAAGGGGGCATTTTTATTGGCGAAAAATCAAAACAAATTACGAGTGAACATTATTATGGAAGTGGGGGTAAATTGGTTTCTGTTTATTCAATTGAAGATGCAAGATTAGCGATAGAAGAAATTGTTGGACAAGGAGAGGGGATAGATGGAACTATTGAAGATCCTGATCATATTTTGTTTGGTGAAGAAATTGAGTATGCTCATTATTTTAAGTATATGGAAATTTACTATGAGCGTATGTATCAGAAAAATGATTCTCCTCAAAAACCTCCCACTGGAATACCCATGCCAGTAGATTGGAAACAGGTACACAATATGAAAAAGAATTCAAAAATGTCTGACTATATAAAAGGCTCTGAAATTTGGCAAAAGAATTACGAGTTCAATAAATTATACATGCAGTTGTTAACCAATATACACCATGCATGTAATGGCGAGCCTGAATTATTGATGAAAGGTATTGCGTTAATGTATGATTTAAAATACAAAGCCATGGAATTAATGAATATTCCAATTGGTAATGGAGAAACTGCGGGACCAACATTTGAGTATGTAAAATAAACTGCCACAATTTCAAGGGTTTTGGGGCAACTACTACATATTATTCTCTATCAAATAATAGACAATATTTTGCGAAAGAGATAGTAATCATGGTCATTTAGTTTGTTGCATAGAGCCGATAACCATCGGCTCTATGCAACAATTTTCAATTTCACTACTTTAAACTTGTCAAACAAGCTTAGCTTATTTTTTATTCTCATTGGTTTTTAGTCCTGCATAGGTAGCTGCACTTACTCCAAGCAGTAATAATTTATTGGCATCTATGATTGGTAAAATTGTGTTGATGCAAGTTTGATTGGTGCAAGAATTCAATCCTTTTGCAACCATTACCAATACCCAAATACCAATTACTAAGTTGAATAAAAATGCTTGTAGTCGATGAATACTAATGCCATTTGCATCCGATAAAATATCAAGAAAAAAGTTTTCTGATTCTGCGTTTTGAATAAGTACTGCATTTTCTGCACTTCTATCAGAAACATCTATAATACTTGCTACACCTGTAGTTCCAGATGAAATACCTAAGAGTATAATTAGTGAGGAATCTAATATGGGCAAATTTCCTTTTGTTATGAAAATGGCAATAAAGGAGGCGATAATGATAATTGTCCACCAACTTAGCTGTACTCTTGCATAGCTATAGGTTTTTTGTTTAGCAGTGCTAATATCTCTTAAGAGATAGTACTTTTTATCTAATAAGATAATTAGTAACAAAAAAATGGCTACGGCAATCCATAAAATGAAAGATGAATTTTGCATGATTGTTTTTTTTATTTTAAAACAAAATATTCAATGTTTAGGATAAATAAAATAGTTGTGTTAGTAATTTTACAAAAAGCGTAGAACTACTTAGGCCATTATAGTTGAAGGAATTACTATTAAGGTTTTTTGTAGCAAGAAATTGCGTAGAATTACGTATACACCATAAGCCCTTTTTTATAGATCTGTAATTTTTACAATGCCGTTTTTAATGGCATACAATGCTATACCTGCAGTACCCTTAACACTCATTTTGTTCATAATTCTTCTTCTATAACCTTCAATGGTTCGGGCACTTACAAACATTTCTTTACTTATTTCGGAGTTGTTTTTTTCTTGACATATTAGTTTAATTACCATTGCTTCTCTTTCTGAAAAGTGTACTTGTGGACGGTTCTTATAGGGATTAAATCTGCTTTTAGAAATGAGGGTAACTAGTTTGGCCGAGGTGGTACGGCAATAATAAGGTTGATTTTTGACTACTGTTTTTACGGCTTCAAAAATTTCTTCTTTTTCGGCGTTTTTAAGCAAATACCCTAAAGCCCCTGCTTCTAACATTTCTACAATCATGTTTTCTTCATTGAACATAGATAGTGCAATACAGCAGGCGTTGGGTTTATGGGCAACTATTTCTTTCATGGCAGCAATACCATCCATTTCAGGCATTACAATATCGGTAATAATCACATCGGGGTTTTCCTTAAAAACAATTTCCAGCAATTCTTTCCCATTTTTAGCTTCGCCAACTATAGAAAAAGTTTTTTCTTTTTTTAGCACCATTTTCAAGCCATCACGATAAATTTCATGATCGTCGGCAATTACAATTTTAATCATATGCTTACAATCTTAATTATTGGGTATTTCAATGGTATAAGTAGTTCCATTTCCCAATGATGAGTTGATATATATATTGCCATTGAGGGCATCTACTCGGCTCATGATATTTCTTAAACCTAGGCCTGCACTTTTTTTCTCTACTTCTTGCATGTTAAAACCTTTACCAAAATCTTTGATTTCGAGTATTAAGTATTGCTTTTCATTTTTCAGTTGCACAAACATTTTATTGGTGTTGGCATGTTTTAATGCATTGTTGATGATTTCCTGAATAATTCGAAACAAGTGTGTTTCTTTATCTTTTTTTAATAATATTTCAACATTGGTAAAATCGCTTTCAATGGCAATATGGGTAGCAACTTTTACGGAATCAATGAAATCTTGTACTGCTTTTATAAGACCAGCTCTTACCAAAACTGTAGGGCTTAAGTCATTGGCAATTTCTCTGATTTTTGTGAGCATATCATCTATATGATTGGCAGCAGTTTGAATCATTGTTCTGCTTTCGCTGTCGTGGGTATCAATTGATGTAATTTGAAATTTAACAGTAGATAATACAGGCCCTAAACCATCGTGTAAATCGGCGGAAACTCTTTTTCTTTCATTCTCCAAAGTGGTAATTTCTGCAATTATTTTTTCTTTATGCAATTGAATACTCCGTTTCTGATGACGGATAAGCGTTATCAGAAAAAAGATAAGTATTACTGCAAGTATGCCTGCAATAATTAAAATGGCAGCGTAAACTTTTGTTTCTTCGGTATGCATGATACAGCGAATGCGAATAGTAAATTGGTGAATAAATTAATCGACAATAATATATTAAAAAGAGCATAATAGAAATTATTACTCATTTTTACATCTATCATATAAAATACTTCAAAAACCGATTTATACGTATAAAAAATTACAAATGCTGTACAGAGTAAAAAACGGGCATTGAGTAATACATTGTTTCGCTCGGTAACCAAAACAAAATTGATTTGCTCGATACTTAGAAAAACAATTGCCAATGCATACGATACCCTGAATAATGAATTTACTGTTGTTATTTGATGAAGTATGAAATTATCGACCACCCAAATCATTACAAATACCAATCCTAAAAAAGATAACTTTTTAGCTTGCTTTTTCTGGTTATGCCAAACTGAAAATTGCACCAAAAGAACAATGGATTCTATTAACACATAGATATTTCCATTGATTAAGTTATTTTTATACACATATGTACAATACCATCCAATCGCCTCAGCCAATAAACCTATTCCTAACAAAATACTAAATGGTAGAAAAGTTTTTGATTCCCATTTTTTCAAAAACAATACTATGATTACAGGAATAATGATACTAAATGAGGATATTAGATTGAATATATGATTAAACATAGTGCTTATGGGTTATTTAAAGGAGATGCTGGAGGGCATATAGTGGGGCATCTGTGAGCTTCCTCCAAAATCACTCCATCTTCTTCAGTTCCTCCTTCTGTTGATGTTGTAGGTAAAATATCTTCACCTTTATCGTTAACGCCTACTAAAATAGCATGTACTTTTAAATCTTCAGACATGCCATAATAAATTCGGAAAGCCACACAATTTTCTTGTTGTAACAATGCAATGATGGCTTCTTTATTAAAGGTTTCATTCAATGCTAGTATATCATTGAACTGATATTCTTCTTTTAAAATGCCATTCCTATTTTCTCTGTAAAGGGTAGTCATTTCTACGGCTTTCTCTAAAGAAATTGAGTGCGATTCTTGTGTTGGCAATACATACGTTAAGCTCATAATTTTTGTGGGGGTTTAAATTTTCTAAAAATTGAAAATAAGCTATTTAGCTATACAATAATTGCGTTGAACTACGTAAAATTTACGTAAAAATACGTAATGGAAAAACGGAAATAACTTAACGAGCTTTCTGTATTACTATATTACTCATCATCGGTTCCAAATTGTTGTAGCAATCTTTTTTCATGTTTTACTGAGTTACCAATTTTTGCTTTGCAGATAAATACTTTTCAAAGGATACTCGATAACTATTGGGTTTTACCACAAAGGCTCTAAGGTTACTCAGAAAAAAACTTCGTTTTCCATTTGTATACTTGGTGATTTTGAAGTTATAGGAAATGAATCAATTTATTATTTACCCATTGAAGGTGATAAAAGCTGTATACAACATAAGTAGAAGTTTAAAACAATACGTATAACTACGCATAAACACTTCCAATAAACACCTATAAAATTCCGTAGTTCAACGCTTGTTTTTTTAAATACGGTTTATGAAACTTACACAACAAGCAAAACAAAAAACCGGGCAGCCGAAAACGGGATTGGAGAGTAGGCAAAGAAAGTAAAGAATTTATGTTTAATAATGGAGCCTTAGATGTTGTAATTGGTCTAGTATTTATATATCTGCTTTATAGTTTACTTGTAACCATCATTCAGGAGATTATTGCTAATAAATTCTCATACCGTGCTAAGTTTCTTCAAAAATCAATTATGAGAATGCTTGATGATAAAGCAGAAGATGAGGAAATGCCTTTTTTTGAGAAATATGGAATTATTATAAAAAAATCGAAACCTAAGATTAATTCTTTTTCATACTTTTTTTACAAACATCCACTTATTAAATATCTTGGAGAAAAGCCAAATAATAGTAGACCATCTTACATAATGGGAGGAACTTTTGCAAAAGTAGTTTTAGACCTTTTACGTGGTAATAACATAAAGCCGGGTGAAGAAACAAGAACAAAAATTCAGGATTCATTAAATACTGGAATTGTCAAATGGAATAACCCATCTTTCGGGGAAGAGGGGAATAAGGCGGAAATTAAAAATATCGAAACTGAAACTTTATCTTATTTAAATTCAATTTGGGCAGATGCACAGGGCGATGTTGAAAAGTATAAAGTGTTATTGGAAGATTGGTTTAATGAAACCATGAATCGAACAACTGGTTGGTATAAAAAGTACACTCAATTTATTTGTTTTTTTATTGGTTTAATAATAGCAGTCGTTTTTAATGTTGATACAATAGCAATTGCTATAAAACTACAAAAAGACCCTACACTGAGGGCACAAATTATACAGCAAGCTGATGCCTATATAAAAGCACACCCAAATTTAATTGAAGAACAAAAAAAAGAGCAGGAAGAAATTATAACAGAAACAAATAAAACAATTGATAGCTCTAACCCTAAAAAAGATTCACTTCTTACGCAAATATTAATAAAAGTCAAAGACTCTTTAGATGAAAAGTACGAACAAATAAAGAAGAAAGGTGATTCTTTGACAAAAGAAGCCAACGACCTTGTAAGGAAAGATATTGCAAGTACCAATCAGCTATTGGGCATTGGTATTGATTCTTATAAAATTCCCAATTCTGTAGACAATAAAATAGGATTTGTTCTTATGAGTATTTTAGGCTGGTTCATTACAGCACTTGCCCTTTCTCTCGGTGCTCCCTTTTGGTATGATTTATTGAACAAATTGATGAAACTACGCAGCTCTATTGCACCTAAAGAAGATGCTACTACCAAACCCACTGATTCACTTAAAAAAATAGAGAGAGTAGGATAATGAAAGTAATTGTAAAAAATAAATACTTAAACGTAAGGGTAGGTAAGCCAAGTGTGAATGCACCTTGTTACCAATACATTGCCCCCGGCAGTGAAATTGAAGTAGATGGTCAATTGTACAAAGGTGATAGTTTCGATGGCATTGATATCTGGATGAAGGATGGGGCTGGAAATTATTATTGGAGTGGGGGAGTGTGTGGTAGTGACCTAAAAATGATAAAAGGTAAAAGCACTTTTAAGTGGTTCAACCAGCTAGGAATAGAAGATGTTTGGGAGGAGTTTAACGAAAAGGGCAAATTAGCAAAAATTGCAATATTGGATACTGGCTATAACGCTAATAATATTGAAGTAAGTCAAGGAGTCGTTTCTGAAAAAATTTTGATAGACAGCACTGAATACCTACCTCAATCACTTGTAATCCAAGATAGAAGTGGCTCTGCACATGGCAATAGATGTGCCTCGTTAGTAGGTTGTAGAAACAGTTCAAGTTGGATTGTAGGTATAGCACCTGAATGCGAAATGATAGTTGGGAAAATAAGTGTTAACAGGGAACTAAGAAAGATTGAATATCTGTTAAACGGAATTGAATGGGCAATTAATGAAAAGTGCGATATTATATCTATAAGCTACGCATATGAGTTTGAAGAGTCAGAGAAAAAATATCTAGAAGAGAGATTATCATCACTTCTGGCTAAAAATGAGGTAATAGTGTTTGCATCTTCTGGAAATACAGATGGTACTAAAACGTTTGGGGATAGATTTCCTGCCTCTTTCCCTTACTGCTGTTCAATAGGGGCTACGGATGAAAATAAACAACTGTCTCTCTTAACACTTTTAAGTAGTCAAACTTTTTTGCATGCACCAGGTATTAATATTGAATCATATGGAAAAAGCTTAACCCCAGAACCTGAATCAGGCACGAGTTTCTCAACACCCATTGCTGCTGGCATTACTGCCTTAGCCGTTTCATACTTAAAGAAACATAACAAGCCAATTATCCGAAAAGACCTAATTGATTTTCTAAAATTATCTGGCGACTCAATTCAAGAAAATAAAAAGTTCATTAATATCTCAAATCTTTTTAAAACATACCTAAAATGAAAAAAAAAGCAACTATTTTGATTGTATTATTCTGCATTTTTATTGATGTAAATGCACAGAAAGAGAATATATTTTACATAGCAAAAACTTTATCAGAACTAAGAGGAATTGATCCTGATCCATCGGCTAAAGTTCCTTTGGATGCTAAAGTAAAAGCTGCTTTAAAAAGAGAAGTTTATAAAGACAGTACAATTACTCTAGAAATGTTAAATAACAACCCATTTCTAAAGGGTGTTTTTGAAAATTCTTCGGGTGCCTCAGGAAATGATATTCCTAAATTTTCTCTCTCCTCCCTCGGCGGTTTAGATGTTACTAAATACGTCAATGCCATTACTGATATTATGATTAAAAGAGCAAAAGAAGAATTGACTGTCGCTTTCTTTGATCGATTTAAACAGTTTTCGAAAGATAATCCTGAATTTCAAATTTTGTTTCCTAGAACAACAACTAACCTTTCTAATTTGCTTACTTACACATATCCTCAAATGCTGCCAGCATTACGTAAAAGCTTCTTTGAGGATTTAAATAATATTACTTATCACCTAGATGATGTATTAGAATTACCTAAATACAGGCATCTTTTTAACAATTTTCCAGAGGTAAGAGTTGCAATAAAATCAATTAGATTAATTCATAATTTACAAAAAGGAAGTTCAAACCCTGCTGATGTTATAAAAGATTTTGCTGATTTTAAAGAATGGGATATGTCAGCAAGCTCTACTTTTAAAAACATGGGAAGCACTATAAAATTTGCTTCTATTTTTTCAGAAAGTCTACGAAACAAAGACACCACAAAAATATGGGTTGAAAGTAAAGAACTAAATGAATTAGTCAGCGATGAGGTTTTTGTGAAAATATTTATGGGACTTCTGTACCAGCAAATAAAAAATGCAAATAGTGGGTCTGGCATTAAATATTATTTCATTAAAAATGATTTAACAAAGCCTACCGATTTGGCAGTTGATATTATTGCTAAGCAGAAAGACAATATTCTCCTATTTCAAAATAAAATTGCTGAGTTTATTAATTTAACTGATAAAGTACAAGATAGTTACGATGAAATAAATAAGAAAAAAAGTGCTAAAGAAAAAATCACAAACGATGATGTTTATAAATATATCAACGTATCAATTGACGTTACAGATTATGCTTTCAGTATTTTAAAAATATTTGATGAAAATTTAGTAGCTGATAAATATTTGACCATAGCAAGAAAATCAAATTCTCTGTATAAAGATATTTACAGTAATCAATATACCCAAGCTGTTAACGATGCTGTAGATATTCTAATGGAAGTACATAATTTAACAAATGAAAACCCTACTACTGCCACAATTGCTAGAAAAGGAATTGAATTAGAAAAAAAAACAGCCTTAGATGCATTAATTAAATTCACTGAAAAAGTAAAACCATATGCCCTCTTCATGGCAAATATTGTTGAAGCCAAAGATGAAGCTGCTGTTAAAGCCGCCTTAGAAAATGTAATACTGCCTGTAGGTAGTTCATCTATTAAGAAAAACACTTTATGCAATATTTCTGTGCAAACTTATTTAGGGGCATATTGGACACCTAAAGTGCCAAGCTCATCTCAAAGTACATGGTCTGATAAATTTGGCGTAATTGCACCTATAGGTATTTCATACACACCTGGCTTTTTAAGTTGGCAAAATGGTGGTTCTTTAAGCTTATTCGGTTCTTTATTTGATTTGGGAGCAATAGTGGATTATAAACTGAAAAAAGAACCTGATGCTTCTAGTAGTAACCCAAATGCAACAGTAGTAACTAAAGACTATTCAATTAAACTAGGGCAAATTTTTTCACCAGGTGTATATGCAGTGTATGGATTTCCTTGGAAATTACCGCTTTCCTTGGGTTTTGGTAGTCAATATGGTCCTGGATTATCTACAATAAATGCAGACAATACAACCGTAGTAGGTAATCCCTATTGGCGATGGAATTTCTTTTTAGCAGTTGATATGCCATTTTTTACACTAAAGCATAAGAATAAATCTAAATAAATCTAATCAGATTAATACAAAAATAGTTTCAAATCCTTGGCGTAGTCCAAACTACGCTAAGGATTAAATCTAACCCCAACCCCTTCCACCATGCCAACCACTAAAGCCAAACCACCACCTACATTAATCAGTTTTTGTAGGTAAAAAACTCAGGAAGGCACTCTATTTCAAGCAATGTCTTCCATTACAAATCTTGAAACCTAAGAACTTTTTATCATCTTCTCCTTGCAGGCTTTGTTTGTTGGTTGAGAGACGATTCGATTAACTCAAACGCAATGTTTCTAGCTACACATTTAACTATGGAGGAGACATTGCTTGAAAAAGAGTTTTGCCTGCCTTCAAAGCCAATGAATAGAAACACTGAGGCGAAAAAAATCTTTATATACAAACGGAGTAAGCTGAAAATCCGAACAAGAGTAAGCATAACAATTAATACCAAACAAAAATGAACTCATTACAACAAATTACAGACGCTTGGGGTGCATGGTACTCAGCAAAAAATGGAACTACTTGTAGATTCACTGCAAGTACCGATTATGGTAGTCAAAGCTTTCTCGACAACTACCACCAATACCAGGTAAGTGCCATTTGTCAGGGCATTGTTTACGATGGCAATTCTGTTCCTACCAATGGTTCAAAAATTGCATTTGAAACCATTTTCAATAACAATACGCAGGTTCAAAATCAGCAGAGCCTTATTGAAACCGAAACATCCACGCAAACATTTACCTGGTCTATAACCGAATCACTTTCTATTGGTGTTGAAATATCAGCTACCGAAGGTGTTCCTGCAGTGGCATCTAGTTCGCAAAAAGTAACGGTTACTTTGTCTTTATCTTCTACACAAAGCGAAACTGTTACCAATACGCAAACATGGTCGGTAAACACTATTGTTAACATACCAGCCATGAGCTCTATAAAAGCAGATATCGTTATTGGTACCCAGAGCTACAATATCAATTTTACCGCAACCGTAATGTTAAATGGTTATGTAGCCATCTGGAACAATGATAAAGTAAATGGCCACTGGTTATGGTTCATACCTATTACCCAGGTTTTTTCTGACTGCATCAACAACAGTATCATCGACACTTCAGGTTATAGCTTTGTGGGTGGAGGCATTTCCACCACAGCTAAAGGCGTGTTTACAGGAAGCCAGGGTATTAATGTTGTGGTAAACACCACCCAATCTCCATTACTTGGCGGCACTGCTGCAAGGCAAGCCCATACTTCAGCTAGTGAAACATTCGAAGGCACACCATTGGAAACAATAGCAGCCATGGTGGGTGCAGAATAAGTTAGTTAAAGATTAGGATAGGAAACCAAGGTGGGGGTGAGCTGCTGCCTTGGTTGTATTGTTGGAAATGTGGAAATATTATTTCTTGTTTCTAGCATCTTCTCCTTGTTTGGCTTTATGTGTTGGTTTAGAGACGATTCAATTAACTCAAACGCAATGTCCCTACCTAGATACTTGCCTATTGAAGAGACATTGCTAGAAAAAAGATGACTCCTAAATGGTGGCATTCAAATGCAATAACAAGTAGCACCCTAAACTTTAAACATTAAATCTTAAACTCTAAAAAAAATAGTTATGAAAAAGAAGACCATTCTCATCACAACAGGACTTTTAGCATTTGTGTTCATGCTCATTCAGTGCACAGACAAAAACAAGGCAACTGAAGAAGAAATTGAATATAGTGTAACGCCTGTGCCATTGCCTACTAACATTGTACCTGGCTTTAATTTTCCAGAAGATTCATCCGTAATATTAGGATGGACCAATAATAGCAAGTTTGCAAATGGATATGATTCAGCCAGTATTTATAAACATGCTTGGGGCATATGGGCTGGCTTAACTGCACCATCTGGTCAAGAATTTGCTGGAGATAGTTTATTGGTATATGAAACTTGGCTTGGCCTGAGTGAAATAAGACAATTGGTGATTGACAACAAAACTGACGGAGGCTGTGCAACCACCAATTTTAAAAGAAATGGTAGAGCCGTTTTTACAAGACCAAAACAATTTGAGCATGCTGCAAGGTTTGCAGGAAAAAGCTTAGCAGACCTCAATGGAGCAACGCCTGAAACCAACGCTACTCAATGGGTTACCGTTTCATATAGCCCTGACGCAGCTTGCTATGCAACTACCAATCAAATTTTTAAACAATCTGTCATTAACAAATATTATAATGCTGGCGGCTTAGGGGCAATTCCTCAGTTTCCCAATAAATCGCTGACCATAAAACCAACTTATCTGGTATATGATGACACAGCAACTTTGTACAAAATGCCGGTTTGGAAAGATGCCCCCAATCCCGCTGATTCAAATTTCTTAGTTAATCCAAACACCTATGATTATGTGTTTGTAGATAAAAACAATCAACAACCAGCCAATAAAGTAGCTGTTCCTGTAAGTAACACAGAAACCAATCCTGCAAAAATTGCTGCAGCAACCATTAACCTCAACAATTTTATTTATTTAAAAGTGGATAAAAAAATGGCTACTTATATGAACCAACAGGATAGTGCACAAGGCATGAACAATTCTACAAATGGATATGGCAAAGCGAAAAAAGGGCAAATTGCATTATTGGTAGGCATGCATGTAACCACCAAAGAAATTACCAATTGGACTTGGCAGAGCTATTATTGGACACCGAATAGAAATAATCCTGGTGCCCCAAGTTCTAATTTGGCCGCAAACCTAAGACCTACACAAATTCAAGGGGCTGCTGCAAATTATGCTTGTGTGGCAGCTTATGTAATGCTTACGCCCAATAATGCTCCAAACAATCTAGCTCAGGGAAGCATGTTTGGATATAATCCTTACTTAGAAGGTAGTTTTGGCCCTTCAGTTTTTAAATATCCAAACACGTATAACCAAACCTACACTTATGGCACACAAAGCAATTGTATGAGTTGTCATGCTTTGGCTATACCATCTAATGCAGGATTGTATAGCACAGACCAAACCATCGATTTAAAAGGCAACTACTTCAAAAATCAAGTGTCTTTAGATTTTGCATGGTCCATACAAACAGCCATTATCAACGATACAACACCCTATTGGGTTACCAAAAAATAGCCGTTACTTTCTTTAACGGCTAGTGATGTTTATGAATTGAAAAACCGCTTGCTGACAAATTTCCCCTACCGTATTGAGTTGTTGATTCAGCGGTGGGGGGATTTTGAAAAAAATTATTTTCAAGAATAAGGATTGACATTGGTGAGCATATTTTAAACATTTAATTCATTTTTTTCCTAATAATGTCTTCCATTTCAAATCTTCAAAACGAAGAACTTTTTAGCATATTCTACTTGCTGGCTTTGTGTGTTGGTTTAGGGAAGATGCTATTAACTGAAACACAATGTCATTGGTTGTAAACATAGATATATAAGACCTTGCTTTTACTTTGATTTATTGAAAATAATTAATCCATTTTGCGATTTTAAAAATAAACGAAAGTTTTAAAGTGATTAGACTTTCGTTTATTTTTGAGTTATGCCCAATTTTAAAAAGAACAACAAGACATGTCAATAGTTCATTTTTTAAACGTATTACAGGGTGACTGTAACATTATTGAGCACAGTAATTCAAATCGTGTTACTGTAATAGATGTCTGCAATGCTGACAGTGACGGGATATATGAAAATGCCGACCAACGTAACGCAACTAAAGAAGATATTAGTGATTCCACAACTGGTAACTATGGACAAAAAAAATTTCCAGAGAATCCTATTAGATATCTTGAAAGACTAAAAATAAATACGATTTGGAGGTTTATTATAAGTCATCCTGATATGGATCACTTGGATGGAATAAGAGATTTTTTTACTGACCTAAAGGTTTACAATGTATGGGACACAGCAAATACTAAAGAAATTGAAGATTTTTCCAGTTTTGGACGTTTTAATGAATACGATTGGAATTACTATAAAAAATTAAGAGAAGAAAAGTTAGGCCACAACTACTTCAAACTTTATGCAGACAAAAATAATCCCGGACAATATTGGACTGATGATTACATAAAAATTTTATGCCCAACAAAAACATTAGTTGACAATGCGAATGATACAGAAGATTTTAATGATGCTTCATATGTAATTCTGTATACACCACCAATTGGCAATACTGATAAAAAATGGAAAATACTTTTTTGCGGTGATAGTGACGATGACAGTTGGGAGTATATTCTTGAGAACTTTAAAGATGAAGTAGCGAACATTGATGTTTTGTTCGCTCCTCATCACGGAAGGGATTCTAACAGAAATTATGATTTTGTAAAAGTCTTAAATCCGAGAATTACTTTATTTGGAAATGCAAGTAGCAACCATTTGGCCTATAACAAATACTCTACTTTAAAGCTAACTAACAACCAAGCTGGTAGTATAATCTTTGATTGTTCAGACAAACTTTACTTTTATGTAAAAAACGAAAAATTCAGAAACGATTATTGGAGCAAAAAAGGTTGGGAAAATCCACCAACTAAACAAACTAGACTTGATGCATTTTTTATTTTTAACCTCCCGCCAAGATAATGAAAGATCTATTAGACAAACTATCATCTTACAATATATTTAATTACCTCTTTCCAGGGGTAGTTTTTGTTGTACTCGCAAGCAAATTGACTTCTTACAACTTCGTTCAACAAGACATTTTGGTTGGTGCATTCCTATATTATTTCATTGGACTAGTGATTAGTCGAATTGGCTCTATTTTTATTGAACCTATTCTAAAATTCATTAAGTTCTTAAAGTTTGCAGACTATAAACGATTTGTAAAAGCATCTAAAATCGACACTAGAATAGATACACTTTCGGAAGTCAATAATATGTACAGGACAATTTGTTCATTATTTCTTATTCTTATTGCAATAAAAGGGTTTGAGTGGTTATCTTTAAAATGGTTGTTTTTAGCAGAAAGAAAAATCGAGACATTAACGGTATCCTTATTCCTACTTTTCTTATTCTCATATCGTAAACAGACAAATTATATAACGAAACGAATTGACGCTAATGAATAGAAAAACTGGGTATAAAAGCACGTTGGCAATAGGCAGGGTTTCGTCTCCGTTTGACAGTTTTGTGGTAGCAGAAAGTTCAGTTCACCGAACAAACTTTTGTGCTAAAACGCCTGCCCATCGCCAATCTGCAAAACGTTGGATGAAATAATTTTTAAGATCTTAATCGTTCTATGGCTCGAAAAGTAATAACACAAGAAAACGAAGTGCAAGTCTTGACAAATTCAAGAAGAAGATGTGCATTTTGTTTTTGTCTCAACAATGACTTTAAGATTAAGAAAGGGCAAATAGCACATATTGACCGTGATAATTCAAATTCAGACTTAGAAAACCTTGTTTTCCTATGTTTAGAGCATCACGACGAGTATGATTCTCTTACAAGCCAATCTAAAGGACTAAAGCCAAAAGAAATTTTAAATTACAGAGACAAGCTTTATGAACATATTAGAAGTTGGGAGCAAATTAATGGTAGTGAATTTGCGTTACCACGAACTCAAAAAACAGGAAGTCCAAACACTTTTATCATTTATGAAATGGTAAATCCTGAGTCAACTTGCGGTTATAAATATTTAGCCATAAATATGACAAGAGAGGTTTTTATCTCTTTTGAAGAAGACCATATTTCTATCGAGTCTTTTTATTGGGAGGTAACAAAATGGCTAAATTGTGACTACAAACGAACATCAAGAATATTTGATTTTGATTTAATGGAGTTTAGTGCATTTATTAGCGACAGTTTTTTTAGTAATACTTTTTCGTTTACAGCTTTTCTTGACGGTGTACGGAAAGTATTTACAACAGTATTAGCAATTAGCGAATTTGACAGATACTACGAAATAGAATACGATTCAGTAAATCAAGAAGGAATACTTGAAAAAAGAGCGGACGGATTTTTAAGAAAAATTAATATAAATGACAGCGGTGACGAAGATTGCAAAATATTCTTTGAAATTTCAAAACGTCTTTCTGATTTAATTGAATTGAAAATTGATTTATTACATCCAGAAGACAAATGACGAAGAAATTACTACAGCCAAAATCGCTGCTGTACTGCATCCCCAACTCATAGTTTACTTCTCTGCCGTGGTTTGTGACCCCACGAACCACCACTTATAAGTCAATAAATGATTGCTTTTAAGCAAGAATATTTTTTCAACCAGCCACGTAATTCCTTTCCCAGCTCTTCGAGACTTCTTCGTCTCGAAGTTCCATTCTGTTGCTTTTAGCAACAATTTTCCCCAATTCATCCTAGCATACCTCAGCAAAAAAATTTCACTGGTCGTATGGCTTTGCCTACGACCTTTTTTTTAGGTAGCATAAGTTACATGCATTATTAAACCTCCGAGGTTTTCAAAACCTCGGAGGTTTGTTGGAGGTTTGTTGCATTAAGTTTATTTATCTTTATTAAAAATTGCTCCATGCAAAATCCGTTTATTACCAATACATATTATCATGTTTACAACAGGGCTATTGGAAATGAGAAAGCTTTTTTGAGCAACGAAAACTACCGCTTCTTTCTTCAAAAAATAAAACAATACATAGAGCCAATTGCCCATATTTATTGCTATTGTTTACTGCCCAATCATTACCATGTGCTGTTGAGTATTAAAGATGAAATTGCAATAAACGAGTATAAAGAATCTTTGCAGAAGCATGAAAAATTATTAGGCAACTTTACTACAACCGAAGCTTTTGTATTGCAACAGTTTTCTAATATGGGCAACAGTTATACCAAAGCATTTAATAAAATGCATAGTCGTAGAGGGCGTTTATTTATGGAATCGTTGCAACGAAGAGAAATTACAACCGATTTGTATTTTACAAAAGTTGTTCATTATATACATGCCAATGCTGTGCAACATGCATTGGTGAAAAATTTATTGGATTGGCAACATTCGTCTTACGCTTCTTTAATTAGCAATGCACCTACTTTGTTGCAACGAGAAAAAGTGTTCGAATGGTTTGGCAGTAAAGAAAAGTTTATACGTTTTCATAACGAAACACCCATTGATCTTAAAATGAGTTTAGAAGATTAAACCTTCTTACATTAAACCTCCTAGGTTTTCAAAACCTCGGAGGTTTTTTGTGCCTTTGTTGGTATGGCAAAGCCTACCAACAATAACTTTGATTTACGGTACTGTACTTATTGGTGAAGAACACCAACCTTGGCAAAAAGTAAGGCTGCGAAAAGATCGCAGCCTTACTTTAAAGATGATAATTCGTTTATTGTTTGATGAAGGATTGTGTAGTACTTGTAGTTTTTAAGAAATATTGACCAGTGCTTAAATCGTTAATTTCTATTTTTAAAGGTAATTGGTTAACAATAACAGACTTTACCAAAATACCATTGCTTGAATAAATTTGAACTCTTTGTTTTAAAATTGAGCTCTCAGTAGATTGTAGATAAATAACGTTATTGGCTAAAGTTGGATAAATGGTAATTGCTTCTTGTTTTTTGTTGGTATTGATGTGTATGGTACGACTGTAAGTGCTATGTTGTCTTTCGTTTATTTTAAGTCTATAATAAATAGTGCCAGAATTTACATTCGCATCTATATATTGATAAGTAAAAGAACGAACTGCTTGAGATGGGATGGTGGTTAAAGTTTGAAAGTTAGTTCCATTATTACTTTTTTCAACATCATAACTCATAATGCCTTCTTGTTCTTCTACTTTCCATTGTAATGCAATTTTATTTCGTTGTATTAGTCCTATAAAAGAAGTCAATTTAAGTGGTAAAGGGTTCATTACATGATTGCCCAAATAGGTTGTTGTATTTACTGGGTATACATCCCATTGTGTTGTACTAACTGTCCAGTTAGTTGTACCACCAGAAATGGTCGCTTTTCTCACTAGAGTATATTCACTGGTTGCTCCTGTACCAACTACCCAATTTACACCAGGATCATTACCAATAATACCAACTATGTCTAAAACCTGTCCAGTAGAAATTTTCTTTAATGACATAGCATCGTCACCATTAAAAAAAGTAATTGTATGAAGTGTATCTGAAAAACTAGTAATTGCTGCAATTGCCGTTGGATTACCTGCAACATAAACTTCTCCAGGTGCCAATGTGCCTTGCATAAATAAAGAGTCGGTGGGTATAGTGCTACCGTTATTATATCTGTAAATTACATAATCGGTTAGGTTTTTTGTAGTGTTAGATGGGTTATAAACTTCAATGGCTTTGTTATTAGATGCCCCCTCTAAATATTCAGAGAAAAAAAGCTCTGTGCCTTGACTAAAAGCAGAGAAGTAAAAAGTACTTGATAAAATAAAAAGGAGTAAATTTTTTTTCATAATTTTTTTTTTTCAAATCTATTTAAATAAAGCTTACTATACTTAAAAAACCTATTTTTTTGAAAATAAGTTAAGAAATTAGTTAATTATACTGATTGGCATTGTGCACAATTTCAATTTATATGCATTTTTTTCCCTTTATTGGTATAGCAAAGCCTAAAAGAATAATTGTAATTAATGATTGTAAAGTGTAGGTGAAAGTTAATCATTAAGGCGAAAACGAAATGGAAGTGATTCTCCACTCACGATTCACGTTGAGGATGTTTAAGGTTTAAAGTTTAAGGTTTGTTTCTCCTTCTAACGATTCACCACTCACGATTCACAACTGACGATTCACGTTGAGGAAGTTTAAAGTTTAAGGTTGTAGGTTGCTTTGCTTCCCACTTGCGATTTACCACTAGCCACTCACGTTCTTTAATAATGAGATCCATCCTTCTTCGGGATGACAGTAAAATGAAGCTCCCACTTGCGATTCTCCCACTCACTACTCACGATTTCCCATTCACCATTCACTTTCCTCAACCTGGATAAACTATGGCATATTCAATTTGTGCTTGTTGGCCATAATCGTCGCTGATGTTGAATTCTGTTTCGTACATAGAAACCAATTGACAAAAAATGGTGATTTTTTCATCCATCAACACTTCTCTTGGATAATGATATTCCATTACAAATTGATACAAGTTTTTACCCGATGCTATAAATCCGTTACGCATGGCTTGTAGATTAATAAATACTTCTTCTTCAGTTTCAGTTTGTAAATAAGCATCCGAAATTCCTTCGGCAACTGGTAAAGCATTGCGTTTACCATGTTTTAGTTTTTGGCTAATTTTTTCAATGCTATTTCTAGCTTCATCGGTTTGTAAATCTTCTAAGGATAAACGTAAAGGGTAAGCAGGTTTGCTTTCAAAATTCACTGCATTATTGGTTTGTAAAACTTCTACTAAATTGGTTTTAGCTTTTAGTTCAAACTGGTCTTTTAAATATTTTACTTGTTTTATTTTTTCAACCAACCGGCTTTGAAACTTCACTTGATTTAAAAACTCAATCACTTGTTTTTGGGTTTCAATGAGATTATGTCGGGCTTCGGTGAGTTTTAATCTGAGTTGAGACGAAATGTATTTCAACTCATCATCCATAGCTGTTTTAAAGAAGGTTTGTTCTTCTTCGCCCAAAATCATTCTTTCGGTTTGTTCAATTAATAGTTGGATGTCTTTTCTCTTTTGATCGAACCCTTCTAGACGGGCAATTTTTATTTTATAATTGGGTTCGCTTTTAAAAGCATTTTCAATATTTCTGTTCAGGTCTATAATATTGCGTAAAGTAATTCTGCCAATTTTACGCATGGCCGATTTAATATTTTTTAAATAGCCATATTTTCTTTGTTCGTTATTTTCTTGTAAATAAAAGTTGATGTATTGCTTTACTTGCCCTATGTTTTCTTGAATATAAGCTGTATTGATATCTTCATTTACTTCTAGTACTTGTTCAAAAAAGCCTAAGTATTGTTCGTCTAATTCAATATAAGCTCCACTTTGTCTGATAACCCCTTTTGAAATTAAGGTTTCAAGCACATCTTCTTCCACCAATTCTAAAGCCATATCGTATTTATAGGCAAACGACTTTCGCTTTTCAAACATTTCTGTTAAAAGCTCTTTGGTACGTGCCAGTAAATTGAGTAACTCTTTGATGTTATTGAAATGCAGCATGCACAATATTCATTTGGGGCGTGAATATAATATTAGCATTGCAATGCCATTCATTTTTTTGTACAATCGTGCAGAAAGGAGGAAGGGCTGTGGAAAACTACATGGTTAAAAAGCCAATTTAATTTCCCAACCATACAAAGGTGGATTTTTGCTACTACCACAGTTACAGTTTTGAGGCGTTATAATTGCATTTTTGCAGTTACTCAATTTGATGTGTTTACTGATTTGTTGAATACCAAATGGTATACTGCTGAAAAAAAGTATCATTAAAAATGTGCTACCTATAATGTACAATTTCATAGTAAAAGTTTGTTTTGCAAAAATCATGTGTTGGGTTAATAACTAGCGTTAATCTATGTTAATTAACCTATACGATTAGTGAAACAAAAAGTTACAGGCTATAAAAATTATAATTTATTGCCTCTTAAAAAATCTTCTACATTCATTTTTTTCTTTCCTTCTAGTTGTAGTTGAAGTACATCAATATATCCATTGCTGCATGTAAATTTGATATATGTTTTATCATCGGTAATCATTGTACCCATTGTATGAGTTGGTTCAATGATTTCTTTTTTACTCAAAAATATTTTTAGCATTTTACCATTGATTGTGGTAAAAGCTCCAGGAAAAGGAGAAAGGCCTCTAATTAAATTATGTACTTCATCAACAGTTTTGGTAAAATCAATTGCACAAGTTTCTGTAAAAATTTTAGGAGCATGACGTAAGTCTATTGCTTCATGTACAATTTCAGTTTGTGGCTGTTCTTTTATACTTTCTGTTGCAATACCTTGTATCGTTTCTACCAATAAGTTAGCACCCAATTCTTTCATTCTGTCGTGTATTGCTCCAGCAGTTTCATCTCCATCAATGGGCATTTTGGCTTGCAATAAAATATTACCAGTGTCAATTGCATGCTGTAATTTAAAAGTAGTTACACCGGTTTCTTTTTCACCATTGATCACTGCCCAATTTATAGGTGCTGCACCTCTGTATTGTGGTAATAAAGACCCATGAACATTAATGGTTCCCATGGGTGGCATATTCCATACAATTTCGGGCAACATTCTAAATGCCACTACAATTTGTACATCGGCTTTCAGTTGTTGAAGTGTAGCTAAAAATTCGGGATTCTTTAATTTCTCTGGTTGTAATACCAATAAATTATGTTCAACTGCATACTGTTTTACAGCACTTGGGGTAAGTTTTAAACCTCTGCCAGCAGGTTTATCGGGTGCAGTAATTACACCCACAATAGTACAACCTGCTTTTACTAGTGCATCTAAAGAAGCCACAGCAAACTCAGGCGTACCCATAAAAACAATCCTTAAATCTTTGTAATCCATGCTGCAAATGTAGATGCAGTATATATTGCTTACAAGTTTAAAAATCTTCGTACAATAAATAATATTTTCTGATGCGTTTAAATTTTTCTAATTTTTCTTGCCAGCTTGCTCTTATTTCGGCTTCAGTTTTTCCCTCAATAATTTGTTGCATCAATTCACTATTGCCAGCCAATTTATTAAAAAAGAAATCGGTGGGTTTACCGCTTTTGGGTTTTAAAAAGAAGTTGGCTTTATCTGGAAATGCTTGGTAAGCTTCTAATAAATATTTAATTTGAATTTTTCCGTTTACTTCTTTTTTTACGGTTGCTGCATCTGTAAAAAGATTCCAGCCATGAGATAATTGATTTTTTAGTTTGGGTTCTTTAGCACCATCTCTGCTAGTTGGCGTAAAGGCAAATTTGTTTGTGGCTGCAAAACTTGGGTGACCAAAAATGCAAAACGGATGATCGGTTCCTCTGCCTTCGCTTAACACTGTTCCTTCAAAAAAGCATGTGGTAGGATACCAATAAATACTTTGTATGTGTGGCAGATTGGGTGATGGTTTTACAGGTAATTCGTATAAAGATTTATGGGTATAATTGGCACATTTAATTACTTGAAAGTGAAATGCCGTATCAGCTGAATTTTGAGCATACTTATAATATTCCCATTGTTCATTAGCTTTTGGGGTGAGCCATTTTTCGCCAGCAAGCATTATTGCATATTCAGCAATGGTCATTCCATACACAATTGGTACTGGTTTCATACCTACAAAACTTTTGTAGTCCATGTCTAAAACGGGGCCATCAACATAAAATCCATTTGGGTTGGGTCTGTCTAAAATAATCAAAGGTTTTTTGTTTTCAAAAGCAGCAATCATGTATTCTTCTAAAGAAGAAATAAACGTGTAAAAACGTACACCTACATCTTGAATATCAAATAATAGAATATCAACATCGGCTAAGTCTTCTGTTGATGGTCTTCTTTTCTTTCCATATAAAGAAATTACGGGAATGCCGGTTTCACTATCTATATAATTATCAATTTTCTCACCTGCATCGGCTTTACCTCTAAAACCATGTTCTGGTCCAAATGCTTTGGTAACTTTTATGTTGTTTTTAATTAAGAAATCTACCAGATGCATATCTCCAACCACCGAAGTATGATTGGCAAAAACACCAATTCTTTTCCCTTTCAATAAGGGTAAATATTTTTCAGGTCTATCGGCACCGGGAATAATTTGAGCAATTAAAGAAGTAAATGGAAGAGTTGCCAAACAAAAAAGTACAAAAAGTACAGTTATTTTTTTCATGTGGGAAGTTTAGAAAATTGAAAATAAGGTAAAAATAATTGTGTAGTAACATGTAAGCATGTATTTTGCCAGCCATTTCAGTTTTTTTCTATTTTATAACAAGCAATATTGTTGAATTCAAATTCTTCTTTACACTTTTTAAGAGCAGAAAATGTAAACTGAGTATTCCTCTTTAATAAAAATAATTACAATGCAACAAGCAAAAAAAGGCGACACAGTAAAAATTCATTACCATGGTCGTTTAACCGATGGAACTACATTTGATAGCAGTGAAGGTAGAGAACCATTGGAGTTTGAATTAGGTGGTGGTCAGGTTATTCCTGGTTTCGATTTAGGTGTAACAGGAATGGCAATTGGTGAGAAAAAAACCATCAATATTCCAGCAGCCGAAGCTTATGGAGAGAAAAATGAAGAAATGATTTTAGAATTTCCAAGAGCTCAATTTCCAGAAGATATGGTTCCTGAAATTGGTATGCAATTGAACATGAGCAATGGTCAAGGGCAAAATTTCCCTGTAGTAATTGTAGAAGTAAAAGAAGAAGTGGTAATGTTAGATGCCAATCATCCTTTAGCTGGAAAAGAATTAATTTTTGATTTAGAATTGGTTGAAATAGCTGGTGGAAGTCCATTAATTATCATGCCTTAGTTCAAGATAATGACACTTAATTGCCCTTCTTTTTGAAGGGCTTTTTTATTGAAACCATTTTAAATACATTTATGAGTTATACCATTCCTGAACAAACTACCATTGGTCATGTTCATTTAAAAGTAAGTAATTTAGAAAATGCTTTGTCTTTTTATGTGGGTTTATTGGGTTTTCAAGTAACACAACTCTATGGCACACAAGCTGCATTTATTTCGGCAGGTGGTTATCATCATCATATTGGTTTAAACACATGGCATAGTAAAAATGCAGCTCCTGCACCAATCAGTGCTCCGGGGTTATTTCATACAGCCATTTTGTATCCATCAAAAAAAGATTTAGCCATTATTGTTCAACGTTTATTAGATGCCAATTATCCATTAACTGGTGCAGCAGATCATGGAGTTTCAGAAGCCATTTATTTGAACGATCCTGATGGAAATGGTGTAGAATTATATTGGGATAAACCGAAAGAACAATGGCCTTTTGACTCAGCTGGGAATTTACAAATGGTTACTGAGCATTTAGATATGAATGCTTTGTTAGCAATGGCTGCTGAATAACAATAACAGTTGTTAGCTTGAACAGAAGTTAGATCGTTTTATTTCATTATATCAAATTATATAAAATCACTTTGGTTTTATATGTTGCAAACTTATATTTTTGCGACTCAATTTTAACCGACAACATTATGCGTTCAATTGCTTTTAGAGAGGCTTTAAGAGAAGCCATGAATGAAGAAATGAGAAGAGATGATCGAGTTTTTTTAATGGGAGAAGAAGTAGCCGAGTACAATGGTGCTTATAAAGTTAGTCAGGGTATGTTGGCTGAGTTTGGCCCTAAAAGAATTATTGATACTCCAATTGCTGAGTTGGGCTTTGCAGCCATTGCTGTAGGTGCTGCTCAAAATGGGTTAAGACCTATTGTTGAGTTTATGACTTGGAACTTTGCTGTTTTACCTTTAGACCAAATTCTAAATACAGCATCTAAAATGTTGGCCATGAGTGGCGGACAAATTAAATGTCCAATTGTTTTTCGTGGACCAAATGGTAGTGCTGGTCAGTTAGGAGCACAACATAGTACAGCTTTTGAAAGTTTATATGCCAATATTCCTGGTTTAAAAGTAGTTTCTCCAAGTAATGGTTATGATGCAAAGGGTTTATTAAAACAAGCCATTCGTTACGAAGAAGATCCTGTAATGTTTATGGAAAGTGAAGTAATGTATGGCGATAAAAGTGAAGTGCCAGAAGAAGAATATTACATTCCACTTGGAAAAGCTGATGTAAAAAAAGTTGGAAGAGATGTAACCATTGTTTCTTTTAATAAAATGATGAAAGTAGCATTAGGTGCTGCTGCTGAATTAGAAAAAGAAGGCATCAGTGCTGAGGTAATTGATTTAAGAACGATTCGTCCGTTAGATTGGCAAACTATTTTAGAAAGTGTAAAAAAGACCAATCGTTTGGTAATTGTTGAAGAACAATGGCCATTTGCATCGGTTAGTTCTGAAATTACCTATAGAATTCAAAAAGAAGGATTTGATTATTTAGATGCACCCATTAGAAGAATTACCAGTGCCGATGCACCAATGCACTATGCACCAAACTTAACTGAATTGGCTTTACCTAGTATTCCTCGTGTAGTGAAGTTAGTAAAAGAAGTAATGTACTTGCAAAAGTAATAGTTGAATATATTTTTTATTAGCCCTGCAATTTGTGGGGCTTTTTTTATCAATTAACAATTGACAATTGATAAAAAAAGCAATCCCTGCAAGTTTCAACTTACAGGGATTATATGAGCAAGCAACCGAGCAATCAATAGAAATTAATTCGTTATTATTAATTTCTTGCACAAAATAGTGGAATTATTTTCAAACTAACAACTATTAGTTTCTATTTTTTAAAATTATTTTTCCTCAAATCGTATAATGCCATAAAAACTAAGGTTGTTGCTTAGCTGTTAATCAAATACTTTTGCCACTTTTAAAGGAAAAATTATGTACACGATTAATGTTAAGTTCGAACAAAAAGGCTTAGAACCCATCACCATCAACACCAATGCAATAGGCGATAGTTTATTAGAGGTAATATTAGACAATGGACACGAATTGCATCACAATTGTGGAGCAGTTTGTGCTTGCAGTACTTGCCATTTGTATGTAGAAAGTGGCGATGAGCATTTGGCCGAATTAAGCGATAGAGAAGAAGATTTTATAGACAGAGCTGTAAGCCCAAGAATCAATTCTCGTTTAGGTTGTCAGTGTGTTTTACAAGAAGGTAGTGGAACAATCAATATCACCTTACCCGACCAAACTCAATTTTTAGGAGAATAATTTACATGAATATCAATTTTGCCAAATATGCCGATGGTTTAGTTCCTGCCATTGTTCAAGATTATTCTACACAAAAGGTGTTGATGTTAGGCTTCATGAATGATGAAGCTTTACAACAAACTTATGCTACCCAAAAAGTTACTTTTTTTAGTAGAACCAAAAATAGGTTATGGACTAAAGGAGAACAGAGTGGAAATTTTTTAGAGCTGAAATCGATTACCATTGATTGTGATAGCGATACTTTATTAATTAAAGTTCATCCCATAGGTGCAACCTGTCATACAGGTGCCGATACCTGTTTCAACGAAAAAAATCATAGCGAAGATTTTCTACCTTATTTAGAAGAAATTATTGCATTAAGAAGTAAGGTTTCACCAGATGAATCGTATGTAGCTAGAATGCTTGCAAAGGGCATTAATAAAGTAGCCCAAAAAGTAGGAGAGGAAGCGGTAGAATTGGTGATTGAAGCAAAAGATAATAATCCTGAGCTTTTTTTAGGAGAAGCAGCCGATTTATTATTTCATTATTTGCTTTTACTTAACGCTAAGGGCTTTAAATTGCAGCAAGTAATTGATGTATTACAACAACGACATTCAAAATAATATGAAAAAAATTATCGCATTATTGATTTTTCCAACCATGGTTTTTGGTCAAAAAGCCAATGAAGGTTTCTCTATCAATGGAAGTATTGCAGGTTTAAAAGACAGTACTTTAGTGTTTTTAACTGATGGTGTTTCGGGCAGTACAATTGCACAAGATTATGCCATGAATGGCAAGTTTACTATAAGTGGTAAAATTGATGAACCTAGTATTCACAAACTAAGCTTTACAGGTTTAACCGAAGAAGTAGAGTTGTTTTTTGGTAATGAAAAAATGAATATTTCTGGTAATACCAATAAACTCACTACATCAGTAGTTACAGGTTCAACTTTACAAAATGAATATGCTATCTATTTAAAATCATTCAATCCTTTAAAGGATAAATTGAATAGCTTGGTAACTACCATCAATAAAACTCCTGAAGGAAAATTGAGAGATTCTTTAATTAATCAATTCAACCTTACAAAAACAAAAGTAGTTGCACAAGTAACCAATTTTACAAAGCAATATGCAAGTTCACCAGTTAGTAGTTTTGTTTTGTTTATGGTAAATCCTGTTTTTGAAGGTGGAGTACCTGAATTAGAAACAAGATACAATGCATTAAAACCAGCAGCTAAGGTGGGTGCTTTTGCTAAGCTTGTGCAAAATACCATTACACAATATTATCAGAATTTAAAATTAGAAGAAGAGAAAGCAGCATCTGCTAGTATGATTAGTGAAGGAAAACCAGCACCAGATTTTACACAAAACGATGTAAATGGAAAGCCGGTTTCTTTATCTTCTTTTAGAGGAAAATACGTATTGGTAGATTTTTGGGCAAGTTGGTGTGGACCTTGTAGAAGAGAAAACCCAACTGTAGTAGCTGCTTACAATGCTTATAAAGACAAGAACTTTACTGTATTAGGCGTTTCTTTAGACAGACCAGATGGTAAGCAAGCTTGGTTAAATGCTATTAAAGAAGATAATTTAACCTGGACACAAGTAAGTGATTTGCAATATTGGAACAATGCAGCAGCCAAATTATATGGTGTACAAGGGATTCCATTTAATGTGTTGGTAGATCCTAAAGGAAATATCGTTGCCACCAATTTAAGAGGCGAACAGTTATTAAAAACCTTACAAAGAATTTTAAAATAAATTTTATCACTTTTCATCTTTTATAAGTTACGTAATACTACATTGCGTAACTTTTTTATTTATAGATTATGAGTAAGCCATTAATAGCAGTTACAGGAACCAACGGACAATTGGGGTGGAGTTTACAGCAAATAGCAGCGAATTATCCTGATTATGATTTTTTGTTTACCAATAGAACTCAAATAGATTTAGCCAATCTTGCAAGCATTGATGATTTTTTTGCCAATCATAAACCACAAATAGTAATTAATTGTGCTGCTTACACTGCAGTAGATAAAGCTGAGAACGAGCAAACTCAAGCTTATACCATCAATGCAATGGCTGTAAGTAAAATAGCTCAACATTGTGCAGCTTTTGGTGCAACATTGGTTACTATTTCTACCGATTATGTGTTTGATGGAAATGGTACTGAACCATATACTACCCATCAGCCAACAAGTCCTGTAAATTATTATGGTTTTACCAAAAATATGGGCGAAAAATTGGCCATGGAAAACAATGAAAACACCATTGTAATTCGTACTTCTTGGGTATATGCACCACATGGAAATAATTTTGTAAAAACCATGATTCGATTAATGAAAGAACGTGCATTTATAAGTGTGGTAGAAGATCAAGTAGGTTGCCCAACTTATGCTCCAGATTTAGCAAAAGCCATTATGCAAGTAGTAACGCAATTACCCAATACTAGCAAAAGAGGCATTTATCATTTTTCTAATACTGGAATTATTTCATGGTTTCAATTTGCAACAGCCATACAACAAATGGCTAAAATACATTGCACCGTTCAGCCAATACCAAGTTCGGCTTATCCAACGCCTGCCAAACGACCAGCATACTCAGCTATGTATGTACAAGATATTCAGAACGATTTTAATGTTGAACTTACACCTTGGGAAAATAGTTTAGCTGAGTGTATAAAAGCATTACAATAATTTGACACCGAACTTGAAAAATTTCTTTTCTTAAAAAATTTCAGCCCCTACATTTGCAACTCAAATTAATTTTCACACAATTAAGATTGCGGGGGGAAACAAATGATTGAAAGCATTTGCACACTTCTATGCAATTGTTAGAACAAAAGTATACACATGAAAGTAATGAAGTTTGGAGGCACCAGTGTTGGTAAGCCAGAACGTATGCATCAAGTAGCTCAATTAATTACTAGAAGCGAAGAACCCACCATTGTTGTACTAAGTGCCTTGAGTGGAACAACCAATGCATTGGTAGAAATTAGTAATTGTTTAGCACAAGGAAATAGAGAAGGAGCAAAACAGAATATTGATAAACTTGAAATTCATTACAAAAATTTTGTAATTGATTTATTGAAGAAAGAAGAATATCAAGCAAAAGCTTATGCTATTGTTGAAGAGCATTTCGATTTTTTAAATATCATTTTAAAAATATCTTTTAGTGAAGCATTGAATAAAGATATTTTAGCCCAAGGCGAATTAATGAGCACCAAATTATTCTCTATTTATTTAGAAGAAATGGGTGTAGATCATTTGCTTTTGCCTGCTTTAGAATTTATGACTATTGATGGGAATGAAGAGCCACAAGTTGGTAGTATAAAAGTAAAGTTGACGCAACTCTTACAACAACATACCAACAAAAAATTATTTGTTACGCAAGGATATATTTGTAGAAATGCAAGGGGAGAAGTAGATAATTTAAAACGTGGAGGAAGTGATTATACAGCATCCTTAATTGCTGCTGCTATTAAAGCAACTGTTTGTGAAATTTGGACAGATATCGATGGAATGCACAACAACGATCCTCGTGTAGTTAATAAAACTGTACCTGTTGAACAATTGAGTTTTGAAGAAGCTGCTGAGTTGGCTTATTTTGGGGCTAAAATTTTACACCCAGCTTGTATTTGGCCTGCACAACACTACAATGTGCCAGTGAAGTTGTTAAACACCATGCAACCGGATGCAGCTGGAACAACTATAACTGAAACTACCGCCACCAAAGGTGTTAAAGCAGTTGCCGCAAAAGACGGCATTATTGCCATTAAAATTAAGAGCAGCCGTATGTTATTGGCATACGGTTTTTTAAGAAAAATATTTGAAGTATTTGAGAAGTATAAAACTTCTATTGATATGATTACCACTTCTGAAGTGGCTGTAAGTGTTACTATTGATACTGATGTTTTCTTACAGCAAATTACCAAAGAACTTGAGCCATTTGGTACTGTTGAAATTGAGCAAAATCAAACCATTATTTCTATTGTAGGAAATGAGATTAATGATAATGGACAAGCACTACAAAATTTATTTGCAGCCTCTCATGGCATTCCTGTAACAATGGTGAGTTATGGAGGAAGTTTACATAATATTTCATTATTAATACCAAGTAATTACAAAACACAAGCTTTACAAGCTATTAATAGTGGGTTGTTTGGATTGTAATACTCAATTGAAAAATTAATGTATAATTTATAAAGGTGAATCATTTGGTTCACCTTTATAAATTATACCAATTCCCATAGGTGTCAAGTTTTTGAAAACCTGACACCTATGGGAAAGAAATTTTTATTGAAAAAAACATGAAACGTGAGTCAAATATTGATTCATGTTTTTCTTTATACCAACTCCGTAAACCAATAATGATCATGTTTTAAAACATTGGTAATACTAGCTTTTATAGGTTGGTTGAACAAAGGGCAATTAATAACCAATGTATGAAATTCACCATTTTCACCACATGGATCAACGCCTAATTGTTCCAATTCATTTACTAAAGACGACGTAAGTGTTCTGCCCAAAAAATTACTGCCCATTGTTTCATTACAACTCACAATCATGGTTTCAATGCCTATTTGCAACATTTGATTGACTAAGTCTTTTCTGTCTTGTTGCCAAAGCGGTAATACAGCTTCAATATTGGCTGCTGTGCAAACTTTTTCTTCCCAATCTCTATGGGCTTGCAAATCAATATCACCAAAAACAGCATGCGTTAACTGATGTTCTTGGGTTAGTTTTTGCAATGCAATAATGAAATTTACTTCATATTCTTGCCAGCTACTACTTATTAAATGCATAGGTAAACCAATTGCGTTGGCTTGTTGTTGTAATATACTTGACGGAATGCCGTGGCTACGAGAAATTTTACCAGCTTCGTTTAATACGTTCAATAATACTTTTGGGGTATAACCTTTTTCAATAGCTTTTATAAGAGCAAAACAACTGTCTTTTCCTCCACTCCAACTACATACAAATTTTTTCATGATTGTTATTTAGCTGATGAATGAATTTCTTTTTCGTATACTTCATCAATGAATAAATTGCTTTTATTATCGGCTGCTGCAGTAGCTAATTCATCGCAGCGATTGTTGTAAGGATTATCGGCATGGCCTTTTACCCATTGAAACTTTACCCTAAAATTTCTAGCTATTTTATAATATTCTAACCAAAGGTCTTTATTTTTTTTGCCACCCTTAAAATCGGTTCTAATCCAACCATCTAACCATTTTTTTTCTATACTATCCACTACATATTTACTATCGGTAAAAATGGTTAATGGAATATTGGTTTTAGTTAAAGATTTTAAGGCCACTATTACTGCTAAAAGCTCCATTCTATTATTGGTAGTTAATCTATAACCAGCAGATAATTCTTTTCGTTTATCGCCCCAAATTAATACTACTCCATAACCACCATTTCCTGGATTACCTCGGCTTGCACCATCTGTATAAATTTGTAAAGGATGATTTTTTTGTTCAGTCATATTCATTGCTTGTCTCAAAAAAATGAGTTCAGTTTTTTCAAAAATACCAATAAATAAAACCCCTGCAATTGCAAGGGAAATTATTTATTAAAACGTTGCTGAATAAATGTTGGATTAGTTCATCAATAAAATATTTACGCTTCTTTGTAAAATATTGAATGCTATTTCGGCCATTAAATTCTCTTTATCTAAAGTGGGATTTACTTCTGTTATTTCAAAGCAACAAATTTTTCTGCTTTGCATAAACTTACTAATTAAATCTTCGGCTTCTCTTTCTTTTAAACCGTTGCTTACTGGCGTTCCAGTACCTTTTGAAATGGTAGAATCTAAACTATCTACATCAAAACTTACATAAATATCTGTACAATCGCTTAGGCTTCTTATGATGCTTCTATAAACAATTTCAGCTCCTTTTCTTCTCAACTCATTTGTAGTAACAACCCTCATTCCATATTTATCAATCAAGGCTTTTTCTTCTTTCTCAAAATCTCTTAAAGAAATAAAAACAACATCTTCTGGTAAAACCTTTGGAGCTATTTTACCAATATTTTTTAAATAATCCCACTGTTTTTTGGTGTCAGCATCTAATTCATGTACAGCACATTCAAGATTATCTTCATTAATTGCTGTTGCCAATGGCATACCATGTAAATTACCACTTGGTGTGGTGTAAGGCGTGTGTAAATCGGCATGAGCATCAATCCAAATTACCCCTAATCGGCTTTTAGGTTTTGCCATTTTAATACCAGCAATAGTGGCACCTGAATTACTGTGATCGCCACTGATAATTACTGGAAAGAAATTGTTTTTCATTGAATCGGCCACAGCTTTACTTACCTTGTCGTACATGCTCATTACGCCTTTAATTCTTTTGGCATAAGGACTTTCGATGGGTTCGAATAAGAGTTTATTTTCGTTAGGAATTTTCTCATTAGGAAAGTGAACAAAAAAATTACTCATAAAATCTAATGCAGCAATTTTAATGGCATCAACGCCTAAACTTGCACCTCTTGTACCTGCACCAATTTCACTTGGTACTTCAATTAATTTTATATTTTTCATATAAATATGTAAGCAATTATCACATACATTTAAAATGCATGTAATAATAAAATGAATAAATAATAATAAATAGAGTAGGGGAAATAACGTTAAAGAAAGTATCAGTAATCTGGCAAACTACCATCGCCACCGGCGATAAGATTTAAAAAATACGCTAGTAAAAATTTAGGCTGAATATGTGTTTGGGCAAACATATTTGCAATTTAAGGGATTATTTCCAAAGGATTTTTACCTTGTATACTTCCAACACATTTTTTTACAATAAATCGGGTAAACATTTCTTCACTATACCAATTTTCTTTTTTTGTTTTTTGAATCACTTGTTTGTGTTCGTGCATACTATAAGCAAATGCTTTCATGCTTTGTTTGCTTTGCCAAATACTAAAAGTGGCTTGTTTTATAAAAGGTACTTCGCCAATACCGAAAGATGTAATA
>CALRLQ020000007.1:0-202300 GCA_943368735.1 Rhizobium sp. Q54 | reverse complement strand
GCTAATGTGGTGGTTGCAGTTGGTTGTACAAAGAAAGCTCCATTCATCGCTAGATTATATGCTCCACTTCCTTTGGTTAATGGTACATAAGCTCCTCTGGTTACTGCATTGGCATCCCATACCCAATAAGTGGTTCCTATATTGGTTGCTGCATCTATTACTGTGCCTATATCGGTTGGTGATGGATATGGATTACTCACTAAATGGAAGTTACCTGCTGTTGGCACACTAATATTTTGGTTACCTGTGTTTACAGCTCCTGTCATATCTAAAGTTACTGCAAGTGGAGTATAGGCTACACCTGTTAATGCATCAGCTTGGCTTCTAGTACCTCTTACCAATACTCTTGTTCCTCTATGTTGTGTCCAACTTGCATCACTGGTTGAAGTGAAAGCTGTCCATGCATTGGTTACATTATTAAACCAAAAACTTGATGGACCTTGAGTTCCAGTTGAATCAAATCCTGTTAAATAATTACCTCCTGTTACAAAAATATCATCTATTAAGCTACTCATTGCTTGAGCTGCTGTAAATGGATGGCCTAAGAATCTATAAGCTCTGCGACCACCTGGAATGTAGGTTTCGGTAATTACATTACCAGAAATATATGAACCTGTACCTTGTGCTATACGTGCAGTACCTGATAGTGTTGATTTTAATACTAATCTGCCACCAGCAGTTAATGTGCCTGCACTTACAGTTGCTGTACCTGTAACATTTAAGAACCCTAAACCACTTAAAGTAGAACCAGCAGTATTATTTAATGTAAAGTCTTGAACACTTAAACCGCCAGTTAATGCAACAGTTTGTGCAGCAGTGCCATTTAAAGTAATACCAGCAGTTGTGCCTGTTATGCTACCAACATTTACAATATCTCCGGCAATACTTAAAGTATTTGCACCACTAATTGTTAATGTTCCATTATTTAATAGTCTGTTGATAGAAATAGTACTTGATAAAGTAGGCATATTTGTTGAAGATGCTGGAATGTATATAGTTCCAGAAACAGGATTTACTCCATCTCTCCAATTACTTCCAGTTTCCCAAGCAGATGAAGCTGCTGTTTCACTCCAAATACCAGGAAGAGGTACTTCATAAGCACCCATTGCTGGTGGATTTAAACGAGTTAGACCCAAATAATCTGTAGTTACAGTAGCTATATTAGTACCAATCAAATCGCTACCTGTAGTTGGTAATAAATCATTCGCTGCATTTGTAAAATTGGGTGTATTAGAGACTGAGTATGTATTACTACCAAAAGCAGTTTTTAATGCAGCCAAAGTAGTTCTATCAGAAGATAAGAAACCGGGAATTGCAGAAGCTGCATTGAAAGTATTGGTTACATGATAAACATTATAATCAATATTTGTAAATGCTGTATTTGCAACAGCAGAATAAATAGCATAGTTTTTCTGACCAACATTCGTAGCTACTTGGGTATTTGAGAAAATATTGTTTCTAATGTCTAAAGCACTTGCACCACTGCCAACATATAATGCTGTAGTCAATGCACTAGTACTACCAGAGCCCATGCTACCAGACATACTTACGCTATTGTTGTAAAGGTTAACACCGCCTGTAGTAGTAGTAAGTGAACTTGAGCCTCCAATAGTACCAATTACAATACCCATAGAAGAAGAATTACCAAACGAACTCCAGTTACTTCCATTAACGCCATATATCACATTATTAGCAATTGTTAAAGCACTAGTAGCTGTACCTGTACCAATAGTAATACCTCTACCACCGTAACCGCCTGTATTTGATGAAACTATTTGTGTAATAATGTTACGTGTTACACTAGAAGAAATAAAGTTTGTTTCCATTGAAATTCCAACGGGAGATGTAGCTGAAGCGGTTGAAACACTTGCTGAATTTTGACTAACAGTTGCTCCAGACATACCTCCTAATTGCATAGCAATAGATGTTCCGGATGTAGCCGAGGTTGTGATATTAACTGTGTTTTGATTAATTGCACTATTGAGGCTATTATTCACATTAATACCAACGTTGGCAGCTAAATTAGAATTGTAGGTAACAGAGTTATTTATGATAGTTAAATTATCATTACCACCAGAAGAAGTTAGTGCTGTACCTTGAGCAAATATACCAACTACACAAGCTGTAATATTGTTGTTTTGAATTGTTACATTATCATTATCAGCACCAGTAGTTCCTGGGGTGCTTCCACCAACTGAGATTCCAAAACCAGTTGTAGTTTGTACACCTGTATTAATGTTACAATTCTTTATAGTATTATTAGTAGCCCCAAGACCAGTACCAAGACTAATTAAAGACATAGCAGTTGGTACTGTTGTAGCAGTATTAGTTATAGTTAAACTTCTATCTGTTCCAATACCTCCAATTGAACCATCAATAGTTACTCTATCTGCTCCATTTAATTTTATTAGTGCGTTAGATGCTAAAGAACCAGAAACAATCCATGCACTGCCAGTTGGATATATCTTTACCGTGTAATTACCTACGCCAGTTTCTGATAATTGATTCAATGCATTAGCACCTGTTTCGGTATTGATATCACTAATAATTTGTAATTCTATATTTCCTGATACAACATTTGAGTTAATTGTTGCAAAAGCACCACTTGCTCCTGTTAAGGTTGCATAATCACCTCCACTTCCAACAGTCTTAATACCAGATATGGTAGGTAAAATTGAATAAGAAAGAGGTGTTGTAGGTTTTGCATTAATATTTTGAACAGGTGGGTTTGAAGCAGATGTTGCACCTGATGGAGTTGAGATAAAATTATTTGCATCATCTTGAGCCACCACAAAATATTGTATTACATCATTTGTAGCAACTGAACCTCCGTTTAATATTGTATAATCAATATCAAAGTCGAAAGGGCTAGTACCATTACTTGCAACTACAAATTTCCATCCATTATCACCACTTGTATTACCCACAAAAGCATCAGCATCTGTAGACTTTTTATAATACAGTCTTGGCAAATTTGCTCCAGTAGAAACACCAACATTATCTGTGATTGTTGCAAAAGATGTAAGAGTTCTGTTTGAAGCCACTATAGAGTTTGGTAAAGCAGTATAAGTAATAATTGGTGTAAAAATATCTACAGAAGTATAATTACCAGCATCTGCACCAATATCCGTTGGTGTAAAGCTACTTCTTGTTTCCCCTTCAAAATCCTCGGTAACACTTGCTATTAAAATACCATTTGATTCAGCAGGTGTAGGGTTTTGTACTTTTAAGCTAACAGTAGAACTTGTACCTGTAGGTGCAACAAAATTAGGGTCACCAAAAGCAGAATTCAATTCTTGACCTGGTAAAGCTAACCTATAAGCATCTAATGTAGCCAATGGCGTTGTACCACCATTGATAGAACCAGCTGCGAAACCTGTACCAGCCCCAAATAAAATATTATTGTTACTTGTAAAGGTTGTTACAGCATGAGTTTCAATGGCGTAATGTCTGCCAGTACCAGCTGCATTAGAACGAGCATTTACAAAAATATTATTTCTAACATCATCAACACCAGTAGCACTTCTGCGGAAAGCACCAGTTCGAGTATTACCAGTTATTACACCAGAACCTCCAATATAAACTGAATTATGATACACATTAACATTTCCTGTAGATTGTTTATTTATACCGTGGGTAAAATAATTACCAGTAATAGATGTACCAGTTTCGTCTAAGCCTAATCTTATTATATTATTTTCAATATTACAAGAAGAAACCCCAGCAATATCAATACCTCTTAATTGAGTAGTTGCTGCAGAACCAGTAGTAGCTAAGCTAAAACTGTGAATAATATTTCTAGAAATGATATTGGTACCAGTACCAGCTGCATTGTAATTGATACCATATACATGGTGAGTAGTACCACTGCCACTATTGGTATGTTTTAACGTATGAATGGTATTTCTACTTATAATGTTACCTGTACTTGACGCAGCAGACAACATAATACCAATCAGCTGAATAGTCGTATTTGTACTAGCACTTGATAGGTTGGTAACTGTGTTTAGTCTAATAGTATGTGCTCCTGCACTTTGCATATATATACCATAAGTTAATACAGCAGTACCTGTGCTTGAAGAAGTTATGTTTCTTACAGTATTGCTTTCAATAGTTGGATTCCATAATGTACTTGTACTACTATTGTGAATACCATGTGAGGGCAAATTTGTTGAGTTGCTGATGCTATTTACAATGGCACCTCCAATAGTATTGTTACTAATAATAGGTGCACTAGCTGCAGCAGGAGTTCCTTGCATCCAAATACCTCTAAAGGTTACTGTGCCAGACGCTGAAGTTGTTATTGTAATACCGCCAACATTATTGTTTTGAACATTGAGCGTTCCAGGAGTGCCACTACCCATTAAAATACCACTAAATGCACCAGCAGTTCCAGTTGTAGAATAAGTAATGTTGCCAGTAGAAGACATATCGCCAATTGTATTGCCACTTACCGTACCAATATTTGCAGAACCACTAATTAATGCAATACCAGCATTTACCGTAGAAGTGGCAGATGTAGTAATTGAAATATTTCTAATAACATTACCTTGTAAACTACTTGCAGTTGTAGTGCCAACTGACAAACGGATACCAATAAATGTATGTGTAAAAGCACCAGTTTGAGTCCAAGCTGTACCACCAGCATTTGCAGATGAACCACCAACGGTATTATTTGAAACATTATAATTGTTACCAGAGGTAATTGTTATGCCTATAAAACCACTTGAAGCTGCTGTAAACGTTCTTGATGAGGCTTGATAAAAGCTATTTCCTGTAATTGTCCAATCTGTATTATTAGTAGAAATGAAAATACCGTTGGCAACATTAGCAGCTATGAAAAAATTAGCAAACTCGTTATTGGTAATATTATTATTGCTATTAAAAGTTGCAGTTGTGGTGCTAGTACCCAATGAATATAAAAGTACAGTAGGTGTTGTAGCACCATCTTTAATTAAACAATTATCTATGGTATTGTTGTCATTGCCATTTGCACCTGTTGTTGTACTAAATGCAATAACACCACCCGTTGTACTTGTATTCACACCAGTAATGGTTAAATACCTTAATGTATTGTTTGAGCCTTCATTAATAAATCTAATTGCATTTCCAGTTGTAGAACCATTGGCAATTGTTAACTCTTTGGTTGTACCAACACCACCCGGTCTACCATCTATTGTGATATATTGACCACCATCAATATTGAATGTTTGTGCTCCAGCAGCTGAAGTTATTGAAAGACCAGTAGCACCAGTTTGTGGTCGTATTGTAAGTGTATTTGAAGCACTAAGGCCAGCGAATGCTGTTAAATTGATTGGAAAAGTTTCAACAGCAGAAAGATATGTTGGCTGAAGCTCTAATACTACCGCACCAGCTAAACCATTGCTTATTAAATCAGCAGTGGCAGCAGTAAGTGATGCATAAGTTCCTGTAGGACCAACAGAAAAAGTACCAGTTAATGTTGGTGCAGAAGTTGCTTGAGTGAGTGATATTGTTGTACTAGTAGCTCCTTCATTTATTGCAGCAACTCTCCAATAATAAGTGGTAGAAGCTGTAAGAGCAGTTGCTACGAAAGAGGTTGCATTAGCAGCAGCAGTAGCTATTTGCGTAAAATTAATATTATCGGTAGAACGAAAAATTGCAAAAGCTGATTCATTGGTAGAGTTGTCTGTCCAATTTAATGTCATAGCCCCTGCACCCACTAATGAAGCACTCAATGAACTAGGTGCATCAGGTGCAGTTGGTGGTGTAAACCTGTAATACCGACGGCTACCGTCGCTTGCAGAATTTAAGTTAGGCTCAGTTCCAACAACACTAGCTGGATTTTCTGTAAATGTTGCATTTGCGAATAAAGAATGTGTTGCAATTTGAACAGAAAGGTGATTATTAACAGTAGTATTAGTAGAAAAACCAACACTAGGGCTAGCATCCGATGCTTCGACTATAGAAGAAATATTTACAGAGCCATAAACAAATTCAATGATCCCTGTAGATTCATATAATCGAACTTGATATGTAGCGTCATTAGCAAAAACACCACTAACATAGTACAGATTCATATTAAGAAACTCAATTACTAAACATCTATTAGGTGCAGTACCTACTAGTTTCGTATGCACTTTGCCACTACTACCAGTTTGAGAATCTCCCCCTAAAGCAGAAATTTTTGGAGAAGTAGTTGATCCGCCACTAGCTACATAAGTAGATCCAGAAACTACCGTATTACCTAATTGAATGATTCCATTTGCAGAAGCCGAGAACTGGGTATACCTATTTCCCATTAAATAGAAATCAAACCCAATATTGGTTACTAGTGATACTCCCTGGTCAGAAGATGCAGCTACAAGCTGCGTTGTTCCAGTGCTCATATCTATGGCATTGGAATTTAAGTCTAATGCAAGAGAGCCGTCATTGCTAGTAGAAAACGTGTAGTTAGCTGCACTTTGTGCTCCAGCAATAAATGTAGTAAACACTACACTTAATAGAAGTAATAATTTCTTCATAAAAGAATTAGTTTAGTTTAAATAAGTTTTGGTTTTTGCAGGAATGTATGCGGATTTTTGCAAGCATTGATTTTCTAGGAACGCACAAATTAGGCGGTTCACTTCAATTAACAAAAAATTAATTCATTTTTTTTCAAAAAAGGGGTACAAAAAAGCCATTTAACTGGGTTAAATGGCTTACTAAAGTTTTTTAAAGAGGATTGTTGAGAACTAGTACTCATCTTCATTAAACATAAAATCTTCTTGGCTCGGATAATCGGGCCAAATATCTTCTATGCTTTCATAGATTTCGGTTCCTTCGTCGTCTAATTCTTGTAAGTTTTCTACTACTTCAAGCGGTGCACCACTACGTATGCTGTAATCAATTAACTCATCTTTAGTGGCTGGCCAAGGAGCTTCTTCTAAATAGCTGGCTAACTCTAATGTCCAAAACATAGCTTGTAAATTTTTGCAAATGTAACCGTATAAATGAAACTACCAAATTGATGTATAAACAGAGATGATAAAATTTTGTTTAAACTTGGATCCTAGATGCTGGATACTGGATACTAGCTGCTAGTTGCGGGTTTCTAGTTCTTTAGTTCTGTGGTTTATGGTTTATGGTTGCTGGCTACTGGTAATCCAAAGCTTTAGTTTAGTTTTTTAGTTTTTTAATTATTAATTTTTAATTTCTAATTTAATTATTAATTCTCTAATAAACCCACCCCTATCAATGATTGTACAAACTACTAAAATCCTGCTGCCCCTCCAAGGATGGGAAGATTCATTGGTTTAGTAATTAGTTTTTTAGTTTCTAGTTCTTTAGTTTTTAGTTTTTAGTTTTTAGTTTCTAGTTTTTAGTTTTTTTCATCTTCTGTCTTCTGACTTCTCTCTTTTCCCTTTATTTACTTTTTCAATTTTTTTAAACCCTTAAACAACAGCATCTTTACACCATGCTTTTAGCCGAAAATATTTATAAATCGTACAACAACTTACCCATTTTAAAAGGGGTGAATATGCAAGTGCATGCTGGAGAAATTGTAAGTATTATTGGTAGTAGTGGTGCAGGGAAAAGTACTTTGTTACATATTTTAGGCACATTAGATAATGCCGATGCTGGAACCATTTTTTTAAACAACGAACCTGTTCATACATTACAAGGTAAAAAACTAGCTGCTTTTAGAAATAAGCATATTGGTTTT
Source organism: Rhizobium sp. Q54 (assembly GCA_943368735.1). Classification (GTDB taxonomy): domain Bacteria; phylum Bacteroidota; class Bacteroidia; order Chitinophagales; family Chitinophagaceae; genus UBA1930. The sequence goes on along the minus strand of CALRLQ020000007.1, from coordinate 194,616 downwards.
ATATTTCAATTTCATCATTTATTGCCCGAATTTTCGGCTGTAGAAAATGTATGTATTCCGGGTTGGATTGCTCAACGAAACTCAACCGAAGTAAAACAAGCAGCAGAACAACTATTACATCGTTTAGGTTTGGGTAATAGACTACACAATAAACCCAATCAATTAAGTGGTGGAGAACAACAAAGAGTGGCTGTAGCTAGAGCATTAATCAATAATCCATCAATTGTTTTTGCAGATGAACCTACTGGCAATTTGGATAGTACCAATGCTAAAGAACTACATGATTTATTTATACAATTAAGAAACGAACTGAATCAAACCTTTTTAATTGTTACCCATAATGAGGAATTGGCTGCTTTGAGCAACAGAACCTTGCACATGAAAGATGGGTTGATTTAGTTTTTTAAATTGAACGAAATAAATTTTACAACTTCCAATCTACCAATTCATTGGCCCATTCTTTTCTGTAAGGTGTAGTAATTCTTAAATAATTATCGGTGTAGCCTTCCATCATTCCATTTTTATCAAAAGCTTCAAACAATACCTTTCTTGATTGTCCAACAAATTGTTGGGTAAAATATTGCAGCTTCATAAAGCTGAGATTACGCAAAGATTTATTGCGTTCGTTTCTGATATTAATGGGTACAACAGGTTGTATATCTAATGCATGAGTATTGGGTCTTTCACTATACGTAAATACATGTAAATAGCTAACATCTAAACTGTGTAAAAAATCGAAAGTTTCTTTAAAATGCTCATTGGTTTCTCCTGGAAAACCAACAATTACATCTACCCCAATAGCACAATGTGGCATAAATTGTTTAATCATTGCTACACGTTCGGCATACAATTCTCGTTTGTATCTTCTACGCATGAGTTTCAAAATATCGTTGCTGCCACTTTGCAAGGGAATATGAAAATGAGGCATGAACTTTTTGCTGTTGGCAACAAATTCAATGATTTCAGGCGTTAATAAATTGGGCTCAATAGAAGAAATTCTGTAGCGTTCTATTCCTTCAATGGCATCTAATTCTTGTATAAGTTCATAAAAACTTTCTTCTCGTTGATTGATGCCAATTGTTACACCAGCACCATCGGGACCTTTACCAAAATCGCCCAGGTTTACACCAGTTAATACAATTTCTTTTACTCCTTTGGCTGCAATTTCTTTTGCATTGGCAATTACATTGCTAATACTATCACTTCTGCTTTTACCACGAGCCATAGGAATAGTACAAAAGCTACAATTATAATCGCAACCATCTTGTACTTTTAAAAAAGTTCTGGTTCTATCGTTAGCAGAAAAAGATGACGTAAAGCCAGTAACATCTTCAATATCACAGCTACAAATTTTTGTACTATCGCCCTTGGTTAAAGAAGATAAATGTTGAGCAATATTAAATTTTTCGGCAGCTCCTAATACTAAATCTACCCCAGGAATTTCGGCAATTTCTTTGGGTTTTAATTGAGCATAACAACCGGTAATGACTACCAAACTTTCTGGAGCTTTACGCTGAATTCTACGTACAATTTGCCTGCATTCTTTATCGGCATTATCGGTAACCGAGCATGTATTAATTACATAAACATCTGCAATATCTTCAAATTGTTTTTTTTCAAATCCCTCTGTCTCCAACATTCTTGCAAGAGTAGAGGTTTCTGAAAAGTTTAATTTACACCCTAAAGTATGAAAGGCTACACTACGCATCTTATCCATAAGGCTGCAAAGATAATAGTTTGCATTTTTTGAAGTAGATTGAACACAATAGACAGAGTTTGAACAGATTTGAACCAATTTCTACTAAATTGCATAGCATGAATACCAAGAAAGCACTGCCTTATATTTTATTGATTGTTATTGCCATTATTGCACTAGCATTAAAAAATTGCAATTCTACAACTCCCAAAAAAATCACTACAAATACAGTTGTAGAGAGTGCTACTCAACGTGGTTTAAATAGAAATCCATCTACCATTAATTATAGTAAACATGCTAAATGCCGAATGAATTGCAGAAAAGTTTCTGAAGCAGAAGTAGTAGATATTTTGAAAAACGGAACCATCAATTATAAAAAAAGTGATTTAAAAGGAGCTGATTGCAATAAACGTTATGCAGTGGAAGGCATTAGTAAAGACCAACAAAAACTGAGAATTATTTTTGCTCCTTGCAATACTGAAGTAACCGTTGTTACTTGTATAGACCTAGGCAAAGATTGGGAATGTAGTTGCGAAGGTGACGAACAAAAATAAACCCAGATTAAACAACAATATTCGTTGTGTAATCTGGGCTAAATATATAAGCAATTTTTATTTTATGCTACTTTCAATAAACTCATTTTACTCTTATTGAACATACTTTCAGCATAGTCGATTGTTACATGCAATTCAGTTTCTCCTGTACCTGGCAATTCAAACATTGCATCGGTTAAAATGCTTTCGCAAATGCTTCTTAACCCTCTTGCCCCCAATTTATATTCTAAAGCTTTGCCAACCATAAAATTTAATACTGCTTCGTCAATAGTTAACTTAATGCCCTCTAAATCAAACAACTTGGTAAACTGTTTAATCAATGAGTTTTTAGGCTCGGTTAAAATATTTCTTAACGTATCGGCATCTAAAGGATTTAAATGTGTAACTACAGGTAATCGTCCTAACAATTCAGGAATTAAACCAAAGCCTTTTAAATCTTGAGCATTAATAAACTGTAGTAAATTTTTGCGTTGCATTTCTTGCTCGGCCTTGTTTACATTAAAGCCAATAGCATTGGTATTAATTCTTTTAGCAATTACTCTATCAATACCATCAAAAGCACCACCACAAATAAATAAAATATTTTTAGTATCTAATTTAATCATTTTTTGTTCAGGATGTTTTCTTCCGCCTTGTGGAGGAACCAACACTTCTGTACCTTCTAGCATTTTCAATAAACCTTGTTGTACACCTTCGCCACTTACATCTCTAGTAATAGATGGATTATCGCCTTTACGTGCAATTTTATCCAACTCATCTACATAAACAATACCTCTTTCGGCAGCAGCAACATCGTAATTGCAATTCTGCAATAAACGAGTAAGCATACTTTCTACATCTTCTCCCACATAACCTGCTTCTGTAAATACTGTTGCATCTACAATGGCAAAAGGCACGTTCAACATTCTAGCAATACTTTTTGCCAATAATGTTTTACCAGTACCTGTTTCTCCTACCATAATGATGTTACTCTTTTCAATTTCAACATCATCGGCTACTTGTTTTTGGGTAATTCTTTTAAAGTGATTATATACTGCAACTGCCAAAATGCGTTTAGCTTCATCTTGACCAATTACATATTCGTCTAAGAATTTTTTTATTTCAGCAGGTTTACGAACCGATAATTTGAAATTAGATGCACCACCACCAGCAGCTGTATGTTCTGGCTTAATATTTAATTCTTGAGCAATAATTTCTTGTGCATGTTCTACACAATTTTCACAAATATGCCCTTCCTGACCAGCAATCAGTATTTTAACCTCATCTCGGCTTCTTGCACAAAAGGAACAATGTAAATGACTTTGTTTGGCCATTGGAAATTTTATTTAACTATACTAGCAATACTATATACAGATGACAATAGATACGATTAAGTTGCTTATTGCTTACAACAACAGCAAAACTAGCCTATTTTAACCCAAAATTGGCAGTTTATTTATAACCCATTTGTTTAAGTTATTACAAATTGGTAGCAACTTAGTTCAACAGGCAGCTTTTAAAAAGAATAAGCTGCTTTACATGATTTTGTAAAACAGCTTATTGTATAACTTTTATTCAATACTAAATTTTATCTAAAACAGCATCTACAATACCATAAGCAACTGCTTCATTGGCATCCATCCAATAATCTCTATCAAAATCTTTTAAAATTTGTTCAACTGTTTTACCACAGTTATCGGCCAAAATTTTTGCTCCCATCATTTTGGTTTTTTCAATTTGAATGGCTTGAATTTCAATATCGGCCGATGTTGCTTGATAATAACCTCCTAAACTTGGCTGATGTATCATTACCTCACCAGAAGGATAAATGAATCTTCTACCCTTTGTACCAACACTTAATAAAATTGAACCCATACTAGCTGCCAAACCCATACAAATAGTACTTACAGGGCTACTAAGTAATTTAATGGTATCGTACAAAACCATTCCACTTGTTACGCTACCGCCAGGACTGTTGATGTACAATTTTATTTCTTCACCCGGCTTATCGGCATCTAGTAATAGTATTTTACCAACCACATCTCTAATGGTTTTATCTTCTACTACACCCCATAAATAAACGGCTCTTTTTTCAAAGAACATTTTTTCCATTTTCTTCATCATACCCGGGCTCACTTGTTCTTGCTTTTCGTCTTTTGGAGTTTCTTCTTCATCGTCCATTCTAAACGGACTAACTATGTATTTGCTATGTATCATTTTAATTTGTTTATAGTGATTTGTTGATGCTAGTGGTAAATGGTGAATGGCTAGTAGGTTGATAGAACTTATCACTTCCCCCCTAGCTACTTACTACTTCCCTCTAACCATTATTAATCTTTCTTCTCTTTTTTCGGATTGGTTAATAAAACCTCATCTACTAAACCATAAGCTTTTGCATCAATGGCTTTCATCCAAAAATCTCTGTCGCAATCTTTGGCAACTGTTTCAATGTCTTTACCACTGTGTTCTGAAATTACTTCATACAGTTCATGTTTTAATAGCTTAATTTCTTTAGCAGTAATACCAATATCGGTAGCTTGACCACCAATTGCACCACTTGGTTGATGCAACATAATTCTGCTATGCTTTAATGCGGTTCTTTTGCCTTTAACACCAGCACATAATAAAACAGCACCCATACTAGCTGCAATACCTGTACAAATAGTACTCACATCGGGGCTAATAAATTGCATGGTATCGTACACACCTAAACCAGCGTACACACTACCACCTGGGCTATTGATGTACATTTGAATGTCACGGGTTCTATCTACACTTTCTAAAAACAACATTTGAGCCGTGATAATATTGGCTACATAATCGTTAATGCCTTCGCCCAAAAAAATAATTCTGTCCATCATTAATCTACTAAAAACATCCATTTGAGCAATGTTCATTGGACGTTCTTCTATAATGTAAGGCGTTAAATTAGTGGGATTAAAATGGGTTTGATAATTATGTAATGTACTGCTACTAATGCCTCTATGCTTTACAGCAAACTTGTTAAATTCCTGCTCAATATTCATGCTTAAAATTTTGCGTTGAAGATAAGTGTTTTGTTATTTTGAAAAATAAGCTGTTCAAATAATATGCAAAGATGTGGTTTGCGACAAAAGGGCATGAATTAACTGTTTAACACCCTCCTCATTGCCTCTGCTTTCAATAAACATTCTTCATATTCACTTTCTGCATGGCTGTTGTAGGTTATACCACCACCTACTTGATAACTGAGGTATTGGTTTTGTGCATTGTAGGTAATGCTTCTTATCACTACATTAAAATCAAAATCTTTATTGGGTGCTATATAACCTACACAACCACTATAAATACCTCGTTTGGTTTGTTCGTACTGTTCGGTTAACTCCATTACTTTTTGTTTTGGAGCACCCGTCATACTACCCATAGGAAAAGTGGCTGCTAACACATCTGCAAAATTGGTATGGGGTGCTACTGTTCCACTAATGGTAGAAATCATTTGATACACTTGCGGAAATGTATATACTGCAAATAATTCATCTACTTTAACAGATGCTTCAGTACAAATTTTACTAAAATCGTTTCGTACCAAATCTACCACCATTACATTCTCAGCTTTGTCTTTACTGCTGTTTTGTAAAGCATTTTTATTGGCTATATCTATTTCGGGATTGTGTACATTTCTTTTAAATGTTCCCTTGATGGGTTGAGAAATGATTTCTGTTCCTTGTTTTTTAATGTATCGTTCGGGGCTTGCACATAGCAAAAATTTATCCTCCAATTTGTAAAAGCATGAAAATGGATTAGGTGAAATCTCAGCTAGCTTTTGATACGTTTCCAACGGATTGATAGTTACTTTGGTTGCATAAAACTCCTGACAAAAATTAATTTCGTAACAATCGCCTCTTAGTATATGTTTTTTTAATTGCTCAATGGTTTTTAGATAGATTTCTTTGGTTATTCTTGGGGTGATGATGTTCGTTTTTCGTTGCTCGATACTAGATACTCGTTGCTCGTTGCTTGTTGCTCGTTGCTCATTTTCCGTTGTTTGTTTCTCGTTGCTCGTTTTTCGTTGCTCGTTGTTTATTGTTTGGGGTTGGGGGTTTGGGGTTAATTGTTCGTTGTTCGTTGTTAATTGTTCACTATTCGTTGTTCGTTTTCCATTGTCAATTGTCAATTGTTCATTATTCATTAATCCAATTGCATTAAAAACACTTTCGGGAATACTACTGATACTACTGATTTCTACCGATGCATGACCTAACTGTATCACCGTTTCAGGTTGAAAGAAAAAAAAATCTGGGAACTGAATTCCATCGTGGTGATTAGAGGTTAATCCATGTAATTCATTTTTAAAATCATAGCTCACATGACCAAATAACCAATCGTTCTTGGTTTGTTCAAATTGAGTAAAATCTTTGAGTGTATTGGGGGTTGACGTAAAGCTACTAACAGCATTTACCGCCAACAAACATTCAACACTATTATAGGGTGTTTGATATTGATGGTTGTCTAAAAAACAACAAATGTTGAACTGGTTTGCCCAACTCAACATTTGTTGTTTAAATACACTATAATTATTGATGGCAAATATTGCCTTTGTTCTATTCACACTATTGATTACAATTAAAAATCATCGTCATCAGCAAAGTCATCTCCACCATCATCAAATAAATCAAACTCTTTAAAGTCTTCATCTACTTTAAAGTCATCGTCATCACTCGATTTTTTTCCACCTGCTGCTTTACCGCCTTTTGCTTTTGGAATATCAAATTCGTCAAAATCAGGATCCCAAGCATCTTCTTCTTCGGTTGCTTCCCAATCGTCTTTTTCTTCTACATCATCATCTTCATCATCCTCATCGTCTTCATCTTTCGCTTTTTTTGAAGTAGATTTTGAAGCCGTTTTCTTGGTTGGCTTAGTATCAAAATCATCATCGTCTTCTAAATCATCGTCATCTTCTTCTAATTGTTTTTTACTTTTAGACGATGGTTTTGCTGCACTTTCTTTTGCAGGCACTTTAGGTGTGGAGGATTTTAGATCCTTATCAGATTTTGTTGGCATGGTTCTAATAAGATTTTATATTTTGATGGTGTAAAATTTCAACGCAAAACTTTATCTACCAAATTTTTAAACTAATTTTTTTTATAACCTATAAACTAATCAATTGTTCACGACCCGGACCATTGGAAACATATTTTATTGGTGCTCCAATGTACTGATTGATAAACGCTACATAGGTTGACATATCGGCTGGCAAATCTGCTGCATTTTTTAAAACAGAACTATCGCAATTCCAGCCTTTAAAAGCTTTGTATTGAGGCTCTATGGTGGCTTTACTTATTTGAAATGGTACTTCATTGGTTAGTACACCATCTACTTTGTATTCGGTACAAACATGTAACTCTTCAAAAGCATCTAACACATCGGCTTTGGTCATTACAACTTGTGTAATACCATTAATCATACAAGTGTATTTTAAGGCCACTAAATCAATCCAACCACATCTTCTTGGGCGGCCTGTTGTTGCTCCAAATTCGCTACCAATTCTTCTTAATTCTTCGCCAGTTGCATCATTTAATTCTGTAGGAAAAGGACCACCACCCACTCTTGTGCAATATGCTTTGGTAACACCAATTACTTCATTAATTTTTTTAGGGCTAATACCTAAACCTGTACAAACGCCAGCACTAATAGTGTTAGATGATGTAACGAATGGGAAAGTACCAAAATCAATGTCTAACATACTGCCTTGAGCACCTTCTGCCAATACTTTTTTGCCTTCGTCTAACTTTTTGTTAATGAAATATTCTCCATTAACAATATTCAAGGTTTTTAAAAATTCTACTGCTTCAAAAAACTCTGTTTCCCAAGCCGAAATGTCTTCAGTGAAATTAAAATTATTCAATAAAGTTTGATGCTTGGCTCTTAATTCTTTGTATTGCTTTTCAAAATCGGCACTCAACAAATCGCCTACACGTATTGCATTACGACCAGTTTTATCCATATAAGCAGGACCAATACCCTTCAAAGTACTACCAATTTTGCTATCTCCTTTTTGCATTTCACTTGCTTTGTCTAAAGCTCTGTGAGATGGTATAATAACATTGGTTTTTTCGGCTATAAATAAATTCAATTTTACATCTACGCCAAAAGATGCAACTACATCGCATTCTCTTTTTAAAGTTACCGGATCTAATACAACGCCATTACCAATTAGGTTTACACAACCTTTGTGAAAAATACCCGAAGGTATTTGGTGCAACACTACTTTTTTCCCTTCTACATATAATGTGTGGCCAGCATTTGGACCACCCTGAAAACGTGCAATTACATCGTAGTTGGGAGCAAAGAAATCTACAATTTTTCCTTTGCCTTCATCGCCCCATTGTAAGCCTAAAAGTACATCAACCATATACTGTTTTTATATTGGGCAAATGTAAGTGTTGAATAATTGGAAACAGAAAACTATTGATAAAATGTGGAGAGAAATACAGTAATTTTTTTTTGGTAGTGAACTGTAATACTACTATCAACTTCAGTGGCGTCGCACACTTGTACAGTAAAATATAACTCAACAATGCAGCTAGCAGTTTAAAGCTTTATTCTACATAGATAATTAAGCTATTCTACTACCAATATTTTTGATACCTGTTGTTCATTTTGCTGAACGACTACCGTATAAATACCTTTTGCAAAATGATGGTCAATAGTTACTTTACCATTGATAGCAAATTGTAATGCTTGCTTTTGTAACTTTCCTACAATATCAAAAACGCTAACTTGTATTAGTGATGTGTGTGAAAAATTTTTTAATTCAATATTTATTGGCTTTTTTATTGCAGGATTAGGAAAAATGTAGAAGTTTAAACTGCTATTTAAGTTGTTAAATGAAATTACTTTAGAAAACTCGTAACTGCCATCTTTATCAACCATTTTCAGCCTGTAATAATTAACACCTTTAGCTAAAGCAACATCGGTAAATGAATATTTTTTAGTAGCAGAAGGATAAATATTTATTATTGAACTAAAACTATTTCCGTCTAATGACTTTTGAATAATAAAATAAGCAAAATTACTCTCTGTAATGGAATTCCATTCTAACAGTAATTGGTTATTGATTGAAGTGGTTTTAAAGTTATCAATTGAAACTGGTGTAACAGTATTGATGAATATCATTTTTATGAGCGTATCACTATTGCAATTGTTTGACCCTTTAAACGAATGTTTTACACTATAAAACCCAGGTGAATTATATACATGTGCTGGGTTCATTAATGTGCTTGAATTTCCATCTCCAAAATCCCAGCTATAACTCACTATTGAAATTCCGCTTGCAGGTATAGAGTTGTCTATAAAACTTACTTGATTGACATTTTGAGTATATTGAAAGTTTGTTATACCACACTGAGCATTTAGTGATGATATAACTACAAATAAAAAGCTAATAGCTAAGATAAATTTCATAAAAATAATTTCGTTGCAATATTACTATTATTTATATCATCAAGCATTCATTGCTCCACCATGTACAAAGCGTTGAAGGGTGCGACGCCTCAGAAGCTAAATAGAAATTCTACTGCTTGTTACATAAAAACAAAAAGCCACCTTTCGGCGGCTTAAAGCTTTATTTAAAGAGAGATTAATTAGTAATTATTCTCCGCTATTTGGTTTTACTAAGCCCAATTTGGCTTCTAAGCTAAGAGTTGCATGAGGTACTGCACGTAATCTTGCTTTGTCTATTAACTTACCTGTAACTCTGCAAACACCATAGGTTTTATTTTCAATACGCATGATGGCTTTTTCTAAATGATCTATATAAGTAATAGTACGACTAGCCATTTGACTCAATTGCTCACGTTCCATACTTAAACTTCCATCTTCCATTGTCATATAACGACCATCGCCATTATCTCCACCTGCATCATCTTTGCGGGTAATTAATCCTTGAAAATAAGCCAACTCTTTTTTGGCTGCATCTAACTTTTTATTGATGAGATCTCTGAACTCACTCAATTCATTATCGCCATAGCGAATCATGGGTGTATTTGGTTTTGTTTCTTCCACTCTTTTTTCTAATGATGTGTAACTTGGATTGTAAGGTACACTAGTTTTAATTACTGTTTTTGGAACTTTTACATCTTTTACAGGTTCTTCCTTTTTCTTCATGGGCTTTTGCTTCATGGGAATTATTGTAGTCGATTTTTCAATTCCACTCACTTTTACCGGAACTTTTGCAGGTTTTAATTGCTTTAACGGCTTAGCGGTCTTTGCTATTTTTTCGGGTTTTTCTGCCACTACTTTTGCTTCTTTAATTTTTGGTTTTGCTTCAACCTTTGGAGGCTTAGCTAATGCTTTAGGCTCTTTCGCTACTGGTTTTGCAACAGGTTTTACTGCTTTTGCAGGTACTGGCTTTGCCTTGGGTTGGGGCTTAGCTGGAGCTGCTGCTTTTTTCACTGGCTTTGCAATAGGTTTTGCTGCTTTTGCAGGTGCTGGCTTTGCCTTGGGTTGAGGCTTAGCCGGGGCTGCTGCTTTTTTCACTGGCTTCGCAACAGGTTTTGCTGCTTTTGCAGGTGCTGGCTTTGCCTTGGGTTGAGGCTTAGCTGGAGCTGCTGCTTTTTTCACTGGCTTTGCAACGGGTTTTGCTGCTTTTGCCACCTTTTTAGGTGCTGGTTTTTTTGTAGCCATGAGCTTTATCCTTTTTTCGTTACTGCTATTTTAAGCAGAATACTATTGACTTCTATTTCAGTGCTTTGTTGCAAAAGCGTTGGCACCCAATCGATAGAATCTGCTAGAATTTCGCCGCAAATATAGGTTTTATGTTGGTTCAGAGAATCTTGTATGCTTTGTGGCACACCTTCTTGCTCTAATTGTACGAATATACGGTCTGTAAGTTCAAAATCATTTTCTTTTCGAATATTTTGTACACGATTAATTAACTCTCTGGCATCTCCCTCACTTTGAAGCTCTGGAGTAATGGTAATATCTAGTGCAACCGTTAGCTGACCTTTGCTGGCAACGCTCCAACCTGGAATATCTTCTGCTGAGATTTCAACATCATCAGTTGACAATTGATAATTGACAATTGACAATTGTAAATTGATTGTTCCAGTTTGTTCTAACTCGGTTATTTGATGTTGGGTGAAATTGGCTATTTGAGCAGCAGCTTCTTTCATATTTGCACCCAATTTAGCCCCTAGAGTTTTAAAGTTGGCTTTTATCTTTTTCTTTATAACTCCTTCTGTTTCAGTAATGTATTCTAATTCTTTTACGTTTACTTCGCTTTTAATTAAGTCTTCTACCTTTTCCAATTGTGTTTTCATAGTAGGATTCAACACAGGAATCATTACTTTTTGCAATGGCTGGCGAACCTTGATATTCACTTTTTTACGAAGCGATAAAACCAACGAACAAGTATCTTGTGCCAATTGCATTCTTTCTTCTAAAGCAGCATCAATTACAGCTTCATTATAAGTTGGGAATGATACATGATGAACAGAACTTGCATTAAACCTATTGGTTACTGCATTCAAATTTTGAAAAACTGCATCGGCAAAGAATGGAGAAATTGGAGCTATTAAACGTACAATGGTCTCTAAACATTCGTACAAAGTTTGGTAAGCCGAAATTTTATCGGCCTCATATTCGCCTTTCCAAAACCTTCTTCTGCACAAACGAACATACCAGTTGCTTAAATGCTCATCTACAAATTCTTCAACCAATCTACCAGCCTGTGTTGGTTCATAATCGTCCATTGATTCAGTTACTTTTTGAATCAATGTATTTAAAGACGATAAAATCCAACGGTCAATTTCTGGTCTTTCTTCTAAAGGTATGTATGCTTCTTTAAAAGCAAATCCATCTACATTGCTATACAATGCAAAGAATTGATAGGTATTGTACAATGTTCCAAAGAACTTACGTTGCACTTCCTGAATGCCTGCAATATCAAATTTCAAATTATCCCATGGAGATGCATTTGTAATTAAATACCAACGTGTAGCATCGGCACCATATTTTTCAATGGTTTCAAATGGATTGACCACATTACCCAAACGCTTACTCATTTTGTTGCCATTCTTATCTAGCACCAAACCATTACTTACTACAGTTTTGTAAGCTCGGCCATCTACTTTATCAGTTGGTAATCCTGCATTTTCTAATTCTTCAATTACACTTTCTTTTATTAGAGAACCAATTGCATGTAGGGTATAAAACCAACCACGGGTTTGATCAACACCTTCAGCAATAAAATCGGCAGGATAATTATTGGCAAAAATCTCCTTATTTTCAAATGGGAAATGCCATTGGGCATAAGGCATGGCACCACTATCAAACCAAACATCTACTAAGTCTGGTACACGTTTCATAGGTTGACCAGTTGGTGATGTAAGAATAATATGATCTACCTGAGGTTTATGTAAATCTGTAATTTCTTTTATTGGGCTATCGGCATGAATTAATCCATTTAATTCGGCAATTGAACCAATACAAATTTCTTCTGTGCCATCTTCTGTTTGCCAAATAGGCAATGGCGTTCCCCAATAACGGCTTCGGCTCAAATTCCAATCCACCATATTTTCTAACCAATTGCCAAAACGACCTTCACCAGTAGATTTTGGTTTCCAGTTAATGGTTTTATTCAACTCTACCATTCTATCTTTTAGAGCTGTGGTTTTAATAAACCACGCATCTAATGGATAGTACAAAATTGGTTTATCAGTTCTCCAACAATGAGGATAGCTATGTTCGTATTTTTCAACTTTAAATGCTCGATTTTCTTTTTTCAGCTTAACGCAGATGTCTACATTTACATCTACATACTCTTTTTCGTCTTTATAATTTTTTACATAGCGATTGCTGAATTCGCCCAAACCATCTATAAATTTTCCTTCTCTATCTACCATGGTTAAAATACCAATATTGTACTTTTTACCCACACGATAGTCATCTGCACCAAAAGCAGGAGCAGTGTGAACGATGCCTGTACCATCTTCTGTTGTAACAAAATCACCACAAATTACTCTGAATGGTTTTGCATCTGGTGTAACAGACTGAATTGCTTCGAGTGAATTGGCTTCGTAAGGCAAAAGTTGTTCGTATTCACAGTTTTCAATTTGAGAGCCTTTGAATTCTGCTAATATTTTCCATGGCAACAGCTTTACGTCGGCATTGTAATTTTCAAAATCACCATTTTCTCCTTCTTCTTTAAAATACTTGCCTAGCAGAGCTTTTGCAAGAATTACATTCACAGGAAGATGTGTATAAGGATTAAAAGTTTTTACCAAAACATAATCAATATTAGGTCCAACAGTCAAACCCAAATTCGATGGCAAAGTCCAAGGAGTGGTTGTCCAAGCCATAAAGAAAACTTCATCATTGCCAGCTGCATCAAATAAGAATTGTGATGTTGAATTCTTCACTGCTTTGAACATCGCCACGGCACTAGTGTCTTTCACATCTTTATAAGTTCCTGGTTGGTTCAATTCATGAGAGCTTAACCCAGTACCAGCAGCAGGAGAGTAAGGTTGAATGCTGACACTTTCGTACAACAATTCTTTATTGTACAATTGTTTTAAAATCCACCACAAGCTTTCGATATAGTTATTTTCAAATGTGATGTATGGGTTGTTCAAATCTACCCAATAACCCATTTTTTTGGTAATGCTGTCCCACTCGTTTTTATAACGTAATACTGCTTCACGGCATTTTTGGTTATAATCTTCTACCGAAATTTTTTTGCCAATATCTTCTTTGGTGATGCCCAATTCTTTTTCTACGCCTAATTCTACAGGCAAACCATGTGTATCCCAACCACCTTTACGTTTTACCTGAAAACCTTGCATGGTTTTATAACGGCAAACCAAATCTTTTAAAGTTCTAGAAATAACATGATGAATGCCTGGCATTCCATTGGCACTTGGTGGACCTTCATAAAATACAAATGGTGTTGCACCTTCTTTTAAGTCGATACTTTGTTGAAAGGCATTTGTTTCATCCCATTTAGCCAATATTTCTTTCTCAATTGAAGGAAGATTTAACCCTGAAAATTCTTTGTACTTGCTCATCTTTTGGTTAAAGGTTTAAGTTTTCTTGTTTAAGGTTAAATAGAGTATAAATAACTTCAAACAACAAACATTTAACAGTAAACTTTATAGGTGGGCGAAGTTAGGGATAATGAAAGAAAAGCAAAGAAGATACTCAATTGAAGATGTTTAGCTTCAATTGAGTTTGTTTGATTATAGCAAATAAAAAAAGCTGTTTCAGAAGCAATTAAAACACTTAATATTTTTAAGGTTAAAATATATCTTTTGAAACAGCCTTTAAAAAAGTTATGCTACTTTAAAATGTAGTACTTCCATTTGCCTGATATGTATAACGGAACTTATACAAAATTGTGGTTGGAAACATTCCTGTAAATGGAGCATAATCTGCACTTAATAATTCCATTTTAGCATAATTGGTACCATTGGCTGTTTTAAATACAAATACTTTTCCGGCCTTTGGTGTAAATGTTCTTGTTGCACCATTATAGTTATACCAGCTACCATCTTTTATAGCTCTTCGAGTAGTAGTAGTATCGTAAGCATAACCTGTAGTTGGTGCTGTTGTAACTCCATCAAAAGTTCCATCTAATAAAATTGCTCCTGCAGCACCAGGACCACTTGAATTACTGTTTACAATAAAAGTAGTGAAGCGTAAGCCAAAGTCCCATTTGTTGGTAGCCGAATCGGTATTTACTACAACCGATGAATCACTAAATCGAAAAAAAGTAAACTGAGAAGCTGAACTAAAATTTACTGCAATAGTTTTTGTACCACTTACAACAGATGGAGTTGAATCTGTTTCTTTTGTACAAGAAGAAAAAAACACTACAGCTGCAATAGCAAAAAAGAAGAAACGTTTCATACAAATTGATTTTATTTTATTTTTTATTAAAAGCATAGTTGATATTCAGAAAAAAAAGCCTACCTGCAATGTGAGGTAATTGTTGAGCATTGGTATAGTTGAATAAATTTTCAATGCCTGCCTGTAGTTGAAAAGACTTATTAAAATTCTTTGATATTGCAATGTTTGACATCCAAAAACCTGCAACCATTTCACGTTCGTCATCAATAATAGTATTACCATTAACATCGTTAAATCCAAACTTACCTCTATAAACAAATCGTATATAGGCATTGAAACTATTATCATTATTCATCCATAATAGTTTGCCATTAATATTGTGTTTAGATCTATTGGCAATACCAAAATAATCAGCACGTTTTACCACAGATGTTATCAATGTTGCTGGATCTCTTTTATACAATGTTCCTTCATTGATTTGGCTAAGTACTTCTTTATCTTTTGCTTCTACAAATTGATATCCTGCACTAAGAACTACATTTTTATTAACTGAATATTTAATATCTAATTCAATACCTTGTGTAAATATTTTGTTGATGTTACGATAGCTGTATATATTACCACCATTGGTTTTAGTAAATGGTAAAATAAACACGTCTATCAAATTATTAATATCATTTCTATAAATTCCTGCCTCAATAACTAAACTATTTTTTGTGTATTTGGCCCCAATATGGGTACCAAAAGACTTTTCGGGTTGTAAGTTTACGGTGTTTAAAAATGGATTGATGTTTGCACCATTTTGTAAAGCACCTTGTTGTTGTAAACTTTGTAATTGTTGTGCTAGAATAGTTGAGCCTATTAATGAGTAACCTATTTGAGAGTTAGCAAGATTTAAATACATGTGCCTAAAATCTGGAGCTTTAAAACCCCAACCAACCGATGTTGTGAATTTAAAGTGACTATTGGGTTTATAAGCTAAAGCAATTCGTGGACTGAGATTTACGTTAAAATCGGTTCTCTTATCTACTCTTGCTCCTGCTATAATAGTTAACTTTTCTTTTAAGGCAAACCATTCTTTTTGTGTAAATGTATAAAGTGTATAGAGTGTTTGTTTACCTGAATATCTCGATGCATTTATAGTTTCTAAATAAGCACCAACTCCTGCAACATATCTGCTTTTTTTATTTTTTACACTTTCGTATTGTAGTTCTGGTTTTAGAATAGATTGTTGAAAAGTTGTTTCGTCGAATTGAGTATTTGTATTTTCTAAATTAACAAAAGAATTGTTGGCATATTGATTGTAGAATGTTCTAAAATAAACTTTCTTAAATGAATTTATTTGATGTTTAAATTGAATAAAAGCTGATTGATCGTTTTCTGTTGTATGACCTGAAACAATACCTGCTGTACCAGATTGAAAAATTTGATAATTGTTGTTTTGTTTTGAACTAAAATTTCTTAGAGAAACCAATAATTGAGTTTTATTGGTAAAGTCATGTGTTAATTTTAGATTGGTAGTAAAATCGGTGAATGGATCAATTGTTTTCCCGTACAACTTCTCATCTAAATCGTAACCTTGTGTTGTGTACGTATTCACAAAAAATTGAACACCTGTTTTTTTAAACTTATTACCATAAGATGCTGTTGCGGCATAAGTACTATTACTTGCAGCATGAAATTGAGCATCAATTGTTTCTAAAGTTGGTGAAGCTGTAAGTATATTTATTACACCAGCCATAGCCTCGCTACCATACAAGCTTGACGATGGACCTTTTACAATTTCTATTTGGCGAATATTACCAGTAGCAATTCTACCCAACTTTAAAATACCTGCATTTCTACCAATTAAAGGCTCTCCATCCATTAAAATGGCTGTGTAAGATGGATCTAAACCCAACATTTGTATCCCCTGACCAAAAGGGTTTGGGTATCCGTTTAAAGATGTTGACAAACTACTATTTACTACATTAATACCAGTTTGTTCTTGCAATATATCTTGCAATTTTAAACTACCTGTTTGTTGTATGGTTTTTTTATTGATGATTATAGCAGGTACGGCAATATTGCTTAATTTTCTTTCACTTCTAGTAGCAGTAATAAAAACATCGTCGCTAGTGCCAGCCAAAGTGTCTTTTTGTGCTGCAACTTTTGTAGAGATGCTGATTAAAAAAAGTAATGAAAAAATAAATTTACTTGCCATCGTATTATAATACGGCAAATGTTACTCTAAGGTTCAAAAGAATTGCCATAGAATTGTAAAACGATACCCTTGTAGAATACTATGACAAAGAAATGACTGAACAATTTTACAGAAGTTGACGTCGGTCATATTTCAGTAAAAATAAATGCCTATAAAAAACACAAAAATCTTACAACGCTTGACACAGTTTCAATGGAATTATTTTCTCTCAAAAACTTTTTTACCATCTACCCAAGTTGCGGCAACTTTAGTTTGTAAGATTTCTGTATCGGTAATTTTCATTAAGTCTTTATCTAATAATATAAAATCGGCTTTTTTACCTACTTCTAAACTACCTGTTTCTTTTTCTAAAAAATTGGCTTTAGCAGCCCAAATAGTCATGCCACGTAAAGTTTGTTCTCGGGTTAATGCATTTTCTTTTTGAAATCCATTTGCAGGAAATCCTTTATCATCTTTTCTAACAACTGATGCTAAGAATGTTTTGAAAGTAGAAATATCTTCAACAGGGAAATCGGTACCCAACGGAATCCAACCATTTTGTTGCAATAATTGCTGATAAGCGTACGCATGTTGAAGTCTTGATTTGCCAAGTCTTTCTTCGGCCCAGTACATATCGCTTGTAGCATGTGTTGGTTGCACCGATGGAATAATTGAGGTTAAACCAAATAAATTAAAATCTTGTTCATTTACCACTTGAGCATGTTCTATACGCCAACGTTTATCATTTTTTCCTTGTAAATATTTATTATAAATTTTAAGAACAGCTCTATTGGCACTATCGCCAATAGCATGTGTACACATTTGAAAATTGGTTTTTACCAATACGTTTGCTAAGGAATCAAAATACTTTTCATCTTTCAATAAAAATCCAGTCCAATTAGGTTTATCGCTGTAATGTTTTAATAAACAAGCACCACGACTGCCCAATGCTCCATCTGCATAAACCTTTATGCCATTTACAAAAAGCTTATCGGTTTTGTAGGGTCCTTTGGTTAAATATTTTGCATAGTTTGTAGCATCATCACTCAACATTACATACAATTTCATATTGAGTTTTCCAGCTTTTTGTAAAGCATCAATTTGCTCAACATCGTTATACATTAAACCACAATCGGTAATGGTGGTTAAACCTTGTTCAAAGCAGTTTTGTTGTGCAGCTAATAACCATTTTTCATAATCGGCATTTGTTGTTGCAGGAATTTTTGAACTTACTAAATCAACTGCATTATCTATGAGTAAACCTGTTAATTGTCCATTTTTAGTTTCAATTGCACCACCAATTAAAGTTTGATTAGGCTTTACACCTGCCAATTCTAACGCTTTTGCATTGGCAATTGCAGCATGACCATCTACTCTTGTTAAAAGTATAGGTGTTTTGGGATAAAGCTGATTGAGTATTTCATTAGTAGGATATTGTTTATTAGGAAATTTATTTTGATCCCAACCTCTACCAATAATCCATTTTGTTGTATCGGTAGTTTTCGTAAAAGTTTGAATTTTTTCAATTACTTCTTGCCAAGAATTACTACCAAATAATTGCACTTCAAACAATCCTTTGCCATAACCTAAAAAATGTGCATGAGCATCTATAAAACCTGGATAAAGAGCTTTGCCTTGTGCATCAATAGTTTCAGGTGCTGAATACTTATTTAAAATTTCTTCATTTTTTCCAATAGCTACAATTTTACCATCTTTTACTGCAATTGCTTCTGCCATGCTGAATGCACTATCTACAGTATAAATATTTGCATGATGAATAATGGTATCTACTTTATTATTGCTGTTTTTGCAAGCAAATAAGAGTATAATTAAAGAAAGGCTGATGATATTTTTCATTTTGTAAAAGTAACTATGAGAAGTATTGTGTAAGAGTTTGTGTTTAAATTTTATTTTTTCAATGGTTGAAAATAAAAAAGCCTGTAAAAAATTACAGGCTTAACTGAAATAGAAAATTATATTAGAATTTATCTGGAATTGATAAAAATGGAGTTTTACCTTCTGTAATAATTAATTTACTATTGTTACTTAATCCAAATATTCTAAAAGCCTCAATTTGTCTAAGTTTTAAAATAGATGGAGTTAATGATTTTTGAATGCTATCATTGGCTTTTTGTGTTGCTGTAGCTTCAATTTCCATTGCTAAGGCTTTACCTTGAGCTTCAATTTCAGCAATCTTTTTTTGTCCTTCTGCAGCAATAATTTTTGCATTGGCTTCTCCCTCGGCTTGTATGGTTGCAATTTTCTTTTTCCCTTCGGCTTCAATAATTTGACGCTCAGCATCTCTTTGTTGACGCTCTTTTATAAATACCATTTGTTGTGCTTCTTGTTCACTTTGTAATTTCAATTCTATACTTCTTGCCAAACCATCGGGTAACTTAATACCTTTTAATAAAACGTTTTCAATAATAAAACCTTTAGCAGTTAAAATTTCGCCCATTTGCTTTCTAATAGCCACTTCAATAGCAGCTCTTTCGCCACTGTGCATGTCTTTTGCAAAATATCTACTAGTAACATCGGCTGCTGCAGATCTAAAAACTGGTAAAATCACTTCGTTCTCATAATTCATACCTATTTTTCGTAATACATCTGGTGCAGCTTCTGCTTTTATTCTGTATAAAATAGATACTTCAGTTTTGATAGTTAAACCTTCTTTACTAGGCAAGTCTGGACGAACTTCAATGTTTACCGTTCTTGTTGGAACTTTTAAAATTCTGGTGGTGAAAAGGTTATATCCTTTAGGACCTTGATCAATAAATTCGTCAGATATTTTACCCAGTTTTCTTTTCACCCCCACTTCTCCCTGACGAATAACAGTACAAGATCCTAATAATACAGCAATTGCAACAACCGATAGCGTGTTAAAATATTTCATTTGATTTTGTTTTGTTGTATTTCTCATAACACAAAAACGAGGCAATTTTTATAAAAGAAATTGTTAAAGCGATTGTTAAGCGATTGTAGCTTATAGCTATAAGTTTTGAATAGAACACGGATGATACGGATTGAAAAGATTTTTCACGGATTTTCTCTGTGTTTCTGTGCCTCCTCTGTGGCAAGTGTTTGAAACAGATTTATTTGCTTCGCAAATGGTGGATTGGAACGCTGATGACAAGGATTGAACGGATTTTCACAGATTTTTTTCTATAGTTCTGTGCTTCTGTGGCAAGTGTTTGAAACAGATTTATTTGCTTCGCAAATATTGATTGGAACACGGATGACACGGATTGAACGGATTTTCACAGATTTCCTCTCTGTGTTTCTGTGCTTTCTGTGGCAAATATTGTAAACGGATTTATTTGCTTCGCAAATTTTCATTGGAACGCTGATGACACGGATTGAATGGATTTTCACTGATTTGCTCTCTGTGCTTCTGTGGCAAAAATGAAACTGATTTTTTTTGCTTCGTAAATATTGATTGGAACACGGATGACACGGATTGAACGGATTTTCACAGATTTCCTCTCTGTGTTTCTGTGCTTTCTGTGGCAAATATTTTAAACGGATTTATTTGCTTCGCAAATTTTCATTGGAACGCTGATAACACGGATTGAATGGATTTTCACAGATTTCCTCTCTGTGTTTCTGTGCTTCTGTGACAAACATTGGAACAGATTTTTTAGGAATTTTTGGGGGGAATGATATAATTTTCAACAAACAAAAAAGCAACCCTTGTTGAGTTGCTTGTTTTATAAGTTCAGAAGTTTATTTTAATAAATCACAAGGTTTTAAACCCGTGTGTTTTTTAAAGGCTGCAGAAAAATGTGAGATAGATGAATAGCCTAATAAAGCTGAAACATCGGTTACACTTAATGCTTTTTCGTACAACAAATATTTGGCATGTTCCATTCTTTGTTGTTGATAAAAATCGAAAATGGTGGTACCAAAAATTTCTTTAAAGCCCTTCTTTAAGTAACATTCGTTCATAGCTACTTTTCGGCTCAATTCTTTAATGGTTATAGGATCGCCAATATGTTGCAATAAAATATCTCTAGCACTGTAAATACCATTTCGGCTGTATTCATCTTCTAAAAACTTACAAGTAAACCCTTCTTCTTTTTCATCTACCAAACAATCTAAACTGTACAATAACAGTTCATGAATTTTTGCATTAATGAAAATATTTTCTAATGCTCCGGTATAACTATGGTTTAATAATGCATCTAAAACATTTCTTTTTTTATTACAAATTGGAAATACTTTGGTAAATGCATTGGGATGTTTAAATGCTAATACTTCGTCTTTTCTATTGCTCAGCTTAACATTGTGTGTAAACTGATTTAAGAATGTAGAAGAAAAATGAAAAGTGAAAACATCAACCGTTACTTGTTGTCCTTGGCAATTGGTAGGTTTTTTTTCGCAGAAACTACAACTTTTATCGTAACAATATTTATTGCCTGTTGTACAAAAGCGAAGTTCCAAATAATTTTCCTCGGGCTTTTTTGCATTATAATGATAAACCATCATGCCTGCATCATCGGCAACCCAAGGATGTTGAGCATAATATCTACGAATATGATAATTAATTGAACCCGGAATACTTTGTTCTTTTTGATGCAATAAGTCCATGCTGGGTTCAATTCCACCACGATGAGCTACTTTTAAAATATCTAATACTTGTTGCATAACGGCACAAATTTAATGTATGTACATGTAATTTCCAATTTTATCTTCTTCTACGCTAATTTGCAAACACTGTGCCTTGAAAATGAAAGGTAACATTTGATGTCATTTTGGCGATTCGATTTTATAAAGCAATAAAAAAAGTCCTCCAAGAAAATGGAGGACTTTTTAAAAGGTATATGTTGATACATTTCTAAGCTTCAGTAGTGTCTTCAGCAGCAGGAGCAGCCGTTGGTGCTTCTTCTACTTTACGAACTGGTGGTACATAAGCTCTACGTTGACGTTGTTGTGTACGATGACTATCGGTACGACGTTTTACGTTTGCTTCATGTTCTTCGTGCCAAGCTTGGAATTTGGTCATTGCAGTTGCATCATCAAATAAACCAAGTTTTACACCACGTAATAAATGCTTTAAGAACAACACTCCCTTGAAAGAGAGAATTCGTCTAACTGTATCGGTGGGTTGAGCACCTTTGTGCAACCAGTCTAAAGCTTTTTGGCGATCTAACTGAATTGTTGCAGGAACAGTTAATGGATTGTAAGTTCCAATTTTTTGAATAAACTTACCATCTCTAGGTGCACGAGCATCGGCCACTACTATAAAGTAGAAAGGACGTTTTTTACTGCCGTGTCTTTGTAATCTCATTTTTACTGCCATGTTAAATAGAAATTTAAGGCCGTTAACAAATATTGTTTAATCCAATTACGATTAATTGGGTGGCGAAAATAGTAGGTTTATTTTGTTTAGCCAAGCTGCAATGCAAAGAAATTGTTATGATTTTAGATAAATTTAGCATTTATCGCATGGCTTCTAGGAAAATATCTACTTTTTCGGGTGAAATAGAAGCATTTAAATTATTGCTTAAGCTTAAATAGCCACCATCGCTTTTTACATACTGCAATACATATTTTGTATTTACAATAAATGATTTATGACAACGAATAAAAGATGGAAAAGCCGATAATGCTTCTTCAAAATGTTTTAAGTTTTTGCTGGCCAACATTTTTGATCCATCAGATAAGTACAATTCGCTGTAAGATGATTCTCCCTTTAGCATAATAATATTTGTAGGATTAATAAAGTGTAAGCTTTGCCCACTTGAAACCACAATTCTTTTATCGGCTAAAGGAATTTGAGTATTTAAATTTTGTTGCAACACTTTTATTTGCTGAGATTGCTTAATGAGTTGATTTTTTTTAAACCGATCTACTGATTCAATAAGTTCTTTATGTTGAATGGGTTTTAATAAATAATCAATTGCCGATAACTTGAATGCTTGTAGGGCATATTCATTATACGCAGTAGTAAAAATGATAGAAAAACTAATTTCATCGGCATTAAAAAAATCCATTAACTCTAAACCACTGTGCCCTGGCATTTCAATATCTAAGAATACCAATTGAGGTTGATGTTTACGAATGGCTTTAACCCCACTTGGCAAATCTTCACACAAAGCTTCAATGGTTAAATCGACACAATATTGTTGAATAATTGCTTCTAATAATTTTCTTGCTTTTGGCTCATCATCTATTATTATGCACTTTACCATTTTATAAAAGTATAGAGTTATAAAAATTAGAGTGGCTTCATTTTACCAAATACATGTTTCAATTTACAAAAAGCCATTTTATTTTTTTTCAATTGGAATAATGAGTTGCACAGTTGTACCAGCAGGTTGATTATTTTCATCTGCTTTATCAATGATGTTCAATCCAATGTTTTCATTCAACCCTCTGTTTAAAATAGACAAACGTTTTTCATTAGCTACCGATGCAAAACTTTGATGCCTAGATTTTGCTTTATTTAATTCATAGCTGCGTTTACGACCAATGCCATTATCGTTTATGGTAACTAACAATTGTTTATGCTCTAGTTTAAAATCGATATTCAATATCCAATTATTTTTTTTATGCAACAAACCATGCTTAATGGCATTTTCAATATAAGGCTGAATAAGCATAGAGGGTATATAGGTAGTTTCAATACTTATATTTTCATCAACCGTAAAATGATATACCAATTTATCTTCAAAACGTAGTTGTTCTAATTCTACATACAATTTAAGTGCTTTAATTTCATCTACCAAAGCAACCATATCTTTATTACTCATTTCTAAAACCATACGTGTAAGTGACGAGAATTTGCCTAAATAAATACTTGCATTTTCTTTATCATTGGTATATATGTAAGATTGTATTGTATTAAGGGCATTGAATAAGAAATGAGGATTCATTTGGCTTTTGATAGATGACAATAAGCTTTGTTGTAATTCTTGTTCTAGAATTATTTTTTGAGAAAGCAATTCATTTTTTTGTTGAATAGTTTTTAATCTGTACTTAAAAAAAAGATATACCACAAAAGCAGTGCATGTAATTACAAGTAATATAAACCAAAGCTGCTTATAAAATGGTTGATGAATAGTAAAGCTTACGAGTAAAATATTTTTTGATGCAATACCTTTCTCTGTAAATGCTCTTATTTGAATAGTATATTCTCCAGGTGAAAGAGATGGTAAACTTAATGTTCGGGCATTGGCATTTAACAATTGCCAGTTTTCATTATTTACTTTATACTCAATTTTTTCTTTATTGCTTTGGTCTTTAAAAGAAAGGAAAGAAAAATTAATTTCAATATTATTTTGGGTATGACTAAACTCAACATTTTGTGTTGATGTTTGAATTTGATTATTTACTAAGAACTTATTTAAAGCTAAAGTTGGGGTTGATTGTTGTTGATTGTTTAAAGAATCATTAAAGAAAACCAAACCATCTGTTGTAGCAATAATTACTTGATTATTGTGTACTACAAAATCTTTAAACTCAGCTTTAGGTAAACCATCGGTATGGGTATAATTGGTAATAGTATTTTTTTGCACATCATATTTTTGCAATATATCTTCAGCTAATAACCACAAATAGTTATTAACAGATTTTAGTTTATAAATTGTTTTTGCAATAGCAGAATTGGGTACAATAGAAGCTTGTAACTGTTGATTGATATAAATTAACCCATCAGAAAAAGTAGCAGCATATACTCCATTATTGGTTATTTCAATTTGAGAAGCAAAAATATCTTTTCCATTACATTGTATAACGCCTCTCCCTTTGGGCGAAAAATATAATAAGCCACTTGTTGTGGCTGCAAACAATGTACTATCTCTTGTATTAAAACTAACCCACCTAGTTCTAGTAGTATAATTTAAAATACTGTAAATCCCTTTCAACCATTCGCCACCACTTAACCAGTTTGGTACATTGGCGGTTGAATTGTTTCTTCTAAATAAAGTAATACCAACAGAAAAAGAGGCTACATAAAAATCTTTATTTAGTACAATTACATTTTTACCTGCAAAAGGTAAAGAGTAATTTTTTTTAGTGAGGCTATTGAATACATCAATTTTATTAGAACAAAAAATGTATTGATGCATAGGAGAATCGTTGAGTATATGAATTACTTCGTGATTAGAGTTGCCTTTGAATATAGAAGAAAAAGTCTTAGTTGCACCATTAAACTGTAAAACAGATTTAGAAGAAGTGCCAATCAATAATGTTTCTTGAGCAGTAGTAACAGAGGTAAAGTTTTCAGCATTATACTTAAACAATTTAATATCAATATTGGGTATAGTAATGAGGCCTTTATTTAATGTACTAAACCAATAGTTACCTTCTCTATCAAGCATTACTTTTGAAACACTCATATCTTTTAAAAAATTATGGGCCCCATATTTAGGTTGCCATGTTTTTGTAAAACAAAATGCTCCAGTAGTAGTACAAACCCATATTTCATTTTCCAAGACACTTACATTTTGAATGAAAAGATTGGGATATAAAATATTTATTGGTCGAGTACCCGAATGATTTAATAAATGTAAATAAGGATAAGTATCTTTTGTTAAAGCATAGTATGCATTATTAGTAAGAACCAAGTGAGCAAACACTTTAGAAGAATCTATTAATTTAAACTGAACACTAGCAGCATTTTTTGTTATAGAATACAAGGTATTTTTTGTAATAAAAGAAGGTTGCTTACTTGTATAATCGATTGCATTAATGTTTTTGTTAATTGCCTGAATCTGCTTTTTGCGTTTTGTATAAATATTAAAAAAAGTAAGTTCTTTTAAGTTGAGTATTAATAATACAGAATCGTTCCACTTGCCTGCAGGCAGATACAAACCTTTATTGTTAAGTGCAGTTTCTTTAATTAATGAATCATTCAATACATAAAAAAAATTACCCGAAAAATCTTGACACCAAATTGTGTTTCCAATTTCTAGTAAATTACTCAAGCTTTTACCTTGCTGATAAGCATTTGAGTAATGTTTAAATTGTTTACCATCGTATCTAGATAAGCCTTTATCTTGCCCTACCCAAATAAACCCTTGTTGATCTTGTACAATATGATACACTGTATTGCTAGGTAAGCCATTGAGCTTACTAATATTATTAAACATAGGATCTTGAGCATGTACCCCATTGTATGCTACTAAAAATACCAATAAATAAATCCAATGTTTCATGAGTTGCAAAGTAAACACTGTTTGTACGAAGAACCATTATTTTGGTAAACTCAAAATGGGGTTTGGTAAAATGATGATTTAGTAGAAGAAAATCGGCTGCTACTTTTATCTTTCAAATAACAGTTATGAAAAAAAAATCATTTAGAGTAATCTTAATTTCCAACCTCTTTTTAATTGCAGTTATCATTTGCAATGCCGTAAACGCACAAATACAATGCAATTTAAATACAACCTTTAATTTATGCCATAACTCTCTTTGTGGTGGAATTTTATCTATGTCTGTATCTGGTCAAAGTGTTCCTAATCATACATATGTAGAGTTTTGTAGAGTTACTCCAACGGTTGAAGTTTTATTTAGTAATAACCCAAACTCAATCTCTTATAATTCAAATTTTAGAGTTACATCGGGTAATTCTTGGAGTATATGTGAAATGTATGGAGCAAATTTTAATGAAACATATTCTCTAAGATTTTTAGATGCTTCCGGTAGTATAATTTGTTTTACTAATCCAGAAGCAGTATTAATTCCAAATTTGAATACCTCAATAATTATTAGAAAAACAAATGCTAATCCATCAAATCCAATTTTAAGTTTACCAACAAGCAATTTGAATACTTTACACTTTTGTCCGATTGATTATATTGTGGTTGACTTCCGCTTAATAAACGGTCTTAGTCACCAAGTAGACATAAGAGTTATTCCATATGTTAATGGCGTATTGCAAACATCGCAATCAGGAAGCTCAAGAGTTTTTATTGATAATGTTAATAGTTTACCAAGTTTAGCTTTCATAGATTTAAAAAATCATCCGTCATTTAGTCCAGTCTTTTTGATTAATCAGGGCGGAAGTAGAATAACTCCAAATAGGTATAAATTAGAAATAGAGATTCAAGGTTGCCCGATTCAGCCTTATAGGCAAAACTTTAATTTGACAATAGAAAAGCAATGTTCCTCAAATAGTATTAATGTCAAATAATTATATTGTGGACAACAACATTTATATTCAGTAATTGATGATTTATCAAATTACCCGAAAAATCTTGACACCAAATTGTGTTTCCAATTTCTAGTAAATTACTTAAGCTTTTACCTTGCTGATAAGCATTTGAGTAATGTTTAAATTGTTTACCGTCGTATCTAGATAAGCCTTTATCGTGCACTACCCAAATTAACCCTTGTTGATCTTGTATAATATGATACACTGTATTGATAGGTAAGCCATTGAGCTTACTAATATTATTAAACATAGGATCTTGAGCATGTACCAAGTTGAATGCTAGTAAAAACACCAATAAATAAATCCACTGTTTCATGAGTTGCAAAGTAAGCACTGTTTGTACGAAGAACCATTATTTTGGTAAACTCAAAATGGGGTTTGGTAAAATGATGATTTAGTAAAAGAAAACTAGCTATTACTTTTATTTTTCAAATAACAGTTATGAAAAAAAATTTACTACAAACACCAAAGTTTTATAGCGTTTTTTTATTGGCGTTAACGCTGTTTAACATTGCAAAATCACAAGTCACTAATGGTTTATTACATGAATTTAGATTCAATAACTCTTACACAAGCACATTGGGTACAGCAACCTTTTCAAACATAGGAGAAACATCTTTTGTTACAGATAGAAATGGCATTACCAATAGTGCTTTAAATATTAATAATGGATTTGCAGTTGCAACAATATCCAATATGCCAACAGGCTCAAATCCAAGAACAATATCACTTTGGGTTAAGTTAAATACATTTCATTCACTAGGTTTTAATTATCTATACAACTATGGACCAGGTGCTAATGCGAATGGGGTATACATAAATGCAACATTAGTTAATCATTATGCCCGAAATTCAAGTAATACTACCAATCACACACTAAATACTAGTCATACCTTAAATACTTGGGTGCATTATGCTTTTACTTACGATGGTTCAAAATCAAGAATTTACAAGAATGGTATTTTAATTGGTACATCAGTTCAAAATATTACTACTGTAAGCAATAATTCATTTTCGCTAGGAGTAACAGAAGGTGGGGGCACTGGCAGATTAAATGGTGTTATCGACGATTTAAAAATATATAATCGTGCATTAAGTGCAAACGAAGTGTATGAAGTATATGAGCAAATTCCATCAACTCCAGTTGTTCAATGGAATTTTCCTGGACATTATGGCACTACAAATAGTACAACTTTCCCATTTTCAACTCCAAATGGTACTGGGTTATCTTCTGACAGATTTGGCAATACCAATAGTGCATTATATATAAATAATAGTGGTAGTGTTGCAACAGGTGTTACCTCTTTACCTGTTGGTAATAGTGCAAGAACTATTTCGTTTTGGTTTAAACGTTCACAAAGTGATTTTCAAGAACTATTTGTATATGGAGGAAATGGAAGTACTAGTTGTTTTGGAGTGTATGTAACAGCAAATGGTTCATTTGTAAATTATCATACACAAAATAATAGTACATATGTAGCAATGTCTGGTTCTAGTAATGAGCCAATTGCCCCAGATACTTGGCACCATATTACTGTAGTATATACACAAGATTCTTCTATGATTTATAGAAATGGATCATCAATAGGACGATTTGCTTTTAATAGTACCCTTACAACTACTGGAACAAATCTTTTATTAGGCAAAGTACTTACTACAAGTCAAAATCCTTTTCAAGGAACTATTGATGAAATAAAAGTTTATAATGGTGCATTAAGCCCTTTAGAAATTGCTAATCAATACGCAACTGCTTTACCAGTTACGCTTAAAAGTTTTACAGCCCAAGTTAAAAACCAAACAAGTTTTTTACAATGGCAAACTGCTCAAGAAATTAATACCAGCCATTTTGAAGTAGAATATAGCAACAATGCCAATGAATTTAAAAAAGTGGCAACAATAGAAGCAAGTGGCAATAGCAATACTCAAAAAAATTATAGTGCTAATCATACTATTAACAAAGAACCTATTCATTACTATCGTTTAAAAATGGTGGATAAAGATGGTAAGTTTAGTTACAGTGAGATAGTAAGGTTAAAAAACGATACCAAAGGTTTCTTATTAGATGTTTACCCAACAATAGTTACTAATATAGCAAATATTAATATTACAGCTATTGAAAGTAGTACAGCAACTGTAGAGGTGTATAATACACAAGGACAAAAAGTACAGCAACAATATATTGTATTAAAGCCAGGTACACAATCAATCAAACTTGACGTAAGTGTACTTTCAAAAGGTAATTACTTCATTAGGTTAGTAACCAATCAGCAACAACTTTCAACTCAAATAATCAAGCAATAGTTCTTGTTCATTTATATAGGGGTGCAATTAAAAAGGGCTGCAAATGCAGCCCTTTTACTATCTAAAGATGAAGATTAAACATCACTCAATTTTACAATTTCATGCACTCGAATACCCTTTTCAGTTTGTTGTAAGGTACAAGCTTCATTGTGTACATCATGCTCAAAAATGAGGGTGTAATTGTTTTCTACAGCTTCGGTTAAAAAAGATTTTTTTTCTTGCAAAGTGGTTAAAGGAAACATATCATAAGCCATTACATATGGCAATGGAATATGGGCTGTACTTGGTAATAAATCGGCCATATAAACCAATGTTTTTCCATGATATTTTATTTGAGGCAACATCATTGCATCGGTATGACCATGCACAAAACGTACTGAAATATTGGGGGTAAATGTTGCTGTAGACAGTTTACCAACTGTTGCTACTGGTGTATCAATAAATTTCAACTGTCCACTTTGTTCAATTGGTAAAATATTGTCTTTTAAAAATGAAGCTTTCTCTCTATCATTTGGCTGAGTAGCCCATTTCCAGTGAGCTTCATTGCTCCAATAAGTGGCATTTTTAAAAGCAGGTTGTAAGGTATCGCCAACACGTTCTATACTTCCACCACAATGATCAAAATGTAAATGGGTTAAAAAAACATCGGTAATATCATTTTTACTAAAGCCCAATTTGGCTAAAGATGTATCTAATGTATGTTCTCCATGTAAATAATAATGACCCATAAACTTGGCATCTTGTTTATTGCCAATACCTGTGTCTACCAATATTAATCTGTTACCGTCTTCAATTAATAAACAACGCATAGCCCAACTGCATAAATTATTTTCGTCGGCTGGGTTTAACTTATTCCAAATGCTTTTAGGAACAACACCAAACATTGCACCTCCATCTAATTTAAAATTTTCTGTTTCTATACTATACAGTTGCATGATTTTTCTTTTTTTGTGCTTGAATAGTGTACATCAATAAAAACAATCCTATAATAAACAATACAGTTAATGATAAAACTGAATTACGTTGAGAACCTCCAGCCAGCTCTGTTATGTATCCAAAGCCTAACATACCAATTACAATAGCCACTTTTTCGGTTACATCAAAAAAGCTGAAAAACGAAGTGGTGTCTTTGGTTTCAGGCATTAGCTTAGCATAAGTAGAACGACTTAAACTTTGTATACCACCCATTACAAAACCTACACATGCAGCCAAAGCATAAAATGCATTGATATTGCCTTTGGGTAATAAATATCCTGCAACACAAAGCCCAATCCAAATTGTAACAGCAATCATTAGAGTTTGTAAGTTGCCAATTTTACTAGAGAGTTTAGACATTAATAATGCTCCAGGAATTGCAACTAGTTGAATAACTAGTATCGAAATAATTAAATTAGTAGTTGGTATAGCCAATTCACTTTTGCCATACAAAGTAGCAGCCAACATTACCGTTTGCACCCCCATATTGTAAAAGAAAAATGCTACTAAAAATCTTTTCAGTACTGGTATATTCCCTAGCTGAATCCATACTTTTTTCAATTCAATAAATCCATTCACAAAAATGCTTTTCTCTGGTCGGTTAGCACTTGGAGTTCCTTTAGGCAATACAAACAATGTTTTTTGTGCAAAACCAAACCACCAAATACCCACTAATAAAAAAGAAATTTGTAAAGCCTGACCATCAGTTTTCAACCCAAACCAATCTTGCTTAAACAACAACACAAAACATACAATTTGCAATAATACACTCCCAATATAACCCATAGTAAACCCTTTGGCACTTACTTTATCTCTATCTTCTTCTGCTGCAATTTCGGGTAAGTAAGAATTGTAAAATACCAAGCTACTCCAATAACCAATACATGCAATAATCATTAAAATTATGCCTAACGAAATATTGTCTTTATTAAAGAAAAACAACCCACTACAAGCCAAACTACCTAGTGTACAAAAGAAACGAAGAAAAGATTTTTTGTTGCCTTTATAATCGGCAATAGATGATAAAATGGGCGACATACATGCTACAATTAAAAAGGCAAATGCCAATGCATAATTGTATAAAGAAGTATTTACGTATGTTCTGCCTAAAAATTGCACTTCGTTGTTATTACTGCTAGTTACTGCTTCATAGTAAGCAGGAAACATGGTTGAGGTAATGACTAAATTATAAACACTATTTGCCCAGTCGTACATTGCCCAGGCATTCACTACTTTTTTGGGTGCTGTTTGCATGTAAATGAATTAGGTTTTAAAGATAGTAATTCAGCTATACAAAATTGATTTTAGTAAAAAAAGCAAAAGGGATTGACTTTTTAAAAAGTCAATCCCTTAGAAAAATAACTTTATTTATTTTATAATACTGAATCTATTTGAAGTTATTCTTATAAATATTCAGCATAAATCAATACCAATAATACTACGCCTACAATTATTCTGTACCAACCAAATAGTTTAAACCCATGCTTTTGTAAAAAGCCAATAAAGAACTTAATGGCTAATAATGCAACAATAAAAGCAACTACATTACCAATACCTAAAGTAAGTAAGTTTTGTTTATTCTGCAATATTTCTGGATGTTCTTGATAGGTCTTTAATAACTTATAACCTGTTGCTGCAGCCATAGTTGGTACAGCTAAAAAGAAAGAAAATTCGGCTGCCAAGTTTCTGGTTAAGTTTTGTTGCATACCACCAATTATACTTGCAGCACTCCTACTTACTCCAGGAATCATAGCAATGCATTGCCAAATGCCAATAATAAATGCTTTTGCATAACTCACTTCTTTTTCCTCGTGAATGGTTGGCGTTTTAAAAAGCTTATCTACAAATAACAAAATAATTCCACCAACCAATAAACTAATGGCAACCGTGGTTGGACTTTCTAACAACTCATCAATTTTATCGGAAAATAATTTGCCTAACAACAATGCAGGAATTACAGCTACAACAAGTTTTACATAAAACTGCCATTTATTAAAATCGAAGAATTTTTTCCAATATAAAACTACAACTGAAAGTATTGCTCCTAGCTGAATAGCAATTTCAAACAGTTTGGTAAAATCGTCTTTACCAATGCCCATCAAAGAACTAGTAATAATCATATGACCAGTAGAGGAAACAGGTAAAAACTCGGTTAATCCTTCAACAATGGCAATAATAATTGCTTGAAAAGTATTCATGTTTTTGTGAATTAAGGTTGTAAAGAAACAAAAAAAGCGATGATTAACATCGCTTTAGATTATTTTAAATAGTAACACTATTCACTAGTTTTTGGCTTTTTGAAAATGGCATAAATTTCAATTACAAAGCCCAATAAAATTAAAATTGGAGCAACTGTAATTCTGGTAGTACTGTACACTACTTTATAATCAAAAGCATTAGGATAGGCGTTTTTTCCACCACTCATCAAAAACATACCCAATGCAATAACAACAGCACCAATTGCCATCCAGATATAATTATCTTTTGTAAAAAGTGTATCTAATTGTTTGTTGTTTTTACTCATACCTAAAATTTAAGAGTTGCAATATAGGGAAAAACGCAAAAGGGTAAAGGTAAAAGCCAAAAGTTTTAAGTAAAACAACAATTCATATACATATGTACGTTCAAGAAATTCATTCAATTCTCCATTTACACCCACTACCCTACCTTCTTGCTTCTACCTTCTAGCTTCTTCTGTCTAATACAAATCGTCCAACTTCATTTTCAAATACTTCAATACACTTCTATGCGTACTGTATAAACTAATTAAAATGCCCAATAATATCATTCCACCAAAAAGAGTAAGGGTAAGCTTGGTATCTCTAATTTCTTTCAGTCCATCAATTTGACTTTCGGCCCAACCAATTAAAACGAATAAGAGCAATACTGCAATTAAGCCACTAATCAATCCATTAATTACTGCTTTTATATTCATGGGTTTAGCAATAAAGCCTCTTGTTGCACCCACCATTTGCATGGTTTTTATTAGGAATCGATTGCTGAACATGGCCAAACGAATGGTATTATCTATACTAAAAATGACGATTACACACAGTATAATTGCTATTACTAAGAATATTAATCCTATTTCTTTGGCTTTTTGATCTAGGTTGCTAGTTAAGTCTTTTGGATAGCTAATATCTGTAACCTGATTTGTAAATGCACCGCTAATGCTTTTAGCAATCATTTCCAAACTGTCTTTATTTACATAAGCAGCTCTTGCATAAAAATCAATGCTTTCGGGCAATGGATTTACGTCTAAAATTTTTGCCCACTCGTCGTTATTTTCAGCATTCCAAATTTTGGTGGCTTCTGCTTTGTTAATATAACGTACATCTTTAGCAAATGGCTGTGAAGCTATATATTGCTGAATTTGGCCAATAGTATCTTTATTGAGTGTACGTAAATACACACTGATTTTAATATCTTCTTTTAGCTTAGTGGCTATTTCTTTACTATTTAAAAAGAACCAACCCATAATGCCCATCATAAATAATACCAATGCCACACCAACTATACTATAGATGTAATTGGGTTTCCCACGTTTTAAAGATGATTTTCCTACTGTTGCCATAATTTAATTTTATAAAGAAGTTCAACAAAACAAATGTAAGTAAACAGCTACACTTGCTGCAAATTAACGGTGTGTTGTTAATAAACATTGCCACAACGCTGCGTTATGCAGGTTAAAGTTATGTTAGAAGAAAAGGAAGTGATAGTTGCGTTAGGGAAACTTTTTAAGAATAGTTAATCGTAACAACAGTTCTAGAACAATAAGAGTGATTCCAACTAATAAAAACCAAAAATATTCATCGGTTACCCTTTGATAAGTGGTTACTTGAATTTTACTTTTTTCTAACTGATTAATACTAGCATACACTTTTGCCAAATTTTCTTTATCGGTTGCATGAAAATATTGCCCACCCGTTTCATTGGCAATTTCTTGCAGTAAAGCTTCATTAAATTCTAATTTTTTGCGTTGTGTGGTAGTGCCAAATTCGTTTTGAACTTGAACATCTATTTCTTTGTTACTACCAACACCAATTGTGTACACTTTTATATTGTAGGTTTTAGCCATTTCTTTAGCAATATCTGGCGGTATGGTTCCTCCAAAATCTACACCATCGGTTAGTAAAATAATGACTTTACTTTTTAGTTTACTGTCTTTTAATCTATCTACACTTGTTGCTAAACCACTACCAATAGCAGTACCTTCTTCTACTAAATATCCTCTATGAATATTATTAATTTGTGCAAGCACAGTGTTATGATCTGTTGTAATTGGGCAAAGTGTAAAACTTAGATTGGTAAAAATCACTACTCCAATTCTATCGCCTTGGCGTTGTTGTACAAAATTGGCAGCCACTTCTTTACTAGCTTCAAGTCTATCTGGCTGAAAGTCTTTTTCTCTCATGCTGCCACTAATATCTAAACACAATACAATATCAATACCTTCTCCATCGGTTACTTGTTCTGTAAATTTTTGTTGTGGCCTTGCCAATGCTATAATAAAAGCAGCTAACCCAATACAACGAAAAATAAATGGAACATGCAATAATCTTGTTTTCCAATTGTGTGTACTACCTAAAAAATGAGTAGTTGAAATTTTAATAGAACTAGTTTTTGCAGCAGTATTTTTTATGTACCAATACAGCATATAAACCACTACTAATAATAATGGTAAAATCCAAGGATAGGCAAAACTGATATGACTGAGCCAATTTTTTATCATGGCTTAAACTGAAATTGATGAAGGGTATGAATAAATGATTTGGCTATTTCTACAGCTTCTATATTTTGAGCTGATGCAGGATTGTATTTTGCAAACTTTACTGCATTGCACAATCTTAATAATTGAAAATATTGTAATTGTACCGTTTCATTACCTACTCTTCCTTTTATAAGTAAGATATATTCGTCGGTAGTTTTTGCAGCTGTGTTTAGTTTGAGTTCGGCATCAGAAAAGCTTCTACAAATTTGTATTAATTCGGCATAAAATAATTTAAATTGCTGTTGTTCTAACAACTGTTGTTGCAATAATTTTTCTATTTGTTCCAATGCCCAAGTATGCGGTGGTGCATGATTATTGAATGGTTTGGTTACTACATTTTTCTTCTTACTCAATAGCCAAAGCACAGCAAATAAAATAATTAAAAAAGTAATTACACCCGCAATAATCCATTTCCAATTATATGTTTGGGTAACAGTTTCAATGTCTTTTATATCGTGATAATCTTTTAGGTTAGTAACATTCACAGGCAGTACAGCCAACGGTAGAGCAGTTGTATTAAAAGTTGTTGTGGTTAAGTTTTGCTTGTCTTCCAACGCAATAAAAAATATTGGAATTTGCCAATAGCCCGAATCAAAAGAAGTAAGCTGAAATTTTTGTACAAAGCCTGTATTGGTGCCTATTTTAATGGTATCGATTACACCACGTTGTGCCACTTCTATATGAGTAAAAGTATCGGCTACAATAAACCATTGTTTTAAATTGTATTTGGTTAAATCAATATCATCGGCTTTTAATTCAAGTGTTACTTGCTCGCCAATAAGTATTTTATCTCTATTAATGGTTGCAGAAATTCTTTGTGCAGATGTATTAAAATAGCAGGCACACAAAAACAAACAAGTCAATAAATGCTTATATAAAATAGTTGATATAATTTGTTTGCCCATTTGCATCATCCTCGTTTAATAAAAAATTGTTGCAGCAGTTTCACATAATCTTGTTCAGTAGAAATTTGAATTAAATCGGCTCCAGCAGTTTTAAAAGCTTTCTCAGCATCGGCTTGTATTTGCAAAAATTGTTGATGATATTTATATCGTAGCATGGTATCTGAAGTGTCAATATAATTACTCATTCCAGTTTCAATATCTTCTACTCTCACTAAACCAATATCAGGTAAGTTCTCATCTAATTGGTCGTATACTTTTATGCCAATAACATCATGCTTTTTAGCAGCAACTTTTAAAGCATTTTCATACCCTGCATCTACAAAATCGCTCAATAAAAAAACAATACTTTTTTGTTTAGCAATACTATTTAAGTACTGTAAAGCTTGAACAATATCAGTGGTCTTATTAGTACTTTGAAAAAGCAATAATTCTCTCACCATGTATAAAATATGTTCTCTTCCTTTTTTAGATGGAATATATTTTTCTACTTTATTGCTAAAGAAAATTAAACCCACTTTATCGTTGTTACTTAAAGCACTAAAAGCAAGTACAGCACATATTTGCGTAATTAAATCTTTTTTTGTTTGCAGTTGACTACCCAATAAATTACTGGCACTTACATCTACCAATAAAAACACTGTTAGCTCTCTTTCTTCTTCAAATAATTTGCTATAAGTGCCACCCATTCTTGCACTCACATTCCAATCAATAAAACGTACATCATCGCCTGCACTGTATTCTTTTACTTCTTTAAAACTCATTCCCCTACCCTTAAAAGCACTATGATATTCGCCAGTAAACAAATGATTGGTGAGCTTCTTACTTTTTATCTCAAGTTCTCGAACTTTTTTGAGTATATCACTAAGCCCCAAAGGAGAGGCATGATTTTCTATATGTAATTTTTTTTCTTTCATTTGTTTTAAGCAAAGAAGTTTATGTAACCAACTTTATTGCTACTATTGAGCTGTTGTTGCGTCGCACAGCCGATAGCTATCGGCTTCAACGTTCTGTTCTTTATTCAACCAAACCCACCCCAATAATCATTTTATAAATACTTAAATTTCGCTGCCCCTCCAAGGAGGGGATGAACATTTTAGTTATCTATTAAATTTATAAATTAATACCTATTCTTTATCTATCCTATGTGCTTTATTTACCCTTTATACTTAATCTACCCTATTTACTTTTTATACTTTATAAACTCCTCAAACCTCTTCAACTTACTACGGCGTATGAATAGTTCTCAAAATATCATCAATCAACATTTCGGCTGTAACATTTTCTGCTTCCGCTTCATAGGTTAAACCAATTCTATGACGCAACACATCTTTAGCAATTGCCTTTACATCGTCAGGAATTACAAATGCTCTTTTTTGTAAATAAGCATATGCTTTTGCAGCCAATGCTAAATTAATACTAGCTCTTGGCGAGCCTCCATAACTAATCATCGCTTTCATTCGGCCTAAGTCATACTGATCGGGAAAACGAGTTGCAAAAACAATATCAATAATGTATTGTTCTACTTTTTCATCCATATAAATACTGCGAACCAAATCTTTGGCCTCTATGATTTCTGATGTACTCACTACTTGTTGAATTGCTGGCAATTGCAACCCTTGTACTTGCTGACGAATGATTAATTGTTCCTCTTTTTTATCAGGATAACCCACTACCACCTTCAACATAAAACGATCTACTTGTGCTTCAGGTAAAGGATAAGTACCTTCTTGCTCCAAAGGATTTTGTGTAGCCAATACCAAGAATGGTTCTTTCAATCGATGGGTTTCTTCGCCAATGGTTACTTGCCTTTCTTGCATGGCTTCTAATAAAGCACTTTGCACTTTTGCTGGAGCTCTGTTAATTTCATCGGCCAAAATAAAGTTGGCAAAAATGGGACCTTTACGTACCACAAACTCATTTCTAGGTTGATTATACATCATTGTACCAATTACATCGGCAGGTAATAAATCTGGTGTAAACTGTATTCGGCTAAATTTAGCATGAATACATTGTGCCAACGATTTGATGGTTAATGTTTTTGCTAAGCCTGGCACACCTTCCAATAAAATATGACCATTGCTTAGTAAACCAATCAATAATTTATCTACCATATTTTGTTGGCCTACCA
Source organism: Rhizobium sp. Q54 (assembly GCA_943368735.1). Taxonomy (GTDB): domain Bacteria; phylum Bacteroidota; class Bacteroidia; order Chitinophagales; family Chitinophagaceae; genus UBA1930. The sequence continues at coordinate 156,144 of CALRLQ020000007.1, read as the reverse complement.
ACACTTTACCCAACTCAACTTTAATTCGATCAATGAATTGAGATTGGTAATTAATTTTTTCTTGTAGTTGTTGAATATCTGCTGACGATTGCATACCTATTTTTTATGGCGTGAATGTACAATCTACCAGCCATAAGCCATGTGCAAAATTTGAATTTGGGATTTTTTTGTGAAGTAGGAAATGTATAATTTATGAAAAAAACTACTCTTAAAATCAAATTACATTTATGAGTAATGGAAAATTTTTGTGCGACTAACTTTAGTTTTTGAATTCAACTATACGGCATCGTAGAATCGATTGTTAATGACTTATGTAGTTGGACGTAAATTGGGTTTATTGAAACATGTAATAAGTCATATTTCTTTTTCAAATAAAAGTTGTACTTTTCCAATAAATTTAATTGCCATGCAAGCTTCAGTTAAAGAAGATAGTTTTCAAATACGCACTGCCGACTATTTTGCTAAGAAAGCCAAGCAAGCCAAAGGAACAGAAAAACTATTGGTTGCACTTGAAATGAGCAAATACCTTACTGCTGCTAGAGAACATGGTTTAACATTTGAAGAACTTAAAGAACTTGGTTTTAAATTTGCAACCGTATAATTTCATAACAGTTAAGCCAGACTACTACTCTTTCATCACTAATAGTGGATGCGAATACCATTGTTATTTTTTTGCTTTCGATACTGCTTTTTCAGCCTACCCCAATTTAGCTACGAAAGTTTTTGGTTTTAATCTCGAACTAAAAGTTAAACCCATAACAGCCATTGGATTAGACAAACGAATTGCAGAAACAGTTGTAACCATACTCAAAGAATTTATCAACAAGCAGGAAAATGCAGTTGTGTATATCTGTGATAACAGCGACCAACGTGAAAAAGCTCGTTTTCATAAATTCACCAATTGGTTTACAACCTACAACCCTGGAAATATTATCCAACTCAGAGGCGTTATTCGTGCAGGCAATACCAATATTCTCAATGCCATGCTTATTCATAAAGACAATCCAGAGATAAACCAGTTCATTGAAGCTTATGAAATATTGACTGGTATTTACACAAAGCCAGATGATGATGAACTGCAAAACATCTTGAATGATGATGGTGATTGGTAGTTGAACTCTTCGTCTTATAATTCAATGCCGTAGTATTTCAATTGAAAACCTGTTGCGTCGCACCCTTATACGATTGGACTTTTTGGGGGCTTTACCGAAATCATGAATGAACTACTCTCTGTAAATATTTAAGAATATTGAAAGTTTCACAGTGATATTGTAAATCTTGTAGTTGCGTTATAGCATATTCTCCCAATCTTTGTTGACGATAGTTATGAAAGTAGTGTACCTTATTATTTACAAGAAGAAGTACTCCACTTAGATTGCTTGCATATTCATTTAGATAATAAACTCCGTTCAGCTCAGAATGATAAATCTGCAAATCTTCAAAAAAAACCAAATCCCCATACAATGTCCAAAACATTTCTTTTTCATTGATTGCAGCATGGAAGTCAATTTTCACACAAATGATATAAGGTAGATTTAACTCATTGATAAGATGATTGTATTTCCCAATTTTGTTAATGAACCTACTATTCTCCGAATTTAATCTTCTAGTATCAATATCGATAGAATTTGCATTGCCCATTACTAAAATATGCTCATAACTCTCATTAACACTAGATACAGTAAAAACGAAATTATCAAGTACAACTAGTTCATTTCCTAAAACACAATTGTTTGGTATCCAGTCAGCAAATTGCTTTATAATATCTTCTTTTTCGTATGCCTCAACATCAAAATATTCTTCTTTGAATCCAATATGAATACAGCAACCAATTTGTATTTTTTGAAGTTCTTCAAGTAAATAATTTTCAAACTCATTTCTAATGCTGTCCTTATTTGTTGTATTTAAATAAACCACTTCTGCAATAATGGTTTTCCCATTTTTAATAATTGTCAAATCAGGATTGCATTTTAAAAAGTCTTTAGTAAGTACATATTCCTTATCATACTCTACAGCAAAGCCCTTCTCTTTAAAAATCTCATAAAAATTAAGTTCAGCAATAACTGCTAAAAAGTTATTCCTATCCTTCTCATTCTTTAATCTTTTTATAAATCTGTCCTTCGATCTTTTTTCAAGAAGGTCTAAACGAGTTAGAAATTCAGGATGATATTCCAAATACTTATTCCAAAGTTCCATAAAGTTCTTTTAAAAAGTTCAATAATGTTATGTCGTACAAGTGTGCGACGCAACCACAGCTAAATAGTAGTAAAGGCGTTGGTTACATAAATATAAAACTTAATTCACCAACGCCCTTCTACTTAAAACTCATTGCCCACTATTTCTGTGGTACAAAAATTTGCTTTAATTGTCCTACCAAATCTCCGTTACCGTTAACACTGATGTTGCTTATTTTGTCGGCAATCTTCTCTACATATTCCATCTCTTTCAACTTCCACAACATGGCGTTATCTTCCATCAATTTAGCAGTGTTTAACAAACTACGGGTACTTGCAGTTTCTTCTCTACGCATAATAATGTTGGCTTGTGCTTTTTTCTCAGCTACCAATACCTGGTTCATAATTTCTTTTACATCACCTGGTAATATAATATCTCTGATACCAAAGCCTGTAACCGCTACACCCAATTTTTCAGCTTCGCTTTTTACACGTTCCAAAACAAATGGTGCAATGGTTTCTTTTTTCTCCAACAATTCATCAAAGCCCATAGTGCTTACATACTCACGTAATGCCAATTGAAAAGTTACATACAATTGTTTATCGTACTCTTTGTTTTGCAACAAAGCTCTTTCAATATCTACTACTTTGTATTGTGCAAATGCATTGATACGCAAAGCAGCTTTATCTTTAGTCAAGATTTCTTGACCATTAATTTCAATTTGTTGTTGACGCATATCTACTTTGCCAACTACCACTGCAATACTGTTCTTCCACCAGTAGTAAACACCACTGTTTAAGATGGTTTTAAACTGACCATCAACAAACATCACAGCTTTTTCGTAGTTCTCTACAGCACTTGTACGTACATAACCAATCAACTGTTTGTTTAATAAAGTTGCACGATCTATATTGGCATCAATCTCTATTTTACTGATATCGGCTTTTACAAATTTGTACTCAATAAAACCTTTCCAAAATGCGTAACGACCAGCAGTTAAAACAGTTTTCAATAAACCGTTTTCGTATTGCAAAGCAATTTCGTTATCGCCAACTTCAACTACCTCTAATGATTCAGCCAATACAGCATCTTTCAATAAAATATTTAATTCTATTGGTGCGTTAAATGCCTTGGTTAAATCGTAAGCAAATACTTGTTCGTTCCAAATCCAGTAAGTTCCTTCTTTCAACATACGTTGATACACACCATTCTTAAATACCAAACCAACTTGGTAGGCGTTAATGTTTATTCTTTTCATTGTTTTGTGTTTTTAATTTAATAAGTAAAAGCTGATATCTTCCATCATTCCATCATCACGGAAGATGTTTAAAATAATATGTTCAATATAGATTAATAGTACTTTGTTTATTGATGCATCTTCAACAAACAAGCAGTGTTAAGCTACACCTGCTATATTATTGGGTAACACTTGCAAAGTGTTGATACAACTGCAACCTAACACCACACTTTGATAAACTCAGTGAGACATTTGATTGCTAATTTTCAATACCAGCTTTTGTTTGTGTTCATCATTTTTATAGAAGCGATGTACTTCTTCAATCCTACGTTATCAATGTAGTACTCTACCGCTGAGTTATCCAATTTTACAGATTGGAATGGGATTCGAACCCATGCTTGGAGTTGTTGCTCTAACCAACTGAGCTATCTCAAGTGAATTGAGAAGAGGAATCGAACCTCTGACACACAACGTGTGGCTGGCATAACCTAAAGTATCAACAGCATACAGATAGTTACCACGTCTGCACTACTTAGTTGTATAAACTAAAGTCTGGTTTGATTATTTTAGAAAAATACCAGTCTTGCCGTTAAGCAAGCTTATGTATTCATGCTTCCATGAATAATATTATAAAGAACTTTAAACAACGTTATGTTTTAATCATTAGTCCTTTGTGTTCTATCAATGAACCATTTTATCTGCACAATGACTACTAGCAAAAGCATGTGGTTTTGCTTTGAAGACAAAGCCCATACCCATGATATAACCCATGGCTTCTTTTAAAGCATCATTGCTTTTAAAATTAGGATTGGTATTAATGTCTGCATGTACTTCCATGTCTACATGAAAGGCAATGAACAAAGGGCATAGCTTGTAAGCAATATCAATGCTCATTGCAACTTCTTCTAGCATCCTTTGCTTTACTGGCATTTTACGCTTGGTGCTTTGGTTATGGATATACATAAATGCACCCTTACCCTTACGCACAAACACAATTACCGTTGCAAAGTCTGTTGTTCTGCCTTTCACCTGACTATCGGTACCAATACAAACTTTAATAGTATTTGCTGCTTCTTTTTCTTTGATTAAAGCTTGTCTTACTTCATCTTCAATAGATTGTTTTATTGGCATTCCATTGAACTTTCTCCATTGTTGCTGTTGCATGGTTTTTGTTTTTTTAATCCCCATGCAACAGCATGAAGATTAGTTTTCAATCAGTTCTTCCATTCTTCTGAATCCTATTACATTTATCTGTTTGGGTTCATAATGATTATCGCCAGGGTTGGTTATTTCAGCCAATGTCATCGGCTTATTAATTTCCTGTTGTAATCCCAAATGCTCACTCAATGCCTTTGCTTTACTTACATGTAGTTTACCAAATTCATACTTTGCTATCAGTCTTCCTTTACGCAATAATGCACTGTCTACAAAGCTCAGCTCACTGTTAAATGTGCAAATGATTTGTACATTCAAACAATCACTCAATAAACCATCGCTGATGTTCAGTAAATTGCTCACACTGCTTTGGCTGCTGTAACGTCTGTCCATTATGATGTTCTCCGCATCTTCAATTACCAAAACCGAATTCGGATTATCAATCAATAAATCCATAAACTCTGGATTCATTAAATTGCTTGCCACCGCAGGCGATACAAACATTACTTTCTTTTTCATGCTGCCAATAAGATGACGTAAGTAGGTTGTTTTTCCTGTACCAGGTAATCCGTGTAATAAAACAATTCCTTTATCATTCTCTTTATTCAGCCTCTCTTTAATCGTTGCATCAACTGCTGCAAAGTCATCATTGTAATAAAGTTTCAGGTCAAGATCAGTTGGCTTAATAGCCAGTGTTTTTAAATCTAAACTTCCTCCACTCATACTGATGATATTGATTTCATAATCTTCTTCCTTAGCTGCTGCTTTCATGGTTTTAAACTCATGCAGCATTTCATTTGCCTTGTCATAATCCTTTGTACTGAACAGTATTTCGAGCCAATCATCTCCAAGCTTTAGCATCATTTTACCTTCCAGTTTAAAGAGTGTTTTACTAAACTCAACTCTTTCATCCTGCCAAGAATAATAGTTGCGTTGATACACATTTTTTACTTTACCAAACTTTCCTGTTTCTATCAATTTAAAAATGGCTCCTGTATCTACATTTCCTATGTAAGCAATACAGGGAACTGATTTAAACTCTCTTAAATAAAAGTTTTTAGCTTCTATAAAGTATTCGTCAAAAAGCCCGGTGGTTTTTTGTTTTCTCAATATTTGTTGTATTTGTTGCCACATGCTTTGCAGCCAGTTATTGCATTCAGGTATCATTGCAATTACTATACGGGCAAGCAGTATGGCTATTATTATTGTTGCCATAAAATTTAATTTTCATTATTTACATTTTCATTTCGTTGGTGTATACATCAACAACTTCATTACAAAAACACACATAGCTGTAATTTTTATTTGTTATCATTTTTATTTGCACAGGTTGAAGGACTCGAACCTTCATTCATGGGTTTGGAATCCATGCTGTTAACCATTACAATCAAACCTGCATTTGTGGTGCCCCAAGGAATTGAACCTTGATATCTGGGATTTCACTCCAGTGCATATACCCATTCTGCCAAAGCACCAATTGAGTTGTGTGAAGGACTTGAACCTTCTTTTCCTGATTTGCAGTCAGGTGCATAGAGCCATCTCTGCCAACACAACTTTTGCGGAGAGTGTAGTCCCGATAGCTATCGGGAGAACTTACTTGAGTTTTATCTCAACCTTGGTTTAGCATACCAGTACCTTACCATCTCAGTCAACTCTCCTTTTGTTTTTTTGTTACCAATAGTGAGTATTAGCCAAACTATAGTATTTCAATTCAGCCACATTGGCGTCGCACACTTGTACTATAGAACATTATTCATCTTTGCGGAGAATCAAGGATTCGAACCTTGAAACCTTGTACAGTTAACTGTTTTCAAGACAGCTTCCTCTACCAATCGTACACTCTCCAAAAAATATTTGCGGAAATAGAATGATTCGAACATTCATTAAATGGTTAACAACCACCCGTTCTGCCTTTGAACTATATTTCCTTTTGTTGGCCCACAGGGAATCGAACCCTGAACCCCTTGGTTAAAAGCCAAGTACTCTACCTCCCGATAACTATCGGGATGAGCTATGAACCAATATTTGAGCGACTTTCAGATTTGAACTGAATACATCCAATTTATTTTTACCTCTCAGAAAGAGAGGAAACTAGTTGTGTTGCCATTACACCAAATCGCTTTGTGATGACTGACGGACTTGAACCTTCAACCTGTACGGTATAAGCGTACTGCTCTAACCATTGAGCTAAATCATCTTCGTTGACTTGAAAAGAATCGAACTTTTACTGCTGTGTTCGTAGCACAGTATTCTACTCCATTAAACTACAAGTCAGTTGGGGGTGAGTATCGGGAATCGAACCCTGTTCTTCCGTTGCACAGACGGACACTTTGCCAATAAGCTAATACCACCATTTGTTGTTGAGGATAGATTCGAACTATCATCTTCAGAGTCAAAATCTGATATGCTCACCATTGCACCAATCAACAATCTATTTTGTATAGGAGACAGGATTCGAACCTGCAGCCTCTTCATTCCAGATGAAGTATCCAACCAATTGGAATGCTCCTATATTGTTTATTGTTGTGCATTGATCTTTGCTCGATACTTTTTTGCTTTTTTCTTCACTGTTCTTGCTTGCAAAAGATTTAGCATTTTTATGGTATTGATTTCTCCAAAATACTTAACCAATGTGCCTACTAATAATTTGTTTGTCATTCTATGTTCCTCCTTTTGTTTATCGTTCATTTTTACTCCCTTTAGGGGATTGGGGCATTAAAAAACCCGGTTAGTTTTACACTTAACCGGGTTATACCTCCTTGCTGATACACCATCAGCGAAGCTTGTTATAAAACGGTCTTATGTTAGGAAAATCCTTCTCATTATTAAACGACATACTACTTCCCTCAACATTACTATTCAATGTTCCAATAGGTCGTAACCATTGTATCGAATGTTTTGCAAGTGTTGCATTTGTATGTTGTATCTGTTTCATTTATGTTGTTTTCGTTTTAGAAATCCGCCGTCAAGGTTGAAAGCCGTTGACGGGGTATGTCTTAAATATTTTTATCTGTTTCGCCAACGTAATCTCTAAGCCCTGACGACCGCTTTTAGCCTCGTCAGCGGTTTGTTCTAAGATTCAATTTTGATTCAATTACACATTTTTTTAAAATTTTTCTTTCACATGCCAAAGGCGAAAAATTAAAAAGCCCCACATTTCTGTAGGGCTTTTGTATGATTGAGTTTTGTTATTGAGTAACTTAACTTTCAGCAGTACATGCCCCACAAACTGTATAATCTTTTCCAGGATTAAACCAGCTATTCGATTCAATATGTAATACTATTCGTTGCATGTATTTTATTTATTGCTGATGCAAAGTTGTAGAGAAATTTTTCATTGCACCAAAATTTTTTAAAAAAATATTTTTGCAATAAAGTTGTAGTTCTTTCGAAACCCTTTACAGCAAAGGATTCTAGAGCATAAAAAAATTTAAAAAATATTTTTCAGAACTTCGACTATAGAAACAAAAATCATTTTATATAAAAACACTATGTGTTTTTTAAGATTAAACAGCACTTACACTAAGTTGTTCATTGAGCAATTTTTTATATAAATCAAACTTTTTCTCATTGAGAATGGTTATTGAAAGATTGATGATTTTATTTAATTCGTCTAATTCATTATTCTTAAATTCATTATCTTGATAGTAATGAAAATTATTTTGAATAAACAATTCCAACTGTTCTTTTGAATCGTTATTTATAAACTTTAAAAGCGATGTGTTAACAAGCATTTGATTGATTAGTTTTTTTAGTGTTGGTTCATGTTTATGCTTTAATGTGGCTATAGTTGCATTAATAAAATCTAATGTATTACCATCGTTGTACAAAGGGGAAATTGTATGGATGATTTCTTGACAATGAGATTCAAATTCTTGATTCTTTAGGCTTTGTTGTTGCAACTCTAAATAAAGATTTTTAACAATATCTTTCTGAGCTCCTGCTTGTTTATAAAAAAAACAGAAAGCAGCTTTATCTAAGTCATTTAACTTAATTTCTAGTTGTGTAGCTTCTTTTTTTAATTGTTCTATCACTACATCGGCTTCAGTAGATGAATATTTTGTTCCTGCAAAATCAAAACTTCTTACATCAATTTGTTTAATTTTAATAGCTTCCACAATCTCAATATCACTTTGAAGAGATTGCATATTTGAATACAACTTTCCGTGCTCAGTTGAAAATAATGTTTCAAAATTTAATGTAGTTGATTCAGTAGTCAAAGCTTCAAAATTCCAATCATTTATAGCAATATAACGTTTATCATAAAAGCCATTATACTCAGAGGGTAATTGGTAGTTATTTTTTTCATTGCTATACCAATTTTCAAAAAATGCATCGTCGTATTTTATTGCTAAAGTTCTGTCGTATGGTATAGGTTCATAAATTCTTTCAGTCATTTCTATTTGTAAAGCTTCGGCATTTTTAAACAAAACCCATGCACTTGTTTCATCTGGTAGAACATTCATTTGCAACTGTTCTAAGTAAAGTTTTCTATCGGCAAAACTTGGATGACTAGCCCATTGATCTTTGTAATTAATTCTTGAACTTGAAAAGGTTTCTATGAACGAACTTGAAATTGCAGGCAAATTATTTGCAATAGGTAAATTAAATTCTTTTGCTACCCCTTTATACACGATCAATTGATTACCAAAAAGGTTTTTAGCTATTTTTAATTCTTTTAACCAATCGTCGGCTTTGCTTAAAGCAGTCTGATAACAGCCTGAAGCAACTTCAACTCTTGCCAATCCACTAATTAAATTATTTCCACCAGAAACACTTGCAGCCACTGCATCGGCATGAAATTCCATTTCTCTACTCAAGCCCATATAACTTTTGTTAACCACTTTGTACATCTCTTTTAAAATGTACTGAATCGCTTCTGCAATTTTACCAGTTAATATTGCAAAAAATGAAACTATATTTCCAATATTAGCCCAACTACTTAAAAAATTACTGTAGCTACTATTATCGTACAACATATTAAAAATTACTTGATTTACGTTGTAAGTGAAGCTTCCTAGTTTCATACTTTGTTGGCTAAAATGACCAAACTCATGTGCCATGATGGCTTTAAATTCGCTAATATTTACACTATTTACTAACCCAATACCTATCTCTAAATTTTTTCTTACTGGAAGTATCATACTCCAAAAACTAGAGTTATAAAAAACACAAGCATTTACATCGGGGCTAAGAAATATTTTTTTAGGAAACGGTGTTTTTGTTTCTTCTGTAATTTTTCTAATGAAGTCAAAAAGTAACGGCTGATCTGCTTCAGTAATTTGTATTCGTGAAGAATTTTCATTCTTAGATACTTTAAAAATAAATTTTATTAAGAAAAAGCAAACTGAAATTCCTAAAGCTAATAATCCAATTGCAAGCGATAAGGATAGAAATGAAATTTGAGAACTTATGATAAAACCTGCTGCATAAACGCAGCCTACAGCTAAGCCCACTGCTGCTAAAATTAGAAGAATGTATACCACAAAAAAAATGATAATTGAAAACACTACATACATTACTTGCTGCTTAAATTGTGCAGAAGGCTGTAACTTTTGAATATCAATGTTTGATGGTGATTGGGGATAGATATATTTCATAAATAAATTTCAGCAAACAAAGTAGCAATAAAAAGTATACGATTAGTTATAAGAATAAAATATTTTTAAAATAGTTCAACAAATTGAATGAGTTCAAACAATCGAGACGTACATTGTTTTAGAAAACAGAAATACATTTATTCAACCTCATTTAAAAACAATGAAAAAACACCTACTTCTCATTTACTTTTTTATTTACGTTTATCAATTATCAAATGCACAAGTTTTTAAATCTAAAGAACCATTAGTACATACTTACTCAATAGTTGCAAGAGATGCACTAACTGGAGAAATGGCAGTTGGTGTGCAAAGCCATTGGTTTAGTGTAGGCACTGCTGTGCCATGGTTAGAAGCTGGTGTAGGAGCTGTTGCAACACAAAGTTTTGTTGATAAAAGCTATGGCCCTAAGGCACTGGCTCTTCTAAAAAAAGGTTATACGGCACAACAAGCATTAGATAGTTTAACAAAGGTTGACGATGGCCGTGATGTAAGGCAAGTTGCTATTATAGATAACAAAGGAAATGTGGCTGCACATACAGGTGCAAAATGCATTCAATATGCAAGCCATATAACAGGCAACAACTTTAGCGTTCAAAGCAATATGATGTTGGGTAATAAAGTTTGCGAAAGCATGAAAAGTGCATTTGAGAAAAGTACAGGAAAGCCTTTAGCAGAAAGAGTTTTACTTGCTTTAGAAGCTGCTGAAAATGCAGGTGGCGATATTAGAGGTAAGCAAAGTGCTGCGTTGATGGTTGTACCAGGAAAAACAGTTGAAATATGGAATAATAAAACTGTTGATTTAAGGGTTGACGATAGTCCGTTACCATTAAAAGAATTAAGAAGGTTATATACGGTACACTTAGCTTATCAACACATGAATAATGGTGATTTAGCAGTAGAAAAGAATAATATGGAATTGGCTATGCAAGAATACAATGCAGCCATGAAACTGTTTCCTCAAAATTTAGAAATGCAATATTGGACAGCTATTACACTAGCTAATAATAAGCAAATGGCCAAAGCCACAATTCTGTTACAAAAAATTTATGCAAAAGATAAAAACTGGAGAGAACTTACTAAAAGATTAAAACCAGTTGGCTTATTAAACGTAAGTGAAACGGACTATAAAAAGTTGATTCAATAATTTTAGTTTGCTATTCCTTTTCAGAGAAAATAAAGTAGTCAACTAATATTTATAATTCAATTTTGTACTAACAAAACATACTTAATTTTGCCACTCAATAAAACATCATTGCTATGCAAGTTTGGAAAGATTATCAAGAACAACATAAAGATCGCTTTTTAAATGAATTACTCGATTTATTGCGTATTCCAAGTGTTAGTGCAAGAACCGAGCACAAAGTAGACATGCAAAAATGTGCCGAAGCGGTTAAACAAAGAATGTTAGAAGCCGGTGCAGATACAGCAGAAATTTATGCAACCGAAGGGCATCCAATTGTATATGGTGAAAAAATAATAGATGCAAGCAAACCTACTGTTTTGGTATATGGTCATTATGATGTACAACCACCTGACCCATTAGAGCTTTGGCATAGTGGACCATTTGAACCTGTAATTAAAGATGGTAAAATTTTTGCTCGTGGTGCTTGCGATGATAAAGGTCAGTTTTATATGCATGTGAAAGCATTGGAAACAATGGTTAAAACCAATACTTTACCTGTAAACGTAAAGTTTTTAATTGAAGGAGAAGAAGAAATTGGCAGCAAACATTTAGGCGATTTTTTGAATGCACAAAAAGAATTATTAAAAGCCGATGTTATTTTAATTAGTGATACCTCAATGCTAAGCATGGAAAACCCAAGTATTGATGTTGGCGTTAGAGGATTAACCTATATTGAAGTTGAAGTTACTGGTCCTAACAGAGATTTACACAGTGGTGTATATGGAGGTGCAGTTGCAAATCCTATTACCATATTGGCTCAAATGATTGCCACTTTACATGATGAAAATAATCATATCACCATCCCAGGTTTTTATGATGATGTGGTAGAAAGTACAGCTGCTGAAAGAGCTGAAATGGCTAAAGCTCCTTACGATGAAAATGAATATAAAAACGATTTAGGCGTTACTGAATTGTGGGGTGAAAAAGGTTATACCACCAATGAAAGAACAGGTATAAGACCAACGCTTGAAGTAAATGGCATTTGGGGAGGTTATACAGGTGAAGGAGCAAAAACTGTTTTGCCAAGTAAAGCCTTTGCAAAAATTAGTTGCCGATTAGTGCCCAATCAAACTACAGCAAAAACTGAGAAATTATTGATTGATCATTTGGTAAAAATTGCTCCAACAAATATTCAGTTTAAAGCAAGTGTACATCATGGTGGCGATCCTTACATGACACCAGTTGATAGCATTGAGTATAAAGCTGCTGCTAAAGCAATTGAAACAAGTTTTGGCAAAGCTCCAATACCTGTACGTGGTGGTGGAAGTATTCCTATTACGGCTTTATTTGAAAGTGTATTAGGTTTAAAAACTGTATTCATGGGCTTTGGTTTAGATAGCGATAATTTGCATAGCCCAAATGAAAAATTTGATATTTTCAATTACTATAAAGGCATTGAAACAATTCCTTATTTTCATGCATACTATGAAGAAATGAAGAAGTAAGTTAACGTAAGGGGAGTGGTGAATGGAAAATAGTGAGTGGGGAGTACTGAGTAGTTAGTACTGAAAAAATACAAGAAATAAACAATCCCAGTACATTTTGTATTGGGATTTTTTGTTGTATTAAGTGAATGAATAATTATTAAACCACAAATTTGAAATTAACCTTTCAAAGCATTTGCATATACTTCTAATACTCTCTTTCTGGCATCTTCATGTTTTACAATAGGTTTCACATAATTGAATCCTTCAAATTCGGGTACCCATTTTCTAATGTATTGTAATTGCTTATCAAATTTTTCTGTTTGCAATGTTGGGTTGAATACTCTAAAGTAAGGAGCAGCATCGCAACCACTACTTGCAGCCCATTGCCATCCACCATTGTTTGCAGCAAAATCAAAATCGAGTAGTTTTTTTGCAAAATAAGCTTCGCCCCAACGCCAATCAATGAGCAAATGCTTAATAAAAAAACTAGCGGTAATCATACGAACTCGGTTGTGCATAAACCCTGTTGCATTCAACTCTCTCATACCAGCATCTACAATAGGATAACCTGTTTTGCCTTCACACCATTTATTAAATTCATCTTCATTATTTCGCCATTCAATTAAATCATATTCTTTTCTAAATGCCAATCCTTTTTGTACATGTGGGAAATGATGAATAATCATGTGATAAAAATCTCTCCAAATAAGTTCATTCAAATACGTTTCATTTAACTCCAATGCTTTTCTTGCTGCTTCACGAATACTCATAGTACCAAAACGAAAATGCACACCCAATTGGGTGGTGCCACGTATTGCAGGAAAATCTCTTTGCGTAGAATAATTACTGATAATGGCTTCGTTTAATTCCTTAGTTGGAAAGGGCTTATCAATAGATGTAAAACCCATACTTTCTAATGATAGAATATTTTGTGCCGGCTGTTTATAGAAGTTGAAAAAATATTTTTCAGTTGGATAAGCTTTTAGATGAAATGGTTTTAGTGCAGCTTTCCATTTGCGACTATAAGGAGTAAAAACTGTATATGGCAACCCATCATCTTTTGTTACTTCCGTTTTTTCAAATATCACTTGGTCTTTGTAAGTATGAAAAGCTGCACCATTTGCTTCAAGTAAATTTTTAATTGCTTGATCACGTTCTAAAGCATACAATTCATAATCGTGATTGGTATATACATTTTCAATGTTGTATTTTTCGAATAGTTGTTTATACACTTCTAAAGGATAGCCATAATACACTTCTAATGAGCTATTCATTTGCACCAACTGTTCTTGTATTTCGGTTAATGCAGCATGTATAAATTCAACTCTTCTATCGGCTTTATCTTCTAGTTTGTCTAATATATTTTTATCGAAAATAAATATTGGAATAACTGGGTTATTGCTTTTTAATGCATGATACAAAGCTGCATTATCGTTTAAACGTAAATCTCTTCTAAACCAAATAATATTGATAGTAGGTTTCATAGTATTGCTTAACAGTAGTAGCGTTAAATTGTTGAAAAACCCCGACAGCGGCTTAATACCCTGTCGGCGGTTGGTCAAGAAAGTTGAAATGTTATTTCCACAAAGGTTCTATAAATTTTTTATGCAAAACAGCTGCTGTTTGTAAGGTAAAATTACTATTGCCACACTGCTTCACCCATTTTATTCCATAAATAGAATTGGTTAAAAAAATTTCTTGGGCATTTAATACATCATCAATCGTTATTGAAGTTTCTTCAACAGCTATGTTTTCTTCACGTAAGCAATGCAACAAGTAGTTTTTCATAATGCCGTTTACACAACCTTCGGTTACAGATGGTGTTTTTATCATTCCATCTTGCACTATAAAAACATTGGCAATGGTAGCATCAGCAATTTTATCGTAAGGATTCAATAATAAAGCATCATTCAAATGATTTTTTTTAGCCCATAATGCAGCCATTGCATAGCTCAAATAGTTATTACTTTTTAAGTGAGAAAAATGATCGCATATTTTTCTAGCATCTTTATAAACATCAATCACCAAGCCATTTTCATTCAGTTTATTATTACTTTCATTTAAGTTCCAAGTTTGAATAATGTAGTTGGGAAAATGATTTTCAGCATCGTACAATCCACCGTTTCCTCTAAATAAAGTGAGCCGTATTCTTGCTAACTTGGTATGACTATTTTGTTGTAATAACTTACTGATATGTTCGATTAAATATGCAGCTGTTAAATAATTGGGCTTTTCAAATTGAAGTAATTCTAACGATGCAAAAAAACGTTCAAAATGTTCTTTCGCATGAATAATTTTTCCATTCACCGCTTTTAGGGTTTCAAAGCAACCATCGCCATATCTAAAACTTCTATTATCGGCAGTAATTGCAGGCTTTTCAGCAGAAACAATTACACCATTTAAATTCATTTTTACATTATTCATATATCCAAAGCATAATTAAGGCTGAACTAAAAAAGTATATTACATTTACAAAGCAACATTACATAAAATGGAAACCAATCAAGAACATAAAATAAATAAATACTTTTTTTTAGCCATCATTGTTTTTTTTGGCATCATGCTTTTATATAGCTTACTTGAATTTTTTACTGCATTTCTAGGTGCTGTAATGTTTTACGTACTCACCAAACCATTAATGACTTTTTTAACTAAAAAATGGAATTGGAAAAAATCTGTTGCTGCTTCATTTATTTTGGTAATAACCTTTTTGATTATTCTTGTTCCATTACTTTTTATAGGCAATATGTTGTATGCCGAAGCAGCTAAACTATCTGTAAATCCTGATACCATATTACAACCCATTAAAGAATTAAATGCAGGCATTGATGCAAAGTTTAACATCAATATTTTATCAGGTGAAACATTAACTAAAATACAAAACATTACTACAGAATCCGTTTCGTACTTACTAAAAGGAAGCTTAAACTTTTTCAGTAGCATAACCATGTTGTATTTTTTCTTCTACTTTTTATTGGTGAACATTAACAGGTTAGAAGCTGCTATTGTTTTTTACTTACCTTTTAAAAGAACCTTGGTTGAATGGTTTGGTAACGAATTGGTAGCACAAACCATTAGTAACTCAATTGGTATTCCATTAATTGGCGTAATTCATGGAATATTGGCTTACATAGCTTACAGCATTGCTGGTTTACCTGAAGCAGGTTTTTGGGCTTTAATTACTGGATTTGCTTCTATTATTCCTATTGTAGGTACAGGATTAATTTGGTTGCCTGCAAGTATATATTTATTTGTAACACACCAAAATGGTTATGGTGTATTTTTATTGCTATGGGGATTTTTAGTAATAGGCTTAAGTGACAATTTAATACGATTTATGTTGGCGAAAAAAATGGCCGATGTGCATCCTATTGTAACTGTGTTGGGTATTATTATGGGCTTAAATTATTTTGGAATTACAGGATTAATTTTTGGACCCTTAATCATTTCTTATTTTATTATTTTATTGAAAATTTATTATACTGAATATCAAAAACCAGCTTTAGAAAGGAAAAAAATTAAACGTGTAGTAAGCAATAGTTATTTCAACTTTTCATTAACCAATAAAAAGAAAAAAGAATAAGAGCCTGTTTTAAATTAATTGATGAAATAATATGTAGATGATTTTTGAGCGAAACAAGGCGAATTTTGCAGCCCTAGTCTAACGCCTAAGGCGAAAAATTCAACGAAGTTGCAGCCAAAAAGCAACACATATTAACCATTGAAATGATTTTAAATAAGCTCTAATATTTATTGAAACATTTGTTCAGCCTTTACAATACTTTCTGGTTTCCCAACATCTAATAATTTTGCTCCACTATGATCGTAACAATAGATTGTATGATTGGCTGCCAAACTTAAATACACATCTACCATAGAAAATTTTCCTTCTTGTTGCATCAAGCTGAAAATGCTAGAATGAATCATATGAATACCACTAAATGCTTTTTCCATGAGTGTATTTTCTGGAATTACAATTTTTTCATCCCCAGTATTGGTATTTCTCCAACCACATAAACGATTGGATGTATTGAATAAAAAGTATCTTGACGTAACCCGACTACTAACTGCCAATGTTGCTAATGCCTTAGTTGATTGATGTTGTTGAATCATTTTGCCTAAATCAAAATCGGTAAGCATATCTACATTCATCACCACAAAATCTTGAGGAGCTTCAAAATACCAAGCTGCTTTTTTTAGCCCACCACCAGTTTCTAATACTTCATTGGTTTCATCGCTAATGGTGATGTTGCTTCCCCAACCATTATTGGTTTCAATAGCTTCTATAATTTGATTGGCAAAGTGATGCACATTTACAATTACATCTTTAATCCCGAACCCTTGTAAATATTCAATATTGCGTTGCAATAAGCTTTTGCGATTTACAACAGCCAATGCTTTAGGATGATGATCTGTCCATGGCTTTAATCTAGTGCCCAAGCCTGCTGCAAAAATCATTGCTTTCATGCGGAAAAATTAAAAACTAAAAAATTAAAAACTAAAAGTTGAAAAACTAAAAATTAAAATCTAAAAACTAAACAACTCCAAACTATATAACTAAAAACTAAAGAACTTTCCTCCAATTTGCTTCATTGGTATGATTTAGTTCTACTTTTAGTTTGTACTTATTTCTTAAATGCCTAGCTGTTTGTTCTGCTGCATATACACTTCTATGCTGACCACCAGTACAACCAAAATTAATCATCAAATTACTGAAACCACGTTGTAAATAATCTTCAATATTTATATCAATTAAATCCCACACACTATTTAAAAACTCATTCATTTTGGTTCTTTGTTCCAAGAAATCTTGTACCGATTTATCTTTTCCTGATAAGATTTTATACTCATCAAATCTTCCAGGATTTAAGATGCCTCTCATATCAAATACAAAGCCTCCACCATTTTCACTATTATCTTGTGGAATACCTTTTTTGTAACTGAAACTATTAATTACAATTGACAAGGGAGTTGCGTCAGTGGCTTGTGGTGGTGTAAACTTGGCTATCATTTCATCGTTGGCTACTAACTTTAAAACTCTATCAAATTCGGGTGTGCTAATACCTATTCTTTTATTTTCTATAAAGAATTTAAGATTGGTTAATCCTAAAGGAATACTTGCTAAGAAATGTGCTTTACGTTCAAACAAACCTCTAAAGCCATAAGCACCCATTACTTGTAATAATCTAATTAACACATAGCCATTGTACTGACTAACAAATGTATTTCTATCAATAGTGGTTTCTAACAACTGCTCAACCTCATCTATATAATATTGCAATAAACCATCTTTCCATTCACTACTTAGTTCTGCTTTAGCTTGCCATAATAATGATGCTACATCATATTGCAAAGCACCTTTCATTCCTCCTTGATAATCTATAAAAAAAACTTCATCGTTATTGACAATAATATTTCTACTTTGAAAATCTCGAAACATAAAATATTTATGTTCTGTAAAAGTTAAATAAGTACTTAATGCTTCAAAGTCTTGCAACATAGCCTGTTTATCGTAAGGCAATTTCAATGTATCGAGAAAGTAATATTTAAAATACAATAAATCACTTAAGATGGCTTGTTTGCCAAACTCTTTGGCTGTAAGGCATACATCGTAATTCAAGTTTTTATCGCCTTTAATTTGTATGGCAGCTAAAGCTTGTAGGCTTTTTTTGAATAAGCCATATGCATAATCATTATGGCCGTTTTGTTCTAGCTTATTCAATAAACTATCTGAGCCTAAATCTTTTTGAATGTAAATGGTTTGCTCGTTATTGATACAATACACATCAGGCACAGGCAATTGTTGATCAGCAAAATGTTTGGAGAAAACTACAAACGTATTATTTTCTTGAACATTCAAATTATAAGTTGCAATGAAGGTTTCATTGGTAGTGAATATTCTAAAATAAATTCTATCGCTGCCACTTTGAGGCAATTTTTCAATACGAACTGGGGCTTCATTTTTCCAGTTAAAATATAAGTCTTGTATGCCCTGTATGATTGAATCCATAGTTATGTTAACCGTTTATAAAGAGATAAAAATATTTCATGCAACGATCGCAACGTAGTAAAACAAATTAGGTTAAAATATTACGACGCAACGAAAAATCTAAAGATTTTATACTTTGGCGAATGTAATACCATTTATTAAATGTTTCAATTTAGAGTGGTCTGCTTTTGCAAAAGAAGACCACTCTTGAAAATTTTCAATAAAAATGGTTTTGCAGCACTGCAAAACCATTTTTCAAATAATACAAATCAATAACTTATTATTTGGTTCTTATTCAACCAACAGTATTTTTGTAATTCTTATATTACTCCCTGTAATACTAAGTTGATAAGTGCCTTTATAAACTTTGCTCAAATAAAGTGTTTGAGTAGCTGAACCACCTCCATGAACAATAATTTTGCTCATTATTTGCTGACCAATATTGTTGTAAACAGAAATGGTATAATTTCCTTTTTCTACATTTCTCATTTGCAATTCTACTATTTTGTTTTTGATAGGATTGCCTACTACAGTAAATATGTTTTTAATACTTCCAATTTTTACATTTACGATAGATGAATATTTATAACTATTATCCTTATCTATCATTTTTAAACGATAATAATTATCCCCTTTTGATGGGCTAATGTCAAACCAATCATAATTTGCTAACCCTTTTGCAACAATAGTTCCAGCCTTGTTAAAGTTGAAACCATTTGTTGATTTTTCTACTTCGTATCGATCAAAGTTTGTTTCATTTTGTGTGTTCCACTCAACTTGAATACCTGAGTTTTTGGTGAAGGCTTTGAAGGAAGTGATAGTAATGGGTACAACAATATCTGTATTACGCAATACTGAAAGGGAACTCAAAACAAAATCATTACTCGTAATCAAATCTGGCTTGCTATCTCCATCAACATCGCCTATTACTATTCCTTGAGGTCCTTGACCTGTAGGAATATCTACTCTAGCAGCAAAACTGCTGCTATTTATAGTACCACTGATAGCTTGATTGCGTAAAACAGAAATATGATTTAAATCTTTATTAGTAGAAACTATGTCAAGCTTCCCATCTCCATTTACATCTCCAATTGCCATTGAACTACTCCCACACGAAAAATCTACTCTAGTTGCAAAACTGCTATTGTTTGTAATACCACTAGTGGCTTGATTGCGAAATACGGATATGCTACTTGAATTAAAATTACCAGTTACAAGATCTGGCTTCCCATCTCCATCGATATCTCCTAAGGCAACAGTCCGGGGACCAATCCCAGTTGAGAAATCTACATTGGCAGCAAAGCTGCTGCTATTTATACTGCCAATACTTGAAGTATTTCTTAATACCGAAATGGTACTGTAAAAACTATTAGATGTAACAATATCTAGTTTACTATCCCCATCAATATCTGCTATGTCTAGTGAAATACCTGAACCACTTACACCACTAACGAAATTGACTCTGGGAGCAAAACTGCCACTATTTATGATGCCACTATTGGAAGTATTTCGTAATATTGAAACACCAAATGATGTAGATGATGCTGTTATAATATCAGGTTTGCCATCCCCATCTACATCTGCTATAGCCATAGAATTAGGTCTTCCTGCTTCAAAACTTACTTTAGTAGCAAAACTACCACTCGTTATGCTACCACTAGTAGATAAATTACGATAAACATAAACTAAACCGTTAGTAGGATTTGCTAAAATAATTTCTGGCTTTCCGTCTCCATCTAAATCACTTATTACAACTTTTCCGTTATCAAATCCAATAACAAAATCTAATCTATTTGCAAAACTATTATTATCTATTATACCACTAGTAGATGTGTTACGATAAACAGACATAATTTGCGAATTTTGATGAGCAACAACTAAATCAGGTTTGCCATCCCCATCTAAATCACCTAAAGCCATGAATTTAGGTGCTGCACTTGACGCAAATTCTATTGGAGCACTAAAATCAGAAATATTAATATTAGTTTTTGCAGGAGTAAAAGTTGGGGTAAAGTTTTGCAAGCTATAGGCTGCCAAACTAGTGGCTGTATTAAGTACAGTAATGGGTGCATAAGTTGCTCCAACTGGTACAGTAACAGTTAAACTGTTTACTGTTGCTGCACTAACCGTTGCCTTTGTTGCCCCAAAAAATACAATGTTGTTGGTTGTTGTAGTATTGAAATTCGTCCCTGTAATCGTGACTGCATCACTTGGCTTGGCATTTATAGGCGAAAAAGAGGTTATTGTAGGAGTCTGTGCCTTTAAACAATTGAACATTGTTAATGCCAGTAATGTAAAAACTATTCTGTTCATGAGAAACTGCTTTGTGTAAAGGATTCACTTTTCATGAATAAATATATGCATATTCAATAACAAAACAGTCCTGCATTACTGCAGGACTGTTACTATTTAAAACTTTATTGGTTTATTCCACAACAATAGTTCTAGTTGTTTTTACATTGCTGCCAATGATGCTTAATTGATAAGTGCCTGCTGCAACATTACCCAATTCAATGGTTTGCGTAGCAGAACCAGTTTCATGAACAATGGTTTTGTTTATCATTTGCTGGCCAAGATTATTGTAGATGGTTATGGTGTAATTGCCTTTCTCCACGTTTTCCATCTGTATTACCAACTGCCCATTCTTAATGGGGTTGCCTGCTACAGTAAACACATTCTTGATGCCACCAATCTTTACGTTTACGATGGAGGAGTATTTGAAGCTGCCATCCTTGTCAATCATTTTAAGACGGTAGTAGTTGCTGCCAGTTTTGGGGTTTGCATCCAACCAGTTATAAGCAGATAAACCTGTGGCTATTACTGTTCCAGCTTTGTTAAAGTTGAAACCATTTGTTGATTTTTCTACTTCGTATCGATCAAAGTTTGTTTCATTTTGTGTGTTCCAATCAACTTGAATACCTGAGTTTTTGGTGAAGGCTTTGAAGGAAGTGATAGTAGTGGGTACAACAATATCTGTATTACGCAATACTGAAACAGTACTCCCATTAACAGAATAATTAGTCGTAATCAAATCGGGCTTACTATCTCCATCTAAATCTCCTATGATTACTGTTTGAGGTTGCTGGCCTGTGGCAAAATTTACTTGGTTAGCAAAAGTGCTACTATTTATGCTACCGCTTGTTGACGTATTGCGAAGCACTAAAACACGATTATTATTTCTGTTGGCTGTGGCCAAATCGGGCTTGCCATCTCCATTTAAATCTCCTATGGCTACTGACTCAATACCCCCACCATTAGAAATATAATCTACATGAGTTGCTAAACTGCCGCTATTTATACTGCCACTAGTAGCAATATTTCGTAGTACAGAAATGTTACTTGAACTTGGATTAGCTGTGACCAGATCGGGCTTCCCATCCCCATCCAAATCTCCTATAACTACTAACCCAGGACCTGGTCCAGCTGCGAAATCTACTTTGGCAGCAAAACTGCTACTACCTATGCTGCCAATACTTCCAGTATTACGTAATACTGAAAGGGTACTATAAAAAGTGTTAGTTGTGACTATATCGAGTTTACCGTCTCCATCTATATCTCCTAGGGCTACTGAACTGCCACCACCTGCAAAATTAACTCTGGCGGCAAAACTGCCACTATTTATGCTGCCGCTTATGGCGGTATTTCGGAATACTGAAACACTAGTATTATTAGGGTTACCTGTGACCATATCGGGTTTGCCATCCCCATCTACATCTCCTATTGCTATAGACCTAGGACCTCCTGCTTCAAAGCTTACTTTATTAGCAAAACTGCCACTATTTATGCTACCACTGGTAGCCGTATTACGAAATACATAAACTAAACCCTGTGAACCATTAGCTGCAATCAATTCTGGCTTACCATCCCCATCTAAATCACTTATGACTACTGACCAAGTGTCTATACCAGTTGTAAAATCTACTTTAGCATCAAAGCTGTTACTATTTATGCTGCCACTGGTGGCTGTATTGCGGTAAACGGAAACAGTAGACGCATTGGTATTGGCTACTACTAAATCTGGTTTACCATCCCCATCCAAATCACCTATGGCTATAGAAGAAGGATTTGCAATTGCTCCAAAGTTTGTTGGGGGGCTAAAATCGGATGTTGTAATGTTAGTTTTTACAGGACTAAAAGTGGGAGTAAAGTTTTGCAAACTATACGCTATTAAACTATTTCCAATATTGATTACACTTATAGGAGCATAAGTTGCTCCAACTGGTACAGTAACAGTTAAACTGTTTACTGTTGCAGCAGTTACTGTTGCCTTAACCGCTCCAAAGAATACCACATTATTAGATGCTGTAGAATTGAAATTATTACCAACTAGGGTTAAAACATCACCAGGCTTACCGCTTAAGGGTAAGAAAGAAGTAATGGTTGGTATCTGACCTTTTAAACAATTAAATGTTATGAATAGCAGTATAGAAAAAAATAATTTATGCATAAAATAACCATTTAATTAAAGAACTAAATTTCCATTAGTAAATATAAGCATATAAATAAAGAAGCCCCTAAAAAGGGGCTTCTTTATTTATATCAATTGAAATTAAAAATGATACACTATTTGTATTGAATAGCTATTCCTTTTGCCATATCAACCATTTTATTAATGCTATCATCATTTAATTGACCTTTCTTAAACTCAGCTAAAACATCTGGTAATTTGTTTTCCATTTCAGTTAAGAAATGTTCTTCAAATGCTTTAACTTTTTTAACAGCCACATCACGTAGTAAACCTTGTGTACCTAAGTAAATAATAGCTACTTGCTTTTCTACTGTAAATGGTGTGTATTGAGCTTGTTTTAAAATTTCTACGTTACGTGCACCTTTATCAATTACGTTTTT
Source organism: Rhizobium sp. Q54 (assembly GCA_943368735.1). GTDB lineage: Bacteria > Bacteroidota > Bacteroidia > Chitinophagales > Chitinophagaceae > UBA1930. Next base: position 132,530 of record CALRLQ020000007.1, on the reverse strand, counting down.
AGTAGCAGCATCTAAATCGCCACCAAACTTAGAAAACGCTTCTAACTCACGGTATAAAGCCTGATCTAATTTTAAGGTACCAGATACTTTTTTCATTGATTTAATCTGTGCATTACCACCCACACGACTTACAGAAATACCTACGTTAATAGCAGGACGAATACCAGCATTAAATAAGTTACCTTCTAAGAAAATCTGACCGTCGGTAATAGAAATTACGTTGGTAGGAATATATGCAGATACGTCACCAGCTTGTGTTTCAATAATTGGTAATGCAGTTAAACTACCACCACCTTTTACTAAATGCTTAATGCTATCTGGTAAATCGTTCATGTTTTTAGCAACATCATCATTAGCAATAACTTTTGCAGCTCTTTCTAATAAACGACTATGTAAATAGAATACATCACCAGGATAAGCTTCACGTCCTGGAGGTCTTCTTAACAATAAAGAAACCTCACGATAAGCCACCGCTTGCTTAGATAAATCATCGAAAATGATTAATGCCGGACGACCGGTATCTCTAAAAAACTCACCAATTGCAGCACCAGCAAATGGAGCATAGAATTGTTGAGGAGCTGGATCACTAGCACTAGCACACACAATGGTTGTGTAAGCCATAGCACCATTATCGCTCAATGTTTTCATAACACCAGCAACAGTACTTGCTTTTTGACCAATCGCTACATATATACAGAATACAGGTTTACCTGCATCGTAAAATTCTTTTTGGTTAATGATGGTATCAACAGCAATAGCAGTTTTACCAGTTTGACGGTCGCCAATAATCAACTCACGCTGACCACGACCAATTGGAATCATTGCATCAATGGCTTTGATACCAGTTTGTAAAGGTTCTTTAACTGGTTCACGATAAATAACCCCAGGAGCTTTACGCTCTAAAGGCATTTCGTACAATTCGCCAGTAATTGGACCTTTACCATCAATTGGTTCACCCAAAGTGTTAATTACACGTCCAACAACACCTTCCCCTACTTTAATAGAGGCAATTTGTCCTGTTCTACGCACTTTAGCACCTTCTTTAATTGCACCACTCTCACCCATTAAAACCACACCCACATTGTCTTCTTCAAGGTTCAAGGCAATTGCACGTACACCATTTTCAAACTCAACTAACTCACCACTACGTACATTGTTCAATCCATATACACGGGCAATACCATCACCCACTTGTAATACGGTACCAACTTCTTCTAAATCGGCATGTGCATTAAAGTTGCTCAATTGCTCCCTTAATATCGCAGATATTTCATCTGGCTTAATGTTTACCATATACTAGAATTATAATTATTATAAAAACTAAAATCAATTTTTTTGAAACCAGCAGTTGTACTACTATGTTTCTTTTGTTGCGTCGCACCCTTCAACGTTCTGTTCTTTTTTCATCAAACGTGAGCCGTAAAAGGTGAATCGCTAGTCAAACCCTAATTCCAAATTCCTATTTACCTTTTTTCCTTCCACCCTACACCTTCTACCTTTCTCCTATCTCATATTTGCAACAAACACATTCTTCTCAAATTGCTTTTTCACATCTCTTAAATCTCTAGCTACACTAGCATCTACCAAGTTATTATTAAATTCTAACACAAATCCACCAATTAAATCTTCATTTACTTTGGTATGTAACTCAATATTACCAATACCTTGAGCAGCTTTCACTTTATTTTCAATAGAAGTTTTCACAACATCACTTACCTCTGTAGCAGTGGTTAAAGTAACAATATGAATTCCTTTAATTGCATTGTATTGCTCAATAAATGCTTCTACAATTTCTGGCAATTCGCTTTCTCTGCCTTTTGTAACCAATAATTGGTTGAACAATTGGGTAATCTCACTCACCTTACCTGCTGTAATAGCATTGATAATATTTGCTTTTTTATCGGCTTTAATAATTGGACTTTTCAAAAGACTCACAAAATCTTTATTTCCTGCACACACTGCTTGCATATACTTCATATCGGCATACACGGCTTCTAATTGATTTTTTTCTGTAGCTAAATCAACTAAACTTTTTGCGTATCTATTTGCTAAACGTGGATTCTGCATAAAGAACGTTTCTCATTTCTCGTTTTGTCGCTATGAAAATTTGATTAAAAAAGCAATCAACGAGCAACTAGTAACGAGTAACTGTTTTTAATTTAATTTCACTCCTTCAGCCAATTGTGCAATGTATTTTTCTTGCTCGGTTTTATTGCTCAATTCTCTTCTTAAAATCTTTTCACTTACTTCAATTACCAATGCACCCACTTGATTTTTTACATCGGTTAATGCTGCATTTTTTTGTTGTGTAATAGCTAATTGAGCATCAGCTAAAATTCTATCATACTCACTTTTTGCTTTTTCTTTAGCATCAGCAATCATTTTATCTGATTGTTCTTTGGCTTCTTTAATTAAAACTGCACGTTCTTCACGGGCTTTTTGCATTAATGCTTCAGTTTCATTTTGCATTGAAGCCATTTCGGCTTTCATTTTCTCGGCTTTTCTCAAAGCTTCTTCAATGCCTTCTTCTCTTTCGCTAATGCCTTTTAACATGGGTTTCCATGCAAATTTTCCTAATACTACAAGTAATATTACAAAAGCGATGGTGTTCCAAAAAATCAAGCCAATATCTGGCAATACCAAAGGATTTATTTCTAATAACATAAACTATATTTATTCAACTAAAATTTATTTTTCTTTCATTCTCCTACTTTAAAAGGAGTAAAATATACAGGCTTTTCGCCCTGTGCTAGAGCCTGTATAAGAAGTTTTGTGGAAAATTAACCATTACCTAATAAGGCAACTACCACAGCAAACAAGGCTACCGCTTCTACGAATGCAGCAGCAACAATCATGTTTGCACGAATGTCGTTAGCAGCTTCTGGCTGACGAGCAATACCTTCAACAGCACCTTTACCAATTTGGCCAATACCAATACCGGCTCCAATAGCTGCTAAACCAGCTCCAATAGCGGCAACACTTCCAACGATTTCAGCTAATACCATTTTGTTACGTTTTAAATTGTGAATGAAAAAAAATTATTAATGATGTGCTTCTTCTGCATGATGATGTTCTTCTGTAGCCATTCCAATATACATTGCACTTAACATGGTGAAAATGTAAGCTTGTAAAAATGCTACCAATAATTCAATTAATCCTATGAATACCGCAAAAGGAACAGCAATTGCAGAAGCAAATACAGTTTTGAAAATAAATATTAAACAAATTAAACTCAATACAAGAATGTGACCAGCAGTGATGTTGGCAAACAATCGTATCATTAAAGAAATTGGTTTGGTAAATACACCAATTAACTCAATTGGAGCAAGGAATAACTTCATACTCCAATGCATACCTGGCATCCAAAAAATATGTTCCCAATAACTTTTATTGCCATTAATATTTACTAGTATAAATACAAATACTGCTAAGGTCATTGTAAAAGCAATATTTCCACTTACGTTAGCTCCCCCAGGAAAAAATGGTACTAACCCTAAAAAGTTATTGAATAAAATTAAAAAGAAAATGGTTAATAAGAAAGGCATGTACTTAGCATACTTATGACCAATATTTGGTTTCGCCACTTCATCTCTTACAAATAAAACCACAGGTTCCATAAATGATTGTAAACCTTTTGGTGCCGATGTGATACCTCTTTTTTTGTATGCAGCACCAACTTGTAAAAAAATCAACAATATCAAGAATATAGAAACAAATAAAGAAGCAACATTTTTAGTAATTGAAAAATCCCAAACTTTTGCAGTTAATTCTTCATTTAAAGTTCCATCTTCATTAGCAACTTTCAATTTACCTTCAAATAATTTGTAGTTGTAATTACCTTGATATGCTTTTGGATGATGATGTTCATCTACCAATTTAGCGGAAGAAAAAAATTCAATTCCTTTATCTGAATAAATGATTACTGGTAATGGTAAAGAAGTGTGGCCCCATAAATGCCAGCTGTGATCATCTTTAATATGTTCTAAAATTGTTTCGGTTACGTTAAAAGATTCTTCTTTTGCTTCATGACCTGTGGCAACAGGATGCTCAGCAACATGATTTTGAGTAGTATCATTTGCAAGCAAACTCGTTGAAAAAAGAATTGTAAAAAGGCTAAAAGCCAATACCAGCAAAGATTTCATGCTTCTTAACACCATAACCATCTCTAAATTTGCGGCAAAGATAAGGGTATGAATGATAAATAGAGGTATTTGTAAAACGGAATTTGAAGAATTTTTTGGGGCTTTATAATCCTTCTTCGGCTCTAATTTGCTTGATTTTTTCTAAGTAAATGACATCCAATTGGTCTTTAGGACGATTCACTGCTTTTTATCAGTAGTTAGTGTGGCAGTTTTTATTTTCTGTTTTTCTTTTTTAGTTCTGTTGCTAAGTTTATTGAATGTTTTAATGAGTTAATATTATTCCAGTTGTGATGTGAAACAATTATAAATTTTGGATTGGGATATTTTTTCTGCACATTTTTAAGCGTAGTTTCATACTCCAAAACATTACCATCTCCTAAGTATCCTAAATTCTCGGCTTCAGCTCCTTTTATCAGGCAACCGCCATAAAGAATTTTTTCTTTTTTGAACCAAATAACTATGTTGTCTTCTGTATGCCCTTGGCCAGGAAAATAAGTTTCAAAAGAATATTGTGCTACGTTAAATACGGTGTCTTTTTCAACTAAATATTCAGCTCTTTTTTCACCATTCTTTTTACTTAATTGATCTGTTTGTTGAGTTGTATAGGTTGCAATTCCTCGTTTCTTGTAATATTCAAGTCCTGCGGTTCTATCGTTATGCCAATGAGTTGCAATACATAAAGTAACATTTTTTTTGTGTTTTAGTACTATGCTGTCTAGCAATGGTTGAAACTGTGTTGTATCCCAAGGTGTATCGAATAAAACAACACCATTAGTTGTGAGTAAATACATTCCGTTTGCAGGTGTTTTATTTCCTTGGTATGTATTAAAAGTGGTATAGATATAAAAATTGCCTGTTAAGTGTGCTATTTTTAGTTTCGGTTCTTTTGCTTGTCCAAAAATATTTGAGAGCAAAAGAATACATGCTACTATAGATGGAATTCTTTTCATGCTATTACTTTTCCTTTAAACTATTCATTTAGTATATAATTAGTAAAAGTAATTTTTACTTTCGGAAAAGTGTTACTCATTTTCATTAAAGCAGAGATTATTAAAAAATGTTTTTGCTGTATATATTTTAAGAGAGATCTTAATAAATCCATTTCAATTTTTTATATAACCTATTTATATACGCTTATGAGAGAATATTTAATGTTATTTAAGTTGTTTGTATTGTAATTTTTACCAAAATAAAAAAGCAGCAATTTTTAATTGCTGCCTCTACATCTTTTTACTATTCTTATAACCTTACCATAATTCTAACGCCTATTGGGAAATATAATGAGGTATGATTTTCTAAGTAGTTAGGTGTTTCACCAAACCCAATATCTTTAGGCATTATGAATGAGTTTTCTGGAGTTTGGCTTCTTTGAATATTTTTATTTCTAACACCAATACCAGCTGTAAACTCTAAACTCCAATTGCTTAAATAACCTAAATCGAATTGTTTACCAATAATTGCTGCAAAACCTTTTACTGTGGTAGTGTTTTGGTGTGCACAATCTTTTAATAGTTCACCAGTTTGTTTGTTGGTAAAATTAGCAACATCCATATAATTGAATGTTTTATACCTTGCTTCGGCTCCAACAAATACTTTACTATAATTTTCTTCATTCATACTTATAGTGTACTTTAACTGAGCAACACTTCTAAAGCCATTCACATTGGTAAATCTATAATCGTTAAAAAATGCACTTGAACCTAAAGTGGCATACTCGGCAGAGATTTCTAAGTACTCGTTAAAACGATAACCAATACCTGCACCATAAGCTGCTTGAGGCTCTAATACTGCCAATGGATTAACAGAAAGGTATAAGCCACTTTTGGGCTGAGCATTGGCTGAGAAGTTTACCAATAAAACTAACATCAAGAAAGTAATAACTGCTTTCATTGTACGGATTTTGCTTATTTGACGTGCCACTTAATTTAAAGGCTGCAATTGGGTTGCAAGCTTTGTAAAAATGTGCAAAATTTCCCAAACTTGGAAATGAATGTGTATAGCATGAGCATTTTATGGCTTGCAAATAGCGAATGTAAAGTTTAAGAAAAGAATTTTCAAAAGAAAACTACTGATTATCAATTATTTAGCAGAGAATAAAACAATTCTAAATAGCAACTGTATGGGTATGATGTTTATCGAACTGCATATAATAGAGCTTAGCATAATAGCCATTTAAAGCCAATAACTCTTCATGATTACCCATTTCTTTGATTTCGCCTTTATCTAACACAATAATTTTATGGGCTTTACGTATGGTGCTCAATCTGTGTGCTATAACAATAGAAGTTCTGCCTTTAATAAGTGTATCAATGGCTTTTTGAATGAGCATTTCACTTTCTGTATCTATAGAAGAAGTGGCTTCGTCTAAAATTAATACAGCCGGATTATACAATAATGCTCTGATAAAAGAAATGAGCTGGCGTTGCCCCAAACTTAATGTATTGCCTCTTTCCATTACATGATAATCGTAATTGTTGGGCAGCTGCATAATAAAATTGTGTACATCAATCATTTTAGCTGCTTCAATTACTTGTTGTTTTGTAATTGACTCATCCCTTAATGTAATATTATCTATCACAGATCCCGAAAACAAAAAAACATCTTGCAAAACCACTCCAATATTTTTTCTTAAAAAATCATTTGAATAATCATTCACATTCAAATCATCTATCAAAATATTTCCTTGTTGGATAGGATATAGTTTATTTAATACACTAATAATAGAAGTTTTTCCACTACCCGTATGCCCAACTAAAGCAACAGTTTCTCCTGGTTGTACATGAAAAGAAATATTCTTCAATACATTGTTTTCATCGGTATAAGCAAAGCTTACTTGTTCAAATTTGATATCGCCTTTTAAACTTTGACTATTCACCACTCCAGATTTACTAGATACTATCTTCTCTTCTTCATCGGGATTGTCTAAAACTTTAAATACACGTTCGGCGGCTATCATACCCATTTGAAGTACATTAAACTTATCGGCAATAACTCTTAATGGTCTAAAAATTTGGTTCAAGTATAAAATAAATGCAATGAGCAAACCGGGTTGCAATTGTTTATCGGCAATCCACCAAACTGCTAACCCTGTACTAATAGCCAATACCAATTCAACCACAGGAAAAAAAACGCTATACGCAAAAATGGCTTTGATATTGGCGTTTCTATGTTCTTTATTAATTTCCTTGAACTTATTTAACTCTCTATCTTCTGCTGCAAAAGCTTGTACTATAGCCATACCTGTAATATGTTCTTGTACAAATGCATTTAAACTAGCCACTGCATTACGTACACGAATAAAACTGGTATTTACACTTTCTTTAAAATAATAAGTAGCTACAATTAAAAACGGAAACGGAATTAATGCAATTAATGTTAACTGCCAATCTAACCAAAGCATGGTGCTTAAGGTTACAATAATTACTAGTAAATCAGAAATTATGGGAATTAATCCATCGCTAAAGATATCATTGATACTTTCTATATCATTAATGGTTCTTGTGGTAAGTGTGCCAATGGGCGTAGTATCGAACTGACGTAATTTTAAACCCATCACTTTTTTAAAAACGGCTACCCTCATATCTTTTACCACATGTTGACCAAGCCATGCTGTTATGAAAGAAAATAAAAATCGTATAGCCGATTCAATGATGATAAATACAATTTGAAAAACGGTAACCCATAGTATAAACTGAACAGGTTGGCTAATATCTTTTGAAAACAAAAACAACTCTAACCAATTAGGAGCATCAACCGATTTGCCAATTGCTTTATTAATGGTAAGTTGAATAAGTAATGGACGAATAGGAGCAAAAACAGCCATAACTATGGCCAACAATAAACTTAAATAAAACCATTTTTTATAAGGCCCAACAAATGCAAATACTCTTTTTAATAAAGAAAAGTTGAATACCTTTTTTTTTGCCCCCTCACTCATAATTAATGCAAATGTATGGAGTAAGTAAAAAGCAATTTTGTTGAATTGAGGAAGATAAAAAATCTGCTATAATTTTTTTAACATAAGTATAGTGATTTACGTTTTTGAATAATTTCAATATCCAATATTTTGCAACAAATTATAAATACATGAAACCACTCATCTGTTTTATTTTTTGTAGCATCCTATGCACCTCAGTTTTAGCACAAGGCATAGAAAAAGGCGATAAATTTTTTGGTATACAAACCAATCTAGCTTATACCGATTTATACGCTACTTACTTCGATTTAAGTATTAATAAATACCAAAGTAGAGTGGGCTTCCATATTGCACCAACCATGCAGTGGGCTATTGAAAAAAACTTTGTATTAGGAACTGCTTTACACTTAGGGTATAATTCTGAAAAAACAAAATATGAAAGTAGCTTTTCACCCAATCAGTCTACTGTATTGGATATTGGAGTAAATGCATTTTCAAGATACTATATAGATATTTTAAGAAACAAAAAATTGAAATTCTTTGGCTTAGGTGGTGTTCATATTAGTTATTCATCTTGGGAAAATAAATATGCAGCACCATCCAACAATTATTCTGAAAACGAATTAGTTGCTAGAGGTTCATTAGGCTTTGGACTAGCTTATGCAGGCAGTAAGGGCATGATAGATATGAATATTAGCAATGCAGGATTTTTTTTGGGTTTTCATAAAAGATTGGGTAGAAAATAAAATCATAAAAAAATCCCTGCAAATGCAGGGATTTTAGTTTATACAATTTTCTAATTAGTGACTATGATTATGCAATTTGCTTGCAAACTCTTCGGCACCAATACTTTCTTCTTTTGCCTTTACATTAGCTTCTAAAATATTGAACATTTTTTCAGTGCTAATTCTATGGTAGCTGTCTTCTACAAATTTTCTGTCTTTCATCATTCTATCAGCATAATCTTCTACCCATTGTTGGTTATCGCCTAGCATGCCAAGCTGACCACCCATGTATTGAAACAACTGTTGTTTAGCAAAACCTCTAATATCATCAGGCAATACTTCAATCTTATTGTCTTCTACCAATTTGCTGGTAATTAAAGTCCATTTTAAACTATTGCTAAAAGAAGGAAATTCAGCTTCGGCTTCTTCAGCAGTTTTTGGTTTTTCGCCACTGGTTTGAATCCAACGCTTTAAAAAGCTTTCTGGAAACTCCATAGTGGTATGGTCTAACAAATGATGATAAATTTGATCGTGTACTTGATTTTTACTTTGAACATCATAATATGCTTCTATATCTTCTTTAACAGCAGCCCTTAATTCTTCTTCACTTTTTACTTCTTTGTTCGGGTAAGCAGCTAAGAAAAACTCTTCATTCATTTCTGCTTTTTCAACAAAGCCTACTTTAGTAATGGTAAGTTTAAAGTTTTTATCAGCAACACCAGCTGTAGCAGCATCTAAACCTAAATCGGCTAAAATGGTTTCTAATTCTTTGTCTTCAAAAGCAGTAGCCAAATGTATATCTAGTACATCATCTTTTTTCTTACCCATTAAGTTGCTTCTATAAGAAGGAGCAAAATATTTTACCAATAAACTATTGCCTTTGTTAATACCATCTTCAACTACATTTCCTTCAGCATCTACTTCTGTAAAGGTTACATTCAACACATGGTCTTCACTGCTTACAACTTCTGGTTCAGTCATTTTACCAAAACGAGTTTGTAAACGAGCTATTTCATCGTTTATCATTTCATCGGTAACAGTTACTTTATAACGAGTTACATTGATGTTGGTATTAATTTCAAAAGCAGGTTTTAAGCCAATTTCAAATGCAAATGCATAATCAGCCGGATTGTTCATATCCAATTGTCTTGCATCAATATCTAATGGTAAAGGTTGAGCAAAAATATCGAGTTGTTCTTTGGTTAAATACTCGTTTAACTGAGATTCTGCGGTACGTAACACTTCATCGGTAAATAAACTTTGTCCGTACATTTTTTTCACTAAACCAGCAGGCACCATGCCTTTTCTAAAGCCAGGAATATTGGCCGATTTTGCTTGCTTTTTTAAATTGCTTTCAAAGTTTTGTAAATAATCTTCTTTAGAAACTTTCACTGTAAGTTTATCGGTAAGATTACCAATGTTTTCTCTTGTAACTGTAGCCATTGCAATAGCGTTGTAGATTGTTTAAAATTAAAAAGTTGATAAGTGGGAGTTGAAGAGTAAAATCTGTCAACCTCTCCACTTATCAACTTCACTTTGGTGCGGGTGGAGGGACTCGAACCCCCATGCCTCACGGCACTAGATCCTAAGTCTAGCGTGTCTACCAATTTCACCACACCCGCAGATTTGCTTTTTTTGACTTAGGGATGCAAAAGTAGGGGAATTGCTGTAAATATGAAATACTTGAACCGGAAAGAATTTTTTTGGGCAAAAAAAGTATAAATTCGGGTTATAAAATTTGATTTTATGAGTGTAGCAGAAATGAAAAAGAAAGCCATTAAGCAAATAGAGCAATTGGAAGATGAAAAAGCATTACTGGAAATCATTAATCATTTGAATGATTTAGAGAAGACTGTAAAAACGATAAATCTTACCAAGCATTTTGATACAGCTAAGGAAAAGTTTGGAGAAGCACTTCAAAAATTAGCTCAATAATGATTCAGCTAAACGACATTCTTGAGTTACACGAACAGTCTATTAAACTGTATGGTGGTTCTATGGGCATTCGTGATGAAGGTTTATTGCAAAGTGCTATTTAAAGGCCTTTTCAAACTTTTGGTGGTGAAGATTTATATGCAAATGTTTATGAAAAAGCTACTGCATTAGGTGAAAGCTTAATTGAAAACCATCCTTTTGTTGATGGTAATAAAAGAACAGGAGCTTTAGCAATGTTTACATTTTTAATGGAATATGGGATAGAAATAAATGCTTCAAATACCAACTTTTACAATTTTGTTATTGCCATTTCTACAGGTGAAATGAAGTTTGAAGCCATTGTAGAATGGTTGAAAGAAAATACAAAAGCATTATAACGCTTTACAAAACTTGCAACACAAACATATGTTTCTGCTTCGTTTCTTTTATTGATGCACCTTGCCTAACCTACTACATAACAGGGCTGATATTGTACATCATTTTGATTTCATTTGTCATTGTTCCCAATAATTTGAATTAACCAGTTTAATTTCGCGAAGACAACCATTTATATTTACCTCTCATTTGAGATTGGAAGTTCTACATATCGCAAAAATTCGCACGAAATTTAACGTTCTCAAGTTTATCCCAAATAGTAACTCCGAATTCCTGAGGTGAAAATTTAAAAAAAATATATGTTTTTTTACTTTGTTTACAATAAAAATGTTCAGCAGTAACATTTAATGTCATATTCTCTTTTGTAACAAGTGCATCAAATGTTTTTAATTTACCTATATACTTACTGGCATTAGTTGAGGGTTCTTTTTTGACAAACAGAGCCACAGAATATTGATAATTCATTAAGCCATTAAAATATTTTTCAATATTTTTTTCCAAAATACCAGAAGTCAACTCCACCGGATTATTTATGCTCCAAACAAAAACATACGACCAAAAATCGGAGCTGTCCTTTTTAGCCCAAAACTTTGGAAAACGAGCATCTTCAAATCCATCAAATTTAATTTCCGGAGCAAAAGGAATTGGAAACTGAAAAACTTCCTGATTCCAAGTGCTATCAGTCTCCAATAAATTGAATTCACTTTTCTCTTGTCCAAATAACTTTAAGGAAAGCAACAATAACACAATAACAAAAATATTATTTTTCATTTTTATTTATAAGTTTTAAAGTTTGGACTTTCACCGCATCAATTTTATTTAAATAATCGTCAACACTTTGGGTAACATAAACGTCTGGCAATATTCCTTTTTCGTCTGGCAAAGAGGTTGCCATTGATTCGTATGTATCTTCAGCAACAGTATATACCAACTTTGTATGTGAAAGCCTAAGCGTTTTTCCACCTCCTGTACAAAATTGGTTAGATCCCAATTCCTCTCCTATAATCGTTCCAAGTTTAAGCACCTTTGCAATGGACATAAAGTGCCCAGTAGTAGAATTACCAACACCATCTATTAAAAAATAAAGCTTTCCATTATACCTGTTGTCATAGGGGTTCACAGATTTCAAACCTTCATCTACATCATTTTTCCCTTTAATTTGAACATTAGAAGAATATGTGAAAGGCTTATCTACTAAATACCTTAACAAATGAATGCTTGCAGATGATGAGCCGCCTCCGTTTCTTCGAACATCAATTATAAGGTTTTTAGATTTTTTCGAATTGATTTCCAGAAAGCAGCTGTCAATGAAATTTTTAAAATACTGATAACTATTTCTGAATTTATAATAATCGAAAGATCCAATAGTTAATAAGGCGGTTTTGTCATTGTGCAAAAATTCCAAACATAAATTCTTATTACAATGTTGAATTGATGGGTCAGTATGCAGTACTTTTTTTTCTTGAGCTTTGTTAAGAACTATTGGCTTTGCATTTCCTTTTAAAGTAATAGTATAGGAATCAGGAAAATTCAATGTATAAGGAATTAAGCAAGTTGACCATACATTGAATAAATGCCTTTTAGTTGTTTCAATATATCCTTGTGATGGTAAATGCTTATACATATTTTTCACCAAATCAATTACAGGTACTCCGTTTATACTCGTAATTTCCGCTTTTAAATTGACCTTATCTCCGTTGTTCATCGGATCTATGACAAATAATTGTTCATTAATCCAACGAGTTTGAAGTGGAAAACTCAATTCTACAGGTAACATTTCCATTTCCTGGTAGAAACCACTTACTGATGTGTGCGAACAATTAATACTGGCAATTATTTCATCGCAATACCAAATAAATTCAGCGAAAGTAGTTTTAGAGGTAATTTGACTTTTCTTTTCTTCAATAAGTTTTTTGAAATCCTTTTCGGAAATAAATTTAAAAACATTTGGATGTGTCGTAATTAATTTGTTTGATAGTTGTTCTAAATCCTCACGATACTTTATTGCTTCATATACTTTTGAAAATTTATCTGCTGGGTTCTCAGGCTTTTTATTAGGATCAAGTATGTATTCTATTTGATCTTCTGCGTTGAAATTATCTGGATTTAATGCACATGATTTTTTATAATTGATTAAAGCCTGATCCTTATTCCCTAATTTAAGGTAAATTTCTCCGTAACTATCATAAGCATTTGATGAATTAGGGAATTCTGAAACTATCATTTTAAATACTAAAAAAGCATCTTGATCTTTATTATTCCAAAGCAATTGGTACCCATAAAAATTTAACGCTTCTTCGTTTTCAAAGTCATAAGCTGTTGGCCTTTCTTTTTTAAGTTTATAGAATAGTTCAATCCTTTCTTTCATTGATAAGTGTTCATTTTCTTTAAAAGCTTGGACAATTGACAACTTTTCAATTTGCTCATTATCGGAGTTCGAGTTATCAGCATTCACAATACGATGCATATTACTACTACTACACGCTAATAGAACGATGAAAGTTGAAATGATAATTGTAGCCTGGATTTTATTTTTCATATTGTGTGTATTTAAATCCTTTTGTCGTTGTTCATTCAAAATTATTTGTCTTTAAGCATTGGCTATAACATTCGGGGCTTGGCGTTGTGGCGGAATCCGATAGCTATCGGATTGAAAAACTGTCAGCTCATTTCGAAAGTCAATTAAAGTTAATTGGTTGAAGTTAAATTTTGTTGTTCGGCGATATCCGTCAAGCTGAAACTACAGATGCCACATGTACCAAAGTTGACGATTGCGTTGAAGTCCTCCGACATAACGCCAAACCTCTTGTTAGCTGCCGTAAAAGTCTACTAAATCAATTTCTAAAATTTGTCCAAAAATAACCAGCTCTTTGTGACTCGTTGTTATATTCTGTTGCTTCTAGCAACACCACTTAACAATAGTATTACAAAACTTATAAGCTTATGTTACTACATTTTCTACCTTGTAGCTATAGCTTAACAAAAGTTACTTTGTGCAAAAAATAAACCTCTAAAGTTTTTTACAATCCAGAGGTCTATTTGATAAAAAGATTGCCAAAAAAAAAATAATACTCAACAGCCACCATTTCTGAGTACAGCATACATTATATTACCTGAAACAGATAAATTATACACTTTACCATCCATAGAACAAAGTATTCGTTTCCATGTTTTCCCCTTGTTAGATGATTGATAAATACCGTCTGGATGTCCACAAAATAAGTTTTCACCCACCTGAATAATAGAGGAAATAATATCACTTGGTGGAAGCCCTGCATCAATAGCTTGCCAGGTTTTACCACCATCGTAAGAGGTTTTTATTCTTCTGGTTTTCAACTGTGTATTGTAAGCAATAGCTGCAAATCCACCGTTGATGGGTTCTACATCAATGCCTACGCCACCCTCATTAATTACCACTGCCCAGTTTTCGCCATTATCAGTAGATCTTATTATTCCACTCATGCTGGTTGCCAATAGTACACCATTCTGCTCTACCAGCTTCATTACCCAACCTCCCACATAAACCTGTTTCCAAGATTTTCCGCCATCGGCAGATTTAAAAAGTCCGTTTTCGGAGCCTATAAAAACAGAGCCAACAGCAGTTTCAAAAATGGTGTGTATAGTACTTTTAAAACTTGGGTACACCGGTAACCATGCGTTGGTTCCAATTGTTTTTTGTAGAATTTTCCCTTCAAAATTGTATGCCAATATTCTGTTCTTAGCAGTGGCTATATTGTTCATTTTGTTTGGAAAAATTTCTTTTTTCCAAACAGCTGTTGTGGCATTGGTGTTACAGTGATATATTCCATTTGCAGCAGTTAAAAAAAGCCCTTTATCTGCTGCAAAAACATTTCTGCCCACACTATAATCATCTTTTACAGGTTTGGGCAGCCCTTCACTCATGTTTTGCCAGGTTTTTCCGCCATCGGCAGATTTAAAAACAATGTTTGGAGTTACTGCTTTATCACTTTTTTTTATTTGCTGACTATCTGAGAATGCAAATGCTTGTGGAGATGCAGACGACTGCTCAGAAGCAGAAAGGAATTGAAAACAGAGACCCGAAATAATTGGGATGTACAACAAAAAAGGAAAACGATTGATGATTTTCATGACTTTATTTAATTTGGTGAAACAATGCAGTAAAGGTATTTGCCGCCAATAGCCTTGTGGTTTTTTAATAGTAAAAACTTGTAAAAGAGATGTAAAACGTTTGTAAAACAACCTAAAACTGAAGTGTAATAGATTATTTTGCAGCCATGAAGTCATTTTTACTGTTTGCCTCTTCAATTGTTGTTAGTGGTATTTTAATTTATATTGTTGCATCGAGTAATACAAAAAATGAAATTCCTCAGAAGCATATAGAAGTGGTGTTACGTAATATAGGACATCGGCTCTTGCTTTCTGCAAAAGATTCATCATCGAGGGTGCTGCCAATTAAACAAATGAATGAAGATACTTACCGGATTGCTTTTCAAAGTAATTTTAGCGTTATTGCAGATACGCTCATGAACATTGTTGAACGGGAATTTCAACAAAACCCTTTGGCAAAAGATTATATTGTAAACCTAAAAAATTGTACACAACAAGAAACTGTTCTTGCTTTTGAAATAAATAACCAAACGGGTAATTTAACACCCTGCAATGGCCGTACACTTGATGTTGGTTGTTACGTGATTGAGATTCATTTTTTAAGGACAACTCCAATTAGTTATTTTTGGTTGCTGCTGTTGCTAATTCCTTTGGGTGTTATAGGTGTTACAATAAAAAACAAGTTTTGGAAAAAAGTAGAGCCAATACCCACTTCAGATAATACCAATTTTATACCATTGGGCAATTACAAATTTTATGCTGCCAATCATTTGCTTACCATAGAGGATAGAAGTACTACCCTATCGGAAAAAGAAACCAAAGCCTTGAAAATATTTGCAGCAAATATTAACCAAATAGTAGAAAGGGAACTGCTGATGAAAACCATCTGGGAAGATGAAGGTATTGTTGTTATTAGCAGAAATGTAGACGTATTGGTTTCTAAACTACGCAAGAAGCTAAGCGATGATAACGCCATTAAATTGATTAATATACATGGCAAGGGTTACAAATTGATGATTGAGTAGATGACCATCAAAAATGCTCTACGAGATTTTCAGTGAGACATTAGTAATTGCACTTGAATAAAACTAACTATTAATAAATACTAGCCACTCTTCCAAAAGCCCCTTGATTTCAGCCATTGGAACAGTAAAATCTTCGTCTATTATAACATTGGGTGGAATAATTTCTATAGTATAAAAAACATCTGTTAAAAACTCTTTCTGATAATATAAGCCCTGCTGTGCATTGTGAATCTCACTTATAAAACCAATAACCTCGTTTTTACTGAAGTCCTCTATTCCTTGCAAAATGTTGAAGCTACTTGGCTCCGTTCGCCTGCAAAGACACTTAATTCGTTTTGTTATAGGGTCCTGCCATTTTTGGAAGCTCAATTTGAATTGTTCTCTTTTTGTCATACTAAAGTATTTTCATTAATGAAATATGATTGAATTTAATATTTCTGCTAATGGAATCCTTATCGTAATTCCTCATCTTAAACTCAACAAGCATTCCATCACTAAAATCATTTAAACATGTACCATCTGAAACCCAACTTTTAAACTACTAAGCATAGCAAGCCAGTTATTGCAAATAGTTTTTCCATGCTTCTATTATTGTTTTAAAGTGTATTGTAGGTAACACATAATTTGGCGTTACATTATTATTATTCTCCCAAGCTTCTAAATCCTGATAAAGTTTGGTTTCTGATGCTGTAATAGTTGCAAAATACAAGCTTTGAGTTTGCCCACCACCTAAAGGATAAACACCGTTTAATACATTGTTTACATCACTCAGTAATGAGCCTGATTTACTAGCAGTGTAATGATCACTTATATACCCTGTAAGCATTCCATTTATTGTGTATAAGCTTTTACCATAACCAACTTTATTAAAGAATTGTACTTTGTAATCTTGTAATATATTCATTATATATTGTTTTAAGGTTTAGACCAAACGGCTCTTATTAAAACATTGTATAGTATATCTACACATTAATTGTGTAATAATTTTATCATTTCCACATGTAATTAATTAACTATTTAATTGTTGAACCAGCTCTACGAGATTTCTAGTCTCGTAGTATTATTCTGTTGCTTGTAGCAACACTCTCAACATTCATTACAAAACCCACACCCCAGTATCATCAACTTCAATAAAATATTTATTCAAATCATTAAATGGACTATAAAATTTATTGGCAACACAAAATTTTCTTCCTTTTAAATTGTATAAAATATCTATCAGTACCCAATTACTTTTTACTAAAAAAGGAACATTGAATTGTAGCTCTATAGTAGCAGTTTCTTTCTTAAATGTAAAAAAATTGGCTGGTAATTTTAAAGCATCTTGCTTGGCCAATGATTTGGTTTTTATGAGTTGAATTACATCTTTAAAACGCATTGTTGAATCGTTCATTTCTAAAGAAAAATAGTCGTTTTTTACGCCTTTATAAAAATTGGTGTCTAACGAAATTTGAATGCTTGTACTATTCAATTGTGTCTGTGTTGCCGAAAAAATATATCTATCTAAACCCAATAAACTTTCATTAATTACATACACATCTTTTCTAACACCTAATTTATGCTGAACGTATAAAACAGGATAAAAATCGTTATCGCCAAATGATAACAAAACTGCATTTTGAGGACATGCTGCCAACTGTAATTTTATTTGATTGACAATACTATCGCTATACAGATGATTGGGTAATTCAAAATTATTAGCCAGTTGATTGGCATAAGTTAAATATGTATGAAACTGCACCATCACTTCATTGGCATATTTAATAGCAATCTTTCCTACAGGGGTTTCAAACAAACTATTTTGCTCTTGCAACTTTTTAAATGTTTGAATACTTTTTTGTGCAATAGCATTATACAAATCTAACTGCTGCTTATTTAAACAATTATTGTTCAAAGGCAGTTGAAATATTTCAGCTTTAACTGCTTCACCAGCTTGATTATTTAACAAACTACTAGCATACATACTGTAGGCCCTTGCTAAGCTGTATAATGCCGAATCTGCTAGGGTTTCTTTATTGAAGTATTCATTGATTACATCTTTATACCAACCTGCATAACCATAAAATAAATGCAGGCGATAGTTTCTAGTTTGATAATCATCTACATAATTTCTATAATCTACTTTATGGTCATCTGTTCTTTTAGCAATAGGTAATTGATAATACACTGCAATAGAAGCATCGTACATTAAATAACTTTTTTCGTTTACCAATTCTCCATGTTCAACTCTTTTGGTAGTAACTGTCCATCCAGTTTTTCTTTTTTCAAAGCCTACTGCTGGATAATCCAATACTCTAATATCATAAGTATTGTAAAACTTATCTGCTACTTCTTCAATAGTGGGCATTTTTGTTTGTGCATCTAATTTGCAAAAACTAAAAACTGCTATAAAAACAAAGATTTTTTTAACCCACATATTAATTACTTTGCGTTAAAGTTAATTGTGCAATGGCAGAAGTAAAAGAAAAGTTACGCATTGATAAATACTTATGGGCTATACGTTTGTTTAAAACCAGAAGTCAGGCAGCAGATGCATGCGATAAAGGCAAAATAAAATGGCAGGGCAATAATGTAAAAGCTGCTAAAGCAGTGAATATTGGTGAAGAATATGAAGTAAAAACCGAAGCCCGAAAATGGGTGATTAAAGTGACTGGACTATTGGAAAAAAGAGTGGCTTACCCCGAAGCTATTAAACATTATGAAGATGTAACTCCACCAGAAGAATTAGATGTGGTGAAATTTCAACCATCGGCATTTAATACTGGTAAACGTTTAAGCAAAGTTGGACGCCCAACTAAAAGAGATAGAAGAGATATTGAAAATTTTACCAGTAGTGATGATGAATAGAAAAATATTTATAATAGTCATTCTTCTGTTCAATTCATTTACGCTTTTGGCTCAAAATGAAGCAGCAAAAAAACTTCCTCAACAAAAAGATACAGTGTATACAACTGTTGATTTGTCAGCCGAGTTTCCAGGAGGAAATGTTGCTTGGCATAAATATCAACAACGCAAATTGAATGTTGAACTTGATTCAACAGAAGTTAGTTCAACATTAATTGCCAGTTTTATTGTTCATAAAGATGGAAAGCTTTCTGACATTACGGTTCAAAATCCTAAACCGAGTAGAAGTAAAATAGAAACGGCTTACATAAAACTGTTAACCAGTGGACCAAAATGGATTCCTGCAATTAAAAATGGAAGAAAAGTAGCCTCAAAAGTTTCATGGTCAATTACAATATGCTTATCTGAAGAATAGCTTTGCTTTACATTTGCACCATGCACATTCACATTATATCAGTTGCTCCAGAATTATTAGATAGTCCTTTTGCCCATAGCATTATGAAACGTGCAAAAGAAAGAGGTTTATTAAATATTCATACTTATAACTTACGTAAATGGGCCATTAATAAACATGGACAAATTGATGATTACCAATATGGTGGTGGTGCAGGTATGGTAATTATGTGTGAACCCTTAATAAATGCTATTGAAGAATTACAACAAACCAACCAATTTGATGAAATTATTTACATGACCCCCGATGGAAAAAATTTCAATCAACAAACCGCAAATCGACTTTCATTAAAAGAAAATATACTCATTATTTGTGGGCATTATAAAGGCATTGATCAGCGAATTAGAGACCATTATATTACCATGGAAATTTCTATTGGCGATTATGTATTAAGTGGCGGTGAACTAGCTGCTGCTGTTGTGGTAGATGCTATTGGACGATTAATTCCTGGTGTTTTAAATGATGAAACATCGGCATTAACAGATTCTTTTCAAGACAATTTATTGGCCCCTCCGGTTTATACCAGACCAGCAGATTTTAGAGGATGGAAAGTGCCCGATATTTTGTTAACTGGCGACCCAAAAAAAGTAGAAGATTGGCGTATGGAACAATCGCTACAAAGAACTCAAGAAAAAAGACCTGATTTATTAGATTAAGTCTTCTTCACTATTTATTTTGAATTCAACTACAAACACTTGCCTCATTGGGGTATTGCAAAAACTTGCTCAAGCATGTAAAACCAATAGCAGAGTGTAGTTTTACACTATCAAATTAATCCAAATTCTTAGAAAAATCTACATCCAAAAATCCTGTTTTTAACATCCAATTCTAGCAGAAAAACCTATCCAACGTTCTTAGAAAGGCCAATCGAAACTTAAAATGATTGACACTTATAAAAAATCTCACTTCTTTCAAGTGAGATTTTTTATTGCATTAACTTCAATAAAAACTACTGTCTTAATGGAGCATCATTCTATCCAAAACACCCACTTTAAACCAATGATCCAATGTAGTTTTACACCATCAAATTAATCCAAATCCTTAGAAAAATCTACATCCGAAAATCCTGTTTTTAACATCCAATTCTAGAAGAAAACCCTATCCAACGTTCTTAAAACAACAAACATTAAAAAATTGTCCCTCTAAAAAACCTCACTTTTAAAAAAGTGAGGTTTTTTAAGGAGCATAATCAAAGAGTCAAAATGTTAGAATATTATTTTGCGTTTGTTACCTTATTTGGCGTATCTAATAAATGAAGTTTATACTTTTTAATTGCATGCATAATTTGTTTTTTCCAATGATCAGGTTTTGTACTATATCCAGCTTTTGCCATTGCATTTACCCAACTGGTATAATTCATGTTACCCTTTAGTTTTGCATAATATTTTTTTCGGGTTAGCATTTTACAAAACTCTCTATACGATTCTTCAGCACTATTAAAATACTTGTATTTTGTTTTAATGCCTTTTGTTTTCAATAAATTATTTTTACCAACAACACCAAAATGATTGTTTAATAATTTAACAGTTCTACTTCTTCCTCCTCCAGATTCTACAATACTTATAGCGGTAATTACACTTCTTGGAATTCCAAATTCTTCCGATAAAGATTGTACCAATTGCTTATATTGTTCAATATATTTTGTTACGAAATCGGCTTTAGCTTGTGAAGCAAACAAACTGAAGAAGAATAGTAGCAAACAAGTTTTCGGTAAACGAGAAAACAACTTTTGCATATACTTGTATTTAGGTAAATAATGGCTCAGCATTACAAAATAGGGTTATTATTTTAAAATCTATTAATTTGGTTGCACAATTATTCAACAATCATGCCATGAGAACACTATTATTCATTCTATTCGTTTGTTTTAGTTTAACTACCACTGCTCAAACTACCATTGCAAGAGATCCAGAAATTGAAGCAATGGTTAAAGAGGTGAATGCCGATTCATTGAAATCGTACATCTATCAAATGGTTGCTTTTGGTACTAGAAACACACTGAGTAATCAAACCTCTACAACAAGAGGAATAGGTGCTGCAAGAAAATGGGTACTCAACAAATTCAATGATTTTGCTAAAACATCCAATGGAAGATTAACAGCTTTTATAGATACAACTACTTACAAACCAGATGGAAGAAGAGTAGATAGAAACATTATTTTAGGCAATGTTGTAGCTACGTTAAAAGGAACTGATACAGCAGATAAAAGAGTATTTATTATTAGTGGACACTTAGACGGTATGCGTACCAATGTAATGGATAGTGTTGGTGATGCTCCAGGTGCAAATGATGACGCAAGTGGATGTGCAGCTGTTATTGAATGTGCTAGAATAATGAGTAAACGCAACTTTCCTGCTACTGTTATTTTTGTTACTGTTAGTGGAGAAGAGCAAGGTTTATTAGGTGCCTATTATATGGCAAAAAAAGCCAAACAAGAAAACTGGAATATTGAAGCTGTTTTAAATAATGATATTATGGGCAGTAATAATAGCAGTGAAACCAATAATATTAATAACAATCAGCTTCGTGTTTTTAGTGAAGGATTACCAGCTTATGAACTAGATAAAAATGGCAAACAAATTCGTCAACTAGGTTTAGAAAACGATGGAAAAGCTCGCCAATTAGCACGTTATGTAAAAGAAATTGGAGAACGCTATGTAGATAATATGCAAATTGTAATGATTTATAGAAATGATCGTTTTTTACGTGGTGGAGATCATACCCCATTTGTAGAAAATGGTTTTGCTGCTGTACGTTTTACCGAAATGAACGAAAACTATTATCACCAACACCAAGATGTAAGAAAAGAAAATGGTATTCAATATGGCGATTTACCAGAGTTTATGGACTTTGAATATTTAAGAAAAAATACTGCAATAAACCTCAGCAACTTGGCCAATTTATCTAAAGCACCAGCCATGCCAGAAGAAGTAAAAGTAGAAGTAAAAAAATTAAGCAACTACACATACATTTATTGGAAAGCCCCCAAAACAGGCAAGCCAAAAGGATATTTTATATTAATGAGAGAAACGACGAGTGCATTTTGGCAAAAGAAATTTTATACAGAATCGTTAGACTATAAATTGCCTTACAGTAAAGACAATTATTTTTTTGCAGTACAAAGTGTAAATGAAACAGGTAATGAAAGTTTACCTGTTGTGCCAATGCCAGCTAGATAGTTTTTCTACTTAATCACAAGGTGCACAAAGCATTTCACTAAGTACACAAAAAAGTACCCCTTGTGCTTCAAAGTTGTGTTCTTTGCGGTTAATTAATTAGTTTTAAAATGAAAACAAACCTTTCTATGAACAAAATTATTGTTGCCGTATTATTTAGTGTTGTATTTTTTTCTTGTAAAAAGAGTACAGAAGAAATGGTAGACACTAATGCTGAAAAAACTATCATAGATGTTGCTTATGCAACCACAAGCACTCAGCAAAAAATGGATGTGTATTTACCTGCCAATAGAAGTACGTCAAGTACATATACAGTCATCATGATTCATGGTGGAAGTTGGAGTGGTGGCGATAAAGCAGATTTTAACAATGATATCCTAAATTTAAAACCTTTGTTAGGTAACTATGCCATTATTAATTTGAATTATAGATTAGCCAATGGTTCTACCATATTATTGCCACAGCAACTAGCTGATATTGATGCTGCATTTGCTTTTATACACAGCAAAGCTGCTGAATATAATATCAATACATCTAAATTGGCTTTAATGGGTGCAAGTGCAGGAGCTCATTTAACTTTATTGAAAAGTTATAAAAATAATTCCGATGGTAAAATTAAAGCAGTGGTAAATTTATTTGGCCCAACCGATATGGCATGGATGTACAACAACCATCCTATGGCATCATTAACACAACCCATTATTGTGAATGCTGTTGGAGGCACACCAACTACCAATGCAGCTGCATACACAAGTGGTAGTCCTATTAATTTTGTTACAGCAACGGTTCCACCAACCATTATTTTTCATGGCACAGCCGATGTTGTTGTACCAATCAGTGAAAGCAATACACTACAAAGTAAGTTGCAATTAGCAGGTGCTACACATCAATATATTACATATACAGGAGAAGGTCATGGATGGAGTGGTACTAACTTAATTGATACATATAACAAAGCCGTAAGTTTTATCAAGAATCATGTGAAGTAACTAGCGATTTTCCTATAATTTTCTTTATAAAATTTTGTACTAAAATAGAAAGTATAATACCCCGCTAAGTAACTAATTAATGTTCACTACAATATTTAATTTGCTGATTATATATTTATAATAAATCTTTGTACTAAATATTTATTTTATGACAACTTTTAAACTTAATAAAACTTCTAATCTATTAGTAGGTTTATTTGTGTTTATTCTCTTTTCGTGTAAAAAAGATACTGCTACAAATAATATTTCATTAGGAAAATTAAGTGGTAGTATTCAAACTTGGGATGATAAGCTTAACTCTATAAATGATGCTCTAGGCATTACGGTTTCCATTGGTAATTTGCCTAATACAACAACAACAACAGATGCAAATGGTAGATTCTCTTTCGATAATTTACCTTACGATGAATATGAAATTGTAATAACTAAATCTGGTTATGGAACAAAAAAAGTTATTGGTGTTAAACATGCATCCACAGCAACTACTATTCCAGTAATAGGTTTTGGAAAAGTTTCCACTACTACTGTTAGTACTTTTTCAGTAATTGGCAATACCTTTAATGGAGAACCAGGTGTTTCATTTAATTATGCTTTTAGCCCTGCCCCAACTACAAGTAACAGAAGCTTTGTTCGCTATTTTTTTAGCAATGCTGCAACTGTTTCTAATACCAATTATTCAGCTTTTAGTTCTTTAAAAAGTTATTCAAGCAATATTAGTTTTGCAGGATTTACAAATGGAGAGTTAGCAGCAATGGGATTTACAAGTGGACAAACCATTTTTGTGAAAGTATATGGAGATTCTTTTCAATCTAATGACTATATAGAACCTAACTCAGGTTTACGAATCTTCCCCAATTTAAATAACACCTCACCAGCTGCTGTTAGTTTTGTGATGCCTTAAACAAAATATCATAAAAAAGTAAAAATCCCGAATGATACTTCATTCGGGATTTTTACTTGGGATTTGGAAAAAACAATTGATAAAAATTATCTTCCTCCACCAGGGCATTTCTCTTTAATATAATTGGTAATTAAAGTAAACAAATGTTGCGATGTGCCTCTGCCTTCATTAATACTATGTGAACGGTTTGGATAACTCATCATACTAAATTGTTTGTTGTTTTTTACCAACTCGTTAATCAATAATTCGGTGTTTTGGTAATGTACATTATCATCGCCAGTGCCATGAATGAGTAATAAATTTCCTTTTAAACCTTTTGCATGTGTAATTGCCGAAGCTTTAGTATAATCATCTTTATTTTCTTGTGGTAAACCCATGTAGCGTTCTTCATAAATGTTATCATAAGTAAATCTGCTTGCAACAGGTGCAACAGCAATGCCTGTTTTATAAATTTCAGGATATTGGAACATTAAATTTAAGGTAGTAGAACCACCACCACTCCAACCACTTACCAATATTCTATTTTTATCTACATAGCTCCATTTTAAAATTTCCTTTGCAGCCATAGCTTGATCACGAACATTTAAAATACCTACTTTCTTATAAATACTTTTACGCCATGCTGCCCCTTTTGGAGAAGGAGTGCCACGTCCGTCAAGACTAATTTGTATATAACCATCAGCAGCCATATCTCCCATGTAAAATGGGAAACCTGCATTACCATAAGTATCGCTTACTGTTGTTGCTCCTGGTTCGGTATACACATAAAATACAACAGGGTATTTTTTGGTGCTGTCAAAATTATTTGGCAATACTAACCAGCCATCCATAGTAACACCATCTTCGGTAGTAATATTTATAAATGATGCATTCGATTCTTCTTTTGCAGCACTACGTTTTGTAGCGGGTTTAATTACTTCACCGGTTTTTAAATTTACCCATTCTTCTGATGGCATGGTAGTAATATTAGAAAACCCATGTTTTGCAAATTGACCTGTTGGTGAAATTTGGTAAGTATGTGTTCCTTTTTGATTGGCAGATGAAACCAATTCAGCTTTCCCATCTCCTTTTAAACTTACTCTATACAAGTATTGCTGCAAAGCATTATCTGGCGATGCTGTAAAATACACATATCCATTGGCTTCGTCTATGGCACCAAAACCAATCATATCATAATTGCCTTTGGTTAACAAAGTTTCTTTCTTACCATCTTTACTCATTAAATAAATATGTCGCCAGCCATCTTTTTCGCTCACCCATAAAAAATCTTTACCACCATTTACCCACTCCCAGCCTGTTGGGTCATCATTGTTCCATCTGCTTTTAATATCAATCCATGCAGCATCTTTTTCTTCATTTATTAATGACGCAAGTCCACTTACAGTATTCAACAACATAAGTTTACTTACTTGTTGTTTTCTATCTAACTGTTGAATAATCAATTCATTATTAGCAGCCCATTCCATTCTTGGAATATAATGTTGTACTGCATCGCCAGGAACGTTCATCCATTTGGTTTTGGCTGTAGCAATATTTACAACTCCCACTCTGCACATAGAAGGATCTTCGCCCACTTTTGGATACTCAACAGGAACATTGAATGAATAAATTGAATCTGTATTGTTTATCATTAAAAAGTTGCGAATTTTTCTTGCATCAATTTGCCAGTAAGCTATGCTTTTGCTGTCTGGACTCCATCTAAATCCATCCCTACAACCAAATTCTTCTTCATACACCCAATCGAAAGTGCCATTGATAATTCTATCAGTTCCAT
Source organism: Rhizobium sp. Q54 (assembly GCA_943368735.1). Classification (GTDB taxonomy): domain Bacteria; phylum Bacteroidota; class Bacteroidia; order Chitinophagales; family Chitinophagaceae; genus UBA1930. The sequence goes on along the minus strand of CALRLQ020000007.1, from coordinate 106,184 downwards.
CTTTAGTTAACTGCATAATTTTATTGCTAGCTAAATCTTCTACATATACATTGTGGTTACTTACATAAGCTGCTTTACTTCCATCGGGACTGATTTTTGCAAACATTAAAGAAGAAGCAGGCAATGTTTTACCCAATTGTTTTAATGTGCTATTGGCTTTATTAAAAATATAATAATCGCCTTTGGTTTCGTAACGCCAAACTTTTTTGGTGTTGGTAAACAACAAAAACATTTGTTCATTTTCACTTACTGAGAAACTTTTTACAGCAACAGCTTTACCATCTTGTGTCAACTTTGCTTTTTCTACTAAAGTAGATTTTGTAAAATCGGGTAACTGATACTTAACTATACCTGCTGCTTCGTTGGCATAATACGCATTGCCATCTTTGGTCCAGTTGATAGACCTTGAACGTTGTGCAGTTGTTGTAAAAGCAATTAAGAAAATAGAAATAACTAGAAAGAAATGTATTCGTTTCATAATTCATTTAATTAGGCGTTGAAAGTAAAAGTTTAGGCTGATACTGAAAAATGAGAACTGAAATTTGTTATAAGTGGTTGGATTGGAACACGGATGACACGGATTAGGCGGATTAAAACAGATCGCACGAATTAAGGCGAATTACACGAATTATTGCAATACTCTTCCCCTCCTCAGAGGGGCAATGCAAACTTCAATTGAATAGAATACTTCTTGGGGGTGGGTTTTATAAGTAGAAATTACTAAAATCCATTCAATCAGCGTCATCTACGTTCAATATTTTGCCACAGAAGCATAGAGTAAATCAGTTAAATCTGTTCAATCAGTATCATCTGCGTCCTATATTTTCAGAAACAAAGAAAAAATCAGTGTAAATCTGTATAATCAGTGTCATCAGCGTTCCAATTTCCCCGATAACGTTATCGGCAGAATTCTTTACATATTACAATTGGTTTCACCTATTTTTGCGGCACAAAAATTTAAAAAATGGCCGTATTAGTTAACAAAGATTCTAAGATTTTAGTACAAGGTTTTACCGGTACTGAAGGTACTTTTCATGCCACTCAAATGATTGAGTATGGAACGAATGTAGTAGGTGGTGTAACGCCCAATAAAGGAGGTACAACACATTTAGATAAACCCGTTTTTAATACAGTTGCCGATGCTGTAAAAAATACAGGTGCCAATGTGAGTATCATTTTTGTACCACCGGCATTTGCTGCTGATGCAATTATGGAAGCTGCAGATGCTGGAATTGCTTTGGTAGTATGTATTACAGAAGGAATACCTGTACAAGACATGGTAAAAGTGAAAAACTATTTACAAGGTAAAACCACTCGTTTAATTGGTCCAAACTGCCCAGGTGTTATTACTGCTGAAGAAGCTAAAGTGGGTATTATGCCAGGTTTTATTTTTAAGAAAGGTCGTATTGGTATTGTTTCTAAAAGTGGAACATTAACCTATGAAGCTGCTGACCAAGCTGTAAAAGCTGGTTTAGGAATAAGCACTGCCATTGGTATTGGTGGAGATCCAATTATTGGTACTCCAACTGTTGAAGCAGTGAAATTATTAATGGAAGATCCTGAAACCGATGGAATTATTATGATTGGTGAAATTGGTGGTAGCATGGAAGCAGACGCTGCTCGTTGGATTAAAGACAATAAAACCAAACCGGTGGTAGGATTTATTGCTGGTCAAACTGCTCCTCCAGGTCGTAGAATGGGTCATGCTGGTGCAATTGTTGGTGGTGCAGATGATACTGCTGCAGCTAAAATGAAAATTATGGCTGAGTGTGGTATTGCTGTAGTAGCAAGCCCTGCAGATATTGGTAAAACAATGGCTGCTGAATTGGCTAAGAAATAAGTTTACAAGTTTATTGAGTTTATAAAGTTTAAAAGTGCCTTTGCTTTCGCAAAGGCACTTTTATTTTCTTTGTGTACTTCGTATGCTTTGTTGCTTTGTGAGAAATTTTTTCCTTTGTGTGAAACAAAAAATACCCTCAAAGCGGTATTGCTTGCTTTCTATTATTAGAACATATTGCAGTTGAATAAATCAGTAACCTGAATTATTCAAATTTCACAGGGGGATGGCTTATGGCAGGAATGTCATAAGCTTTTTGTATTTATTTATGTAATTAGCACAGCTTTTGCATCGCTGTAAGTTAATGGTCTATTTTTACTCAATCTAATTACAGTTTTATGGTTACCAGAATTTTTCAATGCTGCATATTTTTTCTTTTTCTGCAATTTGCCACTGCTCAAACCAGCGATTCTTTATTTAAACAAGAATGGCTAACGATAGATTCCGATATTAATAAACGAAACTTACCCAAAACTGCTCTTGAAAAAGTAAATAAACTGTATCATAAAGCCAAACAATTGAATCATCAATCACAAATTATTAAGTGTTTGGTATATAAATTAAGTCTTGAAGAAACCATTTTTGACAATAAGCCCAACAATAGTATTGCACAGCTAGAAAATGAAATAATTGCTACAACAAACGAAGCTGCAAAAAGTATTTTATACAGTTTATTGGCCAATCGATACTTAAAATATTACAATAACTTTCGTTGGAAAATTTATAATAGAACTAAAACCGATAACTTCTCTATAGCTGATGTGGAAACATGGACGGCTGATGATTTTAATGAAGCAATCAGTAAAAATTATTTGTTGAGTACCCAAAATGCTGCTCTTTTAAAATCTACCTTATTATCTCAATTTGATGCTATTATTATAAAAGGTAATGCCCGAAATGTACGACCCACTTTATACGATTTGTTAATGCATGAAGCATTAAGTTATTTTACATCTGGCAACATGTTTTTAACCAAGCCAACTTATGCTTTTGAATTGAATGATATTAATGCATTATTGCCAACAGAGCAATTTGCACAATATAAATTTGAAAGTAAAGATTCAACCGCACATCAGTTGATTGCCTTACAACTCTATCAACAATTAATTGCCTTTCACTTAAATGATACCAATAAAAATGCTTTAATACATGTGGATATTGATAGATTACAATGGGTGAATAATCATCTTTCACATGAAGAAAAAGAACCAGCTTATGTAAAAGCATTGCAACAATTAGCCAATTTATCTTTTGATGAAGCTGCTCAAGCTGCTTTCTTGGTTGCTGAACAATTATCTACCAAAGCCGATAATTATAAACCAATAAGTGATACAGCATATCGCTATTATTATGTACAAGCATTATCAAAAATTCAGCAAATACAACAAAAATTCAATTCAAATGCTAAAGGTGTTATCAATGCAATCAATTTACAAAAAACCATTTTAGATCCTTCCTTTTCAATTCAAATGGAAAAAGTGAATATTCCCAACTTACCCATGAGAGCATTGGTAAACTATAAAAATGTGGATACCCTTTTTATACGAATCATTAAATTATCTACTGCAAAAAGTAACAATAAACAATTTGATTATAATCAAAGCTTTAAACAATTAAGTGCCAAATTACCTTATAAAAGTTTTTATCAGCTTTTACCTCAAACCAACGACCATCAACAACATACTGTTGAAATTAAAATTGATGCATTGCCGGTTGGTGAATATTTGCTACTCACTAGTGATGGAAAAGGTTTTGTAGATTCAACCAATGTAATGAGTAGTCAATTTTTTCATGTGTCTAATATTAGCTATATCAAAAATGGTAACGACTATTTTGTTATGAATAGAACAACTGGCGAACCTATAAAAAATATTCTTGTAAAAGTGTACACCAATAATTGGGATTCGAAATCAAATAAATATGTAGAACAATATTTTACCTCTTACAAAACCAATAAAAATGGCTGGTTTACAATAGATACAAAAAAAACAAGTAACAACTTTTTCTTAGATTTCATTTCAGCAAACGACACTCTAAGTTTAGACGAAGATGAATACAATTATTATAACAGAGATAATGAAGATGATATACGTAAAAAGAAAATGAGCAAAGATGATATTGAAGATTTTGAAGACGAACATTCAACCATTCATTATTTTACCGATAGGGCAATTTACAGACCAGGACAAACCATTTTCTTCAAAGCAATTTTACTTACCAAAGATTACAAAACCAATTATAGTAAGCTATATCATTTAAATGATAGTATTGAAATTTATTTAGAAGATGTAAATGGTAATACCGTTGATTCTCTAAAAGCTTTACCCAATGCATATGGATCGGTAAGTGGTAGTTTCAAAATTCCTTTAAATGTATTAACTGGAAAATTTAGCATTAATACTTATGATGTTGAAGAAGACAGAGGAAAAACTATTAAAGTTGAAGAATATAAACGACCTACGTTTTATGTAGAATTTGAAACCATAAAAGGAACTTATAAACTGAATGATAGTATTACGATTACTGGTTTTGCAAAAGCTTATGCTGGCAATACTATTGATAATGCCGAAGTTAAATTTACCATACAACGCAATGCCCGATTTATTTATGATTGGTATTGGAGAAGTGGAATAAGACCAAGAAGTAATAACCAACAAATTGCCAATGGCAACATTAAAACAGATGCTTTAGGCAAATTTAGTATTACGTTTAAAGCCTTGCCAGATGTAACAGTTGATAAAAATAGTGATCCACTATTCGACTTTGCCATTAATGTAACTGTAACCGATTTAAATGGAGAAACAAGAAGTAATGATCAAACAGTTTCTATAGGATACAAAAGTTTAATGCTGCAATTAAGTGCTGCTAAAATAAGTTCAACAACCAATAAAAATGAAATATCAGTTTCTACTAAAAACTTAAGTGGAGAAAAAGAACCTGCTAATGTAATAGTGAATATTTATGAAGTTGAAACTCCAGTAAGATTAATTAGAAAAAGACTTTGGGAGCAGCCCGACCAATTTATTTTTTCAAAAGAACAATATGTACAATTATTTCCTAACGATGAATACAGCGATGAGTTAAATCAAGATAATTGGACTGCAAAACAATTACACTACAGCATCAACTTGAATACTGATACACAAACTTCATTTCAAATTCCAAAAGCAAAAATTAAATCTGGTTATTATAAAATAGAAGCCATTACAAAAGATAAAGAAGGCAATGAAGTAAAAGATATCAAATACATGCAATTGTTTAGTAACGAGTCATTATCGTTTCCTCAATACAATTTTCATTATACCATTAATAACTATGTGAAGCCCAACGAATCCGCTAAATTTTTAATGGGTAGCATGGCCAATAAAATACATATCATTCAAACCATACAAGAAAAAAATCAAACCAATTCTGCTTATACATTCAAAACTTTAGAAAAAGGCTTACATGAAATAAATATTAAAGCACAAGAAAAACATAGAGGTAATATTGCAATTGAACAAGCATTTGTAATAAACAATAGATTATACACCAACTTTTTTAATATTGAAGTTCCTTGGAGCAATAAAGAGTTAGAAGTTAGTTATACTAGTTTTAGAAACAAAACAGAGCCAGGAAGTAAAGAAACTTATACTATTAATATTAAAGGCAATAAAGATGAAAAAGTTTCAGCCGAATTGTTAACAACTATGTACGATGCCAGTTTAGAACAGTTTACAAAACATAGTTTATCTACACCCAATATTTGGCTGAAAAATACTTACAGCAATGGCTTTAGAACATCTAATAATTTTGAAAAAGTAGCATCTCAATATAACTATTCAAGAAAAATAAATTATACAGATGTAGCTACTATTGTATATGATAGATTAATAAAAAATGCCAATGAAATAAGTAGAATACAACCTTTATGGTGGAAAAACCCTAACGACTACGCTTATCTGAAATTAGATAATAATAAAAATCAGGTACTAGCTTTTGAAAGTGCCACTCCTGGAGCAGCAAGTATGTTACAAGGAAGATTAGAAGGTGTGCAAGTTTTAGCAGAAGATAGAATGGATGAAGTAGTAGTAACTGGTTACGGAACTAGTAAGAAAAAAGACATGACAGCTTCGGTAGCAACTAGTCAAAATGAAAGACTTAGCAAGGAACAAGCAGCAGTTAGAATAAGAGGTATTGCAAGTGTAAAAAATGAAAACAGTTTATTAGTTGTAATTGATGGAGTTGTAACAGAATTACAATTTAGTAATTTGAATATAGATGACATTGACCATATAGATATTTTAAAAGATGCTTCTGCAACTGCATTGTATGGTTCACGAGCTTCTAGTGGGGCTTTAATCGTTACTACAAAAAATGCTGCCAAAAAGAAACAAGAACAACCCATTCAACCACGTAAAAACTTCAACGAAACCGCTTTTTTCTTCCCTAACTTATATGCTGATACATCTGGTAATTATACATTCAGTTTTACCATTCCAGAAGCACTCACCCAATGGAAATGGCTCAGCTTTGCACATACCAAGGATTTGGCTTTTGGCAGCAATAGTGCAACCATTACCACACAAAAAACATTGATGGTACAACCCAATGCACCAAGGTTTTTAAGAGAGGGCGACAATATGGAATTGGTTACCAAAATTGCTAACCTAAGTGAGAAAGAGCTAACAGGACAATGCACTTTAGAATTGGTTGATGCAATCACTGGTGCAAGTGTAGATGGTTGGTTTCAAAATAGTTTTCCGACTCAATATTTTACTGCTTCTGCTAACCAAAGTACGGTAGTGAAATTCCCTATTCAAATTCCATTTAATTATAATAAACCATTAACTTGGAGAGTAACTGCCAAAGCAGGTGCTTTTGGCGACGGTGAAGAAAATACTTTACCTGTTTTAACCAATAGAATGTTGGTTACAGAAAGTTTGCCTTTGTATTTAAAATCTGGTGAAAAAGAAAAATCATTCGCCTTCGATAAGCTAATCAATACAACAAGTGAAAGTTTAAATCATGAAGGTATTACTGTTGAATACACAGCCAATCCAATTTGGAGTGTTGTTCAATCATTGCCTTATTTAATGGAATATCCATACGAATGTGCTGAGCAAACTTTCAACAGAATGTATGCTAACGCACTTGCGTCATCTATTGTAAATAAACACCCTAAAATTAAAGCTGTATTTGAAGAATGGAAAAAAGACACCACTGCTTTTAAATCAAATCTTCAAAAGAATGAAGAGCTCAAACAAGTATTATTACAAGAAACACCTTGGGTATTAAATGCAACAACCGAACAACAAAAGCAAAAGAATATTGCCTTGCTTTTTGATGTAGTTAAAATGAGCCGTAGCATTAATGAAGTGATTGAAAAATTACAACAGCTACAAAGCTCAAATGGTGGCTTTGCATGGTTTAAAGGTGGCTATGAGAACAGATATATTACCAACTACATTTTAACAGGAATTGGTAAACTGAAAAAGCTCAATGCTCTTTCAAAAGAACAAACTGATAAGCTTCAAACTATTGCAGACAAAGCATTGAGCTATATGGATGAACAGTTATCAAATGATCATAACGAAATGATTAAAAACAAAGTTGATTTAAGTAAAAATAATTTATCATCAACCCAAATTCAGTACTTGTACATGCGTAGTTTTTATAATAACAATTTAAAAAATCGTGATGCATATAATTACTTTTATAATCAAGCTAAACAATATTGGAATCAACAAAACACGTACAATACAGCATTGATTGGTTTAGTTTTATACCGTAACAACGAAAGAAGAATTGTAAACGTAAACCTGCTGCCTGCTGTTATAGAAAATGCTGTAGAAGATACTACCAAAGGCACTTTATATTGGAAAGATAGAACAGCTTGTTTTTGGTATGCATCACCAATTGAACATCAAAGCACTATGATTGAGTTCTTAGCTGAAGTTGCTGCAAAAGACAATTTCGTTGGGTTAACACAAAAAATTGATGCAGCTAAAACATGGCTTATCTTAAACAAGCAAACCAACAACTGGCAAACAACTGTGGCTACCGCCGATGCTTGTTATGTTTTATTAAATACTGGAAGCGATTGGGTGAATAATAATAATCAAGTGCAAATAAAATTAGGCACTCAAACAATCAACAGCCAACGAGCAACCAACAACGAGAAACAACAAACGAGTAACGGATATATCAAAGAACGAATTCCTGGCGATAAAGTAAAACCAGCAATGGGTAACATTACAATATCAACCAATCAACCAGTTAACCAATTAACTAGCACTCCTTCATATGGTGCAGTGTACTGGCAATATTTTGAAGATTTAGATAAAATAACAGAAGCTTCCTCACCTCTTTCATTAAAGAAAAAATTATTTGTAGAAAAGAATACCGATAAAGGAAAAGTATTGGAACCTATTAATGAAAATGATGAATTAAAAGTAGGCGATAAATTGGTTGTAAGAATTGTATTGAGTAGCGATAGAACCATGGAATACTTACACCTAAAAGATATGAGAGCAAGTGGCACAGAACCAGTAAATGTATTGAGTACATATAAATGGCAAGATGGACTAGGCTACTATGAAGCCACCAAAGATGCAAGTACCAATTTCTTTATCGATAGATTGGAAAAAGGAACTTATGTTTTTGAATATCCTTTGTATGTCACACATACAGGTACATTTAGTGTAGGTATTGCAACCATTCAATGTATGTATGCACCTGAATTTATTAGTCACAGCGAAGGCATTAAAATTAAGGTAAAAGAATAGGTCTAATTAGCCTCGTCAACAAACAAAATCAACCCCGTTAACGGCTATCAGCCTTGACGGCGGTTATTTTATTTTCAATTCTTTACAACCGCTGACGAGGCTAAAAGCCGTCGTCAGGGTTATTGGTTCTTCAGAGTCTCTAACTCCTACTACATTTGCAAAATGGAATATAATATCTCCAACCCCACTAACCAATTACCGCTCACTACTCCCGATTATATTATTGTTGGTCAAGGAATCTGTGGTACATTTTTATCTTACTATTTACAGAAAGCCGGTAAAAAAATTTTGGTGTACGATGAAGCCAAACCCTTCACCTCCAGCAAAGTAGCAAGTGGTATAATCAATCCTGTTACTGGAAGAAGAATAGTTAAAACTTGGATGATAGACGACATAATGCCATTTGCCGTAAATATTTATCAGCAGTTAGAAAAAGAATTGAATATCTCGATCATTCAACAAACCAACATTTTAGATTTTCATCCAACACCACAAATGCAAATGGCATTTGATGAGCGTTTGCCGCAAGAAACACAATATTTAAAAAAAGTAGAACATCCTGAACAATGGCAACAATATTTCAACTACCCATTTGGTATTGGAGAAACCAATCCATGTTGGTTAGTAGATGTTCAAAATTTGATGAATGCCTGGAGAAATCAACTCAAACAAAATAATCAACTCGTTGAAGATAATTTCAATCCCAATAACCTTCAACCTTCAACCTTAAACCTTAAACCTGTAACCATCTTCTGCGATGGTGTTGATGGTTTCAATAATCCCTTTTTTAAAAATCTGCCTTATTCAAGAATGAAAGGAGAAGCTTTAATTGTTTCAATTCCCAATTTACCTAGAAAAAATATTTACAAGCATGGTTTAAATATAGTTCCATGGAAAGAAGATTTATGGTGGGTAGGTTCTTCGTACGAATGGCAATTTGAAAATATAGAACCCACTGAAGCTTTCAGAAAAAAAATGGAAGTTCAACTCAACAGCTTTTTAAAATTGCCTTACACAGTAATTGATCATATTGCAGCTGAACGCCCTGCCAATATGGAACGTAGACCATTTGTTGGTTTACACCCTATACATCAAAACATAGGTATTTTAAACGGAATGGGTACTAAAGGTTGTTCATTGGCTCCCTACTTTGCACATGAACTAACCGATCATTTGGTAAACCAAAAACCAATCAATCCATTGGCCAATGTTCAACGATTTAGTAAAATATTAAGCAGATAGTTTTACATAGAAAAACGCTTACAATTACAACATAAGAAACAGAATTCGTTGTTTCGTTGCCTTCGTTGTTTCGTTGCGTGAAATAAACCACTTATTTTTATCGCCTTAAAACCCTAAAGCATGAGTAATCCGCAACCCACTTATAATATTCCTCTTCAATATCGTAAAATGGAAAATTTGCATATTGTTTTTTGGTTATTTAAAGATATTGCTTGGTGTATGTTTTGGAAACCATTGGGTATTGTTATGATTTTTCCTACATTAATTATATCCATTGTTATTGCTTGGCGAACAAGAAAAATGATGAGTGAGTTGTGCCATAATATTGCAATATCAGTATGGATAACTGCCAATAGTTATTGGATGGTAAGTGAATTTTTACATTTTGATACAAAACCACTTTGGGGTGATTATACCTATAAACATTTAGCCATTATTCCTTTTGTAATGGGTATAGTAGTTTTAACTTTTTACTATTTAATTTGGAAGCCAAAACATAAAGTAGAATTGGAAAGCATGTAAGTTGCCGAAATTTTCTCCTGCCGACTATCATTGATATTTGCCATTTATAGCTATATCTACCACTTATAATAGCTTTTTTACCATTCGTGAAAGTAGTTTCACCGTTAGTACTGCATTATGGCTTACATCGTTTTACCCACATATATCTTTGATTTATCAAAACAAACGGAGTACGCTCCATCGATAAATGAACCACTACATAAGGTCTCTCTTCACCAACTGCAGATTAAGAGAAAACCCACCACGGCTTTAATTACATTTCCCTAAAATTCTAGAAAATTAGTATTTAAAGAATGTGGATATAAATGTCTGCATTGCATTAATGTACGCCCTAATTTTCATGTGTGAATTTATCACTTCAATAGTGGCAAGGGAAAACTATATCAACTTATTTAAATAACAATTTATAATGACTACAATGAAACCAATTGTGCTGGTAGTTTTAGCCAGTGCCATATTAATGATGCTATCTTGTAATGATGAAAAAAGTGAAGACTTAACAGATACCATTAATAAACGAGGCTCTATAGAAACAGATATTTCTGTTCAACATTTAGATAGCTTACACGATGTGTTAATAACAAAACATCAAGTATGGACGAATTACAATACTTCAAAGTTTATTGAGTATAGAGACACCGTTCCTGCACTTGGTATTGAAAACACGATTGCAGAAAATGAAGACGGAGATACAAAGCAAGTTCAAGTAAAAAAAGATTACGAAATCTTTATTACAGTGAAGTAATTACTGAGCATCGTTGAAATATCGCTTACTTGAACAATGTGAATACAATTGAGCAGAACCAAATTATCAACCAAATAAATATTCTCCTTCAGGGGATAGGGGTATGAAAAAAACAAAACACATTGAACTAATACTAATTACAGCAGCATTAGCCAGTTGTAATCAACCCAATAATGAATGGGAAAGCGGTAACTCCAAAACCTACGTACGTAGCGATAGTACTGCACCATATACTCGTACGCATCATTACCATAGCAGTGGTATTGGTAGTGCAATATTGTGGTATTATGCTTTTCGTCCTTATGGCAACTACAACAATGGTAGTTTTCAACGAGCAGGCTATTATTCAAGTGCCATTCATCCAAATAGTAATGTAGGCAGCAACAACTTTAAGAGTAGTGTGGTAAGAGGCGGTTTTGGCAAAGGTGGTTATAGTGTAAGTAGTTAGAAACAATTAACGAATTAGCTGATTGAATAATTCGTCAATTCGACAATCCGAAAATTCAACAATCAAACAGCATGAAACGAATTATAACAAGCCCAAGAAATAATTGGCAAACCGAAGTCGAAAAATTAGGCTTCGGTTTTCATACAGGCAATGTACCTTATTGGGATGAAAGCGTATACTATGAATTTTCTATGGACGAAATTGTATACATAGAAAAAGCAACTGCCGAATTGTGGGATTTATGTTTGGGTGCAGTACAGCATGTAATGGATAATAAATTGTACAGTTATTTTCAAATACCTGAATCTTTTGTTCCATTAATAGAAAGAAGCTGGATGGAAGATCATCCTGCTATTTATGGACGATTTGATTTTTGTTACAAAAACGGCGAAGTAAAATTACTAGAGTTCAATGCAGATACGCCAACAAGCTTATATGAAGCAGGTATTGTACAATGGTTTTGGTTAAAAGATTTTGATACCAACAAAGACCAGTTCAACAGCATTCATGAAAAATTAATTGAGTATTGGAAATACTTAAAAGAGTATTTATATCCAGGCGTTGTTCATTTTACTTGTTTAAAAGAAACCTTAGAAGACCTAACCAACACAGAGTACATGAGAGATTGTGCCATGCAAGCTGGTATAACAACCAAGTTGGTGTTTATAGATGATATTGGTTGGGATGAAGATGCCCAAGAATTTGTAGATATGGAAAATGAACCTATTAAAAACATGTTCAAACTGTATCCTTGGGAATGGATGACAAAAGACAATTTTGGTGAAAATATTTTAAAAGATAGAAACAAAACTATGTGGATTGAACCTGCCTGGAAAATGATTTTAAGCAATAAAGCAATACTACCCATACTCTGGAAATTATATCCTGATTGTCCTCACTTATTGCCTGCTTATTTCGATGCTGATCAATTAACCCAATATGTAAAAAAACCCATTCTTTCAAGAGAAGGAGCCAATATAGAAATGGTAAAAAATAATTTAACCTTACAAAAAACAGATGGTGCATATGGCAAAGAAGGTTACATCTATCAAGACTTGTGTACACTGCCCAACTTTAGCAATCATTATCCAGTAATTGGCAGTTGGATTATTGGACAAGAACCAGCAGGTATTGGTATTAGAGAAGCCAATAGTTTAATTACCGATAATAAAAGCAGGTTCATTCCACACACAATTAATCAAAGTATTTAGTAAACATTACTAAAAAAGTAAAATTATATACAAATAACAATAACTAGTTTTAAATACATATTCAAGCAAAAAAATCAATTATTTTATTACCTTTTTAAAAATGAAAACTGCGATAACTTATTTCTTTATTGTCTGTATTGTTTTATTTGGTTCTTATTCAAAAGCTCAAAGTACAGATGAGTTTACATCAATTATAAGTGGCTATGAAAACAAAATATCCTTTGCCGAAATTGTTGGTAAAAACAAAATACAAAAAGTTACTTCAACCATTGGTACATTAAAAAAATCAAACAAACCCAATGTGTATGTATGGAAAATATGCAACCTTGAAAAACCTGCTGAAGCAACGATAACTTTATTCATTACCAGCAAAAAGAAATTTACTATAAAATATCCTGTGCTAATTCCTGAAGAACCATTGGTTGATTTTTCAGTTACTATAAAAAAAAATAAAATCACCACTGAGTCATTGGAAAACCAAGTAAAAATTTTAAATACCGATACTGCTTTTAAAGTAAAACAGTTTATTACTGAGCTAAAGAAAAAGAAAGGCGAAGTGCTTCAAATTGTTAATACTGGAAAAATTTTATCTATCGAATCTAGAGAAGCTCTAAAAAAATTTGGCAGAGGCGACAAGTTACGTTTTATAGATTTTGAAATTCTTATTGGCTGTAATTCAAAACCTATCAAGGCAAAAAAAGCAATAGAAATTATAGAAGATTAAATAAACCTACCTTACACTACTAATTCTTCAAACAACATGAAAAAAAAATTCGTCGTACTCAGTGTGTTTTTCACTTTTTTGTTTACCAGCTGTGATGTTTTAAAGCAGGTTGCTGATAGCTATTTATCTGAAAGAGATGCTATTAATGGCATTAAAGAAATGCTAACTATTGGCAGCAATGGCAATGTGTTGATTAGTAAAGATGCTTTAATGAATGCTATTCTTCCTAAAGATGTAAATACCGTTTTACAAAAATTACAACAATTGGGTTTAAGTAAGGATATTGATAAGTTTACTAATACACTTACCAATGCAGCTACTCAAACTGCTACTAACTCAATTCCTGTTTTTGTTGATGGCATTAAAAAAATGAGCATTACCGATGCTATTGGTATTGTAAAAAATGGAGGAACTGCAGCTACCGATTATTTAAGAAGTGCAACTGGAGAAAACTTGCGTACTACTGTTACACCCATTATGAAAACTGCTTTAGATCAATACAATATCACCAAAGAATGGGATAAATTGGTTGCTCCAGCAAAACTCATTTTGGGTAATAAAGTAAACCTGAATTTAAACTTAGACAATCTATTGGCAGGTGTTGTAACCAATGCCATGTTTGCAAAAATTGCTGAACAAGAAGTAGCTATTCGTACAAAAGCCGAAGCAAGAACAACTCCAACTTTACAAAGAGTATTTGGAAAAGATTGGAACGCAACTACAAAATAGTATTACAAAAATTTAAAAGAGTCAGTTGAATAATTGGCTCTTTTATAAAATTACATCCCCTTAAAATTAATCTTTCTCAATAAGAGTAAAATTCCTACAGCTGCCACAGCCGATAATGAGAACGACCAACGCAAATTGGCCAACTCTCCAATATACCCAATTACTGGTGGACCTAACAAAAAACCAAAATAACTAACTGTAGATACTGATGCTATAGCCTGACCAGATGTTTGATTACCTGCATTACTACCTGCAATACGCATACTTAAAGGAATAATACTTGATACACCTAAACCAGTTAATGCAAAACCTATTGAAGCAACAATAATGTTGGGAAAAATAACTGCTAGTAATATTCCAATAAATATTAAAACTGCCGAAGCTTCTAAAACCCGTTTTATTCCAAAATTATTTATACAATAATCTGCCACAAATCTGCCACAAGTAACTGCACACATATAAGTAATATAACCCACTGCCTGATATTGAACAGAAGCTTGTACTACTTTTGCAAAATACACTCCACTCCAATCGTACATTGTTCCTTCGCAAGCCATGCAAGCAAACGCTATTAAACCAATTTTCAGTAATGCTTTATTTGGAAGTGAAAATGCTTTTCTTTTTTCAGTTGTTGCAACAGGCTTATCGTCATGATAGGTGTTTTTGTAAAAAAATCCCATCACCACTAAAGTGATTATACTTACCACTATAAAATGTGTAGCAGTATCAACCTGTTTCAAAATCATCAATCCTCCAAAACTAGCTCCTACAAATCCTGCCAAACTCCATACACCATGAAAAGAAGAAATAATTGATTTACTATACAATTTCTGTACCCCTACACTTTGTGCATTTACAGGAATATTCATTAAGTTTCTACTAGCTCCAAATAAAAATAGTAGCAATATAAATTGCCAGTTCGTATTAACAAATGCCAACACAATTAATAAAATACTGTAAGCAACTGAGCCTAGCAACATAATACTTCTGCTGCTGAATTTGCCCAATAAAAAACTAGTTAAGGGTAAGGTTAGCATTAAACCCAATGGCATTGCAAATAATGCTGTACCTAATTCAGCCTCACTTAAGTGTAATTTTTGCTGTAAAGCTGGTATTCTACTTGCCCAAGTGGCAAACCCAAAACCCGAAACAAAGAAAAAAGCAGCTACAGCTATTCTAGTTTTTTGTGGTGAGATAGGTTTTTCTAAAAATTGGGCTTCCTTCATATTTTCACAAAAATACGGGCCAACTTACTTTCTGTTATGTGTTATATTTGCCACCCGTTGAAATAGGTTGTTTTTCAAGTCTTGAGCGAAGTTCAATCCTGAGCGAAGTCGAGTCCTGAGCGAAGTCGAAGGATTCGTTTTATGCATCGAGCGGAGTCGAGATGTGCAATTATTGAACCAGCTACATCACTTCAGGCATCGTTCCTTGCAAGTTTATCCTTTCGAACTCGAAAGACACTCTTCAACACTTTGTTCTTTATTGAGCAAATAAAATAATTATTAAACTAAAAAGAGTCCCCCTTTAGGGGATAGGGGCAAATGTTTAGAACAAAAACCTGTGGCGAATTAAACATCAGCAATGTTGGCGAAACTGTAACATTGGCTGGATGGGTACAAACTGTAAGAAAATTTGGTGCAATCACTTTTGTTGATTTACGTGATCGTTATGGCATTACCCAACTATTGTTTGGTGAGGCCTTAAATAAAGATTTAGAAGCTAATCCTTTAGGTCGTGAGTTTGTTTTACAAGCAACTGGTACAGTTACCGAACGCAGTAGTAAAAACAACAATATTCCAACAGGAGAAATTGAAATTACTTTATCATCATTTAAAATATTAAATAAGAGTGAAGTTCCTCCATTTAAAATTGAAGATGATACCGATGGTGGCGATGATTTAAGAATGAAATATCGTTTCTTAGACTTACGTCGTAATGCTGTAAAGAAAAATTTAGAATTGCGTTATGCTGTTGGCAGAAGCACCAGAAATTATTTGCATGAAAATAATTTCATGGATATAGAAACACCTTTCTTAATTAAATCAACTCCTGAAGGTGCAAGAGATTTTGTGGTTCCAAGTAGAATGAACCCTGGTCAGTTTTATGCATTACCTCAAAGTCCACAAACCTTTAAACAATTGTTGATGGTAAGTGGTTACGATAGATATTATCAAATTGTAAAATGTTTTAGAGACGAAGATTTACGTGCCGATCGCCAACCAGAATTTACACAAATAGATTGTGAAATGGCTTTTGTTGAGCAAGAAGATATTTTAAACATGTTCGAAGGTTTGGTGAAACGCATTTTCAAAGATGTAAAAGGCATCGAATACAATGAAGCAGTTCAACGTATGTCTTGGGAAGAAGCCATGTATAGATATGGTAATGATAAACCAGATATTCGTTTTGGTATGGAATTGTGCAACTATAAAACCAAAGGAAAAACAGAAACTTCGTTGCAACAAATTATTGGTACAACTGATCATATTGTTGGTGTGCCACACTTTGACAATGCTACAGCTGTTTTAGGTATTGTAGTTGAAGGTGCTGCTGAATATTCTCGTAAACAAATAGATGAAATTACCGATTGGGTTAAACGCCCACAAATTGGACTTGGAGGATTGGCTTACATAAAAGTAAATGCCGATGGAACCATTAAAAGTAGCTTTGATAAATTTATTGATGAAGAAAAGTTGAAACAACTTGTTGCATTTTCAAAAGCCAACACTGGTGACTTAATTTTAATTGGTGCAGGCGAAGAAGATAGAACTAGAAAAGCCATGAGCGATTTGCGTTTAGAGTTGGGTAAGCGTTTAGGACTAAGAAAAACAGATGAATTTAAATTATTGTGGGTAATTGATTTTCCTTTATTTGAATTTGCTACAGAAGATGCCGATGGTGGTGGAGCCAATCGTTGGGTTGCTCGTCATCATCCATTCACATCTCCTAAACCAAGTGATATTGAAACGATGATTAGTAACAGTCCTAAAGTTGATGATGCTTTAAGATATTTTGAACATCCATACGCTAACATCAAAGCCAATGCTTATGATATGGTGTTAAATGGTAATGAAATTGGTGGAGGTTCAATACGTATTTTTCAACGTGAATTGCAAGAGAAAATGTTTGAAGCCTTGGGCATGAATGCTGAAGAACAACAACATAAATTTGGTTTCTTATTGGGTGCATTTGAATATGGTGCTCCCCCACATGGTGGTATTGCATTTGGTTTTGATAGGTTGTGTTCTATTTTAGGTGGCAGTGAAAGTATTAGAGATTTTATTGCCTTCCCTAAAAATAATAGTGGTAGAGATGTAATGATTGATGCTCCAAGTGCTATTGATGACAAACAATTTGATGAGCTACAAATTAAGTTGGATTTAAAATAGAATAAGAAGTGACTAAAACAAAAAGAGGAGTTACAAATTTGTAACTCCTCTTTTTTTAAATCTTTAAATGTCCGTATTTGGCTTCATCATATTCAAACTTCCAACGTCTATGACTCCATAAGTAGTTTGACGGCCTTTCTTTCACTCTAGCTTCTATATATTCAATTAATTTTTTAGTAATTTCTCCTTTAGGTAATTCTCTTGGTGTAGTAGTAAGTACAGTATATTCTATTTTATAGTACCCTCTTTTTACTTTATAATAATTCATCATTACCACAGCAGTATTCATACGTACTGCACCTTTTTCAGGACCATTATAAAATGGAGCCATCTTTCCAAAAAAAGGTAACCAAACTGCATTATTGGGATTAGAAGGATTTTGGTCGGCCACTAAACCCAATGCATATTGTTCTTTAGCATAATTATGAAAGCTATTTCTAAACTCGGGTACTGGTATTAAAACTGTACCATATTTTTCACGAAGTTTAATAATGAGTTGATTGAATGCTTTATTGGTTAATGGCATAAATACACCTAAGAATTTATAGTCTAAATTTTTAGCCATACCTAGGTTGCCAAACTCCCAATTAAAAAAATGTCCGGTATGTATTTGAACGTTTTGTCCACTTGCTTTTAAGTTATTGATTACCTCGGTATTGGTAATACAACGTTTATCAAACTCTTTTGGAGAAATAGATATAAGCTTAATTGTTTCGATAAATGTATCAATAAAATTGTGGTAAAAATTTTTGGCAATTCTATTTCTTTGTTCTTGTGTTTTTTCAGGAAAAGCAATTTGTAAATTATTCAACACTACTTTTTTTCTATAGCCAAATACATAATATACCAATACATAAATACCATCGCCAATTAAATACATGATACGCCAAGGTAACAACGATAGTAAGTAGAAGATAGGGTAAATGATGTAGTACATGATTTAGTTTGGAGTTTTCTAGTTTTTGGTTGTATAGTTGTTTAGTTCGATTATTTTTTAATAGCAATTCTCTCTTTGAATTTATTGCCTTGCATGGTGCTCTTATTTAGATAGGCAATAAAAGTAGATAACATTTTTGCTACTTCTTCAGTAATTGAATAGTAATTTGTGAAATCATCATTAGATAAATATTTTCTATCTAAACATCTATATAATTGGGATTGAAGTTCTGTTAACGATCCTCTTGAAATAGTAAGAAATTGTATGAATTCATTTCTGCTGCCTCTGCCAAAACCTTCTGCAATATTATCCATAACTGAGCCAGCAGATTTATTCATTTGGTTTTTCAGTTCAAAGTCTTTGCTAAGTCTTTCAGTTTGCATTAACTCAAAAATTTTGTTTTCTAAAAGCCTAGCCTTTTGCCAAACTTCTAAATCTTCAAATTTTTTTATGGTAGCCATAACAAGGTTTCTCTTTGTGTTTACTAAAGTAATCAGCCAACTAAATAACCCCAAACTATAGAACTATACAATTCCAAACTAAAGAACTAAAGAATAATATTCTGCAACAACACACTCTTATTCAAATGATCGGTATTATAATGTAATCCTCTGCTTTCTTTTCTAAACTCAGCTCCTTTTACAATTAAATAACCTACGGTAATTAAGTTTCTTAACTCACATAACTGTGGCGATACTTTGGTAGAACGATACAATTCTTCTGTTTCAACAAACAATAAATCTAGTCGTTTCATAGCTCTAGCTAAACGTACATCTGTTCTTACAATACCCACATAATCACTCATAATTTGTTGTAGCTCTTTTAAGCTTTGCGTAATTAAAATCATTTCTCTTGGATCAGTTGTACCGGTTGCATTCCAATCTGGAACAAGTTCCCCTCCCATGGAGGGGCTAGGGGTGGTTTTTGAATAATTATTCACCACATCTAAAAATGCTCTATGTCCAAAAACCATTGCTTCTAATAAACTATTACTAGCTAAACGATTGGCTCCATGTAAACCTGTACTAGCACACTCACCACAAGCATATAAATTTTGTATGGACGTACGTGCATGTTCATCTGTTTTAATTCCCCCACAACTATAATGTGCAGCAGGTGCAACAGGAATCATGTGTTGGGTAACATCAATACCAATGCTTAAACATTTTTCATAAATATTCGGAAAATGATGAATAAATTTTTCTTTATCCATATGCCTGCAATCCAAATACACATGTTCATTACCGCCTTTTTTCATTTCATTATCTATAGCTCTTGCAACAATATCACGAGGGGCTAAATCTTTTCGATCATCATATTTTTCCATGAAAGCTTCACCAGCTTTATTGCGTAAAATACCACCATCGCCACGTACAGCTTCAGTAATTAAAAATGAAGGAGAAATCCCTGGCTCAAATAATGCTGTTGGATGAAACTGAATAAACTCCATGTTTTCAATTCGTCCTTTGGCTCTATACACCATGGCAATACCATCACCTGTTGCAATTTTAGGATTGGTCGTTGTTCTATATGCCTGACCACAACCTCCTGTTGCCAATAAAGTAATATTGCTTAAAATCTTTTCAATTTTATTGGTGTTTAAATTCAGTACATACACACCATAACAAGTAATATCTAAGGTAGATTTAGTAACTAAAAATCCAAGATGATGTTGTGTAATAATATCAATCACAAAACAGTGATTAATAATTTCAATATTTTTTGTTGTAGCAGCTTCTTCTAACAAAGCCCTCTCCATTTCTTTGCCAGTAACATCTTTGTGGTGTAATATTCTGTATTCACTGTGTCCACCCTCACGACCTAAAGCATATTCACCAGAAGCATCTTTATCGAAGTTGGCTCCATATTCAATAATCTCACGTATTCTTTCAGGACCTTCTTTCACAACAATTTCAACAATTGCTACATTGCATAAACCATCGCCAGCAATTAAAGTATCTTCTATATGTTTATCAAAGCTATCTTTTGCTTCATCCCACACGCCAGCAATACCACCTTGTGCATACTTGGTATTGGTTTCATCGGCATTGGTTTTTGTAATTACTACTACTTTTTTATCAGGAAAATGTTTGGCTGTTTTTAAAGCATAAGTTAATCCTGCAATACCACTACCAATTACTAGAAAATCTGTTTGCATATTTTAAAAGATAATAAGGTGGTAAATGTATTTTAATAAAAGCAAACGTTCAATTTTTGTTAATTGAGCCTAGGAACTGAGCTAACATGGATTTGTATTAATTATAGTTTAATACTGCAACGCATGTAAGTATATGGTTTAATATGCAAAAATGTTTGCTTACATATTTTGAATAAATAGTTTACATAAGTAACTAAATTTTAGTTAACAATTTCGTAATCATTAGTAAACCTAAAGTTAATTTAGGATTAGAGCCATTCACTACATACACTGATACTTTTGCCACCTTAAATGAATTGCCTGCCTTAAGAAAAACTAGATAATCATTCAATCAGCATTCAAAACTAATTCAAATGAAGAAAAAATTTTTAGCTGTAGCATTGGCATTTTTTTGCTTTTTCGCTACTCAAGCTAGTGCTCAAACTTCACTATTAAAAGTAAAGGTGACCGATGAAAATAATTTAAATCTACCGGGAGCAGTTGTTAGAGTTTTAAATACTCAAATAAGTACAGTAACAGATTTATCAGGTACTGCATACTTATATAAAATACCTGTAGGAACTCAAGAAATCGAAGTTGCATATATTGGTTATGCAACATTAAAAAGAAAGATTGAGTTAACCGCTACAACAATAGAAATAACAATAAGTCTACAATCGGGGGTTTCATTATTAAAAGGAATAGTTGTACTCGGTGATAGATTAAAAGGTCAAGCTAAGGCATTGAATCAACAAAAAAATTCCGGAAATATCGTAAACGTAATTAGTGCCGATCAAATTGGTCGTTTTCCAGATGCAAATATTGGAGATGCCATTAAACGTATAGCTGGCGTAACTATGCAAAACGATCAAGGTGAAGCAAGAGATATTATTATTAGAGGAATGGCACCTCAATTAAATTCAGTTACCCTAAATGGAGATAGAATACCATCGGCCGAAGGTGATAACAGAAAAGTTCAAATGGATTTGATACCATCAGATATGGTTCAAACTGTTGAAGTTTCAAAAACACTAACACCTGATATGGATGCTGATGCAATAGGAGGAAGTGTAAATTTAGTTACAAGATCTGCACCCAATAAGTTGAGATTAAGTGGTACAGCAAGCTATGGAAACAACCCCATTAGAGATGGCATTATTGGAAATATATCATTAGTTGCAGGTGGAAGAATGTTAAAAAATGTTCTAGGACTAGTAGCTTCTGTTACATTAAATAGCAACCAATTTGGAAGTGATAATGTTGAGGCCGTTTGGTTGCAAACTGCTAATGGAACACCATACGTTGGTGAACATGATGTTAGAAGATATGATGTTAGAAGAATGAGAAGAAGTTTTAACTTAAATGGCGATATAAAATTAAGTAAAAATAATACCATCAACTTTTCAACTATTTATAATTGGAGAGATGATTGGGAGAATCGCTATCGTTTAAGGGTTACAGGAATTACTCCGCAAACTGATGGAACTTTTAGAGGTGAAATTAGAAGACAAACCAAAGGTGGAATTGGTGGTAATAGAGTGCAAAATACAAGATTAGAAGAGCAGATTGTAAAAAAGAATAGTATTAATGGTACACATGTTATTTTAAGAACCATAACAATTGATTGGAGCACTTCATTTGCACAAGCAAGTGAATTTAGACCTAATGAAAGGTATTTAGAATACAATGCCACCAATCAAATTCTTAACATGGACATTACTAATCCAGAAAGACCCAATGTTACCCCAGTAAACAGAGTTAATGCTAATTCATTTGGCTTTAGAAGACTTACTGAACAAGTAGGAGAAACAATAGAAAAAGACTGGAATAGTAAACTTAATATTAAAATACCTATTGAATTATTTAAAGACAAGAAAACGGTATTAAAATTTGGTGGAAGATATAGCAGTAAAGAAAAAAATAGGTTGAACGATTTTTATAGATATGCATTAAATGCACAATCAACACCTATATACAATGCTTCAGGCGTTCGTATGGCTGGTATTCCGGTAAGCAACCAAACTATTGGAAATTATCAGGTTGGCAATCAATATGTTTTAGATAGTTTTCCAAATGCAAAGTTTCTTGGCTCTATTAATCTAAATCAATTAGGACAATTTAACGTAACCAGGCGTTTTGAAGAGTTTTTAGCATTAAACTATAATGCTAAAGAATTTATTTCAGCGGGTTATATTAGCATTAATCAAGAAATTACAAAAAAACTATCTGTAATTTTTGGAGCAAGAGTTGAAAAAACATCCATCAATTATACGGGAAATATTGTTGTAGATGAAACTACGTTAAGAGGTGATGCAAGCGTATCGAACAATTATACCAACTTTTTGCCAAGCTTAAATGTAA
This sequence comes from Rhizobium sp. Q54, assembly GCA_943368735.1. Lineage (GTDB taxonomy): Bacteria > Bacteroidota > Bacteroidia > Chitinophagales > Chitinophagaceae > UBA1930. Next base: position 83,132 of record CALRLQ020000007.1, on the reverse strand, counting down.
AATACGATTATGATAATAATACAGTGTTCAGAGCTGCAATTACTACAGCAATAGCACGCCCAGGATATTATGAACTTGTTCCATTTAGAAATATAAACACAGCCGATAAAACTATTTTTGTAGGTAATGCATCTTTAAAAGCAACTACAAGCACAAACATAGATTTGATGGCAGAAAAATATTTTAAAACGATTGGTATTATTTCTGGAGGTGTATTTTATAAGCAATTAAAAAACTTTATCTACACGTACACAACCAATACATATACAAGCAATAATTACGATTCTGAATTTAAACCAACAACAGCAGCCGATAATCCTATTCTTCCTGGAGAAAACTGGGTGTATGGCCAAAGTAGAAATGGTGAAAGTGTAGATGTATATGGTTTCGAAATTTCTTATCAACGTCAACTTGATTTTTTACCAGGATTTTGGAAAGGATTTGGAATTTATACGAATTACACTTACACAAAAAGTGCTGCAGATGGAATTTTTAATAGCGATGGTGTTAAAAGAAGTGGATTAGCTTTACCGGGTACAGCACCTCATATTTTCAATGCATCTTTAAGCTTTGAAAACAAAAAGTTTATAGCAAGATTGTCGGGTAATTTTACAGCCGCTTATTTAGACGAAGTAGGTTCAACTACATTTGAAGATAGATTTTATGATAAACAATTCTTTTTAGATTTTAATACTTCTTATTCAATTACTCCAAAAACTAGAGCTTTTTTAGAAGTAAATAATATTACCAATCAACCTTTACGTTACTACAGTGGAGCAAAAGAACGTATTGCTCAAATTGAGTTTTATCGTAGCCGTTGGAATGCAGGTATAAAGTTTGATATTTACTAGCTTTTAGTATTCTCATTTTAAACAGCGATTGATAAATTCAATCGCTGTTTTTTAATTATTTAAAATAAATAATATTCAACTTATTATTATTATTATGTATAAATATATTTTAATTATTGGTTCAGTTTTAGCTGCATCTTGTACGGCAACCAACTCTTCTAAAACGCAATTAAGCACTCAAGACTCTTTAGCAGTAAAGCCATTGTTTATTACAGAAAAAGTATTTGAAGACAGTGATGATCCAGCAATTTGGATTAATAAAAATAATCTTTCACAAAGTCTTATTCTTGGAACTGATAAACATAACACTAACGGTGGCATTTATACTTTTTCATTAAATGGTAAAATAGATACTGCTAGAACTATTCTTGGTATGCAACGTGTAAATAATATTGATGTTGCTTACGGATTAATGCTGAACAATAAACTTATTGATATAGCAGTTGCAACAGAACGTGGTAAGCAAGCAATAAGAGTGGTGAGTTTACCAGATGTAAAATTTATTGATGGTGGCTATGGTATTCCAGTCTTTGAAGATGCTACTAACAAAAAGGATAAAGAAACTATGGGTATTGCTTTATATACAAGACCCTCTGATAATGCAATTTATGCAATTGTTGGTCGTAAAACAGGACCAACAAACGGTTATTTATACCAGTACTTATTAAAAGATAATGGTAAAGGAATAGTTGTTGCAGAATTGGTGAGAAAGTTTGGGAGATATTCAGGTAAAAAAGAAATTGAATCTATTGTAGTAGATAATGAGTTAGGCTATGTTTATTATTCAGATGAACAATTTGGAATTAGAAAATACTATGCAGACCCTACAAAAGGAAATGAAGAACTGACCGTATTTGGCCAAGGCGAATTTTTAGAAGACAATGAAGGGATTTCTATTTATAAGTTTGATGACGGTACTGGTTATATTCTAGTATCAAATCAATCAGCCAATACTTTTAATGTTTATCCTAGGGAAGGAACTGCTCAAAACAAACACAATCATATTAGAATTACTTCAGTACCCGTTTCTACCAATCAAAGTGATGGTAGCGATGTTACATCAATCAGTTTACCAGGCTTTGAAGGTGGTTTATTTGTTGCTATGAGTACCAATAAAACATTTCAATTGTATAGTTGGAAAAGTATTGCAACAAAAGCAGGTCTTCGTATTAAAGAATAAATTTCTTACTAAAGTTAAACAGCAGGCTCCACCCAAGCTCCATGCTCTTTTAATAAATTAATCAATTCATCAACAGCAATTTCACTATCAATATTACGTTTTACAATTTCTTTGCTTTTGTATAAAGTAATTTTTCCTACGCCGCTGCCTACATAACCAAAATCGGCATCAATAATACCACTTTATGCATATTTGATATTGGTTTCATCGACATTGGTTTTTGTAATTACAACTACTTTTTTATCGGGAAAATGTTTGGCTGTTTTTAATGCATAGGTTAAACCTGAAATACCACTACCTATTACGAGAAAATCTGTTTGCATATACCTAAGCTCTTAATGGAGAATTAATTTTTAAGAATTTTGTTTCCAACTTTTGTACTACTATTTACTATCGTTTAGCCTACATTAATTTTAGTTGAAATATAGCAACCTTATACGCCTCACCCTCTACTTAACAATAAAAAGTACTAAACTTTTAGCTCAACCCAAGATTTATTTTAATACGTTCATCCTATTTTTATATAGTTTAATAAATTTTATATTTTACTACTCAATAAATATGTTAATTAGGTAAAATTAATGTTTAACAATCTTATGAAAAGATGAAATATTTTAAAAAGAATATTTTCATAATCTATCATATTTTTAAAACTAGTCTTTTATATTAAATAATATATATCTTGTCAATTACATACATATATTTGTGGATACTATAAAATATTTTAAATATGAAGCAAATTGTACTTACTTTTTTACTAGCCAATTTGTTTATACTAGCACAAGCTCAAACAAATTTCTCTTTATTAAAAGATATTCATCCATTTACTAGTTCAGTTCCTCGAGCTAATACAGCTAACAATACCAACAATATTTCATTTAATGAATCCTATATTATTTGAAATAATATCATGTATTTCACAGCCGATAATGGTATTAATGGTAGAGAATTATGGCGTAGTGATGGAACTTCTGCTGGAACATATATGGTAAAAGATATTAATCCTGGTTTTACAGGGTCAAACCCCTCAAATCTTATAGATGTTAATGGGGTACTTTTTTTTACTGCTACTACGCCTGGAGAGGGAACTGAACTTTGGAGAACAGATGGTACTTCTTTTGGTACTGCACTGGTAAACGATATTCGTGTTGGAGCATCAAGTTCAAATATTGCTACTTTAGCTGTGTTAAATGGGATTTTGTATTTCAGAGCAACAAATAATACTAATGGATCAGAATTGTGGCGAAGCAATGGCACTGCTGTTGGCACAACGATTGTAAGAGATATTGTTGCTGGTTCGGGTTCTTCAACGCCTACCAATCTAACTAGAGTTGGTAATTTTATTTTCTTTTCGGCATTTAATTCCACAAATGGCTTTGAACTTTGGAAAACAGATGGTACAGCTAACGGTACTGTTTTGGTAAAAGATATAAATTCGGGTACTGTTAGTTCATTCCCCTCTTCATTAACGGATGTTGCAGGTACATTATTTTTTACGGCAAATGATCCGACCAATGGAAGCGAACTTTGGAAAAGTGATGGCACAACTAATGGTACAGTTTTGGTAAAAGACATAAATCCTGGCACTCCAAGTTCTGGCAGTTTAGCCCTAACCGCAATAGGTAGTACCTTATTTTTTACTGCTACTAATGATGGGATAACTAATTATAACTTTGAGCTTTGGAGGAGTGATGGTACGACAGCAGGTACTTTAATGGTAAAAGACATAAATCTGGTAAGTAGCTCAAACCCTACTAATATGATTCTGTATAATGGTGTAATTTACTTTAGAGCCGATAATGGTATTAATGGGTATGAATTATGGAAAACCGATGGAACGAATGCTGGTACTGTTTTGGTAAAAGATATTTTCCCTGGCTTTAATCAGGCTCAAATATTCAACTTTGCTGTATTTGGTTCTGAACTTTATTTTTTTGCAAATGATGGTATAAATGGTAATGAGCTTTGGAAAACCGATGGCACAAACCTCGGCACGGTAATGGTAAAAGATATTAACCCTGGTGTTTTTAGTGGTGCTCCACAATATTTAACTGTTTATAATGGTGCTTTATTTTTTACTGGCAATGATGGTACTAATGGTGTTGAACTACATAAAAGTGATGGTACAGCAACGGGTACTGTTATGGTGAAAGATATTAATACTAGTTTATCTGGATTTTCAAGTTTTGGTGCTGACCCAACAGAATTTACTATAATTAACAACAAACTTTATTTTAGTGCAAATGATTTAAATACATCGACTGAACTTTGGCAAACCGATGGCACAACTGCTGGTACAACTTTATTTAAAGATATAAATGAAGGTTACTATCCTTCATATCCTTCGAAATTTATTAGTTATAATAATGCTACTTACTTTACGGCAATTACTTATAGTAATGGTAATGAGTTATGGAAAACCGATGGTACTGAAGTAGGTACTGTAATGGTAAAAGATTTTTATGGTATTTCTTATACCAATTATGGAAATATTGTTGTTGCGAATGGTAGTATGATTATGATTGGTCAAGTGTATAATGCAAGCAATGTATTTACTGGTTATGCTATTTATAAAAGCGATGGTACAGCTAATGGCACTGTAAAAGTGGTTGATTTACCAGGCCTTAATTCTCCTGGTAACTTAACGGCGGCTGGCAACCTTGTTTATTTTAATTTTAATGATGGAACTGGTACAAATCTTTGGAGAACAGATGGTACAGTTGCTGGTACAATGGTGGTTAATCCATCTTTAACTGGGCTGAATCCTAATTTTATAATTGCAGTTGGAAACCAAGTGTTTTTTAGAGGTACCACCGCAAGCAATGGAAATGAGCTTTGGAAAAGTGATGGCACAGTTACCGGAACAACTATGGTATGGGATATTTTTCCCGGCACTAGCAGTTCTTTTATTTTAGGTCTTACAAACATAAATGGCACAGTTTATTTTTCTGCAAATGATGGCGTGAATGGCATAGAACTATGGAAAAGTGATGGAACATTAAGTGGTACTGTACTGGTAAGAGATATAAATCCAGGCAGTAATAACTCAAATGCTGGTCAATATGGTATGTTTTTAGGGATTAATCCACCATCTTTTTTCTTGGTAAATGGTAAGATAGTGTTTACAGCAACTACCTCTACAAACTCAATACAGTTGTGGAGTACAGATGGTACAACAGCAGGTACACAAGTTCTATCAAATATTCCTGTAAGTAACCTTTCTTCTAATTTTGCTGCATACAAGGATAATACCAATAAAGACTTTTTATTTTTTACAGCAGGCACATCATTATGGCGTACAGATGGTACAGTAGCAGGAACATTTGGAAGAACAGAAAACGCTTTAATTGATGCTTTAAATCTTGTTAACAGCATCATTATTATAAATAACAAAATGATTCTTACTATTGCAAAACCTGTTCTTAATACAGAACCTTGGGTTGCAGATATAGCTACGGTTTTACCATTAAATATTGTTTCGTTTAATGCATCAATTCAAAATACTACAGTATTAACTCAATGGCAAACTAGCAATGAGGTAAATGTAAGCCATATGAATATTCAACGTAGTTTTGATGGTATTGGTTTTACTAGCATTGGTACAGTAAATGCAAAAGGTGGAGGAAGTTATATTTATACTGATGCGTTAATACCTAGCGACGTTATAAAACTTTACTATAGGTTAGAAAGTGTAGATAAAGATGGTAGTAATCAATACAGCAAAATTGTAACAGTAAACTTGGCTGCTAAACAACAAAAACTAACTATTTTCCCTAATCCTGTAAAACAAACATTAACAGCACAATTATTTGCTACTAAAAAAGAAAAGGTAAGTATACAAATTAAAGATATACAAGGTAAAGTATTGCATGTGCAACAAACAGAGTTATCTAAGGGCAATAATGCTATAAGTATACCAACAAGTTATCTTGTAAAAGGAAGTTATCTTTTGATAATAAATGGAGAAATAAAGTTGCAAAAGCAATTTATAAAAGAGTAGTTCAGTATTAATGACATCCGTATTTCCAGCAAAGTCTTTGTCTTAGTTCTATGTATAGAGATTAATTTGTACAAAAAAGCAATGACTGTATTGTCAATGCTTTTTTGTATTATTCTTAGCTATTTTAGTTTGAAGCTTACCAATACTATTTGTGAAAGTATGTCTTAAATAAAAATTCATTAGGCTTTTTATTTAAGATTAAAACAATACTATACAGCAGGCTCCACCCAAGCTCCATGCTCTTTTAATAAATTAATCAATTCATCAACAGCAATTTCACTATCAATATTGCGTTTTACAATTTCTTTGCTCTTATATAAAGTAATTTTTCCAACGCCGCTGCCTACATAACCAAAATCGGCGTCAGCCATTTCTCCTGGGCCATTTACAATGCAACCCATAATGGCAATTTTAACCCCTTTTAAGTGGTTGGTTCTGTTTCTAATTTTTGCAGTGGTTTCTTGTAAGTCGAATAAGGTTCTTCCACAACTTGGGCAACTGATATATTCTGTTTTTGAAATTCTGGTTCTTGTAGCTTGTAAAATGGAAAATGCAGTATTGTTAATAAACTGTTCTGTAGATTGATTTTGTAAATAGGTTCTGCCTTCTGCCTTTTGCCCTTTACCTTTTGCCTTTTCATAGCTACTAGCTGTCATCCCAAAACAAACACCATCTCCCATTCCATCTAACAATAAAGCTCCTGCTTCTGTAGCATAATGAATTAAATGTTCATCAGCCGTTTGCCAATTACTATCAACAATTAACACAACAGGATTTTCAATTTTTCTTTCCAATAATTCTATAAACATTCTTCGTACTGCAGGCATTGCCTGTTGATGTTTACTACTTAAACACAACACAACGTTTGGATTATTAGCTAACTCATCTAAATAAGTAAAATCATTAACCGGAGTTGCATCACTAAAACAATCAATCATCACAAAATTGAGTTTTGGATGTGTTGTTGCCGCTTCAATAAATCCTTGTCCATCGTAAATTGGGATATATTTGTCTTTATCGCTTGCTTGTAACCAATGATTGGGCCATGTAATAACTTTTAATGTTCCCGGTAAAGCAAAATTGAGTTCGGCTTTTCCAGTAAAAATATAATCAGCAGCAGCATCACCAATATTCCATTTATCGGTAACCACATCATATGTATATCCCACACTTTCTAATGACGCAGGTGTTATTTCATCTAACTTACTTACATCTGCAATTACAACAGGCACTTGATTGCAACCAATATTATCAACTGCAAAAGTTTTTCTTCTTACATAATTGAATGGAGAGTAAGGAATTTTATTAGTCAGCAAGTCAGGAGGTCCGAAAGTCCGAGTTGAACTTTCTTCGGTCTTCTGACTTTCCAACTTTCCGACTTGATATCGCTTCACCAAATCTTTACAAACAGGAATTTCAAATTCAGGATCTTCAGTTAAACTTACACGAATAGTATCGCCAATACCATCTTCTAATAAAGTACCAATACCAGCAGCACTTTTCACCCTGCCATCTTCACCATCACCAGCTTCTGTAACACCTAAATGCAATGGATAAATTTCGCCAAACTCAGCATCCATTTGTTGTACCAATAATCTGTAAGCTTGCACCATTACCTGCGGATTACTACTCTTCATGCTTAGCACAATATTGTGGTAATCTTCACTTCTTGCAATACGTAAAAACTCCATTGCACTTTCTACCATGCCAATGGCAGTATCTCCATAACGGCTCATAATTCTATCGCTCAAACTACCATGATTGGTACCAATACGCATGGCAGTGCCATGTTCTTTACAGATTCTCACCAATGGTGTAAAGCGTTCACGAATACGTTCTATTTCCTCTAAATATTCAGCATCAGTATAGTCTATTTGTTCAAACTTTTTCTTATCAACGTAATTGCCTGGGTTCACCCTTACTTTTTCTACAATTTTAGCAGCAATTTCAGCAGCATTGGGTGTAAAATGAATATCAGCTACTAAGGGAGTTGTATAACCACGTTTACGTAATTCATCTTTAATATTCTGCAAGTTCTCCGCTTCTTTTTTTGATGGAGCAGTAATACGAACCAATTCAGCTCCTGCTTCTATACAACGAATGGTTTGTTCAACTGTAGCCATCGTATCCATGGTATCGGTTGTAGTCATGGTTTGTACACGAATTGGGTGACCATTGCCCAACAATAAGTTACCAATTTTAACTTCTCTGGTTTTTAATCGGCTGTAGCTAGTGAGTGAATTACAATATAACTGCATAATTTTTTACAATAAGTATGGCAAATTTATGTTTGTACAACATAAAACAGGCTTATTTGTTGTTCTATCAACTGCACAGGTTAATTAATTGAGACTGTATTCTGTAAACTGAATAAAGCTTAGCTACTGAGCTGATTGTTTTTAAACATGCTAGGGTTAATACGATGTTTCTTTTTAAAAACCCTACAGAAATACGAGAAACTGCTAAAGCCACTGTTAAGGTATGCTTCTTTAATACTTACATTGGGTTTTTTAGTAAACTTTCTGCAATACGTAATTTTTCTTCAATAATATATTCGTTGGGTGTTATCCCTAATTCTTGCTTGAAACACTTATAAAAATTGGCTTCACTCATATGAGCTTTTTTACTTAAAAGCTGTATGCTAAAATTGTGATGAATATTGCTGCGTATAAAGTCAATAATGAAACTAAATTTTGTACTGTTCGGATTTTTTTAAGACAGTTCAATATAATTTTCTTGCTGCTCTAACTGCAATATTCTAACTAACAATTCCTCAATCATATTATTATAAAAATCTGGCATTGGTAGAGAAACACATACAATGATGCTTAATCACTATCGTCAATCTAAAAACATGTTGATTTCTTATGATAAAAATAAGCTTGGATTTTTTTAGTAGATAAGTGGACCAAATATTTTTATGTAATTCTCTTACTATTTATGCAAATAAATTAACATGCTAAATATAAAAGCAATCAAACTTGTTATACAAACAAATGCATACAAGCTTGATTGCTTTTGATTTTTAAATAAGTAATGAAGTGAATACAACTAGCTGATATTTATATCTTAAAAATTGTATTTATTCGCCCACAATTTCATTTCTTTTTTTATTGTATTGCTTGGGGCTATCACCACACATTTTCACAATCTTAGGTGTAAACTTACCTACTATATCTACCAATGTTTGCTGACTTTCCATTACTCGGTTGATGTCTTTATATGCAAATGGAGCTTCATCTAAACCACCACCCAATAAAGTAACGCCATACTTTTTCAACTCTTCATGCAAGGCTTTGGAAGTAATATTAGCAACGGCTTGTGTTCTGCTCATTTTTCTACCTGCACCATGGCTAGCAGAGTTTATAGAAGCTTCTTCTCCTTTACCTTTTACTATAAAACCATCTGCCGTCATGCTTCCAGGTATAATGCCCAATACATTATTACTAGCAGGTGTTGCTCCTTTTCTATGTACAATAACTTCATCACCATTATACATTTCTTTCCAAGCAAAGTTGTGATGATTCTCCACCATTTTAACAGGCTTACGTCCTAACTGCTTAGCAATTTTTGTATGAATAATGTGGTGACAAGCACTAGCATAATCGCCAGCCAAATTCATTGCCAACCAATACTCTTGTCCTTCGGCTTCACTTAAATCTAACCAAGCCAAGTTTTTAGCCTCTTGTGGAAGCCTTCTTTTGCTGATGGCAATTTTGGTGTAATGATTGGCAATATTGGCACCCAAAGCTCTACTACCACTATGGCTTAGCAAGCCTACATAAGTACCAGGCTCAACACCCAATATTCCATCTTTTTCAGTAATGGTAACTGCACCAAATTCTACAAAGTGATTACCGCTACCACTTGTACCCAATTGCTTCCAAGCCCTACCATGCAAGCTTTTTAGCAAAGGCATTTCAAAAAACAATGGGTGCTCCATCACTTCATGATCTTCTGCTTGTTTAAACATAGCACCACTACCAAATAAAGTTGCTTCACCAATTTCTCTTGCAAAAAATTGCTCTCTATTGATCAGCTCTTTTGCATCAATATCAAAAATGCTTAGGCACATTCTGCAACCAATATCTACACCAACACCATAAGGTATTACTGCATTTTTAGTAGCCAATACACCACCAATGGGCAAGCCATAACCATGATGTGCATCTGGCATTAATGCACCTGCCACACTAATAGGTAGTTTTGCAGCTGTGTACATTTGATGAAATGCACCTTGCTCAATATGTTCTGCTCCAAATGTGTTAAACTGTATGCCACTTTGATTCAAAGAAATTTCAGGCTCAGCTAAACTTTCTTTAGGCAATAACTTTTCTGCTATTTTACTCAACTGCTCATCTGCTAAATAGTTTGCAGGTGTAGTCAAAATATTTTTTAAAATCTTTATCACATCTTCCTTTGTATGATGTTTATAATTTTTTTCTGCAACACTCATTGCTACAGGTATTACAGGGCTTTCAGGATAACCAATTGCCCTCAATTCTTTTGCTGTTATTTTTAACTTGCTCATGTTGTTTTGTTTTTACCACAGAGAACACTACATGTTGTGAACCTTGTGTTTTTAATTGCAACGCTGTAAATATTTTTATTTCCCTTTTAAATATCACTCGTTGCTGTTTTAATTGTTTTTTTATGATACCAGCCAAAGTACTACTATGTAGCTTCAGTGGCGTCGCACACTTCAACTTTAGGTTGTTATTGAAACTGTACTGAAACTTACACAACCAAAAACAAAATCGTGTTGTTTAGCCTTTACACTTTTCAATAATCCTAAGTTCTTCATCATGCACTCACTTTCAAGCTTGCTCTATAGGGTTTAGCTTTTTTGTTAATCTTTCTGCTATTCAATTGATTCAACATTTTGATGGTTTTAGTTGTGCCGAAGCATTGCACCAATGCTTTCACCAATAATTTACTTTCCATAACTTTTCCTCCTTTTACTTTTCATTTTAAAAAATTGCAATAAAAAACCCGATCTGTTTTTCAACGAGACCGGGTTATTTACCTCCTTGCTGAACTGAATCAGCCAAGCTGTTTATTACACAGTCGCATTGTTTGTTTTGAATACTGTTTACTGCCTGCAAAAGGCACATCAATACACATTGCACTCATTAACACATCACCTGCATGTTGCAGATGATTGTTTTGTATTTCTTGCCAATTTTTATTACGCTCTGTCATACTTTTTATTTGGTTTAGCAAAAGATTATTATTGTATTGTTTTTACATAAAAGCAATAAAAAAGCCCCACATTTTTTGCGGGGCTTTTTCGTATAATCTGTTATATTTTAATTTGATTAAAAAACAGCATTAACTGCCCCGCAAACTGTATAGTCTCTCTTAAGACTAAACCATTTTTTTGTTTCGATATGTAAAAAATTGCGTTGCATTTTTTATGTTTTATGAAATGCAAAATTGTATTACAATTTTTAAATTCACCAAATTTATTTTTTAAAAAATATATGCTTTAATTAACTACTAAACCCTAAAACCCTTTCTAGCAAAGACTTTTAGCGAAATAAAAAAAGCAATTCTAATTAAGATTAAATACGTACAAATTCTATAAAAGTTAAGATTTTATAATAATTACAATAGTTTTACTCAACTAAATTATAACCATGAAAAAGCTGTATTGTCTAGTATTTATTTGTTTGCATGGCTTTGCATTTGCACAGAAAAATTTTAAAGAGCTAGGTATTTTAATTAAATCAACTTCGGCATACAGCATGTTTCCCGATTCTTTAAGAAATATTGAGCCAAGAATTTATCAAGGTAAAACATACTCGGCTAAAGAACATTATAACGATAGTTCATTTTTAGTTTTTATTCCTCAAAAATTTAATCCTACAAAGCCTTATGAAATGGTTATTTGGCTGCATGGATGGAATAACAATATTGATTCTACCATTCAATCATTCAATTTAATTGAGCAATTTTCTACAGCAAATAAAAATGCCCTTTTAGTTTTTGTTCAAGGACCTAAAAATGCACCTGATAGTTATGCAGGAAAATTTGAACAACCCAATAATTTCAATGGGTTTTTAAAAGATGTAATTACACAACTACAGAAAAAGAAAATAGACATCTCAAGTAAGCTAAATTCAATCGTTATTGCTGGGCATAGTGGAGCATACAGAGCCATGAGTTATATTACTTTATACAGTAATTATCCTATAAAAGGAATACTCTTATTTGATGCTTTGTATAGTGAAGAAGAAAAGTTTACCATGTATTTAAGAGAGAACAAAAAATGTAAATTCTTTAATATTTATACAAAAGATGGAGGAACATTCAATAACTCGGTTCAGCTTTTTACAACCATGAAAGCATGGAAATGGAATGTTCATAAAGTAACCAATGAAACGTTTGAGAAACAGCATCAATATTTATTTGTAGAAACTTCAAAAAACCATACCAATGTTTTATCTACTTTTCGTTTGGCATATCTATGGGTAAGTACGCTATAAATATTTAGTGAACATAAAAATTTATGTAGTAACTATTGCAATACTTCTCTTGCGATAACTAATTTTTGAATTTCAGAAGTACCTTCTCCAATAGTACAAAGCTTAGCATCTCTATAGTGTTTTTCAACAGGAAAGTCTTTTGTGTAGCCATATCCCCCAAAAATTTGTACTGCATCGTTGGCTACTTTTACAGCTATTTCGCTGCTATAATATTTTGCCATTGCTCCATTTTTGGTCAGTTTCTCTCCACGTTCTTTTAAATCGCAGCTTTGCCAAACCAATAAATCGCTAGCCATTATTTCGGTGGCCATATCAGCCAATTTAAAACTAATGCCTTGGAAATTACAAATAGGCTGATCAAATTGATGACGCTCTTTTGAATATTGCAATGCTGCTTCATAAGCACCTTTTGCAATACCAATTGATAATGCAGCAATTGAAATTCGACCACCATCTAAAATTTTTAATGCCTGACGGAAACCGTCTCCCACTTCTCCTAAACGTTGGCTATCACTAATTCTACAATTATCAAAAATCATTTCGGCTGTTTCACTTGCTCTCATGCCTAGCTTGTTTTCTTTTTTGCTTGCCATAAAACCTGCTATGCCTCTTTCAACAATAAAGGCAGTTGAGTTACCACTTGTTCTTGGTTCACCAGTTCTACAAATTACAACAGCAATATCGCCAGTTTTACCATGTGTAATCCAGCTTTTAGTGCCATTTAAAATCCAATCATTACCCTCTTTTACTGCAACTGTTTTCATATTGCCTGCATCGCTACCTGTATTGGGTTCTGTTAAACCCCATGCACCAATATGTTCTGCTGTGGCCAATTTTGGTAGATATTTTTCTTTTTGTGCATCATTACCAAAAGTTAAAATATGATTGGTACATAAACTATTGTGTGCAGCCACACTTAAACCAATAGAACCACAAACTTTAGAAATTTCTTGAATTATGGCATTGTATTCAAAATAGCTTAAACCTGCACCACCGTATTTTTCTGGTACCAAAACACCCATCATTCCTAGTTTGCCCAATTGTTTAAAAATATGAATGGGGAATTCTTGCGTTTCATCCCACTCCATTACATGTGGCTTAATATATTGATGTGCAAAATCTTTAGCGGTTTGTGCTACTTGTTGTGTTAATTCGGATGCTAAAAAATTCATAATTAGTTTTTGAATAGATAAGTCCTGCATTGCTGCAGGACTATTATAAAATGGCAATCGTTAAAGGCTGTACTAACATTTGTTAGTTTTGCAAAACTAAGGGTAAGCTTTCACTTATTAGCAAAAAATCTAAAAAATATATTGAGTAAAATATTGTTACTTTTATACAAAATTTTTTGAATTTAACTACATGAAAAAATATTTCACTTTATTTTCCATATTTCTTATATTAAGCATTGCTAATTTAACAAATGCTCAAGAAGCTGTTATTGCCACTGGAGGAAATGCAAATAGTATCAATGGCAATATTAGTTATTCTATTGGGCAAATAGGTTTCACTTCATTTAATAGTACTACAAATGCAGGTATTCAGCAAGCTTTTGATAATTCTATTTCATTACCTATTACAGGACTAACAATAAATGCAATAAAAAAAGGCAACGAGGTTTTAGTTAAATGGGAAACTGTTACTGAAACAAATTCTAGCCATTTCATTATTCAACGATCTACCACAACAAATTCTACTAGTGACAGTGTGGGCAATGTTATTGCAAAAGGAAATAGTACTGTTTTATCAAAATATTATTGGGTTGATAAATTACCTTCAATAGGAGTTAACTATTATAAATTGAAGCAAGTAGATAAGGATGGAAAATTTATATACTCGGCTACAGTTGCTATTAATTACGAGACGGGCATTATTATTTCCTGTTATCCCAACCCAACCACATCTTCTATAAAATTAGATATTGGTACAAATAATTTTAACAGCTATTTCTATGAAATTTATAGCATAAACGGAAAGCTTTTGCAAAAAGCAATGATTACCAATACAGTCACAACAATTAATATGGAAGAATTGCAAGCAGCCACTTACATTATTAAAGTAACAAACAATAAGCAAGAACTAGTTTCTGTTGTTGTTATAAAAAAATAAGACATGAGATATTTTCAACTACTTTTTACAACCCTTTTTTTTACAATAGCCGTTGCTGCACAATCACCTCAAAAAATGAGTTATCAAATGGTGGTTCGAAATAGCAGTAATGTTTTAGTATCTAATCAAACAGTGGGTGTAAGAATTAGCCTACTTCAAGGTTCTGCAACTGGCACTACTGTATTTGTAGAAACGCATTTACCATCTACTAATGCTAATGGATTGGCAAGTTTGGTGATAGGAGATGGAACTGGAATATCAGGAAGTTTTGCTGCCATTGATTGGGCAAATGGGCCATATTTTATTAAAACAGAAACTGACCCAACTGGAGGAACCAATTATACCATTACAGGAACTAGCCAATTGATGAGTGTGCCTTATGCTTTATTTGCTGGCAGTACACCAAACTTGGGGAAAACCCATTTGGTAATTAGTGGCGATTTGAGCGATTCAGAAGCTGCTGCAAAAATTGCTGAAGAGGGAGGACCTAATACTCAATTTGTATGGATACAATATACCAGTAAATTGACTACTGTTAATTTAAGTGGACTTTCTAATTTGGTGGAGTTGGTTGTTCAGAAAAACCAAGAATTAACAACAATTACTTTTCCCAATCTGATCAATGTAACATCAAAACTGTCTTTTACAGGCAATAATGCATTAACAGGAATTTTCTTACCAACCATAAACAAAATTTCAGGGATTATTGACATAGCAAGCAATAAAAAGCTTACTACTGTATCATTGCCTTCTCTTGCTGTAACTGGCGATATATTAATAGACAATAACCAAGCCCTAGTTTCCCTTACTTTCCCAGCTTTAAAAAGAACAGGTGCTTTAAACCTTAGGGGCAATTTACAATTGAACAATCTCTCAATTCCGGTATTGGATACTATTGCATCATTTTCTAGTGAAGGTAACAAATTTGTAAGCATTGCATTCCCTGCTTTGACAACCATAATAGGAGATGGAACAGCAAGTGGGCAATATGCAGGTTTCTATTTACCCGGCGACGTTGGTCTATTAAATTCTTTGTCATTCCCCATGCTAAAAAAAGCTAGTGCAATAATAATATCTCAAGTACCCAATATTACTGCCTTATCCTTTCCATCTTTACAAGAAGGTAATTTGTCAATATCAAATATTACTAAGTTAACGACGCTTTCAATACCTATTCTTAATACAGGTGTAATAAATCTTACTGTTAATAATGTATTAGCATTGCTTTCTGCCCCTCAACTAACAATAGGGGGAGTTTCGGTTTCTAACATGAGTGCATTAACTTCTATTTCAGCACCGCAGCTAACCACAGGTAATGTTTCTATTTCAAATGCACCTATTTTAAGCACAACACTTTTGCCGCAATTGACAATAGGAAATATTTCTGTTGGTGGTACTCCTGCTTTAACATCATTTTCAGCACCACAGCTAACTACAGGTAATATTACTATTGGCGGTACTCCTGCTTTAACATCATTTTCAGCACCACAGTTAACTACAGGCAATGTTTCTATATCCAATAGTCATGCATTAACATCCATTCCATTGCCACTTTTAAAAATTGGTGACATTTTCGTTTCTAGCGTGCAAGCTTTAACTTCTCTTTCAGCACCACAGCTAACAACAGGTAATGTTTCTATTTCAGATGCACCTACTTTAAGCACAGCACCATTGCCACAATTAACAACAGGAAATATTACTATATCTAATTGTTATGCATTAAACCCTTTACATTTTCCGCAATTAACAACAGGAAATATTTCTATTGACGGTACTTCTGCTTTAACATCATTTTCGGCACCACAGTTAACTACAGCCAATGTTTCTATATCCTCTAGTAATGCATTAACATCCATTCCATTGCCAGTTTTAAATGTTGGCGGTATTTCCGTTTCTAATATGAGTGCGTTAACTTCTATTTCAGCACCACAGTTAATAACAACAAATAGTCCTATTTCCATTTCTAATTGCAATGCATTAACCTCTATTTCACTACCTGTACTTAATGCTGCATATAGTGGTATATCCATCTATTCAGCCAATGCATTAACATCGCTTTCCATTCCACAGTTAACAATTGTAACAGGTTCTGTCGGGGTTTCTCTTGTTCCATCTTTGACCTCTTTTTCTATGCCTCAACTAACAAGTATAATTGGTTCTTTTAGCATTAGCAATGCAACTAGTGCCTTAACTACTATTTCGCTTCCAAACTTAACCTCTATAACCAGTTTCATGAATATTGGCATTATGGGTGGGATAAGTACAGTTCCTTTTTCATTCCCAGAATTGACAACAATAGGAGATAATATTTCTATTTTATATACAGGTTCAATTTCATATCCAAAGCTTACTACTATAAACAGGATTACCATTTCAAACAATGGTTCCATAGCATTTCCATTATTGGCCAAAGCATCTATCATTACAGTTTCAGGATCAGGAACACAATCACTCAACCTTCCCGAACTTGATTCCATAACCCAAACATTTAGTGTATCTGGCACTGGCATCACATCTTTATCTCTTCCTCAACTAAAATCCGTAGGCTCAACTTGTGCAGTTTATGCAAACAATAGCCTTGTATCTCTTTCCCTTCCTGCATTAACCAATTTAGGATCCTCGAATAACACATCATCCACCATCAATTTTTCCGGCAATAAATTCCCTTCATCACAAGTAAATGACTTGCTAAGCAAATTGGTAGCCATCAGTCCTAATCTGATAAATAAAACAATTCAGCTAAAGCAAACCCCAGCAGCTCCACCAACTGGTCAAGGTTTAATAGATAAAGCTACTTTAATTAGTAGACCCAACACGGTTTCAACTGATTAGCTTTTATTATTCTACTGCCAAATAAGGAGCCATTTTGTTAAAAACTTCTTCGGTAATGAATACAATCTTTTTAACGTCGGATACTTGTTTATAAGCTCCATGTTTACTTCTATAAATGACGATTGCTTTGGCTACTGCTTTATCAATATATGGATGACCACCTAAATCAAAATCTGATGCGGTGTTAATATTGATTTTTCTAATTGTTGTAGATTGAATTTGTAAATAAGGCAATATAGCAGTAAAGATTGAATCTGTCATTCCATAAGTTTCTTTTACTTGTTGAACTGTTAAAAAGCCACCTAACTTTTCTCTATAACTTACAATTTTATATGGTAAAGGATACTCAAGACCTGGCAAAAGTTTGAATTGTTGCGGAGTGGCTGTATTTACATCTACAATAGCTGGTTTGGCAGGCGTTGGGGTGTATTTATTAGTATATGAATTAGAGGATGACGCAATTCCATTATCAGCAATTTTTATGTAAGGAATAATTCTATCGGCTTCATCTTTTCGTAAACCCCAAATTTTTCTAATATCTTCTGGTTGTTTAAACTTTCCTCCTTTACTACGATAGTTTAAAATAGTTTTCACTGTTTTTTCTCGAATGCCCAATTTCAACCAACCTTCTTCTGACAATGTATTAGGATCAAATGAAAACAAAACTCCTTTTGTTGAAGCATCATTACTTGTATAGCCTGTTGTATAATTGGTATTGTTGTTAGAAGAAGTATTGTAAGTGTTTTGTCGCTCAGTATTGAGTGTTTCAATTTGCTCAACTATTTTAGTATCGGCTTTTACAGTTGACTTTTCTACCGAGAAAAAATTAGGCAACCATAAAAAGATGAGCATGATTATTATCAAAATAACAATAGCAATTCTATCGTTTTTTGAAAACGTGAAATAGTCTTTAAAGATTTTATTCATTTTTATTGTATTTAATGTTTCAACAAAATGAGTATCTCAAGCAATTCAAAAAGTCAATACCAACTCATTGATGTTTGTATTGGAAATGACTAGTTCAAATGTATATTTATTTCACTATATAATGACTATTTTACACAAACTATTTTTTTATTATTTGTCATACAACAAAAAATGGGCTGTTTTCAAATGAAAACAGCCCATTTAGTTGATTATAAAGATGTATTAATTAAAACTATAACTCACACTGCCATCTTTTTCGTCTTTTAGCTGAATGCCCAATTGCACCAATTCGTTTCTAATTAAATCACTTGTCACAAAATCTTTTTTTGCTTTTGCTTCTTTTCGAATATTGATTAACAATTGCAACACACCATCAATTTGTTTGTTATTGCTAGCAACTTCAGCCTTTAAACCAAAAACATGTTCAATAAATAATTTAAACTGTTCTTGCATGAATTGAATAGTGCTACTACTAATTGCAGTACTGCTAATTTGCTGATTTTTAATACCGTTAATGGTTGATGTAATTTCAAACATATTGGCCAACACTTTTGCAGTACTAAAATCATCTTCAATAAATTCAGTGAACTCTGCTACTTGCTGTTTAATTTTTTCATCTAAAATTTTATCGCTTGCATCCCAATTGCCTGATGATAATTTTTGTAAATTTTCGTATGCTTCCCATAAACGTTTAAATGCTTTTTCGCTTGCTTGTAAAGCCTCATTACTAAAATCAATTGGTGAACGATAATGCGATTGCAAAATAAAAAAACGAATGGTCATTGGATGATAAGCTTGCTCTAAAATAGGATGTGTGCCAGCAAACAACTCACTTAACTTAATTACATTGTTATAGCTTTTACCCATTTTTTTACCATTAATGGTAATCATATTGTTATGCATCCAATACTTTACAGGTGGCGTATGATTGCAAACACTACTTTGAGCAATCTCACATTCATGATGTGGAAACTGCAAATCCATTCCTCCGCCATGTATATCAAATTGTGCCCCTAAATATTTTGTAGCCATGGCACTACATTCAATATGCCAACCTGGGAAACCTTCGCCCCATGGACTTTTCCAACGCATTAAATGTTCAGGTGGTGCGTTTTTCCACAGAGCAAAATCGCTTTTATCACGTTTCTCATCCTGATTATCTAACTCTCTTGTTGTATCTAATTGATCTTCTAAATTTCTTCCACTTAGTATGCCATAAGGCAATCCTTTTTTACTGAAATCTTCGTTGTATTTATTCACGTCAAAATACACAGATCCATTGGCAACATAAGCATATCCATCGGCTATGATTTGTTCAATCATGTTGATTTGCTCAACAATATGGCCTGTTGCTGTTGGCTCAATACTTGGTTCTATATTATTGAATTGTTTCATTGCCCAATGAAATAGGTTGGTATATTTTTGTACCAACTCCATGGGTTCTAACTTTTCTACAACTGCTTTTGTGTTAATTTTATCTTCTGCCTCACGACCTTCTTCTTCAAAGTGCCCGGCATCAGTAATATTTCTAACATATCGTACTTTATAACCTAAGTGTATTAAATATCTGTACACTACATCAAAAGTTATATACGGTCTTGCATGACCTAAATGACTTTCACCACTTACGGTTGGTCCGCAAACGTACATACCAACATGACCTTGCGTAATTGACTGAAATTCTTCTTTTTTTCTGCTTAGAGAATTGTATATCTTAAGTGGCATAACCAAAAATTATTTTAAATAGACATGAACATTTGTTGTACAAAAGTAGAGGGTAGCTGTATTAACAGCAGCAACAACAACAATATAGAGAAAGATGTTTCATTAAAGCGAAGATAAGGAAGCTGGTTTTTTGAAAATAATTTTTTTAAGAATGGATGATAATAGTACGTATTGTTATAACCGCCAACAAAGTAAAAAACCGCTGTTGGGGTTATAAAGGTTGTTAAAAAATGTACTATACGTACAATTGAATTACACCATACTTATCTTTATTGCATACCAAAACTTCCAAAATGGAATTTTTTCTGTTACTGATAGCAGTTATCATTTTTTTTGTAGTCTTAAACATTAAAAATATTTTAACTGATAGATTAAGCAATATAGAGTTTGAACTACATGAACTTAGAAAACAACTAGAAAGAGTTGCAACAACCAAAACAACTATCACAACAAGTGAAGTTGAAAAGCCTACAAAAGAAGTTGTAGTTGAAACAGCTAAACCTAAAAAAGTATCTGCCGACGATTATTGGAAAACCAATTTTAAAGTTATTGACGAACAACCCATTTCTGTTGAACAAAAAGAAGACACAAAAGAAACTGAACCTATTACAAAAGCGGCTTTTGTTCAACCAAATATTCAACCTACCATTCAAGCAAAACAACCAATACCAGCAGAACCAGCTCCAAGTTTTTTTGAACGCAATCCCGACTTAGAAAAGTTCATTGGTGAAAATTTAATAAGTAAAATTGGTATTGCCATTTTGGTAATAGCTATTGGGGTATTTGTAAAATATGCAATAGATAATAATTGGATTGGTGAAATTGGCAGAGTAAGTATTGGTATTGTATGTGGTGGAATTTTAGTGGGTATTGCACATTATTTACGCAATAGTTACAAAGCATTTAGTTCTGTATTAGTAGGTGGAGGCTTAGCCATCTTTTATTTTACCATTACATTGGCTTACCATCAGTTTCAGTTATTTAGCCAAACAACTGCATTTATTATCATGATTGTTATTACAGCCTTTGCTGTATTACTTTCTATTTTGTATAACCGACAAGAGCTTGCTATTATTGCACTATTAGGCGGCTTTGGTGCACCATTTATGGTAAGCAATGGCAGCGGTAACTACATTAGTTTATTTACTTACTTAACTATTTTAAACGCAGGACTACTAATTATAGCTTATAACAAAGCTTGGCGTTTATTGAATCAATTGGCGTTTATTTGTACAACACTCATTTTTGCTGGCTGGCTATTTACCATAGATTCTAGCAATACCATTGTACACCAAAAAGGTTTGCTATTTGCTAGTATTTTTTACTTACTCTTTTTCATTATCAACATTGCCAATAACATTAAAGAAAATAAAAAATTCTTAGCTGCAGATTTTTCTATTTTACTAGCTAATACAGCTGTTTATTTTGGAGTTGGTATATGGTGTATTGAACATTTGGGATCTAATGACTATAAAGGTTTTTTTAGTGCTGCATTAGCTATATTCAATTTAGTAGCTTCTTACTTTTTACTAAGAAAGAAAAGTGTAGATACCAATATTCTTTACTTATTAATTGGAATAACACTAACTTTTGTTTCTCTAACTGCTCCTTTACAATTACATGGCAATTACATTACTTTATTTTGGGCTTCGGAAGCAGTTGTTATTTTTTGGTTATACAAAAAAGCTGGATTTAAAATTTTACAACTAGCCACAATCATTGTTTGGTTAGCTATGTTGGTGAGTTTATTAATGGATATATACAATGTATACAATTTCTCTTCGCTTTACATTCCTATTGTATTGAATAAAGGCTTCATTACTATAATATATGCAGCAATTAGTAGCTATCTATTATATAAATTAAGTAAAGGTGTTGAAAAAACAATAATCCGTATCAGCGTATTTGGCTATACAGCTTTATTACTTTTCTTTTCGGCTGGTGCAATAGAAATTGTATTTCAATTCAGCCATTATTATCCAGATCTTTTTATTAGTGTACTGTATTTTTATTTGTATGTGTTCACTTTTGTTTTTGGATTGCAACTCATTTCAAAAAAGTTAGAACATCCAATTATTTCCAACAAACAAATCATTGCATTAAATTCTATAAGCATCTTACTTTTCTTAATAAGCTTACCAATTGTATATGCAGTTCAAACTAAAATGTTAGAACAACTTGTATATAGAGAACATTTTATTGTTCATTGGTTAACTGCAATACTTTTTGTTGTTCTATTGTATACAACCATAAAAGCTATAAATGTTGAAGAACAAAATAATTTATCAAAGTCGCCTATATTATTGACTTGCGGAGTGAGTATTCTATTTTTAAGTGTTGAGTTACATTTTTTGATAAGAAGTATATTCTTTAATACAAATACCAATTTGGCAACTTTAGAGAGAACATACATTACAGCTATATTACCCATTTTATGGGGATTGTGTTCTTTTGCTTTAATGTGGCTGGGCATGAAAAACAAGCAACGTTTTTTAAGAATTGTTTCTTTAAGTTTATTTAGCATCACCTTAATTAAATTATTTGTATTCGATATTAGAAATATTCCTGTTGCAGGAAAAATTGCTGCATTCTTTAGCCTTGGTGTATTGTTATTAATTGTATCATTTATGTATCAAAGGCTAAAAAAAATAATTATACAAGATGAAGAAAAATCAACTGATTAATACATGTTTGCTTGTAGCTGTACTGTTTAGTTCTTTGCAAATAAATGCACAACAGTTTGCTTATGCTACTAAGATTGATGAAATAAAAACATCAGGATTTTATAAAATACCCATATTGCCACAAGTAAATGCAAAACTACAATTATCGAGTTTTGATTTACGTATTGTAAATGAGCAAAACAAACAGATTGCCTACATCATTGAGCAAGAAGAAGCTGCTTTTAAAACTCAACACTTTATTGATTTTCCCATTCTAAAAAAAGAAAAACAAAAGGATAAACAAACGCATATTACCATTGCCAATGTAACCAAACAATCTATCAATGATTTGTTGCTAATTACTGCAAACATGCAAGCAAAAAGGTTTGTAAACATTAGTGGAAGCAATAATTTAAACGATTGGTATATTATTAAAGAAAATATTGAATTAGAAAATTACTTTGGCAATAACCAAGTAACTTTTGTGCAGAGTATTGGCTTGCCAATGGTTAATTATGCCTATTTTAAAATTACTGTTTTGGGCGAAGATATTTTACCTGTAAACATTGTACAAGCAGGTATTTATACACAAAACTATACGCAAGGAAAATATGCTGAATTACCAATACCCAGTTTTAAACAAATAGACAGCAGCAATAAGAAGTCTTATATACAAATTAGTTTTACCGATGCTTACGTAATTGATAAGTTAATGGTTGAAGTAAGTGGTCCAAAATTTTTTAAACGCAATTTGAATGTATATGCAGGCAATACAATAAATACAAGCTATCCTTATACTGCAACTATAAATGCTACAACTACTCAATTAAGTTTAGCTGGATTAAAATCTAGAGACATTTTACTCCAAATTAATAATGACGACAATGAGCCATTGAAAATACAATCTATTAAAGCCTTTCAATTACAAGAATATATTTTGGCTTATTTAGAGTCTGGTCATCAATATAAACTATTGTTTGGCGATTCGTTGGCAGAGCAACCCAAATACGATTTAGCTGCTTTTAAAGACAGTATTAATAAGAATTTGCCAATATTAAATATTGGTGCAATAGAATCTATTGAATACAAATCAACAACTTCTCCAACTTCAAGTAGCAACAAATACTTGCTATGGATTGCATTGTTTGTTGTAGTGTTAATACTTTTGTTGTTTAGCTATAAAATGGTTCAAGAAATAAAAAGAAAAAAATAAGTGTATGTTCATTTACAATGTAACAATTCAGGTAAGTCATTCTATAAAAGATGCTTGGGTAGAATGGATGAAAACAAAACATATTCCAGAAGTAATGGCTACTAATTGCTTTATTAAATACCAATTTGTAAAAGTTGTAGATATTGATGAAACAGAAGGAGTTACTTATGCAGCACAGTATTATGCTGAAAGTAAAGCCCAATATAATCGCTATATAGAGCTATTTGCAACAGCGTTAAGAGATGATGCAAATAGAAGTTGGGGTAATCAATACATAGGTTTTCGCTCATTAATGGAGGTTGTGGATTGAGTGTGGATAGTTTTTTAAATAGATTTTTGTAATTCCATTTCTCCCTTATATTTCTTTAAAAGCCTTACAGGCATTGAATTTCAGCATAAATGGGCTGAAACCCTTTATTTACAAGGCTTTTGAGCAAATTTTCGTTAAACTGATTGAATAATTTAGAAATAGAAAATCGTTGAAATCCTTTATTTATAAGGGTTTTAACAGAAATGCAATTTTTATTTTTTTTGAATAAATAATCTTACTTGTATTGAAAACGAATAAATTTGTTGCTCAAATACAATTTACATTTTAAAACACAATTATTATGAACAAAGCTGAATTGATTGCTCAGATTGCTGAAGATGCAGGTGTAACTAAAACTCAAGCTAACGCTGCTTTAGATTCTTTTGTAGCTACTGTTACTAAAACTTTGAAAAAAGGCGATAAAGTAACTTTAGTTGGTTTTGGTACTTTCTCTGTATCTAAACGTGCTGCACGTACTGGTCGTAATCCACAAACTGGTGAAGCTATAAAAATTAAAGCTAAAAAAGTAGCTCGTTTTAAAGCTGGTAAAGAATTAAGTGCTAAAATCTAACACTGATTTAGACCAAATAAAAAAATCCTGTCGCTTTCGGCAGGATTTTTTTATTTTCGCAGCCTATCATTCATTAAACAAATAGAACTATCATGGGTAGAGGAGACAAAAAAACAGCAAAGGGCAAACGTTTTAAAGGCTCTTACGGCAAAAGCCGTCCACACAAAGTTGCGGTTGCTGGTAAAAAAGCCGAAACAAAAGCTTCTTAATTAATCATAGAAGCATCAACTTTTTAATCCCGTTTCTTTTAAGAAATGGGATTTTTTATTTCAATGAACTATCTGCTTTTCACCGCTTCAAATTGTTCATCATAATCGGCACGAATGGTATTAAACCATCTATCCCACCACAAAAAATATAAACCATAATTGCCTTTAAAATATTGATGGTGCTGATTATGATTAACAGAGGTGTTAACCCATTTGCCTATTTTACTTTTACTAAATCCTTTGGGGTATAATTCCCAACCTAAATGTCCATACACATTATACACCATCATAAATAAAAAGAAAAAGAATAAGTGATAACGGCATAATGGCAAACAAAAAATAAATAGCACCACAATGCCCACTTCTACTATAGCTTCTAATGGATGAAATGCAAAAGCAGCCCAAGGCGATGGATTGGTACTTTTATGATGTATTAAATGCACTTGCTTAAATAGTTTAGGATGATGCATTAACCTGTGCGTAAAATAAAAATAAGCATCGTGTAATAACAACATGATAGGAAAAGCTAACCAAAACCATAACCATCCATATTGCTCTATGTTAATATAAAACATAGTGTACTGACGTAAGTGTGTATTCAATAAATAATAGGGCACAAACGAAAAAATTATAATAGTAATACTAGAGTATACAATTTCTCTTTGATAATCTTTCAACGCTGGAAATTTCAATTGAATTTTTTTGAATCCAATTGCTTTTTTACGAATGATATACCAAACTAAAAATGCCAATCCTGCTATAATAAAATATCGAAGGGCAATGATTAAAAAAATATCGAACCAAGTTTTTGTGGTTGGCATAACTGAAAAATTATTGAATGATTACAAATGTATTTAGATGTTTTCGAAAATGAAAATAGCCGAAAGTTTCAATCAAAAAAAGCATCAAATTATTAAACAGTAAGTTTGCCAACATTTACAACTATTCAACATGTTATTTTCATCATTAGGTTTATATGCAACGTTGGTTAAAAAGTTGCACTCATTGGGTTACAAAGAGGCTTATCCTATTCAGCAGCAAGCTATTCCAGCAATACTTCAAGGAAAAGATGTATTGGGCATTGCACAAACAGGCAGTGGTAAAACAGCTAGTTTTGTATTACCCATTTTACAACAGTTTGAGGCAAAACCAATTGCAAAAAATCGTTTTATTAAAGCGTTAATTTTAGTACCTACCAGAGAACTGGCTATACAAGTTGGTGATGTATTTAAGCAGTATGCAGAAGTAATGCCACGTAAAACAAAAGTAATGTCGGTCTTTGGAGGTGTTTCTATTAACACCCAAATGATGAATTTACAAGGCGTTGAAATTTTAGTTGCAACACCAGGAAGATTATTAGACTTGGCCGATAACAACGCCATGAATTTATCGGAAATTGATATTTTGGTTTTAGACGAAGCCGATAAAATGTTGAATATGGGCTTTAAAGAAGAGATGACCAACATATTAAAATTGCTTCCTGCAAAAAGACAAAACCTATTATTCTCTGCAACACTTGGCAAAGAAATTAATACCATCACAGAATTATTATTACATAATCCTGTAAAAATTGAAGTAGAAGAAGAAGAACAAAATCTTGATTTAATTACTCAATCTTGTTATTTAGTTACAGAAGAAAGGAAAGGTCCGTTGTTAAGATATTTAATTCAACAAAACAACATGACGCAAGTGTTGGTATTTTGTTCATCTATTCACAGAACAGATGCAGTGGTTGAAAAACTGAACAAGCATGGCATTGAAGCAGCTGCCATTCATAGCAAAAAAAGTCAAGGTGCAAGAACTGATGCTTTACAAAATTTTAAAACAGGAAAACTAAAAGTATTAGTTGCAACCGATTTAGCCTCTCGTGGAATAGATATTCAATTTTTACCTTATGTTGTAAATTATGAGTTACCTCGTTCACCCAAAGATTATATTCATAGAATTGGGCGTACCGGAAGAGCAAGCAATGCTGGTGAAGCATTTTCACTAGTTGCAGAAACAGAAGAACACCACTTTTCTATAATTGAAAAAAAGATGAAAAAGAAAGTAACAAGAATTGAAACTACAGAACTTGATTTAAAAGGTTTTTAGTTAAAATATGGTATCGTCTAATTTTAAAAAAGCATTTTCGACATGTTTAGCTTGCTGAGCTTCTTCTTCATTCAATAAAAATTCTTCTTTTTTTTTATCTTCATCAGATAAAGAATTTTCATTTGTTTTTTCGGTTGTATTTTCTATGTCTAAACTATCCATACCATCATGGGTTGTATCAGATTCGTTGGGATCTTTAATAGGTTCTTTAAAACCCTCATCACTAGCATTGGGTTTATGATTATTAAAGTCTTGATTGGTTTTTTCATTAATCATCACAATCGAAGCTATTTTCTGTTGTTTAGTTATATCGTCCATGTTTTTAGTTTTTAATTTTTAATTCTTAAAGATGTCTCACTTACATCAGCTTTTGCTTACACAATACAATCTATTCATTACATATTTCACAGATTATAAAATAAACTTCAATTATCATACGATATTTCATTTTTAGGGAACAGTTATTGCACAACCTATTGTATGAGAGAAACAGTTACGCTTAAATTAAAAAATGTGTTTGAAGATATAGGTGATCAAACTCAGTTTGCTGCTGCATTCTTTAGAAATATTTTTAGAAATGGATTTGAATGGAATGAATTTATACGACAATGTTATTTAATAGGATTAAAATCTTTAAACATTGTACTCATTACAGGCTTTGTATTAGGTTTTGTATTAACCCTACAATCTCAACCAACATTAAAAGATTTTGGAGCTGAAGGATATGTACCCAATATGGTGGCCATTTCAATCATTCGAGAAATGGGACCAGTAATTACTTCATTAATTTGTGCTGGAAAAATTGCATCTGGTATTGGTGCCGAATTAGGAAGTATGAAAGTAACTGAGCAAATCTCAGCTATGGATGTTTCTGGTGCTAACCCTATTCAATACTTAGTGGTAACCAGAATTTTAGCATGCACTTTTATGGTGCCATTATTGGTTTTATTTGCCGATGCAATGTCGTTTTTTGGTGGATATGTTGGTACCAATATTTCTGGAGAAATGACAGGTGTTTTATATTTCAATAAATCTTTTGCTTCATTAATTTTCTCCGATTTTTTTCCTGCCTTTATTAAAACAATTGTGTTTGGTTTTGCAATTGGTTTTGTAGGTTGTTATAAAGGCTATCATGCCAATAAAGGAACTGAAAGTGTTGGTATTGCTGCAAACTCGGCAGTTGTAGCTGCTTCTGTTTGGATTATTGTTTTAGATGCATTAGCAGTGCAATTAACCAGCGTATTTGTTTACAACCAATAAATTACATGAACACAATTATACAAATAGAGAATTTAAAAAAATCGTTCAAAGAAACCGAAGTATTAAAAGGAGTAAATCTTACTTTAAGCAAAGGAGAGAATTTGGTGGTATTAGGTAAAAGTGGACAAGGTAAAAGTGTTACCATCCAATGTATTGTTGGTATGATAACACAAGATGAAGGCAGTATAAAAGTTTTGGGTCAGGAGATTAAAGATTTGAATGAAGTTGAATTAAAAAACATTCGAGTTAAAATCGGATTTTTATTTCAACATGCTGCATTATACGATTCAATGACGGTTAGAGAAAACTTAGCATTCCCTTTACGTCGTGTATTACAAATAAAAGACGAAGCAGAAATTGAAGCCTTAAGTGTTGAAGTAATGAAAGCCGTAGGGCTAAGCGATTGCTTAGAAAAAAATCCATCTGATTTATCTGGAGGACAAAGAAAGAGAATGGGTTTAGCAAGAACATTAATTGTGAAGCCAGAAATTATTTTATATGATGAACCTACAACAGGTTTAGATACCATTACCTCAAAAGAAATTAGTCATTTAATACTCGATATTAGAGAACAATACAAAGCATCTTCTATTATTATTACACATGATATGTTGTGTGCAAGAATTACTGCCGACAGGGTTTTAGTAATGAACGATGGACAATTTATTGCAGAAGGCAGTTACACCGAATTAGAAAATTCAAACGATAATTTTATCAACTCATTTTTCAAAATATAATTTTATATGGCTATCAACAATTCAGTAAAAATTAAAACAGGCATTTTTGTTACCGCAGGAATAACCTTACTCCTATTGGTCATATTTTTTATAGGTAATCAGCGAAATTTATTTCGAAACACTATAACACTTCATGCAAATTATGAAAATGTTGCAGGTTTACAACCAGGTAATTTTGTACGTTTTGCAGGCATAAATGTTGGTACAGTTGATTACATTGATATACAAAATGATACTACCATACGAGTAGAAATTTCTATTCAAGAAAAGGTGAAAAAATTTATTAAAATAGATAGTAGAGCAAGTATTGCAGGTGATGGTTTAATGGGTGATAAATTAATACAAATTTCACCAGGTGGGGCAACATCGGCTTTAATTGCTGAGAATGGAGAATTGGTTGCTGTGAATCCATTTGACATGGAAAAGGTAATGAGTAAAATTGAAAAAGCTGGTTCTAAACTTGGAAATATTTTAGATAATGTAGATACATTAGCTGGTAATTTGTCTTCTATTTTTAGAAAAGTAAATGATGGAAAAGGCACATTGGGCAGATTATTAAACGATGAAAAAATTGCTAGCGATTTAGAAAAAACAGTTGCATCGGCTAAGCAAACTGTATCAACAGCCAATAAAGCTGCTGAGGGTTTAAATGATAATATGGAAGCTGCAAAAAGCAACTTCTTATTGAGAGGATTTTTTAAGAAGAAAGAGAAAAAACGTATTGCCGATTCTACCGCAAAAGCTAAAGCACTCAAGCTAAAAGAAATACAAAAGACAGCACCTAAAAAGAATTAGATTGAAAGTGAAATTCATTCATAAAATAAAAAGAACCTTGAAAGGTTCTTTTTATTTGCAGGACATTTTTCTTTTAATTAAAATGGATATCCAATGCCAATATTAAACACTAAGTTCTGATTTCGCCAAGAACCATCTCCAAAGTTGATGTCTTTAATTACCCATTCTTCTCCTTTAGGTAAATAGGGTTTGCGTAAAGGGATTCCAATGTCTAAACGAATGATGAGTAAACTAATATCTAAACGAAATCCAAGTCCACCATCAACAGCAATATCTTGTAAAAAATCTTTACTAAACATTGCATCGTTGCCATATAACAAACTATTCTTCGACCAAATATTTCCTGCATCTGCAAACAATGCTCCTCTTAATCTTCCAACAATTGGAAAGCGTATTTCGGTTTGTAATTCTAATTTATAATCGCCACCAATTTGCGGATAAGATGCTTGTTGTTCGGCATTGGTAACCACTCTTCCTGGTCCTAATTGTCTTGGGGCAAAACCACGTAAACTATTACTTCCTCCAATAATAAATTGACGGGAAAATGGCAAGTAAGCTGAATTGCCATAAGGCATTCCTACACCAATATTGATTCTATTTGCCCAATAAGTATTGGTGTTTAGTTTTCGAGTGTATCTAAACTCAGCATCTAATTTTACATACTGAGCAAAGAATGCTCCTGCAATTTTTTTACTAAATGCACTATCGGGTTTATTCAATAATCCTGCTATGTTTCCTGCTAAGTCTATATTTCCATTAAGGTAAAAAATATTTTTTGCCCTTGGGTTTCTGCTATTGTAAATAAAGTTGTAAAAAGAACCAACAATTACTTCGGGTAAATTGGCATATTGCAAAACTGGATACTTGTTAATTTGCTGTATGAATTGATTTGAAAAAGCTGTTGCATTATTATAGGTTATACTTAATGGCGATAGTGTATGATCTTTATTGGTGCCTTCTTTCCAATTTAAATCGTACTGAAAACGAAGGAAATTTTTGGTGTACAACAGTTGTCGTCTAAACCACTCATAGCCAAAAGTAAATTTGGTAAAGGGAGGGAAGTAACTACTTTCTTTAATTCGAAAAGGCGTTACAAAACGAGGAATAGATAAAGAAACTTCGGCACCTACTCTAAAATTATTGTTTTGAATTAACGTATCATTAGATGCAGTTTCAAAAGCACCATAAGTTTTTATGTTGAGCAATTCGGCACCACGAAAAAGATTTCTGTTTCGCCAATTCAAATTTATTTGAGCACCCGTAAAAGAGTTTGATTTTGAAAATCCACCTAACTCTGCACTAATCGTTTTCTTTTTGGTAGGAGTGAAATAATAATATACATCCATGTTTTTGGGTGCAACAGAATCTGATGAAGCTTCGTATCTACTTTTTACAAATTTAAATACACCCATATTAATGTATCTATTTAAGGTTTGATTGTGATTGTTTAAATTATATATTGAACCAGGTTTGTACGTTAATGGACGAACCAATGCCTTAGGTTTAAAACTTTTAACTGTATCTCGTATAAAAATACTATCGTATACAATTAAACCAACTTTAGAAGTATCGGGTGGAGGATTTAATAAAGTATAATTTGGGAAAAGTGTAATTGACTGAATGGTTTGTGGAAACCTTGCACTTAAAGGAATATCTTTTTTTATGGTGAAGTAAATATTGAGTTTATTGCTTTCATTGGTGCTATCTATAAAGGCTTTGATATAATCAGGACTAAAAAAATAATACCCTCTTCTTTTTAAAAAAATATCCACTCTATTGCGTTCGGCTTTTATGTTTTCAATATCAAATTGGTCACCTTTATGCATAAATGAATTGTTGTTTCTAAGCTTCAGCAAATCTTTACCCAATTGAGAAGAATCGAGCACCCAAGTAATTGAATCAAGCGTATAAGGTTTTGATACACTTGCAGTATACACTGCTTTCATTTTATAACCTTTAATTTTTTTTGCTGCAGTAACCGATGATTTAAAGTAGCCTTTGTTTTCTAAAAAAGCTTGCATGTTTAATGCATTGGCATCAACATCAATTGTTGTGCTTAATACAGGAGCTTCGCCCAATCTGTTACGCAACCAATATTTAAAGCCTGATGGTTTTTTGGTTTCACCAACAAAATACCAGATGCCTACTTTATAAGGAAAGCCCAAAATCATTTTATTTTTTTGTGGTGTTGCAACATTTTCTAAGGCTTTTCTAATGGATTTAGATTTGCTTTTATTGTCCTCCGTTTTTTTTACTACAATAGTAGCACCGCCATACAAATGCGTTCCTTTAGGTAGTTTTTTTTGGATGCTACAAGATGCACAAGCAAGCAGTAAAACAATGCTCCATATATAATACCACTTGTTATTCATTTTTCTTCTTTTTAAATAATTCATTCAGCTTATCATAGTTTACTGTAAACGTAAACGCAACACCTGTTTCAATAAAATAACCATCTAATAAAGCTTCGTATTGATTACGACGGTAAGCCCTAATCATAAACTTTCCATCTTTAGATAATTTATAAGTAGTATTTACATCTGGAATAAATTGAATATTATTATTCGAAGCATTTTTGCCATTGGCTCCAGGATCATTACCATCTACAGTAAAACTTTTGCCTACACTAATATTTAATCGATCATTTAAAAAACTCTTACTTAGTGCAACACTTAAATCTGTTCTTTTTGCATTCGGATCATCATCTACATTTTTTAAATTAATATCTATATCAATGCCTTTGATTAAATCATCGGCAATTTGATTAATAGCTCCATTTAAAAAACCACTTACACTTTCATTGGAAATAAAATTGCTATTGTTGCCATTGCCTGCAAAAAAATCTCTGCTTTGTTCTCCAATAAATCTGTTTAAAACCAGCAATGCAAAAACTTGTTTATTCATTGCTGAAGCATCTGTACGAAGTTGTTGTAATTTATTTTCAATGGTTGTAGCCATTGCATAAGTTACACCTTCGGCTTTTTCTTTTAAAGCAATATCAAAACTTAAAATGGGTTTCATAATTTCTCCATTTATTTTCAATAACACTTCAAAAGGTACTTTGCGTTTGTACACGTCATTTTCGGCTGCAGTGGTTGCTGTAATTTCACCTCCTACTAAATCGAATGGAGATGTTTTAATTTCGTAAGAAGCAGTAATGTTTGCAGTAGCTTTTAGTGGATCGCCACTGAGTGTGATAGTACTTCCATCAACCAATAAAAACTTACGTTTAATAAATTGATAATTTAATTGATAACTTCCTTTCTTTAAATTATACACTCCCACCAAGCCCACAGAACCATTTGGATTTAATGCTGCATTTAGTTGAGCATCGCCTTGTAGTTCTAATTCATCTCTGGTAATAGGATCTAGAATAATGTTGAATTTTGCTTCTGGGTCTATTTCAATATTTAAGTTGTAGTTGTAAGAGCCATAATTATTGGCACTTTCTTGCAATGCAATTACATCTTGATAAGTTGCAGTGGTAAGTAAATGAACAATGGTATCCATATTTACAAACTCAACAACACCTTCTCTATCTTTTGCAGAAGGAGATGTATTTTGACGAACAAAATGAATAGCAGTGGCTTTTTTTGCTGCAATACTGCCTGAAATATCTGGTGCTTGTAAAACGCCATTTATGTTTACATCAACATCAACCACTCCTTTCCCATAAAGCATATTATTTTCAACTGCTGTGTTATTAATGGCAGTAAAATCTTTTGCTACCACCGATAAATTGCTAATGAAATCCTTTTTATTATTTTGAGTCAATGTTCCATTAATACGCATAGTATGATTGGTAGAATCTGATACAGTAAAATCATTGAATTGAATAATTGGATAGTTAATCGCTATTTTTTGATTATTAATTTTTACAATAGTTCCAAATTGAGCAACAGTAGTTTGTATGGAATCAAAAGTTAAAGTTCCATTCCAAACAGGATTATTGGCAGCTCCTGTAATATTAATTGGACCAGCAATTGTTCCACTACTTCTTACAAGATTGCCTTGGGTAAATGGTTGTATACTTGCAAGAGTGATGGGATTAAAGTTCACTTTTACATCTACTATTTTAGCATTATAATTTCCACTCATATCTACATTGTTACCATTACCCAATAATTTGCCAGTAACAGTTACATTGTTGTTTGCACTTTGAGCAGCTAATTCAATATTTCCCACAGAAATGTTTTGATACGTGATACTATCCAATTTTAAATTGCCTTCCATTGTTGGAATAGCATTATTTAGTTCACTTACTTTAATAGTAGCATTTAAAATACCATCAAGCGTAGTAGTGTTTTTTTCAATCAATGATGTGATGCTGCTGAGTTTAAAATCATTAATGCCAATAAGAATGGGAGAACTTACTACTAATGTTTCATTGTGAATGGAGATTTTTTGATTGGCATTGCTAATATCAAAAGCTTGTATGTTGAATCCTTCGGTAGAAGTACGAATTACATTTTCTGTATTCACTACCCAAGGTTCTTTATTCAACAATAAGTCTTTGCCAAGTTGAATATCAAAACCTGCTATGTTATTGGGTTTGGCTGCAATAGAAGCTTGAAACTGTTCTTTCTTTTCTACATCTTTCAATGTAATAGTGGTAGATAAATTGTTGTGCTGAAAACCACCAATTGCCGATGCATCGTAAAAAATCACATTACCCGATTGTACTGTATCAATTAACAAATTCAGTTTTAATGAATCATCTACACTTACTAGTGTTCCTGTTGATTTACTAAAACGTAAATCATTCAGTTGAAGATTGGGCATAGTTAATAGAACATTCGCTGCACTATCTGTATTTGCATTGCTAATACTTGCATCTACTAAAATGGGTTCACTAAATTGTAATGATGGAATAAAAGCATCATAAATAGGATTAGGCTTTAATACAATATTAGCTTCTACAATTCCTTTTGAAGCTAAAACGTTTTTATTTTTTGCAGGCGATTCTGTTGTGATTGTTGATGGTAAAAATTTAGCCATCACATCATTTAATAATAATGGAATGGAATTATAATAAACAGTGCTTTTAATATTGGCATCAACAAATGGAGCGATTAATTGAATGATGGTTGAATCGTTTCTCACAAATGCAAAAATGGTTGAACTATCTACCACAATTTTTTTTGATGCATTTTGTAGAATAATACTATCAATGATAATTTCAGCCTTTAAGTTTTTTGGACTAGCATCTTCAATTTTTACTGTAGAGGATGTTGCAATGGTTAAGCTATCTTTTGTAATTCCCAGTGCATACAAATTTGCTTGAGCAACGTTCACTACTGCATTTACAGTTGGATATTCGCCATGAATATTTGCTGAGCCATTTACGTTCATTGCCAATAATGAATCATTAATAGAGGCAAAGCCTTTTATTAATCCAATATTGAAAGTGGTATTTGCTTGAATGTTACGAAGGGTGTTTTCTTTATACCGAAAAGATTGTATTGCTGCTACAACTTTCATATTGTTATTCTTCACATCAAAACCTTTATTGCCTTTTAGTGCAATATTTCCATTGAGTTTTCCTAAAATAGAATCCTGACCAATCCATTTTCCTGTTTCTAAATCTTTGGCATTCAATACAACATCGTATCCTATTTTTTCTGGTTGCTGAAATTGTTGAAGATTGGCTTTAATAACTGCAAATCCATATTTTGAATTGGTACGAACATTTGCATTTACATTATTTGTATTGCCAACTAAAGTTCCATTCACTTGAATTATTGGTGGAAGAATGATTTTTTGTTTAAGCGTTTTTAAAAAAGGCTGAATTAATTTTTCGGTAACAGCAAGATTTTGAATATTGGTATTGTAACTTATTTTTTTAGGATCACTAATGTTGTTAACCTTTCCACTCATTTGTACATTCAAAATATTTGGCTTTGTAGATTGAACTTGTAATGCAAGAATATTTAAGTTGTTGGTAGTTCCTTTTATTTTAGCACTCACTAATACATCTCCTAAAATATTGAGTTGTTCTTTGTATTGTTCACTTAGATTGCCTAATAATAATTGTACATCTTTTTTA
Source organism: Rhizobium sp. Q54 (assembly GCA_943368735.1). Lineage (GTDB taxonomy): Bacteria > Bacteroidota > Bacteroidia > Chitinophagales > Chitinophagaceae > UBA1930. The sequence goes on along the minus strand of CALRLQ020000007.1, from coordinate 47,122 downwards.
CCAATAATTGTTCTAGAAATTTGAATATCATTTTCACTACTTGATAAGGTAGCTCCTGAAATTGGAAATACTGTTGCAGTAGTATTGATACTTGACGTAGGTGTACGAACAACTAAATTTTTAGCAACTATAACACTTGTATCTATTTGAATACTACCACTTAAACTATCTAGTTGAAAACCACTTTTGTCTTTAAAAGAGAATCGTTCAATAGTAGAAGCTAAAACTCCATCAACATATTGATTGGCTGTAGCTACAAAATTTAAATTGTCAATATTCAAATGATAATAATCTAGTCCTTTTTGTAATTCAGGCTTTGCAATATTGTTATACACAATTTTATTTTGTAAAAGACTTATTTCCTCTACAATAAAATTGATATTGGTATTTCCCGAAGTTTGAACTGTAACTGCATTTTCTTTTACAACAATTGTTTCGTTTTGGGTGGAATGATTGAATTCAATGTTGCTATTATTTAGTAAAATAGATTTTACCTTAAATGTATTGATATCAGATTTATTACTTAGTTCAGCTAATTGTAAATCGCTAATTTGATTATTGCTATATAATTGTTGTGGTTTGTTTTCAAAAACAATCATTGAGTTTTTGATATGTAAACTATCGAGTTGAATAATAGGGAAAGAAAAAGTATTAGTTGAAGTTGCGGCAGATTGTTCTTTTACAATTTGCATGTTGAACTTAAGTCCATTAGCCAATACTTTAGATACATTGAAACTCATTTTATCAATATCAACATTCTTCACTTTAATTTGAAAATGTTGAGCTTGTAATTTCAAGAGTACACCAGCATTATAATTGAGTTGATTGAAACGAACATTCTTTAATTCAATATCATCTATTGAAAATTTTATTAGCGTTGAACTAGTTGTTGTGTCTGTGGATTTGCTTTTAAATGCATCAACAATAAATTGATAGTTAAATACGCTATCATTTATTTTATTGGAGAGATTTATATATACATCATCTAACAGTACTTTATTAATTTCATACTTGCCTGCAATTAATTTTAGCATAGCAACATCAACACGAATTTCTTTGCCATAGAGTAAAGTATCATTCGATAAATCGCTTACATAAACGCCATTTAATGCTACCCAATTGGGTAAACTATAATCTAATGAATGAATAACAAATTGAGTATTGGTTTTTGTAGAAAGATAGGTTTGAAGCTTTTCTTTTAGGAAAGATTTCGACCAATTGGTTTGTAGTAGCAACAAAAGGACAATGAGTAATACAAGTAGTACACCCACAAGCAGTAAAATTCGCTTGGCCCATTTTTTCATCTACCTAAGTATAGCTGAAAATCATGCCACGTATATAAAAAAACAAAAAATCACATAAAGATGTAAGCGATTCTAGTTTTTATGTATTTATTCTACTTAAAATAATTCTTATTAGGTATTTTCAGCAGTTAGCAATACTTGCCATGCAGCTTCTACATTGCCCTGTGCCAATAATTCTTTAGCATATACATGCAATTCACTTTCCATTTCTATCGGATTAATGGAAAAGTATTGTACAATATTTTTCAGCTTATCATCTTCAAATGCTGGATTTACAATAGGTAGATTTTGAACATTAGCAAGTTGACCTAAATTATTTCCTGTAAGAATATCACTTTTTCTAATGCTTTCTGGTAAAGCATCTACACCAATACCTAATTCTTTATTAGGCTTAGCAACAGTAAACATATTTTGTTCATTCATTACTGCATACCAATCGCCACCCAATCTTGCAATAGGTTGCAATTTGTGTAAATCAATCATGGTGCCTTCAGCATTTAAAACAGATTCATCTACATGCATACACAATACTTCTGCAATAACCAATTGACCAGCACCAGCTGTTTCACCCAAACTTTTTACTTCAATTACTTTACATTCCATTTTCACTTTTGCTTCTTTTACCATTGGAGGTTTTACCATGCTAGAAGCTTCTTTTGTAAATCCAGCTTTAATAAATTCATCTATATTTTTAGCATATTCACAACTACTTAAACTTACTTGTTGCACCATATTGTAATCGCAAATATTAATCACCACTTCTTGTACTTCTAATACATTTTGTAACGTATGTTTTAAATGATTGTCTCTTCCACTTCGTGAAGGAGAAAAAATCACAATCGGCGGATTGGTAGAAAATAAATTGAAAAAAGAAAACGGACTCAAATTCACATTTCCTTCTTTATCTATCGTACTTGCAAATGCAATTGGTCGTGGACTTACAGCATGTTGTAACCAAGCTTGGCGTTGTTGTATTGGAAGTTCTTGAATGTTGATGAGCATAAGAAATTACGAGTTAAATTTTACGAGTTATTTATTGTTTTGGTTTTGTTTGTTGGGCAAGAATGTTCTGCTTAAGATATTTAATAAAACTGCCAAGTTGAGTGCCAAGTTCTTTTGACATAACCAATGACTCATTCACTTCTTCTATACTTGCGTAATTTACTTTTTATGAAAAAAGCAGACAATTTCTCACCTCTCCACAAGACCCTTTGGCTATTCGCAAGTATCTAACAAAATCTTTATTGTTATTATATTCAAAACCTTCTGCGATATTATTTGATATCGATAGAACTGCTCTTTTAATTTGGTCTTTAAACGAAAAATCTTTTGCAACTTTATTATTTGCTTCACAAAGATCATAAACCAATTTTCCAAGTTCTTGAGCTTTTTTCCAAATATCTAAGTCTTCAAAAGAATTTATTGTTGCCATAGAATTTAATTAATTAGCTAATAACACATAATCATTAACTCGTAATCCGTAATTACATTTAAAACTTCTTTCTAGCAAGAATCGAAAAATCACTTTCCTCTTTCACAATCGTATTACTTAATTTACCTAACCCTGTTATTTCCATTTCGACAATATCTCCTGCTTGTAACCATTGTTCTTGATAGTTGGGGTCATTTAATTTTCCAGTTCCATTTAACTCTAAGAAACAACCTGTGCCAACTGTTCCACTACCAATCACATCACCAGGATGCAGGTTAACACCATAACTAGCACGTTCAATAATTTCAGCAAACGTCCAATCCATATCACCTACATTGCCTTCACTTACTTGCACACCATTTACCCAACATTTCATAGTTAAGTTCCAGGCTTTGCCCACATGATTTTCTTTTGCAGGTATTTCATATTGCTCCAATTCATCCAGTGTAACCAAGCATGGGCCAATCACTGTACTAAAATCTTTTCCCTTTGCAGGACCAAGATTTAATAACATTTCTTCCATTTGTAAACGCCTTGCACTCATATCATTCATAATCATTAAACCACCAATATAATGATCTGCTTCTTCAGCAGGAATATTTTTGCCATGTTTACAAATCACAATTGCTGCTTCTAATTCAAAATCTAATTTTTCAAAATGATCGGGCATGCACAAAATATCTCCAGGACCTTGAATACTCAAATGATTGGTCATGTAAAAAATTGGATATTGATCAAATTCAGCAATCATATCTAGTTTTCTATTCCTTCTTGCAGCAGCAACATGTTGACGAAAAGCATAACCATCTCTACAACTTGTAGGAAAAGGAATAGGAGCTAACAACTCAATATTTTCTAATGCAATACCTTTTTCTTTACCAATTCTACCATCTACAATTGCAGCATTTACAGCTTGTGCAACAGGAAAAGTATCGTCCCAATAATTCAAAAACATGGTCATGCTGCCAGGCAATTCAGGATGCACAAAATCGCAATCATATAAATAATCATCAACTAAAAATGCCAATTGATCATGACCATCTTTAAGGTAAGAAACAAGCTTCATCGTTTATAAATTTTGCTGCGAAATTAACTGATAATTTGGGGACGAGCTGCAGAATTTCTATTGAGCAATTGTGTAGCCTGCACTGAGCGTATTTCGACTTGGCTCAATACCAAAGTGTCGCACAGCCGATAGCTATCGGCTTCAACGCTTTGTTCATAATTGAACAAATAATTCAATCAAAAATGTATTTTATTTTAAGAGTCGCAAACTTGAAAGAACATAAAAAATCGAAGAGTTCAGAGAGTAAACATTGAAAAGAAAAATCACCATTTCTCTTCTTCCGAAATTTCACCTATTTGTTTATACTTTTCTCTAGCGACTTTCTTCTCTTCAATTCTTTCAATGATAGCTTCTGCAATAAGTTTTCCAGCATTTAAAGCTGATGTATTATCTAATAAAGTTTTTATTTTTTGTTCACTCACATCAATTCTATACAACAGAAAAACAAGTTTTTCAAAATCATTATTAATCAAATGATTGATATACTCTTGAAAATTAGTTTGCCAATTTTCATGTAATGCAATACCTGCTTCTTTTTCAATTTGTTCTTGTATAAAATTATTGTTGTGCATTTTTAGAGAAGCATTGTTTAACTAGTTTCCAACTAAAAAAAAACGTCCAAAAAGTCCCCATAAAAACAGTATAAAATAGAGTTTCTTTCCAATTCAATGGTTCATCTTTTGGTAAAATTAGTACCTTAATAAATTCTGCAAACAGCCAAATACACAGTTAAATAAAAAGGTAATAAGCAGTTTTGGTTTTGCTGGTAAACTTTTAAACTTAACCATAAGTTTTTTCATATCCACTAATTATATTTTTCCACTACACCCAAAGCAAATAATGCAAAATCATATTTCACTGGATCTTGGGAATCTAAAGTTCGTAAATAATTGGTTAATTCAATAGCCGTTTGCCAATCTATTTGTTTGCGTTGTACTAAGTTGAAACGTTTAGCAACTCTTGCAACATGTACATCAATAGGACAAATCAATTGCGATGGTTGGATATTTTTCCAAATACCAAAATCAACACCATTGTTATCTTTTCTAACCATCCAACGCAAATACATATTTAAGCGTTTACAACTTGAATTTTTATACGGGGTAGAAACATGTTTTTTGGTTCTATTCGGCACATGTTCTAAGCTAAAAAAATAATGGTGAAAACCAGTGAGCATTTCCTCTACAGTATTACCCCACTTAGTAAATGCAGTTTCTAAACTTTTGTTGGTAGAATAATGAAATTTAAAGAATTCAATAAAATATAAAAGATCGGTGGTATTAAAAGTTCTGTGTTTAAAGTGCAGCAGTTTTTTCAAATCATCATCAGAATGATGTAACACAAAATCATAAGGCTGCATATGCATTAATTGCATCAACTCTTTACTTTTATTAATAATGGTTGTACGATTACCCCAGGCAAAAGTGGCTGCAAAAAAACCTGCAATTTCTATATCTTGTTTTTTAGTGAAAAAATGTGGAATGCAAATAGGGTCGTCTTTGATGAAAGAAGGTTGATTGTATTGATCAACTTTACTGTTTAGAAAATCTATGAGTTTATTGGATTTCATGGAAATTATTTTAATCTTCTATTTACAAATGACTTACTTCTTTTTCCATGATAAATTCCTAAAACTACAATTGTATCTTGATGAACGACATAGTAAATTTTATAAGGAAACTTGTTGAATAAAATTCGTCGTACAGTTTTGTGATATACTCTATAATTAAAGGGAGATGCATTAATACGTAGAAGCAAAAGTTCAATTTCATGTAAAAATCTTTTGCCTAATCCTTTTGACTTCGATTCATACCATTCAACAGCCTCATCAATATCATTATAAGCTAAAGACTTGAAGATGATTTTAAAGGCCATACTTTTCTTCAAGTTTAGCTTTTACTTCATCCCATGGCAATCCCTCATGTGGATTTGCTTCAAACTCTTTTAATCTTTGATCTAAAAACTCAATTTCTTCTTTAGTTAATTCACTAGTATTTTCCTCACCAATTGAATCCCAAAGTGTATTAGCTAAAATTATTTTTTCTTCATCAGGCAAAGCCATCAACTCTTTCAAATCGTACGCCATAATTCAAAGTTTCGCTAAAGGTAAATAAATTTAGTACAAAAAAGGCTCACCAATGGTGAACCTTTCTCTATTAAAAATCTGTGGTAAATCCGTTTAATCAGTGTCATCCGTGTTCCAATTACCCAATTGCTTTATTCAAATCTTCAATTAAATCATCTACATCTTCAATACCCACACTCAAACGTATTAATCCATCACTTAAACCATTTTTTATTCTTTCTTCTCTTGGTATAGAAGCATGCGTCATGGTTGCAGGATGATTGATTAAACTTTCTACACCACCTAAACTTTCTGCTAAAGCAAATAAGTGTGTGGAAGATAGTACTCTGTTCACTTCTTCGACGCTATCATTATTCAATTCAAAGCTAATCATACCACCAAAGCCACGCATTTGTTGTTTGGCAATTGCATAACCTTTACTGTCTTCGAAACCTGGCCAATATACTTTTGCAACTTTTGGATTATTGCGTAACCAATGTGCAATTTTCTCACCATTTTCACAATGCCTTTGCATACGAACATGCAATGTTTTAATACCACGTAATACCAAAAAACAATCTTGTGGACCAGGCACTGCACCACAACTTTTTTGAATGAAATACAAATCGTCTCTCAATTGTTTATCATTCACCACCAAGCATCCTTGTATTACATCACTATGACCACCTAAATATTTTGTAGCACTGTGCATTACAATATCTGCTCCAAAATCTAAAGGATTTTGTAAGTAGGGCGACGCAAAGGTGTTGTCAACACACAATAAACATTTATTGGCTTTAGTTATTGTAGCAACAGCAGCAATATCTGTAATATTCATGAGTGGATTGGTAGGAGTTTCTATCCAAACCAATTTTGTTTTAGCAGAGATTGCTTTAGCAATATTTTCAACATTGGTAGTATCTACATAAGTAAATACAATACCAAAACGTTCAAATACTTTTGTAAATAATCTGTAAGTGCCACCATACATATCGTTAGCAGCAATTACTTCATCACCTGGGTTTAATAACTTAATTACTGCATCTGTTGCAGCTACGCCACTACTAAAAGCTAAACCATAATTACCATTTTCAATTTTAGCAAAAGCTTCTTCCAATGCAAAACGTGTTGGGTTTTGGCTTCTGGCATATTCAAAGCCTTTATTTTTTCCTGGTGCTTCTTGCACATATGTACTGGTTTGATAAATAGGTACCATTACAGCTCCAGTACTTGGATCTGGATCCATACCAGCATGAATAAATTTTGTAGCAAGCTTCATGATATAGTTATTTAGTTGTATATTTTTTAGTTTAGAAGAACAATTGATTGTTGAAACTACGCTTTTAAAACCACCAACAGGGTTTTAAACCGCTGTTGGAGTTTAATATTTATTTATTTTATCTCACCACACATTTCACTTGGCACTACCCAAGCATCAAATTGTTCGGAAGTCATGTGTTCAAAATCCAATCCTTTCAATTTATATTCTAATGCAGCTTGTTTCAATGTAATACCACGATGGTGTGCATCTTGAGCAATAGCAGCAGCATTGTAATAACCAATCTTGGTATTTAAAGCTGTTACCAACATCAAGCTATTATCAACATGTTTTTTAATGTTTTCTTCAATTGGTTTTAATCCAATGGCACATTTATCGTTAAAGCTTACACAACCTTCTCCAATTAATCTTGCACTATGTAAGAAATTATAAATCATTACTGGTTTAAATACATTCAATTCAAAATGTCCTAAACTTCCTCCAATACCAACAGTAACATCATTGCCCATTACTTGTGCAGCTATCATGGTTAATGCTTCACATTGTGTTGGGTTAACTTTACCTGGCATAATAGAACTTCCTGGTTCATTATCTGGAATAAAAATTTCTCCAATACCACTTCTTGGTCCACTAGATAACATTCTTATATCATTGGCAATTTTCATTAAACTGACTGCAACAGTTTTTAATGCTCCATGGGCTTCTACAATTGCATCGTGTGCTGCCAATGCTTCAAATTTATTTTCTGCTGTAACAAATGGCAATCCAGTTAATGCTGCAATATGTTTGGCTACAACCACATCGTATCCTTTAGGTGTATTAATACCAGTACCAACTGCTGTTCCACCTAAAGCCAATTCACTTAAGTGTGCTAATGAATTATTAATGGCTTTTAACCCATGTGTAAGTTGAGCAACATAACCACTAAATTCTTGTCCAACTGTTAAAGGAGTTGCATCCATAAAATGGGTTCTACCAATTTTAACCACCTGCATAAACTCTTTACTCTTTGCAGCCAATGTATCACGTAGTTTAGTAATACCTGGAATAGTAGTTTCAATCAACATTTTATACGCTGCAATATGCATAGCTGTTGGAAAAGTATCATTACTACTTTGCGATTTATTTACATCGTCATTTGGATGAATTGATTTCTTCTCATCTAACAAACTTCCACCAGCATTTACATGGGCTTTATACGCCACTACTTCATTTACATTCATGTTGCTTTGTGTACCACTACCAGTTTGCCAAACTACTAAAGGAAACTGATTGTTTAACTTACCTTCCAAAATTTCATCACATACTGTTGCAATAGCATCTTTCTTTTCGTTAGACAAAACACCCAATTCATTATTGGCTAATGCAGCTGCTTTTTTTAAATAAGCAAATGCCTCAATAATTTCTTTAGGCATTTTATTAATGTCTTGTGCAATTTTAAAATTATCTATACTGCGTTGGGTTTGTGCTCCCCAATAAACATTGGCAGGTACATGTACCTCACCCATAGTGTCTTTTTCTATACGGTATTCCATTATTTAAAATTTTTGCAAAGGTAGGGCAGCAATGCTTGAATTGGGTATAGAAAATGAAGTTAATTATATGTTGTAGTTTCTACTTAGTAGCGACAAAAGGCTATTTTTTGATGGACGTTGAGTATAACAATTGCCAGTTAATTATATGGGTTGTTGCAAAAATTTGTTCTACCAATGCACTGGTAACCATCCAACTGCCTTCTTCAATTTCTGCTTCTAATTCGCCTTCATCCCAACCACAATAACCAATGAATAGTTGAATATCATGTATGCCAATGCTACCATTATTTATGAGCTGAGCAGCTTGTTTAAAATTTCCGCCAAAATAAAGTGTATCATGAATGCAAATGGAATCATTAATTAATTTGGGTTGATTATGTACAAAAAATAAACTTTCTTGTTCAACTGGTCCACCAGCATAAAGAGGAAAAGGCTTGCTATTGCTAAACTCTGTTAAATCGTTCAACACTTTTGGGTATAATTTATTCACAATAAATCCTACAGCTCCATGTACTTTTTTTTCAGTAATTAAAATAACAGATTGTTCAAAAATTGAATCATCTAATAATGGAGTAGCAACAATTATATTTCCAGCAGCAATTTGCATATTGGCAAAAATAAACTAAGCTGATAAACTGGGTTACTAAATATGTGCATTGATTTAGATTAATTAAAAAAAAAGAATGCCGATGTTGACATTCTTTTCTTCGAAATAAAATTCTACCAATCTACTCACCAAAACGCATCATTCTTGCTCCTCCATTTTGTTGCATGTTATCTATCATTTGCTGCATGAGCTTGGCATATTCTTGACTAGTAATTTTTTTACCTTTTGTTGGGGCTTTTACCAATTTACTATTTACCTCTTTTTTTATATCTACAGCTGTAAAAACAGTTTCACCACCATTTATATCTAACTGTAAAATTACACCAGGTAATCCTCCATTGTTTTCAGGTCCCACAGGACTTACAATTTCTTCGGCATACCAAGCTATAATCTCTACTTCTTGTTGTTGAGGTTGTGAGGTAGAAGATTTTGTTGTATCGCTTACTCCATTGGTATTGGTAATCATTCTAACATTGCCTGCAATTCTTAGTGTTTGTTTAGCAATAGCTTTTCGGCAACTGTACCCCATCATTGTTTTGGTTTCATTACTCAATTTCCATTGTTGGGTTCTAATGCTATCTTCAACAATATAGGTTTTAGAACCAATATCGGTTTGACGAATAGATTGAAGCAAACTAAAGTTTTTATAGAGTTCATCACCATCTCCACCTCCAAAACGCATCACCATCCTTACACCACCTTCATTTGTTTCAGGCATTTCATCTTCTGGTATAGTCCTATAAATAGATGCACTATCGCTAAACAATAACTCATGTTTACTAGTTCTAAACTCAGGAATATAAGCCCTCATTTGAGGATCGGTAATACGCTTATGCATATTTATTTTTCTCTCGTACACTATTATACCTTCTTTTGTTTGTGCTTGTATTGTAGTAATAAACAATAGGAATACTAATAACAATTTAACCGTTTTCATGATAATTTTTTAAGAGCCCAAAACTAAATGAGCTAGGGTTAAGCGTTGTTGCAATAAGGTTAATTAAGGTTAACGGCTAAAGTTTACAATACTGCAACTAGTACATTTGTACAGCAAAAATGTATTGAAATGCAAAAGCTTAGTTTATCTAGAAATTTTATGATTTTAGCCATTGTATTGTTGGCAGCATTTCAAACATATTGGTTAACAAAATTATATAAAGATGAATACACTAACCTTAAAAAGGAAGTGGATGTTACTTTTAGAGAAACCATTTATAAATTACAAAAACAACGTTTTGAAAAAGACTCATTCTTGTCTCAACAATTGAATCAAGAACTGAGCAAAAATTTAAATAATGCTAAAGTGCATGAGCCCATTTTCAATAAACCATTGGCTAAAAATCAAGACAAAAAATTGAACTTAAAATGGAATAAAAAAATTACAATTTCTTCGAACTTGAATGATATAGATCCAAGCACAATAGACTCAGTGGTAGTAAGAAAAAACACATCTGCTAAAAAACTAGTACTTCCTCCAGAGTTCATTGAAGTATTTTTAAAACAAAAGGCATTGGGCGACTCGGCTTTTATTATTAAAAAAGATTCATTAGGCAACACTTCTATTTCAAGAGTGAGTTACTCACAAAGCTATAGTTATACAACTGATAGCAATGATTCTATTCCTGATTTTGCTCGAACAAAAAAAATGATTCTTGAATTTAAAGACAAGGCTCCCATAACACCCAAAAAACCAACAGATATTAAGATTACCAATTTTAGTTTTAATGGGTATCCAAATGAAAAAAGTAAAGACAGTTCATCGCCTGTAATTCGTTTTTTTAGCAGAAGTAAAAGCATTAACGATTCGCTACCTGTTTGTTTTGTAGATTCAGCATATAAGGCAGAATTAAGCAAAAGCAATAAACCGCTACAATACAAAATTTTATTTAAAGAATGTACTAAAGAAGATGTAGCTAAAGCCGAACTGAAGAAAGATAGCAGTAAAGATTTTGCTACTAGCAATGTGTTGATTGGTTTTACTACGCCATATTCATATCAAGCTAAGTTTGATAATATTTTCAGTTTCATTATTCAAAAAATGGGTTGGCAAATTGCAGGTTCATTGTTGTTGCTAAGTTTTGTGATTGCTTCATTTATAAGTTTATACAGAAACCTAATGGAGCAAAAGCAACTAGCCAATATGAAAAATGAATTCATCAGCAATATCACCCACGAGTTAAAAACACCTATTGCTACTGTTAATGTTGCAATTGAAGCATTAAGAAATTTTGGTGGAATTACCAGCCCAGAAAAAACTAAAGAATACTTAGACATTTCAGCATCTGAATTGCAACGCTTAAGTTTATTGGTAGATAAAGTATTAAAACTATCGATGTTTGAAAATAAAGAAGTTGAATTGAATAAAGAATTGTTTGATCTCAAAAATTTAACCGAAGAGGTAATTAACACAATGAAATTACAATTTGAAAAACAACAAATTCAAATTGAATTAACAACAGCTGGAGAACAATTCAATATGAATGCCGATAAATTACATATTACAAGTGTCGTTTATAATTTATTAGACAATGCTTTGAAATACAGCAAGAGCAATGGTTTTGTAAAAGTGCATATTGAACAACAAAATCAAGCATTGCAATTACGAGTAAGCGATGATGGTATTGGCATTGCTACAGAATATCAATCGAAAGTGTTTGATAAATTTTTTAGAGTACCTACAGGCAATGTACACAACACCAAAGGATATGGTTTAGGATTAAGTTATGTTGCCCATATTGTTCATAAGCACAAAGGTTCTATAACAGTGCAAAGTGAATTAGGTAAAGGCAGTTGTTTTACAGTTATAATTCCTACAAACTAGTTACAATTAATAGTATATGAGCATTAAAGTTTTGTATGTAGAAGACGAATTATTTTTAGGCAAAATTGTAAAGGAAACTTTAGAAAGCAGAGGATTTGATGTTATCATGGAAACAGATGGCGATAAAGTAATACCTGTTTTTGGAGAAGTAGAACCAGATATTTGTGTGTTAGATATAATGCTACCCAATAAAAATGGTTTCGATATTGCAGAAGATATTAGAAAGCTAAATAGTGATGTACCTATTATTTTTTTAACGGCTAAAACACAAACCGAAGATGTGGTAAAAGGTTTTAAAATAGGTGGTAACGATTACTTACGTAAGCCTTTTAGTATGGAAGAACTGATTGTACGTATTGAATATTTATTAAAAGTAAAAAAAGAGAATATTTTTGTTACCTCTGGCGATACCATTAGTTTAGGTAAATACATTTTTCATTTAAATAAACAAGTACTGCATTTTAATACAGAAGAAAAAAAATTAAGCTACAGAGAAAGTGAGTTGCTGAAATTTTTATACCAACATAAAAATACTGTTATAGACAGAAGAGATTTACTCAACCATATTTGGGGTAATGATAGTTTTTTCAATAGCCGAAATTTAGATGTATATATTACCAAACTTCGCTCCTATTTAAAAGAAGATACAGCTATTGAAATACTGACTATTAAAGGGGTTGGTTATAGATTTGTGGTATAAATTATTTACAAATAACAGGTATTGGTTCTGCATCGGCTTCTCTTCCAAACCAAACACATGCATAACCTTGATATATACCAATACCAATAGATTTCCAAGGTTCATCTTTCCAAATGCTTTGATTAATTACCACATCGTTATGTCCTGGGCTATTCTTCCATCCTCGTAAAGCTTCTTCGGCTTGTACAGTATAAGTTGCATTATCACTTTTAGACATGCTAAAAGAAATTTCAAAACCATAGCCTTTATAATTGGTTAATTCAATTGGCTTCTTCCACATACACTCAGCTTTTTTATGGTCTGGTGTATAACAACAACTGCTCCAACTGCCATTACTACTCCAACTATGCATATTACAATTGCCATTATTGGGTTTATTATTTACAATGTCTTTGGCATGTGTTTGTGCAACAAAACTTAAAGAAGTAGAAAGTGGTATTGATGGCAAACCTTTCTCTTTACGATAATCCATAATTATTTTATATAACCTCATTTCATTTTCAGTTAAACAAGCTTGTACTTTTTTTTCATTAGTAGTTTGTGCAAATGCAGTATTCATTTGGCTTACAAGTAACAAAAACAGAAGAGTATATTTCATATGTTTATAATGTTCATTAAAAATAAGGGAGTTCTTTTAAATACAAAATAAGAAGATGAATTTTCTGAAATCATTAACCTACAGAAGCTATATCTCTGTTACTGAATTCACAAAGAAAAAATGGAGCAACCTTTTCAAAACCTATCTTTGCCGCAATAAAATTGCCTGCAATGAATACAAAATTTACTGAAAGAATTAAAGCCGAATTGAATGAAATTGAATTGGCTGGCTTGTTTAAAAAAGAACGCATCATCACGAGTGAACAAGGCCCTGAAATAATAGTAAACGGTAAAACCGTTCTAAACTTTTGTGCCAATAATTATTTGGGGTTATCATCTCATCCAAAAGTAATTGAAGCAGCACATAAAGCCATTGACACACATGGTTATGGCATGAGTAGTGTTCGTTTTATTTGTGGCACACAAGATATTCATAAAGAATTAGAACAAAAGATTGCACAGTTTTTAGGCACAGAAGACACCATTTTATATGCTGCTGCTTTTGATGCAAATGGCGGTGTGTTTGAACCTTTGTTTAATGAAGAGGATGCCATTATTAGCGATGCATTAAATCATGCAAGTATTATTGATGGAGTACGATTATGTAAAGCTCATCGTTATCGTTATGAGCATAATAACATGGCCGATTTAGAAGAAAAACTGAAAGAAAGTGCTCATTTAAGAAGTAGAATTATTGTTACCGATGGTAGTTTTAGCATGGATGGCACTATTGCTCAATTAGATAAAATTTGCGATTTAGCCGATCAATACGATGCTATTGTTATGATTGATGAGTGTCATTCATCAGGCTTTTTAGGCAAAACTGGCAGAGGCACCCATGAGTACAGAAATGTGATGGGCAGAATCGATATTATCACTGGCACTTTAGGTAAAGCATTAGGTGGTGCAAGTGGAGGTTTTACCAGTGGTAAAAAAGACGTAATTGAAATGCTACGCCAGCGTTCTCGTCCTTATTTATTTTCTAACACTGTTGCTCCAAGTATTGTTGGTGCAAGCATTGCTGTTTTAGCTATGCTTACAGAAACTACAGAGTTAAGAGACCAATTAGAGTTTAACACCCAATATTTTAGAACAAAAATGACTGAAGCTGGTTTCGATATTCCGCAAGGCGATCATCCTATTGTACCTGTAATGTTGTACGATGCAGTATTGGCTCAAAAATTTGCAACTAAAATTTTAGAAGAGGGTATTTATGTCATTGGATTTTTCTTTCCGGTTGTTCCTAAAGGTAAAGCAAGAATTCGTGTACAATTAAGTGCTGCACATACTCAAGCACATCTAGATAAAGCTATTGTAGCTTTCACAAAAGTGGGTAAAGAGTTGGGTGTAATACAATAAATATTTTTACATCATTCCTACACAAAGGCACTTATAAAATGTAAGTGCCTTTGTTATGTTGTACCTTTCCATTTTAAAAGAACTGTATGAAAAAAAACTATCCAATTATCATTGTACAAATACTAGCATTTATAGCAATGATTGCTGTAAATGCTTTAGCCAATATTTTACCGATTAATGGTTTAAATACAGGAGAAGTAAGTGCATTTTATCCAAACTTATTTGTACCAGCTGGATTTACATTTAGCATTTGGGGAATTATCTATTTATTGCTTGCTTTTTATGTAGTTATTAGTAGCTCATTATTACTGAAGAAAAATAATTCTAGCTCTACTGAAAAATTCATCTTACAAATAGCAAAAATTTTTATTGTTACCTGTATCATTAACGCTACATGGATTTTTGTTTGGCATCATTTACAAATTGTAGCATCGGTTTTTGTTATGCTATTATTTCTATTTGCCTTAGTTGTTATGTACTTAAAACAAAAACAAACCACATTAGCGTTAACTGCCATTCAACAATTTGCATTAACTATTCCTTTTGTAGTGTATCTTTCTTGGATATGTGTTGCAACTATTGCCAACATTACTGCTTTATTGGTTTCTATTGGTTTTAATGGCGTAGGAATTGAACCTTATGTTTGGAGCTGTAGTATGATTGTTATTGCTAGCTTATTGGCAATTTATTTTGGTGTTATAGAAAAACAATGGGCATTTTGTGCTGTTGTTGCTTGGGCTTTATTTGGCATTATGCAAGGACAAAAAGATAACTCTTACAATGTTGCACTCACGGCAAAAATGAGTATGATTGTAGTATTGATTGCTTTAGTTATAAGTACAGTAGATTTCAAGAAAAAGAATATACCTTCTTAATTACTTCTTTACATTATTAGGCTTAAAATCGAATGGTAGCAAATTAGCCAGTTTTTCACTCCATGCCCAATAAGCACTGCATAATAAATCTGGACCATTATAATGCATTCCATTTGAAGTAACATAAATGGATTGTTTATTCACTAAATGAATCACAGACGTTAATGATGCTGCCGGTGCATTTTGTTTTTGAAATTGCACGTACTCTTCCGGCTCAGATTTTCCTTTGTAAGTTACTTGAATATAATTATCAAAATCTAGTACAGCAATGGTATTGCTGAAGGCATAAGCAATACTATCGCCACTTAATAATTGATTGACTAAAATATTCTTTTCATCTGGCTCTCGAAGAATTCTGTTGTAATAAACCGATGAATCATTATCGCCATTAGATTGTATAGAAGTTTCACCAATTCGTATTCTAATAGGCTCTTTACTATTAGCCATAGTACTTTTCAAGCTATTACTCATTATACTTTTTACTCTAATTTTCTCTGTATTGGGTACTTTATATAATCTACGCAATTCAAAATTTTCTTCAGTAAAAGTATTTCTATAGAAGGCTCTCATAAAATGCATGAGTGAGCCCTTATAAGCTTCATTTCTATTTCTTTCCCAACGTTGTTGCTTCCCTTTTCGCTTAGTAATCATATTGGTAAAAAATGGATATCCAGAATAATACAAAACCGAGGTACGAAAATTGTAATTAAAGTTGATTAAATCGTATTTTATTTCATACCCTAAATCTTTATTCTCAACAATTAAAGTTTCATTGGCAAATGCAGTTAAACTGTTATCTTTTTTGTTGAATTTAAAACGAATGGCTTTGTAATTTTTTATTGTACAATTTTGTGCAAATTCAGTAGTGCCAATAAAGGACTCTAAAAATAATTTCCCCCATTTATTCCAACCATCTTTTTCGTACGATTGTACAACTACTTCATCTAACTCTTTAGCTCTAGGTTTTAAATAAAGAATTAATGAATCTAACTTATTTGATTGTACAGTGGTTTGAAAAGTTTCATAGCCTAAGCATGAAACAACCAAATCGTACCTACCATTGGGAAAAGATTGTATTGCAAACACACCATTTGAATTGGTGCTTGTTCCAACAGATGTATTAGCCAAATAAACACTTGCAAATGGTACAGGTAATTTGGTATCACGGGTTAAAACAATTCCTTTAAGCTGTTGAGCTTGGGCAACTTGTTGAACTAATAAAAAAAGTAGTGTAACTAATAAACGCATGAGTAAAAATAATTGAAACAACAATTAAGCAGAGAAACTATCAGTTAATTAATGTTAATGATAAATTGTTGCTAAATGAATCTTTACAACTATTCTATACCAATTACAATAACTTTAGCTTGTAATTATACTTCCATCAGCAGCTAACCTCATTATAATTTATGCGTTTGCTAAAATTAAAATTGAAAAATTGTATTATTTCCTTTTTCTGTTTAGGTATTTTATTTTGTATAAATACATCAAATGCACAACTACCAACACCTGTTATATTTAAACCACTTGCTCCACCTATTAGCAATGTGTATCATTTTAAGTCGGTTGGTTTAGTTGCTCTTAGCAATCAACATGAATTACAATTTTGGGATGAAACTACTAAAGCATATTATGGTAACTATGCTGTATTACCTAAGAGTGCATTTAATTGTACAATAAGAATTGTAGAACATATTGAGGCCTACAATACAGTAGCCATTGTTTGGGAAGAATATACCAATATTGGCAAGGATACTATTTATAAAGATTTTCTAACCGTCATTAATTTAACCACCTTACAGCTTGCACAAGCTATTGAACCAAATGGTATGTTAGCTTTAATACAATACAAGTTCAATAAAAAAATAATTCTACCTAAACTTCAAGAAGCTGAAAACATTTATCAATATAGTTATAATGCAATTGCCAATTGCTTGTATACTTGCAGCAGAACAGGAGAAATTTTAGTGTATAAAAAAGGAGAATTTGATAAGAAAATTACTTCTACTATTAAGCTTCCACAACTGTTTATTGCCGATACTTCAAACACCTATTTAATTATAGCAAGTAAAAAAACAGCACAAGTAAAAAGAATTCATATTCAAACAGAAAAAGTTAGCACCATCAGCAATTTGAAACCTATTAAAACTTGCATGGCTAGCAATTTTAATTATAAAGATGAAGTTTTTAGTACACAATTTTTTGAAGAAGGCAATAGCTTGTTTTTAATTGATTCGAACAATAGATTACAATACTATTCTGTAACAAAACACACCATTGAAGACTTTAATGTTTTACCTAACTCTTCTATAGGTAACGTAATTAGCTTTCAATTTAATTTAAAAGATTCTTCGTTATTTAGCATTCTCGAAGTACCTAATAACAGATGTGAAAGAAGTTTAGTGAGTTTGAATTTAAAAACTGGTTTGTCTAACACCTATAACGGTGGTAGTCATTTACAAATTACCAATTCGTTTTATGGAAGTAATGCCAACTCACTAAGATTCATGGTTTCTGGAACATCGGAACAAGAGGTTGATTTATCTACTTTAACAGAAAAAACCAATCAGTTTTTGATTAATCCAACTGATAAAAATATACAGTTTACTGCACAATGGGAAAATGGATATGTATCGGTTTTTAAAGAAGAGAATAACACCTATAAACTAAAGGTTTTTGAGTTTAACAATAACAAAAGCAATCTAATTTATATTCAACAAGTACAATTAACTAATAACGAAAATATTGTTGGTATTGAAGCAAAAAACAAATGGTATATTACTACTAAAAATAATGATGCCAATAATATCTATAATGTAGATTTTAGCATTTACGATAGTTTACATAAGTGCATTTTCAAATTACCTACGCATGCACCTTTACAGTTGATGAATAATTCATCTTTTGCACAAAAAATATTTTCGTACGATGGTAAATATTTTATAATTAAAGAGTATTTAAGTAGCCATCAAGACTTTGATTCGTGTAGGGTTAGAGTTTTTTCTACCAAGGATTTTTCTATTAAAAAAGACCTATTATTTGTAGAATATAATTATGGAAATATTTTTAAACGATTTACAGTTGCACTATCTGATAGTACAGAACACTTATATGTAAATCAACTAAAAAAAGTGGGCAATCAATATTTGAACTACTTAATGCAATATGATTTAAAAACTAATGCAATAAATGCTCAAAAAGAGTTTCAATTACTAATAGATCCATCGCAGCCCAACTTGCCTTTTTATGTACATAAGATAAAAATTTCTAAAGGAGAAGAAATGGTTTTGTGGACAGGTTCTGTAAATATAAAAGGCAATATACCCGCCAATAGTGTTTATTATCAAGCTATAAGAGGTAGAATGTTGAATACAACCAATGATCAATGGGGCATTAACATGAGTTTATATCCTGAGATTGAAAATGTTTTACTCTTCAACCAATTTGTAGCAGTACAGTTAGAAGATCATATGCAGTTTTATAAATGGCAGAATAATATGTTTGAATATTTTCTAACGTTAATTCCTGTGTATAATGAAAAAACTGTTGAAGCAAGTGCATTGTTTGTTTCGTATGAAAAGAATTTTCAAAACTTCAATTACTATGAAAAAACAGGTAATGAAAATTGTATCAGCTTTAAATTTCAAAACCATAGTTATAGAAGAAGTTTATTTGATTTAACGTTTAATAGACCCGACTTAATTTTAGAACAAATACCCGAACATGATAAAGAATTTAAAGAGTTATTTCGAAAGGCTGTGCTGAAACGTAGTGAAAGAATTACCAATAAATTACAAGATTTTAAACCTGCACTTTTACCAACAGTTACCCTAAAAAATACTAGTTACATTGGCAGTAAATTCAAGCTTGCTTTGTCTATAAAAAGTAAATTACCTATTCAACAAATTAAAGTAACTATTAATGGAACTGTAGTAAAAAAATCTACTTCATTAAACATGGAGTTTGGCGAAATAGAATACAATTTATTTGAAATTTTAGCACTTGGCGAAAACGCAATTGAAGTAGTTGTAGTGAATAAAAATGGACTAGAAAGTTTACCATTACGTATCATTCAAAACCATAATAAACCTCAAGAAAAGCCAGGTTTATATGTACTAGTAGTTTCTGTTAGTGAATATGCAAATACGAGTGCTAACTTACCTTTTGCAGTTAAAGATGGTAGAGACATGAGCCAACTTTTTAAACACCAATTGAGCGATACTTTGTTTGCTTATATACAGGTAGATACATTGTTTAATAAAGCTGCTAATAACTATGCTGTGCAACAATGGTTATTACAAAAAAAACAAACGGATCCTAACGATTATGTGATAGTTTTTTATAGTGGACATGGTTTATTAAACAGCAATAAAGAACTACAATTAGCCACATCTTTCACCCAATTTGAAGAATCAAAAAACACCATTGACTTTAGTAAATTACTGAGTGCTTTAGATGAAATACCAGCACGACAAAAATTGTTGTTGATAGATGCTTGTCATAGTGGTGATTTAGATAAATCAGGCATTGAAGCAACTGCTAAAAATACAAATGAGCAAGCACAACCCGATTCTACCACTACCAAAAGTGTTTCATTAAAGTTTAAGAAGAAACAAGATAATCCATTTGAAGCAATGCAAAAATTATTTTCATTTTCAGAAAAAGGAAATGGCACTATTGTATTCTCTGCTTCAGGTGGTATGCAAGTGGCTTATGAAGGAGCCATTTATCAAAATGGATATTTTACTTATGCGTTAAAAGAAGCTTTGATATACAATAAAGCCGATGAAAATAATTATGGAGCTTTATGGTTAAATCAACTTATTAAATACACTACCAAGAGGGTTACTGAAATATCCAATGGTAAGCAAACACCTAATTTAAGAATTAGTCATCCAGATATTAATTGGAGAATTAAGTAATGCTTGTACTAAATATTTGTTGCTGAAGATTTTTAGTAGGTACTTCAAGTAACGAAAACCAATTCCATGTATGTATAGAGTTACACTTTCTTCCCATGCTAAATGACAGCCACATTTTTTGCCAATATTCAGGTGCAGTAAATAAACCAAAGCCAACAGTAGCAAGTACAGGAATTGAAATACGGCCATTACCAAACATGAAAGATTGCAAGCAAAATTCTCCTTCTTCGGTAGTATCAAATCCTAACACAATATGCTTTAAATCGTGCCTTGCATAGTGTGTAAGCAATTGCAAATTTTTGGTTTGTATAAATGTAACCAGATCATTACCCAAAGTACCTTTTGGCAAAGTTTGTAATTGCTCAACGGTATAAGGAAATGGCTTTGCTTTTCTGAAATATTTTAAGGCTGGCAAAGCCATTTGATGTGTTAAAAACACCAATAGCTTACAACGAAGTGTTACGATTAATTTCCAATTCATTTGATTGATTTTTAAATTGAAGTAGTATTGTTTTTTTTGAAAACATTAAGCTGATACATCCTGATATAAATGCTGCTAATGGAAATAACAAATAATCAGCATCTTGCCAAATATTTCGCCACAATCCAAATAGTTGAATACATTCAAATGCAATCCATACACCTAATAACACAAATAGAAATAAAGAATAAAATTTTACAGAGTGCTCAATAGTTGATTGTTTAATTAAATAAAATCCAACTACAAAAATCAATCCTGCAACCCAGCAAACACTCACTGCAAATATTGCTGAAAAATAATATAATATTGGTGCAAACAATGCTGGCAATGTAATCAACAAGTAGATAAATAACGATCTGACAAATACTATAAAGGGAGTCTTCATAATGATAATTTTTAGATAGTTTTACTAGCAGATAAATGATACCAATCAATATTTCTTGTAACATACATTACTACTGCTAACACTATAAATAAAGCTATGCTCCCAATAATTAAAGCAGTATTTTCTAAGCTAATGAGTACTAAAATAAAACCATACAATGCGGTTAAAACCCCACCTAAAGCAGCAGAAGCATTCCAATTAGTGAAATGACTTTTAACATATAAAGTAATCAATGAAATGGTGGCTAATGAGGCAATTATATAGGCATAATCAAACAAAATATATTCGCCAATCGATAATACTAGTAAGTAAAATATTGCCAAAGCAAAACCAACTAATACATACTGAATTGGGTGCACTGGTCGTTTATGCAATAATTCTATTAAAAAGAAAACAGCAAAAGTTAATCCAATTACCAATATGGCATACTTAGTAGTACGCATAGATTTTTCATAATTTTTAGAGGCGATATTTTTTTCTACAATAGTTGTATTATTTAGCTTTTCCAGATTTGCATTATAAGTGGTTTGTCTTTCAATTATTAAATTAGAAATAAGTGAAGTGGGGATAAGCATAAGTAAAGTAATGATGGCTACTATAACCAACTTGGTTAAAATACTATTTGGAGCATTACTGTGATTGTGTGTTGAAAATGTGCTAGTTTGATTTGTTTCCATTTTTAAGTAATTAAATTTTTATTGAATAATTAAAAGTACTTTGAATTTCAAAGTAAAGGTATAAAAAAATTATCTTGTTAACTGAATCATTGCTTCAAGTGCTTCTAAATGAAGTTTAAATGCTTTTTCACCAGCTTTAGTAGCAGCATACGTTGTATTGGTTTTTCTGCCAATAAAACCCTTATGCACTTTTATAAATCCAGTTTCTTCTAATGCTTTTAAGTGGCTAGCCAAATTTCCATCGGTAACTTGTATTAATTCTTTCAAATCGTTAAAGTTTACTTCATCGTTTACCATTAAGGCACTCATAATGCCCAAACGTACACGACTATCAAATGATTTATTTAAATTTTCAATCGGATTCTTCATAACCTCACTGCTCTAAAATTAATTATTTCTTTCGTACTTATTCCACATTACAATACCATAAACAATGTGTAACATTCCAAAACCTGCTGCCCAAAAATAGAGTCCTTTACCAATAAACCATAAGTTAATAACACCTAAAACCAACTGAGCATAACCTAAATATCTAATTTCAGTTAAAGTAAATTTACTAGCGTTTACCAATGCCAAGCCATAAAATATTAAACAGCCAGGTGCAATTAAACCATAGTTACCAGCTTCCACCAATTTTAAGATAAATAAGCCTCCTACCAACATTGGTATCATTACATTAATTAATAAACGTTGTGCAGTTTTACCCCAAAGTGGAGTATTGGTTTTCTTACTTCGCAAATATGTAAATATAAAAGACAAAATAAATGCTACAATAAAAGTGATTGATGCTATAATGAATAATTTGTTTTCGAACAATGAAGATGCATTGAAATTATTAGCATCCATTGAAGCATAAGTTGATCTCAATGTTGTTCCTGAAGCAGATTGTTCATTGATTGCTTCTCTAGCAAACCATGCTCCTATTAATGCAGTTGTACCAGCAGCAATTCCACTAAAGCCACTTAAACTAATGAAACGACTACTACGTTCCATCATTTGCTTAATGTCTTGTAAGGTATCTAAGTGAGGATTTTTTGAATTCATAAAAGCACTTTGAATTACAAAGTAAATAGATTGAATTTGAATCACAAAATTTTTTTTGCTTCGCAAATGGATGGGAACGCTGATGACACGGATTGAACGGATTTGCACTGATTTTACAACTAATGTTCTTCCCCTCCTTGGAGGGGCAACTATTTGCATGTCTTGATTGTGAGGTTATTGGGGTGGGTTTACTCGAAAGCTGATTTACTTGCTTCGCAAATTTTCATTGGAACGCTGATGATACGGATTGAACGAATATTCACTGACTTTTACAACGAATGTTCTTCCCCTCCTTGGAGGGGCAACTATTTACACATCTTGACTATGATGTTTATTGGGGTGGGTTTACTCGAAAGCTGATTTACTTGCTACGTAAAATTTTATTGGAACGCTGATGACACAGATTGAACGGATTTTTTCTGAGCTACAATGCTTCTATAGCTAATCCTTAATATACTTTCCAACGCCTAATGGTTTGTAAATACACTCCTGGTACATCAAACTCAATTAAACCAACATTCTTTGCAAAATAAGTATTGAACGTTTGTACAGTTTGAAAATTACCCAATACTAAATACTGCAATTCGTTTTTAACATGTATTACACTGTCAAATACATTTCCATTTACTGTTCTTGAAGTGTTTACAGCCATTAAAGTATAACTTGTTCTAACCTGAGTAGGTATACTATTAAATATAGTATTAGCTACATTACTATTCCATTGTGTGAGTATGGGTGTATTTTCTTTTAAAAACAACAATGATAAACTAGTTGAATTTCCATCTAAATTATCCCAACGGAAATAATCATTGCCTTGCTTACGATAAAAACCTGTGTCTTTAAATGTTGTACCTCTGGTAGAATACAGTATTCTATGGCTATTGCCAGATATGATACTGTCTTTTGCAGATGCACTTACATGTAATGTATCTGTAAACCCTGCAACATCATATGCCCAGTTACTACCAACAGTTGTAGGAAAATAATCTCTTATAATTGGCAAAACGGGTGGTGGAGTTGTTTGATTTACCGTAAATAAACAAATAGAATTATTGTACGATAAAACAAAATTGGTATTCAATGGTAAAATGGGTTTTCCGTATCCTCTAATTTTTAAAGTTTGTGTTCCTGCAACGGCATAGCCACTATCTAAAAACCAAAAACCATTGGCAGTATCTGAGAATATTTTATATTGACCCGATGTTGTAACATTTACTCTTACTATTAAATAATTACTATCGGTTAACGTAGTATCAGCTTTGTATGTTCCATTAACAATAATGCGTTGGCAATTACCTAAACTATCTCTTAATGTACCAACAGATTTACCAAATGCATTTGCTCCCCTTTCGTAACTAGTTTCTTTAATACAAGAACTAATCAATATAACAATTGCTGCTAAAAAAATATTTTTACAACTTACAAACTTCATGCGTACAATTTTCTAAATAACTACGAATATCAGATAAAATTTACACTACTAACGCTGCCTTATTGGTTAAATTGCCTTTTGTGTACAGTTCTTGTATATTATTTAACGTTGTGCTTGCAATTTGTGTTAATGCTTCATTGGTAAAAAAAGCCTGATGAGCAGTAATTAAAACATTGGGGAAGCTCATCAATCGCTGAATAGTATCATCTTCAATAATCTTTGATGATAAATCTTTGAAAAATAATTTGTCTTCTTGTTCATACACATCAATTCCTAAATAACCTATTTGATGCGATTTTAATGCAGTAATGGCATCTTTAGTTTGTATTAAACCTCCCCTACTTGTATTAATAAGCATTACCCCTTTTTTCATTAATGCAATGGTGTCTTTATTAATTAAATGTTTGGTTTGTTCATTCAGTGGGCAGTGTAGTGAAATAATATCAGCCGCTGCAAATACATCAATCAATGGTTTGTATTCAACACCCAATGCTTCCATTTCTTTATCTACAAACATATCAAAAGCTAATACCGTACAACCAAAGCCCAGCATAATTTTACAAAATGCTTTTCCAATATTTCCTGTGCCAATTACACCTACAGTTTTGCCAAAAACATCAAACCCCAATAACCCATCTAAAGAAAAATTTTGTTCCCTAACTCTATTGTAAGCTTTATTGGTTTTTCTGTTTAAAGTAAGCATCATAGCAACAGCATGCTCAGCTACAGCTTGTGGACTATAAGCTGGCACTCTACAAACTTGAATACCATGTTTTTTGGCTGCTTCAATATCTATATTATTAAAGCCTGCACAACGCAATGCAATTGTTTTAACACCTTTAGTGGCTAAAACTTCTATTACGGATTCGTTTACTTTATCGTTTACAAAAACACAAACAGCATCGGTATGTGATATTGCATTTACAATATGTGGACCTAAATGCGTTTCAAAATATTCTAATTCAAAACCCAATTGCTCATTTTGCTGATTGAAAAAAATTTTATCGTAAGGCTGAGTTGAAAAAAAAGTGATTTTCATATATATAAAATAAAGTGATTAAAATATTTTTTCAAATTTACGAAATTGGTAACCATTCTAATAACATCATTTCCCGATTGCGTAACTACTGTTTCCCGATTGTATAATCAATCTTAAAAATAGAACTACAAGTTTGCAAAAAACAAATAGATCTCAATGCGTTACATCATTTCACTCATTTTACTTTTATCTTTCTTTAATATTCATGCACAAAAATCAAACGATGCACTTCTATTAGATACATTTACTCACAAAGAGTATTTACCCAGCATAACTGTTGTTGGAACTGATACAAGAACTACCACTTACCAATTACCTGAAATTGTTGGAACACATATTTATGCAGGCAAAAAAAATGCCTTGGTTGTTGTAAATAATATAAATGGAAATGTTGTTACCAATACCATGAGACAAATTTTAGCAAAAGTACCTGGTATTCATATTTGGGAAAGTGACGGCAGTGGCTTACAAATTGGCATTGCAACAAGAGGCTTAAGTGCCAATAGAAGCTGGGATTTTAATGTTCGCCAAAATGGCTTTGATATTTCTGCCGATCCATTTGGATATCCAGAAGCTTATTACAATCCTCCAATGCAAGCTGTTCAAAGGCTACAAATTGTAAAGGGTGCAGGCAGTTTACAATTTGGACCACAAATAGGTGGCATGTTGAATTATGTATTAAAAGATGGCAGTGATATCAATAAACCTTTCTCTATAGAAAGTCAGCAAACTGCTGGAAGTTTTGGACTAATGAATACCTACAATGCCATTGGTGGAACACATAAAAAAAGTAATTACTATGCATTTTTTGATCATAGAGCAGCAGATGGTTATAGAACCAATAGTGCCTATAAAGCCAATACAGGTTATGGAACATATAACTATCAAATAAATAGCAAATTAAAAATGGGTGTTGAGCTTTTAAAATATTATATGCTAAGCCAACAACCTGGTGGATTAACAGATGCACAACTAGCAGTAGATTCTAAACAATCTTTTAGAGCTAGAAATTGGATGAACATAGATTGGACTACAGCATCCTCAACGATTGATTATAAATTAAATGAAAACAATATATTCAACCTGAAAATATTTTATTTACAAGGAGATCGTAATAGTATTGGCTTCATTAATCCTATTAATATTTTAGACACCATTAATAAAACAACCAATGATTATAATCACAGAACCATTGATATTGATAGATATAGAAATGCTGGTGCCGAACTTAGATATTTAACCAATTATTCCATTGGCAATATCAGTAATTCATTTACAGCATCGGTAAGGTATTTTAATGGAAAAACACATCGTTTAAGAAATGGTAAGGGTAGTACAGGGTTCGACTATAACATACATAATTTAAATACAACTTATCTGGGAGATTTACATTTTACTACTACCAATATGGCTGCATCAGTAGAAAATGTAATTAGGCTAAACAAACTATTAATTATTCCTGGTATAAGATGGGAAAAACTTTCAGCACTTGCATCAGGCAGAATTGGAATGAATGCCAATGGCACTGAAAATTTAATGAATGCTGAAAACAGAAAAAGAAGCTTTGTGCTATTTGGCTTAGCAACAGAATATCACTTAAAAACGGGTGAAATTTATGGTAATATCACTCAATCTTACAGACCAATTCAGTTTGCCGATTTAGCTGTATCTGCAACTACCGATGTGGTTGATGCTAATTTAAAAGATAGCAGATCTTATAGTATAGACTTAGGTTATAGAGGCAAAATAAAAAACTACTTCAACTTCGATGTAAACATGTATTATTTAAACTATGGAAACAGAATTGGCACAATTGTACAGTTACGTCCTGATTTAACTTCTTATAATCTTAGAACCAATGTAGGCACTAGTATTAGCAAAGGAATTGAGGCTTTGGTAGAATTTAATTTTATGCAAGCAGGTTTGCTAGGCAAAAAATATGGAGAAATTGCATTGTTCACAACTTACAGTTACAATAGTTCTTTGTATGATGATTTTATGGTCATAACAAAAAATGCCGACAATACTTTAAAAGAAACCAATTTAAAGAATAAGAAAGTAGAGAATGCTCCAGATCATATACTTCGTGGTGGATTAACCTACTTATACAAAAGTTTTTCTCTAACTACTCAATTAAGTTATGTAAGTAGCACATTTACCGATGCTACAAACACCATACAACCCAATGCTGCTGCAACAGTTGGCTTAATACCTGCTTACACAATTATTGATATTGCTGCTAGTTTTAGATATAAAGAATACAATATAAAAGCGGGTCTTAATAACTTAACCAATGCCGTTTATTTTACAAGAAGAGCAGGTGGTTTTCCAGGTCCTGGTTTAATGCCTAGCGATGCAAGAAACTTTTTTATAAGTGTTGGAGTTAAGCTTTAATCTCTATTTCAAAAAACAATGATACAATATTGACTAATAGTTATGTGCTGAAAAATTAAACTATTTAATAATACTCTTATAGCAAAAAAGAACAACTATTTAGTGTATAGGTAACCATTCAATAAAATACAAATACCTTTACCGCCACTAAAATTTGTTTATGCAGTTTGCTGATTTGAATTTGAATACGCCTTTACTCAACGCTTTAAGTGATTTGGGTTTAACCACTCCTACCACAATTCAGCAAAAAGTTTTCCCAATTGCTATGAGTGGTAAAGATGTATGTGGCATTGCACAAACAGGTACAGGTAAAACTTATGCTTATTTATTGGCTTGCTTAAAACAATGGAAATTTTCTAAAGAAAAGCATCCGCAAATATTGGTTGTTGTACCAACAAGAGAATTGGTTACACAAGTGGTTGATGAAGTAAAAAAATTAACCACATACATGAATGTTGTTGCTGTTGGTGTGTATGGTGGTGTAAATATGAATACACAAAAGATTGCTGTAGAAAATGGAATGGATGTTTTAGTTGCTACTCCTGGTCGCTTAATTGATTTAATTTTTGCTGGAGCCATTAAAACAAAGAATATTAAAAAATTGGTGATTGATGAAATGGATGAAATGTTAAACTTAGGTTTTAGAACCCAGCTTAAAAATATTTTTGAATTATTACCACCTAAGCGTCAAAACTTATTATTCTCAGCAACCATTACAGATGAAGTTGAACAAATTTTAGATGTATATTTTAACAGCCCTATTCGAATAGAAGCTGCACCAACAGGCACTCCACTTACCAATATTGTGCAACAAGGTTATTACTTACCTAATTTTTATACAAAAGTAAATATGCTGAAATACTTGTTGCAACAAGATGAAAGTATGAGCAAAGTATTGGTGTTTGTAGATTCAAAAAAATTAGCCGATGAAGTGTTTGATGAATTGTTTCATTTGTATGAAAACAAAATGGGCGTAATTCATTCTAACAAAGAACAAAATCATCGATTTAATACCGTTAACAAATTTAAAGATGGAACATACCGATTTATTATTGCAACCGATATTGTTGCAAGAGGTTTAGACATTGCCGAAGTAACGCATGTAATCAACTTCGATTTACCAGATGTTCCAGAAAATTATATGCACCGAATTGGAAGAACTGGCAGAGCCGATAAAAAAGGAATTGCCATTTCTTTTGTAACCGAAAAGGAACAAAAGTTTTTAAACAAAATTGAAACCTTAATGAATTATGCTGTTCCTTTTAGTGAGTTGCCGTTAGACCTTGAAATTTCAACTGAATTAACCGAAGATGAAAAGCCCAAAAAGCCTATTGTAAAAGAAGTTCAATTGAAAGAAAAAAAGAGAGATGATGTTGGACCAGCATTTCATGAAAAATCTGCAAAAAATAGTAGAACTTATAAAAAAGTAAGCTATAAAGACAAAATGAGGGCTAAATACGGCAAACCAAAAACAAGAGGACAGAAGAAATAATTTAGTTTGGAGTTCTATAGTTTGGGGTTGTATAGTTTAGGGTTTAGGATTGGAAGTTGGATGTTGTAATTGATTATTTTAGAGTTTATGGTAGTTGTAATAAACCGTACTTTTTTCCTTTTTTAAATCCTAGATTCTATCTTCTAAATTCTCCCTCCTACTTAAAACTTACTACCTATAACCTTCTATATTCTATCTTCTTCCTTCTTATTACTTAAAACTTCCTACCTATAACTTATTACTTATAACTTATTACTTATAACTTTCTAACTTCTCCCACTCGCCATTTTTCCACTTACCACTCACTCCCCACCAAACTCATACCTAGTGTTATTTCTAAAAACAAGTCTTTAGAAGAAATTTCAGTACCTATAAATCTTTAATCAAACAGTATTTTTTTATTTAATTATTCCGCCATAAAATACTTTCAAATAATTATTTTTATTTAAAAAAAAACAATAGTAATTTTATCAAAATAATTTTATTTATGAAAAAAATTTACTTTTTACTCTTCACATGTTTTACTTTAATTACAGCAAAAGCTCAAGTAGCTTATGATTTTGCTGCATCTAGTGGAACATTTACAGAATTGGTAGGTGGTACAAGCCCTACATTTGTTAGTTCCGATCCAGCCCAATACTCACCAACAGATGAAGGTTATGCCAACAGTTTACCAATTGGTTTTACGTTCAATTACAATGGTAATCCATACACAACCTTTCACATGAACAGTAATGGTTTCATTGGTTTGGGTGCTGCATTTACTGCAGGAGATGTGTATTGGAGAAATGGTACAGGCTCAGGATTAGCTGCTGGCCCTATTAATGGTGCTGCAAATGATAAAACTTCATCTCGTCCAATCATTGCTCCTTTATGGGATGATATGGATATGGGATCAACCACCAACATGACTTATGCAACATCTGGTACTGCACCCAATAGAGTACTTACTGTACAATGGAAAGAAGTTCTTTGGGTTTACACTGCAACAAATCCAGTAGTTTCATTTCAAATAAAACTTTATGAGCAAAATGGTAAAATTGAATTCATTTATCGATCAGAAGCTGGTACTGCTGCTAGTCCAACTGCATCTGTTGGTATTACTGCAGCAGGAACTGGCAGTAACAACTTTATGAGCGTTAGTGCTTTAACTACATCTGCTACAGCAAGTAAAACAACTGAAACCAATAACATTAACGCCAAACCTGCTACCGGCTTAACTTTTACATTCACTAGTGCATCTTTACCAGCACAAGATGTATTTGTACAAGGTTGGTTAAATGCTCCTCCAACTAGTTGTCATACTACGCCACAAACAATTACTGTAAGATTGCAAAATGTAGGATCAGCAGCAATTAACGCCAATGCAGTTTCTTTAAACCTAACTTCTACAGGAGCAAATACTGGCATCAACCTTTCAAATACTAATTCTGCTTCCATTGCTGCAGGTGCAACGCAAGATGTTGTTTTTACTGGTTTAAATTTAAATGCAGTTGGAGCAACCACTTTAAGAGTAATAGCAACTTTAACAGGTGATGCAAGCCCTGCAAACGATACAGGAAGAATAACTTTAAATACAGCTTTAACTACAAGTACTTTCCCAGTAGCTGAAGGTGCAGAGAATGCAACTTTTAACTTTGGTTGGTTAAGAGCTCTTGCTGGTACCAATGCTTGGGGTTTAAGAACTGGTGGCTATAGAAATCCAAATTTGACAAGCAATACTGCTGATTCATTATACCCTCAAAGCGGTAACAGATACTTTTTATTCGACTCTTATAATGCACCTGCTGGCACAAGATCTGTTTTACATTCAGATTGCTTTTCAATGCCTGCTTTAAATGCAGGAAGAGAGCATGACGTAGATTTTTGGATGAGCCACGACTCAAGTTTTGCAACTTTTGCAGATAGTTTATATCTTATTGTAACAACTGATAAAGGATTAAACTGGACAAGATTACAAGGGTTCCGTCGTTACGATCCAACATTTACTGTTCCTGGTTGGAAAAAAGAATCAGTAAAATTATCTGCTTATGCTGGCCAAACCATTATGTTAGGTTTTGAAGGAGTAAGTAAATTTGGAAATGTGATTGGCCTAGACAATGTTGAAGTTAGAGCTAACTTAACATTACCAGTTATATTTGAATCATTTACTGGTAGAAAAGAAGGCAACAACAATGTTCTTTCTTGGACTACAAGTTTTGAGCAAAACAACAACGGTTTTGAAATTTTAAGAAGTGCCGATGGTATTAAATTTAGCAGTATTGGTTTTGTAAGTTCTAAAAACAATAATGGTAATAGTAATACAAATACCAATTATACTTTAGTAGACAATAAAATTTTGGCTGGAACAAATTACTATCAATTAAAACAAATAGATAAAGATGGTAAAACTAGTTTAAGCAGTATTGTTGTATTAAAATCTAATTTACGTAAGTTAGAAATTGCTTCAATCTATCCAAATCCTGCTAGTAACCAATTGAATATTGTAATAAGCAGTGATAAAGAAGAAAAAGTAACTCTAGCCATCACAGATATTGCTGGCAGAGTTGTAAAATCTCAGTCAACAACAGCTTCAATTGGTAGTAGCAACTTACTATTCAATATACAAGACTTATCAAAAGGTACTTACATTATAAAAGTAACTAGCAATAGTTCTAATGAAATACTCATGCAAAAATTTGTAAAACAATAAAAGTATTCTTTTACATAAAAGAGGCTGCCGAAATTTCGGCAGCCTCTTTATTTTAGGTTAATGCATCATCCTTAAACCAAGTATGGAATTACAACCCCTATCTTCTCCCTTCTACACTATACCTTTTAGTTTTTCCCTTTAACTATCTACCTCCTTCAAACTCATACCCAATATCATTTCTATAATACATGCCTTCAAAAGAAATTTGTTGTAAAATTTTGGTTGATTGTTGTACAGCATCTGCAATGGTAGCAGCTCCTGACGTAACTGTTAGTACACGTCCACCATTGGTTACAATAGTATCCCCATCTTGTTTTGTTCCAGCATGAAAAACAATGGATTCTCTTTGTTGAGCTAGTTCTGCTAAGCCATTAATGAGAATATTTTTTTGATAATCACCCGGATAACCACCACTTACAGCCATAACAGTTGCAAAGCTTCCTTCATTGTATTCAATATTGGTATCTACTAAAGTGCCATTATCCATTGCAGCAAATAAACTTACCAAATCTGTTTCTAAACGAGGCATTACAACTTCGGTTTCAGGATCACCCATTCTGCAATTGTATTCAATTACATAAGGAGTGCCATTACAGTTCATCAGTCCAAAAAATATAAACCCATTGTACACTAAATTTTCTTTTGCTAACCCATTTACTGTAGGCTGAATAATGGTTTGTTCAACCGTTTGCATAAATGCATCATTCATAAAAGGTACAGGTGTAACACAACCCATTCCACCCGTGTTTAAGCCAGTATCGCCAACACCAATTCTTTTATAATCTTTTGCATGACCAATTACTTGATAATCTTTTCCATTGGTTAATACAAACACACTTACTTCAATACCTTGCAAAAATTCTTCAATCACCACTTTGCTGCTAGCTTCACCAAATTGTTTGTTGATGATCATTTCTTCAAATACAGCTATAGCATGTTCATGTGTTTCGCAAATAACCACACCTTTTCCAGCAGCTAAACCATCGGCTTTTAAAACAATGGGTAAAGAATGTTGCTGTATATATGCTTTTCCTGCTTCAAAATTATCTTTTGTAAATTCAGCATAACCAGCTGTTGGTATTTGATGCCTTTGCATGAATTGCTTGCTGAAAGCTTTACTACCTTCTAGTTGGGCAGCTTGTGCAGATGGACCAATAATAATCAATTTATTACCAAAAAATTGATGCATAAAATCGTAAATGCCATTCACCAAAGGTTCTTCAGGTCCTACCACCAATAAAGCAATATTATTGGCTATAATAAAGTCTTTAATATTTTCAAAATCGTTGATGTTGAGTTGCACATTGGTACCACAAGTAGCAGTGCCAGGATTACCTGGAGCTATAAATAATTGATCACAATGATGGCTTTGATTCATTTTCCAAGCCAATGCATGTTCACGACCACCACTACCCAATAAAAGAATATTCATAATCTAGTTGCTTAAGTTGGGCGAAAGTAAATCTGATTTCTTAAATTCAGGTTCTTTAGTTTTTGAATTAGTAGTTTTTATTTTTTCCCATTTTAGTTTTTCGTTTTTCATGTTTTAGTTTTTAGTTTTTCTTGTTTTAGTTTTTCCCATGTTCATTTTTCATGTTTTCGTTTTTAAACATTTAGTTTTTTCGTTTTTATTCTTTTATAAATTTTTCTGCTTATTTTGAGCCTTTCAAATTATAAACACTAACGAAAATTAAACTGTATGAGTCAAACTGCTGCTCAATCGTCAACAGGTCATCCAAAGGGTTTATGGGTTTTATTTGGAACTGAAATGTGGGAACGTTTCAACTTTTATGGAATGAGAGCTATTCTGTCATTGTTTATTGCAGAAGCCTTAATGAAAGGCGACACAGATTCGTCCATCATTTACGGAGGATTTTTAGGTTTATGTTATTTAACACCAATGCTAGGTGGCTATATCTCTGATAAATATTTAGGGAATAGGAATTGTATTTTACTCGGCGGTACAGCCATGGGAATTGGTCAGCTTTTTTTATTTTTAAGTGCCCATTTTGCTACCAATACTAATGGTGCTAATATAGATTTAGCTACAAATATTTTATGGTTTGGGTTATTAATTATAATTTTTGGTAATGGTTTTTTTAAACCTAATATTTCTTCTATGGTAGGTAGCTTGTACCCCAAAGAAGAAAAAAGCAAATTAGATAGTGCGTTTACTTTATTTTATCTGGGAATTAATGTAGGTGCAACATTGGGTCAATTTATTTGCCCATTTTTTGGAGATGTAAAACATGGAGAAATAAGAGATTTATCTGCTTTTAAGTGGGGCTTCTTAGCTGCTGCAATTGCTATGTTTATTGGAACCCTCACATTCTTGTATTTAAAAAACAAGTACGTTGTAACACCAGAGGGTAAAGCCATTGGCGGAAAACCTCAAGCATCCGACATCCCAGACGATGAATCTGGGCAAGCTAAGTTTACTACATTAAGTATTATTATTTCAATAGGTTTAGCTATTGCACTAACATTTGGATTTAACTTTTTAATGGGGGGACCCGGTGTATCACCCATTAAAGGATGGCTGTACCCATTTATTTTTGCTGCTGGCATTAGTTTAGCTTTTTTAATTATGACAGACAAAACAATTACTAAAGTTGAACGTGATAGAATTTGGGTTTTATATTTAGTTTGCTTTTTTGTAATGTTTTTTTGGGGAGCTTTTGAACAAGCTGGAAGTAGTTTAACATTTATTGCAGATAAGCAAACCGATACTAGAATTTTTGGCTGGACAATGCCACCTAGCATGGTACAAAATTTCAATGGAATATTTGTGATGATTTTTGCCATTCCATTTAGTATGATCTGGATTTGGATGAGCAAGAAAAAAATTGAGCCTATCTCGCCTGTAAAACAAGCTTGGGGTTTATTATTAATTGCATTAGGCTATTTCATCATTGCCATGCAGGTAAAGGGATTTACATTAGCAAGTAAAGTTGGTGTTATTTGGATGATTTTATTGTATCTATTGCATACATGGGGTGAGCTTTGTTTATCGCCAATTGGTTTATCATTAGTTGCAAAACTTGCTCCTAAACGTTTTGCAAGCTTATTAATGGGTGTATGGTTTTTAGGTAATGCTGGTGGTTATGCTTTAACTGGGACTTTAGGAGCATTATTACCGCCAACACCAGACAAATACATAAAAGCTCAACAAAGCAATATTGATTTGCAAGGCATATTAGACGAAACAAAAGATGCAAATGGTAACGAATTATATGTTTTAGCAAAAGCAAAAATTGCTGCCTCTATAGACTACGATAAAGGGTTACAAAATAATTTAGACTTTACAAAAATTTTTAAAGCTAAAGATTCTGTACTTAGTAGTGAGCAATTACAAATTATACAGAAAGAAAAATTAATAATTGTCAAATATCCGAGTTTTATCGGCTTTAAACTAAAAACCTTGTACGACTTTTTTATGATGTTTGTTATACTTTGCGGTGGTGCTGGTTTATTGCTGTATGCCTTAACACCCATGATGAAAAAAATGATGCATGGAGTTAGATAATTAACATTATCAACTATTCTAAGGCGATGTATTGCATCGCCTTTTTATTTAAAACAATTGCTATGTGGAAACAACATCCTAGAGCTTTACCTTTTCTGTTTTTCTCTGAAATGTGGGAACGCTTTGGTTACTATTTAATGATTGGCATTTTTACTTTATATCTGAAAGATGTAAAAGCTGGTTTTGCCATGACCGAAAAAGATAGTGCCGATTTGTATGGAACTTTTATTGCCCTTGTTTTTCTTACCCCATTTTTAGGTGGCTTAATTGCCGATAGATATTGGGGTTACAGAAAATCTATCATCATTGGTGGATTATTAATGGGCATTGGTTATTGCTTAATGGCTGTGCATAGTTTACCTGTTTTATACATTAGCATGACGTTAGTAATTGTAGGTAACGGATTTTTTAAACCCAATATTTCTACTTTACTAGGTAATGTATATACTACACCCAAACACAATCACCAGAAAGATGAAGGTTACAATATTTTTTACATGGGTATTAATATTGGTGCTTTTGTGTGCAACTTTTTTGGAGCAGTTTTATACAACACATTTGGTTGGGGCTATGCTTTTGCAGCTGCTGGCATTGGAATGTTTATTGGCGTAATTACTTTCTTAATTGGCACAAAACACTATGCCGATTTTGATGTAAAAAAACAAGTACAAGAAGGCGATATGAGCATGGCAAAAATTACGGGTATTATTTTATTGCCATCGGTTATTGCAGGTGTAATTGGATGGTTAATTCCCAATAATATTTTTGGTAGCGATTCTACCGATGCTTTCATTTTTGCTTGCATTCCTGTAATTCTTTTTTATGCCTCACTATACTTTAGAGCACAAAAAGAAGAGAAAGCTTCTTTAGGTGTTTTATTGGCCATTTTTGCTGTAGTGGTTATGTTTTGGGCAGTGTTTAAACAAAATGGCAGTGCATTAACCACCTGGGCCGATAGATATACCAATAGAAGTGTAAGTGGCACAACAGAAAAAGTATTTAATGCTGTACAGTTTACCCAAACACTTACTTATAAAAAAGATTCTGTTGCTTTATACGATGAGTTATTTAGGCTACAAAAGCAAGATGGTAAAGTAATAAAAGAATACAATTATCCTGTTTACTTTAGAAACGATGCTCAAAAAGCTACATTAAATGAAGGAGATGACGTAAGTGTGTGGTCAACCAATTTAAGTCAAAGCATTAACCCAGGTTGGGTAATTATTCTTACACCTTTGGTGGTTGCTTTTTTTACTTTTTTAAGACGAAAAGGTAAAGAACCAAGTACACCTACAAAAATTGCATTTGGATTGTTTATTTCGGCATTATCTGTTTTAGTAATGGTTGCAGCAGTACATGCAGGCAATAATGGAAGCGAAAAAGTAAGTGTTTGGTGGTTAGTGGGTGGTTATGGTGTAATTACAATAGGAGAATTGTTGTTAAGTCCTATGGGATTATCATTGGTTTCTAAATTAAGCCCTGTTCGTATTACTTCTTTAATGATGGGTGGATGGTTTTTAGCTACCTCAATCGGCAATAAACTATCAGGCATTTTAGCCAGCATGTGGGATACTTATGAAAATAAAGCCAACTTTTTTTGGTTGAACTTTATTTTATTAATGGCTGCTGCTGCAATGCTGTTTTTAATGTTGAAAAACTTAAATAAAATAATGAAATCGAGAGGAATCAATTAATTTCTCTTTACAATACTTATGCAAAAGCTATTGGATATTCTCTAGTAGCTTTTGCATGTAGTTGTTTACAGAGTTCTACATAAGCTAGAGAAAACAAAATCATTACAACAATTAATAAACAGCATAAACCATATTGATACCAATTTATTTGTACTGTATTATCAAAAAAACGATTGGAGTGAATCATTATTTGTACACCCAAAAACGATAAGAAGAACTTTTGTTTACCCACTTCTGTAAGCAATAACTTTTGTTGTTGTTTTTTAAAGGGTCTACCAGCTTTCCAAATAAAGAAAACTTCAAAAAATATAAAACTTAAAAATAAAATAGCAATTAACTCATTTTGAAAATCTGTTGGTACTAGCATTTTCAGTGAAAGTAAACTTACAAAAATTAAAAAAGTAAGCATGGCTTTAGGCCAAGTGAAATAAGCAAAAAATAACTTGTATCTCAACTTTCTATATTGTTTTTCAATAGCAATTGTTTTGGCTTCAACAATTCCTGTAAATCCTTTGTAGCCAAAGGTTTTATACACTTCATCTAAGGCTTTTTCAAAGCTTAAATTGGGGTTTAGTTTTATCTTTTCTTCAATAGCATTAGCTAAATGATCTACCAATTCAACCTGTACATCGTAATGATGTACATAATGCTTTTTGCAAAAACTAAATAGCTCATTAATGTGTTCATCTTTCAATTCATAGCTTGCCATCTTATGCATATTTTGAGTGAACCAATATTTGTAAACTTTCAATAAATGTTTTCATTTCTTCAATAGCCAAATTCGTTTCTTTCTTTCCTTGCTTGGTAAGGCTATAATATTTTCTCATTCTATTGCCAATTTGCTCCAGCTCAGTTTCAACTATGCCTTGCTCTTCCAATTTATGTAGTAGAGGGTATAATGCACCTTCGGTAATATTCAATTCGCCTTTGGTAGTTTCTTTAACTAGTTGTGTTATTTGATAGCCATACATTCTACCATTATTTTTCAATAATTGTAAAATAATGGGTTCCAAACAACCCTTGTATAAGCTAGATTTTTTCATGCTGCAATGATACATAATTTACTTAGGCATTATGCTGAAAAAATGAAAATTTTTTTTAGAAAAATATTCTCGAATAAGATTTTGCTTATCTTGTAGCCAACGAAAATGCTTGCTGTTGAAAAACACAGTCAAGCATTTTTTGTATCAACCAAACCTAATTCTTTGTGCTTATGAATACAACAGCATTATTGCAACAATATGCTCTTACCGAAGGTATTTATGATGAAATGGGCAGCACTGCTGGCGTAAGAAATCAGTATGCTCAAGTATTGGCTGCATTGCAACAATTTAATGTTGCCGATCTACAACAAAAAGATAGGCTTGCTGGTGAACTATTCATGAACCAAGGAATAACCTTCACTGTGTACAGCGATAATAAAGGCATTGAAAGAATTTTTCCGTTCGATATTATTCCACGTATCATCACTTCGGCTGAATGGAATCATATTGAATTAGGCATTAAGCAAAGATTAAAAGCTTTAAATCTTTTCTTAAAAGATATTTATAACGATCAGCAAATTGTAAAAGAAGGCATTGTACCTGCTGCACTCATTGCATCTTGCCCACATTATACCAGAGAAGTTTTTGGCATCAAAGTACCATACGATATTTATGTACACATCAGTGGTATTGATTTAATACGTGGCGATGATGGTACATTTTACATTTTAGAAGACAATCTAAGAACCCCAAGTGGTGTGAGTTATATGTTAGAGAACAGAGAAGTAACCAAAAGAATCTTCCCTGAAATGCTCAACAACAATAAGGTAAAAATGGTAAGCAATTATCCATTACAATTACACGAAATTTTGTTGCAGTTGGCACCACAACAACTGTCAAACCCAACAGCAGTCATACTTACACCGGGTATTTTTAATTCGGCTTATTACGAACATACTTTTTTGGCAAGGCAAATGGGTATTCCTTTAGTTGAAGGAAGAGACTTGGTAGTTGATAATCATAAAGTGTACATGAAAACCACCAATGGTTTGCAACAAGTACATGTTATATATAGAAGAGTAGATGATGATTTTTTAGACCCCTTGGTATTTAAAGCCAATAGTGCATTGGGAGTTCCAGGTTTAGTAGGTGCTTATAGAAAAGGTAATGTGGCCATTGTAAATGCAATGGGTAATGGCGTTGCCGATGATAAAGCTGTGTACAATTATGTACCAGCCATGATTCAATATTATTTAAACGAAGAACCCATTTTACCGAATGTTCCTACTTATGAAATGAGTAATGTTGACGCAAGGCAACATGTATTTGAAAACATTCATAAAATGGTGATTAAGCATACCAACCAAAGTGGAGGTTATGGAATGTTAATGGGCAATAGTGCCGATGAAAAAACCATTGATGAATTTAAAATTGCTGTAGAAGCCGATCCGAGAAGTTTTATTGCACAACCAATCATTAAACTCTCAACTGTTCCATGTTTTATTAATGGCAAGTTTGTGGCAAGGCATGTTGACTTACGTCCTTATGCTTTGTGTGGACCAAGTGGAATTCAAATTGTGCCAGGTGGTTTAACTAGGGTTGCTTTAAAAGAAGGTTCGTTGGTGGTAAATTCATCACAGGGTGGTGGAAGTAAAGACACTTGGGTGATAGATTAACCCCCATCCCCTAAAGGGGAAAGGAGAAAAATTTTGTAACGAGCAATTGTACAAAAATCAACTTCAGTGGCGTCGCACTCTTCAACAGGTGAATATTGTTGAGCAAAGATTCTTAAGTACAAGTGTGCGACGCAACAGGTGTTCAATTGAAAAATAAAAGTTCGGCTAATAAAAAATATAACTAAGAATAGTATTTGCTTGATTAATTAATCAACTATGTTTCTTAAACATTAAACTTTAAACGTTCAACCTTAAACGTTACTAAATATATGCTAAGTAGAATTGCAGATTCATTGTTTTGGTTAAATCGTTACATGGAAAGAGCCGATGGCTTAATACGTGGCACTAAAACACATTATATATTAATGTTAGATAAAGGGGTAAATCAAAACCTTAGCTGGAAGCCCATGTTAGAATGTTTTACCCATTCAACTGCTGATGAAATTGCCGTTTTAAAAGACGATACAGAACAAACTTTACATAAATTATTGTTAGACGCTAGCAACAGCAACTCTTTAAAAGCAATGGTTGCTCGTAGTAGAGAAAATGCAAGAGGTGTGCAAGATCATATTACTAAAGAAGTATGGGAACATGTGAATCAGTTGTTTCATAGCGTTAATAATTTATCGCCCGATTTACAATTAAAAGGTTTTGAAGCCATTGCTACTATTGAATCTTTAGAACAAGGCTGTGTTTTATATAATGGTGTATCTGATACAACCATGCCTCGTGGCTTAGGTTGGAGTTTTATGAACTTAGGCAGATATATTGAGCGTTGTGTATTGACTATTGAAATGACCAATAAATATTTTGCAGAGATTGATTATAATTTAGATGAAGAAAAAGATATTCTGCAATGGCGGCCATTACTGCTATCGTTAAGCGGATATGAATTGCATTTAAAATCTTATAGAAGTAATAATCATAACCACAATGCATTGCATCAAGTATTGTTTAATGAGAATTTCACTAGAAGTGTTTTATATACTTTAAAACGTTTAGATAAATATTTTAATGATGCTGTAAAAAACAATGCTGCTGCCGAAACAGAAATTTTATCTAAACAATTAGGCAGGTTAGTAAGTAAAATAGAATATGCCGATTTTGAAGCCTTAAATCAGAAAAGTTTACAAGAATTTTTATTTTCCACCAGAAAAGAGTTAATTGCCTTCAGTAACCAATTGGCAAAGCAGTTTTTCTCTTATTCTTAAACAACAACTAATGCCTGTTTTC
Source organism: Rhizobium sp. Q54 (assembly GCA_943368735.1). Classification (GTDB taxonomy): domain Bacteria; phylum Bacteroidota; class Bacteroidia; order Chitinophagales; family Chitinophagaceae; genus UBA1930. The sequence goes on along the minus strand of CALRLQ020000007.1, from coordinate 5,812 downwards.
ACGATACACCACATCACTAAATACGAATACGATAGATCAGTAAAAGAAAGTAGTAACGAAATAAAAATATATCCTTACTTATGTAATGAGCAAGAGATTTTACAACATGATGTTATCATAACCAACCATCCAGATGTGTATGTATTTACAGATTATTGGGGCAACAGAATTGGTTTATTCAACGTTTTATCACCACATAAAGAAATGACGATTGATAGTAGATTGGTTATTAGAACTACACAATCTTCTCAATTAAAAATAAATTTTCACAGCACTTGGGAAGATTTAAAAAATGAAATTGGCAACAACCTTTTGTACCTTGAATTAAGCCAAGCCGATACCATAAAAAGTCAATGGCAAATTGATGAAATTATACTCACCCTGCATCCTGAAAATAGAAGTATAGCAGCAGTTGTAGAAGCTTGCAGTGAACTTATCTATAAGCAGTTTAAATACATTAAAGGCATTACTACGATTGAAACAACTGTTGATGAAATTTTAGAAGTGAAAGCTGGTGTTTGCCAGGATTTTGCACACTTAATGTTGCAAATTTTAAGAACTTTAAAAATTCCATCTCGATATGTAAGTGGTTATATATGCCCCAATAAAAATGGCATGAGAGGTGAAGGTGCAACACATGCATGGATTGAAGCCTATATTCCTGTATTTGGTTGGGCTGGTATAGACCCTACCAATAATGTTTGGGCTACCAATCATCATGTAAAATTGGCGGTGGGAAAAGATTTCAACGATTGTTCTCCTGTTAAAGGGACATTCAAAGGGCCGGCAAAACAACTACTATCGGTATTTGTTTCTGTTGGCTACGAAGATGGTCATGTATTTGAAGACATTACCAACGTACCATTACAAACTTTTGAAGGCGATAATAAAGATGTGTACTTTCCTGAAGATCCATTTGAAGAACAGCAACAACAATAAAACAAAAACCCCGCAAATGCGGGGCTTTTTCATATAGCAAATGAGTTTATACTTAACTTAATTTTTCTACTTGCATGTAGTTTAATTCAACTGGCGTACTTCTACCGAAAATTTTCACTACTACTTTTAATTTCTTCTTCTCATCATTCACTTCTTCAATAACACCATTAAAGTCGTTAAATGGCCCTTCAATAATTTTAATAGTTTCACCAACAATAAATGGTTCACTAATACTAACACCTTGATCATTCATTTCATCTACCTTACCCAACATTTTATTTACTTCTGCCTTACGCAAAGAAATAATATTGCCTTTAGAACCTTTTCCGTCGGTTAAAAAGTGCATAATGTTTGAAATGTTACTAATGTGTTGTACAATATCATCGGTTAATTTACCATCTAGTACTTCTAACATTACATAACCAGGAAAATAGTTTTTCTCTCTCATCACTTTCTTACCGTTTTGTACCTTGTACACTTTTTCCATTGGTAAGAAAACTTGCTTAATAATTTCAGTCCAACCACTACGAGCAATATCTTTATCTAAATATTCTTTAACACTACGCTCTTTACCACTAACCACACGTAATACATACCATTTGGTATTGTCTTCTACTTGTGGTACAGTTATATCTTGAGCTATTATTTCTTCCATTGTACTTATAATTACTTAAATAAAGAATAAATCAATTTCAATAATTGGTTGCTACCTAAATCCATTACACCAACTAGTATTGTAATAATAATGGTTGCTACTAAAACAATAATAGTGCTTTGTTGCAATTGCATCCAAGTAGGCCATGTAACTTTTTCTACAAGCTCATGATAGCTATCCTTGAAATATGTTGAAATTTTATTCATTGTAATAATGTTTAAGGTTTAAGGTTATATGCTTAAGGTTAAAAAACTTTAAACTTTAAACTTTAAACTAGTAAAAATTAGCACGGGCACTAGGATTCGAACCCAGATCAAAGGTTTTGGAGACCCGTATGCTACCGTTGCACCATGCCCGTATAAAATGCTTTTTAGCTCTTTTTAAGGAAAGATAAAAAGCATATTTTTAAGAACTTTTTAAAGAACAAAGTACCCAAGGCTTGTAACCAAAGGTACTTTGTTCTGTATTTTAAGCTTCCAAAACCACTCGTTAAGAGAAATTTGGATGCTCTTGTTTATTTTACAATTTCAGTAACCTGACCAGCACCTACAGTTCTACCACCTTCACGGATAGCGAATTTCAAACCTTTCTCCATAGCGATAGGTTGAATTAATTTAACTGAAATGCTCACATTGTCACCAGGCATTACCATTTCTGTTCCTTCAGGTAACATAACTTCTCCAGTTACGTCTGTGGTACGGAAATAGAATTGAGGACGATATTTGTTAAAGAATGGAGTATGACGACCACCTTCATCTTTGCTCAACACGTAAACTTCACCTTTGAAATCTGTATGTGGGGTAATTGATTTAGGAGCACAAAGTACCATACCACGACGGATTTGAGATTTCTCAATACCACGTAATAATAAACCTGCATTATCACCAGCTTCACCTCTATCTAATAATTTCTTGAACATTTCAACACCAGTAACAGTTGAAGTTAATGGCTCTTCCATTAAACCAACTATTTCAATTCCTTCACCTACTTTAATAACACCTCTTTCAATACGACCAGTAGCAACAGTACCACGACCAGTGATTGAGAATACATCCTCAACACTCATCAAGAAAGGCATATCAATAGGTCTTGGAGGTAATGGAATATATTCATCAACAGCTGCCATTAATTCTTCAATTTTAGCAGTCCACTGTGGTTCTTCAGCAATTGCACCAGTAGCAGAACCTTGGATAATTGGAGTATTGTCACCATCGAAACCACGTTTAGTTAATTCTTCACGGATTTCCATTTCAACTAATTCCAATAATTCAGGATCTTCAACTAAATCTACCTTGTTCATAAATACTACGATACGAGGTACACCTACTTGACGAGCCAATAAGATGTGCTCTTTAGTTTGTGGCATAGGACCATCAGTAGCAGCAACTACTAAGATAGCACCATCCATTTGAGCAGCACCAGTAATCATATTCTTCACATAATCGGCGTGACCTGGACAGTCAACGTGAGCATAGTGACGAGCATCAGTTTGATATTCTACGTGAGCAGTATTGATGGTAATACCACGCTCTCTTTCTTCAGGAGCTCCATCAATTTCGTCGTACTTCTTAATTACATTACCCATACCTTTTTTTGCAAGGGTCATTGTAATAGCAGCAGTTAATGTTGTTTTACCATGGTCAACGTGGCCTATGGTACCAATGTTTACGTGGGGCTTATCCCTCTTAAAGGTCTCTTTAGACATTTTTATCGGTTTTTGTTGTGTTTAAAATTTACCAGCCATATTGGCCATGGTTATATAATGTTTTATGAACTAAGCTAAAGTACTTTCTTCAGCACCTGTTGCGTCGCACACTTCAACTTTTATTTTACTATCATCTCAGTTCATTTAAAATTTGTATTCTAAATGATTGAGCCGTTGGTGAGAATCGAACTCACGACCTCTTCCCTACCAAGGAAGTGCTCTACCCCTGAGCTACAATGGCTTACTCAGAAGTACTAAAGTTTAAGTTGTGGTAGGGTAAGTACCACAACCTAAACAATTCTGAGCGGAAGACCAGGCTCGAACTGGCCACCTGAAGCTTGGAAGGCTACCGCTCTACCAAATGAGCTACTTCCGCCAATAATCCTAAACTTTCATTTAGGATTCAAAGAACTGTGGGCAGTGAAGGATTCGAACCTCCGTACCCTTGCGAGAACAGATTTACAGTCTGTCGCCTTTAACCACTCGGCCAACTACCCAAGATTCAGAGCCGAGGAAGGGAGTCGAACCCACGACCTGCTGATTACAAATCAGCTGCTCTACCAACTGAGCTACCTCGGCTTAAAACTTTCTTATAAATGAACTTACCCCGTTTTTCGGGATGGCAAAGGTAATGGAAATCTAATATCAACAAAATTCTAGAAAAGATTTTTTTTAAGTTTTTATATAAACTTAAAAAAAACTGTTGAATTACTTGCTATTAGGGCAATTGTAAGGTATGTTCTTGTGGATTTTTATCAGAAAAAACCAACGAAACACTATCTGATGTAATGATTTTGTTTTTCAGTTCTATACTATCGGTATAAATTTTTCCTTTCACCGCAAATTTGTAAGTAATGATTAGCATAGAATCGCTTACACATTTTCTTTCTACAATACTGGCTTTACCCATTTGTTCATTGTTTGTACAGGCAAAGATTGTACAACAACAAATAAATGCAAAACCTATACGTGAACTATATTTCATACTGTAAAGAAAACGAAAAGGCTTCACATTGGAAGCCTCTTTCTTTATAAGCCAAACACTTGGTTACATTCCAGGAAACCATGGTCTGCCAATACCTTCTCTAAATGGCCAAGGCACAGATGCCAATATGAGTATTAATGCAATTAAGTATAGCCATTTAGCCGCTCCAAAATTGTCTTTTTTAGCTTTTCCTCTTGCAACGGTAATTAAGATTATGGCAATAAGCATTCCTGCAAAATGTTCCACTGCCCAAAAACGAGCAAAAGAGCTTTTCATTACATTACCCATGCCACCCATATTTTCTACCAATACTTTTAACCCAACTGTTTTGCTAAATATCCACTGATATAAACCCAACAATAAAGTGATATGAGAAGCAATGAGCAAGAACAAACTTACTTTTTGCAAGCCTTTATTTTTTGTGAACGCTTGAAAAAGTGCTACCAATAATAGAATTAAAATTACCCAACGTAATAAATTGTGTAAGTGTAACAGACCTGTTGCCATAATTATATTTTTAGCAAATAAACAAAAAAACTATGGTAAGGTTTACCATAGTTTATACACTTAATCAATTTTGTCTCTTTTTCAAATACCTATAAAGAAAAGGTTTCAACTTATTTTTTATAACGCTTAATTGTGCTTCATATAGGAAATAGGTTTTAAAAGAATTATTTATTGATTGGTATTTCGTTTTTCCCTCAGTTTCTTTGCACCATAACCTACTCCAGCAGCCACTAATAGAGATAGTCCACCATCAATAGGTACATCATTTACATCATCATCAAATACTGGTTGGGCTTTTAGAAACGTAGGAAGTATAAATAGTATACAAAGTAGTATAATATAGCTCAGTGCTTGGGTGGTTTTTAGTTTCATGATTTGTAGTTTTGCACCTATCTTATAAAGGGAGATGATAAGTTATTTTGTTTTGAGTTATTTAGTTGCCTCTATCCCCTAAAGGGGACTAGAAAGATTTAGTTGAAAGTTTAGGAGTTCATATTCTTTTACTTGTTAAACTCCTAAACTTTTTTACCGTATATACTTTATTTACTTTTTATACCTTTCTTACTTATTCAACAATCACCGTTTTGGTTACAGAGGTTGTTCCATTGGTAATAACCATATTGTATTTACCTGTTGGGGCATTGCCTATGCTAATTGTTTGTGTTGCACTACCACCATTATGGGTGATTTGTTTGGCTGCTATTTCTTGTCCTAAGTTGTTTACCACTTTTATTGTGTAAACGCCTTTTTCTATATCCGTTAATTGTAAGTTCACTATTCCACCTTTTACAGGGTTTGGATATACTGTAAAGTCGGCTGTTTGTTTGCCTACATTTACTCTTATTACTTGGCTGTATTTTACTGCTCCATTCTTTTCAATGGCTTTTACTCGGTAGTAATTGTTGCCATTGTGGATGTTTACATCTAACCAACTGTAATTGTTTGTTGCTGCATTCTTTGCTTCTACTGTGGTTCCCTTGGTAAAGCTGCTACCATCTTTACTTTCTTCTACTTCGTAGCT
>CALRLQ020000006.1:0-212095 GCA_943368735.1 Rhizobium sp. Q54 | reverse complement strand
AAATACTCAACTTTTTTAAAAATAAAATTAAAAAAATCGCTAACAAATGTTAGTTGTAAGGCAATACTGTAATGCCTATTGCTTGTGGTGTATTAGCTGCAGCACTAGGCGAACCTTTTAGAACAACCGTATATATTTTGTTGGATTCTAAATTGAAATTGGGTAAGCTAGCAATGGTATTGCCTGCTACATCTTTTACTTGAAGTTGCACCAATCCTGCATTGTAAGTTGAAAATTTTTGTGTTGCAGTGTTGGTACTTTGATCGTTAAAAACTCTGTTACTATCAATTTTTATGTTGTTTAAAAATAGGTTAGTTGTTGCAGTGTTTTGGGCTAAATGAAAAAAACGAATTTTCGATTTTCCATCACCTGCACTTGTAATATCTTCTTTAATAAAACTAGATTTTATTTTGTTCAGTGAGTCAGTTATAATAAATGAATAAATTTCAAACTCTTGTACATTAAATGTTCCATTTGCAATAGTTAAACCAGGAAAAGGACCATCTAATGCAGCAATTCTTAACGAAGCATTGCCAGGGCTAACAAACAGGTAGCTACTTGCATTTGGGTAAGCTATGTCTGTAGCCAATAAAGCCCCATCGGCAAAAAGCTCTAATTTAGGAGCATTGATAGAGGCATTAATAAATTTTATTTGTGCTCTTGTATTCAGGCTATTGTCTTTTGAACATGCAATTAAGCCAACTGCTAGAATACAAAGAATCAATACTTGCTTATTCATTATCATGCTCAAATTTGCTACTTAATTTTTAGTACTGTAAAATAAACTTTGTTAAATTAGGTGTATGTTTTTTCTTTCTATTTAATTCGTGGGTATAAATAGCTTCTCCTAAGTGTTTCATAAACGGAAAACCGATGCTTTCGTATTCATATTTATCATCGTTATAAATGCCATCTGTATTGCAATTAATGGTTGCACTCAGCATAAATTCAATATTGTTTTTTGTATCAATGATGTAGGCATTATCAATTAAAAATCCATACGCATCGCCTACTTTGTTAAATATTCTAATATTAGTAGGAGGGGGTGTTTTCTCTGAGCCCAACAATAAAAATTTGCAATAACTATCCCAATAATTGGTTGTATCATAAAAAGGGAATTTGCTTTCTTTTGGATAAGCACTCATCCACTTTAATAAAAAAGATTCATCGTTTGGAGTAAGATTGAAACGTTGTTTTTTAGGCATGAACTCATTGAACAAAACTGATCTTAGTATTTGGTGTAAATCTTGTAAATAAATTCTATTTTTTGCAGAAAAGTCAAATGGTTCATTTACCAATTTATTACCTCTGTAAAATCCTTTCCCCAATTTAGCAGTATAAGTTGGAAAAATTGCTTGGCTATATTGTGCAGGTTGATTGTACAACACATTGCCAGCAGTATCTAAAAATTGAATGGCATTGGTAGCTTTATTTTGTTCGGCAGTTAATGCAATTTGTAATCTATGTCTTATAGCTGCATCTTTATAACCCTTTTGTTGTAATTTTTGTTGAATATATGCTTGACCTAAAAATTCGTACAACCTATTATAAGCATCATTATCACTTACTAAAAAAATTTGTTTAATATAATGTGCAATTGTAGGATTGCTATTTTCGGCAGATGGATGTGTATAAACCATAGATTGTTTTTCTGCACTACTATCTGTAATCATGGTAGTGTTTGCATCTATGTTCAGCTTTTTTAGTTCATTCAATTTTTCCAATGCTAAAAAAGCAATGGGCATTTTAACTGTGCTAGCAGGGTAGAAGTATTGATTGTTTAAGTTAAAAGTATAATCGGTAAAACTGGGTTTATTGTTTTGGTCTCTATTAATTTGAGTATAAATAATTTGAATGTTCAATTCCTCTTTTCTGCTCAATAATTTTTTTAAAGCTGTATGTTTATTGAATATCTCCGTTAAAAAAACATCTTTTTGATGGTTGATTAAATTTGGAATTTTCTTTTGTGATTGCACCATACAGTGAATAAATAAAATAGGAATTAATAGCAGTAATCGTTTCATGGTATCAAATATAAAATCAAACGAGTGATTGTTTATTATTAGGGTTAAGTATTGTTATAAACGATTGCGTTAAACAACATTTTAAATGTCTAATATGGGCAACATAGTGGTTCTTTGGGTTGATGTTTCAAGTTGTATAATATCAATTTTGTAATGCTAATAACATACGATTTTAGGTCGTTGTTAATCTATGAATCACCCTTGTACAAACAAGGGTTTTTTATACAACTGCTTTTCTCAATTTTACCAATTGCTCCAATAAATTTTCCAATAGATGCAATGGCAACATATTGGCTCCATCACTTTTTGCAACAGCAGGGTTGGGATGCGTTTCAATAAACAAACCATCTGCACCAGTGGCTATAGCAGCTTTAGCAATAGTGCCAATTAATTGAGGGTTGCCACCTGTAATTCCTGTGGTTTGATTGGGTTGTTGCAAGCTATGGGTAACATCCATAATAACAGGAGTACCATGTTCTTTCATCCAAGTAATATTTCTATAATCCACTACTAAATCTTGGTAGCCAAAAGTAGTACCACGTTCGGTAAGCATAATTTTATCGTTACCAGCTTTTTTAATTTTATCAACTGCAAATTGCATGCTTGGTCCGCTTAAAAACTGCCCTTTTTTTACGTTCACAATTTTATTGGTATCGGCAGCAGCCAACAATAAATCTGTTTGTCGGCATAAGAAAGCCGGAATTTGCAAAATATCAATGTATTGAGCAGCAACAGCACATTCGTCGTGTGCATGTACATCGCTAGTGGTTGGTAAGTTGTAAGTAGTGCCTACTTTTTTAATGAGGTCTAATCCAATATTATCGCCCAAGCCAGTGAAAGAACTAGCACTTGTTCTGTTGGCTTTTCTATAACTCGCTTTGAATATGTACGGAATTTCTAAGCGTTTGCAAATGCCTGAAACTTTATCGGCAATTTCCATTACCAGTTCTTCACTTTCCACCACACAAGGGCCAGCAATTAAAAAAAAGTTATCGGGATTATACGATTGTTGTTTTACTAAATCTGCTAAAAAGTTGGTTAACATAAAGGCTAATTTGTATTACCGCAAACTTACAAGAAGATGGAGTTTTTGAGGAAAATGTTTTTATGTCTATGACGAGTCAATAATTTTTGCCACGGATGCACGGAAAACCACGGATTCTTTATTCCCGTCCTAATTGGTCTTCGCTTCGCTCTTCGCCGATGTTGTGTGTTGTTCACCAACATCGTAATACAAAAACATTGTTGGTAGGCTTTGCCATACCAGCAATGGCTAAATCCGTTTTTGATGATGATGTAAATGATGTACCTATTGATGGTGGACTATCTCTATTAGTTGCTGCTGGAGTTGGTTATGGAGCAAAGAAGTTGAGAGAGAAGAGGAATAAGACTAGTAACTAGAATCTAGCATCCCCCTTTAGGTATTAGAGACTAGTAGCAAGAGTAGGTTATGGTGCTAAAAAGTTGAAGGAGAAGAGAAAGAAGTAATAGTACCAATAGTTATTTTACGAGAAATAAATACTTTTCATACAAAAGGCTGCCTCAAAATGGGCAGCCTTTTTTGTTTGCTGAAAAAAAGATTTATCCTTCATTTTATTGGTTTGCGAGATACAAGTAGACTAGTGAATTATTTAGTTCAATTTTTTGATTAAAAAGTAATTTGTAATCCTTTGCTTCTTCTAAAATCAATAATAGGTTGATATGGACCGAACTTATGTTGGCTTTCTGTGAAGGTATCAATATATGGACCTTTGTCATAATCAATTGGTTTGTACTTATAATTTGGATAATTAATAAATTTATTATTAGTTGGACGCTTATGTATCCTGTCGTCGTTAATAAAAGCTGCAACATCAAATGCCTCTTCTATGGTTAGTTTTGGTTTGTTATATGAAGCTATTCCATTTGGCATATTTGCATAAATAAAAGTAGCTGATTTAATAATGCGATGCATGCTACTACCAGTCTGGTATGACTTTACCCCCCACAAGGGAGGAAATTCATAAGAACTACTATCAAATTTTAGTTTTCCCTCCCCATTATCACCATGGCAACTCTTACATTCATTGATGTACACTTTTTCTCCCTTGATTGGTTCGGCTGCTCGATTTGGAAATGTTAATTCCATTAATTTATCCCCTTTTACATGTTTACCTGTTGGAACATTTTGTCCAAGCCATTGGATATAACTAATAATAGCAGTCATTTCTTTACTATCTAATTCTAAGGGTTTTCCGTTATGTGGACGTTCAACACAGTTATTCACCCTCTCTGCTAACGAGAGTATTTTATTTTCTCTTGCTCTATATTGTGGATAGCGTGCATGTGTACTAAAAAAATTTAACCCATAAGGTTTAGTGCCTGCTTCTAAGTGACAATTACTACAATTCATTTTATTCCCAAGATTTTGGCTTACAATACCATCAGGGCCAATATAATAAGCAGTATTTAAAAGTAATTGTTTTCCATACTTTACAGCGTTCCCAAATTCATTATTTGGTATTGATAGAGTATCTGGTGTTGGCCAGATACCAGCTAAAGAATCTCTATTAACAATAGTAGTTTCAGATTTAGAATTATTTTTTATTTGTTCACAAGAAATTGTTGAAGTTATTAATACAATAAAAATAACATATATTTTATTCATATACCAGATAGCTTTATAATCAAGTTTGTTTTAAATTTTGGTTTACAGAAAAGTTCATCGTTTTAAATCTTTTCTTTGCAAATATTTATTAAGAAGCAAAGGAAATTATGGTAAGCAATGGATATAAAGTGCATCACTAATTTCCAAGACTAACTAGAATAATTACTTACATATTTTTGCAATAACTACAAATTTCGATACACCGTATAAAAATATTACAATCTAATGAAGAATTTTTTTTTAATTATTTTATCTCTCAATTTGTTTAATTCCCTACAAGGACAAATAAAATTAGTAACACCTCACCATAACGATAGTATTAATTATAGGCAAATCATGTTTGAATACGAACAAGTTGATGATGCTTATAATTATGAATTAGAAGTTTCTAGTAGTTCTCAAAATTTTGAAAAAGATGTTTTTCTAAAAAAGCTAACGTCTAAACTAGTTATTAGAATTGATTCAGGATTAAATTTTGGAAATTCTTATTACTGGCGTATAAAAGCATTACATAAAAATGGGAACATCATTAATACATCCAATATTTCAAATTTTTATATCTTAAAAACTAAGTTGAGTTCTTCAACATTGATAAAACAAGAAGTTAAACTTTATCAACCCATGAAAATGTTTAATGGGTTGATTGTTTATGATTATGGAGTTATTGCAAACAAAAAAGGTGAGATTGTTTGGTTCTTACCAGATAATGAATATCCAAGTAGAAATGTTAATTTGAATCCTGATGGAACTATTACTTTTAATTCAGAAAAAGGTTCCTTTGAAACAGATTTGAAAGGAAAACAAACATGGAAAGCCCCGTTTACTATTTTTGATAGTATTCTAATTAAGAATTATCATCATGATTTCAAAAAACTAAAAAATGGTCATTTCTTGTGTTTAGCAGAAAAACTTACCTCTGATAAAGAAAAAATTTACAGTATTATCTTTGAAATTGATAGAAAAAATACAATTTATTGGAAATGGGATGAGGAGCCGACCTATAATAAAAGAAACGATAATATTTCATCAAATCATGTTAACGCTATTGATATTGATTCAAACGGTGAATATGTATATTTAAGTAATCGGAATTTAAACAGTATTACCAAAATAAAAACGTACTCTGATTCTAGTTATATTGTCAATCATATAGGAAATATCAAAAATCGCTTTTTTTCTGGTCAACATAGCGTGAGTGTTTTGCCTAATAATAAAATCTTATTGTTTAATAACAATACACTTAATGCAAACTCAACTACAGTTTCTTCTATCCAAGAAATAAATCAAGTTCAATCATCTGATACAATTATAGATATAGTTTGGGAATATAAATTTGCTTTTGAAAAAATGGAAGAAAATAAGTGTTCTAAAGCTGGGGATGCTGATTTACTTCCAAATAAAAACATCTTAATATCAAGTGGTGCAAATAATAGAGTTTTTGAAGTAAATAGAAAAAAACAGATTGTTTGGGAATCTCTCTCTTATAGAAGGGATAGAGAAACTGACATATTTACGCCACAACCAAGCTATAGAGCTCATTATTGCTCTTCATTGTACCCGAATTACTTTACAGTACAATCTATAGGTAATAAAAATTTGAAATTAAAGAAAAAGCAAAAAATTAAATTTAGTGTAAATAATGATGGGAGTGAAAATGATGAATACATAATTAAAATAACATCTACGAATGCAATAGTTGATGATTTAAATTTTACATGTTCAATACCCGCAGAGCAAAGCAAGAAAAAAGTCTTGACTATAAAACCGAAGAATGTGGGAGAAATAAAGATTACTATTTATTCAAAAACAAATCTACTTAAATCTAAAACCATCATTTACAAAGTAGATGAATAACATTATTAGCTGAAAACAAAGCAAAAAGACTCTTACTAATTAAAGGGTCTAAGTTTTTATACGTTTACTTATTATAAATAATTATTAAATAATATTTATAATTAATACAGTCATTTAGGCCCAATATTATTTAAATGTATTTTTTTGTTTTTTTTGCAATTCTTTAACAAAATTACATATTTTTGAAAGAATAAACCTAAACAACAACAAATGAGAAAAAGTCAACTTTTTTTTTGGGTGAGTCTAATTTTTTCTTTACATACAGCAATAGCTCAAGTAAAAGTAAGTGAAGACTTTGATGTTTCCTTGACCCCAACTGGTTGGACCAATTCAATAAATACGGGTACTTTAATTTCACGTCTTGCTAATGTACAGAGCTATGGTAGAACAGGCACTGCTGCTTCGGTAAGGGCAAACTGTTATAATGTTGGAGCAGGATCTGTAGCACGTTTGGAAACGCCAGTGTTTGCATCCAGTGTAGCAGGAGATTCTTTAAGGTTTGATGTGGCACATGCTGCATATCCGGCTACAACAGATTCATTGGTGATATACACATTTAATGGTGTTTCCTTTAGCCGATTAATTGGTTGGGGCTCAAGTCAAACTGCTAATCCAGCAATAGGTATTACAACTGCAAATGCACAAACAGCAGTTTTTACTCCTACGTCTAGTCAATGGACTACCAAGGCTCTTTCATTGCCTGTAGGAACTACACAGGTTCGGTTTGAATTCAAATCTGGTTATGGAAACCAAATGTACATTGACCGTGTAATAGTTGATAAAATCAACACTGAAATTAGTGTCACTTCTTCAGCAGGTTTTGCTAATGCTACTTACCCAACATTAAAGGCTGCATTTGATGCCATTAATGCAGGAATGCATCAAGGAAATATTAATGTACGTTTGAATAGCAGTGTTACAGAAACGGCTACTTGTGTGTTAGATTCTAGTGGCAATGCAACAGGTTCAAACTACACTTCCATTTTAATTCGCCCGGCTGATACGACCACTGTAGTAAAAAGTGTTTCAACAAGTGCTGCAATAGCTTTAATGACATTAAATGGTGCAGATAATGTAACTTTTGACGGAAGGCCAGGAGGAATAGGAGCTGCACGATTGCTTGAGTTTAATCATACCGTATCTGCAGCAACAAATTTCACTTGCCGATTTGATGTTGGTGCAACCAATAATATTTTTAGATTTTGCCGCTTGTTAAATGCAAGTGCAGCTAGCACTGCTCATAATGTTCATTTAACCAATACTGTTGCAGGAAGCTCGGCTAACTCAAACAATTCATTTTTAAGCAACTTAATTCAGGGAGGAAGGAATGGAATTGTATTTGATGCAGTTAATGCCAATGCTCCAATGACAAACATGTTGATTAGAAATAACCAGTTTGTCAATATTGGATTTGCAGGGGTAAGTAACCTAAACAATCTGGGGCAGGTTATTATTGATTCGAATAGCTTCTACCATGAAGTGGCTTTTACTTCTCCTGGTCAAGCAAGGGCAATTAGTTTGGGAGGATTACCAGCCACTGTAAGTGTTACTGCAACCATTACGAAGAATAGAATTTTTGGTCTTAAGAGTACCAACACAGCAATTTTTGGAATAATTATTACTCCGCCAGCTACTGCAACAGGCAGTTTGTATAATATTAGCAATAATAGCATTGCTTTTATGGATGCAAATAGTGCCGTTAATGGAGGTGCAATTGGTGGTGTAAATGGTATAGCTGTTACCGGAACTGGAAGTGGCGAATTCAATATTTACCAAAATACCATACGCATTGGTGGTGCTGCCGTGGGAGGAACTGCTGCAACCCTAACTACTCGTTCAGTTGGAGTTGGTAAGTTTAATTCGGGTACGGCTAATATTTTTAGATTGCGTAATAATATAATTAACAATACCAGAACTGGAGGAGCTTCTACTCAAAACGGACATATGGCCGTTTGGATTAATACCACTACTGCTGGAACACACGATATTGACCGCAACACCTATCAAGGAACAACCTTTGTTGCAGGATGGGGTGGAACTGTTTTTGCAACAGTTACTGGAGGTTATCAAACAGCAGCAGCTCCAAATGAGGTTAATACGAACCAAAAAACTCCAACCTATTTAAACGATACAGAGCCTTATTTATCTGGTGCTTCAAATGGTGATGTTGATTTGTCAACTACACGTATCGCAACTGTACTAACAGATATTGATAATAATACAAGAGCAGCTACTTGTTATAAAGGTGCATGGGAGTCGTCTACACCATTTGCTGTACCTGCAACCGTAACAGTTTCTGGTTCTTTAGTTGGATTTACATCATGTTCCGGTGCTCCTTCTGCTGAACAAAGTTTTACAGTAAGTGGTTCAAATCTTACTGCCAATATAATAGTTACACCTCCAACTGGGTTTGAGGTATCTACTACTTCAGGTAGTGGTTTTTCAGCAAGCTTAACGCTTACACAGACTAGCGGAACAGTTGCAAGCACAACAATATACACTCGACTTACATCTTCTGCTACTGGAACACCATCTGGCAATATCACTGTTGAAAGCACAGGTGTTACCACTCAAAATGTAGCTGTAAATGGAACTGTAAATGATTTACCTACCATAACCTTAGGAACGGTAGCCAATGTAAATACTACAGCAACCAGCTTTATTTTACCATACACTGCTACCACAGGAAGCCCTAACCAATATTCCATTATAACTGGTTCTCCAACAGCAATGGCAAGTTTTAGTGCGGTGAGTAATGCTTCTTTACCAACATCACCAATCAGTGTAACAATACCTACTAGTGTTGCAAATACCTATAATTTTGTGGCAACTGTAAGGAATAGTACTACTGGTTGTGTGAGTACTAATAATAATTTTAATGTTACCGTTACACCAACTACTACAATCACTTCTATTAACAGAGGTACTCCAAGTGTGGCCACTACTAATGCTACATCTGTAACTTATAATATAACATTTGGAGCAAGCATTACAGGTTTAAGCAGTTCTAATTTTAGCTTAACTACGAATGGAGTAACTGGGGCATCAATAGGTACATTAAGCGGTTCAGGAGCAAATTATACTTTAACCGTTAATACAGGAACAGGCAGTGGAAGCATAATTTTAAATTTAGCTAATGCTTCGGGATTGTCTTCAACAATAAGTACCACTTTACCTTTTGTCGGCGAAACCTATACCATAGATAAAATCAATCCTACAGTAGTTACTCAAAATAGAACTTTATATTTAAATGCAGCAGGAACAGGATCTATATCGGCAGCACAAGTAAATAATGGCTCAAGTGACGCCTCTGGTATTGCTTCTTTAAGTTTATCACAAACATCATTTAATTGTATCAATGTAATCACACCAGTAACAGTAACTTTAACAGTATTTGATAATGCTGGAAATAGCAATACAGGTACAGCCACCATAACAGTGTTAGACACGGTTCGCCCTGTGGTTAATACCCAAAACAGAACTGTTTATTTAAGTGCAGCAGGTACAGCAACTTTATCGGCATTACAGTTGAATAATGGAACAAGTGATGCATGTGGGGTAGCCAGCTTAAGTGCATCACAAACTTCATATACTTGTGCCAATGTAGGTACACCAGTAACGGTAACTTTAACTGCAACTGATTTAAATGGCAATACCAATACAGGAACTGCAACAGTAACAGTGTTAGATACTGTTCGTCCAGTTGTAAATACCCAGAACAGAACTGTATATTTAAGTGCAGCAGGCACAGCAACTGTATCGGCATTACAATTAAACAATGGCACAACTGATGCATGTGGGGTAGCTAGCTTAAGTGCATCACAAACTTTATATACCTGTGCCAATGTGGGTGCACCAGTAACGGTAACCTTAACTGCAACTGATTTAAATGGCAATACAAATACTGGTACTGCTACTGTAACAGTGTTAGACACTGTTCGTCCAGTTGTTAATACCCAAAACAGAACTGTTTATTTAAGTGCAGCAGGTACAGCAACTGTATCTGCATTACAATTAAACAATGGCACAAGTGATGCATGTGGGGTAGCAAGTTTAAGTTCCTCGCAAACTTTATTTACTTGTGCTAATGTTGGAACGCCAGTAACGGTAACTTTAACTGCAACTGATTTAAATGGTAATACAAAAACCGGTACAGCAACAGTAACAGTGTTAGACACGGTTCGTCCCGTGGTGAATACCCAAAATAGAACTGTATATTTAAGTGCATCAGGTACAGCAACTTTATCGGCATTACAATTGAATAATGGAACAAGTGATGCTTGTGGGGTAGCCAGTTTAAGTGCATCACAAACTTCATATACTTGTGCCAATGTAGGCACACCAGTAACGGTAACTTTAACAGCAACTGATTTAAATGGCAATACCAATACCGGTACTGCTACTGTAACAGTGTTAGACACTGTTCGTCCAGTTGTAAATACCCAGAACAGAACTGTTTATTTAACTGCAGCAGGTACAGCAACTGTATCGGCATTACAATTGAATAATGGAACAAGTGATGCATGTGGGGTAGCCACCTTAAGTGCATCACAAACTTCATATACCTGTGCCAATGTAGGTACACCAGTAACGGTAACTTTAACTGCAACTGATTTAAATGGCAATACAAAAACAGGGACAGCAACAGTTACAGTTTTAGATACTATTAAACCAGTAGTAGTAACACAAAATATTACAGTACAATTAGTTAGTGGTGTAGCTACCATTACTGGAGCTCAAATAAATAATGGGTCATCCGATGCATGTGGAATAGCTTCTTTAAGTGTATTGCCTAATAGCTTTACAACCGCCAATTTGGGGGCTAATACAGTTACATTAACTGTTACTGATGTAAATGGTAATTTGCGTACAGGAACAGCTACAGTTACTGTGTCTAATCCACCACCTACCATCACCTCTTTCACCCCGTTATCGGCAAAACCGGGTGATGCCGTAACTATTACAGGTACTAATTTTAATACAACGCCAGCCAATAATATTGTTTTCTTTGGTGCTACAAGGGCAACTGTTACAGCAGCAACAGCAACTAGTTTAACGGTAACAGTACCAGTAGGTGCAACTTATGCAGCCATTACAGCATTAAACACAGGCAGTAGTTTAGCAGCATATAGCAGGTCTAGCTTTACACCTACTTATAGCCCAACCAAAACCAATATAACAACAGGTGATTTTGCAGCAAAAGTAGATTTTGCTTCGGGTACAGAGCCTTATTCGGTAGCCATGGGCGATTTGGATGGCGATGGTAAGGCTGATTTGGTGGTTGCGAATTATCAATCCAATACCGTTTCTGTGTATCGTAATACAGCTACTAATGGCAGTATAACCACAGGCAGTTTTGCAACAAAAGTAGATTTTGCAACAGGTATTAATCCTGCTTTTGCAGCCATAGGCGATGTAGATGGCGATGGCAAGCTTGATTTAGTGGTTGCGAACGAAGGTTCAGATTCAATTTCTGTATTACGCAATACAGCCACGAGTGGTAGTATTACCACAGGTAGTTTTGCCGCCAAAGTAAACTTTATGGCAGGCACAAAACCATATTCAGTAGCCATAAGTGATTTAGATGGCGATGGCAAAGCTGATTTGGCGGTAGGCAATTATATGTCCAATACGATTTCTGTATTCCGCAATACCGCCACAAGTGGTAGTATTACCACAGGTAGTTTTGCAGGTAAAGTAGATTTTGCAGTTAGCAATGAACCATCTTCGGTAGCCATAAACGATTTGGATGGAGATGGTAAACCCGATTTGGCAGTAGCCAATTATGGTTCAGCTACTGTTTCAATATTACGCAATACAGCCACTACTGGCAGTATTACCACTGGCAGTTTTGCAGCCAAGCAAGACTTTTCAACAGGCACAAACCCTTATTCAATAGCCATAGGTGATTTGGATGGAGATGGTAAAGCAGATATAGCAGTCGCAAATGAAGTTTCAGCTACTGTTTCGGTATTGCGTAACACTGCCACAAGTGGCAGCATTACCGCAGGCAGTTTTGCTTCTAAGGTAGATTTTACCACCGGAACAAACCCTTATTCAGTGGCTATAGGTGATTTGGATGGCAATGGCAAGCTTGATTTGGTGGTAGCAAATGCTACTTCTAGTACGGTTTCAGTATTTCGCAATACCGCCACTAGTGGTAGTATTACTACAGGCAGTTTTGCAGCCAAGGTAGATTTTGCAACAGGTGCTAGCCCTTATTTAATTGCTATAGGTGATTTAGATGGGGACGGTAGACCTGATTTAGCAACAGCCAATGGTACTGATAATTCAGTTTCGGTGTTGCGTAATGCCACTATAACACTTCCATCAATATTAGGCAGTTTTACTGCAAATAGAGTAGAAAATACAGTGGCATTAAAGTTTATTACTTTAGCTGAAGTGAATAGTGATTATATAGAGGTTGAGCATAGTGTAGATGCAGTTAAGTTTATCACCCTTGAAAAATTAGCTGCTAAAGGCAATAGTACAATAGCTACTCATTATAGTTCTACCCACATTAATCCTACAATTGGCGTAAACTATTACCGTTTGAAGTTAGTAGATAAAAATGGTAAGTATACCTATAGTGAAATAAGAAAAGTAGATTTTAAATCGAAAGCTAGTGAAATAATTGTTTATCCAAATCCTGTAAAAGGAGGTAGGTTAACTATTGATTTAGGCGAAACGATTACGATAAATGAAGCCTTTACGATTACTGCAGTGAATGGTAAAATAGTACAACAAGGTATTATAAACAATCGCCAACAAACTATAAACATTGGCACACTTGCACAGGGTACATATATTTTAAAAGTAGGCAGTAGACAAACTGTAACCCTATTTATAGAATAGTTTTTTAACTTTCTTAATCGTAGTTGGTGAACAACTCCAACAAAGGCGGAAATGAAAAAATAAACAAATAATTACGATTTTAAAAAGGGTTCCAATTTTTGGAACCCTTTTTTGCTTTTATTACATCTGCTATTATTTTGTGTATTGGTAATGGAAAAACATTTTGTTTGAATGATATAACTCAGGAATAAGAATTGTACACCAAAAATCTCTCACTAACAATTGTTCGTTTAATAGTGAATCCGTTTATTTTTGTTTAGAACTAATGTAGTTAAAATATAAAACCGTAACCCCGACAGCGGCTTTAGCCCTGTCGGCGGTTGAAGTAGTGTTCTATTTGGTTTTTAGTTTTTAAAAATCTAGTTTTTAATTTTTTAATTTTTAGTTTTTAAATACCTAGTATGGCTAAAGAAAAAATATTGGTAATTGGTGCTTCCGGACAAATTGGTGTTGAGTTAACCATGGCGTTAAGAAAAATGTATGGCAACAACAATGTTATTGCTAGTGATTTAAGAGAACAAAATCCTTTATTAGAAGGAACTGGACCTTATGTGAGTTTAGATGTAATGAACAAAGAAATGTTGCATGTACAAGTCATTCGCCAAAATATTACACAGATTTATTTATTGGCTGCCATATTGAGTGCAACAGGAGAGAAGAATCCTAATCTTGCTTGGCACTTAAATATGCAAGGCTTATTGAATGTATTGGATATTGCTCGAGAAGAAAAATTGAGTAAAGTATATTGGCCCAGCAGCATTGCTGTGTTTGGACCAACAAGTCCAAAAAATAATTGTCCGCAACAAACCATTATAGAGCCAACAACGGTTTATGGCATTAGTAAATATGCAGGAGAGTTTTGGTGCAACTATTATTTTCAACGTTATGGTGTAGATGTGAGGAGTTTACGCTATCCCGGATTGATTAGTTATAAAAGTGCTCCTGGTGGAGGAACAACAGATTATGCTGTTGAAATTTATTTAGAAGCATTGGAAAATAAAAAGTATCAATGTTTTTTAGAAGAAGATACCTATTTACCTATGATGTATATGCCTGATGCTATTAGAGCAACTATAGAATTAATGGAAGCTCCTGCTGCTACAATAGGTATTCGTCATTCTTATAATGTAGCAGGCATGAGTTTTTCTCCTAAAGAAATTGCTGCATCTATTCAACAACATATTCCTGATTTTTCTATTTCGTATCAACCCGATTATCGTCAGCAAATTGCCAATAGTTGGCCTGGCAGTATTGATGATAGTGTAGCAACAAGAGATTGGGGTTGGAAACCTGAATTTGATTTGGAAAAAATGACGAAAGATATGTTGGAGAATTTGAAATAATTGTTTAACCACAGAGAACACAAAGTCTTTTCACAAAGGACACAAAGGTTTACACAGAGTACACAAGAGCTTTTTCTGCGTTATCTGCGATTTCTGCGAGAAATATTTGATTGCCTTCGGAAATTGTTTTTTACCACAGGGCAAAGAAGCAAGGGAGATTCTGGCTTCGGCAGAAAAACTTTACCACAGAGGGCACAAAGGTTTACACAGAGTACACAAGAACTTTTTCTGCGTTATCAGCGATTTCTGCGAGAAATATTTGATTGCCTTCGGAAATTGTTTTTTACCACAGGGCAAAGAAGCAAGGGAGGATTGTCTTCGAGTATGGATTAACCACAGAGTGCACAAAGTTTTTTCACAAAGGACACAAAGGTTTTTTCTGTGTTATCAGCATTTCTGCGAGAAATATTTCACCATAGAAATCACCATGGATTTTCACAGAATATTCTATTGATTTAATTTTTGAAGATTAATAGAACTAACTATTGGTTTGGTTTTGACTGATTAAACGTACCAAACATCTTTTGGCAACAGGTAATAAAGTTTCTTCAATAGGAAAGCTATAATTGGTTTCTACTGCATATACAGCAGGGTTAGGTAATTCGCTTCTGTTTTTAATTAATTCTACTTTGATGTTATTGTAGTTATTTACAAAATTTCTTTGCCAAACATCTACAAATTCAGTTTTCATAGTTCTATACTTCGCATCATGCTTTTCAAATAAACTAATTCTATATTGATACACCCAAGTATTTTTGGCTTTGCCTTCACATAAAAAAAAGTATCCTTCGTTATGATCTAAAGGAATTAAACCAACTAGTTCAATGGTTAGTTTATTTTCAACAAACTCATAAATTTCTGTACCGCTATTAATGGTAAGTTTCATTTTTTCGGCACTATAATTTATAATGTCTTCCAACTCTTTCATAAGTTCATCATCTTCAATCATGGCTTCATACAATAACTGTAATTTCTCTAATTGAATACCTGTAAATTTTTTAGGAAATTGATCTTGTAAAAACTTTTTATTTTCTCTAAAAGCAACAATGTTATTGTAATGAAAAATTACATCGGCTAGTTGAGGATACAATTTGTTTTCGGTGAAGTGCTTGCTAATTTCTTGCAAGTAGGCTAGGAGTGTGTACTTCTTTAATTCAAAGTCAATATAGCCGTCGGCAAACCATGTTTGAGATAATGTTTTCATACTTCAAAAAGTTTTGTAGTGTTAATGTACAAATCTTCATTAAAGTAGCCAAAGCTTGTTTACACACAGTATGTTAAAAATTCAACAGATAATAAAAATGCCCTCAAAAAATTGAGGGCATTCTATGAATATTTTATTCATCAGTAAATCAATTATTACCATTCTTTATTAACGTCCCACTTTTCAAATTCTTTGGCAACGGCAGTTAAAAAACTTGCACCAATACTTCCGTCAACTATTCTGTGGTCGTAACTTAAACTTAAGTACATCATATGTCTTATTCCAATGGTATCACCCTCTGGAGTTTCAACAACTACAGGACGTTTTTTGATTGCACCAACTGCAAGTATTGCTACTTGTGGTTGATTAATAATTGGAGTGCCCATTAAGCTGCCAAATGTGCCAACATTGGTAATGGTAAAAGTGCCACCAGCAGTATCATCTGGTTTTAATTTGTTGTTTCTTGCAGCATCGGCTAAACTGTTTACTGTTTTGCTTAAGCCCACTAAGTTCAGCATATCAGCACCTTTAATTACAGGTACAATTAAGTTACCACTTGGTAAAGCAGTAGCCATACCAATATTAAAATCTTTCTTTACAATAATTTTATCGCCATCTAAACTGGCATTAATAAACGGAAAACGCTTCATTACTTTGGTTACACACTCAATAAACATTGGGGTGAAAGTAATTTTGCTATTGTTCTCCTTTTCAAATTGCTTTTTCACTCTATCTCTCCATAAAACCATATTGGTAACATCGGCTTCAGCAAAGCTGGTTACATGCGGGCTAATATGTTTGCTATCAACCATGTGTTTAGCAATCATTTTACGCATTCTATCCATCTCAATAATTTCTACATTGCCGCCATATTGAGTTGCAGTTGTTTGTACAGGAACTTCTTGTTTTACTTCAGCAATAACAGTTGGTGCAGAAGGTGTTGGAACTGCAATAACAGTTGTTTGTACAGGTGTTGGTGCAATAGTTGTTGGTGTTGCAATTGGTGTAGTTTTTCCAGCTCTTTTATCTGCTACATATTGAAGAACATCTTTTTTACTAACTCTACCATCGGCACCTGTGCCTTCAATATTTTCTAATTCACTTAAACTAATGCCCTCGCTGTTGGCAATATTTAATACTAAAGGAGAATAAAATTTGTTATTGCCCGAAACCTTTGCTGTAACTCCTGTAGGTACATAAGGCACTTCTTGTACAGTAGGAACAGCAGGAGTAACCACTTCTACTGCTGGAGGAGTTGCAATTGGTGCAGCTTCAACAATAGGTGGTGTAGGAGTAGGAGTACTTTGTGTAGCTATTCCTACTTCGGTTTGTAAACGTGCAATTACAGTACCAATAGGTACAACATCGTTTACATTAAATAATATTTCTGTAATAGTTCCAGCATGTGTACTAGGTACTTCACTATCTACTTTATCGGTGGCAATTTCTAAAACGGTTTCATCTTGCTTCACAACATCGCCTACTTGCTTATTCCATTTTAAAATGGTTGCTTCAATTATACTTTCGCCAAGTTTTGGCATTACCAAATCAACAATAGCCATACTTAAGTTTTTTATGTAACCAACTGCATATTTCTAATCATCTTCTCCCGATAACTATCGGGATGCGTCGCACACTTGTACAAAATATCTTTAATCAGCAGGTTAACGGCTGCAAAATAATGAAGTATCGTTTAATGTATGCAAGCAATTCTATAACACATGATAAGTATTTGTGTAAACACCTATCAGCAGTTAATCACAACTGTAAAAATAAATTTTAAACAGGTAAAGTTATTATTGGGTTATCCACAATAAAATGTGCTTAGGGTTTCTTTTGTAACAAAAATGTAAGTGGAATATAAAGCCTATTTGCCCAAGCAATTTCTGTATGAGGTTCCCCTTTAAAAGCCTTGGTGATCCAATTTTTATTTTTTCGATAACCTTTTGTTTGCATAACTCTATCAATGGCTTTTTGATGCGGCTCGTACAAACTATCTAATGTTATCGTTCCATAATCAAAATAAATTTTATGATTATTTGGATTAGGCAATTTTTCTTTAGCATACGTTACAAATGCTTTAGGTATTGCACCAGATTTTTCTTTAATGCTGCCTACCCAATGTGTACTTAAACAAGCTGCTCCACTAAAAACAGTTGGATATTCACTAATGCCATACCACGATATTAAACCACCCATACTACTACCAGCAATAAAAGTGTTTTTAGCATCTTTAAATGTGCTAAAACTACTATCAATAAAGGGTTTTAACTCTTGTACAATAAATTTCAAGTAGTTGTTGGCTCTTGCTTTACCTAAAAGTTCTCTATCAATTAACGTATCTTTTATTTGCTTGGGTAAATAAGCTATAGGTTTCTCAGGAAAATAATCTGCATGTCTTGTAGTTCCTGAGTTCCAAATACCTACAACAATGGTTGGAATAATTTTATTTTCTTCTATAAGCTTACTCATGGTTTCATCTACTTTCCATTCTTGCTTATTCCATGTAATGCTGCTATCAAATAGCATTTGTCCATCGTGCATGTACAATACAGCATATTTAGTTGATGGATTGTAGTTATTAGGCAACCACACATCTACATTTCTATTTTGTATATAACTAGATCTAAAGTTTTCAAATCGTTGAATAGAACCACTGCTCACTTTAGGTAACTGAGCATTAACATGAGTTATAATAATCATGCAAACTATGGCAGCATAACGTTTCATAACAAACTAATTGGTTTCAATAATTAATTTTCTAAGTATATTCAGAGCATTAATGGCTGTTAACTGAATATTTCTACTTCTATCGAATCTAAAGTTAAACGATTGTGTAATAACTTTTTCTTTACAGGCAACAGCAACCCAAACTAGGCCAACAGGTTTTTCATCTGTTGCTCCTGTTGGTCCCATAATACCACTTACTGCAATAGAGTAATGGGTATTCATTACTTGTAAAATATTTGTTGCCATTAACTCAACTGTTTCTTTACTTACTGCTCCAACTGTGGTAAGTATTTCATTGGGTACACCCAACAGAGTAGATTTTATTTTATTATCATAACAAACAATACTACCAGTAAATATGCTACTTGCACCTGCATGGTTGGTAATTAAACTAGCAATATAGCCACCTGTGCAACTTTCGGCTGACGCAAGTGTTTTGTTATATTTTTTTAGTAAATTAGATACCACCAATTCCATTGGAATATCTTCTGTAACCACTAAATAATCTTGAACCAATATTTGCAATGTGGCAAACTGATGTTCTAGTTGTTCAATCAGTAATGCCTTATCAAACCCAATGGCAGTAAGCCTTAAACGTACCATGCCATAATTAGGTAGGTAAGCTAATTTTATTTGAGCAGGTAATTGAGCTTCCCAATCTTTAATCATTTCGGCTAAAAAACTTTCACCAATACCTGCTGTTAGTAGAGTTCTATGTTCAATTATACTTGTAGTGAATTTTTGGGGAATGAATGGAATAACATGTTTTGTCATAAGCCATTTCATTTCGTGTGGCACACCTGGCATTGCAATAAAAATTTTCCCCTCTTTTTCAAACAGCATTCCCGGTGCTGTGCCTTTATCGTTTTTTAAAACGGTACAAACATCTGGCACTTCGGCTTGTTTGGTGTTACGCTCAATCATAGGGCGTTTTAAAATATGCTCAAATATGTAAGTAACATGTTCTAATGTTGGTTGATGCATGACCATATTACCATTAAAGTATTTACATAACAATGGTTTGGTAATATCATCTGCAGTAGGACCTAGTCCTCCTGTGATTAAAATAATGTCGGCATGTTTGCTTACTTCGTCTAATGCATTCCAGATATCGTTCCAATTATCTCCTACTGCTAAACGATGCTTTACAGAGATGCCAATTTTATTGAGTTCTTGAGCAATAAATGCACTGTTGGTGTCAATTACTTGACCAATTAACAATTCATCGCCAATGGTTATAATAGATGCAAAAACTTGATTCATATTTGTAGCTGATTAATTTTTGTTACAAATTAACGTAGCAATAAGCAAATGGTTTTTAAATTTTATTCAATCATTTATATTGGCTGAGCTTGTAACTTCACTCAAATAATTTTTATGCAAGAACAAAATTTTAAAAATCATACACGATTGGTTGCAGGTTATCATGGATTCACCTTTTTACTCATCTTATCATTATTGGTAGGTTCCTTTATTAATCTAGCACATTCAGCTTCGGAGAATTTGTACTCGGCTTCCTTAATTTGTGTAGTAGCCGTAATTTTTGTGATGATGTTTTGGTTCACTCGTTCATTTGCTTTGAAGGCACAAGACAGAGCCATTAGAGCCGAAGAGAATTTACGTCATTTTATACTTACCAATAAACCATTGCCTAGCACATTAAGATTAAGTCAAATTATTGCATTGCGTTTTGCAAGCGATGATGAATTTGTTGCTTTAGCAGCAAAAGCCGCAGCCGAAAAAATGAGGGCAAAAGAAATTAAGCAAGCAATCGTAAAATGGAAAGCAGATTATAATAGGGTTTAAGTTTGAAGGTGTAGGGTTTAAGGTTTAAGGTAGAGGATGTAGGGTAGAAGGTATAAGGTATAGGGTTTAAGAGAAGTTTAGAACGCTGAAAGTGTTCTGAACTAATAAACTATTAAACTACTAAACGTTTTAACTAAACAACTCCAAACTATATAACTATAAACTACAAAGTATCATCTACTTCCCAAACCAATGCACTTGCACCTAAAATAGCAGCATCAGATTCGTTGAGATTGCTTAAAACTACTTTTACTTTATTCTTGAATATTTGAATTAAGTTGGCTTCCATAGAAGCAATAGTTGGTTTTAAAATTAAATCGCCTGCTTTGGTTAATCCACCAAACAAAACAATCATTTCGGGTGAAGAAAACATAATGAAGTTGGCTAAAGCTTCACCTAAAATTTCACCAGTAAATTCAAATACTTTTAAAGCAATTTCATCGCCTTGAATGGCACATTCATATACTGATTGACTTGTTAATTCTTCGGAAGTATATTTTCGTAAAAGGCTTGGTGTTGCTGGATCTGCTGCTAAAAACTCAAATGCAGTTTCTCTTACTCCTGTTGCACTTGCATAGCTTTCTAAACAACCCATACTGCCTGTGCCTTTATGAAAACGACCACCTTTACGTACAATGGTATGACCTAATTCTCCTGCAAAACCATCATGACCCAAAACAATTTTTCCATCAATTACAATACCACTACCAACACCAGTACCTAATGTAATAGTAATGAAATGTTTAATGCCTTTTGCACAGCCATATTTCATTTCACCTACCGCAGCAGCATTGGCATCGTTGGTTAATTTAACGGGTAAACCAAATTTAGTTTGTATTAATTGAGCAATAGGAACAATTCCTTTCCACAATAAATTAGGTGCGTATTCAATAGTTCCAGAATAATAATTTCCATTAGGTGCACCAACGCCAATACCCACAAAATTATTGATACCTCCATATGTTTCAATCATTGGAAATAAGCCATCGTACAAATCGTTAATGAAGTCTTGAACATCATCATGTTTATTGCTTGGAATACGATTTTGTTGTAAAATTTTCCCCGATGCATCCACAATTCCAAATTTGGTGGTTGTGCCACCAATATCTATACCTATTGCATGTTTGGTCATATGTCAATTTCTTTTTTAAGTTAAAAATAGCATGAGGGACGTTTTAATTAATGCCCCCCTGTAGTGGTTTGTGAATCAAAGTCAATCCCTTGTTTCTGCAAAACAATTCTCACTTTGTATGCAAAGAAAGCCAAATAAGCAAATGAAATCACTGCTACAATATATGATTGATGAATACCAATTAAATCTGCAAGTTTACCTTGAATGGGTGGAATTATGCTTCCTCCTAAAATCATCATTACTAAAAATGCAGCACCTTGTGTTGTATATTTTCCTAATCCTGCAACGGATAAAGAAAAAATACTCGGCCACATTATACTGCAAAATAAACCTCCACTTAAAAAAGCATAAATAGCAACTTTACCTTCTGTAAATAATCCAACAATCATTGCTATAGTTCCTAAGAGTCCAAATATTAGTAATGTTCTTGCTGGTTTTTCTTTGCTTATATAAAATGCAGCTATCTGGATTAAAACACAGAAAACATACATGTACAATGGCGACATGTCTTTTTGTGCAATGGTATTAACACCTATAATCACTCCAAATGCAATAAGTGGTACTATAAAAATCAATATTTTTTTGGTACTATTTGATGGGTTAAATACATTAATTGCACCTGCCCATCTACCAATCATTAAACTTCCCCAATACATACTTATGAATGGTGCAATTTGTGATGATTGGTAACCTCCAAACGCTTCCTGTTTTAATAATTCGCCCAAATTGCTACCAATAGATACTTCTACGCCAACGTAAACAAAAATTGCAAGCATTCCTAATACCAGTTGTGGGTATTGCATTGCACCCCATCCATCTGGTTTTTTTGATGCACTAATATTAGAAACTAATAATCCCACAACAATAACTAGTAAAGCACCAAAAAGCCATTTCATGCGGCTTTGTTCCAATGGTTTTTTTATTACTTCAATTTCAGAAGATATTGATTTTACATCGTTTTTAAGCGTAACTAATTCTGTTGAGTTTATGTTTATTTTAGTTAATGAATCAATATTTTTTTGTATCGGTTCGAGCTTTTTATTTAAACTTACAATAGCATTCGCTTCGTCACTTTTATAACTTTTAAATACAGGCGTAAACGTTATTATTAAGAGACCTGTAATTATTAAAAGTGCATATAAAGCTTTTTTTGCAGGCTCTTGTTTTTCAAGACTAATACCCGGTGGAACTTTTTTACTAAAATGAAACAATGCAGCAGCTGCTATGAAAAGAAAGCAAACACCCACATATAGTATTAGAACTTTACTTAAGCCTAATTTGGCAATTTGCTCATCTGTAATGTCTGCTGTGCTTCCAAAAAGAGCTAAGCCAACAACCAATGGCCCAACAGTTGTACCAAATGAATTAATGCTTCCTCCAAGATTTACTCTACTACTTCCTGTTGCAGGATCTCCAAGAGAAATAGCAAAAGGATTAGCAGCTGTTTGTTGTAAGCTAAACCCTAACGCAACAATGAATAAACCAATGAGCATTCCTGTAAATGTGTTGCCTTGTACAGCAAAAATCATGGCAATTGCACCAATTGCACTAAAAATTAAACCGTAAACAATACTTTTTTTATATCCCCATTGTGCCACTAGATCTTTACCACCTAGAACACTGTAAGCAAATAAAATTAAAGCTCCAACGTAATAGGCTAAGTAAAAAGCAAAATCAATTAACTGACTTTGAAATTGGTCAAGGGCAAAGTAATGTTTACAAAATGGAATAAAAACACTGTTGCCTGCTGAAATAAATCCCCAAAAGAAGAAAACTGTTACAAGTGTAGTTAAAGCACCATAATTGGTTGGCTGTTGATTGTTCATTGCAAGCTATTTATAGTTTTGAGGGCTGAAAGTAATAATTATTTATTCATAGAAAAATTTAATGTAGTTTTTTTGCTAAAAAGTTATACTGAGTAGTATTTTACTATTTTTACTCTTATTCAGTTGAATAGAATTACTAAACGTTGAAGGGTGTCCTTCGACTACGCTCAGGATAAACTTCCGTAAAGATTCATCTTAGCGTTTTAGCTTATAACGTAAAAAATTAACTATAATGGAAATAATTCATGTAAGTGCCGAATGTTATCCTGTTGCAAAAGCTGGTGGCTTAGGCGATGTAGTTGGTGCATTACCTAAGTATCAATGCAAAGCTGGTCATTTTGCTAAAGTGGTAATGCCTATGTATGAAACTAATTTTTTGCATAATAATGAATTTGTTGACGATTATAAAGGCACTATTTTTTTAGGCAACTTTGAATTTCCTTATACTGTAATAAAAGAGAAAACCAATAAATTGGGTTTTGATTTATACTTAGTAGATATTAAAGGTTTATTGGATAGAACTGGTATTTATAGTTATGAAGATGATACTGAACGTTTTGTAGCTTTTCAAATTGCTGTATTAGATTGGATGAATAATTGGCAACATGTTCCAGATGTGGTGCATTGTCATGATCATCACACAGGGCTTATACCTTTTATGATGCAACATTGTTTTGCATTTAAAGATAAGTTGGCCAATGTGCCTAGTATATTAACAATTCACAATGCACAATATCAGGGTTGGATGAATTGGAATAAAAATCATTACATACCTGCTTACGATAGTTGGAAAGGTGGTTTGTTAGAATGGGGCAGTAGTATTAATCCGCTTGCTAGTGCTGTTAAATGTGCTTGGAAAGTTACAACAGTGAGTTGGAGTTATTTAGAAGAATTACGTTACAACAGTAATGGGTTAGAAGATTTATTTGAATATGAAAAAGGAAAATGTGTTGGAATTTTAAATGGTATTGATAATGAAGTATGGAATCCTAAAGATGATACTTATTTAACCAACCATTTTACACCACGTACAGTAGCAGCGGGTAAGCAAAAAAACAAAGCTGTTTTGTGTGAGCAATTTGGCTTAGATGTTACTAAACCTTTAATTGTTTTTATTGGAAGATTGGTTGGCGAAAAAGCTGCCGAAATTTTACCCGATGCAATTATGAGTTGTATGTATGCCATGCCTAAGCAAATGAATTTTTTAATTTTAGGAAGTGGTGATCCAATTGTTGAATTTCAATTAACTGCATTAAACAATCATTTTGCTGGAAATTACCATGCAGTAATTGGTTACAACGAAGCTTTGAGTCATACAATGTATGCCGGTGCCGATTTTTTACTCATGCCAAGTAGGGTAGAGCCTTGTGGATTGAATCAGTTGTATGCATTACGTTATGGCACTGTGCCTATGGTACGTAGCACAGGCGGTTTACAAGATACTGTAAAAGATATGGGCGAATGGGAAGGTTTTGGCATTCGTTTTAATCATGCAACCGTTGGCGATATTCACCACAGTGTTTACAGAGCGGTAAGTGTTTATAACGATGCTAAGCATATGCTATGGATGCGTAGATTTATGATGAACATTGACCATAGCTGGGAAAGTGCTGTAGATAATTACATTCAGGTGTATAATAGCGTAAGATAATTTTTTAGAAAGGAGAGAAGGAAGAAGGTAAAAGGTAAAAGGTTATGGTATTAGGTATAAGGCAAGTTGTGCATAAGAACCTTCTACTTATAACTTATTACCTACAACTTAAAACTTATAACCTACAACTCATAACTCATAACTTAAAACTCCCAACTCCTTCCTCTACTCACTCTTTAAAAAAATTAACGGTTTTGCATTTTGCCAAAAACAGTATCTAAAGCCGATTTTAATTTATCTATTGCTCCAGAAATTGCTTGATCTATAGACGAATCAAAATTGGTTACTGCGATAGGTTGCATACCTTCTACTCTTGCTTCTAATAAACAACGTTTATCATCATCGCCACCTTTGCCTCCATTTTCGTCACTTAAATGAACTTCAATTCGGGTTAGTTTATCACTAAATCTTTCTAAAGAATTTTCTAATTCTTCGCTAATAAAATTGTTTAATCTTTCACTTCCTTCAATGTGCTTGTCTGTGTTTACTTGAATGGTCATTTCTATTCAATTTTTTAATTAAAAAATGCATGTTTTTCTACTTTCAAAAGTAATGGTAGAGGTATTATAAATTACTGAGGATTATCAGTTATTTTATAGTATAAACTATTTTCTATAATCAATTCTTTGTAATATAAATTATGGTTACTTACAAAGTATTTTTGGTTATTGATGATGACCATTTTACAATCATCTGGTAAATCAGTAACAATATCACCTATCATTGCGGTTTCTTCTTCGATGGTTTCAATAGAGTTATCAATTCGTCCATTTTTACCAACAATAGTGTACCAAACTTCTCCATTTCTCAAAGTTTCCTTATAGTAAGTTCCATTGAGTTGAAAGTATTGTTCGTTATTAATTATTGTGCTGCTTGCACCATTGGGTAACTCTGGTAAAATAGAACCTAAAGGAGCTTCTACTACTTCGTAATAATTGTTGATATTTCTGTAATATGTTCCACCGAAATAATAATATCTAGTTCTACCAATATTCCATCTTCTATAACCCCAAGGTAAACCAAAAGTTCTTATACCAACAGGTGCAATAATTACTTGAAAATAATTATTAAAGGGTTGATAGAAGAAACCTCCACTATAACAATAGTTCAGACCTCTATGAGGTAATATAAATCTTGGGCGATAAAAGTTGGTATACCTAACTCCAATAAAACTATAAGGTCTTCTGTAATCAGGGTAATAGTTTCTGTCTATTCTATTGTAACGATTATTATTTCCAAATCTTGCTTGGTTATCGTTGTTACGTTGTTGTACATTTCTATCAGCAACTGCATCATTACGCATTTCATCATTGTTGCTATAATCGTTGCGTTGTTTAGTTCTTACATTATTGTTGTTGGGTGTTCTAACAACAGCATCACTTCTTTCATTTCTTTTTTTATCATCTCTATTGGTATGCATGGAGAATTGATTAGAAGAATAATTGTTTTCAACTTTTCTTCTATTATCAACTGATGGTGATTGTCTCACCACATTTCTATTTTGCTTGGGTGTTTCTTTTGTTGGAGAAGCGGTAAAGACATCATTAGATGAACGAAGAGTGTTTTCTTTAGTTTCAGTTCTACCCGAATGATTTCTATTTGTTTCATTTCTATTGGGTTGTGCAAATATTATTTGACCCACAAATAAACTTGCTACGGCAAAAAAGTATTTCTGTTTCATGGCAATTGATTTAATACGTGAATTGTAAGAAATATGATGCCAAGTTTTTGAATAATTGTTAAAGAGAACACAATGATGTTTTATTAATTCAGCTAAAAATTTAAATAGTATATTAATTATCCTTGAAAGGAATGCTGATTTAATTGATTGAGTGATAAAAAAAATATTTTAAAAAAAATGAAAATAAATTTGGTAAAACTAAAAATATTAGTAATTTGCGGCTAAATCAATTAGTTATGAGTTACGCAGGAAAAAATCTTCGCTATTTAAGAAAGCTTCGTGGCTGGACTCAAGAAGAGTTTGCCAATAAGCTTGGCGTTAAACGTTCTTTAATTGGTGCTTATGAAGAAGAACGTGCCGAACCTAAGCTTGAGGTTTTAGAAACCATGTCTTCTATTTTTAAATTGAGTTTAGATGAATTGTTGCTAAAAGATATGACTGCTGTAAAAGGTAGTGGTAATTATTTAGAGCAAAGACGTAACATGAAATCTATTGGAGGTAACAATAGCGTAGAAATACAATTTGTACCACTAAAAGCTGCTGCTGGTTATTTAAATGGTTATGCCGATCCTGATTTTTTAGATGAGTTAAACACCTTCACATTACCAATGTTGGCTCCTGGACAATATAGAGCTTTTGAAATTGTTGGAGACAGTATGATGCCAACGCCTAGTGGTAGTGTAATTGTTGGTGAAAAAGTTGAAGCATTAGACGATGTGAGAAATAGCAACACTTATGTTTTATTAAGTAAAAGTGATGGTATTGTGTATAAAAGATTGGTAAAAAATGCTAAGCCAAAAGATACATTAACATTGTTAAGCGATAATCCTGTTTACGAACCTTATAATGTAAAATCTGAAGATGTGTTAGAAGTTTGGAAAGCAGTATACATTTTGCAAAAAGCCAACTTAACCAACCGTTGGGATGTTGGTCAGCTTGCAGGAATAGTAAACAATCTGCAAGAACAAGTGGCTGGCTTAAAAAAGAAATTGAACTAAGTTTTTCAGGGGTTAGTTAGTAGTATAGAGGTTGTCTTTTTTAAGGCAACCTTTTTCTTTTAAAAAACTATTTAACCATTTATCATTTTCAACTTTAGTTAAACAAGCGATATAGCTTTTTTTGCAAAAATTTTCAATTTCGTATTTTGAAATTACCATTTGCCCTTTTTTTATTATTGCTTTTTACTCAAAATTTTGCTCAGCCAGTTGAGCAAATGAAAAAAAAATTGCAAGCTTACAAAACTACAGTTGCACCTAAAATAGATGGGCTTTTAAATGAAGAAAATTGGTTGAAAGCCCCTTTGGCTAATAATTTTATTGTAAACCAACCCAATTTTGGTAATCCAGCTGCTCAAAAAACAGTTGTAAAAATAATGTATGATAACTCTGCCATTTATGTTGGAGCAATTTTATACGATACAGTTTCATTAATTAGAAAGCAATTAACTAGCCGAGACGGAGAGGGTTTTCAAGATGTAGATTTTTTTGCAGTAACATTCGATACTTATTTAGATCAACAAAATGCATTTCAGTTTGGGGTAACTTCTGTAAATGTGCAGAGCGATGCAAGAATTTCGGGTGGTGGTGGTAATAGTGGTACAACTGATAGAAATTGGGATGCAGTTTGGGAAAGCCAAGTGAAAATAACCAACGAAGGTTGGCAGGTAGAAATGAAAATACCTTACATGAGCTTACGTTTTGCTCAAAAAAATATACAAGACTGGGGCATTAATTTTTATAGAAATGTAAGAAGAACGAATGAAAATAGTTATTGGAATTCTGTCAATCCAAATATCGATGGATTTGTTAATCAGTTTGGAATTATTAAAGGTTTTGAAAATTTACAACCACCATTACGCTTATCATTTCAACCCTATATTACCGCAGGTTATAGTACTGTTCCAACAAATTCAGGCCGAATAAATACCAATATTTTGAATGGAGGTATGGATGTTAAATGGGGTGTTAATGAAAGTTTTACAATGGATATGACGTTAATACCAGATTTTGGTCAGGTAATTAGTGATAATGTAATTTTAAACTTATCGGCATTTGAACAAGAGTTTAATGAAAACCGTCCATTTTTTACCGAAGGAACTGAACTCTTTAATAAAGCTGGTATTTTTTATAGTCGTAGAATTGGTAAAACACCGACAGGATTTTTTGCAGCTAAACAACTAGCTGCTGATAGTAGCTACACCATTATAAAAAATCCAACAATAACACAATTGTATAACGCTACTAAGTTTTCTGGAAGAACCAAAAAGAACTTAGGTATTGGTATTTTCAATGCTGTAACAGCACCAATGTTTGCTGAGTTTAAAAATAGTAAAGGAGAATATATTAAACAGCAAACTGAACCGCTAACAAATTACAGTATTCTTGTATTAGATCAAGCCTTAAAAAATAGAAGTAGCCTAACTTTTACCAATACCAATGTTACGAGAGCTGGAAATAGCAATCATGCAAATGTTACGGCTGTTGATGTTTCTCTGTTCGATAAAAAGAACTTATACAACTTACAAGTACAAGGTAGATATAGCACTATTTATGGCAATTCAAATTCAAACGGATATAAATCGTATATCAATTTTGCTAAAGTAAGTGGGAAGTATCAATGGGGTATTTTTAATAATATAGAAAGTAAAAATTATAATCCCAACGATTTAGGTTTATTATTTGCTGCTAATGAATTTACAACAAGTGCATATTTCTCTTTCAATCAGTTTACGCCCAATAAACATTTTAATTTTAGAAGATACAGTTTTAGTGTAACACAAACCAATTTGTATCAGCCATTTCAATTTCAAGATTTAAGTTACAATTCTAATTTTCTACATGTATTTAAAAACTTTTGGGACCTTAGTATAGAAGTTGCAGGGCAAGCAGTTTGGAGTTTTGATTTTTTTGATTTGAGAACGCAAGGTAGAAAATTGAAGAAAGCTCCTTATCATTTTATTGGACTATTTGGTAGCTCAGATAGCAGAAAGAAAATGTTTTTTAGATATGGTTTGGGCTTTGCCGAAAGTCCATTACCCTATGATCCATTTTATTTGGTAAGGCTTGGTACACGTTACAGATTTAGCCCTAAATTCAGTTTAGATATTGATGGTAGAAATGACATAGATATGGCCAATTTTGGCTATGCTTACAGAGATGCAACGGGTGAACCTATTATTGGAAGAAGAAAAATAAACAACTTTAATTTATTGGTAAATGCTCAATATAATTTCAAAGCAAGAATGAATTTAAGTATTAGAGCAAGACATTTTTGGAGCAATGTTACCTATACCAATTTTTATACAGTAGAAGCAAATGGAGAATGGAGAAATAGCGAAATTGCTTTTACAAATAATAGAAATGGCAACTTCAACGCATTTAATATTGATGCATTTTATACATGGGATTTTAAACCAGGTTGTAGATTAATTGCATCTTGGAAAAATGCCCTTGGCCCCGATGTATTGATTAGTGGGTTAGAAAATACAAAATACATACAAAATTTTCGTAGTGTTTTAAATAGTCCACATAGCAATGAAGTATCTGTAAGGTTTATTTATTTTATAGATTATAATGCATTGAAAAGAAAAAATAGTTGATAGTACACTTGCGTCTACTAACTCATGTTTGTTTTCATGTATTAAAAAAAATATTTTGTAAATTCAAATTTCTTTCATTGTTTTGAGGTATCAAATGAAACTAACAACTACATACAACTTTTTTTATTTTTTCTTCTATTACTACTTTACCAGTAGTAGTCAGGTTGTATTTGTTAAAGCATAATAAACAAAAATCAAAATACAGTCCTGGCTCAAAAAGCCGGGATTTTTTATTTTATGGCAAAAAAAATATCAATACAAGGTTACGAGGGCAGCTTTCATCAAGTGGCTGCTCAACAGTTTTTTGGAGCAGATACAAAAGTAATTCCATGTGCAACTTTTAGAGAAGTGGTAAAAATAGCTTCTAATAAAAAAGAAAGTCATGGTGGTGTAATGGCTATAGAGAACTCTATTGCAGGTAGTATTTTACCCAATTATACTTTGCTACAAAAAAGCAATTTGCACATTGTTGGTGAAGTGTATTTACGTATAGAACAAAATTTACTAGTATCACCTGGTGTTAGATTAGAAGACATCAAAGAAGTGCATAGTCATCCAATGGCATTGCTGCAGTGTACAGATTATTTAGAAAAAAATAATTGGAAACTGGTAGAAACAGAAGATACTGCATTGAGTGCTTTACATATTGCTAAAAAGAAAAGTCCGCATGCTGCAGCAATTGCAAGTGTTTTAGCAGCTGATTTATTTGGGTTAGAAAATATTGCACCCAATATTCATACTCAAAAAGATAATTATACACGTTTTTTAGTGCTTCAAAAAGATGATGTAGTTATTGAAGAAGCTAATAAAGCTTCTATTAATTTCCAAACCAATCATACCAAAGGTAGTTTGGCTAAAGTGTTATCAAAAATTTCTGATGAAGGCATTAATTTAAGTAAGCTACAAAGTATGCCAATTGCAGGAACAAATTTTAAATATAGTTTTCATGCAGATTTAGAGTTTGATAACATTAAACAGTTTGATAAAGCTTTGAAAGCCGTACAATCTTTAACCGAAGAAGTGAAAGTTTATGGAGTGTATAAAAATGGAAATCAAGCCAATAACTAATAATTAATAATGAATAATTAAAAATTACTAATGATAACTGCTACAAGGTTAAATGGTATTGGTGAATATTATTTTTCTCAGAAATTGAGAGAAATAGATGAGTTGAATAAACAAGGTAAGAATATTATCAACTTAGGTATTGGTAGTCCTGATTTACCTCCTCATCCTGACGTAATACGTGTGTTACAAGAAGAAAGCAGTAAGCCAAATGTACATGCATATCAGTCGTATAAAGGTTCTCCAGTACTACGTAATGCAATAAAAGATTGGTACAAAAAATGGTACAATGTTGAGTTGAATGCTGATACAGAAATTTTGCCCTTAATTGGTAGTAAAGAAGGCATCATGCACATATGCATGACTTATTTGAATGAAGGAGATGAAGTGTTGGTGCCTAATCCTGGTTATCCAACTTACAGAAGTGCAGTAAAATTAGCTGGTGGTATTTGTAGAGATTATGAGTTGCAAGAAGCAAACAATTATGAACCTGATTTTGATGCTTTGAATACAACTGATTTGACTAAAGTAAAGTTGCTGTTTGTAAATTATCCTCAAATGCCAACTGGTACAAATGGTAATAAAGTTTTGTTTGAGAAGATAGTGGCATTTGGAAAGCAACATAATATTTTAATTGTGCATGATAATCCTTACAGTTTTATTTTAAATGATCAGCCATTAAGTTTATTGGCTGTAGAAGGAGCAAAAGATGTGGTGATTGAATTGAACTCTTTAAGCAAAAGCCATAACATGGCTGGCTGGAGAATGGGCATGTTGTGTGGTGCAAAAGAAAGAATTGACGAAGTGTTACGTTTTAAAAGTAATATGGATAGTGGCATGTTTTTGCCAGCACAATTTGCTGCTGCAAAGGCTTTGAGCTTAGAAGATGTATGGCATAATGAAGTGAATAAAGTGTATAGTGAAAGAAGAGAAAAGGTATTTGAGTTGTTGGATTTATTGAATTGTACTTATTCAACAACACAAGTTGGCATGTTTGTTTGGGCTAAAATTCCTGCAAAGTTTGTTACTGGTTATGAAGTAAGTGATGAAGTATTGTACAACTCAAATGTATTTATTACACCAGGTGGCATTTTTGGAACTGCTGGTGATGAATATATTAGAGTGAGTTTATGTGGAAGTATAGAAAGGTTTGAAGAAGCGATTAATAGAATTAAGAATTGATAATTAGTAATTAAGAATTGAAAGATGTTTAACAACGCTACGATAGTAGGGGTAGGATTAATTTCAGGTTCATTTGCATTAGCAATGAAACAACATGGTTTTGCAAAACATATTATTGGTGTAAGTAGAACAAAAGCCAGTGAACAAAAGGCATTAGAGTTAGGCTTGATTGATGAAGCTTTGTCATTAGAAGAAGCGGTTAAAAAAAGTGATTTTATTTATGTTGCAATTCCTGTTGATGCAACGATACCTGTAATGCAACAAATAATGGATTTGGTAAATGATCAACAAATTGTTGTTGATGCAGGCTCTACCAAATTTGCTTTGTGCGATGCACTAAATAATCATGTAAACAGAAAAAGATTTGTAGCCTCTCATCCTATGTGGGGAACAGAATATAGTGGACCAGAAGCTGCTGTTAAAAATGCTTTTGCTGGACGAGCTTGTGTAATTACAGAGAAAGAAAAAAGTGATGCTGCTGCAGTTGAACTAGTAGAAAATATTTACAAAGCATTGGGCATGCACATTATTTATATGGATGCTGCTGCACACGATGTTCATGCTGCCTACATCAGTCATATTTCACACATTACTTCATTTGCATTAGCAAATACGGTATTGGAAAAAGAAAAAGAAGAAGATGCCATTTTTGAATTGGCTGGTGGTGGTTTTGAAAGTACGGTTCGTTTGGCAAAAAGTAACCCAGCAATGTGGGCTCCCATTTTTATGCAAAACAGAGAAAATGTATTGGATGTGCTGAACGAACACATCAGTCAGCTACGAAAATTTAAAAGTGCATTGGAAAAAGAGAACTTGGAGTATTTGAATGAGCTGATGGAAAATGCAAACAGAATTAAAAGAATTATTAAATGATTTTCAGAGAAGCAAATGTCATTGATATACCACAAATGCAAATTGTAAGAAATGCAGTAAAAGAAAATGTATTGAGCAATCCTGATT
This sequence comes from Rhizobium sp. Q54, assembly GCA_943368735.1. Taxonomy (GTDB): domain Bacteria; phylum Bacteroidota; class Bacteroidia; order Chitinophagales; family Chitinophagaceae; genus UBA1930. Next base: position 178,537 of record CALRLQ020000006.1, on the reverse strand, counting down.
TGATAAAAGATACAGATTATATACCTTTTATTACAGTGAATGGTAAAGGATGGGTTAGTGTAATAGAAAATCAAATTGTTGGTTTTGCAATTGTTGATTTAAAAGAGAAGAATATTTGGGCATTGTTTGTACATCCAAACTTTGAAGCAAAAGGAATAGGTAAACAGTTGCATAAAATGATGTTGAACTGGTATTTTATACAAACAAAAGAAACAGTTTGGTTAAGTACTGCTCCAAATAGCAGAGCAGAAAGTTTTTATAGATTGAATGGTTGGACAGAAGTTGGTATTTATGGTAAAGGTGAAGTGAAGTTTGAAATGAATAGCATGGATTGGACAGTTGAATAGTGTTAAGAACGTACAAGTGTGCGACGCAACAGTTGTTCAATTGAAATACAATGGCTGGTAACAAAAAAGAAAACAAAAAAGCAGTAAAAGCCAATAGAATCAATGGTTTGATACTAAAAAATAGTCATCCATTTTTAAACTGTTACCTTTGCCGCAAATTTTAAAAGATAATGATAACATTTAGTGAGTTAGGATTGGATGAGAAATTGGTTAAGGCAACCGATAAGTTGGGGTATGTGAACCCAACTCCAATTCAGGAACAAAGTATTCCGGTTTTATTGAGTGGCACCAAAGATATGATTGGTTTGGCTCAAACTGGTACAGGAAAGACGGCAGCATTTGGTTTGCCTTTATTGCATTTAGTGGAGGAAAAACAAAAATTTCCTCAGGCTTTAGTAGTTTGCCCTACAAGAGAATTGTGTTTACAAATTGTTACAGAGTTGGAAAACTTTAAACAATTTATGACAGGGATGAACATTGTGGCTGTGTATGGCGGTGCAAGTATTGGTATGCAAATACGTGATTTGAAACGTGGTGTTCAAATTGTTGTGGCTACACCTGGTAGATTAATTGATTTAATAGAACGTAAAGCAATTGACCTTGAGCAAATAAAATATGTAGTATTGGATGAAGCCGATGAAATGCTAAACATGGGTTTTAAAGATGATATTGAATTCATTTTACAAAATACACCAAAACGTGAAGCAACTTGGTTATTCAGTGCTACTATGCCACCTGAAATAAAAAGGGTAAGCAAGAAGTATATGAAAGATCCTTTTGAGGTTACTGTAGGTAAAACTAATAGTGCCAGCAAAAATATCGATCATCAGTTCTTTGTAGTAAATGCACATCATCGTTATGAAGCATTGAAAAGATTAATCGATTTTAACCCGGGTATTTATGGAATTATTTTTACCCGTACCAAATTAGATGCTCAAAATATTGCAGAAAAATTAACCCGTGATGGTTATGATATTGATGCATTACATGGAGATTTAACCCAACAACAGCGTGACAAAGTAATGGGTGCTTTTCGTGAAAAAGCTTTACAACTTTTGGTTGCTACCGATGTAGCTGCTCGTGGTATTGATGTAAAGGAAATTTCACACGTAATCAACTTTGAATTGCCTGATGATATTGAAGTGTATACACACAGAAGTGGTAGAACTGGTCGTGCAGGTAGTTTAGGTATTTGTATGAGTATTGTAATGAACAAAGACGTGTACAAAATTCGTTCTATAGAAAAAATGGTACAGGTTAAGTTCAATAAGTTGGAATTGCCAAGTGGTAAAGATGTTTGTAGAAAACAATTCTTTTCTTTCATGGAAAAATTGTTGAGTACCGACATTAGTCATGGTGATTACACTACATATTTACCAATGTTACAAGAAAAATTTGCTGATGTAACCAAAGAAGAAATTCTTACCCGTATGGCAGCAATGGAGTTTGATCGTTTCTTGAAATATTATGAACATGCAGAAGATTTAAACGTAAGAGAACAACGTAGAGAGAAAAGAGAATTTACGGATAGACCTCAACAGGGGCAAGGCAGACAAAGAATTGGTGCTGGAGATGAAAGAAGAAGATCAACCACCACACAATACAGCGATGGTGATACCATGCGTTTGTTTGTGAATCTTGGAACAAAAGATGGTTTTTACAAAGCCAGTTTCTTACAGTTTATTTTAGACTTGAGTGATTTGCCAAAATCGGCTTTAGGTAGAATAGATATGAAAGAAATGAATAGCTGGGTAGAAGTTGATAAAAAAGTGGCCAATCAAATGATTAAGTCTGTAGATGGTAAAAATTATCGTGGTCGCAGAATTAGAATGAACGATGCTAACAGCAGATAGACAGTTTTAAGGTATAAGTAGTAAGTTGTAGGTGATAGCCTGCTCACGTACAACTCAGCTATATTTCTTAAAACTTATTACTTAATACTTATTACAATAAACAATGGAGCAAGCAATTGAGCAAAAAAAATCAATTTTAGATGTGTGGAATAAAAGACCACTCATTATTTCAGGACCATGCAGTGCCGAAACGGAAGAACAAGTTTTAGCAACTGCTCAAGGTTTAGCAGCAACTGGCAAAGTAGATATGTTACGTGCAGGTATTTGGAAGCCACGTACTCGTCCTGGTCAGTTTGAAGGCATTGGTGTTAAAGGATTGCCTTGGATGGCTAAAGCAAAAGCACTCACTGGTTTACCTATTACTGTAGAAGTAGCAACAGCAAAACAGGTAGAAGATGCATTGAATTTTGATGTAGATGTTTTGTGGATTGGTGCAAGAACTACAGTAAACCCATTCAGCGTTCAGGAAATAGCTGATGCATTGCGTGGCGTTGATGTGCCTGTGCTAATTAAAAATCCAATTAATCCAGATTTGGAATTATGGACTGGTGCTGTTGAACGTGTTGCAAAAGCTGGTATAAAAAATATTGGATTAATTCATCGTGGTTTTTCTTCTTATGGTAATACCGAATATAGAAATGCTCCAATGTGGCATTTAGCTATTGAAATGAAAAGAAGAAATCCAGATATGATGTTAATTTGTGATCCTTCACATATTTGTGGTCGTAGAGATATTTTGCAAGAAGTTGCACAAACAAGTATCGACTTAGATTATGATGGTTTAATCATCGAATCACATGTAAATCCTGATGAAGCTTGGAGCGATGCTAAACAACAAATTACACCAGCTGTTTTAGGTGAAATGTTGGACAATATTGTATGGAGAAGAGAAGATGTACAAAGCCCAGAATACCATGCAAATTTGGAAAAATTGCGTCAACAAATTAATCAGTTAGATGATGAATTGATGCAAATTTTAAGTCAGCGTATGAAGGTTGCTCAGAAAATTGGGTTGTACAAGAAAGAAAATAATATTACCATTTTACAAACCAATCGTTGGAACGAAATCTTAGAAAAAGCAACCGCCAAAGGCGATAAAATTGGCTTAAGCAAAGAGTTCATTACTCGTTACTTCGATGCTGTCCACATGGAAAGTATCAATCACCAGAATAAGATTATGAATTCATAGTATTCACGCAACGATAGCAACGATAAAACTACGAACGCAGCGTTGCTATCGTTGTATTTCCATTTTTTTAGTGTGAGATATGAAATGGATTAATTTGTAATACAAAATTATTATCTCATGTTTTTTCTCAATAATTAATCAGTGTAAAAATTACGAACGCAGCGTTGCTATCGTTGCATTTCTTTGCGTTCGTTGCGTGAAATATGCCTAAACAAACTTTCAAATTTTCAACTGCATCAACTCATATTTTCTTTGATGCATCCATTGCTCAACTCAAAGAAATTATAGACGTAAAGCAAGCTGTATTTATAACAGACGAAAATATTTTTGCTGCTCATGCTAAAAAATTCAAAGGTTATAATACCATTGTTTTAAAAGCAGGAGAGGAGTATAAAATTCAATCAACAGTAGATAATATTGTTGAGCAGTTAATTGCTTTTGAAGCAGATAGAAAAACAATTTTAGTTGGTATTGGTGGTGGAGTAATTACAGATATTACAGGCTATGTAGCATCTATTTACATGCGTGGAATACAATTTGGTTTTGTTCCAACAACACTATTGGCACTTGTAGATGCAAGTATTGGTGGAAAAAATGGAATTGATGTTGGCGTATATAAAAACATTGTAGGTGTTACCCGTCAGCCTTCATTTATTCTGCATGATGTAAGCTTCTTAAAAACTTTACCAGATACAGAATGGCAAAATGGTTTTGCAGAAATTATTAAACATGCATGCATAAAAGATGCTAAATTATTTAAAGAATTACAAAGCCATGATTTAAAATTCTATCAGTCTAAGAAAGTGGATTTGAGTAAGTTAATTCAACGCAATGCAAAAATTAAACTCAAAGTGGTGCAAACAGATGAGTTTGAACAGGCTGATAGAAAACTATTAAACTTTGGGCATACATTAGGTCATGCACTAGAGAACCAATATGAATTATCACATGGTCAAGCAATTTCAATTGGAATGACCTATGCAAGTGAAATTTCACAACAATTATTGGGCTTTAAGCAAACAGAAAATGTAGTGAAAGTTTTAGAACAATATGGATTGCCAACTTATGCAGCATTCAACAAAGAAAAAGTTTTTGCTGTATTGAAAATGGATAAGAAACGTGCCAATCAAGACATCAACTATATTTTATTAGAGAAAATTGGAAAAGGCATTGTATTGCCTATTCCTTTAAGTGATTTGGAAAAAATTATAACTAATTTGTAGAATATACTATTAAATTTGGATTATGAAAACGCTAGACAAACCACATAAACAAAAAGGTACTACTAAAAATAGTGCTCAACTTTTTGTTGCAGTTAAAACAAAAAGTGGAAATATGGTATCTATGCGTCAGGTAACGCCCACCGAAGCAAAAGCCATAAGAAATAGTGCTTATCAATATTTGGCATAGCATGTTCGATTCAAGTTTTTCATACAGATTGTTACAGGAAAAAAAAATTGAAGGAAAAGAAATTGTTCGAGAGTTGATTTATGATTTTCGTTCTTCTAAGAGAAGATATATTGTTTTAATTGAAGATTATCAATTCAATGTTTTTGTGCCAAAATTCTTCCCATCTACTTTAAAAGATAGCCCTAATAAATTTAATGTGTTATTGAACGATTTCGAAGCTCCAAGAATTGTTCGTACTTGTATTAATATTTTATTGGAACTATTATCAAAGCATTCAACCCATAGTTTTGCTTTTGTTGGCGTAAATACTATTTCAAAAGAAACAGTAGAGCAAAAGTATTTTACTCAACGTTTTAGAATTTATAGGCAACTTATGTTAAACTGTTTTGATACAGCAAACTGGCAGCATTACGAAGATTTTGCTACGAGTACTTATATTTTAATTCCTGTAGCAAAAAATAACACAGAGCTATATTTAAAAGAGGTGTTGAAGATGTTCTCAGATATTTATCCAGATTTAGAATCAATTGACATATGAAAGTAACCATACAACCATCTATATTATCAGGAAATATGCATGCACCAGCTTCTAAAAGCTCTATGCAAAGGGCTTGTGCAGCAGCATTGGTACGAAAAGGAAAAAGCATCATCCATAATCCTGGAGTAAGTAATGATGATAAAGCTGCATTAAGCATTATCAAAGAAATGAGTTGTGAATGGACCATTGAAAATGGGCAATTGATCATTGATAGTAGTAATGCAACCATTCACTCACCAAACATCATTCACCACTCACCACTCACGGTTATTAATTGTGGCGAAAGTGGCTTAAGCATAAGAATGTTTACCCCAATTGTGGCTTTGAGTAATCAATCAATTACTATAAATGGTATTGGTAGTTTACTAACTAGACCAATGGATTTTTTTGATGAAATTTTACCGCAATTATCTGTTGATATAAAAAGTAATGCAGGTAAGTTACCATTAGAAGTGAAAGGACCATTACAAGCAAACAATATTAGCATTGACGGAAGTCTTAGTTCTCAATTTTTAACAGGTTTGCTGATGGCTTTTTCAGCAAGCAATGCAAATGCTACTATTCATGTAAATAATCTTAAAAGCAAACCTTATGTTGATTTAACGCTTGAAGTAATGAAACAATTTAGTTTAAACGTTCCAATCAATAATAATTATGAATCTTTCGAGTTCAAAAAACCGGAAATCAGCAATCAGCAATCACAAATTGAATATACTGTTGAAGGCGATTGGAGTGGAGCTGCATTTTTATTAGTGGCTGGTGCAATTGCATCACCAGCAAAAATTTGTATAAAAGGATTGGATGTTTTTTCAACACAGGCTGATAAAGCAATATTGCAAGCTTTAATGGATAGTGGTTGTACTATTTCCATTCAGCCAGAATTAATTGAAGTTGGTTTGCCAGCTTCGGGATTGCAAGGGTTAAAGGCCTTCCAATTTAATGCTACAGATTGTCCTGATTTATTCCCCCCATTAGTTGCCTTAGCTTCATTTTGCAATGGCACTTCTGTGATTGAAGGTGTAAGCCGTTTAGCCCATAAAGAAAGTAATAGGGGATTGACTTTACAAGAAGAATTTAAAAAGCTAGGTATTGAAATTATTTTGCAAGATGATTTAATGTTGATACATGGAGGAACAGGCGTTAAAGGAGCAACAGTGCACTCACGTCATGACCACAGAATAGCCATGGCTTGTGCTGTAGCAGCTTTACAAGCAAATGGTGAAGTAGTTATTGAAGATGCAGATGCCATTAATAAATCTTATCCCAATTTTTACGAGCATTTAGAAAAGTTAAATGCAATTGTGCAATAGCTTTTTTGTCCTTTATATTTGAGTATCATTTAACGTTCTAAGTTTAAATATTGCTCAATGAAAAAATTACTTTGCTTACTCTTCATCGTAACTCAATTACAAGCACAAAACCTTGATTACTATTTACCTAAAAATGTAACTTATAATACCGCAATACCAACGCCTAGCAGTATTATTGGGCACGAAGTTGGCGAATGGCATGTTACACACGATAAGTTGGTGTATTACATGCAGGCTATTGCAGCAAATAGCAATCGGGTTACATTACAACGCTTAGGTAAAACTTATGAGGGCAGGCAGCAATTGGCATTAATATTTACTTCGCCCAAAAACCAGGCTAATTTAGAAGAAATTAGAAAGCAACATTTATTACTTACAGATGCAACTCAATCTAATTCAGTCAATATAAACAATGCACCTATAGTAGTTTGGATGGGTTATAGCATTCATGGTAATGAAAGTAGCGGTTCTAATGCAGCTTTATTGGCTGCATATTATTTGGCTGCTGCACAAAGTGCCGAAGTAGATGCAATACTTGACAAAACAATTATCATTGTAGACCCAAGTTTTAACCCCGATGGACTGAATCGTTTTGCAACTTGGGCAAACATGCACAAGAGTCAAACACAAGTGAGCGATCCCAATGCCAGAGAATTTAATGAAGTTTGGCCAGGTGGAAGATTCAATCATTATTGGTTCGATTTAAATAGAGATTGGTTGCCTGCTCAACATGTTGAAAGCAGAAACAGACTACAATTGTATCATAGTTGGAAGCCGAACATATTAACCGATCATCACGAAATGGGTAGTAATTCGTCTTTCTTTTTTCAACCAGGAGTACCATCTAGGGTTAATCCAAATACACCCAATAAAAATCAACAACTCACAGCAGCAATAGGTAACTATCATGCAAAATTTTTAGATAGTATAGGCTCTTTTTATTTTACAAAAGAAGGATACGATGATTTTTATTATGGCAAAGGCTCTACGTATCCAGATATTAATGGAGGTGTGGGTATCTTATTTGAACAAGCAAGTAGTAGAGGTCATGCTCAAGATACCGACAATGGTTTATTAACTTTTCCTTTCACCATCAGAAATCAATTTACAACAACATTATCAACATTGGATGCTGCAAGTGGGTTACGCAAAGAAATGCTTAATTACCAAAAAGAATTTTATAAAGATGCAGCTAAAGAAGCTGAAACCTATGCTAATAAAGCATTTGTATTTGGTGATGTTTTAGACAAACATAAAACCAATGTGTTTATAGATATGCTCTTGCGACATAAAATTGAACTATTTAAACTCAATCAAGATGTAGTGTCGAATGGTCAAAATTTCAAAAAAAATGAAGCTTATATTCTACCAACTAATCAGCAACAGTTTAAATTAATTAAAGCTGCTTTTGAAAGAACTTTCGATTATAAAGATAGTTTGTTTTACGATGTTACTGCATGGACAATGCCACTTGCTTTTGGCTTGCCTTATACCGAAATTATAGCTACAGCTAATGGTTTATTAGGTGAAAAAATTGTAGAAACACCAACTGTTAGTTCTAAGAAAATTATTGCAAATAATGCGTATGCTTACGTTTTTAAATGGAACGAAATGCTTGCACCAAAATTATTATTTGAGTTGCAACAACAAGGTATTACAGCCAAGGTTGCTACTAGAAGTTTTTCAATTACAGTAGAGGGTAAGGAAGAAAAATTTGATAATGGTACAATAGTTATTCCAGCATCAACACAAAAAATTACCAAAGAAAATCTAGTGCAATTAGTAAATGATGCTAGCGAAAAATCGGGCGTTGATGTATTTGCAATTGCAACAGGACTTGCCACCAATGGAATTGATTTAGGTAGCAATAGTTTAGTACCAATTACAACACCCAAAGTAATGATGTTTGTTGGAAACGGAACATCACCAACCGATGTTGGTGAAATATGGCATTTATTAGATACTCGTTTTAAAATGCCCATTGTTCAAGTAGATGTAGAAAGGTTCAACAATATTACCATTAACCATTACAACGTTATTATAATGCCATCTGGAAGTTATAATACACTCAATAAAGAGGCACAAGAAAAATTAAAATCTTGGGTTACCAATGGTGGAACTTTGGTTGCAACTGAAGATGCTGTTAAGTTTTTGGCCAATAATGGGTTTACAAAAGTTACGTTTAAACCTGTTGCTACTAAAAAAGATTCTACCATTAATTTGCCTTATTACTTGCGTAGCGATGAAATACGAGCAAAAGATATGACAGGCTCTATTTTTGAAGCAAAGATGGATTTAACGCATCCTCTTTGTTATGGTTATTCAAAACCAATCATTAGCATTTTTAAAAGCAGCAATTTGTTGATGGTGCAAAATAGCAGTCCATACGATAGTCCAATTTTATTTACAGACAAATCATTGCAAAGTGGGTATTTATTCAGAGGCTATAAAGACAAAGTTGATAATACCGCTTCTATAAATATTGATGCAGTTGGCAAGGGTAAAATTATTTCTATGGTTGATAATTTAAATTTTAGGGCATTTTGGTTAGGTACCAATAAACTGTTTATGAATGCCATTTTCTTTGGCGATATAATACGATTATAATTCATCATTAACACTCAGGAATTATGGTATAAAAAAATTATTCGAATTATATTCAGTAGTTGTTTTTACACAGATTTTTATGAGTTTTTCTTCTTTATACTTGTCAGGTTTTAAAAACCTGACAAGTATTTCGTCATGATTACAGAATTGCCATGGTTTGTGCTGTAGCTGCACTAAATAACACTGATAAAGTAATCATTGAAGATGCCGATGCAATTAATAAATCGTACCCCAATTTTTATGAGCATATCCAATCTTTAAATGCGGTTATTCAAGCTAGTTAAATCAATCCAATTAAATCTAATGCATGCTTGTTCTTTATAATAAAATAAAGAATCTTTCACTTTATTTCCACTTATTACATACTTCACAGATTATACCATTTAAATCATTTCAAATGATGGTTGTCATAACATGTTGCTTCGTATGCATCTACCTTTGTTATTCAACTATACAACTTTGTTATGTTAAGGTTTGGATTGCAATTTTTTGCTATTTTTTTATTGTTCACTGCTTGCAAAAGCAAACAAGAAAAAATTAACCCAATAGAAGAAAAAATTACAGAAGCTGTTTATGCATCGGGTATTGTGAAAAGTAAAAATCAATACCAAGTTTACTCATCTGTAAATGGGCTAATAACAGACGTATTGGTTACAGAAGGCACGTTGGTAAACAAAGGCGATGCCCTTATTCGTTTAACCAATACTTCAGCAAAACTTAATGTAGATAATGCCCAGCTTGCTGCAAACTATGCAGCAGCTAGTGCAAATTCTGAAAAGTTGAGTGAATTAAAAATAAGCATTGAACAGTCGAAAAATAAGTTGGATAACGATCAACTATTACTAGAACGTCAGCAAAATTTATGGGCTCAACAAATTGGTTCTAGAAACGAGTTAGAGCAACGTGAACTAGCCTACAAAAACGCTTTAAAAACTTATGAAGCAGCTAAGCTGCGTTATAGCGAATTGAAAAAGCAAATCGACTTTCAAGAAAAGCAAGCCCAAAAAAATGTACAACTAGCAACAAGTTTAGCCAATGATTTTACCATTAAAAGTGAAGTAGCTGGTAAAGTATATACTGTGTTGAAAGAAAAAGGAGAAATGGTAAATACACAAACAGCCGTTGCTTTAATTGGCGATGCAACTGCATTTATGTTGGAACTACAAATAGATGAGTATGATATTACTAAGATAAAAGCAGGACAAAAAGTTATACTGAGTATGGATAGTTACAAAGGGCAAACTTTCGAAGCAACTGTAACAAAAGTTAATCCCATCATGAACGAACGAACAAAGTCGTTTACGGTAGAAGCAACCTTTATTCAAATGCCACCAACATTGTACCCCAATTTAACCTGTGAAGCCAATATTGTGATTCAGCAGAAAGAAAAAGTAATGACCATTCCAAGAAATTATTTATTGCCTAATGATTATGTGTTACTTGAAAATAAGGAGAAAAGAAAAGTAACCACAGGATTAAAAGATTATCAAAAGGTAGAAATACGCAATGGCTTAACTATAAAAGATGTATTACTTAAGCCTGCACCATGAACATTCAATTAATCATAAGCATTGCAAAGTCTTTATTAATGGCAAGGTGGAAGCAAACTTTAGTGGCTGCCATTGGTGTTACTTTTAGTATTGCCATGTTTATAACCTTGCTTAGTTTTATGACGGGTTTAAACGATTTATTAGATGGTTTAATTTTAAATAGAACACCACATATTCGTTTGTACAACGAAGTAAAGCCCAACAAAAACCAGCCAGTGAATATTGCTAAAGCATATAAAAATTCTTACAATTTTATACAGTCTGTAAAGTCGGGTAATGTGCGTCAAGAAATTTACAACAGTGCTTCTATTATGCAAACATTAAAGCAAGATGAACGTGTTTTAGGCATCTCTCCAAAAATTATTTCACAAATATTTTTTAACAATGGAAGCATTGATATTACAGGTGTGGTAAATGGTGTTGAAGTAGATGCAGAAAGTAAATTGTTTCACTTTAATGACTATGTTACAACTGGCAATGCAGCTGATATTAGCAAGGTGGCCAACAGTATTATTTTGGGTAAAGGACTTGCCGAAAAAATGCTGGCAAACATTGGCGATGTTGTACAATTAACTACAACCAAAGGCGAAAGATTTCCTTTAAAAGTAGTGGGTTATTTTCAATCGGGGTTGCAAGATTTTGATAAAACTCAGAGTTATGCATCTATTGCAACTGTTCAAAAATTAATGGGTAAACCTGCTAGTTATATAACAGATATTCAAATTAAGTTAAGAGATATACAACAAGCTCCTGCAACGGCTAAAGAGTTTGCACAATTGTTTGAAGCCGATGCCGAAGATATACAAACTGCCAACTCACAATTTGAAACAGGCAGCTTTGTTAGAACACTTATTTCTTATGCAGTTGGCATAACCTTACTGGTAGTAGCAGGTTTTGGTATTTACAATATTTTAAACATGATGATTTATGAAAAAATGGATTCCATTGCCATTTTAAAAGCAACAGGTTTTGCAGGTAAAGATGTAAAAAGAATTTTTTTGGTAATAGCCATTAGTATTGGTTTTTTTGGTGGGTTGGCTGGTTTGATTTTTGGGTTTGGTTTATCAGCACTTATCGATCAAATTCCATTTAATACAGCAGCATTGCCTACTATAAAAACTTATCCCATTAATTACAATCCTGTATTTTATTTCATTGGTGCAGTATTCTCTTTAATCACTACTTATTTTGCAGGTTGGTTTCCGTCAAGAAAAGCAAGTAAAGTAGATCCAGTAATTATTATAAGAGGTAAATAACATGAGTGATATAATATTAGAAGCCAGAAATATCAATAAAGATTTCCACGATCCAATTACTGTAAGGGTTTTAACAGAGATTAATTTCTCTATTAACAAAGGCGATTTTGTTTCAGTTACAGGTAAATCGGGTTGTGGCAAATCTACCTTGCTGTACATTTTATCTACTATGGATACCGATTATGAAGGAGAGTTGTTTATAGATGGAGAACCCATGCACAACAAACAAGAAGTACAGTTGGCAAAAGTGAGAAATGAAAAAATTGGTTTTGTATTTCAGTTTCACTATTTACTCAACGAGTTTAATGTGTTGCAAAATGTAATGCTGCCCGGTTTAAAACTTCAAAAATATTCAGCTAAAGAAGTAGAGCATCGGGCAATGGAAAAATTGAAGATGCTAGGTATTGATAATTTGGCACTCAAGAATGCCCAACAAATTTCTGGTGGCGAAAAACAACGTGTTGCTATTGCCCGTGCATTAATTAATGATCCTCATATAATAATGGGCGATGAACCAACTGGCAATCTCGATAAAAAAAACAGTGAAATTGTATTTGAAGTTTTTAAGCAACTGGCCGAAGCTTACAATCAAACACTTTTAATTGTAACACATGATCAAAGCTTTGCGTCAAGAACACATCGTATTATTGAAATGGAAGATGGTAGAATAATCAGCTAATTTTTTTAAATTATTTGGGGCTGTGAAATGTAGTTCAGCGTTTGAAAGACCTATAAGGTTTTAGAAACCTTATAGGTCTCTGCTACACTTTTAAAAATCCCAATTCATACACCATGGGTTGTAGCTTTTCGGTGAGTGCTTTGTAAGCTTCTTCAAAGGGTTTAAAGTTTACAGGTATATAATCGCCACTGGTATTTCTGGCTTGCAATGCTTTGCGTATTTGATACCAACCTACATCGGCTCTATTGAGCTTTAATTCATCTCGTACACTGCGTACATCGGTATGGGCAAAATAGGCTTGCCATAATTTTTTGCCTTCGGTTAATACAGCTTCTGCTTCGGTTGATAAACCTCCGAGGTTTTGTAAATACTGCACCATAAAATCGCTTTCAAAACGCTCGGGACTGCCAACTTCTTCTTCTGTAAAAGGTATAAAATGATTAACAATACTCCATTGTTTGCCATTCCATTCTAAATCATTGGCACTGGCAGTTAGGTTGCTGCCATTAAACAACATCCATATTAAACAATCGCTTTTAAACTCGTTGGTTAAAGGTTGTGTAGGTTGCAAAAACTGGTCTCTATCGTTGAGCCAAGTGGGTTTTATTATTCTACGAGCAGTAAATACAATGGCTGCTTGCCAAAGGTTTTCTTCATTAATATAAAAACCTCCACTATGACCAATGCCGTGAGTTGATGAAAATAATGCGGTAAGATTTACATTTTGCAAACCATTTGAGTCACATAAAAAATGAGCAATAGCACCATCTGACCAAGTTGCTTCACATCCTATGGCTGTAGCTGGTGTAATTGTATTTTTTAGTGGGATAACTTCTGTTTTATTCGACTTTGGTCTTTTTATCCAAGCACTTAAAAAAAAATCGTTTGGTAAATTATAAAATGTTTTTTCACCAATTGGTTTTGCATTTTTGTCTAAAACTTCTACTTCAACTGTATCAATTGCTGTTCTCTTTGCGTCAGGAATATTATTCGTTTTCCAAACTAAAAAACCAATCGGAAAATTTCCTTTCAATCCATCAAATGATTTGCTATGCACTACAAAACCTCCTAAATATTTTGCATTCCAAGCTTCTCTAAACTTTTCAAAGTTGGGTGCAGTTACATATTTTAATTTGCTAAACATAGCAATAGTAGCAGTGGGTAATTCTTTTGCTACCCTTGCAATAAATTGTGTAAATAATTCATTACTTGCTTTTCCATATTTGTTCATGGATGTTGCAGCAATTTTGGTTTTTGCAACTCCGCCTTTTTTATCTTTTCCAACTGCATTTCCAGCTTCCGCATAAGGCGGATTAATCAACACTAAAATCTTCTTATTCTCTTTAATGGCATGTTGCAATCCTTGTGGTATTTTATTGGTTAGGGTATAATCTATTTGTCCATCATCTGTTATATCATCATTCAAATAATCGTATTGAAAACGTGTGGCTGCAACGCAGGTTTTGGTGGCTTTCATTACATCAATATCGGCTTCGTCTAATGTACTCATGTAAATATTGCGTGGGTTGCTGTGCTTTACTTCTAAGTTGCCTACACCACAACACATATCCCAAACTATATAATCTTTCTGCCAATTTTTGCCCAAGGTTTCAGTTAGTTTATCGTAGGCTTTATCTACCACAGCCAATGGTGTGTAGTAAGCACCTTTAAAGCTGCGTTCGTCAATTGGTATTAAGCTATCACGGCGTTCTAACAAATAATTTCTATACTCTTGTGCAGGTGGTCTATGATAAATAGCCCAAAACTGCCTATAACCTTCACGGCTACCTAGTTCGTAAATTTTGCCACCCAAACTAAATACAGGTGAGTTACCACGATGCAATAATTCGGCAGGTAAATTGGCATGTGTACTTACTGTGCCATCGCTCATAATATCAGCAAAAAATAAGAGTGCATAATCTTCTGCTGCAACGCCTTTAATTTCTTGCCCAATCATTGCCACCCATTTATCAAACACTTGTTTTAAGTTGTCGGGTGTTATTTGTGTACGTATAATGTCGCCACTTTTAATGGCATTTTTTATGGTGTTAATAAACTCTTCTTCGTGTGTTTCAATTTTAAAACTTACTATATATGTACCAATGTAGGCACTCACTACATCTAATGCTTCTTGTGTATAACCACTTGCACTTTTGCCCCATTTTATGGGTTGTTTTTTGTTTGAAATAAGGGGTAATGCATCGGCAGTTTTCATAATGGCTGCCTTTTTCGTATCTATAACACACAAAAACGGTGGAATGGTTTCGCCTTTATCCAATGCTTGCTGCACATAATGCAACAATTGTGTAAACATTTGATAAGTGCTTTTATTGTAGCCATCTTTTGCTTCAAACCAAATTTCTTTGGTTTGTATATCAATTAGGTTTTTACTGTAGCTTTTTAAACCCAATGCTTTTATGTAGGCATCTTTTACGTCTTCTTCGGTTCGGGCTTGTAAAAGTTTATCGTAAAGAGTCATTGTTGTAATGGGTTGTTGTTATAAACCTCCGAGGTTTTAAAAACCTCGGAGGTTTGTTCATACATTGTTGTTGCTTCAAATGTATGTAAAAGGATTAATTATAAAGCGTAATGTGTTTGAAGTATTTGGTTTGAAGAAACCACCCCTAG
Organism: Rhizobium sp. Q54; assembly: GCA_943368735.1. Classification (GTDB taxonomy): domain Bacteria; phylum Bacteroidota; class Bacteroidia; order Chitinophagales; family Chitinophagaceae; genus UBA1930. The sequence goes on along the minus strand of CALRLQ020000006.1, from coordinate 163,170 downwards.
CCCCTCCACAGGAGAGAAATAAGAATGATTCATATTATATCGCTTCACTGGCTGCCTTGCTTCCCTTCGACTTCGCTCAGGATGTAAAGCTTTTTGTGCATTGCACAAAAACTTGGAGATGGGCAAGGAACTGTTGCTGGGTTTTGTAACAAAGGTTCACAGCCCAAAAGCTGCTTTTCATCATTTTAGAAGCGTTACTTAAAACAATACCTTTGCCACAACTTTTCATAGCTATATCTGTTATACCAATATGCATTATCCATCATTAGAAGCTTGTTTAATTGATCTTGAAAAACATGGTCATTTAGTTAGAATAAAAGAAGAAGTAGATCCTTATTTAGAAATGGCTGCTATTCATTTACGCATGTATGAAGCCAATGGACCTGCTATTTTGTTTGAAAATGTAAAAGGCACTAAATACAGAGCTGCCAGCAATATTTTTGGCAATTTAGAACGTAGCAAGTTTATGTTTCGTAAAACATTTAAATTGGTACAACAATTAATCGATTTAAAGAATGATCCTGTAAAAGCCATTAAACACCCCATTGATAATTTTGCTACAGGCTTAGCTGCATTAAAAGCACTGCCATTAAAAAATCCTTTCAATAAGCCAGTATTGTATGAAGAAATAAAAATTAGTGATTTGCCTCTAATACAACATTGGCCAATGGATGGAGGAGCTTTTGTAACCTTACCTCAAGTATATACAGAAGACATAGATACACCAGGCATTATGAAAGCCAATTTGGGTATGTATCGTATTCAGTTGAATGGAAATGATTACATAAAAGACAAAGAAATTGGTTTGCATTATCAATTGCATCGTGGTATTGGAGTGCATCAAACCAAAGCCAATAAAAAAGGATTGCCTTTAAAAGTAAGTTGCTTTGTTGGTGGGCCACCAAGCCACACATTAAGTGCAGTAATGCCTTTGCCAGAAGGTATTAGTGAAATGACTTTTGCAGGTGTTTTAGGTGGACGAAGATTTAGATATACTTATCAAGATGGTTTTGCCATTAGTACAGATGCCGATTTTGTAATTACAGGAGAAGTGTATCCCAATGAAAATAAACCAGAAGGTCCGTTTGGTGATCACTTGGGTTATTATTCATTAACACATGATTTTCCATTGATGAAAGTGCATAAGGTATATGCCAAGAAAAATGCTATTTGGCCGTTTACTGTGGTTGGTCGCCCACCACAAGAAGATACCAGTTTTGGTCAGTTAATACATGAACTTACTGGCAATGCTATTCCACAAGAAATTCCTGGTGTAAAAGAAGTACATGCTGTAGATGCATCTGGGGTACATCCATTATTATTGGCCATTGGTAGTGAGCGTTATACACCTTACACACCTACTAAACAACCTGCAGAAATATTAACCATTGCCAATCATATTTTAGGCACAGGACAATTAAGCTTAGCAAAGTTTTTATTTATTACAGCAGATGATACCAATCAATTAACTACACATCATATCAGCGAATATTTACAATATATTTTTGAAAGAATTGATTTAACCAGAGATATCCATTTTTATACCAACACTACCATTGATACTTTAGATTACAGTGGTACAGGATTAAATAGTGGAAGCAAAGTAGTATTTGCTGCTTATGGTGAAAAGAGGAGAGAACTTTGTAAAGAAGTGCCAACTGCATTAAAAGAATTACAAGGTTTTGAAAATGCACAATTGGTAATGCCTGGTGTAATTGCTTTGCAAACCAAAAAGTTTGAGAGCAATGCAATTGCAAAAGAAGAAATGCAAATGCTCAATGAACAATTGACATCTGTCATCTCTCATCTGTCATCTTTGGTTCAAATTATTATTTGTGACGATAGTAGTTTCGTTGCAGCAACATTGAACAATTATTTATGGGTTACTTATACAAGAAGTAATCCTAGTCATGATATATATGGAATTGATGAATTTACTATCCATAAGCATTGGGGTTGTAATGGTCCAATGGTAGTTGATGCAAGAGTAAAACCACATCATGCACCACCAGTTGAAAAAGTACCAGCAATTGAAAAACAGATAGACCGTTTGTTTGATAAAGGGGGAAGTTTATATGGAGTTTTAAAGTAACATAAATGTATCTTGTATGTATATATAAAGCTCAATCAACTATTAAATGATTGAGCTTTTTTATTGCAAAATACTTGTTGGGCATAATGCATAAAATTGGCTGAAAGTATTTATTTTATTGACTTTTAACTTTTTATAAACGCCTTAAGCGTTAGAAAAATCGCCATAATTTGTTTTCTACAGTAGTTTTTCTGCTCTTACTTTTACATTGTCAAAAGAAAAAAGCTGCACATTTAAAAATCCATTTCCCTGCAGCATTATATCTAACTTTTCTGCTCGCCAATACAATTAACGGTTGTTACCCACTTGAGAATTTTAAATTGAATTTTTAAATTTTAAATTAAATAGTATGAAAAGTGTAAACAACAAAGTGCGTAATCTATTAACAGTGTTTTTAGTTATTGCTCTAATGGTATTAAGTAAATATTCATTTGCTGATACTACAGACAGAAATGTAAATAAATCAACTCCGGTTGATGTAAAACATGTAGGAACTTTCAAAGGTCAAGATCTTATTCAAGTAAATATTGAAAATGCATCTGGAGATAATATTGAAATCTCTTTTGTAGATAGTGAAGGATATGTTTTGTATTCAGATGTATTTAACGATAAAAACATTTCAAAGAAGTTTTTATTAGATATACCTGAAAATAGTTTTAACGATTTTCAGTTGATTGTAAAAACACAAAAACAATCTCAAACACAAAGTTTTGGAATTGGTAAAGAAATTAAAATTGTAGAAAAAACCATTATTGCTAAATTAAAATAAACACAATCAACAAACCCTGTACTAAAAATTTGTACAGGGTTTATTCATTACTTAAATTGCTCAAATATTATATTAAGCAATATGAGTTTTACAAAGAGTTTTTCTATTTATAATGGATACTGTCATATTTTAATTGATAAGATAATTATTTCCACTTCCAATAATCCAAATGAAGAAGTTGATGTTTCTTCTGAAAAATATACAACCGTTAAACTTTTAATTACTTCAATTTTATTTGCTATTTGTATAGCAGGTGCTATTGCTGGATTGGTTTTTAAGCAACAATATATTTGGGGTAGTTATTGTGTAGTAATGGCAATATTTGCACTCATTTATTTTTATAAGTTTAGTATAGTAAGTAAAACAAATCTTATTTATAAATCTGCTATTACTAAAGTTCAATTTCAACCATCTATTTATCCTACACAACATGCACATTTTGTTGTTAGTTTCAAAGGAGATAATTCGTTCAATCAAAAAAGAATCATTTATTTAACTGCAAATTATGCTAGCAATACTGATGAAGTTATTCAGCAATCACTTGCAATAATGGAAGAAGAGTTTGGATAAAGTTGTGAATTGATATATAGTTGTTATATTAGAGTTTTAATAACCTTACAAAACTTAATTTATGTACAACGATGAATCAGCATTACTAGCTTTTTTTGCAAGTTTCTTTTTGTTTTTTTTAGCTATTGCAATAATTGTAATTATTGCACAATGGAAGATTTATGAAAAAGCAGGTCAACCCGGTTGGGCTTGCATTATTCCAATTTACAACGTGTATATTTTATTAAAGATTGTTGGAAAACCCGGTTGGTGGTTGTTACTTTTGATTATTCCTTTTGTAAATTTTGTTATATTGATTTGGATGACCAATTTATTAGCCAAAAGTTTTGGAAAAAGTGAGGGCTTTACATTAGGTTTACTTTTTCTTTCATTTATATTTTATCCAATACTTGGTTTTGGAAGAGATGAATATCAAGGTCCAGTTGGCGATCCTGTTGCTTTTCAAGCATTTCAAGATGCTAAATATCAATTTGAAACTAAAGCATAATTTCAAATACTATACTTTTTAGAATAAAGCATCTGAAAACAGATGCTTTATTCTTTTTTTAACATTTTTATTTACTTCGTTTGGTAATATATCTTTCTATTTCATTACAAATTCAGCAGTTAATTGATTAAACTCTATTTTTGACCTTCTGAAAAATTAAATTATGGGAATTGTACTTTTTATTATTGGAATTATTGGTTGGCATGTTGGTATTTATTTGTTGTTTAAAAAAAGTGGAATTGAAGCTTGGAAAGCATTTGTACCTTTTTACAATACTTGGTTAATTGCTGAAAAATGTAATATCAGCCGAAAATGGTTTTGGTTTCAACTTATACCAATTGCAGGTCAGTTTATTACCATTTGGATTACCATTATTTATGTAATGCATTTTGGTAAAAGCAATTTAATACACCATACTTTATTATCATTCGTTCCTTTTGTATATTTTCCTTTCATAGGTTTAGATAAAAACACACAATGGGGTGGCGAAGAAGCATTTAAAAAATATAAGAAGCCTGCTTCTAGAGAGTGGGTTGATGCTGCCGTTTTTGCAGTAGTTGCAGCAACAATAATTAGGAGTTTTATTTTTGAAGCCTACGTTATTCCTTCAGGTAGTATGGAAAAAACGTTACTAGTAAATGATTTTTTATTTGTGAATAAAATGTCTTATGGTCCACGTATTCCTCAAACGCCATTAAGTTTTCCATTTGTGCATAATTTATTGCCAGCTTCACAAACACCTTCTTATTTAAAGTGGTTACAAGTAGATTATACACGTTTACCAGGTTATACCGATATAAAAAGAAATGATGTAGTGGTATTCAACTTTCCAGAAGGTGATACAACTATAAATTTACCTGAATACGGCTCATTTAAATCGTATGCATCTGAAGTAAGAAAAAGAGGCAGAACATCAGTATGGCAAGAATTTGAAGATCAAATTATTGTTCATCCAGTAGATAAAGCTGATAACTATATTAAACGTTGTGTTGCAGTTGCAGGCGATACTATTCAAGTAATTGATGGTTTGTTGCACATTAATGGAGTGAAACAAGCTACGCCTACCTATGCACAAAGAACTTATATTGTTTATGCAACTAAAGCAGGATTAGATTTTGATGCTTTACAAGAAGAATACGATATTAATGTAAGAAACGATGATAAGTACAAAGATTATAGAGACTACCTGAATATGCAGTTTGCTAAAGAAGGTGCTGTATTAATGTCTTTAACAGAAACAGAGGCTAAAAAAATGGAAAAAGTTCCTACTGTTCAAAAGGTGCAACCTTATATTTTTGAGTACAACGATGTAGATGCTCAAGCTGATTTCTTCCCTTTTGATTCAGTAAATTTCAAAAATAGTGTTGATAATTATGGACCTGTTTACATTCCTAAAAAAGGAATTACCGTTCAATTAAATAAAAATAATTTGCCTTTATACAAACGATTGATTACTGTTTACGAAGGTCATTCATTAAATGAAGTGGGTAATCAAATTATACTTGACGGAAAGGTGGTGTCAAGTTATACTTTTAAATACAATTATTATTGGATGATGGGTGATAACCGTCATAACAGCCAAGACAGCAGGTTTTGGGGCTTTGTACCTGAAACACATGTGGTAGGTAAAGCTTCTATGATTTGGTTTAGTTGGGATGGTGGTCCTCGTTGGAAAAGATTATTCAACTTTATTAAATAATAACTATATTACATTTTGTTTTAGTCCTCATTATTCAACATTTTGAGGACATTTTTTTCTAATTAACTTTTGTATTATGCCCATAGAACAATATAGTTTTGAGTATCAAGTATATCAATCAATCAATGAATTAGCTGAGCAAGATGCAGCTTTATTAGCTAAAGCAAAAGAAGTAGCCGAAACAGCTTATGCTCCATATTCTAATTTTTTTGTGGGTGCTGCTGCACTTTTAGCAAACCAACAAATTGTTACAGGTACTAATCAAGAAAATGCAAGTTATCCGGTAGGTATTTGTGCTGAGAGATCTTTATTAGCAACAGCTGCAACCTTGTTTAATCAAGTGCCCATTCAAACTATGGCAGTTGCTTATCACAATCATAATGGTAGTAGTAATAAGCCAATTTCTCCATGTGGAATGTGTAGACAAAGTTTGTTAGAATATGAGGTAAGAACACAAACACCCATGAAATTAATTTTAGGAAGTTTAGATGGTGGAGTAATTATAGTTCAATCTGCTAAACAATTATTGCCTTTTAGTTTTACTGGAGAGAATTTAAAATAATTCTACACTTTTAATTGAAATCATTTATTTTTATTTTCATTCATTACGAATGAACTAAAACTAAACGCCGTAATCCCTAATGATACAATCTGTTTTTATTATAGATGATGATCCTGTAACTATTAAAATATGTGAACTGGTAATAAAAAATACCCAATTTGCAAACTCAATTGTACCGTTTATCAACGGAAAAGAAGCAATTGATTATTTCTCTAGGTATTTCGATAAAATTAAACACAACGAACAAGTAGAACAAGCTCCAGAATTAATTTTATTGGATTTGAATATGCCAGTGATGGATGGCTGGGAGTTTATGGAGAATTTCATGCGTAAATATGCCAATAGGCTAACCAATACTGCAATTGCCATACTTTCTTCTAGTGTAGATCCTAAAGACTTTATGAAATCACAACAGTACAATGTAATCATTGATTTCATTAATAAGCCACTTACAATTGATTTAATAAATGAATTAAAACAACACGATAGATTGAAAAATTATTTTGTCAATTAGTTGTATTGTAGAGATGGTAAACGATATTGCTGACTATCGTACACAAATAATTCTTCAATAATATAATTCCAATATTTGTATAAAGGCGATTTGGATAAAATAGCATCAGCTTCTTCTTTTGAAGCAACATTTAAAGTAATCCAACAAGTATAGCTTTCCATGCTTACAGCATAACTATCAATAGTTCCTTTATTGATTAAGTAGTTAATGTAAGTTCTATGTGGCGGAACAAAAGACATAAAATCTTCGTCCATGGTAAAATGAATGATTGCCTGAAATTTTTGCATGATTCTTTTTTTAGTAGTAAACAATTTTTGTGCTACAAATTTTCAGATGGCAATTTTGCAGTATTTACACACTCCAAAAAAACTAATGTACGTATAATAACCAACACAAACTGCAAATATTTTTGTAATAATTGATAGATTTATTTTTACAAAAAAAATCAAATGAAAACAATTGGTTTGCTAATACTGAGTAATGTCTTTATGACAATAGCTTGGTATGGTCATTTAAAAAATACCAACATTCCTTTATGGAAGGCAATTTTAGTAAGTTGGGGTATTGCATTTTTTGAATACATTTTAATGGTACCTGCCAACAGAATGGGCTACATCAGCGGATTCAATGGTTTTCAGCTTAAAATAATTCAAGAAGTAATTACACTAGTTATTTTTACTTTTTTTGCGGTTCTATATTTAAAAGAGCCATTTAAAATAAACTATGTAATCAGTTTTTTATTTGTAATGGGTGCAGTTTATTTTGCATTTAAAAAATAAGGGAAGCATTGCTTCCCTTATTTTATTGTTGTTTAGCTGCTCTTTTAGCTTTAATTCTTTCTTTAATACTTGCTTTTTTATCGGCAGGTAAACTATCATATTTTGCTTTAGCTGCCTTACGTTTTTCTTTAATAGCTTCTTTTTCTTCTGGAGTCATATTTTCTATTTTCTCCTTTCTTTTCTGTGCCATTTCTTTGGCTTTTTCTTTTTGTTCTGGCGTAGCATTCTTCCACTTTTCTTTCATTTCTTTTCTACGCTCAGTTTTAGTTTTTGTACTGTCTTGTGCCTTAATAAGTGTAGGTAGTGTAAAGAATATTCCTACCATACATACGATAATAATCTTTTTCATTTGTTTAAATTTTATTTACAGACGAATGATTTGTTTAATGGTTTAAAATGGATTAGTATTTTAATTGCCCTATTTTACCTTTTTCTCCAGCTAAGAAAACTAATTTTTTAGTAGGAGATACCATACAAACATTAAATCCTTCGGTGGTTACACTAAGCCAATCATCTCCACCATCTTTTGTTACATCTACTCCATTGGTACCACAAGCTACCATTTTCAATTTATTTCCACCTATATAAGCAATACAACTTCTATACCCAAATGGTGGTGCTATAGAAGGGGTTGACCATTTTTCACTTCCAATTTTTGTCCATGCAAAATTATCATATGCACTTTTCCAAATTTTAAAATCGCCACCCATACAATAAATATTTTTTTTACCGTCTGTTGTAATGGAAAAAACGCCTTTACTGTCTTCACCCTGTGTTAAAATAGTTGGATAAGCTTTGTTTTTTTTACCTTCTTTAGCAATAAAATAAATGTTACTTACTTTACCACCAGTTGCAAAAACATATTCATATTCTGGATGATCGATCAATAAAATATTGGTTCCACTTGCAGCAAAAATGGCTTCTCCATTTTGTTGTGCAGGCGGCATTTTATATAATGGTTCAGGCTCCCAACTATCTCCACCATCATTGGTTTTTAACACATAAAAAAACTTTCTGCCGCCATCACCAACAGCAATTGGATCCCCTATACAAATGCCTTCTTTACTATTTTTAAAATCCATTGCATCTAAAAAAATACCGGGTAAAGTTTTTGTAAAAACAATATTCCAAGTAACACCACCATCTTTCGTTTTCAAAATATAAGCAGGATCTCCAACTGCCATAATAATTGCTGTACTACTATCAAATGCATGAATATCTCTAAAATCTTTTTTCTCGTAGCCTTTTAGTTTAATCCAAATCCAGCTATTACCTCCATCTGTACTTTTTCCAACTGTACCTTCACTACCACTTAACCAAATAACTTCATCACTCGGAATACTCATGCCTCTAAAACTCACATTACTAGGAGCGTTGGTAGTCATTAATTGAACGCCCATTTTTTGGGCATTTATTTCATTGCATACAAGAAAAATAAATATCAATGTGGAAATAATCTTTCTTATTGTCATCTTTTTTTGGGTTTTATTTGTCGAAAATAAATCATTACAAGCTTTACTCAAACACTATTGTGTTAAACGCGATTGTTGTTTTGTAAAGTTTACTAAAATTTTTCTTTATGATTCCATATTGGATGAGTAGAACTCAATTATTAATTGGCGATGAACCAGTTGAAGCTTTAATGCAAAAAAATGTTTTAGTAGTTGGACTTGGTGGTGTTGGTGGTATTTGTGCTGAAATGATTGCAAGGGCAGGAGTTGGTAAAATGACCATTGCCGATGCCGATGTTGTAGATTTAAGCAATTGCAACCGACAAATTCCAGCATTACATAGTACTGCTGGAAAACCTAAAGCAGAAGTATTGGCAGAACGATTAAAAGATATTAACCCAAATATTGAGTTAACTGTTTTGCAATTATATGTAAGAGATGAATTGACAGATGAAATTTTAGACAAAGGCAATTTTGATTATGCAGTAGATTGTATTGATACACTTAGCCCGAAATGTTATTTCATAAAAGCTTGTTTAGATAGAAATATTCCTATTGTAAGTTCTATGGGTGCTGGTGGAAAAATTAACCCACTAAAAGTAACTGTTACCGATATTGCTAAAACACATCAATGTAATTTGGCATTTTATGTTAGAAGAAAACTAAGACAATTGGGTGTTAAAAATGGAGTGAAAGTAGTGTTTAGTGCAGAGGAGGTAGATCAAGAAAAAATCATCGTTACAGAAAAAGCCTTTCCCAAAAAATCATTAATTGGTACAATTAGTTATATGCCTGCAATTTTTGGTTGTGTAGCTGCAAGTGTAGTGATACAAGATTTAGCCAACTTGAAAGAAATTGAAACTGCTCCAAAGAAAAAAAATAATTCATAACTCTACGGCAACAACACTCTATTTAACGCAACACTATCTTCGCAAGTATGCAACAACCTATTATTCATCAATTCAATCAAATTGCTCAAACATACGGTACACCCGTATATGTGTACAATGCAAATACCATTACAACTCAATATCAAAAATTAGTAGATGCGTTTAAACATAGCGATGTAAAAATATTTTACGCATCAAAAGCATTAACCAATATTAATATAATAAAACACTTGGCTAATATTGGTGCAAACATAGATTGTAGCAGTATTAACGAAGTAAAATTGGCATTACATGTTAATGTTCCTGCTAATAGAATTTTATATACATCAAACGGAATAGCTTTCGATGAAATTGTCGAAGCTAAAAAACTTGGTGTACATATTAATATTGATAGTATTAGTAATTTAGAAAAGTTTGGACAACATTTTGGTAATACTTATCCTGTAGGTGTAAGATTAAGACCCAATATTATGGCTGGAGGAAATTTAAAAATTTCTACCGGACACGATAAAAGTAAATTTGGTATACCAGTTGAACAAATTCAAGAAGTGGTTGCTGTAATGCAACAATACAATTTGTTGATTAATGGGTTACACATTCATACTGGTAGCGAAATAAAAGATGTAGATGTTTTTGTAAAAGGAATTGAAGTGTTGTTTGATTTAATTCCTTTGTTTAAAGATTTGAGTTTTATTGATTTAGGAGGTGGATTTAAAGTGCCTTATAAAGATGGAGATGCAGCAACCGATATTGAATTATTGGCACAAAAAGTAAAAGAAAGTTTTGATAATCATCCACACGATAAACACTTGCAAATTTGGTTTGAACCTGGAAAGTATCTGGTGAGTGAATGTGGTTATTTGCTTACGCAAGTAAACGTTATAAAGCAAACCGATGCAGCTACATTTGTTGGTGTTGATACAGGTTTTAATCATTTAATTCGCCCCATGTTTTACGATGCTTATCATAAAATAAGCAACATCAGTAATTCTACAGGAACAGAAAAAAAATATGCAGTGGTAGGCAATATTTGCGAAACAGACACATTTGCATGGGACAGAAAATTACCTGAAGTAAGAGAAAATGATTTATTGGTTTTTCACAATGCCGGAGCTTATGGTTTTGAAATGAGCAGTAATTTTAACAGCCGTTTTAAACCTGCCGAAGTATTAATTAAAGATGATGCTGTACATTTAATCAGAAAAAGAGACGAGTTTGAAGATTTGGTAAAAAATCAACTTTTAGTGATTGAATAATTTTCTTGAATTCTATCAAGAACCAATTTTATTGATTATTGATAGAATAGAATATAATTACCATGATAGAAATAAAAAACATAAGCAAATCTTTTGAAGAGAAAGTTATTCTAAAAGATATTAGTGCTGTTTTTGAAACAGGCAAATGCAACTTAATTATTGGTGCAAGTGGAAGTGGGAAAAGTGTTTTAACTAAACTCATGGTTGGTTTATTTGAACCTAATGGGGGCGATGTAGCTTATGATGGAATAAGCATGACAGAGTTGCCACAAAAAATGAGAAAGGCTTTACGTCAGCAAATTGGTATGTTATTTCAAGGTAGTGCATTGTTTGATAGCATGACAGTATTAGAAAACATTCTTTTTCCGTTAGATATGTTTACTAAAATGACTGCTAAAGAAAAAAGAACTAGAGCCAATGAAGTGTTAGCAAGAGTAAACTTAACCGAAGCCCATAAAAAATATCCTGCGGAAATAAGTGGAGGAATGAAAAAAAGAGTGGGTATAGCAAGAGCAATTGTACTAAATCCTAAATACTTGTTTTGCGATGAACCCAATAGTGGATTAGATCCTCAAACTTCATTGGTAATTGATAAACTCATTAGAGAAATCACAACTGAGTTTAACATGACTACTGTAATTGTATCTCACGATATGAATAGTGTAATGGAAATTGGCGATTATATTTTGTATTTACACAAAGGAGAGAAGCAATGGGAAGGAAGCAATAAAGATATTATTTATAGTAAAAATGAGTTATTAAATAGTTTCATATTTGCATCTGAGTTTTTACAAGACGCAAAAGAAATGCGTATGTTAGAAGCAAATAAAAAATAAACATCTTCATTTAATTTTTTAGAAAATGAAAAAAGCATTGTCTTTTTTGTTGATTGGTCTAGTATTCATAGCAATAATTGGTGCATGGTTGTTATTAGGTAGTGCAACAGGCTTTGCTGAAAAGAATAAATTTTTTATCATAGAAAAGAATAAAACAAACAAGGCTAATATTATTGCTACTCTTGAAGATAAATACATTATAAAAAACACTGCTGTTTTTGCTCTTACTGCCGATGCTTTAGATATTTGGGAAAATGTAAAACCTGGTAAATATGAAGTTAAAAAAGGTGCAAGTATTGTAGATGTAGTTAAAATGCTGAAAAATGGCAAACAAGCCGAAATTAAATTAGTAATTAATAAGTTGAGATTGAAAGAAGATTTGGCCAAACTAATTGCTAAAAGCTTTGCAACCGATTCTACCGAAGTAATGCAGTTTCTTAACTCCAATGATTCTTTACAACAATTTGGTGTAGATACCAATACGTTATTTACAATGATTTTGCCCGATACTTATAGCTTTTATTGGAATACCCCACTACAAAAAATATTGAGTAAGCTTAAAACTACAAGCGATCTTTTTTGGTCGAAAAACAATCGAAAAGAGAAGGCAGCAACTGTTGGCTTTACTCCAGAAGCTGCTTATACACTTGCGTCAATAGTTGAAGAAGAAACCAATTATAATGACGATAGAGCAAAAATTGCTAGTGTTTATATTAACCGGTTGAACATAAATATGCCATTACAAGCTTGCCCAACAATTAAGTATGCAATGAAAGATTTTACCATTACCCGTATTTATGAAAAGTATTTATTCAACCCTTCACCATACAATACATATAGAGAAAGAGGATTACCTCCAGGCCCAATTTGTACACCATCAAAAAAATGTATAGACATTGTGTTAGATGCTCCTAAAACCAATTATTTGTATTTTGTTGCAAAGGCAAATTTTGATGGTTACCACCATTTTAGTAGCAACTATGCCGAGCATAATGCTTACGCAAAAGAATATCAAAAAGCACTAGATGCTTATATGGCTGCTAAAAAACAAAAACCATAAAAGTATTTTGACCAAACTTGAGAGAATTATATTAACCAAAACTCCGCTTGCTTTTTTAGTTCGAAAAAGTAAAAAAATATTTTTACCCGGTTTTAATAGAGTGCCTTTGTACGATGTAGTGAAGTTTTTTGTACAACAAATTAATAGAGTAGGGTTAAACGATAGGGCAGCAGCCATTTCTTTTAATTTAATTATGGCTATCCCGGCAGCTTGTATTTTTATTTTTACTTTAGTACCTTATCTGCCAATAGCAAAAGAATTTAATACCGAGTTATTGCGATTAACAAAAGATTTAACGCCCAACCAAAATACTTATCGTTTTGTAAAAGAATTTTTAGACGATTTTTTTACTCGTTCACGTTCTGGATTATTATCATTTGGTTTTTTGTTGGTCATATTTTATGCATCCAATGCAATGATGGGAATTATTAGGGCTTTTGATGCATCGGTTCAAGCTCATAGAAAATATTTTTTACATCAACGACTTAGAGCCATTCGACTAACTTTTATTTTAATTGTGTTGGTAATTGCTTCAATTGTATTGTTGATTGGGCACGAACAAATGGCTATTATTCTAAAGAAGTTATTTCATTTAAAACGCAAAGCCAATATACCTTGGTGGAACAGTGTTCGTTGGATAATTATTGTTGCATTGGTATTTTATGGTATTGCATTTATTTATAAATATGCACCTTCATTGCCAAAACGGTGGTCGTTAATTTCGCCAGGAGCATTATTGGCAACTTTTTTAACATTAAGTACAACCGCTATTTTTTCGTATTGGGTGAATAATTTTTCTAGTTATAATAAAATTTATGGCTCAATTGGAACGGTTTTGGTAATTATGCTTTTAATCTTTTTCAATTCTTTGGTGTTATTAATTGGGTTTGAACTCAATGTTAGTATTATGCAATTAAAAAATGATGCTGACAAACGTGCAATAGCCGAGTTAAACAATGCCGAAGAAATGATATAACCATTTTTTTAATCACTTTTAATCAATTAAATATATAACGTATGAAAAAAGTAATCCTGTTTTCGGTAATGGCGTTTTTTGTTGGAAAAATTATTGCCCAAAGCAATATTCAATCTTTGGCTGTAGGTACAGAAGCTCCTATGATGAATGTTGAAATGTTGGATATTTCCAATAAATCGGTGTCTATAAAATCGGCAATGAACGAAAATGGTCTTTTAGTAATGTTTAGTTGCAACACTTGCCCTTATGTAATAAAAAATCAAGATCGTACAAAAGCAATTGCCAATTTTGCTATGAAAAATAAAGTAGGTGTATTGGTATTAAATTCAAATGAAGCTAAAAGAACTGAAGACGATTCTTTTGAAGCCATGAAGAAATATGCCAAAGAACAAGGCTATAATTTTTATTATGCCGAAGATGCAAAATCTACATTAGCCAATGCTTTCGGTGCAACAAGAACTCCAGAAGTATTTTTAATTAATGCAAAAGGAGTAATTGTTTATAAAGGTGCAATTGACGATAATCCATCTGAAGCAGAAAATGTAAAAAGAGAACATTTGAAAGTTGCAATTCAAGAATTGGTTTCAGGTAAAGGCATTTCAATTAAAGAAAGTAAAAGTGTAGGTTGTACAATTAAAAGAAATAGTTAGTTGTATCTTCAGAAGTAAATTAAATAAAAGGTATGAACATTAAAGTTCATGCCTTTTTTAATTGTTGCAATTTTTTTTGGGTTGAATTGGTTATTGCAATACCAATTCAATGAATTTTTGTTACACAGTAAATCCTGTAAAAACTAAATAATCAAACAATCTATCCTTTTCTATCCAAAAAAATATTTTTCCTTCAACAAAAAAAATCTATCTTAATACCCTAAAACGAAATGCTATATGATAAAATTTAATGAATTAAAAATTGGTGATTACGTAATTACCGATTATGAAGGCAATTTATTAGAAGGGGAAGTAACCCGACTAAATGGCGATGAAAAACAAATTGAAGTAGAAACAATTGTTCAAGCTTTTTGGTACGATGAAGAACATGTACACCCCATTCCACTAAGTGATGAACAGTTAACAAAACTGAGCTTTACCAAACAAGTAAATGATGATGGTTCTACTAAATATATGAAGGGTTCGTTTAGAATTGTTTTACCACAGAGTGACGATTTTTCTAAAATGGAAATGTGGTACAGAGAAGATAAACGCCATAATCCAGATGTTCATTTTGTACATCAATTACAAAATCATTATTTAGATATGGTAAAAATTCATTTAACCAGAGATCCAATGTAAAAATAGAATTCACTTATAAATAAAAGAAGATTATTGAACCCAATCAATAATCTTCTTTTTACGCTTATTCAATAATCAATTAATCCAAAATTTCTACATCTTTTGGATATTTACTTTTATTAAATACAAACATTTTGTCTTCAATAGAAGTTGTAGTATTTAGGTTTGAAAAGCTAAACTCCATAGTATTATTACTTTTATCCAATACTTTGGCTTTGCTTATAATGCTTTTAGCTTTATCTACATACACCGTAACTTTTTGAAAGTTTTTTCTGGTGTCAATTGGTTTCAATTCAATTTCATGTAAATTACCATTCGATGAAATGAGTTTGTAATTAAATTCTTTATCGTAGCTACCACTTAATATTTTTTGAGGCGTGAGGCTTTTACTTGCATCTTCTGCAGGACCAACAGTAATGGTTTTACTTCCATCAAAACTATACACATTCGTACCATCACAAGTAATTTCAGTTTTGCCTTGTTTCAACACATACTTATTTCCTTTCATAGAAATAGTACCTGTTTTTACTCCATTTGCTTTGCCTTTACTGGTAAAAGATTTAATGGTGAAGTTTCCACTCATAGATTTAAACGAACTTACTTTTTTGCCAACCGCATCTAATATTTTTTTTGCATTAGGATCGTTTTGTGCAATAACCACATTTTGAATAAGCAAAAGCAATAGGACTGATAAAAATGATTTCATTTAAAAAATTTAAGGTTGCAAATATAATGCTTGAAGTTTTAAGACAATTTCTAATTACTATTGTTTAAACAGTAATCGGTAAACCTTCATTTATTCAAGATAATTTCTATTATAGGCATAATTTGTGCCAAAAAAATCCCTCATTAAAACAATGAGGGATTTTGAAATTGTTTAATTAAATTATTTTACTTCTGCCATATCTGGAATTACTTCACTTTTATAAGCACCAGCATCTAGTTTTTCTTTCGTTTCACTAAATGCTTTTAAAGTAATATCAATATCTTCAAAACTATGTGCAGCACTAGGTATTAAACGATAAATGATATGTCCTTTTGGAATTACAGGATACACCACAATACTTGCAAATACACCATAATTTTCTCTTAAATCCATCACCATTTGTGTAGCTTCTTCAACACCACCTTTCATGTAAACTGGAGTTACAGGCGTATCGGTTGAGCCAATATCAAAACCACGTTCTTTTAATCCAGCCTGTAAACGTAAAGCATTGCTCCACAATTTTTCTTTTAGTTCTGGCATGGTACGCAACATGTCTAAACGTTTTAAGTTGCCAATTACTATAGGCATTGGTAAGCTTTTGGCAAAAATTTGAGAACGAATATTGTAGCGTATATAATCAATAATAATTCTTGGTCCAGCTAAAAATGCACCAATGCTAGCCATACTTTTTGCAAAAGTGCTGAAGTATAAATCAATACCATCTTGGCAGCCTTGAGCTTCACCAGCACCAGCACCTGTTGCACCTAATGTGCCAAAACCATGAGCATCATCTACCAATAATCTAAAATTGTATTTACTCTTTAAATCAACTATTTCTTTTAGTTTACCTTGATCACCAGCCATACCAAAAACACCTTCAGTAATTACTAAAATACCTCCAGTTTTTTGTTTTTCAATTAAAGCAGTTGCACGATCCATTTGTTTTTCAAAATCTTCTAAATCGTTATGCTTGAAAACATATCTATGACCAGTATGTAAACGTAAACCATCAATAATACAAGCATGGCTTTCTGCATCGTACACAATAACATCATGTCTTCCACAAATAGCATCAATGGTACTCATGATACCTTGGTAACCAAAGTTCAATAAAATAGCATCTTCTTTACTTTCAAATGCAGCTAATTCTGCTTCCAATTGTTCATGGTGTACGCTATTGCCACTCATCATTCTTGCACCCATTGGATACGCTAAACCCCAATGTTCAGTTGCATCTGCATCTACTTTTCTAATTTCAGGATGATTGGCTAAACCTAAATAATTGTTCAAACTCCACACAATTACATCTTTGCCTCTAAATTGCATTCTGCTGCTAATTGGACCTTCCAATTTAGGAAATGCAAAGTAGCCATGAGCTCTTTCTCTGTGCTGACCTAAAGGACCATAATTTTTAACAAGTCTCTCAAAAATGTCTGCCATATCTTCTATATTTTAAAAGGTTAAGGTTAAAAAGATTGAGTAATAAAGCAAATTGAAAATAGAATTGCTTCAATGCTTGATTTAATTTTCTGTTACTCAATGTTTTCTACCCAAATAAAAGTTTGCAAAAATAACCATTTGATTACAACCTACCAATGCAATTATTGAGCTGTGGAAAATGTACATTTGTGGCTTAATAATAGAACTAATGAAGAAATTAATGTTATGTCTTTTTTTGGGTAGTTCATTTTTAGTAATTGCACAAAATAAAACTGCTGTAAAACCTACAAATGCTGCAAACAAACCTAAACTTGTTGTAGGAATTGTAATAGATCAAATGCGATGGGACTATCTATTTCGATTCAAAAATATTTTTAAAGCCAATGGCGGCTTTAATCGTTTAATGAACGAAGGTTTTAATTGTAACAATACTTTTATTCCTTACACACCAACAGTTACAGCAGCTGGGCATACTTGTGTTTATACAGGCAGTGTTCCTGGCATTCATGGCATTACAGGTAATGCCTGGTACGATAAAGATTTAGGTCGAAATGTTTATTGCAGTGAAGACAAATCTGTTGTAGGTGTGGGAGGAAAAGATGAAGTAATAGGGCAAATGAGTCCTAAAAATATGCTTACCACAACCATCACAGACGAATTAAGAATGAGTAGCAACTTTGCCAGTAAAGTAATTGGTATTGCATTAAAAGATAGAGGTTCAATTTTACCTGCAGGTCATAGTGCCAATGCTGCATATTGGTATGATGGAAAAAGTGGCAATTTTATTACTAGTACTTATTACATGAAGAGTTTACCAACTTGGGTAAACAATTTTAATGATAGAAAATTAGTTGATAGTTTGTATAAATTAAATTGGTCTACTTCTTTACCAAAAGAACAATATTTAGCTCTAGCAACAGACGATCAAAAAGATTATGAAGCCAAACCATTTGGGAAAGAACAATTGGGTTTTCCATACGATTTTAGTAAGTTTATAGGAAAAGATTTTAGTAAAATTTCTACTACACCGTATGGTAATACTTTAACCACAGAAATGGCTAAAGCTGCTTTACTAGCAGAAAAATTAGGCAAAAGAAATGAAACCGATTTTCTGGCAATTAGTTATTCTAGTCCCGATTATATTGGCCATTCTTTCGGTCCAAATTCTTGGGAAATAGTTGATAATTATGCTCGTTTAGACGCTGAATTGGGTAACTTTTTCAATTTTTTAGACAAAGAAATAGGCAAGGGGCAATACACCGTTTTTTTAACAGCTGATCATGCTGTTGCTCATGTTGCAGGTTTTATGAAAGAAAATAAATTACCTGCAGGAACAATAGATGAGGAAGCAGGGGTTAAGAATGTAAATAAAAAATTGAAAGAAGTTTTTGGAGCCGATTCTCTTATTTTAAGTAATTACAATTATCAACTTACACTGAATAAAGCATCAATCAAAAGAAACGATATTGATAAAGAAAAATTGGTAGAATGGATTATAGATCATTTCTCAAAAGTGGAGGGTATTGCAAGAGTGTTTGAAGTAGATGAATTGATGGAAACTCCATTAAACAGTACTTTAAAAGAGAGGTTAGCCAATGGTTATTATCCTTCTAGAAGTGGTGATATTCAATTGATATTTAAACCAGGTTATATGGATGGAAAAAACACAGGTACAACACATGGACTATGGAATCCTTACGATAGCCATATTCCTTTATTATGGTATGGTTGGGGTGTTAAAAAAGGTAGTTCTCACAAAGAAGTTTACATGACAGATATTGCTCCAACACTTGCAGCTTTGCTTAAAATTCAAATGCCCAATGGCTGTGTAGGAAAAGTAATTGAAGAAGTACTGAAATAGTTGAATTTGAACATTTTTTTGAGCCACAGTAATGTGGCTTTTTTAGTTGCTAAATTTTAAGTTTAATCTCTGAATAAATCTCACTAATATTCATATTTAACTAATAATCAAATAATTAATAAATTATTAAATGATTATT
This sequence comes from Rhizobium sp. Q54, assembly GCA_943368735.1. GTDB lineage: Bacteria > Bacteroidota > Bacteroidia > Chitinophagales > Chitinophagaceae > UBA1930. Next base: position 143,791 of record CALRLQ020000006.1, on the reverse strand, counting down.
GAATAGCAAATTTTCAACAATAGAATTCCTTTAAATAAAAATTCATTTTTCCTCACTAATTATTCACAAATCCATGTTATCATTTCATTTAACGCTGCAAAACAACTATGTTCGCAGGTACTAAAAAGGGGTAGTTAGTATGAGACTAAAATCATTAGAAATCAAGGGGTTCAAAAGTTTTGCTGATAAAACTGTAGTAAGTTTTGATGAGGGCATTACAGGCATTATTGGCCCAAATGGTTGTGGAAAAAGTAATATTATTGATAGTATTCGCTGGGTTATTGGCGAACAAAAAATATCGGCATTAAGAAGTGAAAACTTAGAAGCATTGGTTTTCAATGGTTCTAGAACAAGAAGTGCAAGTGGACTAGCTGAAGTGAGCTTAACTTTTGAAAATACCAAAAACCTTTTACCAACCGAATTTAGCACTGTTACAGTTACCCGTCGTTTTTATAAAAATGGGGAGAGTGAATATCGTTTAAATGATGTTCAATGCAGATTAAAAGACATTCATAATTTGTTTTTGGATACTGGTGTTAGCACCGATAGTTATGCCATCATAGAATTAGGAATGGTAGACGATATTATCAAAGACAAAGAAAATAGCCGTCGCCGAATGTTAGAGCAGGCAGCTGGCATTACCATTTACAAAACCCGTAAGAAAGAAGCTAAAAATAAATTAGATGCAACCGAGCAAGATTTGGCTCGTATAGAAGATTTGTTGTTCGAAATTAATAATCAACTTAAAACATTAGAAAATCAGGCAAAGAAAGCCGAGAAGTATTTTGAAATTAAGAAAGAATACAAAGAAGTTGCTGTTGAATTAGCAAAAGCATCTTTGGAAGGCTTCAACCATACTTACAAAGAACTTAATGAACAGCAAGAAATTGAAACCAATAAACGTATTCAGTTAGAAGCCGAAATTGCTACTGAGGAAGCAGCATTAGAACAAGAGAAAGTTGGGTTTATTGAAAAGGAAAGAGCCTTGCAAACTATGCAACATGAGTTTAACGATTTGCTGCAAAACCTACGTACTAAAGAGAACGACAAAAATCTTGCAACGCAAAAACTGCATTATTTAAAAGAAAAAGAAAACAACTTAAGAGATTTTTTAAATAGGGCAGAGGGGCAAGTAAAAACCATTGGCGATAGTATTGAATACACTCAATTGCAAGTTGGTGAAGAAGAAAGTAAGTTGGTTGAATTGGCTGATAATGTAGCTGCTTCAAAAATGGATGTTGAAGCAAAACGTAGCTTATATGATGAACGTAGAGCAGCAGTGGATGCATTGCGTAACCAATTTCAACAAATACAACGCAGCCAATTTGATGCTGAGAAAAAAGTGGCTGTTGCCGACACCTCTATTCAAAATTTGCAAAGAGCAGCAGCACAATTAACAGAGGAAAAACAAAATAGAGAATTTCAATTACAACAGTTAGAAGTTGAGTTGAAAGAAAAAGAAGAATCGTTAGAAAACAAACGAATCGATTTACAACAACTTCAAGAACAACACGAAAAAACCAAAGAACAAATTTTTGAAACACAAGGTCAACTTGAAGGTTTAAGAAATGAATTAGCAGAAGAAAATAGAAAATTAGATAGCAAGAAGAATGAATATGATTTGTTGAAGAGTTTGGTAGACTCTATGGAAGGTTATCCTGAAAGCATTAAATTCTTGCATAATAATTCAGGCTGGAACTCAACATCACCAATACTTTCAGACATTATTTATGTAAAAGAAGAATTTAGGGCTGCTGTTGAAAATGTGCTAGAGCCTTACTTGAACTACTATGTTGTAAACAATTTGCAGGAAGGTTTACAGGCCGTTCATTTATTAGATGATAATAAAAAAGGGAAGGCCAATTTCTTTTTAATGGATAAAGTTTCTGGCGAAAACAAAAACTATCCACAGCCTGCCAATACCATTAAAGCATTAGATGTTATTGAGGTAGATGATCAATATTTAAAATTGGCTGAACACTTATTGGGTAACGTTTTCATTGCCGAAAATGAAGATGCCATTGAAGCAACTACTGGAGCAATTATTTTAGAAAAAACTGGCAAATACGTTAAAGGAAAATACACTTTAACTGGTGGAAGCGTTGGTTTATTTGAAGGTAAGAAAATTGGTAGAGCAAAGAATTTAGAGAAGTTACAAGATGAAATTATTTTGCAACAATCGGTAGTAAATTCATTAAAGTCTGAAATTCAAATTAGACACAATGCAGTGATTGGATTTAATGAGCAGCTAAAAGAAAATGCCATTAAACAAACAGAGAACGAAATCAATCAACTCACCAATCAATGTTTTGCTGCAAAAAATAAGATAGAAAATTTACAAGCTGCACAACAAAATGCACAGCAACGTTTAGAAGATTTAGAAACTCGTTTGCAAGATGAACATGATTCTATTTCAACTACTAGAGAAGAATTCACTACTTTAAATGAAAGCTTGCACCAAACAGGAGAGGAGTTGAAAATGTTGGAGCAAGATTATCAACTCTCTGAACAAGATTACAATGCAGCAACGTATATCTTTAATGAAAATAATTTAAATCTTACCAAGCAGCAAAGCAAAATTGCTACCGTTAAGCAGGAGTTGGAGTTTAAGCAAAATCAGTTGAACGATTTACATGCACAAATTCAAAATAATTCATCTCAATTAACCGAAGCCTCTAATGCAATTATAGAAGGAGAAACTGTGTTGGTACAAAGTGAAGAATTGTTATTGCAATTGTTACAAACCAAAGAAGTAGAAGAGAAGAAGTTAAACGAAGCCGATCAAACGTATTACAACTTGCGTAATGCTTTGCAAGAAAAGGAAAGTGAGTTACGTCATAAAACAAAAGCCAAAGAAAATATTGAGCATTTACTGAGTGCTATAAAAGATAAATTAAACGATTTGAAGTTGAATTTATCTGGCATGAAGGAACGTATGCAAGTAGAGTTTAAAGTTGATTTGAACGAAATTTTAGATCAAGATAGAACTACAGAAACTTCTTTAGAAGAACTACAAGTTACTAGCGATAGAATGCGTAAGCGTTTAGATAATATGGGTGAAGTAAATCCAACAGCCATTGAAGCTTATACCGAAATGAAAAAAAGGTATGAGTTTATTATGGAGCAAAAAAACGATTTGGTAGATGCCAAAGAAAGTTTGTTGCAAACCATTCAAGAGGTGGAAGCTACTGCCAATCAACAATTTTTAGAAACCTTTAATCAGGTAAGAGAAAACTTCCAAAAAGTGTTCAAAGCTTTATTTACAGAAGAAGACACTGCCGATATGGTATTGGTAAATCCTGAAAATTTAGCTGAAACCGGAATAGATATTGTGGCAAAACCAAAGGGCAAACGTCCGTCATCTATTACTCAATTAAGTGGGGGAGAAAAAACTTTAACAGCAACAGCATTGTTATTTGCCATCTATTTAATTAAGCCAGCACCATTCTGTATTTTAGATGAGGTAGATGCTCCTTTAGATGATGCCAACGTGGGTAAGTTCACACAAATGATTAAGAAGTTTAGCGATAACTCACAGTTTATTATTGTAACACACAACAAACAAACAATGAGTGCCGTAGATGTAATTTATGGAGTAACCATGCAAGAACCTGGAGTAAGTAAATTGGTTCCAGTAGATTTTAGAAGTTTGAATTAACTATAGAATGTTAAAGTAGCAATACAAAAACATTACGGATTAGTAAGCAATAAAAAGGATTGAAGCGAAAGCAACAATCCTTTTTTATTTTAATTTCCCCTAAAAGTTAGGCAATCAATACTCTATTTAATGCTTAAACAAAAGAATAGTGCATAAACCCAAAATCTAAATTAAAAGCAATCAATCCCAACTTAAAACTCACCATCAATAACTTACAACTTATCGCTTATAACTTATAACTCAATTCCTGCCATCTCCAACTCTCTCACAATTGTATTATTCGTTTTAAAGAATTCGGTAGGTATTTGAATTTGTTCAATTAATTGTTCTTCTAATAGTTGAGCATAAGTTTCAAAATATACAATCACATCTTCACGAAGATTTTTTTTCAACCACCTAAATCCGCCAGGTAAATTTTGTAAAACAGTTTTATCTTCTAAGTATTCTAAGTTATGAATGTCAGTAGGTGTTAATCCTATCTCTTGTAATTTTTTTAATAAAAGCGATATAGGTGCATTGGTAACACCACAATAATCTTCAGCAAGTTCAGTCCATTCTCCAATACCACTATGTGCATATTGTAAAATTTCTTCCTTGCTTAATTGAGTAACCACTTGTAACAAATTACCACAGTTGCAGCCACCATGATTGCCCCAAGCATAGTAAGCACCATTTTTTAAACGACTTGCAGTTTCTTTTAATGCTTGTACTAATTCAAATGAAGGTTTTGCCATAGTTCAAAATTTTTATAATACTAAGGTAACAAAATTTTGATACGATGGTTGAGTTGTTGAAGAAACTAGTTTAAACAATAAGGTTCAATTAAGCAATGAATTTTTTATTTTGTTTTTCTTGCACAACTATCTCTTATAAAAACATCGGGTTGTAATACCCTTATTTCAAAATCGGTGGTGGCTCTTTTCGCCTCAATCATTTTAATTAAAAGTTCAGCCGATATTCTACCCATTTCAAATGCTGGCTGACGAACAACTGATAGTGATGGCGATAATAATTCGGTTAAATCTAAATTGCTAAAACCAATAACAGCTAATTTTTGAGGGATACTGATTTTTTTTATTTTGCAGTATCGCATACAATTGGTTGTTAATTTATCGGCAGATGCAAAAACAGCATCGGGTTTGTTTTTTAGCTTCAATAGTTTGTTCATTGCAGTTTCAACTTCTTCATATATCATTCCACCATGTAAACAGTGTTGTACTAAAGTTTCATCAAATTCAATTTTGTGATTCTCTAATGCTTTTCTATAACCAGCTACTCGTTCTTTCGAAATAGACAAATATTCCGAATTGGCTAAATGTGCAATTCTTGTATATCCGTTTTTAATTAATTGTGTGGTAGCATCGTATGCTCCTTTAAAATTATCTACAATTACTTTATGTGTATTTAATTCTTCTACTACTCTGTCAAAACAAACCATGTGTAATCCTCTATCGTGCAAATGAGTTATATGCGAAAAATCTTTTGTTTCGGTTGAAACAGAAATTAAACAACCATCTACACTTCTTGAAGCTAAGAATTGTAAACTCGAAACTTCTTTTTCGTAGCTCTCGTGGCTTTGAGTAATAATTACATTGTAACCTCTTGCATTGGCAACAGATTCTATTCCATTAATTGCCTGACTAAAGAAACTGTTGGCAATTTCACTCACCACTATTCCAATAGAACGGCTACGTTTTTCTTTTAAACTTAATGCAATAGGGTTAGGCCTATAGTTAATTTCTTTAGCATATTCCAGTACTATTTTTTTTGTTTCTGGACTAATCTCATAACTATCTCTAAGAGCCCTGCTAACAGTTGACGTAGATAGCCCAAGTTCTTTGGCTATATCTTTTATGGTAACGGCTTCAAATTTCATTTTTGCTGCAAGCTTTTGAGATGTTGAAGGTACAACTAAAGGTTATTAGTTGTACTGCATTTTTATAAAAGCGAAAATTAATTATACGGTATTTTCAAAATTAAAATTTGTTATCGTTATCGGAAACGATTGCGTAAATAAACAATTAGATTAGCTTTTTGCTTAACAAATATCTAAGTAGAATTGTTGGTTATTAGAAGTTTACTTTCTTAGGAAAAATAATTATTATGAAACGATTGTGCTTTAAATTAAGTAGTGTTTTTTTATTATGTATTTTAATATGTTCGAATATTTATGCTCAAAAATTACCTAAAGTAATTGTTCCAAAATTTAAAAAAGATACTTTCAATATTACAAAATTTGGTGCTATAGCCAATGGCTTTACATTAAATACCATTGCAATTAATAAAGCCATTTTAACTTGTAGTAAAAATGGAGGAGGAGTAGTGCATATTCCAGCTGGCTTATGGTTAACAGGTCCAATTGAGTTAAAAAGCAATGTAAACTTACATATTTCAAAAGATGCTTTATTACAATTTACCGATGATTTTAATGAATATCCTTTGGTATTAACCAATTGGGAGGGTTTAGCAGCATACCGCAATCAATCTCCTTTATTTGCATATAATGCAACCAATATTGCTGTTACTGGTAAAGGAATTGTAGATGGAAATGGAGATGCTTGGCGTATGGTTAAAAAAGATAAACTCACTGCAAGCCAATGGAAGAAAAAAACAGAAAGTGGTGGTGTTTTAAGTGATGATAAAAAAACTTGGTACCCATCAGAAAAATCTTTGGCAGGCAGCAAAGTAAAAAATGCTGGTGTGGTTGCCAATGGAATTACTTTAAAAGATGTAGAAGCGTATAAAGACTTTTTAAGACCTAACTTATTGGTATTTGCCAATTGTAAAAATGTATTACTCGATGGAGTAACTTTTCAGAATTCACCAGCATGGAATATTCATCCTTTAATGTGTGAAAACTTAACCATCAGAAATATAGTAGCAAAAAATCCTTGGTATGCCCAAAATGGAGATGGTTTAGATATTGAAAGTTGCAAAAATTTTATTGTTGAAAATAGTTTATTTGATGTAGGCGATGATGGTATTTGTATTAAAAGTGGCAGAGATACCGAAGGTAGAAAAAGAGCCATGCCAACAGAAAATGGAATTGTTAGAAACTGTGTAGTATATCATGCACATGGAGGTTTTGTAATTGGTAGCGAAATGAGTGGTGGTGCAAAAAATATTTATGTAGATAATTGTACGTTCATTGGTACAGATATTGGTTTACGTTTTAAAACAACTCGTGGTCGTGGAGGTATTGTAGAAAACATTTTCATTAACAATATCATCATGAAAGATATTCCTGGTGAAGCCATTTTATTTGATATGTATTATGCAGCAAAAGATCCTGTACCTATGGCTGGAGAAAAAAGAGAACCTCCTGTAGTTGAGTTTAAACCAGTAGATGAAACAACTCCTCAATTCAAAAATTTTTATGTTAAAAATGTGGTTTGTAATGGTGCTGAGAAAGGAATTTTTATTAGAGGAATTCCTGAAATGCACATTAATAATATCAACTTAGAAAACATTACCATTCAAGCTAGAAAAGCAATTGAAATTGAAGAAGCTACCAACATTAATTTAAAAAATATTACTGTACTTTCTAAAGAAACTAATCCTGTAATGTATGTGTTAAATAGCTCAGATGTTACTTTGAGTAATTTAGTATACTCAGCCAATAGCGAATTATTATTACAAGTTCAAGGAGAAAGAACTGGTAAAATAAAATTATTGAATACCGATACTTCAAAAGCAAAGAAGAAACTAGATGTTGGCTTTGGAGCTAAGCTTGAGAATGTAGTAACGCAATAAATTTTAATGATTTATTTGAATAAGAATATATGAAGAAGTTTTTAATAATAGGTTGGTTATGTTTCTCTTATCAAGTGTTTGCTCAAACACCAGGTGAACGTATTGCACAAACAGCAATGACCATTTGGAAAGATTCGGTTTTTAGCAAATGGAGTTACGATATGGGGGTTATTCTTAAAGGTATGGAAGGCAATTGGTATAGAACGGGTGATCCAAAATACTTTCAGTACATACAAAAGCAAATGGATTTCTATGTACAAAATGATGGAACCATAAGAACTTATAAGAGAGAAGAATTTAATATAGACCATATTAATAATGGAAAATTATTATTGTTTCTATATAGAGTAACTGAAAAAGAAAAATACTGGAAAGCAGCTCAGTTGTTGAGAGAACAGTTGCGTCTGCATCCAAGAACAAATGAAGGTGGCTTTTGGCATAAGAAAATTTACCCTTATCAAATGTGGTTAGATGGCTTATATATGGCTCAACCATTTTATGCCGAGTATGCACAGTTAACTCAAGAAGATACTGCCTATAATGATATAGCCAATCAATTTATTTGGATGGAAAATCATGCAAGAGATGCAAATACGGGTTTATTATATCATGGATGGGATGAAAGTAAGCAACAACAATGGGCCAACAAAACTACAGGCACTTCACCATTATTTTGGGCAAGAGCAATGGGTTGGTATGCTACAGCTTTAGTAGATGCATTGGAATTTTTTCCTACCAATCATCCTAAAAGGAAGTCGCTAATTGGCATTTTAAATAGATTAATTAATGCAGTAGAAAAGCAACAAGATGCAACTACCGGTTTGTGGTTAGATATTTTGAATTACGATGGACCAGAGAAAGAGAAAAATTATTTCGAGGCATCTGCATCTTCTCAATTTGTATATGCTATTGCTAAAGGTGTTCGATTAGGTTATGTGCCTTCAACTAAAATTGAAATTGCCAGAAAAGGATATGAAGGTTTGGTCAACAAATTTGTAAAAGAAGAAAACGGACAAACTAACTTACATGGCACTGTTAAAGTAAGTGGGTTAGGTGGTAAGCCTTATAGAGATGGAAGTTTTGAATACTATATGAGCGAACCTGTTATTGTGAACGATCCAAAAGGTGTTGGTGCATTTATTTTAGCTGCTAATGAAATGGATTTATTGCCAACATTAAATACTGCAAACAAAAAAACAGTTTTATTAGATGATTATTTTAATGCCGAAAAGAAGAAAAATGCAGTAGGCAATGAAATTGCATGGCACTATAAATGGAATGAAAAAAGCAATGGTGGTTTTTATTTTTTAGGAAATATTTTTAACTCTTATGGCTTTATTACTACCACGTTAAGTACAGCACCAACCAAAAAGAGTCTTAAAAAATCATCTATCTATATTATTGTAGATGCCGATCATGAAAAAGACAATCCTACTCCTAATTATGTTCAATCCAATGATATTAAAGCCATAGAAAAGTGGGTTAAAAAAGGTGGTGTATTAGTTATTTTTCATAACGATAAAGGCAACGCAGAATTTGAAAAATTCAACAAATTAGCCAACACTTTTGGTATTCATTTTAATGCCGATTTACGCAATACCGTAGATGGTAACAAGTTTGAAATGGGTGGCGTAAATATTAATGCAGATAATGAAGTGTTAACTGGAGTAAGTAAAATTTATATAAAGGAAATATCTACTTTAAAATTATCAGGAAATGCTAAATCTGTTTTAAACGATAAAGGCGATGTAATTGCAGCTGTTAGTAAATATGGTAAAGGAACCGTTTTTGCAATTGGTGACCCTTGGTTATACAATGAATATGTAGATGGAAGAAAACTACCTGCCGAATTTGAAAACTTTAAAGCAGCAAAAAGTTTAGTACAGTGGTTAAACAGTCGGTTAAAGTAAAAATGAAGTTTAAAAAATACATATTATCTATGCTTACTTCATGCATAATCATAAGTAGCTTTGCACAAGATGCAATGGCCGATAATATGTTGTTGTTTCAACGCAAATATGGTGGTTGGCCTAAACATTATTTGAATAAAAAGATTGACTATAAGAAAACTTATTCATCTGTTGAAATTGCTACGATTAAAGACGATGAAAATAGGAACGATGCAACTATTGATAATGGTGCAACAACACAAGAGATTCGTTATCTAGTAACAGCATTTAAAAAAACAAACAATCAATCTTACTTACAAGCTGCAGAACGTGGCATTGAGTATTTACTTACTGCTCAGTACAAAAATGGAGGTTGGCCACAGTTTTATCCAGATTTAAGTTCATATAGGCATTTAATTACTTATAACGATAACGCTATTGTAAATGTGTTGAATGTTTTGTTTGATGTAGTGTGTGGTTTAAATGATTTTGAAGTAGTAAATGCATTGTATAAAACTAAAGCAGAAAAAGCCATTAAAAGTGGAATTGATTGTATTCTTAAAACTCAAGTTAAAATAAATAATGAGTTAACAGGATGGTGTCAGCAGTACGATGAAAATACTTTACAAGTTGCCAACGCCAGAAAATTTGAATTAGCTTCTTTAGCAACTTTAGAATCTGTTGGCATTGTTCATTTTTTAATGAGAATTCAATCGGCCGATACTGCTGTTATTACTGCTATTCACAAAGCAGTTGCTTGGTTAGATAAAGTAAAAATTGAAGGTTATACTAGTAAAATTATTGATGATGCTACTCAGCCAAATGGAAAGGATAGAGTTTTGGTACAAGATGCAACTGAAACAATTTGGGCAAGATTTTATGATATTGAAGATGGCAAACCCATTTTTGTTGGTAGAGATGGAATTAAAAAATATGCATTAACCGAAATTGAACATGAAAGAAGAATGGGTTATGGTTGGTATGGCAATTGGCCAGAACGTTTGATAAAAAAAGATTATTTAGCGTGGAAAAAGAAAAATGGAATTTCAATATGAAGTATGTTATTGTAGTTTGTTTGCTGTTTTTAATAAACCAACTACAAGCACAAAAAAAACTAATTGTAGATGCACGTGGAAATGGAAATTTTCTCTCTATTCAAGCAGCAATCAACAGTTTAACAGATAGTGCAGCAAAACCAAGAACTATTTTTATAAAGAAGGGAATTTATAAAGAAAAAATATTTTTATCAAAACACAATGTTGTGTTAGAGGGAGAAGATAAAGTACATACCATCATTATTCAATCAATAGCAAGAGATGAGTTTCGTTGCACAGCAATAGATGATTGGGGGGTAGCAACTGTAAACTTGAATGGAAATGATATTACTTTAAAAAATTTAACCATTACCAACAGTTATGGTTTTGAAAACGATAAAGATGTGTTCATTGATTGTGCAAATGATACATCAAAACAACAAAAGAGAGTAAGAAAAGATGGGCATCAAATGGCTCTGAGAAGTTTCAATACAACAAGATTAAAAGTATTGAATTGTGTATTAAAAGCTTTTGGTGGCGATACTGTAAGCCCTTGGAATGTTGAAGCTGGAATGTTTTATTTTAAAGATTGTGATATTGAAGGTGGTGTAGATTTTTACTGTCCTAGAGGTTGGGCTTATGCAGAAAATTGTAGATTTTTTGCTCATACGGGTTCTGCTGCAATTTGGCATGATGGTAGCAAAAATGAAGACTCGAAAACAGTATTGGTCAATTGCTATTTGGATGGTTACAAAGGGTTCAAATTGGGTCGTTGGCATAGAGATGCTCAGTTCTTTTTAATCAATTGTACGTTTAGTAAAAACATGGCTAATGAGCCTATTTATTTAGTAAAAACCACCAATGCTATTTTATGGGGTAATCGTCAATACTATTACAATTGTACAAAAGAAGATGGTAATTATAGTTGGTTTACAAACAATTTAGAACAAGCAAAAAATGCACCTAAAGCAAATAGAATAAATGCAAAATGGGTATTCAATAACAAATGGAAAATTAAAGAATGAAGTATTGTATTAAAAATATATTATTTGTTGTAGCATTAGGCTTATTGGTTTCTTTTCAAAAGAAATCCATCACTTTATTCATGGCAGGCGATTCTACAATGAGTATTAAGAAAACTGATAAATATCCTGAAACTGGCTGGGGAATGCCATTTGAAAAAATGTTTAACGAAACGGTGAAAGTAGATAATAGAGCAGCCAATGGAAGAAGTACCAAAACATTTATTAGTGAAGGCAAGTGGAAAACCATTATTGATGATGCAAAAGAAGGCGATTATGTGATGATACAATTTGGGCATAACGATCAATCTAAAGAAAAAGAAGATAGATACACAAGCCCAGAAGAGTATAAAAAAAACTTAATCACTTTTATAGCTGAAGTAAGAAACAAAAAAGCAACACCCATTTTATTAACGCCAATTGTAAGAAGACGTTTTGATAAAGAAGGAAAGTTTTACGATGTGCATGGTGTATATCCAAATTTAGTTAGAGAAGTTGCCAAAGAACAGCAAGTTCTTTTAATTGATATGCATCAAAAAACAGAGCAGTTGCTAATTAAGTATGGAAAAGAAGAATCTAAAAAAATGTTCCTTCATTTAGATTCTGCACAACATATTAATTATCCAACTGGCAAAAAAGACGATACACATTTAAATGAATATGGAGCACAACTCTTTGCAGAACTGGCAAAAGAAGGATTAATAGAATTAAATATTGAATTATCAAAAAGACTAAAGTAATATATGAATTTAGCGGTTTTAAATAAAGTAATTGCAATCAATCATACTGCAACCAATGTTTCAAAGCCAACAGAAACAATGTTTACGTTGCCAGAAAAAGTATTGCAATTTGGTACAGGTGTTCTATTGAGAGGATTACCCGATTATTACATTAATAAAGCCAATCAATTGGGTGTTTTTAATGGTAGAGTAGTAGTGGTTAAATCTACAGGTAATGGAACATCAGATGAATTTACTACACAAGAAGGGTTATTTACACATTGTATCAAGGGCTATCAAGATAATCAGCTAATAGAAGAAACAATTATCAATAGTGCTATAGCAAGAGTATTGGCTGCCAAAACTCAATGGAACGAAATATTGGCAACTGCAGAAAACAAAAACATGCAGCTAGTCATTTCTAATACCACAGAAGTGGGAATTGTATTAGATGAAAACGATATAATAGCTAATAATCCACCTACCTCATTTCCAGGAAAATTATTGGCTTGGTTACACCATCGGTATAAAACTTTTAATGGAAGTGAAGATGCAGGTGTAGTAATTGTTCCAACAGAGTTGGTAATAGATAATGGCACTAAACTTAAATTAATTGTTGAGCAATTGGCTAAAGTGAATCAACTAGATGATGCCTTCATTCACTGGTTGTTAAATGCAAACGATTTTTGCAATTCTTTAGTCGATAGAATTGTTCCTGGCAAAATGCCAACTGAACAACATCATGCAACCCTTACAGCATTAGGTTATCAAGATGATTTAATGATTATGAGTGAAGTGTATAGTCTTTGGGCAATTGAAACATCTAATGAAAGAAGCAAAGAAATTTTAGCATTCAGTCAAGTAGATAAAGGAGTTATAATTGCACCCAATATTAATAAATTTCGTGAACTGAAATTGAGACTACTCAATGGTACACACACGTTCAGTTGTGGACTAGCTTATTTGGCAGGCTTCGAAACAGTAAAAGAAGCAATGGCTAATTCAACTTTCAGTTTGTACTTGCACGATTTAATGACACATGAAATTGCACCTTGTATTGAAAGTATTGAGATTACTCGTTTAGAATCTTATGAGTTTGCTAAAGGAGTAATAGACCGTTTTAGAAATCCAAGTATCGATCATCGTTGGCTAAGTATTACCATGAATTTTACAGGTAAAATGCAAATGAGAAATTTGCCATTAATTATAGAACATTATAATCGTTTCGATCATGTTCCACAATATATGGCAGCAGGTTTTGCAGCTTATTTGTTATTCATGAAAGTGCATCAAGAAAAAGATGGTAAATATTATGGCATTTTTCAACAAAAAGAATATCATATAAACGATGATACTGCAAGTTATTTTAATACAGTTTGGCAAAACAATTCAATGCAGCAAGTTGTTACAACAATTTTAAGCAATACCAATTTATGGGGTATAGATTTAACAAATTTCAAAGGGTTTGAATTGGCAGTTAGTAGTTATTTGCAAAAATTTTCTAATGGAAAATTAATAGAAACGTTAAATAGTATAGAAAAGAATAAAGAAGAAGTTGGCGTATAATTTTTATGTACCAAGCTGTAGTTTTTTAATTAAGCTTCAGTGGCGTCGCACTCTTCAACTGTATAACATCATTGAACAAAAATAAACTAAGTACACTTTGTATCCTTAGTGTACTTAGTGGAAAAAGAAAAAATGGCAAACAAAGTATTAAAAGTAAATCCAAAAGATAATGTAATTGTAGCCTTACAAAATTTGGCTAAAGGCGATACTGTACAATACAATGGAGAAACTTATGTTTTGCAAGAAGATATTCCTGCTAAACATAAGTTTTATATGAGCGATATGAATGCAGGAGATGCAGTAATTATGTATGGTGTATTAGTAGGTAAAATTCAGCATTTTGTTTTAAAAGGAATGCGAATGAGTACCGATAATTTAAAGCATGCTGCAGAACCTTATGTGTATAGAAAAGTAAATTATGAGTGGCAGGCACCCGAAGTATCAAAATTTACAGGAAGAACTTTCAACGGTTATCATAGAAGTGATGGAAGAGTAGGCACAGCAAATTATTGGTTATTTATTCCAACAGTTTTTTGCGAAAACAGAAATCTAGATGTAATTCGTGAAGCATTGCATAATGAGTTAGGCTACGCAGTAACTCCTAAGTATAAAAGTTACACTCATCAATTGTTACAAGCCTATCAAAATGGAGAAGACATTGCCAATTTAAATCTAACTCCAACCGATGCATTGGCAAATCAACAAAATAGACCATTTAAAAACATTGATGGCATAAAGTTTTTAAATCATCAAGGTGGTTGTGGTGGCATACGCCAAGATGCAGCAGTATTAAGTAAGTTATTAGCTGCTTATGCAGATCATCCAAATGTTGCAGGTGTAACGGTATTAAGTTTAGGTTGCCAAAATTTACAATCGCAAGATTTTATCAACGATTTAAAAGATCGTAATCCAAACTTCGATAAACCTTTGTTTATTTATGAACAACAACAATCACAAAGCGAAGAGCAATTAATATCAGATGCTATTAAACAAACTTTTTTAGGATTAGTTGAAGCCAATAAAATAGAACGTAAACCTGCACCAATAAGTGAATTGGTATTGGGTGTAAAATGTGGTGGAAGCGATGGCTTTAGTGGCATTTCAGCAAATCCAGCAGTTGGTTATGCAAGCGATTTATTGGTAGCCGTTGGCGGTAAAGTTTTATTAGCAGAGTTTCCTGAATTATGTGGTGCCGAACAAGATTTAATTGACAGAACCAAAGACGAATCAAAGGCAAAAAAGTTCATGAGTTTGATGAAAGCTTACAGCGATGCTGCTGAAAATGTTGGTTCTGGTTTTCATATGAACCCAAGTCCTGGTAATATTAAAGATGGTCTAATTACAGATGCTATTAAAAGCAATGGTGCTGCTAAAAAAGGTGGAACTGCACCTGTAGAAGATGTACTAGATTACACAGAACCAGCAGTTAAACCAGGTTTAAATTTAGTGTGCACACCAGGAAACGATGTTGAAGCAACTACTGGAAAAGCAGCAAGTGGAGCAACTCTAATATTATTTACAACAGGCTTAGGAACTCCAACGGGTAACCCTGTTTGCCCAGTAATTAAAGTTGCAACCAATACAGCTTTAGCTACAAGAATGGCAGACATTATAGATGTTAATACTGGAGGAATTATTGATGGAGAAAAAACGATTGAGCAAATGGGTGAGGAAATATTAGAATATTGTATTAAAGTTGCAAGTGGTGAAGAGATTCCTAAAGCTGTATTATTAAATCAAGACGATTTTATACCTTGGAAAAGAGGTGTGAGTTTATAATTGTACAAAAAGAACCTAAACCCTAGATAAAACAGAATTTGTTTTATGCTAATATTAAAGACAGAAGTTATGAAAAAATTTCTTGACGAAAATTTTCTGCTTACCAATAAAACTGCAGAAAAGTTATACCACGAGTATGCCAAAGACATGCCCATTATAGATTATCATTGCCATTTACCTCAACAACAAATAGCAGAAGATAAAAACTTTGAAAACCTCACCCAGATTTGGTTGTATGGAGATCATTATAAATGGAGGGCCATGCGTACCAATGGAATTGATGAAAGGTATTGCACAGGTGATGCTACCGACTTTGAAAAATTTCAACAATGGGCAGCAACTGTGCCTTATACACTACGCAATCCACTATATCATTGGACACATTTAGAGTTACAACGTTATTTTGGTATTACAGAATTACTTGATAGTAATAGTGCAAGAAGAATTTACGATGAATGTAGTGAAAAGTTAAGGTCCCCTGAGTATAGTGTAAAAAACTTACTGCGTAAAATGAACGTGGTTACTATTTGCACTACAGATGATCCAACAGATAACTTGGAATTTCATGCTCAATTAAAAGAAGATGAGTTTGAAGTGCCAATTTTACCAGCTTTTCGTCCTGATAAAGCAATGGATGTTATCGATCCAACAAAATTTAATGATTATGTTAAAAAAATAGAAGCTGCTAGTGGTATTTCAATTTCTTCTTTTGAAGATTTCTTGTATGCATTGCAAAATAGGCATGACTTTTTTGCATCAATGGGCTGTAGTGTGAGTGATCATGGTTTAGAAGAAATTTATGCAGATGATTTTACTGGAAGTGAAATTGAAGTAATATTTAATAAAATACATTCTGGTAAAAGTTTAAATGATGTTGAACAACGCAAATTTAAAAGTGCTATGCTAGTACATTTTGCTGAGTGGGATTGGGAAAAAGGTTGGGTTCAACAATATCATCTTGGGGCATTGCGTAACAATAATGTACGAATGATGAGAACATTAGGTGCTGATACTGGTTGGGACTCTATTGGTGATTTTTCTCAAGGCAGAAATTTATCCAAGTTTTTAGGTAAACTTGACGATGAAGATAAATTAGCAAAAACCATTCTATATAATTTGAATCCTTCAGATAATGAATTAATGGCAACTATGATTGGTAATTTCAATGATGGAAGTGTAGCAGGAAAAATTCAATGGGGTAGTGGTTGGTGGTTTTTAGATCAAAAAGATGGAATGTTAAAACAAATGAACGCTCTAAGCAATATGGGCTTATTGAGTAAATTTATTGGCATGTTAACCGATAGTAGAAGTTTTATGTCGTTTCCAAGACATGAATATTTTAGAAGATTATTGTGCAATTTATTTGGTGAAGAAATTGAAAAAGGAGAGTTACCAAATGACATTGTTTGGGTAGGAAAAATTATAAAAGATATCTGCTACAATAATGCACAACAATATTTTGGATGGCAACAAAACAATAAAATTATTATTTCAAAGCAAGTTGCTGTAGTATAATCTTTATATTAAATTCCTATGCTATCCACAAATGTGGATAGCATTTTTGTTAGCAATGGGCTATTTTTGAGGAAAATGGGATAATAAAATTATGTATATAGTGCATTTTCTTTATTTTTATCCCGTATTCACGAAAAGAAACTAATGTAAGTATGAAAGCAATTGTACGAGTATTATTTATTGGAGCTATTTTTTCCACGTTAACTGCCCAAGCTCAACGAGTTAGAATTTCTGCTGCTGGTGGAGCTAGTGCCTATTATGGCGACTTAATAGCTGGTGCTCCTTTGATGAAGCAAATGTCTGGTGCAGTAACTTTAGGAGGTAGCTATGATTTATCTGAAAAATTTAGATTAAGAGCAAGTCTAACCGGTTTAGGCATAAGAGCTGATGACAAAGACAATGCTGAACAAAAGTTCAAAAATAGAAATCTAAATTTCAAAAGTTTTGTTTGGGAGTTTAATGTTGCAGCAGAATATGATTTTTTGAATAATGCAGAGGAATATGCATTTACACCATACGTATTTTTTGGACCAGGCATTTTTGGATTTAACCCAACCACTATTGATCGATTCGGTAATAAGCAAAATTTAAGAGATTGGGGAACTGAAGGTCAAGGTCTAGCTGCTTATCCAGATAGAAAGCCTTATGCTTTAACTCAATTTAATTTAGGGTTTGGTGCAGGTATAAGAATAGATGTAACAGAAGCCTTACAAATTGGTACAGAATTCTTTTTAAGAAAAACATTTACTGATCATCTAGATGATGTTAGCCAGAATAGTTATGTAGATCCAGCTTTATTTGCCTCACAAGGAAATGCATTCTCTCAATATTTAGCTTTTCGTGGGGATGAGGTGGGAGCCTCATTTTCTAAAACAATGCCTAGAGGTAACCCTAAAAGAGATGATATATTTTACAGCTTTCAGTTAAAAGTTACATATAAGTTATTGAATGTTGAATGGGGTGGTCCACTTGGTTTCTTTGGTGGTGGAGGTTATGGTGCAAGACGACAAATGAGAAATCCTCGATCTGTTTTATAGCATAAAAAAATCCCACTTTTAAGTGGGATTTTTTTATGAGATATTTGAGAATATTATTTGCTTTCTTTTAAAACCATATCAATGGTAATAGCTGTAGCAACAATGTTTATTTTGTGCTGATCTTCACTAAAACTTGGATTAATATGCACATAATATTTATCGGACGAAGTAAATAATTCTTTCATTGCCCCAGCCCATTTTTTAGTAATTTTTCCAACTTCATTACCACTTGCGTCGGTAATAGTAAAGTTCCAAGCTTTCCAGTCGCCAGTGATTTCTCCAATTAAATTTTCTGAGGCGTCTAGTATTTTAAAACGAGGTTTTAAAAAAGTAAATTTTTGCTTAATATAACCCACTTCTTCATGGTTGCTATCGGTAATCTTTATTTTAGACATCCAAAATGTCCAGCCACGTTGTACACTCACCAATAATTCACCATTTGAGTCTTTTAATTCTAATAAAAATGGGAGCATAGCTTTATTTAAAAGCATTCGTAAAACCTTATGCCAAGCATTTAAAGATTGTTTAATGGCACCAATTTGTACTCCTAAATCGTTATAAATTTTGTATTCGTTTTCGAATTGAAGAAAAGTTACTTTTTCATCAATTAAATAATCATTGCATTCGAAAAATTCTGGGAAAAGAGCAGACATAAAAATAGTTTTGGTTGAAAAGTGAAAATAAATGAATTATCTATTGTTTGGTAATTCTATAATGAAGAAATAAAAATTTTAAAAAATTATGTAAACAAAAGAATAGATGCATCTCATGCAAAACTACTGCCATGAAAACTCAAGTTTACCTTCAAATACCAGAACCTTGCCATGAAGATTTGAATAAAATGACCGAAAATGAACAAGGTCGTTTTTGTGGCAGCTGTTGTAAAACGGTGATAGATTTTCAAGCAATGAGTGATGAGCAAATACTTCATTTTTTTAGCCATAATAAAGGAAATACTTGTGGCAGATTTTCTACAGATCAATTAAACCGAGGATTACAAGAGGCTACAAAGCCCAAAGATAAACGTTGGCAATGGCTATTGGCAAGCTTTACATCATTGTTCTTTTTTGTAAATAGAGGCAATTCACAAAGATTACTAGGTAAAATTGCTGTGAAAGATGTACCTGAAAAAGTGTGTAAAGAAGTACCAAAAACTAAAGGTAAAACAAAGATTATACAAGAGCATGTAAGTGAAAAGCCTGCTGTTTTAAATAGCGTAACTGATAAGTTGCTTGAAGGAGAGGTGTTAGACGAAGATAAAAAACCTGTTGCTTATGCAATGGTTAAATT
The DNA here is from genome assembly GCA_943368735.1 of Rhizobium sp. Q54. Lineage (GTDB taxonomy): Bacteria > Bacteroidota > Bacteroidia > Chitinophagales > Chitinophagaceae > UBA1930. Next base: position 124,529 of record CALRLQ020000006.1, on the reverse strand, counting down.
AAACTTTCCAAAAAAAACAACACAAATAATGGCAGATTCAAATGGTGTTTTCAAGTGTTTGAATTTGATGAATCATACAGAAGACTCTGTTAATATAGAAATATCATCTTTAGGATATACAAGTGAAAAGAGACAAATTAGTTATTATGAAGGCAAGGAGATTATACGTGTTCAATTAAAACCAGTACATAAAGAATTGAATGAAGTTGTTGTAACTAGTTATTCAACAATAGTTGGTAGAATACAAGCAATTGGTGGATCTGTTGTTGTAGGAAAAAGTGTTGAAAAAATTACAACAATTCCCTCTTTATTGAAGAATATCTTTAAACAAAAATCTGCATTTAAAGTATTTCCAAACCCTATTGCTAAAGGAAATGTTATATATATTAGTTTACAGGAATTAGGTAATTTTTCAGTTCAGTTCATAGATAACCAATCAAGATTATTGAGTGTAAAGAATGTAAATGTCAAGAGTAAACAACAACTAGAATCAATGAATATTCCAGCTACAACAGTAAGTGGTGTATATTACATTCAATTAATAAACTTGGATAGCAAAAAAAAGTTTGTACAAAAAGTGTTGGTTCAATAAAAGCAAATTATACAAGCAATTAAATTAATTTATGCTCATAAGCATACTTTACTAAACCAATTACACTATTGGTTTTCGTTTTTCTGAAAATATTTTTACGATGCGTTTCAACAGTTCGTTCACTAATGAATAATTGTGTGGCTATATCTTTATTAGAGCATTCTTTTTCAATTAACTTAATAATTTCTATTTCTCTTGTTGTAAGATTAACTTCTTCGTTTTCTTTTTTCATGCTGCTGAAGTGTTCTAATTCGTTGAGTACTTCTTCACTAAAATAAACACCGCCGCTAGCAATTTTTTCAATGGCATGAATGAGTTCTTGTTTACCAATATTCTTTAATACATAGCCAGCAATATCAGCATCATTAATCATTTGATTAACTGTATTACCTTGACCACTCATACTTAAAGCCAATATTTTAATATCCGGAAATTGTTCTTTTATTTTTTTTGCCAATTCTTGTCCGTTCATTACTGGCATCATAATGTCGGTGAGTAAAATATCAATGTCGTAATTAGAAATTTGTTGTAAAACTGTAGCTGCATTGGTATTGGTTAGGGCAATATGAATATTAGGATGTCCATCTAGCAGAGAGGTAATTCCATCTATAACTATTTGATGGTCATCTACAATAGCTACATTAATTTTTCCTGTTTTCATGTAAAAGGGTCGTTAGTTGGTTAGTTAGTTTCACCACTAAAGTAAGGGAATTTTATGAACCAACAGGAATATGTATGGCTACTAAAGTGCCTTTATCTAAAGCACTGTTCCATTCTACAGTACCCTTTAAATATTCTACACGAGTTTGTATGTTCTTTAGGCCAATACCATCAAAATTATTTTTGTTATTACTGTCGAAGCCTTTCCCATTATCTTCAATAGTTACGGCAATACCATCGGTATCTTTAATTAGTGAAATATCTAAGTGATTGGCTTTTGCATGTTTAATTACATTGTTTACACATTCTTGAATTACTCTATAAAGTACAGTTTCAATATTACTGTCGATGCGTTCATTTAAGCCTTCGGTATATAAATCTGTTTTAATTATACGGGCATCTATTTGATTAATAAATTCTCTTACTGCACTTGCTAAGCCTGCTTTTACCAATGCATTAGGCATCATATTATGGCTAACAGATCTTACTTCTTTGCAACCTTCATCAACTAAATTGAGTACTTTTTCAAAAGTTCTTTTTTGCTCATCATTGGTAAACGGAATATCAGATTCCATAGCACTCAAATTCATTTTTGCAGCACTCATAATTTGCCCAACACCATCATGTAAATCACTAGCAATACGTTTGCGTTCGTTTTCTTCTGCTTCAAGAATTGCCTTGGTAGCTAACTCTTGTTGCTTGAAAATTTCTAGCTGTAATTCTTTTTCTTTCTTCAATTTATACCTTCTATAAAAAGAATACATTAAAAGCATAATTAATACTGAAATAATGCCTACAACACTTAGTAAAACTGTTTTTCTATTGTTTTCTAATTTTTGATTTTTAAGTTCTAGTGTATTAATGGTATTTTCTTTTTTTAAAGAATTGATGCTAATAGATTGTTGAGTAGAATCGAGCCTTTGATGCAGAATAAGCTCATTTTGTTTTTGAATTTCTAAATCATTAGCTGCAATTTCTAATTGACTTTGAGAAAGTAATAGCTTTTGTTGAGCAATTTCATACAAGCTTTTATTGAGAATAGATTGCTGTTGTTGAATGCGTTTTTCTTTTTCTAACGTATTGTACTTTGCCTCTAGCTCTGTAAACTTGTTACTCATATCGCTATTAAACAAAGAATCTTTATAAGCAGCATACTTTTTATAGTAAGATAATGATGCAGGTGCATTACCAACTTTTTCGTTGAGTTTAGATTGTGTTTGATAAATCATCACTAACTCTGGCTTGGTATTAATGCCTTGTTTAGCAAGGGCTTCGGCATTGTTTAATACAATTTGAGCCGAATCATATCTCTCTTCGTCAATCAGTATATCTCCTAAATTATTTAAGCAGCTGGCCCTGCCTTTCGTGTCATTGGTTGAAGATCTTAAAGTATAAGATTCTAGAATATGACTTTTAGCAACTGAATATTTTTTTAATTTATGTTGCAATGAGCCCAAATTATTTAATGCATTAGATAAGTACTCTTTATTGTTGAGGTCTCTAGACATATCAACAGCTTTGCCATAGTATTCTTCGGCTTTATTATACTCTTCTTTTATCTTAAAAATATTGGCAACATTTACATAAGATTGAACTAAACCTTGCCGATCGTTTATTTTTTGTTTTATGGCTATTGATTGGTTGTGATAAGAGATTGCTTCATCGTAACGACCTAAATTTTGTTGTAGAATACCAATATTGTTTAAAGCATAGGAAGTGCCTAACAAATCGTTTGTTTTTTCAAAGAGGCTCAGTGCATTTTGCTGGTAATACAATGATTTACTAAAGTCGCCTTGACGTTGATAAATAATGCCAATTTTGTTAAATAGTCTGGCAACACCTAAATCATCATTTAATTGCCTACGAATTTTAAGTGCTTCATTGTATAAATTAATGGAAGAATCGTACAGCTCTAAATCGTAATAAATAATGCCCAAATCATTGTACACTTGAGCCAATCCTTTGGCAAAATTTATTTTTTTACCCAATGCAATACCTTTTCGTCCGTAGCTAATTGCTTTTTCTCTATTTACAGTTCTATATTGCCAGGTTAATTCGCTATAAGATTTTACAAGTGTAGAATCGGTTTGGGTAAGAATTATTTTTTCAATACTATCAATAATTGGCTTATTGCGTTGTGCAAATAAATTAGTAGAAGCAAGCACTATTAAACAAAGTAGAATATATTTTTTCATGAACTAAGGGTTATGTAAAAGTTGGGATGAAAATACCAACTAAATGTCTGAGAGCCAGTTTAAAAATCATTTCAATGGTTAATATGTGTTGCTTTTTGGCTGCAACTTCGTTAATTTTTTTAGCCTTAGGCGTTAGACTAGGGCTAAAAAAATTGCCTTGTTTCGCTCAAAAATCATCTACATATTATTTCATCAAATAATTTTAAACAGGCTCTTAAGTTTCATCAAAATTTTAGGCAAGATGAAAGTAACATGTTTTTTACATAACCATTCATTGAGAACTAATTTTTTTTAGTTCAATTAAAAAACATCTAAGCCCAATACTTGCTTCATATTATAGATGCCTTTTTTAGAAGCAACAAATTCTGCTGCTAAAACAGCACCACCTGCAAACCCTTTTCTGTTGTGGGCTGTATGAATAATTTCAATATCATCAATCACAGAACTGTACTTTATTTTATGCGTTCCTGGAGCAGGATCAATACGTTCTGAAATAATACTTAATTCTTGAGGATTGGTAGTGGCTTCATTTACCCACTTCTTCTTATTTACGATTTGTTGTAATACTTGTTCTGCCAAAGTAATGGCTGTGCCACTTGGTGCATCTTTTTTTTGAGTATGATGAATTTCTTCTAATAGCACATCATACTCTGTATGATGGCTCATTAATTTGGCTAAGTATGTGTTCAATTCAAAAAATAAATTTACCCCAATACTAAAATTACTGGCATATAAAAAAGTGCCATTTAATTGTGTACATAAATTTTCAATAGCAGGCAATTGTTCTAACCAACCTGTACTGCCACAAATTACAGGAACACCAGCTTCTAAACATTTTACTATATTACTGTAAGCACTGTGAGGTCCAGTAAATTCAATAGCTACATCGGCTTGTTGAAGTGCTTCTGTTGTAAAATCCTGTAAATTATCTATGTTTATTTTTAGTACAATTTCGTGTTCTTTTGCAATCGCAATTTCTTCAATTGCCATGCCCATTTTCCCATATCCAATCAATGCTATTTTCATAAATGGTTTGTATAATTTTTTATTTGGTTTGAATAATTCTTGGGCTTGGTTTCTTTAAGTTGAATACAAGGCTAAATCCTTTACTGTTGTTAATTGGATTAATGCTTGGATTGATTTGCATCGATAAATTATCACTTACATCAAAATCTTTTAAATGCCCAAATACAGTAGCATCTACTACATTTAATCCCCATACTACAACAAACCAAAGTACTGAGTAATCTCTATCTTTTCTAAATGAATTTCTAAAGGTTTGTAAGGAGCCGAGTGAAAAGCCTTTTAGTTTTTCGTTTACGTTATTGTTGTAGTTGGCAATATCGTCTGGTGAAGCATTGGGTTCACTTGCTTTTGCCAATAAATCGTAAGCTGTTCTTGTTCTTTTATACCAAGTATTGTTATAAAAAAAAGTTACTGTAGGAATTGCAAGTGCACCATAAACCAAAGGAATTTTCCAGTATTCTTTGTTATAAGCTTGCCCCCAACCCGGAATCATTGCAGAACGTTTTGTTGCTAGTCGGTGATTGTGTTTTGGTTTAACAATAATAGGGGAGTCGAGCCTATTTTGAATAGTTGTATCAAAATAATTGATATCAATAGAAGTATGTATAGTATTTGCATTTGTATGTACATCAATACAAAATACTATACTTAGAACTGCTATAATACGTTGATACAATTTCATGCAATTAACTAATAACAACATTCATTTGATCTAGAATTTTATTCAATTCTTGTAATGAATAATATTCTAATGTAATGCTGCCATATCCTTTTTTATTATGAGCCATTTTTACTTTGGTACTAAAGTGAGAAGCTAAATTATCTTCTATCTTTTTATAAGCAGGCGGCAACTCGTTTTTTGCAGCAGATTTAACAGGTTCGTTACCCTTGTATAGTTTTCTTACCAACTCTTCTGTTTGGCGAACACTCAATTGTTTGTTCTTGATTTCACCAAAAATGTACAATTGTTTATCAACTGTTTCTATAGTGATTAATGCCCTTGCATGTCCCATAGTAATTGTACCAGTTCGAACTGCTAATTGAATATCGGGTGGAAGTTTTAATAAACGAATGTAGTTGGTTACAGTGCTTCTTTCTTTGCCCATTCTTTCGGCCACTTGCTCTTGGGTGTAATCCAATTCTTCCATCATACGCTTATAACTTAAACCAATTTCAATAGCGTTTAAGTCTTCACGTTGCAAGTTTTCTAATAAGGCAAGTTCTAATAATTCTTTATCATTTGCTTGGCGTATATAAACAGGTACATCTTTTAAACCAGCAATTTTCGATGCCCTAAATCTTCTTTCACCTGCAATTAATTGATATTTTCCATTGGCTAACTTAGTAACCGTTAATGGTTGAATAATATCATGAATTTTAATTGAAGTAGCTAATTCACTTAATGCAGTTTCATCAAAATCCCTTCTTGGTTGTTTTGGATTTACAGAAATATCGGCCAAAGGAACACGAACCATTGATGTAGCTTGTTCCACCACTTTGGTTTTTAATGTACCTTCTGTAGTTTTTAAATCTTGATCTATATTACTTAGCAAACTGCGTAAGCCTTTGCCTATTAAGTCGTTATTTTTTTTGGGAGTGCTCATTTTTGTAAGGTTTAAGGTGTGAGGTTTAAGGTTCAAGGTTAGAGGTTTTGGGTTTAAGGTTAGGGTTCAATTTTTGGTATGATAAAATTCTTTAAATACCATCTATCTTATTCCTTTAACCTTTTCACTTTTGCTTTCTACCTTTATCTTCTGCCTTCCACCTTATTCAATAATTCTTTCTTCATTGGTCATTTTAGTCATCTCATTTTTTTGCAATACTTCTTTAGCTAAGTTCAAGTAATTAATGGCTCCTTTACTATCGGCATCGTATAAAATTACTGGTTTACCAACGCTAGGAGCTTCACTTAGTCTTGTATTTCTATGGATGATGGTGCTAAAAACCATATCATCAAAATGTCTTCTTACTTCACTCACCACTTGATTACATAAACGTAAACGACCATCGTACATCGTCATTAAAATGCCTTCAATTTGCAAATTTGGATTCAATCTGTTTTGAACAATTTTAATAGTATTCAATAATTTGCCTAAACCTTCTAATGCAAAAAATTCGCATTGGACTGGAACAATTACACTATCGGCAGCCACTAAGGAATTTACTGTAATCAAACCCAAAGAAGGAGAACAATCAATTACAATAAAATCGTATTTGTCTCTCACTTCATCCAATAAAGTTTTCATTACATTTTCTCTATTCGGATAGTTGATCATTTCAATTTCCGCACCCACTAAATCAATGTGTGAGGGAATTACATCTAAATGTGGAATATCACTTTTTAATATTACCTCGTTTGCTTTGGTATTATTTACCATGCAATCGTATAAACTAGTAGTAATGTTGTGTAAATCGAAACCAACACCAGTTGTACTATTTGCTTGTGGATCGGCATCCACTAACAAAGTTTTATATTCAAGTACAGCAAAACTTGCTGCAAGGTTAATGGCTGTAGTTGTTTTACCTACACCACCTTTTTGATTAGCTACACCAATAATTCTGGCCATAATGCACTGTATCCTCTTTTTTAAAATTTACTTTACAAGGTTGCAAATGTAAATTATTATGAGTGTTAACAAAGAACTGAATTTTAAACTTGAATAGGAAGATTAATTTTCCCCAAAAGTTCATTTTTGGTAAAAAAATATATGGAGGAGTTTATTTCTTTCTCTTCATAATCCAATGAAATACAAATTGTTGTAATTGTTGGGTGTTTTGTTGAAGTAGAATTTATTTTTTTGTAGAATCCCTTACTACTAAAGTAGATTTTAAAATTACATGTTCATTAGGTATAGAAGTTCTTTTTTTGTCTAAATGTTTGAATAAAATTAGTGCAGCTTGTTCTCCCATATTAAAAGCAGGTTGTTGAATGGTTGTTAATGAAGGATTTAATAATGGTGCAGTTTGCAAGTTAGAGAAACAAATTAGTTTTAATTGTTTGGGAATGTTTATGGTTAATTCTTTACACACATAGTAAGTATTTAAAGCAAGTTGTTCAACTGATGCAAAAATGGCATCTGGTTTATGGGTACTTTGTAAAAGTTGTTTTATTTTTTTTATGTTGTTTTTATCGTCGTTACTACATTGAATCATCCAATCGTTTTTTGTAGGTAAATTGTATTTATTCAATGCTTCTAAATAACCTTGCTTGCGTTTTAAATCAATTGATAAGCTTTTGGAAACCGATAAGTAAGCAATTTTCTTGCAACCATTTAAAATTAAGTGTTCAGTAGCGTTGAAGGCACTAACAAAATCATCGGTCGTAATTTTTGCTGTTTCTATTTCATAAGCAATTCTATCAAAGAAAACAATTGGAATGCCTGATACTTGCAGCTCGTTCAAATGGCTATAATCTGTTGTGTTAGACGATAATGACATAATCACACCATCTACACGACCATTTTGTAAATGATGAATAATTTTTTTTTCTTGTTCTGAATCATCATGTGTACAATACACAAGTAAATGATAATCTTTAATTCTGGTAATTGATTCAGCTCCACTAATAGCTTGAATAAAAAAATTATTGTTCAATTCAGGAACAATGAGAGCAATGTTTTTACTCTTATGATTACGCAAAAAACCTGCATATGGGTTAGGAGTGTAGCCAAGTTCTTCGGCTTTGGCAACAATTCTTTGTTTGGTAGCTTCACCAATTTCGTAGCTGCCACGTAGAGCTTTTGAAACAGTTGAAATAGATACATTCAACACCTGAGCCAGTTCTTTTAAATTTACTTTAGCCATACCAATGATTTATACAAAATTCTACGAAAATAATTTCACTTTTACGAAAAAATAACTACAACGATGTAGTAAATATAGTAGTGAAATTGTAGGATGATGTACATTTTGTAGTGAATTTTACAGCATCAACCTCTCTAAAATTTTTATTATGCAACAAGAAATGATTGATTTGTTTTCGTTAAAAGATAAAGTAATTGTAGTAACAGGTGGTACTGGAGTGCTTGGGAATGCATTTGTACAGGCCATTGCTAAAGCAGGTGGAACTGTAATTATAATGGGTAGAAATAAAGCCATTGCTGCCGAACGTGCCAACAACATTATTGCCCAAGGTGGCAAAGCGTTAGCCTTAGTAGCCGATGTATTGAATGCAGATGATTTAACTGCTGCTAAAGAGGTAATTGTACAAACATTTGGTAAAATTGATGGATTGGTAAATGCTGCTGGTGGTAATGTTCCAGAAGCTGTAATTCAACCAACAGCTGATGTCTTTGATATGAATATGGAAGGCTTACAAAAAGCCATGCATTTAAATGTGTGGGGTACATTATTGCCTTCTCAAATATTTGGTAAAGTAATGGCACAGCAAGGATTTGGTAGTATTGTAAACATATCATCTGTAAGTGGCAAAAGAGCTTTAACCAAAGTATTGGGTTATAGCATGGGTAAAGCAGCAATTGATTGTTACACCAAATGGTTTGCTACAGAAGTAGCCAATCGTTATTCAGATAAAATTCGTGTAAACACCATTATGCCAGGTTTCTTTTTAACAGAACAAAACAAAACATTGTTAACCCAAGAAGATGGTAGTTTAACTGCTAGAGGCAATACTATAATTCAACATACCCCGTTTAAACGTTTTGGCAATGCCAATGAATTAGAAGGAGCATTGATTTATTTATTGAGCGATGCATCTAAGTTTGTTACTGGAACAGAAATTGGTGTTGATGGTGGATTCAATAACTTTAGTGGTGTTTAAAAATATATACAATGAGTAAAAAAATATATGGCATGACGCAAACCATGCGTTGGTATGGTCCTAAGGATCCTGTTAGTTTAAGTGATATCAAGCAAGCTGGTTGTACTGGTGTAGTTTCAGCATTACACCATATTCCCAATGGTGAAATATGGACAGTAGAAGAAATTCAGCTTCGTAAAAATATTATTGAAGCAGCTGGCTTAAATTGGGATGTGGTTGAAAGTGTTCCAGTACATGAAGCCATTAAAACACAGTCTGATGAGTTTGAAAATTATATTGCTAATTATCAACAATCCATTCAAAATTTAAGTGCATGTGGTATACATATTATCACCTATAATTTTATGCCTGTAATGGATTGGACAAGAACCAATCTTGCTTACCCAATGCCAGATGGCTCTTTAGCCTTGTTATACGAACGTGCTGCATTTGTTGCATTTGATTTATTTATTTTGAAAAGACAACATGCAGAAGAAGATTATTCAGCTCAAGAAATTGAATTAGCAACTAACCGATTCAACTCTATGACAGATGCTGAAAAATTATTGCTATCCCAAAACATTATTAAAGGCTTGCCGGGTAGTGAAGAAAGTTTTACAACTGAACAATTTCAACAAGCATTGGATAAATATAACGGCATTGATGCCGATAAATTAAGAGCTCATTTAATTTACTTTCTGCAAAAAATTATTCCTGTTGCCGATGCTTGTAATGTAAAAATGGTCATTCATCCCGATGATCCTCCTTATGCTTTACTAGGTTTACCAAGAGTTGTGAGTACAGCAAATGATGTTGCAGAATTATTCAATGCAGTTCCATCACTCAACAATGGATTATGTTTTTGTACAGGTTCATTTGGTGTAAGAGCCGATAATGATTTGCCTGCAATAGTGCAGCAATTTGCCAATAGAATTAATTTCATTCATTTAAGAAGTACTAAAAGAAATGAGTTAGGCGATTTTTATGAAGACAATCATTTAGAAGGCGATGTAGATATGTATGCAGTTGTGAAAGAAATTGTTGCTGTTATGCAAAGCCGAAATATTTCAATACCTATGAGACCAGATCATGGTCATCAAATGTTAGACGATTTAAAAAAACAAACCAATCCCGGATATAGTGCTATTGGCCGATTGAGAGGTTTAGCAGAATTAAGAGGTTTAGAAATGGGAATTGTTAAAAGTTTGTACTAAAATATTTACTAGGCTTGAATGTGACTTTTGTCACAAAAAAAGTATAATTCAATAATCATATTTGCACTCTAAATATTGCAAATATGATTATTGAACAAATTTACACTGGTTGCTTAGCACAAGGTGCTTATTACATTGAAAGTAATGGAGAAGCAGCAATCATAGATCCATTAAGAGAAGTTCAGCCCTACATTGAAAAAGCTGCAAAAAATAGTGCTAGTATAAAATATATTTTTGAAACGCACTTTCATGCCGACTTTGTTTCTGGTCATATTGATCTTAGTAAAAAAACTGGAGCATCAATAGTATATGGACCTAATGCAGCTTGTGCTTTTGGTTGCATTTCTGCAACAGACAATCAAATTTTTCAATTAGGGAATGTGCAAATAAAAGTAATGCATACACCTGGCCATACAATGGAAAGTTCATGTTTTTTATTAATTGATGAAACTGGAAAAGAAAAAGCATTGTTTTCTGGCGATACTTTATTTATTGGTGATGTTGGTCGCCCAGATTTAGCACAAAAAGTAAAAGCTGAATTAACAGAAGATATTTTAGCTGCACATTTATATGATTCTTTGAGAAATAAAATAATGCCCTTGGCCGATGATATTATTGTATATCCAGCACATGGAGCAGGTAGTGCATGTGGTAAAAATATGAGTAAAGAAACTACTGATACTTTAGGCAATCAAAAGAAAACTAATTATGCTTTACGTGTTGATATGACGAAAGAAGAATTTGTAAAAGAAGTGCTTACAGGTTTAGTTGCTCCACCTGCTTATTTTCCATTAAATGTACTGATGAATATTCAAGGGTATGATAGTATTGATACTGTTTTAGCAAGAGGAAATCATGCTTTGTCTCCACAAGCTTTTGATGTGGCAGCAAACGAAACCAATGCTGTGATTTTGGATACTAGAGATCCTGAAGTTTTTGCAAAAGGATTTCTGCCAAACTCAATCAACATAGGCATTGATGGAAGCTTTGCTCCTTGGGTTGGAACCTTAATTACCGACATTAAACAACCTATTTTATTGGTTGCCGATGAAGGTAGGGAAGAAGAAGTTGTTACCAGATTGGCAAGAGTTGGATACGATTATTGTATTGGTTATTTAGCTGGTGGATTTGATGCATGGAAAAATGCTGGAAATGAAATTGATACAATAGAATCAATTAATGCAGAAACTTTGTTCAACATTGGTTCAGAAAATGAAATTTCAATTGTAGATGTTCGTAAAAAAAGTGAATTTGATAGTGAACACATCATTGATGCAGAGAATTTGCCATTAGATTTTATTAATCAAAATTTCACATCAATAGATAAAAATAAAACTCATTATATACATTGTGCTGGTGGTTATAGATCTATGATTTTCATTTCAATCTTAAAAGCAAGAGGCTACAATAATTTAATCAATGTCGCCGGAGGTTTTAAATCCATTAAAGAGCAAGGGAAATTTCAAATTACCGATTACGTTTGTCCATCAACACTTTTATAAAATCAATTCAATTATCATGTTTCAATTTATTAAAAATATCTTTTTTCCAACACAAGTTAACTTTAAAGAGTTGGTGCAAAATGGTGCAGTTATTGTAGATGTTAGATCGGTGCAAGAATTTAAGTCAGGACATGTAAAAAATGCCATCAATATTCCACTAGAACAAGTAAAGCAAAAGGTAGCCGATTTGAAGAAAATGAATAAACCAATCATTACAGTTTGTAGAAGTGGAGCAAGAAGTAGTATGGCTAAACAAACACTTAAGAATGCAGGAATAATAGTTTATAACGGTGGTGCATGGAACAATTTACAAAGCAAAATATAAGAAGTAATGAAAAAAATAATACAAGGTTGGAATCTGATGCGATTGATTCGACTAGTTTTAGGAGTCATTATTCTTGTGCAAGGAATTATGCAGAAAGAATATGCGTTTGCATTTGTTGGTGCATTATTTGCTGCATTATCCATTGCAAATATTGGATGTTGTGGTTCACAAGGTTGTGCAACAACACCCATTAATAAAGATTTTAAAAATTCTAAAGAAATTACCTATGAAGAAGTGGTTTAACGCAAACAGATTAACTTTTATTGGTGCGGCACTTGGGGCAATTATTGGATTTGTATATTGGGATCAGGTAGGTTGTACTTCAGGAACTTGTGCCATCACTTCTAAACCCACCAATAGCACCATTTATTTTGCCATTCTGGGTGCAATGGTTTTTAATTTATTTAAGCAAGAAACAAAAAAACAAAATGTCGAACAGCCATAATTCATTTCAAAATGTAATCAATAGTAATAAGCCCGTATTGGTAGATTTTTTTGCTGAGTGGTGTGGACCATGCAAAATGATGGCTCCCATTTTAAAGCAAGTAAAAGATACTTTAAAAGATGAAGTAACCATCATTAAAGTAGATGTAGATAAAAATCCACAAGTGGCACAAGCTTATCAAATTCAAGGTGTGCCAACATTAATGATTTTCAAAGAAGGCAATACTTTGTGGCGTCAATCGGGAGTGGTTGCTGCAAAACAATTAGAGCAAATTTTGCAATCTCATATGTAATCTAAAACCAACAATTCATTACAAGCGTTTCTGCTATTTGCAGCTACGCTTTTTTTATGTTCATACAACATGGGTTTTATTTTTATGCATCCTGCTATATTTGCTAAACAAAAATGTTATAGCATGAACGATATTAGAAACAATTGGTCTATCGAAGAAATTCAAGAAATATATAATGCTCCTTTATTAGAATTGGTATTTAAAGCTGCTGAACTACATAGAAAATATAACGATACTGCCGAAGTACAAGTTTGTACTTTATTAAGTATAAAAACAGGTGGCTGTAGTGAAGATTGTTCTTACTGTCCACAAGCTGCTAGATACAGTACTGATGTAAATGTACAAGCTTTAATGAAAAAAGAAGAAGTATTAGAATATGCACAAAAAGCCAAAGATGCTGGCAGTACAAGGTTTTGCATGGGGGCTGCTTGGAGAGAAGTGAGAGATAACAAAGATTTTGATAGAGTATTAGATATGGTAAAGGGTGTTAACCAAATGGGCATGGAAGTTTGTTGCACATTAGGAATGCTAACCGAAGAACAAGCTCATAAATTAGCCGGTGCAGGTTTGCATGCTTACAATCATAACCTTGATACAAGTGAAGAACATTATAGCGAAATCATTACTACCAGAACTTATGATGATCGTTTAAAAACTTTAGACAATGTTCGTAAAGCAGGAGTAACAGTTTGTTGTGGGGGAATTATTGGATTGGGCGAAACACATCAAGATAGAATTACCATGTTACATACTTTATGCACTATGGAAAAACATCCAGAAAGTGTACCTATAAATGCTTTAGTGCCAGTTAAAGGAACGCCATTGCAGCACAATAAGAAAGTAGATATTTGGGATATGGTTCGAATGATTGCAACTGCTCGTATTTTAATGCCAGCAACTATGGTACGTTTAAGTGCTGGTAGAACCGATATGAGTATTTCCGAACAAGCATTATGTTTTATGGCCGGAGCAAATAGCATTTTTGCAGGTGATAAATTATTAACCACACCTAATCCAAGCTTTGATGAGGATAATGCAATGTTTCAGTTGTTAGGTTTACAACCACGTAAAGCTTTTAAAGAAGAAAAGCAATATTTGAGAGAAGTGTTAGAAGCATAAGATTCTATAAATTTCAAAAAACACCTATTCTTCAATCAAATAGGTGTTTTTTTATTCATTACTTTCCCACAGCCTTTTTTCAGCAAATCAATTCCCCTATTTTTACTCCAACGATGTTATTCACACTTTTTATCATTAAGATGCCTGCCTTAATGTGTAAAAAGTACATTTTAATAAAAAGCCGTTATATTGCGGCTGTTTGTAAACCAAAAACGCAACTATGAGTTTTAGAAATTTTGAAGTTCCTTACCAAGTAAATCCAAAGTACACAACAAAGGCTGCATACTTCTCTATGGAGTTTGCCATTCATCAACCACTAAAAATTTATAGTGGTGGTTTAGGCTTTTTAGCAGGTTCTCATTTACGTAGTGCTTATGAGTTAAAGCAAAATATGATTGGTATTGGTATGTTATGGAAGTATGGCTATTACGATCAAACACGTAATCAAGATCAAACTTTGCAACCAGCATGGATGGAAAAAACAGTTGATTTTTTAGAAGATACTGGAATTAAGTTTCAAATAGATATTCATGATCATCCTGTTTGGGTGAAAGCTTGGTATTTAAACCCTACTACTTTTAACAGTGCTCCTCTATTTTTATTAAGTACCGATTTACCTGAGAACGATTATGTTTCACAAACCATTACCCATCGCTTATACGATGCTAATGTTTCTACCAAAGTGGCTCAATTTATTTTATTGGGTGTGGGTGGTGCAAAATTGATTGATGAATTAGGTTTTAACCCAGATGTATATCATTTAAACGAAGCTCATGGCATTTCTTCAGCATTTTATTTATTGAAAAATAAATACAAAAGTGTACTTGAATTAAAGAAACATTTGGTATTTACTACCCATACGCCAGAAGAAGCAGGTAACGAAAAACATGATATTTATTTGTGTCATAAAATGAGTTATTTCTGCGGATTAAGTATTGATGAAGTAAGAAGATTAACTGGTTTAAACGATGATCAATTTAACCATTCATTGGTAGCATTACGTTTTGCCAGAAAAGCAAATGGTGTTTCTCAATTGCATGGAAAAGTAAGTAACGAAATGTGGAAGCATTACGAAGGTATTTGTCCGATTGCTGCAATTACTAATGCTCAAAATTATACTTATTGGGCCGACAATCCTTTATACCGTTTTGCCGATGAAAATGATGATGCAGGATTAGATGATAGAAAATGGTATTTAAAGAAAAGAGCATTTGAAATAGTGGCAGATCAAACAGGTAAATTATTTGATCCAAATGTATTAACCATTGTTTGGGCAAGAAGATTTGCAGGGTACAAACGTGCCGATTTATTGACTTACGATATGCAACGGTTTGAAAAAATGTTGAGCAATACCAAATATCCTGTTCAAATTATTTGGGCTGGGAAACCTTACCCACAAGATTATCCTGCAATTTCTCAGTTTAATCAATTGGTACATTTAAGTAAAAAATATAAAAATGTATCGGTATTAATTGGATACGAATTGTTTTTAAGTCGTCGTTTAAAACAAGGTGCCGATGTTTGGTTAAATAATCCTCGTGTACCAAGAGAAGCAAGTGGAACAAGTGGTATGACTGCTGCTATGAATGGTGCAGTTAATTTTGGTACAGATGATGGATGGATTCCAGAGTTTTCTAAACATGGTATTAACAGCTTTGTTGTACCACAAGCAGATTATGCAAACATGAGTACACACGATCAAGATCAATACGATTTGAATAAAGTGTACGAAATTTTAGAAAATGAAATTATTCCAATGTACTACGAAAACAAAGATGCTTGGAGAACCATCGTAAAAAATGGTATGAGCGATGTTAGAGTGCAGTTTGATAGCAATAGAATGGCAGATGAATATTACAGCATTATGTATAACGGATAAAACAGCATAAAAATGCCCCGAAATTTTCGGGGCATTTTTTATTAAAATCTTTCTAAAGCTGAGAAGAAAAAGTTTCCTTCTATATTAGCGTTTTCATCGCTATCGCTTCCATGAACTGCATTTTCACCAACCGATGCTGCATATTTTTTTCTAATAGTACCTTCTTCGGCATTTGCAGGATTGGTAGCACCAATTAAAGTTCTAAAATCAGCAACTGCATTTTCTTTTTCTAAAATAGCAGCTACAATTGGTCCACTACTCATAAATTCTACTAATTCGCCATAAAATGGGCGTTCTTTATGTATCGCATAAAATTCGCCTGCTTGTTCAGCAGTTAATTTGGTCCATTTCATTGCTTTAATGCTGAAACCTGCGTTCAACATCATGTCTAAAATTCCGCCAGTATTTCCTTTAGAAGTTGCATCTGGCTTAATCATGGTAAAAGTTCTGTTGCTCATATTGTTATTTTCTAATTCGCCGCAAATGTAGGGTTTAAAGTATTTTCTACCATCAGACAATTTGTATAAAACATAATTTTCACAAGATGTTTTATATAAATGGCAAGCGTATTTCATTTATTCATTTCAATAGTTGGGCAAAACATTTTCAATACATTCAATTCCGCTACATTTGCACACATTTATGCAGGCAATAGACTTATTTTTTACTCAACTTCAGCAACCCCAAAAGGTAATAATTACTACACATCAAAAGCCCGATGGTGATGCAATGGGTAGTTCTTTGGGTTTATATCATTTCTTAATTCAACTTGGGCATCAGGTGCAAGTAATTTCTCCCACCAATTGGGCTAATTTTTTAGATTGGATGCCTGGGGTAGAACATGTGCTTGACTTTGAAACCAATAAAGACAAATGCAAAGAACTAATTACTCAGGCCGATGTTATTTTTTGTTTAGATTTTAATACACTTCATCGTACAAAAAACTTAGAGCCTTTATTGGCAAATGCAAATTGTACAAGGGTTTTAATAGACCATCACCAACAGCCACAAACTGAAATGTTTCATTTTGGAGTGAGCAATACTACTAAAAGCAGTACTTGTGAAATGGTGTACGATTTTATAGTAGATAGTGGTCATCAATCTAACATCAACTTAAATGTTGCTACTTGTTTGTACACAGGATTGATGACAGACACAGGTTCATTCCGTTTTCCTTCTACAACAGCATCGGTGCATCGAATGATTGCATTTTTTAAGGATTTAGGTTTAGAACATACACCCATTCATGATAATATATACGACAATTTTCTAGAAAACAGATTAAGATTTATTGGTTTTGTGCTCAATAATAGAATGGAAGTTTTATACGAGTATAATACAGCTATCATGTATGTTTACAGAAACGATTTACAAAAATTTGATATTAAAACAGGCGATACAGAAGGATTGGTGAATTATTTATTAACTATTCAAGGAATTAAAGTAGCAGCAATCGTAATTGATAGAGATGAAGAAAGAAAATGGAGCTTTAGAAGCAAAGGTAATTTTGATGTAAATACTTTTGCAAGAGTACATTTTGAAGGTGGTGGACATTTTAACGCTGCCGGAGGAAGAAGTGATGAAAGCGTAGATAAAACAGTACAAAAATTTAAACAAGTAATACAACAATACGAATCACAATTACAATAAAAACAACAATGAGAATTTTAACCACCGTTCTTGCAGCAGCAACCTTATTTTTTGCTAGTTGCAACAAGTTTGACAAAACAAAATCTGGCATGCCTTATAAAATTGAAAGAGGTAATGCTAAAGAGAAATTTAAAAATGGTCAATTAATTAAAGTACATGTTGAATACAAAATAAAAGACAGTATTTTAAACAACACTTTTGGTCATGTACCAATTTATTTTCCAATAGATACCACTCGTTTTGGAAAATACAATTTCACCGAAATTATTTTTGATTGTGGTGTAGGCGATAAAGTTGACTTTAAATTAAGTGTAGATACTTTAAAAAAGATGGGACAACTTGACTATAATAAAGATTTTAAACGTGGTGATTTTATTAACGGTAAAATTCACTTTTTACAAGTATTTGCTACCGAAGCAGAAATGCAAGCTGATTATGCAAAAGAAATAGAAGCCGAAAAGCAAAGAGAAATTAAAGATGTAAAAGACTATTCAACAAAAAATAAATATCAAACTGAAACCACTGCAGGTGGAGTAGCTGTATACATTGAAAAGCAAGGCGAAGGTCCAAGAATTGATAGTGGTAAACAAGCTTTGGTATATTATAAAGGTTCTTTAATGAGCAATGGAGTAGAGTTTGATAGTAATGTTAAAAATGGTGTAAAGGGTGAAGCGTTGCCTGTAGTAGTTGGAGCAAAAGCTGTAATACAAGGTTGGGATGAAGGTTTGAAATATTTTTCAAAAGGTGCTAAAGGAAAACTAATTATACCAGCAATGATGGCTTATGGAGCACAGGGATCACCACCAGTAATTCCTCCTTATGCTAATTTAGTATTTGATATTGAAATTGCAGATGTAAGAGAGCCTCAACCTGCACCTCAGCAACAAGGTCAAAATCCAAATGAGCCACCAATGCCACAATAATAATTTTATTTCAAGATAAAAAAACTCCAACCTAAAAAGTTGGAGTTTTTTGTTACTATCAATATTCAATTATAATTCTTTCCAAGTATGATCGGCTAATAACATTACGGTTGCAATAAATTGTTTAAAAGGCCCATTGCCTCCCCATTCCTTAGGAGAAACCATAGAGAGCATGTGTGTACCATCTTTCTTTTCATACAAATGATAGGTGTGCCCAATTTGTGGTTTAAATCGCAATGTTGCTTCGTAAATCATTAAACTCAATTCTTTACGTTTATTAATTTCTTGAGCTTGTCTAGCCAATAATTCAATTTGTTGTTTAATTTGATCTAACTGCATATTGGTTTGTTCTTCCATTGCAGTTAGAGCCTTATGTTTTATAATGCCTTCTTTTGTAGGGCGAATTGCCACACCTGTAATGCTTGATGCATAAGGCAATACACTCATTTGTTTATGATAAATTTCAATATTGGTAAACGGTTCTTCCTTAGAATTAAAACCTTGTTGTGTAATTTTCATATAACCATTAGCTAAAATTTCATTGGTTACCTCTAAAACTGGCTTATCTTCTTTATAAAATTTTGTATTTAAAGTAGAAGCATTAATGATAGAAGATTGAATGGTATCGGCAATTTCTTGATTATCAAATGGCTGCAATTCACCATTAGGGTTTACATTGTATTGAGTATAAAATGCATCGTTGGTGATAGAAACCCAATTAATGCTGATGCTTAGTTCATGACCATTTTTAATACTTTCAATTTTATAATTCCCACTTTTAGGTGCTGCACCAAACTGAAAATCACATTTCTCTGGAAATAATTGCCAACTAGCTAAAAAATTATACGCTTGTACCATAAACTCGTCTTATTGTATGCATAACTACAAAATTGAAGTAGAAGGGTTCATTTTATTAAAGTTTTATGTTACTTTTTTTAAACAAAACTTGTAGTGAAGTAAAAAGAGGTGAATTAATTGTTTAAAGAACTTCCGTTTGCTTTTGAAAAAAACTGTATTAATCCGCAATAAAAACGTACTTTTGCAGCCGTTTGTCCACAATGTGACAAACTTTAACGTAAGCATTTGCAACGTAGCCCGAACTTTAAGAGTCTTTAGTTCGTTATAAAATACAAGTATTACACATTATGAGGCAGCTGAAAATTGCAACCCAGATTACCAATCGTGATTCACAAGCCGTAGAAAAGTATCTGCAAGAGATTTCTAAAATCTCTATGATCACTCCCGAAGAGGAAACAACACTGGCACAGAAAATCAAGATGGGCAATCAAAGGGCCTTAGACAAATTGGTGCAAGCTAACTTACGTTTTGTGGTATCTGTTGCAAAACAATACCAACACCAAGGTCTTTCTTTAAGTGATCTCATCAACGAGGGAAATCTCGGCCTAATAAAGGCGGCTCAACGCTTTGATGAAACAAAGGGTTTTAAATTTATTTCTTATGCTGTTTGGTGGATTCGTCAGTCTATTTTACAAGCATTAGCAGAACAAGGTCGTTTAGTTCGTTTGCCTCAAAACAAAATTGGTACTTACAATAAGGCCAATAAAGCATATATGGCATTTGAGCAAGAACATGAACGTGAACCAAGTACTGAAGAATTGAGTGAAATTTTGGAAATGAGTGAAACTGAAATCAACAACATTTTTCAAAGTAACACTCGTCACACTAGCTTAGACGCTCCTGTTCATGAAGCAGAAGATGTAGCAATGGGTGATTTATTAGAAGGTAGCGACGATACCGATGATGATGTAATGAAAGACTCATTACGTGAAGAAATTAAAAGAGTACTAAAATCATTAAGCCCAAGAGAAGCAGAAATTGTAAATGCGTATTTTGGTTTAGATGGTGAAAATGGAGTAACTATTGAACAAATTGGTATGAAATACGATCTTACTAAAGAACGTATTCGTCAAATTAAAGAACGTGCTATTAAACGTTTACAAAAAGCAAGATATAGCAATGCTCTAAAAGCTTATTTGGGATAATTGAATCTTTTCAAACTTATCAATAGACTTACAATAAAAAACCTGCACTTGTGCAGGTTTTTTATTTATATGAAGTAGCTGTAATTGAATTTTATTGAACAATTACTTTATCGTTGTAAACAGATTTTCCATTGCTATTGGTTACTTTAATAAAGTATAAACCACTTGCAGCGGCTCTTGGTAAATTTATCTTTTCGTTCTGTAATCCATTGATGCCAATGGTTCTTGTAATTACTCTTTTACCACTAGCATCACTTAACTCTATAGAGTAATTTCCAGCAGGTAATTTATCAAACTGTACTGCAAATGTTTTATTAATTGCAGGATTTGGATATACTGCAATTGAATTGTTTAATTGTACATCGGCTAAAACAGGATTTGTTTTAGTATTCTTATATGCTAAATTTCCATTAGCTAAGTCTGAAGAATTAAAAACAGTAGCTTCAGTTTTATCTACAGGTTTTGCATTTAATGTAGATAAATTGATTCTAAAATAATTTTCTGTTTGAGTAGCACTTGTTACAAATATTTCTCCATTTTCATCAACAGCAGCACCATTGGTGGTAAAGTTTGTAGGTAAATTTTTTACAGTTCCAATATGCTCTGCAATACGTGTTGCAACGTTAATTTTAAAAATATGATTTCTGTATGTAAATAAATATAAGTTGCCAAACGCATCTGCAATTAAATCGCCACCCCAACTTGTGCATTGGTTGTGTACACTAATGCCATTATTTTTTTTGCTATCTATTAAAGTACCTAAATTGGTGATAACAGGATTGTTACTTGTTGTAAATTGAATCAATTGTTTACCATCGTTGGTAAGTGCATAACCATTACCATCGGCACCAAAAGTCATTCTTGTAATTACATTACTTTCATCTACTCTTTGGCCTGTAGAATAATTTGCATCGTTGTTAATTACAACGGTCATTTCATTACTGTTTAAATCAACATAACGTAAATCGTTACTCCACATTTGAGAAAAATATAAACGATTATTTTTTGCATCAAAAGCCGATGCTGCAACGCCATTAGCTGTTGGTATAGAAGCCTGTTGAGGTAAGTTGCTTTTATTTGCTGCATTTAAATATTGGTAATTTACTTTCTGAGCACTATTGGCACTATACAATGTTCTTAAAACATTACCATTACTCAAATCAATTTCTCTAATGGCAGTCCAAGCGTAATTACCTTTTTCTTCACCAGTAATTGCATAAGCTTTGTTTTGAGCCTTAACGTTGTTGCTTAAAAGTGCTGCTAATAAAAGGATAGGTAGAGTTGCTTTCTTCATAAATTTAAATTTTAGAATTCTAATTTATGAAGAAAAAAATAGAAGTAACAAATTTTTTTATAAACGTTTATGCAATTAATGCAGAGTCTACGGTTTTCTTTACACTTCCATATTTTAAGAGTAGTTCTTTTGCATTTTCGTAATCGGTTAGAGATAATTTTTCCATCACCATCTTTACCCCACGATCAACTAATTTTTCGTTACTTAATTGCATATTCACCATTTTGTTGTCTTCAACTCTTCCTAGTTGAATCATAACAGTAGTGCTTATCATGTTCAGTACTAATTTTTGTGCTGTACCACTTTTCATTCTTGTACTACCTGTAACAAATTCTGGCCCTACAACAACTTCTACAGGATAATCGGCAGCTGCCGAAACTGGAGAGTTAGGATTACAGCAAATACTTCCTGTAACAATATTTCTTTTTCTACATTCTTCTAATGCACCAATTACATAAGGGGTTGTTCCACTTGCGGCTAAACCAATTACTACATCTTTTTCATTAACATTATATGCAGCTAAATCTTTCCAACCTTGTTGTTTGCTATCTTCTGCAAATTCAACTGCTTCGGTAATAGCTTTTAAGCCTCCAGCAATAATGCCAATTACTAAGCCATAAGGTACGCCATAAGTAGGAGGGCATTCACTTGCATCTACAATACCTAATCTGCCACTAGTACCTGCTCCAATATAAAATAATCTTCCTCCCGAAAGCATTTTATCGCTTACAATTGAGGTGAGTTTTTCTATTTGAGGAATAGCTTTTTCAACTGCTAGAGGAACAGATTTATCTTCTGTATTTATATTAATTAACAGTTCTTCAACACTCATTTCTTCTAAGTGTCGGTAGGTTGATGGTTGTTCGGTAACTCGTATGAATTTATTCATATCAGCAAATTAACGCAAAATATTGCGGATTTATTCTGATAAATGTAAGTTACTTATGGAAATTAATCAAACCTTCCATTGGTTTTTTTAAAATAATGCCCAATTCAAGTTCATAAAAGTTGCATAATTCTTTTAATATATCCTTATAACCATGAGCAACACTACCTACAAAATTGATGGGTAAAGTCCAGCTTTCTTTGTATTTATACAAGTGTGTGAAGAAGAAATCATTAAGTCCATCTTCAATAATATTTTCAATCATATAATGCCCTCTATTCTCTACTAAAAAATTATTGAAGCCCGCTAAATATCTGTTTGCAAGTGGTTTTTTATACACCGAGTCTAATATTTCGGTTTTGTTGGTATTGAATTGTTTATCGAATCTATTCATTAAATCTTCATCAAAAG
The DNA here is from genome assembly GCA_943368735.1 of Rhizobium sp. Q54. Taxonomy (GTDB): domain Bacteria; phylum Bacteroidota; class Bacteroidia; order Chitinophagales; family Chitinophagaceae; genus UBA1930. The sequence goes on along the minus strand of CALRLQ020000006.1, from coordinate 101,354 downwards.
TGTTGTATAAGTAATATTGTAACACTTTTTTTCCAAGGTAAGCACCACTTCCTTCATCTCCTAAAACATATCCTAAACCAGGACTGTTCTTCATAATTTTTTTTCCATTGAAATAACAAGAATTAGAGCCTGTACCCAAAATACAAGCAATACCTTTTTGATTGCCACACAATGCCCTTGCAGCAGCCAATAAATCGTGATTGATTTCAATTTTGGCTGTTGGAAACAATTTTTTTAAAGCTTGTTGTACAATTTTTACATTATTAGCATTGGTTAAACCTGTACCATAATAGTATAAATTAGTTATTTCAACTTGCTTTAATTTAGGCAGTAATTCTTTTTGTAATAAGGCAAAAATTTGACTAGCATCTAAAAAATATGGACTAATTCCTTGTGTTAAAATGGTTTTCTTTTTTCCATTATTAATTAAACACCATTCACATTTGGTAGAGCCACTATCGGCAATTAATTGAATCATAAAAAAGATATTTAAATCATTATTCAGTAAACCTACAATCTTATAAACTATTTTAACTGATATTCGTAGTTTAAATTAGTACAAAGAAGCAACATTTATGTCAAGTAAAAAATTACAGATTTGGTTACCGGCTCTTTTTTCTTTAGTGATGGTATTGGGAATGTTTATTGGCTATAATTTAAGGGAACATTCAGGTAATGTTAGTTTTTTAAATTCGGGTAAAAAAAATTCGGTTCAAGAAGTGTTAGATTTAATTAGAAGTAAATATGTAGATCCTGTTAAAGTAGATAGCATTGGAGAAATTGCCATTGAAGAATTATTAACTCATTTAGATCCTCATACACTGTACATACCTCCTGTGCATGTAAAAGAAGTAAATGAAGATTTAATGGGAAATTTTCAAGGAATAGGCGTGGAGTTTCAATTATTTGACGATACGATCAATGTAATTAATGTTATTAAAAATGGTCCATCAGAGAAAGCAGGAGTGTTGGTGGGAGATAAAATTATTTATGTAAACGATACTATTAAAGTTGCAGGAGTAAAAATTGGAACAGATGATATTAGAAAATATTTACGAGGAGAAGAAAATAGTAAAGTAAATATTACTGTGTTAAGAGCAACGAGTACTAAAAAAATTGAAATAACAAGAGGCAATATTCCGGTTTCAACAATAGATGCTGCTTACATGATTGAGCCAACAGTTGGCTTTATAAGAATTAATAAGTTTGGAGAAAAAACCTATGAAGAGTTTATGGAGAATTTAGAACGATTGCAAAAAGAAAAAATGCAATCGTTAATTCTTGATTTAAGAGGCAATGGTGGTGGATTAATGAATGAGGCAGTAGATATTGCTGATGAGTTTTTAAGTGAAGACAAATTGATTGTTTATACTGAAGGGAATAAATCGCCTCGTTTTGAATATCGTTGTAAAAGAGATGGATTATTTGAGAAAGGCAAATTGATGATTTTAGTTGATGAAACAAGTGCAAGTGCAAGTGAAGTATTAGCAGGTGCTTTGCAAGATTGGGATAGAGCAACCATTATTGGTAGAAGAACCTTTGGTAAAGGATTGGTACAACAACAATTTGGATTAAGCAATGGAGGAGCATTAAGGTTAACGGTTTCTAGATATTATTCTCCATTGGGTAGAAATATTCAAAAACCATACAGCAATAAATCTCGTAAAGAATATGAAGAAGAATTGTTAGAAAGGTATAATGATGGTGAATTGGTGAAAGGCGATTCTTTAAAAAATGTAGGCACAAGCTTTAAAACGCCTGCAGGCAGAACAGTTTATGGTGGGGGAGGAATTACACCAGATATTTTTGTGGCAGCTGATACCAATTTCAAAACTAAAGAAGTAAATACCTTGTTTAGAAAAAATACAATGAGCAAATTTGTATATAATTACTTCATGGAAAATAGGAGTTATTTTAATGAAATAAAAACCCCTAAAGCTGCTGTTAATCAGTTTGTTGTAAATGAGAAAGATTGGAGTAAGTTGGTTTATTTTGCAGCAAAAGACAGTGTTCAATTAAACAATATTGCTACCGCTTCAAAAACATATATTTTACAGCAATTTAAAAGCTTACTAATTAAGCAACTGTTTAGAAATCAAGGCTATTTTGAAGCAATGAATACTGCTGATAGTGTTGTACAAAAAGCAATATTAGAATTAAAATAATAGGATATTGATATACCTCTTTTGGGGTATTTTTGATAGAAAATTAAACTTATTAAGCAGGAATATGTAATATTGTACAGCTTTTTTGCAATCATTTGCATCTTAGTCAAGGTATAGAGTAAATAAAATGGAGAAAATTTATATTCTTAAAAAGAAAAAACTAATGTATGGACCTTATTCTTTAGATTACATCAAAGAAAAAGGTATAAAAACCAATGATTTAGTTTGGTATGATGGTTTAAAAGATTGGATAAGTCCAAGCGAAGTAGATTTTTTACAACCATTTTTATCAAATGAAAACAGCACTGATAACAATAAAAAAAATCTTTTACAAAAAGTAATAGGTTTTTTAAAGTAGTGATAACTCTTATATGATTTGAATAAACAAATTAACATAAATAGGTTTATTTTTATTTATTTTATTATCAGAAATCAAATTGAACATCAATAAATTAAAATCTTTTACAATTAGTAATTGATTTTTATAGTACCCTTCCATTTCCCCCTTTTTGAAAGTTACATAAATCCAATATTCAACTTGAAAAATTGATATCTAATCAAAATATTTTTTCAAGATCATGTCACTCTATAAAAAGATTGTTGCATTTATATTGGTACAACTCATTGCTTTCCAATTTGCTAATGCACAACCATTCACTTATTATTCGCAAGGTAGCTTGGATCCCACTGATCCTGCAAGTTGGAATACTGAAAGAGATGGGAGTGGAGATGCTGGGGATTTAAATCCAGATATCTTTATTCAAGGTGATACTTTCTATATACAGTCAACCCACACAATGGTCACAACTCAGTATTGGTATTTGTTAGATGCAACTATCAATATTGAAAATGGTGCAACCTTAGAAGTTCAACATTTAATTGAGCTAGATAATGGTTTTTTCAATGTATTAGACGGCGGAAAATACATTCATAATTTAAACGATATAGTGCCTTGGTCGGCAGCACATGCTGCTACGGGATTCTTTCAAGGGAATATAACTAATGGTGGTAGTACTTGTGAAATTATTTTTCCGTACCAATCTTTCGAAAATCCTACTGGTGGCTTTTTTAATCTTACAATAAATTCATCAGGTACTGTTCAGCCTTTTAATAATATAACAGTAAATGGAATATTAAATATTACTAGTGGTTCAACATTAAATATGACCACACGAAGACTTACTTTGGGTGCAACTGCTACAACTACTGGTACTGGTTTATTGCAAACTCAATCTACCACTTCTGCAATTACACTAGATAAAACATGGACATTTTCAGTCGAATACAACAGTGCAACTGCATCAGCACAAAATGTAATTCCCGGTACTTATACTAATTTAAATACTTCAGGAAGCATAATCCCACAAAGAAATAGAAATTACTCTGGTACAATCAATATTTCTGGCACATTTACTCCAACAACAGCTACCAATAATGTTGGTACTTCTACATTTGTTTTTAATGCTACAGGTAATCAAAATATTCCACCTTTTACCTTTAGCAACCTCACTGTTGCAAGTAGTGGTACAAAAACAATTATAGGTAATGTAACTGTGAATGCAACATTCACAATTAGTGATGTAGCAGGATTATTAGATATTGGTAGTAATATGCTTACGCTAAACCGAAATGTTAGTTTAACAGGCAGCTTAAAAGGTTCTACCAATTCTAATCTCACCATTGGTGGTACTAATGGAGGTTCGCCAATTATAAAGTTTAATCCAGCTATTGGAGATTCCGTTTTAAATACATTTATTTTAAACAGAACTGGTATTGGTGCAGGAGTAACTTTGGGTTCGGGAGTTGCTATTTCAAGATTGTTAAGTGTAACAGCAGGCACTTTATCGCTTAATAATCAAATCATTACTCTACTTTCAACTTCAATAACTAATACGGCTCAAGTAGGCACATTTTCAGGAACTGTTGATTATGGTACTACAGGTAATTTTGGAGTTGAGAGAATTATACCAGATACACCAAAAAACAACAGAGGTTATAGAGATATTGCTCCTTCATTACATACGCCAACTGGTATTAATTTTTTTCAAACTTGGCAAGAAAGTGGTAATAATACATCGGGATTGGGTGTCATTATAACTGGTATTGCAGCACCATCACCTGGAGGTGTAGATGCAACAACTGGACTAGATAGAACTCAGTCTGGAGCAAAATCTTTGCATACTCAAATAAATGGAGTTTGGAGCGATATTGTTAATACAAAAACTACAAAGCCCAATGTATATCAAGGTTATAGGGTTTTTGTTAGAGGCGACAGAAATATTAATTTATATCAAATGCCACAAGCCACCACTATGAACAGAGCCACAACTTTAAGAACTTGGGGGCAGATTATTACTGGTTCTGTAACTTATACTACAAGTGGAATTACCAACAGTGTTTTAAATTCAACCTATAGTTTAAATACCAACAATGCAAATGGAGATTATTCTTTTTTAGGAAATCCTTACGTTGCTGCGATTGATTGGAGTACCATTTCTAGAACCAATATTTCAGGTACTTACACAGTTTGGGATGGTACAATTGGTACACAAGGTGCTTATGTAAGTTGGGATGGCTCAACCAACAATAATGTAAATAGTAAGGTAAATAGGTTTATACAACCCGGACAAGCTTTTTTTGTACAAACTACTGCACCAAGTCCACAATTAGTAATTACCGAAAATGATAAAGCTACATCATCAACCCTAACAGCAGTTTTTAGAAATAATACAATTCTTAATAAAATTGGGTTTGGTATTAACAAAAATGTTGCTGCTTTGGGAGGTGAAACCAATATGGATGGTTGTGTGGTTGTTTTTTATCCTGAAGCTTCAAACGATGTTAATTCTTCAGATGCAGCTAAGTTTGCCAATGGAACAGAGAATATTTCTATTTTTAGAAATAATAGAAATATAAGTATTGAACATAGAAGCTTACCCCAATTAGCCGATACAATTCCGTTGAGAATTTGGCAAGTACAAAATGGAGCTGCTTATACCCTAAAAGTGTATGCTAGTGAATTTAATTCAAATTTTGATGCTTTTGTTTTAGATAGATATACCAATACTGAAACGAAAGTAGAAGCTGATACAACAAGTATTCCTTTTACAACAAATTCATCTATACAAGCAAGTTTTAATAACAGGTTTTATTTAGTATTTAGAATTAAAACAGTATTGCCTTTTTCTAATTTACAAATGCAATCAGTGCAAAAAAATGATCAAGTAGAAATTCAATGGCAAACCACCAACGAACAAAATGTGCATGAATATTTAGTAGAAAAATCAACTAATGGAACAAATTATGAAACTTTAGGAGTGGTTAAAGCCAATAATCAATCCACAAATGTTTACAGCTATACAGATATTCATCCTTCTAAAAATATCAATTTTTATCGTTTGAAAATTTTTGATAATGATGGAAGTTTTAAGTACAGTAACATTATTCGTTTTCAAACAAAAAATCAATTAAATAATGATATTCTAGTATATCCAAATCCAGTGAAAGATAAAATTTTTACTGTTCAACTTAACAATATTGAGGCTGCAAAATATATAACCCAATTATTCAATTCAGCAGGGCAGTTGGTGTATAGTAACCAATTAAAATTGCCATTAAGTACAATCAACAGTTTTGTAATTGATTTAAAAAACATACCATTATCAAATGGAAATTATCAATTGGTAATTTTAAATGAGAAGGGATTTAAAAAAGAACAAACTGTAATTATTGCCCAATAATTATTTGAGACTTTGCATTAAAAATAAAATCCATAGTTTTGCACATAATCAAAAAGCTTTAAAAGCAATTGAATGTTTAAAAAAATTAAAACACTATTTTTATTTATTATACTTTTTGTAAGTTGTTTATGCTACCAAGCAATTGCACAAAATAATAACACAAATACTTTACAACCCGACCTAGGAGGAAGTGGTGCAAGTGGTATGGGTGGCGTTGCAACAGAGCCATCAACTTTTGATCCAGGCCCTGTGAATGGAAATAATAATGATCCTTTAGACCCTTCATCTAATCCAGGTGGTCCTGGTGGCGATATTGACGATTTAGGTGAAATACCTTTAGATAGTGGAGTGTCGATTCTTTTAATACTTGGTTTATTAGGTGGATTAGCTGTGATGAATGCACGAAAAGAACAAAAACCAGGTTCTAAATTTTCATCAAGCATAGAATAAACTAATTATTGTTAGTCTATTAATATCTATTATTTTTCACTTTTTTCTGACAGTTATACCACATAATCCCCATTTTAAAGGGATTGTTCATAACTACTCAAGTCAAAAATTGCCTTATTGCATTAACTTTGCATGAATTGCAATGGAAAAATCATATAAAAATTGTACTATTGCAATGGTTTAGTTTTCTTGTTTTGTTTAACGATTGACAATTGTTTGAATTTAGATACAATGAACTTTTAATGAAGTAGCAATAAATACAGTCAAAGCATCGTTAAAACAACAAAAAAATTGACTATTTACTCCCCCTATTGAATGCTTGATATATGATTAAGTATAATTAAATCTTATACAACTAATTAAAAAACTTAATACTGGTTTATGATAAAAATTTTAAAACTCCTTGTTTTATTAATCTTACTTTTTGGAGTTGAACAAACTGGTTTAGCACAAGGAGCAACTTATTATTCTAACACAAGTGGCGATGCCATGGATCTTGCAAATTGGGATGATGTTGGAGATGGAACTGGGGCAAATCCTCCAAGTTTCATTGAGGGCGATTTATTTATTATTACCGATGGATTTCATATGACTGTTACTACTGGAACTTGGGTTGTAGATGCTCCAGATGGTATTTGTGGAATTCAAATAGAAGCAAATGCTAGCCTAACCGTGGCTGCAACAAGAAATATTAGTATTCCAGGGGATGGCTCTTTTATTCTTAATGGAGATTATATTCATAATAGTGCTTCGGTTATGGATAGAGATATTTTTGATAATCCAAGTATTAGTGCAGGTTCTACAATTACCCTTGGTGCTAATCAAACTTGGAACTCATTGTATCCTAACCTAGTTTTTGCAAATCTAATATTAAACACAGGTGTTACAGCTACTTGTCAACGCCAAATTAATATAGATGGAACTTTAACATTAAATGGTACTTCTATATTAACCATAACAGCCAATGTAAACTTAGTAAATATATCTGGTTTTAATAGCCAACTTGGTACAGGTACAATTAGAACTGTTGGTACTTCAGGGGCAGCACTTCCTTCAAATGTAACTTGGGAAGGTACCGTTCATTTAAACGCTGCTAATTCAGCAGCCCAAACTTTACCTCCAGGTACTTATAATAATGTAATTACTAGTGCAACAACTACTGGTAGCAAAACATTAAGTGGCTCTATTTCAATTTCAGGAACATTCACTGCAGGTACAGGTAATTATACTACTACAGGTTCTACAATTAATTATAATGGAGCTGCTGCTCAAAATATTCCAGCTCCAATAACTACTTATAACAATCTAACTATTTCTAACACTGGTACAAAAACAATGAATGGCAACATTCAAGTAAACGGTACTCTTACTGTTGCTGATGCAGCAGGTATATTGGCTATTAATGGTAACACTTTAACCTTACAAAGTGCAACAAGTATGACAGGGAGTTTAGCAGGCTCTTCTACTTCTAATTTAACTGTGGGAGGCACTGCAGGTGGTAATGCAACATTACGTTTTAATGCAGCTGCAACTGATTCATTATTGAATAACTTAACTTTAAACAGAACAGGAGCAAGTGCAGGTATTACTTTAGGCAGTAATGTAGCAATTACCAACTTACTTTCAATTACCAATGGTACTTTTATTGTAAATGGTAGAATAGTAACATTAAAATCTACTTCAATTGCCAATACTGCTCAACTTGCAGCAGTTACTGGTACTTTAGATTTTAGTAGCGGAGGTAGTTTTACAACTGAACGCTTTATACCTCAAGGTAATAGAGCTTATAGAGATTTTGGGCCAGGTGTAAATACTGCAAGTGGTGTAAACTTTTTTGAAACTTGGCAAGAAAGTGCTTCATCTACTCCAAATAGAGGAATTCATATTACAGGTTTAGCAGGACCCTCGGCAGGTAATGATGCAACAACAGGAATGGACTTAACATTTAGTGGAGCAAGATCTTTATTTACTTATGTAAATGGTGTTTGGTCTTCTGGAGTATCAAATACAAAAACAACTAAGCCTGAAGTGTATCAAGGTTATAGAGCTTTTGTAAGAGGTGATAGAACTGTTAATTTATATGCTACACAATCTAGCATGAATACCTCAACAGTTATTCGTGCAAATGGTACACCAATATCAGGTACAGTAACTTATACAACTAGTGGAATAACTAATAGTGTATTAAGTTCATCTTACAGCTTAAATAATAATAATACTGCAAACGATTATAGTTTAATTGCTAATCCTTATTTATGTGCAATTGATTGGAGTTTAGTATCTAGAACTAATATTTCAGCAAGTTATACTGTTTTCGATCCTACTATAGGCACAAACGGTGCTTATGTAACTTGCAATACAGCTGGAGTTAACAGTAATGGTGCTTCAGATGTAGATCAATACATTCAATCAGGGCAAGCATTCTTTGTTCAAACAACTGCACCAGGTCCTCAATTAGTAATATCAGAAAGCAATAAAAACACAGCCAATAAAACCAATGTTTTTAGAATTGCAAATGCACCTATTAATAAACTTTCATTTGGTTTATTAAGACAAATTTCTGGTGTTGGTTTAAGAAATGTTGATGGTTGTGTGGCAGTTTTTGACTCCAGTGAATCTAATGAGATTAATGATCAAGATGCACGAAAATTATCGAATACTACTGAAAATATTTCAATATTAAAAAATGCAACTAATTTAAGTATTGAAACTAAGGCTTTGCCAAATGAAAGCGATACAATGTATTTACGTTTATGGCAGTTGGCCAATAATGCTAGTTATACTTTTAGTGTAAATACAAGAAATTTTTCTACCAATAAATTAGCCTATTTGGTTGATGCAGTTACTAATACTGAGCGTTTACTAAAATCTAATGATACAACCAATGTTACGTTTACTGCATTAACAGCAAATGCTGCTGTGAATGCCAATCGTTTTAAAATAGTTTTCCGTAATAACGCAGCATTGCCTTTATCTACTATTAATCTTCAAGCTTTAGCAAAGAATAATGGAATAGATGTGAATTGGCAAACAACAAACGAAATTGAGCTAAAATCTTATGAAGTTGAGCGTTCTACCGATGCTACTAATTTTACTCAACAAGCATCAATAGTAGCTAAAAATGAATCAAACAATAGTTATAACTATTTTGATGCAAACATTAAAAGTGGTTTATGGTATTATAGAATTAAAATCATAAATAAAGATGGTTCTTCTAAATACACAAATACAATTGCCATTAATTTGAATGCTAAGGTTGCTGATTTTATTGTTTATCCTAATCCAGTTAAAGGCAAAACCTTTACTGTTCAATTAGCAACTATAGAAAAAGGTAATTATAGTATTCAATTATTTAATCAAAGTGGTCAGTTAATGTTACAAAAATCAACCTTATTACAAGCATCATCAAATGCTTCTATAGTTGTAGATTTTAAACAACAGCAATTACCAATTGGTAATTATTCAATAGTATTAACCAATGAAAACGGAATGAAATTAGTAAAGCAAATTATGATAGCTGAATAATATTCTCATTTCAAACAACCCAATTCTAAGTTTAACTCGTATAATACAACATGAAGCATTTAATTAAAATAGGTTCAATTTTATTCTTTAGTATTTCATTAGTAGTTTTTAATTACTCAATAACATTAGCACAATTTGGAGGAACTAACAATAATACTTTACAAGGCGATAATGGCGAAAGTGGTACAATATTTAATAATGGGGGGGCAATAGACCAACCAGGATCTTTTGATCCCGGTCCGGTTGACCCAAATAGTCCAGATCCGTTTGAACCCGAAACAGACCCGGGTGGTCCAGGTGGTGATATTGATGATTTAGGTGAAATCCCAATTGATTCTGGTGTTGCCTTTCTAATTGCTATTGGTCTTGTTGCAGGATTTGTGCAAACCAAAAAAAATAAGATGCTTTTACTTAAATAAGCAATTTGAAACAAATAACTAAAACCGAGTAGCAAATCTTACTCGGTTTTTTATTTTCTGTAAAATTCTTAATGTCAAATTCGTGAAAAAATTACATTATTAGCTATTCTTTTCCACAAAACTCAGCTTTACATTCTTTTTGATGCACCTAAACCATCAAAGCATTATTTTTACGCCCCAATAGAAATTGTATGCCTAAATACCCTAACAGACAATTCTTAGAATTTGAACAGCCAATTAAAGAGTTATACGAGCAAATTGAGCAAACGAAAAAGCTGGCTGAGAAAAATCCAAAAATAGATTATAGCAGCACACTGCAACAATTAGAGCAGTCCATTATTGATAAACGTGTAGAAATAACTCAACACTTAACACCTTGGCAAAGAGTTCAGCTAAGCCGTCATCCAGATAGACCTTATACACTAAAGTATATAGAAAAGATGACCACAGGTTTTCTTGAATTACATGGAGATAGAAATGTAAAAGATGATAAAGCTATGGTGGGTGGTTTTGCTGAACTCAATGGCGAAACAGTTATGTTCATTGGTCAACAAAAAGGTATTAATACTAAAACTCGTCAGTTAAGAAACTTTGGTATGGCCAACCCTGAAGGTTATAGAAAAGCCCTACGATTAATGCGTTTGGCCGAAAAGTTTAATAAACCAGTGGTTACTTTAATTGATACCCCAGGGGCATTTCCAGGGTTAGAAGCTGAAGAACGTGGGCAAGGTGAAGCCATTGCACGAAATATTTACGAAATGGTACGTTTAAAAGTGCCTATTGTTTGTGTAATTATTGGAGAAGGTGCAAGTGGTGGAGCATTGGGTATTGGTGTGGGTGATAAAATGCTGATGATGGAAAACACTTGGTACACCGTGATTTCTCCAGAGAGTTGTTCTTCCATTTTATGGCGTAGTTGGGATAAAAAGGAAACTGCTGCTGAACAATTGCGTTTAACTGCAAACGATATGAAAGGTTTTGGTTTGGTAGATGAAATTGTAAGTGAACCAGATGGTGGAGCTCATTGGGATTATGACGATGCTGCAGAACGATTAAAAAATTGTATTATTAATGCTTTGAATGAGTTTAAATATATGGATCCTCAAGACCGTATCACTAAACGAATAGAAAAGTATGAGCAAATGGGCTTCTTTGATGAAGTTGCTGTATAAGAATTACTAATTTCCAATTTGTAATTTCTGATTAAGCGAAGTAATTATTTGGTGACAAACTTTGGAAACTTTTATCAACTACAGTGGCGTCGCACTCTTCAACTCAAGAATTAATTTGAACATTAATTGGATCTAAATTTCAAATAAAAAATTTCAAATAAAAAATGTCTTTACGTTCTCAATTAGGTGGTACTGGAGTTGCATTAATCACTCCTTTCAAGCAAAATAACGATGTTGATTTTGATGCTTTGGGTAAAGTAATAGATTACGTTATCGATGGTGGCGTAAACTACTTAATTACACTTGGCACAACTGGTGAAACACCAACCATTGATAAACAAGAGAAGTTTGACATTATTCATTATACGTACGAAAAAGTAAATGGTCGTGTGCCTGTTGTTGTGGGTATTGGTGGAAACAATACACATAGTTTAGTAAAAGATTTAAATGAATATCCTTTAGATAAAGCAGTAGCTGTTTTAAGTGCATCGCCTTATTATAGTAAACCTTCTCAAGAAGGATTATTTCAACATTATAAAGCATTGGCAGAGTCAAGTCCCAAGCCAATTTTATTGTACAATGTACCTGGACGTACAGGAAGAAATTTAGCAGCCTCAACCACCATTCGTCTAGCTCATGAAGTGGCTAATATTGCTGGTATTAAAGAAGCTAGTGACGATATGAATCAGGCAATGCAAATTCTACGTGACAGGCCTGAAGATTTCTTAGTGGTAAGTGGCGATGATGCATTAATTTTACCTCAATTGGCTTGTGGCATGGATGGTGTAATTAGTGTTGCTGCAAATGCTTTTCCTAAAGATTTTGCAGCCATGATTCAGCTTGGATTAAAAGGCGATTTTGTCGCTGCAAGAAAATTGCATTATCTTTTATTAGAAGCATACGATTTGTTGTTTGTAGAAAATAATCCCGCTGGTGTAAAAGGATTTATGTATGAACAAGGCTTAATTGAAAATATATTACGCTTACCAGTAACGCCTTTGAGCGAAGCAACTCAAAATAAAGTAAAAGCGTTTTTAGCAAAATATTAGAAACTAAAAGCCATCTGAAAAGATGGCTTTTTTGTCATGAATAGTTCTTGAAAATTAATATAATTGCTCAAGTTTGTTCTATTGTTGAAGAGTGCGACGCCACTGAAGTTTAATAGTAGTGCAATTGCTTGGCACAAAATAAGAAACTTGGAAATGAAAAAAATTATTATTGCAATTGATGGATTTTCGTCGTGTGGTAAAAGTACAATGGCTAAACAATTAGCCAAAGAATTGAACTATGTATTTGTAGATAGTGGTGCAATGTATAGAGCCATTACTTTATACTTTCTCAGAAATAATATTGACTTAAAGGATGAAGAAAAAGTGATAGATGCTTTACGTCATGTTCATTTAGATTTTGAATATGTTGAATCTAAAGGCAGTAGTGATATTTTATTGAATAATGAAAATGTAGAATCGCTTATTAGAGACATGCAAATTAGTCAGCATGTTAGTGCAGTGAGTGCTAACCAACATGTTCGTGAATTTGCAGTAGCTCAACAACAAAAAATGGGAGAGAAGAAAGGTATTGTAATGGATGGTAGAGATATAGGAACAACAGTTTTTCCTGATGCTGAATTGAAAGTTTTTGTTACTGCCGATGTGGATGTTCGTGTTGAAAGACGCTTTGCAGAGCTTGTTGCTAAAGGCGATGTAGTAAACAAAGAAGCAGTTAAAGAAAATCTTGTTTCAAGAGATTATATTGATAGCACTAGAGAGTTTAGCCCTTTAAAACAAGCTGCTGATGCAACTGTTTTAGATAACAGTAATATTACTCGGGAAGAACAATTAGCAATTGTACTAAAATGGGCAAATGAAAAAATGAATGCTTAATTGTTTGCATTAACTCCTACAACATTCAGGTATCTGTCGATTTGTTGAGTTTTAAACCTAAATCTCCTTTACTTTCGCTGCATTAAATATTATTCATGCATTTACAATTAACTCGTCCATTAGCTTTTATAGATTTAGAAACCACAGGTATAAATATTAGTACAGATAGAATAGTAGAAATTGCCATTGTGAAAATATTACCCGATGGTACAAAGCAAGTTAAACGTAAATTGATTAATCCACAAATACCTATTCCTCAAAGTTCATCAGATATACATGGCATTACCGATGAAATGATAAAAGATGCACCTACATTTAAGCAAGTAGCCAACGAGTTAAAACAATTTTTAGAAGGTTGCGATATTGGTGGTTATAATAGCAATCGTTTTGATATGCCGATGTTAATAGAAGAGTTTTTGAGAATTGATATCAACTATTCTATAGAAGGTAAAAAATTTGTAGATGTACAAAAAGTGTTTCATATGATGGAACAAAGAACTTTAAGTGCAGCTTATAAATTTTATTGTGGTAAAACATTAGAAGGTGCACATGGAGCTGAAGCAGATGCAACTGCAACTTGGGAAGTGTTAGAAGCACAAGTAGAACGTTATCCTCAAATCGGTACATCGGTAGAAAGCATTGTAAAATTTACAGGTGAGGACGATTTAGTAGATTTTGCCAGAAGATTTATTAAAGTAAACGGAATTGAAGTTTTTAATTTTGGTAAGCATAAAGGTAAACCTGTAACACAAGTACTAAAAGAAGAACCTCAATATTATGATTGGATGATGAAAGGTGATTTTGCTATGAATACCAAACAAAAATTCACCGAAATTTTGAATCGTACATTGTTAAAAAAGGCATAATACCATTTTTTTCTTGCATAATAAAATATATAGTTTATCAGTATTCTTCTATTTGTTATTTTAGGGCTCTAAAAATTTTACCCCCTTTTAGATTTTGGAAAAAATTGTAATTATACCTACTTATAATGAAAAAGAAAATATTGCTAATATATTAGCAGCTATATTCTCTTTAAACGAAGGTTTTCATGTATTGGTAATTGATGATGGAAGCCCAGATGGTACTGCACAAATTGTAAAAGATTTATTTACTACATATCCACAACAGCTTTTTTTAGAAGAACGTAAAGGAAAATTAGGCTTAGGTACTGCCTATATTCATGGATTTAAATGGTGCATTCAAAAAGGGTATGAATTTATTTTTGAAATGGATGCCGATTTTTCCCACAATCCAAAAGATTTAATTCGTTTATACAATGCTTGTAAAACTGGTGATGGAGATGTTGCTGTTGGCAGCAGATATGTACCTGGTGGAAAAATTGAAAATTGGCCATTAGATAGGCATATATATTCTCGTGGAGGTGCCATTTATACCAAACTAATTACTTGGATGCATGTGAACGACCCTACAGCAGGTTTTGTTTGTTATAAACGAAAAGTATTAGAAACCATTAACTTAGATGCAATTCGTTTTGTGGGTTATGCTTTTCAAATCGAAATGAAATTTGCTTCCTGGAAATTAGGTTTCAATATTGTTGAAGTACCCATTGTATTTATTGATAGGCAAGCTGGTGCTAGTAAAATGAGTAAAGGCATTATTAAAGAAGGCGTTTTAGGTGTATTAAAAATTCAATGGCAGAGTTTCTTTAAGAATATTTATAAAAAATAATATTACAAGTTTCGTATTCATCAACTTGAAACTTTACAAATCATGAAAGCAGCACTTATTAAATTACATATTGCTGTTTTTCTTTGGGGATTTACAGGTGTACTTGGTAAAACCATTCAGCTTAATGAAGGGTTATTGGTATGGTACAGATTACTTATTACTGTTGTTTCTTTATTTATTCTAATGAAATGGAAAAAAGAGATTGTATCAATTTCTTTTAAGAAAATACTCCAATTAATTGGTATTGGAGCAATTGTAGCCTTACACTGGGTATTTTTTTATGGAAGTATTAAGTATGCCAATGTTTCTATTGCTTTAATTTGTTTATCATCTGCTGGTGTAATGACTGCTTTGTTAGAACCATTGTTACTGAACAAAAGATTGATTGTTTATGAAGTATTGCTAGGCTTAATTGCTATTGCTGGTATTTATCTCATATTTCATTTTGATACACAATTTAGAACTGGTATTATTCTGGGCGTTTTATCAGCATTATTTAGTGTAGTTTTTTCAATACTTAACAAAAAAGTAGTGGCTAGTGTTGCACCTAAAACCATGATGTTGTATGAACTTGGTGGTGGCTTGGTTATACTAACTTTACTAATGCCTTTATACTTACATTATTTTCCAACCCAACAGCTTTTTCCAACGCTCAGCGATTGGGGTTGGTTGTTTTTATTAAGCTGGATTTGCACCATTTTAGCTATGGATTTATCGTTACAAGCTCTTAAAAAAATATCGGCTTTTACACAAAATCTTACACTCAACTTAGAGCCAGTTTATGGTATTATTTTAGCGTTTATTGTATATCATGAAAACAAAGATTTAAGCAATACTTTTTACATTGGTTTTGCATTAATTTTCATTGCAGTAATTATTCAAATGCTTAGAGTAGTAAAGCTTAAAAAGTATTAAATAATTTCTCTTTCTATAGTTGAACATATACATACAATTACTTTTTGTAACTGTACATTTGATGCAATGAAGCATAGTTTATTAGTTATTTTTTTTCTCATTACAAGCTGCATTGTAATTGCACAAGATGCTATTGATACGCTCAATAGCAAAAATGCTGATAGTATTACTGTACAAGCATTATACAGCAATGTACAATGGAAAGAAACACCTGTTGCTATTGTAATTTTGAATAAAACTTCTTTACAAAATTTAACCAATCAATCTTTATTGCCTGCATTCAATGCCATAAGTGGTGTTCGTTTAGAAGAAAGAAGTCCGGGTAGTCTTCGCTTAAGTATTAGAGGTAGTTTATTGCGTAGCCCTTTTGGTGTTAGAAATATAAAAGTTTATTGGAATAATTTACCATTGAGTGATGGTGGAGGAAACACTTATTTTAACCTACTAGAGCTTCAAAATATACAACGAATAGAAGTAATTAAAGGGCCAGCCGCAAGTGTTTATGGTGCAGGTACTGGTGGGGTTGTATTGGTTCAATCTAATCTTCCATTCACCAATAAAAAAACTTCATCTATTGAGGCTGGATTAACAACTGGTTCATTTGGATTGATATCTCAACAGGTACAATTAAAATTTCAACATAAAAATATTGCTATGCAATTGTTACAAAGTCATGTTGAAAGCAATGGCTATAGGCAACAATCGGCTTTAAATAAAAATACATTTCAGTATAATGTATCGTTCAAGCAAAAAAAGCATTTAGTAGAACTTTCGGCTTTTTACACTTCATTAAGTTACCAAACGCCAGGTGGAATTACAGCAGAACAAATGTTACTGAATCCTACTTTGGCTCGTCAGGCAACAGCAACATTGGCCAGTGCAATTCAACAAAAAACAGCAGTGTATAACAATACTTTTTTTGCAGGATTGAATCACAATTTTACTATCAATGATGAGCTAGAAATGAATACAGGATTGGCTTTTGGCAGAACTGATTTTAAGAATCCATTTATTACCAATTATGAAATGAGGAATGAAAAAAATACAACACTTCAGTCTAAATTAATGTACTCCAAGCGTTACAATCAATTGCAACTAAAATGGATTACTGGTTTTGAATATTTAATAAACAACAGTTCAATTCAAAATTATACCAACAAAAATGGTGTAGCCGATTCATTGTTATTGAACGATGCAGTTAAAGCCAATCAATGGTTTGTATTTTCTCAATTTAATATCAATTATAAAAAATGGAATTTGCAAATAGGTGTAAGTGCAAATGAACAGTGGTATGGTTATGAACGATTAAATACTATAAATGCAAACTCAAAAAAAGAATCATCTACCAAAATGATTACTACACCTCGTGTGGCAATATCATACAAAATCAATAAAAATATTTCTTTGTATAGTATTGCAGCTAAAGGATTTTCACCCCCAACATTGTCAGAAGTAAAACCATCGGACGGCAATTTTTATAGCAATTTACAAGCAGAATATGGCTGGAATTTTGAAGCAGGTGTAAAAGGAAATTTATTGAGCAACAAACTGCAATTTGATATTGCATTGTATCATTTTAAATTAAACAATGCAATTGTAAGAAGAAGTAATTTGGCTGGAGAAGAATACTTTATCAATTCTGGACAAACGCTACAAAAAGGAATTGAAACATCCATTCAGTATAAAGTTTTTAGCAGTAAAACAACTTTTATTAAAACTATTCAACTCAATAATAGCAACAGTTTTCAGCCATACACATTTACAAATTATGTTGTAGGAAATAATGACTTTTCAGGTAATGCTTTAACTGGAGTTCCTACAAACATTCATGTTACATCTATGGATGTTCTTTTTAAAAATAAACTTCAATGGTTTATTCAATACAACTTCACTTCAAGCATCCCATTAACCGATGCAAATGATGCTTTTGCAACAGATTATAGATTAATGCAAACAAAATTTAGTTATCCCATTCAGAGTTCGGCATGGTATATGAATGTTTTTTTTGGAATTGATAATTTATTAAACGAACAATATAGTTTAGGTAACGATATTAATGCAGCAGGAAGAAGATTTTATAATCCAGCACCAACTAGAAATTTTTTCACAGGTATTAATATTCGTTTCAACTAATACAAACACTATCTTGCAACAAGAATTTTAAACAATTGATTGTATGGCGAATATTTTAGTAATTGATGATGAGAAATCGATACGAAATGTATTGAAAGATATTCTAGGAAATGAAGGTTATAAAGTTGATGAAGCCGCTGATGGAGAGGAAGGGTTCAAAAAATTTTCTGAGAATAATTATGATGTTATTTTATGCGATATTAAAATGCCAAAGTTAGATGGTATTGAATTTTTATCTAAAGCAACTGCCTTAAATGCTGAAGTGCCCATTATTATGATTAGTGGTCATGGTAATATTGAAACTGCAGTTGATGCAGTTAAAAAAGGTGCATTTGATTATATAGCCAAACCACCCGATTTAAATCGTTTACTCATTACCATACGTAATGCAACCGATAAAAATGTATTGGTAAAAGAAACCAAAACCTTACGCAGAAAAGTAAGTAAAGTACAAGAAATTGTTGGCACTAGTGAGGCTATTCAAAAAATACAAAACACTATTGATAAAGTGGCTACAACCGATGCTCGTGTATTGATTACAGGAGAAAATGGAAGTGGTAAAGAATTGGTTGCAAAATGGTTGCATGAAAAAAGTAATAGAAATACACAGCAATTGGTTGAAGTAAATTGTGCTGCAATACCATCAGAATTAATAGAAAGTGAATTATTTGGTCATGAAAAAGGTTCTTTCACCAGTGCAATAAAACAACGTATTGGCAAGTTTGAACAAGCCAATGGTGGTACATTATTTTTAGACGAAATTGGCGATATGAGTTTATCGGCTCAAGCAAAAGTGTTAAGGGCTTTGCAAGAAGGAAAAATTACAAGAGTAGGAGGTGATAAAGAAATTTCGGTTGACGTAAGAGTAGTTGCAGCAACCAATAAAAACTTACTAGAAGAGGTAGAGCAAAAAAACTTTCGATTAGATTTATATCATCGTTTAGGAGTAATTCTTATTCATGTACCATCTTTAAATGAACGTAGAGAAGACATTCCTTTATTAATAGATAAATTTTTAGAAGATATTGCTACTGAATATGGGCAATCAAAAAAAACAATTGATAAAAAAGCTATTGAAGCATTACAACAACATAATTGGACAGGTAATATTAGAGAACTAAGAAACGTGGTAGAACGTTTAATTATTCTTTCCGGAAAATCAATATCTGTTGATGATGTTAAGGCTTATGTATTGCCATAATGTTCTTGTTCTATAAACTCAATTCCTTCAAGTTTCAGGGCTTCTAAAACAGGCTTATATATTTCTTTAATTGTAGGAATATGCAAGCCTGTACAATTAATTTTATTTTCTACAATTAATTTTGCTGCAATACCTAGCGGAAGTCCTACAGTTTTTGCCATTGCAGTGAGTTTGCCGTTTTCGCCCTTTAACTCTAAAGTACTAGTAATTTTATGTGGTTGATTATTGAGTGTGTATTCAATTTCATGCATCATTACCACTAAATCTTTATCGCTTGGTTCTAGTGATAATTTTTTTTCTAGAACCATTTGTAAAATATCGGCTGCACTACAAAGACCTTTATTTATTAATGTTTCATCTTCTAAACCCAAGAAAAATAATTGCTGTAAACTAACATTTACTTCATGAATATTATTGGCAAGATTAGCTGCACTTACATTAATATTTGAACTATTTAAATTACCTTGTTCATCTACCGATAAAAATTCTTCATTTACTGTTTCACCAACTTCTGAAGCTTGTTCTTCTACTTTCATCCAATTGGTAATTTCTTCCATCATTTGATGGGTAAGCGAAAGTTTTTTATCAATTAAATCAGCAATCCATTGTTCAAAACCATATTTTTTAAAATGCACTTTAAAAAATTCAGCAATCGTCATTCCATTGGTTTCATACACCGCTTCTTCGTTGGTAAGTTTTAAGTCAATAATATTTTTCCAGCCTAAAACAAACTCAGGATGACGTAAAGTAGTTCTCAAAAATTCATGTGTTTGTTCTAAACCATATAAGGGAATATAACTTAAAGAGTCTCTATTGGCATAATAGGCGTAATTAATTCCATTTGGTGTTTCAATGATGTTTTTTGTATTAAATAAATCTTGATAGGTTACCGAAATGTTTTTTTGTTCACTTCTATAAGTTGCACCTGCTTTACCTGCTAGTATAATGTTTCTTGGATTCCAGCTTATTTTATAATGCCAGGGATTGTTATCGCTTTCAGGAGCAATTAATCCACCACAATGAGATTTAAAAGAAGTAATGATTCCACCTTTTGCATGTATTTCATCAATTAGTTTCATTGCACTCATATGGTCAATGCCAGGGTCTAAACCCATTTCACACAAAAACAATAAATTATTTTCTTTAATAGTTGCTGCATTGGCTTTTATTTTTTCATCAATATACGATGCCGTTAATAAATGCTTTTTTAATGCAATGCAATCTGTAGCAATTAAATAATGCAAGCTTGGAGGCATCATAGAAATAACTACTGTAGCTTGTTCAATGAGAGCTTGTCTATGTTGTGTATCTTCTATATTAATAATTTCTGAATGAATGAGTTCATTGGGTATTACTTTTTCAGATAATAAAGATGCATTGCTATCGGCAATAGTAACCATCCAATTTTTTTCGGCTGACAATTGCATTAAATAATGAATTAACACAGTTGCCGATTTGCCTGCACCAAAAAGTAATATATGATTCATGGTAAAAAGTTAATGGTGGAATAAAATTAAAATGGCAATCCAATACCTAATTGAAATCCAAAATTCTTAATCTCTGTTCGATTTATATTATTACGTTGTTCTGTCCATTTAAAATTTTGAATACTCATCCAACCGTTATTGGTTAACCTACCTGGATCTTTTACTTTATAAGCAAAATCAACACGAATTAGAAAATACGAAAAATCAAATCTTAAACCAGTACCAACACCAACAGCAATATCTTGATAGAATCTTTTTAAAGAAAATTCTCCATTGGTATTGTTGGCATCTTTTTTTAAGTTCCAAACGTTACCAATATCGGCAAATAATGCACTGCCAATTTTAAAACCACCAATAGTGGCAATATTAAATCTATACTCAACATTGGCTTCTAATTGCATATCGCCAAATCTATCTCTAAACGATGTAGATGAAATAGTATCACTTAAAATGGATGAACCTAATCCCAATTGCCTCAAATTCCAAGCCCTCATACTGTTAGGGCCTCCAGCAAAATATTGTTTAAAAAATGGAAGCGATTGACCACCTAAAGGAATACCTACACCAGCAAAAATTCGGTAAGCCATTTCACTTTTTAATTTTTTTTGGCTTAATCTATATTCTGCTTCTAACTTAATAAATCTATACACTTTATCCTCTAAAGTAGGGACGACGGAAGTCAATAATCCACTTTCTTCAAAACCCAATCTAATTAAATGGGTATTATTTGGATTTTTTAAACTTGTTCTAGTTCTATTAAAATTAATAACGCCTAAACCAAGTCCTATTACATTACCTGTATTAAATGAATTTCTTAAAAATGGATTGGTTTCGAAAAGTTTAATTAAGCCAGGCAAAGTATCAATACTATAAAGCTCTAAATTAATTGGTTTCCATAAATACACATCTCCATTTTTTACTTGTCCTTCGTAACCCAAGTTAAAGTTGCCAGAACGTAATCTAAAAATTTCAAATCGTTCTGTGTAAGCCAAGCTTGCCGATAATAATGTTCTTTTATTTTCGGCTCTATCAAATATTTTTAAGTTCGAAATAAACTTAGGCATAATTAAACGAGGAAAACTATAGTTATGCGATACACTAAATTGTAAGGTTTGAATTAAATCGTCTTTAGCACTACTTGTATCGGTTACTTTCAATAAATTTAATTCAACACCACCTCTTAAATTGGTACTACTTTGAATAGCCTGTTTCCAAACATTTCTATTGTTTAAAGTTGCACTTAAACTAATACCTAATAAATTACCTGCTGTAAAATCGCCTGAGTTTCTGCTGCCTTCTAAATTATAATTGGTTTGATATTTTTTTTGCGGAATTAAGAAGAAATGCAAATCAAGTGAGTCTTTACCATTTTCTACTATCCTTGCATCAACTTGTTGCCATGCAGGAATTCTAGAAAAAGTATTGATGGTTTTTAAGTATACATCTTCATGATAAATACTATCTTTTCGTAAAAAAGTATGTTCTCTTAATGGCCTTAGTTTAAATAAACCTTTTTCTGCTCTAATGGTTAATCCACTTCTTTTTCCAACAATTACATTATTCCATTTTCTGCTCATTAAACTATCTGGAAAATCGGTAATTTTTGTTTCAGGATAATAGTAAATATTGTTAACGTAATATCTGTTTAAGATGGTGGTATCTTTTGTTGGTCTTTGCTTAATAAAAATATCCCATTCAGGGTTTTCTTTTCTTTTTTGTTCGGCTTCCGTAATTACTCTTGCTAATTCAATGGGGTCTAAGGTTAGCTTAAATAATTTTTCATTGGTAGTATCTACCAATGCATAAATATGTTCTCTAGTAAATTTATAATAACCATTTTGCCTAAACCAAGTAACTAAACGATCGAGCTCGTCGGAAATTTTTTGTTTGGTATAAGTTTCACCTTTTTTTAATTGAGTTTTAGGAAATTGTTGCATGGCAAAGCTTTGTAACAAAGAGTCTTTACTTGTTGAATGATAAACAGAATCATATAAACTATATGCAACCGAATCAATTGAAATACTCTTGGCTGTTTGCACATTAAATACAACTGTAGCTCTTAGTTGATTTTTGAAAGTATCAATATTAGGTGGAGTTACATGTTCAATGGTTGCATAATAATAACCCTGAGAAAAAAGGTATGCTTGCATAAACCTTTTGGTCCTTTCTACATTAGCAGTATCGTAAATAGGTGGGTTTTTAATTACATTTATAAATCCAAATTGGGTAACTTTTCTAGCCTTTAGACTATCATCCCAATAATTATTTAATTCAACAGCTAACCTTTTTTTCTCGTCTTTAGAAATTTTTCCATCAATATTTATCTTATTTTCAAATACAAAAACTTTATTGGGCTGATAATTTTTAACAGTTGAGCAGGATGCAAAAAAAAGCAATACAAAAATTAGTAGGGTTAATGGTATTATTGCAGCACCTGTTCGTTTAAAATTCATACACAATGGTAAGTAAAAATGAGTTCAAATATATTCAATCTTTATGCCACAAAAAACAAAGGTTATTAGAAGGTGTTTTTATAGCCGAAGGACCCAAACTATTAGAAGAATTATTGAGTAGTAATTATGTAATTCAAAAAATTTATGCAACCGCACATTGGATTCAAGCTCAAATGAATCAACTAGATATAGTTACACTAGTTACAGAACAAGAATTGAGCCGAATGAGCAGCTTACAAACCCCCAATCAAGTATTGGCTATTGTACAACAAAAGCCCAATATTTTGCCAAAGGTTGAAGGGAAAATGAATTTATTATTAGATGGCATACAAGATCCTGGAAATTTAGGTACCATTATTAGAATAGCTGATTGGTTTGGAATTGAAAATATTTTATGCACCGATGATACTGCTGAATTGTATAACAATAAAGTTGTACAAAGTACAATGGGTAGTTTTTGCAGGTTGAATATTTGGTATGGAAATGTTGTTGAAGCTGTACTTGAACAATCAAAAATGCCTGTTTATGGAGCTTTGTTAAATGGAACAAGTATTTATGAAATCAATAAAATACAAACAGGCATTTTGGTAATTGGTAATGAGGGAAAAGGAATTAGAGAAAATATTTTGCCTTTTGTTCAACATGCAATCACGATACCTAAAATTGGACAAGCCGAAAGTTTAAATGCAGCAGTTGCTACTGGCATTATTATTTCTCATCTTATCTAAATTGAATAGCTTTTACAGGTTTTATTTTTCTTATCAATAAAGCAGGTATGGTAAGTGCAAGAAAACAAACTAAAGCAGTAATAACGCAAACTAAAATTACTTGCCACCAAACCATACTTACAGGTGCAACAGAAACATAATAATTGCTTTCATCTAATGTAATTAATCCGGTGTACTGCTGCAATAAACATAATCCTACACCAATTACTAATCCAATTCCAATTCCCACAATTGTAATCATTGAAGCATGGTATAAAAATATTTTTTCAATGGTAGTGTTGGTACAACCTATTGCTTGCAAAATACCTATCATTCGTATACGTTCTAACACTAAAATAAGTAAGCAGGTAATTAAATTTATGATTGCTACAATGGCCATTACTACAAACATTACATTTCTATTTACATCTTGAATATTGAGCCAATCAAAAATATTTGGATGTACTTCTTTAATGGTTTTGCTACTCCAAACAGTAGGTAAATCTAGTGCATCATTTACTTCGTTCATGGTAGTATAGTTGTTCAAAAAAACTTCGTAACCCCCAATTTCATTGTGTTCCCAATTACTTAATCTTCTAATTAAACGAATATCGCCAATAGCAAAAAGTTTATCGTATTCTTCAATACCTGTTTTATAAATACCTACAACTTTTACTTTTCTGTATGCCGAATTGCCTTCGTCTGCCGATACAAAAAATACTCTTATTGTGTCATTTACATGAATAGATAATTCAGTAGCAATGGTAGCTGAAACAATAATCTCAGGGCTGTACATACTATCAGAAAAATTCAACCATCGGCCATGTAACATAAATTGTTTTAAAGTAGCACTATCGTAATGGTGATCTATTCCTTTTAATAAAATACCTTCTATGTTTTTATCTTTTTCAATTACTGCACTTTTTGTAGCAAATATTTGTACTTGTTTTACTTGAGGGTGAGCTTTTAAAGTAGCTTCAACTGTATCGTTTTGTTGAATGGGATTTTCTTCACTTACCAACGATTTATTAATTGAAAAATGTTGTACTCTTATATGTCCCCAAAAGCTAAATACTTTTTCGGCAACTGTTTGTTGAAAACCATTTACAAAAGCCAACGTAATAATCATAGTAGCAACACTTAATGCAGTTGCAGTAATAGATAGCCGAATAATAAATCTGGAAAAAGATTGTTGTTTATTAAAAGCTATTCTTTTTGCTATGAATACAGAAAGGTTCAATGGCATAATTTTGGTAAAGGTTCAAAACTACAGTGAAGCACTACATAAAACAAATTGGTTATTGTATAGCTTTGTTATACTGCGTTGTGCTTTTTTATTTTACATTTAATAATGAATATGAAAAAATATTGTACCATTTTAACATTGTTGCTCAGTAATTTTTTAATAGCTCAAGAAAGCCTTAGCGATGCTATACTAATGCCTAATATTAAAACGGTGCAATTGTATCAGCAAAATAACCAATTGAGTTTACCCTTGCTCAACTTGTCTTCTAGCGATGCCATTGAATTACATTTTGATGATTTAGATGGGTATGTTAAAAACTATTTTTATACTTTTCAATTGTGTAATGAAAATTGGGAAGAAGCTAATTTAAGTCCGTTTGATTATATCAAAGGCTTTACACAAAACCGAATATCTCAATATAGAGTAGCATCTATTGCTTTAACTAAATATGTACATTATCAAGCTTTATTGCCAGAGAGAGGAAGTGTACCAACAAAAAGTGGTAACTATATGTTGAAGGTTTTTTTAAATGGCGATGTAAGGCAATTGGCATTTACAAAGAAGTTTTATGTAGTAGAAAATAAAGCAAATATTGCAGCACAAATATTGCAGCCATTCGATAATCTAAAGTTTAGAACACATCAACGAG
Source organism: Rhizobium sp. Q54 (assembly GCA_943368735.1). Lineage (GTDB taxonomy): Bacteria > Bacteroidota > Bacteroidia > Chitinophagales > Chitinophagaceae > UBA1930. Next base: position 75,517 of record CALRLQ020000006.1, on the reverse strand, counting down.
TACAAGTAAGTGTAAATGCCACTCAATTAAATCCTATTAATCCGCAACAACAAATAAAGTTGGTAGTAATGCAGAACAATAGATACGATAATTTGGTACGAAATATTAATCCAGCTTTTATTAGAGGCAATGTGCTAGAATATAATGGTGAACAAGATTGTTTATTTCCGGCAGGCAAAGAATATCGTTGGGTAGATTTAAGAAGTTTTCGTTTTGAAAGTGAACGGGTAGATAAAATAATTAAAACCCAGCAACCCAATGAAGTGTTTGTAAAACCCGATGCAAGTAGAAGTCAACTGAGGTATACTTTTTTTAGAGATATGAATGGTTGGTACAATATCAGTACAGCTGAAAATGTTAACCCATTTTGGCAAGGTGAGTATGCCAATGTGCATTTTACTTTTGTGCCAGATAATCAACAAGCATTTGTAGGAAAAGAAGTGTATTTGTTAGGTTCATTTACCAACGGATTAAGCACAGAAGCAAAACTGAACTTTAATGATGATGATGGAGTGTACCAAACATCTTTGTTTTTAAAACAAGGTTTTTATTCTTATACTTATGTAACTAAGGATGTAAAAGACAAAAAATCGGTACCCGATGTTACTCAAACGGATGGTAATTTTTGGGAAACCGAAAATGATTACACCATTTTTGTGTATTTCCGTTCATTAAGTGGAAGACATGATGAGTTGGTTGGTGTTACCAATATCAACTCAAGAATGGGTAGAGGAGGATTGTAGTTTAGAAAAAGAGTATCACTGTGAATTGAAGACATGAACTCTAAACTTACAACCCCATAACTTACAACTTAAAACTTATAACTCATAACCTATAACTAAAAAATCACCTAAACGAAGAAGAAACGGTGTAACAAACTTTATCATTAATTCGCCAAAAGATTTCATAGTTTATTTTTCGTAAAGTTTTTCTATTTCTTTTTTGCAATAACCTTCCTTCGGCATCATAATATTGAGGCTGTTTGTAGAATGCTAGTATATAATATTTCTTACTTTCAAATGGTAGCGTTAATGTAGATGCTCGTATTGACATGTACACCAAACTTTGTTTGTTATTGTCAATGTAGTAGTCTAATTTATTAATCCATGTACATTTTATACGTTTCATTTTTTTAATTAAAGTAATAGCTAGAGTTGTATCGTAGCCGTATTTGTAGAGGGTATCAGATAAGTTGTTTTCACTTAAATTAAATTCATAAATGTATCTTAACGAATCTGTTTTTAATTCAACATTTACGTAGCTAAAAGTCTTTTCTGTAAATGCTATGGTAAAAGAAGTTATTTTATTTATTTGGTTGAAAATTTTTTCTATTTGAATAATTTCTTGTTCATGCGTTTTGTAATATTTAGCTGGAAAATTTTTAGGTATACTTGCACAACTAGCAATTGAGCAGACTAACAATAAATAAGCAATATGTTTTCTATAACTTGTCATCATTATTCTTTGGTAGTCCATGTAATTCCAAAAATTATTTTCTTTACAATATGAACTGGCAGTTGTTGCAATGTTTTAAAACCATAGTCCCAATAAGTGAATGTTATTAGCCCATCTTTTTCATGAATGCTCAGTAAAAACACAAAATGAGTAGGAATTCGTTTGCGTATTTTGTTATGATTTTTCTTGTGCAGAATAGTATTGTTTAAGTAAACATATACTTCACCTAAAGCAAGTTTATTATTTAAAAATTCAGGTATATTTTTTATACTTGGTCTTAATAAGTCAGAACCAACTGAATGTGTTTTTACAGTGCACATTTTACGAAGCATTCTATTGAACTTAGCAAAGTTGGTAGCAGCCCAGAGTTTATCTTCATCTCCCGGTTGGTAGTTTAAATTAATCCAATTTAAATAACCTTTAAAATGATCGGCCAATGTTAAAAACCAAATTTGATCGGCATAATTAATGTCTAATTCGCCTTTGAATTTTAATAATCCAGCAGCTTTCTTTACTGCAAATGAAGGTGTAAAATAAACTCTATTAAAATGAGCTTTTCCGTTTTTATATAATTCAATCATAAACCTTACATAAGTTAACGGATGATTGCTAATACAGCTGTAACTCATAGCTGCATATCCACAAAAATTCGTATTATTCCCTCCATAAATAAGTTGAGGTTGGTTAATGTTTCTTCTTAAGTTTTTTAGAAATAAAGCTGAATTTATATTTATCCAAAAATCACTTTTTGGTAGTTGTTGAATACTGTCTAAAAATAAATTGGCTGCTTTCTGTTGCTTAATTATAGCATTTAATTCTTCAGCCTTTATGTTAGATAAAAGAACAACAATAAAAAATAGTAAACAAAAAGATGACTTAATAAAGAACATTTAGTTGAAGCAAAATATTTGTATTAGGCTTTGGGTGAATGTACACTTAATTGAGTTGAATTTGTAGAAAGCTTTACAATGTTGTTTTTTATACGGATGTTTAGTATCGAAAGAATTTGAAAGTTGCCAATTCTGGAAACTTTGAAGAACTAAAAATAAAAACCCATTTCAAAAAAGAAGTGGTTTTACTAATTTATTTTCATGTTATAATTCAATAAGGATTTTATTCATATAAGCATGAAAGTGACAACAATTTGCATTGGGCATTCGTTCAATTTTTTAAATTCACTTAGGAAAGTTCAACTGATTTTTAAACTAATATCTTTTACGCAATTTTTTTTTTTAGCAAAAGCACATATTTTATTTGCCTGATTTATAAAATAAGAACAGTATCAATTGATTAGGAAACCTGTACTATAAAAACATACACTAATATGTTTAATTTTGAAAAAAAATCCTTGTATCTTCAATACAACTTATGCATCATGAAAAAAATACAATTATTTACTATCCTTCTATTTGCAATGTTTCAATTACAATGCAAAAAAATTGCTTCGTGTAATGCCGATATTTGCAGTAGCCAACGAACTACCAAACAAACTGTAACCAATCAGGAAGGTTTGATGGGTACTTTTACTAACAATAATAATCGCAGATGGATGATTAATGTTTTTAATGATTCTGGTTTGGGGCTTAAAATGACATGTATTATTTGTGGCGATATTCCAGATTCACTAAAACTAATGAATAAGAAAGTTATTTTTAGTGGAGAACTAAAAGATGCTTGTGGCGTTGTTGATAGCAATGAAGAAAGTAAATTTTTTATTATTACTCCTTCATCTATCCGTTAAGAATAGAGAAACCTCTTTTGTGTCTATGAAAATACTCATCAATAAATACAAAATTTTATCCATTGATTTAGTTAGAAGCTCAATAAAGTTTTATTGTACAAGTGTGCGACGCCACTACAGCCCAATGTTTATTCTACAGCTTGTTTCATAAATAAAAACCCACTTCAAAAAAGAAGTGGGTTTTTACTATCGTCTATCAAACTATTGACTATCGACTAATCTTAGTATCTGTAAGCATCAGACTTAAATGGACCAAACTGTGGTATACCTAAGTATGCAGCTTGTTCAGGTGTTAACTCATCTAATTCAACTCCAATTTTAGCAAGGTGTAAACGAGCTACTTTTTCATCTAAATGTTTAGGTAAAACATACACTTTGTTTTCGTAATTAGCGTGGTTAGTCCACAATTCTAATTGAGCTAAAGTTTGGTTTGCAAAAGAGTTACTCATTACAAAACTTGGGTGACCAGTAGCACAACCTAAGTTTACTAAACGACCTTCAGCTAATACAATTACATCTTTACCATCAATATTGTATAAATCAACTTGTGGTTTAATGGTATCTTTTGTATGACCATAATTGGTGTTTAACCAAGCCATATCAATTTCAATATCAAAGTGACCAATGTTACAAACAATAGCTTTGTCTTTCATTAATCTGAAATGTTTTTCAGTAATTAAATCTCTACAACCAGAAGCAGTAACAATAATATCAGCTTCAGCTACAGCTTTAATCATAGGTTTTACTTCAAAACCATCCATTGCAGCTTGTAAAGCACAAATTGGATCAATTTCAGTAACAATTACTCTACAACCAGCACCAGCTAAAGAAGCAGCAGAACCTTTACCTACATCGCCATAAGAACCAACAACAGCAACTTTTCCAGCCATCATAACATCAGTTGCTCTTCTAATAGAATCTACTAAAGATTCTTTACAACCGTATTTATTATCGAACTTAGATTTAGTAACGCTATCGTTTACATTGATGGCAGGCATTGGTAAAGTACCTTTTGCCATTCTTTCGTATAAACGGTGTACGCCTGTTGTAGTTTCTTCAGATAAACCTTTGATGTTAGCAACTAACTCAGGGTAAGTATCAAAAACCATATTGGTTAAATCACCACCATCATCTAAAATCATATTCAATGGTCTGTCTGCAGCACCAAAAAATAATGTTTGTTCAATACACCAATCAGCTTCTTCTTGTGTTTGACCTTTCCAAGCAAATACACCAATGCCAGCAGCAGCAATAGCAGCAGCAGCTTGATCTTGTGTTGAGAAGATATTACAAGAACTCCATTTAACTTCGGCACCTAAAGCAACTAAAGTTTCAATTAAAACAGCAGTTTGAATAGTCATGTGTAAACAACCTGCAATTCTTGCACCTTTTAAAGGTTGAGAAGCTGCATACTCAGAACGAATACTCATTAAACCTGGCATTTCTGCTTCGGCTAAACGAATTTCTTTACGGCCCCATTCTGCAAGGCTAATATCAGCTACCTTGTATGGTAAGCTAAAATCGATTGATTTTGTTAATGTAGACATTTGATTAATTATTTTGAGTGGCGAAGATATATTTTTAGAATAAAGTAATGTAATTAATCAAAAAATCAGCATAAAGATGTATTTTGTGTCAATTTTATAGTATTAAATTCTTTTCAGCTATGCCAAAAACCATTCAAACAGAACAAACAACTACTGCAAATTATACTTTAGATAAAACCGATTTAGCAATTCTGGCTTTGTTACAACAAAATGCAAGAACAACGGTGAAAGAAATTGCCGATAAAGTACATTTAAGTACAACTCCAGTACACGAACGCATTAAACGTTTAGAAAATGCTGGGGTAATTAAACAATATGCAGCTTTGGTAGATTATGGCAAAGTAAACAAAGCTTTAATGGTTATATGTTATGTATCGTTAAAACAACACAGTAAAAATGCTGGATTGAAGTTTATTAAACAAATGAATGAATTGAATGAAGTAATTGAATGTTATAATATTTCGGGTGAGTTTGATTTTATGTTGAAAGTAGTAGCTGAAAATATGGATGCTTATTATAATTTTCATGTAAACAAATTAAGCCAAGGCGATAATATTGGTAATGTACAAAGTGTATTTGTAATGGGCGTTATAAAACAAACTCATGTGGTAGTATATTAAAATAAAAGAGCAGAACTTGTACTAAAAGTTCTGCTCCAAAAAAGTATAAAAAATTTATTCTTTACAATTTTTGTATTTTTTGGGTAATTTTTTCATTGTTTAATAATACAGTTAAGTAATAACTTCCAGCAGTTAATTGACTTACGTCAACCAATTTATTTTGATTGCCTTTGCTAACTTCAAGTTGTTGATGCAATACGATTCTTCCAGTAATATCTGTAATCATTAAAGCTGCTTTGTTATTACGAGTAGCGTGAATAAGTAAATTCAAATGATTGGATACTGGGTTTGGAAAAACCTTTACACTATTAATATTGTTATTACTAGGATTTACTGCAATAATATTTGAATAGGTGAATCTGCCATTCTTGTCAATTTGTTTCAATCTGTAATAAGTAATATTTTCAATGATGGAATGATCTACAATTGAATATTGATTAACAGCCGTACTTGAATTTTTTGCTCCAACAGAATCAAATGCAAAAAACTCATTTCCATTAAATGATTTTTCAATGACAAATAATTGATTATTGATTTCATTGGTAGTTGTCCATTGAATAAGGGCATTTTTAGTATTGGTTAAATTCACCGTAAATGAAATTAACTGAACTGGAACAACTGAAGTTTTTGTATACCAAATAGGAGAGGTGATAGTTCTATTACCTGCAATGGTAATGTCTAAATAATAGTATGCTTGTTGTCCGTTGGTTAATGCATAATCAGTGTATGTAAGAGTATTTCCATTTATACTATTGATTTGTATAGCAGGAATGCCACTTCCAGCAATACCATACATTAAACGTATTGTTGGTATAATGCTTGGATTAGTTGGATCTATAGCATACACACTTATTGCAGGAGAATAAACATTTGTAATAATGCTGCCCATTAATTGATTGTTGATGGTAAACATCACTTTTGTATCACAATCTTCTGTTGCATAAAAATTTCTATTTAACATAGCATTATAAAAATGATTACTACTAATAGATGGTGCAACTGTAACTAATCTATTATTGGTGCTTCTGCCAAAGTTGGTATAATGAGAATCATGATCCATTATTGGGCCAATATGATAACCCTTGCTTAACATTCTAGTATAATAATCTATATAAGAAAATGAAGATGGTGGATCTGAGTAAGTTGTATTTGTGCTAAAAGCAGGACCACTTGCAATGGCCATTCCCACAACAGCACTATCAGCAGTTGCATTATAAGGTAAATTACTTAGGTTATTAAAATCGGAAAACGAAGGATGTGCAAATGTTGCAAAAGCATTCCCACCTAAATTAGTCAAGGTTCTAAATAAACCTGTTGTACCAGTAGTTTCAGGTGTACCAACATAATCGCTTTTAGGTACAAATACATTGTAATTATTGGTTTCCCAACCTATCAACTGATTGATACCATAAATAAGTACATGACCACCATTACTTAATACACCCCATTCCATACCAAACAATGCTAAAAAGCTAGGTGTTGTTGCAGCAGCAGCTTGATTTAAGCCTGGCTGCCAATCGGCAATTCTCATACCTGCTGTTGCATGGTTATGATCTGAGATGCCTAAGAAATCCATACACAAGGAGTTTTTTGCATACGCATAATTATCGGCAGGAGTTAATGCATTATTGTCTTGATTACCATCTGAGTAAGAGGAATGTGCATGTAAATTGCCATAATAATAATTCAATGCAGCAACTGCTGTTGTTGTAACTGCTGTTGATAGTGGATTATTGGTTAAGTATTTTGTACCACCTGTACAATTACTATTTTTTGCAAAAATAAAATAGTAATAAGTGGTGGACGAAGTAAGTCCATTATCAATAAATGATGTTGAATTAGATGTTTGAATGATTGTGCCATTACCTAAACTATTACCAACAGTATAATTGGTGTTGTTTATTGGATTACTTGATAATGTAGAACTGGTAGATCTTATAATTAAATATCCATCGGCACTTGTAGATGGAGCAAAATAGCCGTTTACACTTGTGTTACTTGGTGTAATGCTAATGTTGGTTGGCTGTGAAGTAGGTGTTGCACATACTGGTAATGCAACAGTTGACACATTATTACTTAGTGGATTTATGGACTTATAAATTGGTCCTCCCGTACAATTTTGATTGTTCAATCCAAATACATAAAAATAATAAATGGTTCCACTTGTTAAGTTATTGGCTGTAAAGGTTGTGCCTGCTGTTCGTGTAACAACAGAACCATTGCCTAAAACATTTCCACCACTATAAGTTGTACCATTATTAAGCGTTCCACTAAAAGTAGAGGATAAGCTTCTTACAATTAAGTATTCATTTGTATTAGCAGCAGGCGTGAATGTGCCTGTAATTGAGTTTAAACCAACATTGGTGAATTGTAAATTAGTAGGTTGTGTTGGTGGTACAACGCAAGGCAAAGCACCCGCCAATGTAGTTGCATTACCAGTAAGTGGATTGGTTGTTAAATACAATGGCCCACCTGTACAAGCATTGTTTGTAGCAAATACAAAAAAGTAATAAGTAGTAGAAGCATCTAAGCCAGTAACGGTTATTGTTGAATTATTTGAAATTGAAACTACATTGCCATCGCCTAATTCATCGCCAATATTATAGATGGTTAAATTAGTTGGATTGCTAGTGAGTACACTATTGGTGCTCATTACAGTAATGTAATTTTGTGGAGCTGGTGATGCTGGTGTAAATGAAAATGTAATGGCATTATTAATTACTGTTCCTGGTGTAAAGTTGGTAGCTTGAGCTGTTGGCGTAGCACAAGGAGTAGTTGGAACAGCGGTAACTTTTATATTATCAATACTCAATCTTGGTCGGCTACCAGTTGTACCTCCTGAACCATTATGATAATAAAACCTCAATTTAGCAGTAGCTACATTATTGAATATTGTTGGCAATGCAACATTAACAATACTACCACTTGTAGGACTATTGTTGGTAAAGTTTAAAGCTTGAGCTCCAGTAATTTCTGTAAAATTTATACCGTCTACAGTTGCAAATACTCTCAATGAGCTACTTCTGTTGCCTGTTGAATTATTAATAGAAGCCCAGTCGAAACTTAGATTTCCAGCATTTACGCCTGTGAAGTCTAAGTTTAAATCCATTGTTGCTGAGCTAGTATTATCTGCAGTGCCAGATGATAGTAACACTAAACTTTGATTACTTCTATATACACCACTGCTAAAACCACCTGAACCAGTTGGTGGTATTTGAAAAGCTGTAGTATTTACAGTAATTCTGGTAGCAGTTGGAATAGTTCCTGTTCCACCTGATGCATTACCATTCCATGCCAGTGCACCAATACCAGCAGAAAAAGTACCATTGGCAGGTGTAGTACTAAAGACCCAATTATTAATGTCTGAAAAGTTTTCGGTATAAGTAAAATTCGTTTGTGAGGCTAAAGCAACAGGAGTTTGGCTTTTACAAGCCAATACAATTACGGTTAGCACTAAGGCTATCAAGAGTCTATTAAGCATTCATTCGTCTTTTGTTAATGAACAAAGATGAATGAATTTTTAGTATGAAAGTCTTAAATAAATAGAAGTAACAGTTAGTTAAACTGACTGGTTGATAGTTAGCTTGTTACTTATAAGTCGTAATTGTTATTAAATTGGGTAGCTATGTTTTTTACTTTTTCCAACACTTCATTTTGTAAGCCATGTTTATAGTTATGTAAAGCAATTGAAACATCTTCATTAAAAGTGCCAATAATTTCAGCGGCTAAAATTCCTGCATTTTTTGCCGCATTTAGTGCAACAGTTGCCACAGGTACACCATTAGGCATTTGTAAAATAGATAAAATAGAATCCCACCCATCAATGGAATTTGAAGATTTTATAGGTACGCCAATGACAGGTAAAGTTGTAATGCTTGCAACCATACCTGGTAAATGTGCAGCACCTCCAGCACCAGCTATCATTACTTTAAAGCCTCTTTCTTTTGCAGCAGCAGCATAATCCATCATTCTTTGTGGAGTTCTATGAGCCGAAACAATGGTTAATTCATAGCCTATATTAAAACGTTCTAAAATTTCTGCGGCTGCTTTCATAATGGGTAAATCGCTGTCGCTGCCCATTATGATGCTTACTAAAACTGAATTATTTGAGCTCATAAATGATGAATGTTAAATTGAATTATTTGAGTTTAGGTAACACATGTTTAATTAAAAATTGCTCAGCCGAAAGTACTTCAATTGTAGAGAAATAATAGTCTTCAATATTTTCAGTAACTATACAAGTGCAACCTACATTTTTTGCAGCATAAAATTGAAGTCCGTCTTCAAAATCATGAATCTTTTTATTATTGGCAACTGCTAACAAATCTTCATTCTTATTGTCGGCCAATTGTATTTTTTGTGCCAATAGAGCAATCTTATTTTTTGCTACAGTTAATCCACTTCTTTTAGATGAAAAGTAGAATGCAATGGCAAAACAGGAAGATGAGCTAAATAGTTCATACCTTTTATCATCGGCCAAACTCAATAATCTTGCTGCATAGGTGAATACTGGATATTCTTTGTTTAATACGCTAACTAAGATATTTGCATCAAGAAAAATTTTCATAATACTATGATTTCTTTTTTCTTGATTCGTAGTAAGTTGATTGTAGCTTTTTATTGGTTTTGCTTTTAGTGATATATTCTGCAGGCCCCTCGGCAACCATATTTACCCAATTAGCAACTGGTAAATCTTCTAAAGTTTGGTAGTTATTATGTGTAAGTTGACTGTATAAAAACTCAGTAAGCCTTGAGAGGCTCATATTGTTTTTATAAGCAAACTCTTTTGCTTTATCTATAATAGAAGCATCGAAGCTTAAAGTTATTTTTGCATCCATAAAACTAGTTTATACCACAAAAATAAAAAAGTTATACGTATAAAAAAATATTTTTTATAGCTTACTCTGTACTTGTCTTTTATACAATTGAATGGCATTTTCAAAGCCTAAATACAGTGCATCGCAAACCAATGCATGACCAATACTTACTTCAGCCAAACCTGCAATTTGTTGAGCAAAAAATTGTAAATTGCATAAGTCTAAATCGTGTCCTGCATTAATACCTAATCCTAATGATTGAGCTTTTAACGCTGCTTTTTTATAAGGCTCTAAGGCTTGTTCTTTATTAATTAAATAATTTTTAGCATAAGCTTCTGTGTACAATTCTATTCTATCTGTACCAGTTTGAGCAGCACCTTCTACCATTTCAATAATAGGATCAACAAAAATGGAAACCCTAATTCCAGCACTTTTAAATGTAGAAATAATATTTATTAAATAATCTTTATTAGCAATGGTATTCCATCCATGATCAGAAGTTAGTTGACCCAAAGCATCTGGCACTAATGTTACTTGATGAGGTTTTACAGCCAATACTAAATCAACAAACTTTTGTTCAGTTGGATTTCCTTCAATATTAAATTCTGTAGTAATAATGGGTTGAATATCTCTAACATCTTGGTAAGTAATATGCCTTTCATCGGGTCTTGGATGTACTGTAATTCCATCGGCTCCAAACATTTGTGCATCTATTGCAGCTTTAACAACATTGGGATTATTTCCTCCACGACTATTTCGTATAGTAGCAAATTTGTTAATATTTACACTCAATTTTATCATACAGCAAATGTAGTATTTTACACAGTTGCTGATTGTTTAAACAAGTAATTTCTATACACTATATGCATAATTATATCGGCTACAGTTTTTAACGATAAAAAAATTACAGGGGCTGAAATGTGCAATATTGCTGGTGCTAGTATGGCTAAGTGCATAGGCAAAATTCTTGCATAAGGCATAAAAAACATAGTACTAATGTTTACAGCTTCAGTTGCATTTCTTCTTTTATCTTGTACATATTGCATTACACACCCCACTAAAATTGCCCAAAAAGAAAGTTGTATAAATTGAAAGTCTAGTAAACTAATTTTTGAAATTTTAATGATTAAAAAAACAAAATAGGCTAAATGAAATCCACCATAATGTATAAAGAAAAATCCTGCTGCACATCCTGGTTTATTGCCTGGCTCATCATTAACAGTATAGCTATTGGCAACTCTATTGGTAAAAGTGAGCATTCCAATTACATTAAATACACCTATAAAAAAACTTTGAATCCAAAAAATAAAATAAATAGTATAAATGCTATTAGGAGATTGTGTATAATGATACACTGCATAGCCATTAAATACCAATATGAGCCATAAACCCCAATCGTTTAAAATCGATTTACTCTTCATAATTTCTAAATAATGCTTTTAAAGATATTCATAAAAACAAAAATGTCCTGAAAAAAATCAGGGCATTTTATTCAAAGCATTTTTTTTAATAAATTATAAACCTAAGAAAGTTGATTTATTTAAACTTTTTTTACCTTCTCCAATTTTAAAGCCATTGTTATAAATTTCAACTCTGTAATCTCCAGTTTCAAACTTGTTACCTGGATTCCATTGAAAACTTACAGTTTGTTTTTTACCTTGTTCATAATTAATATCTACTTTGTTAGTGTAATGAATTGTTTTTCCATTTCTATCTGCAAATGAACCTGCCGATGTAGAAACTGAACCATCTGGATGAAAGATTGCTACCATTAAAGATTTTGCTCCACTTGGGGCAACTCGGTTTTCATCTATATCAAAACTTACTTTAAAATAATCAGCTCTTTTTGCTTTGGTGGTTTCTTTCTCTTTACTACCTTTTAAATTAATGGCAACAATATTAATGTTAGATGCATGTAAAGTAGATGCTAAATCTTCTACTCTTGCTTTTTCTGTTTTTGTTTTATTTAAATCGGTTTCTAGTTCACCTTTTTCTTCATTTAATTTCTTTTTTTCTTCGGTTAATTGGGTATTGCTTGCAGTAAGTTGTTTGTTTTCTGCTTCTAATCGTTCTACTTCGGCATATAAAGCTTCAATTTTACTTTGTAATTCAGCAATTTGTTTTTGAGCTTCTGCAAGTTCTGATGCAGTAATATTTTTCTTCTTTAATGTACTTGCAATGGAGCTTCTAAGCTTTTGTATTTCACTATTCTTTTCAGCTAAAGAACCTTGCAATTGTTGATTGTTAATTGTGATTGAATCGGCTTTAATACTCAATAAATCAAATTGTGATTGTAGCATAGCTCTATCAATAGAATCTTTGGTAATTCTATCTACATATTGTATTTTTTCTTCTTTTACCTTACTTTTATCGTAAATAATATATGCCCAAGTTCCAATTAATGCAGCTATTAAAAGACCATAAACTAAATTACGATTGTCTTTTTTAGGCTCATTTTGATTTAGTTGATTGGGTGTAGAAGAATTGGCAGTTGGATACTGTGTGTAACTCATAAATTTTATTTATTTAGATTAAAATTAAGTGTTGAATCAATAAAAACAAGTGTTGTAAAAATGTAAATGTTGTTCAACTGTTTATTCACATGTTTAATTATTCAGTTGGTTTTCTCTATAGTACAACAAAATTACCCACATAATAATGAGGGTAATTATTAGAAAAGTAGTTGCGATTTTCTTAAAACTGCTTTTCATTTTTACAGCAAATAATTGATTCTTCATCACAATAAAATTAAAATAACTCATTATGCTTAAGGATTTATTGTTGATGGATATTGAAACTGTTCCTATGGTTGAAAATTATCAGGATTTGTCGCCCGATTGGCAAATCTTATGGTGGGATAAAGTTTCTAAAACCGTGCCAGAAAATACCACTCCAGCACAAAGCTGGAAAATGAAAGGTGGAATTTTAGCCGAGTTTGGTAAAATAATTTGTATTAGCACCGCTTATTTTTATGAAGATGAACATAGAAAGCTTTACTTAAAAGTAAAAAGCATCTCCGGTCATAATGAAAAAGAACTATTGATTCAGTTTTTAGACTTATGTGCAAAAATGTACAAACACAATAAAAACTTTCAGTTTGGGGGGCACAATATTAAAGAATTCGATTTGCCATACATCTGTCGCCGAGTAATGATTAATCAACTACCCATGCCCGAATATTTATGGTTACATGATAGAAAGCCTTGGGAAGTAAAAATGTTCGATACACTTAATTGGTGGAAGTTTGGCGACAACAAAAACTATATTTCTCTTCATTTACTAGCTAGTGTTTTGCAAATTCCAACCAGTAAATCAGATATTGATGGAAGTAAAGTACAAGAAGTGTACTATCAAGAAAAAAATCTTCAACGTATTGTAGAATATTGTCAAAGAGATGTTGTGGTTTGTGCCAATGTGGTATTACGTTATAAAGATTTACCACTTTTAACCGATGAAAGAGTAGTAATTGTTGAATAATTGAATCTTAAGTTCTAATGAAAACAATTCACTTATGTATTCGAGTTTTCAACATTTAACTTACTTTACCTTTTACAGTAAATAAGCAACTTATTTTTGTTGCATGTCGGCCGAAAAAATTATTGGTGATTGGAAAAAAGCAAATTTTAAACCCATCTACTGGCTAGAAGGTGAGGAACCCTATTTTATTGACAAAATAGTTGAATATGCCGAGCATAAGATTTTGAACGAAAGTGAAGCTAGCTTTAACCTCACAGTTTTTTATGGAAGAGATGCAAATTGGGCCGATGTAATTAATGCTTGCAGACGATATCCTATGTTTGCCGAACGACAAGTGGTTTTGTTGAAAGAAGCCCAACACATGAAGGAAATTGAAAGGTTAGAAGGTTATGTAGATAATCCTTTAAACTCAACAGTTTTTGTGGTAAGCTATAAAGATAAAAAAGTAGATGCTCGTACAAAATTTGCAAAAGTTTTAAAAGCAAAAGGCGAAGTATTTACCACCAAAAAACTATATGATAATGAGTTGCCTAATTGGGCAAACGTAATGATTAGCCAACATGGTTTGGGCATTTCTCAAAAAGCATTGTTGCTCTTGGTAGATCATGTAGGAAATGATTTAAGCCGATTAGAAAATGAAATTGAAAAACTTGCAGTTAATCTTGGAGCAAGAAAATCAATTAACGAAGACGATATTGAAAACTACATTGGCATTAGTAAAGAGTTTAATGTTTTTGAGTTGCAAGCAGCATTTGGTAAAAAAGATTTTGCAAAAGCTATAAGAATTGTAAACTACTTCGAAAAAAATCCCAAAGCCGGACCTATACAATTAATTCTCCCATCATTATATTCTTTTTTTAGTAAAGTATATGCCATTTTTAGTGCAGGAACAACCGATGAAAAAACAATCGCTTCTACCATAGGTATTTCTCCATTTTTTGTGAAAGATTATATTGCTGCTAGCAGAAATTACAACTATCAAGGTGTAGAAAAAATATTACTCTTATTACACCATTACAATTTAAGAAGTTTAGGTATTTATGATGCAGGAAGCAGTGATGCAGGTTTAATGAAAGAATTTACTGTAAAGGTGATGAGCAACGGATAATAATCCTTTAAAATCCGTATATAATTCATTCAAATCTTAATACTTATTTGATATGTTGAATATTCATTCAAAAAATATTTTTCAATTTCATTCAATCAATTCATTTATACATTAATTTCAAACCCTAAAGAAATTTATTGCTTCTTAAACCTTAATTGTTTAGCTATATGTCAAAAGAAATTGGAAAAAAAGTGGTAGCCGTAATTTTAGGAGGTGGTGCTGGTACACGTTTATCTCCATTAACCTCTTCACGTAGTAAACCTGCAGTTCCCATTGCTGGTAAATATCGTTTGGTGGATATTCCTATTAGTAACTGTATTAATAGCAATATCAATCGCATGTTTGTATTAACACAATTCAATAGTGCATCGTTAAATAAACATATCAAAAACACCTATCACTTTAGTGCATTTAGTACAGGTTTTGTAGATATTTTAGCAGCCGAACAAACACCTGATAATCCAGGTTGGTTTCAAGGTACTGCAGATGCAGTTCGTCAAAGTTTACGCCATATTGGAAATTTGGAGTTTGACTATGTTTTAATATTGAGTGGCGATCAATTATATCAAATGGATTTTGCCGAAATGTTGGCAGAACATAAATCAAAAAATGCCGATTTAACCATTGCTACAATTCCTGTTGATGCTGCCGATGCTCCAGAATTTGGTATTATGAAAACCAATGAAGAAAATTTAATTACTTCATTCATCGAAAAACCAAAACCTGATGTTTTAGCAGATTGGGTAAGCGATACAGGAGAACAAATGCAACGTGTAGGTAAAAACTTTTTGGCATCAATGGGTATTTATATTTTCAATAGAAAAGTACTATTCGATTTTCTACAAAACGTGCATCCTGAAGCAACTGATTTTGGTAAAGAAATTATTCCAGACTCTATTGCAAATTATACTGTAACTAGTTATCAGTACGAAGGTTATTGGACAGATATTGGAAACATAGCTTCTTTCTTTGAAGCCAACTTAGCATTAACCGAAGAAATTCCACCTTTTAATTTATTCGATAATACTAAAACTGTTTATACTCGTCCTCGTATGCTGCCACCAGCAAAAATTAGTGGAACAACTTTAGAAAGAACAGTTATTGCCGAAGGTTGTATTATTCATGCAAGTAGAATTGAAAATAGTGTAGTAGGTATTAGAGCAAGAATTGGTCATGGAACAACTATCAATAGTGCATACATCATGGGTAACGATTATTATGAAACCATTGATGAAATGGCTGAAAACCTAACCAAAGGAATTCCCAAAATTGGTATTGGTGAACGTTGCTACATTAAAGATGCAATTATTGATAAGAATTGTAGAATAGGAAATGATGTAAGAATCAATGGCGGTAAGCATTTACAAAGCTCAGATAACTTACTATATACCGTTAAAGATGGTATAGTAGTAGTAAAAAAAGGAGCAGTTTTACCCGATGGTTTCGTCATTTAATTTTTAAATAAATTGAACATCCACTTTGTTGGATGTTTTTTTATTGTATTTTAGCATTGTGTAATAATTACACATTTATAAATCTAACGAAAAATTGCTTATGGCCGTATCTGCAAATGTTGGTAGTGCACACACATCTGCCACACCTCAAAAAAAACTTAGTTTTTGGGAAATCTGGAATATGAGTTTTGGTTTTTTTGGAATTCAATTTGGATTTGAATTACAAAACTCTAATGTTAGTAGAATTTTTGAAACCCTTGGTGCCAATAAAGATGAAATTCCAATTTTATGGATTGCAGCACCCTTGACAGGATTAATTGTTCAGCCCATTATTGGTTATTTAAGTGATAGAACATGGCATCCTTACTGGGGTAGAAGAAGACCTTTCTTCTTTATTGGAGCTATCTTAGCAACACTAGCATTATTTGTGATGCCTAATTCTCCAAGTTTATGGATTGCAGGTGGAATGTTATGGGTTTTAGATGCTTCTATCAACATTTCAATGGAACCATTTAGGGCTTTTGTGGGCGATAAATTACCACCTAAACAACGTACCACAGGTTTTGCAATGCAAAGCTTTTTCATTGGCGTTGGTAGTGTAATTGCAGCTTTATTACCTTGGGTTTTTACCAATTGGTTTAGCGTAAGTAATACTGCTGAAAGTGGTCAAATTCCTGATTCTGTAAAATGGAGTTTTTATTTAGGTGGAATAGCTTATTTAGTATCAGTATTTTACACAGTTTTTACTACAAAAGAATTTCCTCCGGAAGATTTAGAAGCGTTTAAAAAAGAAAACAAAGAAGCTAGTTTTTGGGATGGTGTAAAAGAAACATTTGGTGGCATTTTTAAAATGCCCAAAACCATGGCACAATTGGCTTTGGTGCAATTTTTTACTTGGTTTGCTTTGTTTGCTATGTGGATTTACAGCACCAATGCCGTTACCAGCATGAAGTACAATATGAAAGTAGATAAAGCTATTGTACAAACTATGGAAAAAGATATTCAATCGGTTTTGTCGCAACCTACTGTAGATGTAAAAAAGAAAAAACAATTAAAATCATTACAAGCCGATATTAATGAAATTAATGAATATCGAGCCAATCAAAATCCTGTAACAATATCTATCAACTTGGCAAATCATTATGCCGATAGTAATAATTCGGTATTGAATACAACTCAAAAAACTGAATTAGAAAGAGTAAAGCAACAATACAATGATGGAGCCGATTGGTTAAGTGTTTGTTCGTCTATCCGTAATGGAATGGCTGCAGTTTTTGCATTTATTATTCCATGGATTGCTTTTAAAACCAATAGAAGAATGACGCACCTCATTTGTTTGGTAATTGGAGGTGTCGGTTTAATGAGTATCAGTTGGATCACTAACCCAACATACATAGCAGTATCTATGGCAATGGTAGGTATTGCTTGGGCAAGTATTTTAAGTATGCCTTATGCCATTTTATCGGGCTGTTTACCTGCCAATAAAATGGGTTATTACATGGGTGTTTTCAATTTCTTTATTGTTATTCCTCAAATTGTTGCAGCTACCATTCTTGGTTTTTTTACCATGAAATTATTTAATGCCAATACATTGAATACCATTGTTCTTGGTGGTGCAAGTATGATTGTGGCTGGTATTTTAACGCTTTGGGTGAAAGATGACGACGCCTAATAATTAACAATTAGTAATTATTAATTAATAATTAAAAAACTGATCAAATTTTTGGTACATAAATCATTTAACATGAAAAAAGCACTCTTAATTGTAATTACTTTATTTACCATTCAGCATAATTTATATGCACAGTATGCCGAAGTTTTTCCAACCAATTGGTGGGTGGGCATGAAGTGGAATAAAGTACAACTTTTGGTAAAAGGTGAATATGATGGATTTAATAAAGAGCAAGTAAAAATTACTTATCCAGGTGTAAAGCTGGATAAAATTCATCGTCTTGAAAATGGAAAATATTTTGCCCTTGACGTAACTGTGTTGCCAACTGCAAAACCTGGAAGTGTAGCCATTGAATTCATTAGCAATGGTAAAGCACATGCTGTACAATGGGAACTAAAAGCCAGAAGAAAAGGCAATGGAACTGCATTTGCACAAGGCGTTCACCAAAAAGATTTAGTGTATTTAATAATGCCTGATCGTTTTAGCAATGGAGATAAAACCAATGATAAAGTAGAAGGCTTAAAAGACCAAAGTTTAAACAGAGATTCTGTATATCATAGGCATGGTGGCGATTTTCAAGGCATCATCAATCATTTAGATTATTTACAAGATATGGGAGTAACAGCTTTATGGATGACTCCTGTAATTGAAAACGATATGCCTAATAGAACAGAACATGGTTATGCATTTACCAATCACTATGCTATTGAAAAAAGGTTGGGTGGGGCAACTATGTACAAAAAATTAGCTGATGAGTTGCATAAACGAAATATGAAATTAATTCAAGATGCTGTGTACAATCATGTGGGTATTTTTCATAACACATTTGTTGACCAACCTACCAAAGATTGGTATCATCAATGGCCAAGTTTTACACAAACAAGTTATAAAGATCAGCCATTGTTTGATAATTATGGTTCAAAAAAAGATTATGTACGAACTGCCGATGGTTGGTTTACCAAAGAAATGCCTGATTTAAATCAAAGCAATCCGTATGTGGCAAAGTTTCTTATTCAACATGCTCTTTGGAGTGTAGAAGAATTTGCAGTAGATGGTTGGAGAATTGACACTTACATCTACAACGATTTAGCATTTATGAATCAATGTAATGATGCATTGATTAAAGAGTATCCTAAAATGACCATGTTTGGCGAAACTTGGGTACATGGAGTTCCGGCTCAAGCTTACTTTGCAAAGAACAATGTAAATACACCTTTTAAGAGTAATCTAATGGGGGTGACTGATTTTCAAACCCTATTTTATGGCATTTTCCCAGCAGTAAAAGATAAGTTTGGTTGGACAGATGGGGTGAATAAATTGTACACCACATTAAGCTTTGACTACTTGTATAAAGATGCTTCGTTGAATTGTAATTTTTTAGACAATCACGATTTAACTCGTATTGCAACTGAGTTAGGGGGCGACTTATCGAAACTAAAAATGAGCATGTCTTGGTTATTAACCACTAGAGGTATTCCTCAAATTTATTATGGTACCGAAGTCATCATGAAAGGCGATAAAGGCATTAACGATGGTTGGGTTCGATTAGATTTTCCAGGTGGTTGGGAAGGCGATACAAAAAATGCATTCACTGGAAACGGATTAACCAATGATGAAAAGGAATTTCAAGATTATACAAAGAAATTAGCCAATTTTAGAAAAAAATCATCGGCAATTGGCAACGGAAAATTGATGCAATTTGTTCCTGAAGATGGAGTATATGTTTATTTTAGGTACGATGATAAGCAAACTGTAATGTGCATCATGAATACCAATGACAATGAAAAAGAAGTTACAACAGAAAGATTTAGCGAAAGAACAACAGGCTTTAAAAATGGCAAAGATGTACTAAGTGGCGATGTACATTCTATACAAAAATCAGTAAAAGTGCCAGCAAAGCAATTGATGATTTTAGAACTTAGTAAATAGTTTTTCTCTTCAACCCTAAACCAACGGTGCAACAATTATTTGTTGCACTTTTTGTTTAAGAAAGTTAAATATATAACTCCCTTGTACATTTGCATTTATATGGCAGTAAATACAATAGCATATCAAAAAATTATTAGCGAAATATCCAATAAAGCAACATTAATAGCTGTAAGTAAAATAAAACCAGCATCCGATATTCTTGAAATGTACCAACTGGGGCAAAGAGATTTTGGTGAAAACTATGTACAAGAATTGGTAGATAAATACAATCAACTACCTAAAGATATTCGTTGGCATTTTATAGGTCATTTGCAAAGCAATAAGGTAAAATATATAGCTCCATTTGTACATTTAATTCATGGTGTAGATAGTTTGAAATTATTGCAAGAAATTAATAAACAAGCAATGAAAAATAATCGTACCATTCAATGTTTATTGCAAGTACATATTGCACAAGAAGAAACAAAATTTGGGTTTGATAAAAACGAACTTTTGCAAATCAATTGGGCTGAAATAGCTGATTTGAAAGGAGTGGAGGTTATTGGATTAATGGGTATGGCAAGTTTTAGTGATAATGTTCAATTGGTAAGAAATGAATTTAAAAACTTGAAGTCTACTTTTAATGAGCTACAAGTAGTACAATCTTCATTATCAATCTTATCAATGGGTATGAGTGGAGATTATTTAATGGCTATTGAAGAAGGCAGTAATATGGTAAGAATTGGAAGCTTATTATTTGGAAGTAGGGTTTAGCGTTTAAAGCTAAACCCCTTAAATATTGATGAACACTACATTTTAAGCAAGTGTATGTTGCAATATAGAGTAGTCTTTAGATTCTAATAAAGAACTCCCCATTAAAAATTCATCTACTTTTCTTGCACATTCTCTGCCTTCGCTAATCGCCCAAACTACTAAACTTTGTCCACGACGCATGTCACCAGCTGTAAATACTTTAGCAATATTGGTTTTATAAGCTTTTTCTGTTGCTTTTACATTGCCACGTTCGTCTAATTCAACACCTAAATCGTTAATAAAACCAACATGTTGTGGGTGTACAAAACCCATTGCTAATAAGGCTAATTGGCAAGGAATTTCTCTTTCACTGCCTACAATTTCAACAAATTGGGCAGGTCTTCCATCAGCAGAAATTTTCCATTCTAAATCAACAATTTTTAATGATTGTAGATTTCCGTCGGCATCACCAATAAATTCTTTAGTAGCAACAGCCCATTGTCTTTGCACACCTTCTTCATGCGATGTTGTTGTTTTTAATACCATTGGAAAACTAGGCCAAGGCATGTGTGGAGTTCTGTTTTCTGGTGGTTTTGGTAACAACTCAAATTGTGTTACCGATGCAGCACCTTGTCTGTTTGATGTTCCAACGCAATCACTACCAGTATCACCACCACCAATTACCACTACATTTTTGCCAGTTGCTTTTACAATCTCATTTAAAATATTACTTTCTATAGCTGCATTGGCTAATGGATTTTGACCAGCAACCACTTTATTATTCTGCTTTAAAAAATCCATTGCAAAATGAACACCATTTAATTCTCTGCCAGGAATATGTAAGTTTCTTGGCGTTGTACTACCACCTGCTAAAACAATGGCATTGAACTCTCTCAACAAATCGTTGATGTTTACATTTACACCTACATTCGCATGGCATTTAAAAATTACACCTTCTTCTTTCATTACATCCACTCTTCTTGCAACCACCCATTTTTCTAATTTAAAATCTGGAATGCCATAACGCAATAAACCTCCTGGTTCTTCATCTCTTTCAAACACAGTTACAGTATGCCCTGCATAATTTAATTGTGCAGCAGCTGCTAATCCTGCTGGTCCACTACCAATTACAGCAACTTTTTTACCTGTTCTTAGATTTGGTTTTTTGGCTTTTACAAAGCCTTTTTCAAATGCTATTTCAATAATATGTTTTTCAATTTCTTCAATGGCTACAGGTGGTTGATTAATGCCTAACACACATGCACTTTCGCATGGAGCAGGACAAATACGACCTGTAAACTCTGGAAAATTATTGGTAGAAGTTAAAATTTCATAGGCTTCTTTCCAATTGCCATCGTACACTGCATCATTAAATTCTGGGATGACGTTACCCAATGGACAGCCACTGTGGCAAAAGGGTACACCACAGTTCATGCAACGTGCTGCCTGCTGATTTAACTTTTCTTCAGCATACGGTTTTATGTATTCTTTATAATCTTGAATACGTTCGGCAACTGCTCTTTTTTCTGGTGCTTCTCTGTTGAATTCTAAAAATCCGGTTGGTTTGCCCATATATTTTTAGTTTAAAATTTTTTTTCTCCGAAGTCTCCAGACTTCGGAGTTTTTATGTTCTTTAGAGTCTGCGACTCGTTTTAATTTTTCGTTTTTCAAAGTCAGTGACTTTGATTTTTTTATGATACCAACTTCAGTTTTTCAATTGAACTGTGTCGGCGTCGCACCCTTCAACGTTTTGTTCTTTGTTGAACTATTATTAGAATTAAAAAATTTTACTTCTAATAACCGCCGTCAAGGTTGTTAACCATTGACGGGCTTTCATGTAACTGTTGAATGAGTTGTTTAACCGTTAACGGGGTTTGCATTTTCCTTTTTTTGTTGCAATACTTTTTTATAATCGCTTGGAAATACTTTAATGAAATTCTTTTGCTGATTATCAAAATCGTCTAACACAAATTTGGCTACTGTACTACCTGTATGGTTATAATGCTTTTGTAGCAAGGCTTTTAGCTCTTGTATATCTTCATGATCTACAGGGTCAAGTTCTACCATTTCAGTATTACAATTAGCTGCAAATTTTGCTTGTACATCATAGATATAAGCAATACCACCACTCATGCCAGCAGCAAAATTTCTGCCTGTATTACCAAGAATTACCACTCTTCCTCCAGTCATGTACTCACAACCATGATCTCCAACACCTTCTACCACAACATTTGCTCCACTGTTTCTAACTGCAAAACGTTCACCTGCTTTTCCTCTTATAAAAGCTTCGCCACTGGTTGCACCATAGAATGCTGTGTTGCCAATAATAATGTTTTCTTCTGGTGTAAAAGCAGATTTTTTAGATGGATATGCAATTAATTTTGCACCACTTAAACCTTTACCAAAATAATCGTTGGCATCGCCTTCTAATTCAAGTGTAATGCCTTTATTATTAAATGCTCCAAAGCTCTGACCAGCAGTACCATTGAATTTGAAGTGAATAGTATCGTTTGGTAAGCCAGCACTTTTGTAAATTTTTGTCAACTCATTTGATAATATTGTGCCAACTGTTCTGTCAGTATTTTTAATAGAGAAACTAGCTGAAACTTTTGCTTGATTTTCTAAGGCTGGTTGTGCAGCAGCCAATAATTTCCAATCAATTACATCCGCCAATCCATGATCTTGTTCTTCTGTATTGTATAAGCCAACATTTTCAGCAGCTGGTTCTCTGTACAAAATAGGAGAGAGGTCAAGCTTGCTATACTTCCAATGAGTGATGTTTTCTTTTATTTCTAAATTCTCCACCTGACCAATCATTTCATTCACGGTTTTATAACCTAAATCGGCCATTATTTCTCTTAATTCTTGCACAATAAAACGGAAGAAATTGATTACATGTTCAGGATCGCCAGTAAATCTTTTTCTTAATTCTGGGTCTTGTGTTGCAACACCAACAGGGCAGGTATTTAAATGACATTTACGCATCATAATACAACCTTCTACAATTAATGCAGCAGTTGCAACGCCCCACTCTTCAGCTCCTAATAAAGCTGCAACAGCAATATCCCGTCCAGTTTTCATTTGTCCGTCGGCCTGCAAAACAACACGACTTCTTAATTTATTTCTTACCAAAGTTTGATGAGCTTCTGCTAAACCCAATTCCCAAGGCAAACCAGTATGTTTAATTGAACTAATTGGAGATGCTCCAGTACCACCATCAAAACCTGCAATTAATACTACATCAGCTTTTGCTTTTGCAACACCAGCAGCAATGGTACCAACGCCAGCTTTAGAAACCAGTTTTACATTAATTCTTGCTTTACGATTGGCATTTTTTAAATCTGAAATTAACTGGGCTAAATCTTCAATAGAATAAATATCATGATGTGGTGGTGGAGAAATTAAACCAACACCAGGCGTTGCATGACGAACTTTTCCAATCCAATCATCTACTTTATGCCCTGGCAATTGTCCACCTTCACCAGGTTTTGCACCTTGTGCCATTTTAATTTGCAGTTCGTCGGCTTCAGTCAGGTATAAACTGGTTACACCAAAACGAGCAGATGCCACTTGTTTAATGGCACTACGCATACTGTTACCATTAGCCATTTTTTCGTAACGAATTTCATCTTCGCCTCCTTCTCCAGTATTGCTTTTGCCACCCAATTTATTCATGGCAATGGCCAATGTACTGTGGGCTTCATGCGATATCGATCCAAAGCTCATTGCTCCAGTGGCAAAACGTTTGTAGATGTTTTCTGCTGGTTCAACTTCATCTATGGAAATAGCAGGACGATTACGTTTAAATTCAAATAAACTTCTTAATGTGCAGGCTTTTTCACTTTGATCGTTGACTGTTTTAGAGTATTTTTTGAACGTTGCATAATCATTCATTTTGGTTGAATGTTGCAACAAGTGAATGGTTTGCGGATTGAATAAATGAAATTCACCTTTACGCTTCCACTGATAAATTCCCCCTACAGGTAAACGCTCAACAGGCACATCTTTTTTACTGAATGAGAAGTAATGTTTAGCCAATGCTTCTTTGGCAATTTCATCTAAACCCAAGCCTTCAATTCTTGAGGTTGCACCTGTGAAATATTTATCTACAACAGATTTATTTAAACCAAGAATTTCAAAAATTTGTGCTCCTTGATAAGATTGTAAAGTTGAAATTCCCATTTTGCTGAATACTTTCAAAAGCCCATCACACACAGCTTTGATATAATTTTTTTTCAGTTGCTCAATTTCAATTTCTGTTTTCAATCTACCATCTAATTTCATATCTCTAATAGTAGATAAAGCCAAATATGGATTGATGGCTGTTGCTCCAAAACCAATTAAACAAGCAAAATGATGTACTTCCCAAACATCGCCAGCTTCAACAATAATGCCCACTTGACCACGATAACCTTTTCTAATTAAATGATGGTGTACAGCAGCAACTGCTAATAAAGTTGGAATGGGAGCATGGTCGCTGTCTATAGCTCTATCACTCAATACCAATACTTCAAAACCATCTTCAACAGCATCTGTTGCATAACGACATAATCTGTCGATACCTTTTTGTAATGATCCTGGCTTTCCGTCGGCCCTAAAATAAGTTTGCAAAGTTTTTGCCTGAAAAATGCCTGTATCAATACTTCTGATTTTTTCCAATTCATGATTAGCCAACACAGGATGTTTCAAAGCTACACTATGGCAAGCCAATGGATCTTCAATTAAAATATTCCCATTGTTACCCGCAAATGTTGCCAAACTCATGACCAATTTTTCTCTAATAGGATCAATTGGAGGATTGGTTACCTGTGCAAATAATTGTTTAAAGTAAGCACTCAAATGTTGAGGTTGATCACTCAATATTGCCAATGGTGCATCTGTTCCCATTGAGCCAATAGGTTCTTTGCCTTCTAAAGCCATTGGTGCAATAATGGTTTCTAAATCTTCAGTAGAATAACCAAATGCTTTTTGGTATTTGAACACTTGCTCGTGTTCTAAATGAGTGAATGAAACCCTTGGTTCTGGTAACTCTTCTAAACGAATTTTATATTTATTCAACCACTCACCATAAGGTTTTTGAGAACAAATTTTTTGCTTCAATTCATCATCACTAATAATTCGACCTTGTTCCATATCAACCACAAACATTTTGCCTGGTTGTAGTCTGCCGTTTTCTTTGATGATTGCTGGATCAATTGGTAAAGCTCCAGTTTCACTGGCCATAATCACTCTATCATCTGTTGTTACACAGTAACGAGAAGGTCTTAAGCCATTTCTATCTAATGTTGCACCAATCATTTTACCATCGGTAAATGAAATAGATGCTGGTCCATCCCAAGGTTCTTGAAATGCAGCATGAAATTCGTAAAATGCCTTTTTAACAGGATCCATTTTGTCATCTCCATCCCATGCTTCAGGTATGAGCATCATCATTACATGAGGTAATGAACGACCACATAAAGACAGCAATTCAATCATGTTATCTAAACAAGCACTATCACTTTGTCCTTCTGTAATGATAGGCAACAGCATGTCCATTTCTTCTCTGGTAAAGTAAGGCGATGTAAAGCCTTTCTCACTTGTTTTTAGCCAGTTTAAATTTCCTTGAAGCGTATTAATTTCTCCATTGTGAGCCATGTAACGAAACGGTTGAGCCAATTTCCAAGAAGGAAAAGTATTGGTGGCAAAACGAGAATGCACTAAGCCAAATGCACTCACCATTCTTTTATTACTTAAATCAGGAAAGTATTCACGAACCTGATGAGAAGTTAACTGACCTTTATACACAATGGTTTTGTAAGACAATGACGCAAGGTAGAAGCCCACATTATTTTTACGAACAGTACTATTGATTGTATGACTTGCATAGTTGCGTAACACAAATAATTTTCGTTCAAAAGCTTCTGGGTCATTGATATGATCGGGACAAACAATAATTACTTGTTCCATTTCTGGCTCAACCGATAATGCTGTAGTTCCTATATTGGTAGGGTTTACAGGCACTTTTCGATAGACCAAAATTTCTAAGCCTAAATGTTCGGCACAACGAGAAAAAATTTCTCTGCATTCTTCTTTCAAGCGAATGTCTTTTGGAAAAAATAATACACCTACACCATACTTACCATAAGCAGGTAAATGCACACCTAAACGAACACATTCGTCAAAGAAAAACTCATGAGGCACTTGTAACATAATTCCAGCACCATCGCCTGTATTGGCTTCACAACCACAAGCTCCACGATGCTCCATGTTTTCTAAAATGGTGAGAGCGTCTGATATGTGTTGATGCGATTTAATGCCTTTGATATTGGCAACAAATCCAATACCGCAACTATCATGTTCAAACGAAGGATGGTATAAGCCACCATAATTGTTTTGAAGGGTCATAAGCAATTAACGTAATAATTGAAACAATGTGGCAGGCAACCGGGATGAAATTACAAGTTATTTTGAATTTTAGTAGAAAATTTTCAAAAAAATACGCAAACGTTTGTTAGTTTTTGATTGAAATAGTGTTTTTGTTAGATTTTCTTGAAGGATTGAACTTGCCTTCGGCAATGGTTTAACCACAGGGCAAAGGGGCAAGGGAGATAGTGCCTTTGGCAGAAAAAATTTACCACAGAGGTTAAAGAGTATCTTCACAAACGCGATGTTGAACTTTGAATTTTAAATAGTTTGATTGTAAAGCAGGAGCGTAGAATTTGGGCTGAACTGAATTATGATTTTTTAATATTTTTACTTAATCGTTTGTTGGTATTGATAAACATATAGGAGTAGGAAAGTCCAATATAGCTACCTCTAGTAGTAATATTGCCAAAGACTGTAGGCTGGGTTGGCACATTTAATGTATAGCTTGAGATTGACCTATCATTAAAGTTTAACTTGCCTATAAGCCTGAAAGTTTTGGTATTGTTTCTTTTGGTAACATAGCCAAAACCTGCACCAACAACTGCACCTGCTTGTAGTAATTTATCTGCATCATTATTTGTAAAAATATTACCTATTGTTATAAAATTACCATTTTGCCTAGCTGAAGGATAGATGTATCCTCCACCTCCTCCATCTAAGTTAAAATGCAATTCTGTTCCAGCTAAAGCAGAAAAAAAATGTTTTTTCGTGATCCATCTTTTTTCAAATAATATAGGTACTGCTAAGTTGGTTACAGCTGATAAGATACCACTAGACCTAGTATAATTTACATCTGTATCAGCAGTAGGTACAAAACTTTCTTTAGGAATAAAAAAAGTGAAGTTTCTACCCATGATATTAAACATTGCTCCAGTAATAATTGAATGCTTTACCCCAAAATTTATTTGGTATTGCAAGCCAAACTGCAAACCAGTGTGGCTGTTAGAGCCTTGATTGTAAGGAAATGAATTACCAGTAACTGTTGATTTTTGTCCCACAATATGCATTATACTTACTCCTAAGTGGTTTTTTTTGAAAATCAGTGGTAGCAATGCTTTTGGATTTAAAAGGCTATCTCGTTTAGGTTGTGCTGCTACAAAAGCTGGTAAAATAAATAGCAGGCTAATTACTTTTAAGCTAGACTTCATTTCGTTGAGTTTTGATTTAGTTTTTTTAGTTACTGCCAATTGCTTAGATGGTTGTTTGAATCTATTTTCTTGATGATAAATGATCACTTTTCGTTTGTGCATGTAGTATTAAAGATGTAAACAAAAATGAAATACTACAATGATGCTTATTTTTTTATTGAACAATTGCTTGTTCTTTTTCAAATATACAATGTGGTTGTATGTAATGTAGTTGAAGGTTATAGCTGTAATGTATACGACTAAAAATCTATATTTCTTTAACGAAATAATTATCAAAACTAAAGTCTATTTTTTCAGTTCCTTTTTTAAAAATTCCAAAAACTGTACTGCCACTTCCGCTCATACTTGCATACACAGCTCCTTTAAGGTAAAGTTCTTGCTTAATGTTTAGTATTTCAGCATATGCAGTTGCAACGGGTAATTCAAAATCGTTTACCAATTCATGCTTCCAAGTTTCAATGGGCTGTTCAATAATGGTTTGTATAGATTTTTTAGGCAGGGTAGGCGTAATTTGCTTAAATGCCCAGCCAGTATTTACATGAATGCCTGGATTTACAATTACAAATGTATAAGCCGATAAATCTAAGTGAATGGGGGTCATTTTTTCACCACGAGAAGTGGCAAAACAAGGTTGGTTTACAATAAAAAAAGGGCAATCGCTACCCAACTGCAAAGCATAATTAATTAGTTGCTGAACAGTTAAATTTAAGTTGAATTTCTCATTGAGCATTTTTAGTGCAAATGCACCATCTGCACTTCCACCACCTAAACCTGCACCCATTGGTATGGCTTTGTGTAAATGCATTTCAATAGCAGGTAGTGTTGGAAAATCGGCTTTCAACAACTCATAAGCCTTAAAACAAATATTATCAGCTGAGTTTCCATCAACCACTAATCCTGAGGTTGTAAATTGAATAGAAGATTGTTGTTGTTCACTATTTCTTGCAGGAATTATTTCTAAAACATCTTTCAGTTCGATAGGATAAAAAACAGTTGCTAAATCATGAAAACCATCCTTCCTTTTTTGTAGAATATTCAAACCCAAGTTTATCTTACAATTAGGAAAGGTTACCATATGTAATGAACAATTAGAAATTAATAATTAGTAATTAGAAATTATTTGCGTTTATTTATTTCATCTCTAATGGCAATTGCACGTATATAGTCTTCATGTTCTAGAACATCGTCTAATAAAGTTTGTAATTCTTCTAAACTCATTCCACTTAAGTCGTCTCTGTTTTCACCATGTTCTTCAACACCAACGGCTTCGCCCTTTCGTTTTTTCTCGGCACTATCTTCCATTAAAATTCCAGCATTGGCAATAATGTGTTCATAAGTATAAATAGGGCATCCAAAACGAACTGCTAATGCTAAGGCATCGCTTGTTCGGCTATCAATTTCAACAGTATCATTTTCGGTAAAACAAACCAATTTGCTGTAAAAAATACCTTCTTGTAAATCGCTGATTACAATTTCTTGTAAGTTCACCGCAAAGGCATTCATGAAGTTTTTCATTAAATCATGTGTAAGTGGTCGGCTTGGTTTCATGTTTTCTAAAGCCACAGCAATAGCTTGTGCTTCAAAACCACCAATTACAATGGGTAATCTTCTCAATCCATTTACTTCGCCTAAAACAACAGCGTAAGAATGGGTTTGTGTAATGCTGTGACTAAGGGCTATTATTTCTAATTCTATCTTCTTCATAAACAAAAACTACTAAACCTTTTAATGTAAGTTGAACAACAAAAATAAGCTCTTCTAAGCTTTATGCAATAACATGCAAAATATTATTTATTGGCCATTTGATCGGCTTTTAATCTTGCATCAAAAACAAAAGTTCCAAAAGGCAAAAATGCTGCAATAAAAGCGATTGCTAATTTTTTAAGGGGCCAATTTTTTTCTTCTTTCACCACATAAGCCATTGCTATGTAGGCCATAAATAGTAGTCCATGAATCCAACCAACATATTTTACTGCTAATGGATTTCCCCAGATATATTTTAATGGCATGGCAATGCCCAATAATAATATCCAAGAAATGGCTTCTCCAAAACCAATTACACGTAATCTTCCTAAGTTAGATGCTAATAATTTAGCCATATATGCTTATTTAAAGTTGGCGAAGTTAAGTTGTAACCGTTGCTCAAAAAATATAAAATTGAATGAGCTATGTTATTAACTTAGTTTTTCCAAAACTTAACATTATGCGTATTTCAACCACCCTAGTGCTTGCTTTTGCTAGCATATCTTCCTTTTTTATAGGTGAACAATTCATCCATTCAAATGAAATAAAAAACAATTTTGGCTTATTAGCCGATACCACTAAAAAAGACACTGCAACTTATGTACAGTATAAAAGTTTGCCCTTAAAACCTGCACGTAAAATAAATTTCAATACAAAAGAAGGTTCTTGGATGAGTATTGATATTAGTCCTGATGGTTCAACAATTCTATTTGATTTACTCGGCGACTTATACACTATGCCAATAACTGGTGGTAAAGCAACTCCCATAACTAAAGGCATAGCTTATGATGTGCATCCTAGATTTAGTCCTGATGGTAAAAAGATTTTATTTATTTCTGATAGAAGTGGTGCCGATAATGTTTGGTACATTGACACAGAAAAAAAAGATACCACTCAATTAACCTTTGATCAAAACCAATACTTCCCTAGTGCTTGCTGGACACCAGATGGTGATTACATAATTTATTCCAAAGGTCGCCGTACGCATAAATTATTTATGATGCACAAAAAGGGTGGAAGTGGTACACAATTAATAGAAGCTCCAACAGCATTAAAAACAATTGATCCAGCCGTTAGTGCCGATGGAAAATTGATTTACTACTCAGTTCGTTTTGGTGCATGGGATTATAATGCTCAATTGCCACAATATCAAATTGGGGTGTATAATAGAAAAAATGCAAAAACTACCACCATTACTTCTCGTTATGGAAGTGCATTTACCCCTACTTTATCTAAAGATGGAAAGTGGATGGTGTATGGTTCAAGGTATGAAGATAAAACTGGTTTAGTGATTCGTGACTTACAAACCAGTGAAGAAAAATGGTTGGCTTATCCTGTACAAAGAGATGAACAAGAATCTATTGCTCCATTAGGAGTTTTACCAGCAATGACTTTTACGCCTGATAGTAAATTTATTCTAGCTTCTTATGGCGGAAAAATTCATAAAATATCTATTGATGGAAAAAGTATTTCAGAAATACCGATTGACGTTGAAGTACAACTAGAATTAGGTCCACAGTTAGATTTTAAATATCCTATTTCAGATACAGCTTATCAAAAAGCAACTCAAATTAGAGATGCTGTTCCATCGCCTAATGGAAAGCAATTGGCTTTTACTGTGTTGAATAGATTATATGTAATGGATTATCCAAATGGAACTCCAAAGCGTTTAACCAATCACAATTTTACAGAAGCACAACCTACATGGAGTCCTGACGGAACTGCAATTGCATTTTCTACTTGGGATGCTGAGGGGGGCGATATTTATACTGTAAATGTGTTGAACAATGCATTAACTAAACTTACAAAAGATAAAGGCTTATATCAACATTTAAAATATAATTTATCGGGCGATAGAATTGTTTTTATAAGAAGTAATGTAAGGGTATTTCAAGAATCTTATGGTCCAGGTTATACCGATAGTGAAGATGAAATTGCATGGATAGCCTCTAATGGTGGAGCTATTAATGTGGTTGAAAAATCTTTAGGTAGATATAATCCTCATTTTGTAAATAACGAACCCGATAGAATATACCTGACGCAAGGCAATGGTCAACTACTTTCTATTAAATGGGATGGAACTGATGAAAAGAAGATTGTACAAGTAACGGGCATTTCAACCTATGGTTCTATAGCTACAAAAATGGGCAGACCAGATCCCGAAAAAATGAAATGTATTTTAATTGAACATGATCATGAAGCTCAAGAGAGAGAAATGGTTCGTCCGTCTGCTGCATCATGGATTAGCATTTCACCAACAGGCGAAAAAGCATTGGCTCAAATTAACAATGAAATTTATGTAATGACCATTCCTCAAACAGGAAAATTAGAAAATATTTCTGTCGCCGATGCAAGTAGTGCAGGTTTTCCTGCAAAAAAATTAACTGAAATTGGTGGTGAATTTCCTTATTGGCAAAATGATGGCAAAACGGTGCATTTTAGTTTAGGAAGCACACATTTTACCTACGATGTAGAGAGAGCTCAGTTTTTTGAAGACAGTGTAAAAGATGCTAAAAAAGCCGAAGCTAAAAGAATAGAAGATTCAACCTTAAGAGTAAATGCCGATTCGGCATTGAAAAAAGCCGCTGATGCTGAAAAAAAATTAAGAGACTCTATTGCTGCAAAAGATACTACAGCTAAAAAAATGCCTAAAAAAGTAGAACCAAAATATTCTGCCATTGAAACAGATGTACAAGTTTATTTTAAAAAGGCAACACCCAATACAAGTATTCTATTAAGAGGAGCAAGAATTATTACCATGAAGGGAGATGAAGTCATTGAAAATGGAGATGTATTAATTGAGAATAACAGAATTACAGCAGTAGGCAAAAGATTATCAGCACCAAGTGGTGTTAAAGTAATGAATGTTGCTGGCAAAACCATTATACCTGGCTTTGTTGATCCTCATGCTCATATGTGGCCTAATTGGGGAATTCATAAAAATCAAATATGGATTTATGCTACTAATTTGGCTTATGGTGTTACTACAACAAGAGATCCTCAAACTGCAACAACTGATGTACTTACTTACAGTGATATGGTAGATGCAGGCATGATGGCTGGTCCTAGAGTTTATTCAACTGGTCCAGGTGTTGGCTTTTGGTTTTACAATATTAAAGATTCGGCTCAAGCA
Source organism: Rhizobium sp. Q54 (assembly GCA_943368735.1). Classification (GTDB taxonomy): domain Bacteria; phylum Bacteroidota; class Bacteroidia; order Chitinophagales; family Chitinophagaceae; genus UBA1930. The sequence goes on along the minus strand of CALRLQ020000006.1, from coordinate 42,533 downwards.
GAAAGTGTATTGAAACAGTACAGTAAATATTTTAATACCAAATACATTAAAATGTATTTAACTGGTAACAGGAAGCAACGCCAATGGATTATTCAGGCTGCAAAAAATCAAAGTATTATGCCTACTACAGAAGGCGGGTTAGACTTTAAATTAAACATGACCCAAATTTTAGATGGTTATCCAGGGCATGAACATGCTTTGCCAATTTATCCATTGTTTAAAGATGTGTTCACGTTTGTTGCCAAAGCAAAAACTATTGTTACACCAACATTATTGGTGGCTTATGGTGGACCATTTGCAGAAAATTATTATTGGGCTACCGAAAACCCGTATCACGATAAAAAAGTACAAAACTTTTTTGCTTACGAAGAGTTGGCTGCAAAGACAAGACGACTTTCAGCAGGATGGTTTATGCCAGAAGAACATGTATTTCAAAAGCATGCAAAAAACATGAAAAACTATGTTGAAGCTGGTGGTTTAGCTGGCGTTGGAAGTCATGGTGAGTTTCAAGGTTTGGGTTATCATTGGGAGTTGTGGAGCATGCAAAGTGGTGGAATGAAAACCATTGATGCTTTAAAAGTTGCTACCATACATGGAGCTATTGGATTGGGTTTAGATAAAGATTTAGGCAGCATTGAAAAAGGGAAATTAGCCGATTTAATAATTTTGGATAAGAACCCATTAGAAAATATTCGTAATACAAACACCATTAAATATGTAATGAAAGACGGTAGATTGTATGAAGGAGCTACTTGCGATGAAGTGTATCCTGCACAAAAGAAATTAGATAAGAAGGAGTGGGAGTTTAGCAAACCAAGCAAGAATACAAGTATCGAAGAATAGATAATGAATCTTTTATTTTTCTTCAAAAAAATCCTGCAAGCATTGCAGGATTTTTTTGTTTTTCTAGTTGAATAAAATAAAAAATATGTGTATAACCTTTTATTGTTTAGCCAACTTGAATTCAGTTTTCCACACTGTGCCAGTTTGAGAAATTGCTTACTTAATTTGAGGCATAATTTAACAAATATGTTTGCAATAGTTGATATAGAAACAACGGGAGGACATGCTTCAAGCAATGGAATTACCGAGATAGCTATTGTATTACACAATGGCAAAGAAATTGAAGGAAAATATACTACCCTTATTAACCCCAATGTTGCTATTCCACCTTATGTTCAATCTTTAACTGGCATAACGCAATCAATGGTTTCAACAGCTCCACAGTTTAGTAGTGTAGCTGAGAATATTTTCAATTTATTAAACGATAGAATATTTGTTGCTCACAATGTAAACTTTGATTACAGTTTTGTAAAACATCATTTACAAGAAGCAGGATACATTTTAAATACACCCAAACTTTGTACCATCCGTACCGCAAGAAAAGTTTTTCCTGGATATAGAAAATATGGTTTAGGAAGTATTTGTAGAGAGTTAGAGATAGAAATTAGCGACCGTCACCGAGCAGAAGGAGATGCTATTGCTACTACTAAATTATTTGAACTTTTATTAGCCCATGATACAAGTGGAGAAATAAAAGCAATGATAAAAAGCAAAAATGCAGCTCAATATTTACCCCCCAATGTTGACATAGATTTAGTAGCCGAATTACCCACTTTACCCGGTGTATATTACTTTCATGATAAAAAAGGAAAAGTAATTTATGTGGGTAAAGCAAAAGATATAAAGCAACGTGTAACAAGTCATTTTAGCAATAATAAGCCAACTAAACAAAAACAAGATTTTTTGCGTAGCATTTATAATATTACTTATAAAGTTTGTGGTACCGAATTAATGGCTACCATTTTAGAAAGTATTGAAATACGTAGGTTGTGGCCAATTTATAATCATAGCCAAAAAAAAGTTGAGCAAGTATTTGGTTTATATGTTTTTGAAGATGCTCGTGGTTATTGGCGTTTAGTGATTGATAAACAAAAAAAACATTTACAACCCATACATAGTTTTAGTAGTTTATTAGAAGCACGTCAAAAACTAAAATCATTAATTGATCAGTTCGAACTTTGTGCCAAATTATGTTTTATTGACGTAAGTGCAGGTTCAACTTTAGTTGAATTAAAAGGAGAATTACCGAACGATTATAATAAACGTGTAAATGCTGCAATTGCTTATTTAGAAAGCCAATTGCCAAGTTTTGTTATACGAGAAGATGATGTTACAGGAAATGAGCAAAGTTGCATTTTAGTTGAAAGAGGCAAATTTGCAGGTATGGGAAAAGTACCAAAAGAAGCTACCTTTATTACTACCGAATCGGTAAAGCCACACATGGAAATTTTACCTGAAAATACATTTATTCGTAATTTAATATATGAATATGCCCATAAATTTCCTGAAAGAAAATCTGATGTAGAAAGGGTAGTAGCATAGGTTCTATTATATAATCTTTGTTAATAACTATTCATCTCTACATTTCACCACCTTTACTATTCTACCACTATTTTCGCTGCCCTTATTTTGGTTTGGAAAAATTATAATTCCAGCTTATTGATTTAAATTATATTGATTATGATTGAATTTGCATTAGGTGTTTCAGCAAAGCTGAATATTCGTATACAACAAGTTGAAGCAGTTTTAAAATTATTGGCAGAAGGTTCTACTATTCCTTTCATTGCTCGATATAGAAAGGATTCAACAGGCGGATTAGATGAAGTTCAAATTGAACAAATTCAAACAGAAGCTAAAAACCAGAAAGAGTTTGTTGAACGAAAAGCTTTTATTGAGAAAACAATAACTGAACAAGGTAAACTGACTGAAGCTTTACAAGCAAAAATTGATGCTGCAACAACTTTGGTAGAACTAGACGATATTTATTTGCCTTATAAAACCAAACGTAAAACCAAAGCCCAAACAGCTAAAGAAAATGGATTAGAACCTTTAAGTATTTTACTATTAACTCAACAAGAGGTTGACGTAAAGCAGGAAGCAGAAAAATTTATTACGGAAAATGTGAAAGATGCAGATGCTGCTTTGCAAGGTGCAAGAGATATTATTGCTGAATTAGTAAATGAAGATGCAGAAATAAGAGCCAAGCTTCGTAAGCTGTTTGAAGATACTGCTACTTTACAAAGTAAGGTAGTAGAAGATAAAAAAGAAGAAGCTGCAAAGTATAAAGATTACTTTGATTTTAGTGAGCCTATTTATAAAATTCCTTCTCATAGAATATTGGCCATTTTAAGAGGTTTTTTAGAAGGATTCTTGCGTATTAGTATTGCTCCTGTTGAAGAAGATGCTTTATATGATATTGAAGAAAAATACATTACAGGCAGTTTAAACAGTAGTGTTGAGCAAGTGAAAAAAGCCATTAAAGATTCGTACAAAAGATTGCTTCAGCCAAGCTTGGAAACAGAATTTAGAACAGCCTTAAAAGCTAGGGGAGATGAAGAAGCTATTAATGTTTTTGCCGAAAATTTACGTCAATTATTATTGAGTTCTCCTTTAGGTAGTAAAAGAATTTTAGCGATTGATCCTGGATATAGAACAGGATGTAAAGTAGTTTGCTTAGATGAGAAAGGCGATTTATTGCATAACGATTTAATCTACATTCATGAAGGGAATAAAACCTATGAAGCAGGTTATAAATTAAAAGATTTGGTTGCAAAATACAATATAGAAGTTTTTGCCATTGGCGATGGAACTGCTGGTAGAGAAACTGAACAGTTGGTAAAAGGGTTACAATTGAATTTACCTGTATTTTTAGTAAATGAAGATGGAGCATCTATTTATAGTGCTAGTGAAATTGCTAGAGAAGAATTTGGTGATTACGATGTTACTGTACGTGGTGCTGTAAGTATTGGAAGAAGGTTAATGGATCCATTGGCGGAGTTGGTGAAAATTGACCCTAAAAGCATTGGAGTTGGGCAATACCAGCATGATGTTAATCAGTTTCGATTAAAAGAAAAATTAGATGCAACAGTAATTAGTTGTGTTAACCAAGTGGGTGTTAATCTAAATACTGCTAGTAAACATTTATTGAGCTATGTGAGTGGAATTGGCAGCACATTGGCCGAAAATATTGTAAAACATAGAAATGAAATTGGCAAATTCACCGACAGAAGTCAATTATTAAAAGTACCTCGTTTAGGCGGAAAAGCTTATGAACAATGTGCAGGATTTTTACGTGTAAAAGGTGGTACTAATCCATTAGATGAAAGTGCTGTTCACCCAGAAGCATATAGTATTGTTGAGCAAATTGCCAGCGATTTAAAAGTTGAGGTAAAAACTTTAATTGGCAACGAAACTTTGCTTAAATCAATTGATTCTAAAAAGTATATCAAAGAAGATATTGGCTTATTAACCATTCAAGATATTATTAAAGAATTGAATAAACCTGGCTTAGATCCACGTAGTGAAATTGAACAATTTGAATATGCTGCCATTTACAAAATTGAAGATGTACAAGTAGGTATTGTAGTACCTGGAGTGGTTACCAACATTACTCGTTTTGGTGCTTTTGTTGATATTGGTGTAAAGCAAGACGGATTAGTACACGTAAGTGAAATTGCACATCAATACATAACAGATCCTAACGAAGTATTGAAGTTGAATGATAAAGTAATGGTGAAAGTTTTAGAAGTAGATATTCCAAGAAAAAGAATTGCTCTATCTATTAAACAAACACAGGAAGCCCCAACCAAAAAGCAAGCATTTACCGCCAATAAACCACAAGGCAATTTTAAAAAGAAAGAAGAAGACTTAAGCAATTTAAATGTAAATGATGCGTTGGCTGCATTAAAAAAGAAGTTTGGAAAGTAGTTGAAATATTTTGGTAAAGTAAAGTAAGAGAGAAGAACTGACTCAAAAAAAGGTCTGTATGAAAAACATACAGACCTTTTATTTTATTCGAAAATGTATTTTACACACTCACATTAAAATCTCTCAATGCATCGTTTAAACTAGTCTTTAAGTCTGTGCTAGGTTTACGTTTGCCAATTATTAAAGCACAACCAACACCAAATTCACCAGCAGGAAATTGCTTGTTGTAACTACCAGGAATTACCACACTTCTTGCAGGTACTCTGCCTTTCATTTCAATAGGAGTTTCTCCACTTACATCAATAATTTTTGTTGATTGTGTTAATACAACATTGGCACCCAATACAGCTTCCTTCTCTACAATTACCCCTTCTACTACAATACAACGGCTACCAATAAAACAACCATCTTCAATAATTACAGGACTTGCTTGTAAAGGTTCTAATACACCACCAATACCAACACCACCACTTAAATGAACACCTTTACCAATTTGGGCACAACTACCCACTGTTGCCCAAGTATCCACCATTGTACCTTCATCTACAAAAGCACCAATATTTACATAACTTGGCATTAACACTACATTCTTTGCCAAGTATGCACCATAACGAGCAACAGCATGTGGTACTGCACGAACTCCTAACGAAGCATAATTTTTCTTCAATAACATTTTATCGTAAAACTCAAAAGGAGCAACATCCCAAGTTTGCATTTGCTGAATACCAAAGTACATTAATATGGCTTGTTTCACCCATTCGTTAACTTGCCATTGTCCTTCAGCTATTGGCGAAGCTGTTCTTAAACGGCCTTTATCTACTTCTTCAATTACTGCTCGAACGGCATTGCTATATTTTTCGTCTTTTAATAATTCACGGTTACTCCAAGCTTCAAGTATTAATTGTTGTAATTCCATTTTTAAAATTTTGGCGAAAGTAAGGATTTGATTATTTCTTCAATTTTGTTTTCCATTCAATAACTTATCGATTTTAGCAATTATTTTAATGAAGCCAAATCAATCACGAATCTATATTTCACATCACCTTTTAACATTCTATCGTATGCATCATTAATGTTCTGCATATTAATTAATTCGATATCCGATACAATATTATTGGCTGCACAATAGTCTAACATTTCTTGGGTTTCTTGCATGCCACCAATCATAGAACCTATAATACTTCTTCTATTGGTAATTAGTGAAAAGGGAGAAATTTTTGGTTGCTCAGATGGTAAACCAACGACCATTAATTTTCCATTAATATCTAACAAATCTAAATACTTAGTATAATCATGATTGGCAGAAATAGCATCTAAAATTACATCAAAGTAATTGGCATATGCTTTCATTGCTTTTGCATCTGTAGTTAGTACAAATTTCGTTGCACCTAAACGAACGGCATCTGCTTCTTTATTAGGCGAAGTACTTAAAACAGTTACTTCTGCACCAAAAGATGCTGCAAATTTTACTCCCATATGTCCTAAGCCACCAAGACCAACAACAGCCACTTTCATGCCTTTTGTAACACCAGCAAATTTTAGAGGAGAGAAGGTAGTTATACCTGCACATAACAAAGGTGCAACAGCTTTTAAATCTAATGATGGTGATACTTTTAAAACGTAATGTTCATCTACAACAATTTGAGTTGAATAACCACCTTGTGCAACTGTTTTTCCATCTCTTTCAATAGCGTTGTAAGTACCTGTCATGCCTTCGGCACAATATTGTTCTAAATGGTTGTTACAGTTTTTGCAAGTTTTACAACTATCTACCATAACGCCCACACCTGCAATATCACCTACTTTAAATTTTGTTACATCATTTCCAATAGCAACTACTTTACCAACAATTTCATGTCCTGGCACCATTGGATAAATTGAGCCACCCCATTCGTCTCTTGCTTGGTGTAAATCGCTATGGCAAACACCACAGTATAATATTTCTACTTGTACATCTTTAGCACCCACAGCTCTTCTAGTAAATTCAAATGGAGCCAAGGGGTTTGTGGGTTCGTAAGCAGCATAAGCTTTTGCATGAATCATAATTATTTATTTTTGATTGCAATATTTAAGTTGAATAAACAAATACAAAATTTAGTATTAAAAGTTAATGGCTGTAAAATAAATAAGCCCTTAACATTGAAGTTAAGGGCTTATTTATTGTAGTGAGGAGGAGATTTGAACTCCCGACCTTCGGGTTATGAATCCGATGCTCTAACCAACTGAGCTACCTCACCATTTTGTTAAGGGCTGCAAATATAGCAGGTTTGAATAAAAAATGTGCATTTGACCTTATTTTAAACCAATATTTTTTCAAATGATTACAAAATCATTCATTAGCTAAGAATTTCCTGTTTCTACCTAAAAATAATTTTTCTATTTGCATTTAACTTTATCTTGTTTCATCAATCATAAAACCATAAAAATAAACAGTATGAAAAAAATTATTGCACTATTCAGTTTTATTGTAATTGCTAGTATGTCTTTTGCCCAAGGATGGGGTGGTGGCGATCCTGCTGCAATGAAAGAAAGAGTTAAAGAGAGAACCAAAGGTCCATTAATGGAGCAAACAAAACTAACAGATACTCAAGCCGACAAAGTAATTGATATTTATTTTGAAGCACAATTAGAAGCTGGGAAATTAAGAAGAGACGACACCATGGATGATGATGCTAAAAAAACTAAAATCAAAGAAATTAATGCTAAAAGAGATCAGAAGATTAAAGACATTCCATTAACCGATGAACAAGTAAAGGCTGTTGCTAGCTTTTATGAAGAACAAAGAAAACGTATGCAAGAAAGAGGTGGACCAAGAGGAGATAGAAATTAGTAAATAATTTTTGGCACGATTTTCAATTCATCTTATCCGTAATTTTATCACTCAAAAAAATACACAATATGAAAAAAGTTTTCATCACATTATTTATGATTGGTTCATTTGCATTGGTAGGAAATGCACAACAAATGGTTTCTGCAGAAGCAGCTACAGATAAACCACAATTATCTAAGGAAGAAAAGCAAAAGCAAAAAGAAAAACGAGAAGCCGATCAAATTGCATTGTATAAAGCTGCTGGATTAAATGATGAAGAAGTTAAAAAAGTTATGGAAATTAATGCTGAAGCAGGAAAAAAATCTGCTGAAGTAAGAAAAGATGCTTCTTTAACTGAGGATCAAAAGAAAGAAAAATTAGAAGCTATTAAGGCCGATAAAAATGCTAAAACAAAAGAAATTATGGGCAAAGAAAGAGGTAAAAAATACAACGAATTGAAGAAAGAAAAAGCAGCAGAAACTAATTAGTTAAAAAGTAATATTTCCTTAAAAAGGTAGATATGCAGTAAACATATCTGCCTTTTTTTTGCACAAGATTTTACCTAAATGCATGATTTTTTTAAGCATGAGTGAATATTTTTTTCAATTAAAAAATAAACAAAAAAACTCTCTTTATTCTAGTTACATATTAATTTATTCTTTCATAAAATAAAGCCATTTTTTAAAGCTTTAGTTGGCTCAACTTCAAAATATTCACCTTTAAAAAAGGTAAATTTCCAAATATTCTCTAGAAATAAAATACCCCTAACAGACAAGTAGGTAATTTTTTACCATCGTTTTAAATCTATTCTCAGAGAGAATAAAAAAATATTTTTCCAGTAAAAATTCTACATTTCTGTATTATGCATTGATAATCAGGTTCAAAGGAGTTCAAATTTTTAAATAGAGACTCTGAATTGACTTACAAGCGAAAAAATACTAAATGTGAATATCCTTTCCCAAAAATAGACGATACTACAAAATGGACATTTTTAGCCACTTAGTTTGCAACCGTTTATATATAACTCACATCATTTGAAAGGATTGTGTAAATTTGTAGCCTGTTTCAAGATAATCCATCCTAAAAAAGGCTACGTAAAATTACGCAACTCTATAGTTGTTGTACTATCCAAAAACCTCATATCCCAATATTCTATTACGAATTTCCTATTTCGTTGCTGTGCTCGTATACAATTTATTAACTCTTTTTATGAAAAGAATTTTTTATTCTATTTTTTTAGTAGTGTTTTTTTTTATTGGCAATAACCAAGCTTTAGCACAAGTTGCTTGCGGTACAAGTGGTTATACAAACCCACTTACAGCAACTAACGGCTTTAATGTTTTTGCTAAGCAAGGAGTAACATTTATGTCAGGAAACTCTGATGGGACAATTGCAATGGGTGGTAATGCAACTCTAAATGGTTCTTTTACTGTAGCAATGGCTAATAGTGGTTCTCACCCAAATGCATTTAATAATGCTAGCAATTATGGCTTAGTAATTGGAGGAGGTGTTACTTACACATCTGGTTCAACTGTTGTTGTAAACAACGGTTTTTTGCGTTTAGGTTCAACTACAGGTTCTAGATTATTTTATACTGATTGTAACAATGCGACAACTAACCTTAGAATTACGAAAAATACTGGAGCAGCTTGTTTAACTGATTTTCAAAGTACACCAAGAATTGACCTCCAACGTCAGCAAATTAGCCCAACTGCAACAGGTACAAATGGTTTAGATTTTAATACAGCATTTACAACTTTAGCAGCACAATCAACTACATTATCAACTTACAATGCAAGTGCACCATGTAGCACAAGTTTACAAATACATAGCGTAGGTAGTGGTAGCATAAGTTTAACACTGGCCGCACATAAAGTAAATGTAATTAACCTAACAGGTACCCAGTTAAATGCTATTACACAAATAACTTTTAACAATCAACCATCGGCTACACAGCCTTTGGTTATTAACGTTAATCAAACAAGTAGTTTTAGTTGGAGTCCTGCAACTTTAGCTGCAATAAATAATGCTTCTGGAAGATTTGTAATCTTCAATTTCTATAACAATACTGGTACTGTAACATTAACAGGTGCAAATACAGTTGTTGGTTCTATTTTAGTTCCATCTGGTCATTTTACTAAAAATCATGTAGGTAATATTGAAGGTCAAGTTGTAGCTCAAAATATAGTTTTAAATGGTGGTGAAGTACATCATCAACCATTTGAAGCTTGTTTAATCAATTGTACAGCAACTTGTACTGCTTTAACTTCTGGTGGTACAATTGCAACTGGTCAGCAATATTGTGCAAGTTCAGTTACTCCTACTGCTTTTACATCTTCAGTAAATGCAAGTGGTGGAGTTGGAGGAACCATTAAATATCAATGGCAAAAGTTAGAAAGCTGTGGTTCGTTTATTGATATTAGCGGTGCTACTTCTTCTACTTTTACTTCTGCAAGTATTAGTAAAACAACTATTTTCCGTCGTAAGGCTTGGAGAGATTGTAGTGGTGGAACTGGATCTAATCCAGTTTACTCTAATGAAGTAACCGTACTTGTTGTAAATGCTGGAACTATTACTGGTAATCAAACAGGTTCTTGCAATTATACTCCAACAGCAATTACTGGAACTCATATTGCTGCTAATAACTATTGTTTGAGTAATTCAACTGCTCAAAACCAAACTTATCAATGGCAACAAAGTATAGATGGTGGTGCAAATTGGACGAATATTTCTGGTGCTACTGCACAAGATTTCACCCCAAGTCAATTACAACAAACTACACAATATAGAAGAGCAACTACCGTGAGTAGTTATACTTGTTATAGCAATGTAATTACTAAAACAGTTACTACAACATCTACAGTAGTTTCAAATGAAAGTTTTCCAAACACATTCAATACTGGATTTGGAACACCAATTAATTCAACTTTTGCAGGATCTATTGGAATATGGAATGCAACATCAACCAATAGGCTTTCAACAGTTGTTGTTAACGGTGTAGCTTTTCAATCTTCTCCCAATGGATTAAAACTTGTTAATTATAATAATGGTGCAGAAAGTACAACTAGTACTAGTAATGCTCAATCGCCTAATATAAACTTAAGTTCAATTAATATTGCTAATACAGCTGATTTAAGCTTTAGATTGTACACATATACCTTGTCATCTGCCAATACTTGTTTTAGTTTTAATGTAGAGTATTCAAGCAATAATGGTTCTACTTGGACAAATGTGTATAGCAAAACTGCACAAGAATTGGTTCACTTATTTGGTTCTTCTGCATGGGGTACAATTACTTTACCTATTCCTTCATCTCATTTTAATAGTAGTTTCAGATATCGTTTTACTGGTGTAAGTAGAGCAAATTGTGGTTATGATAGTTATTTATATTTAGATGATGTTAAAGTTACTTCGAACGAATCTTGTACACCTTGCCCAACAACAACTAGTGCAGGTGCTAATCAAACTAAATGTAATAATAGTTCATTTACAATGGCTGCAACAGCAGCTCCTGCTGGATCAACTGGTACGTGGAGTGTGGTAAGTGGTGCAGCAACTATTGCATCTGCTAATTCAGCCACTACTACAATTACAGTTACAACTAGTCCTGCAACTTTACGTTGGACAGTTTCTACACCTAATTGTGGAAACATTACAAGTGATGTAGTATTAACCAATTCAATAGTAACTACTGCTAATGCTGGTTCAGCTCAAACAAAATGCAATAATTCATCATTTACAATGGCAGCCAATGCTGCAGGTAGTGGTGAAACCGGAGCATGGAGTGTAATAAGTGGAGCAGCAACTATAACTACTGCAAGCTCAGCAACAACTACTGTAACAGTAACAACAAGTCCTGCAACTTTACGCTGGACAATTACAAGAGGTTCTTGTACCTCAACAAGTGATGTAGTTTTAACTAATAATATTGTAACAACTGCCAATGCAGGTTCAGCTCAAACAAAATGTAATAATTCATCATTTACTATGGCAGCCAATGCTGCAGGTAGTGGTGAAACAGGAGCATGGAGTGTAATAAGTGGAGCAGCAACTATAACAACTGCAAGCTCAGCAACAACTGCTGTAACAGTAACTACAAGCCCTGCTACTTTACGTTGGACGATTACAAGAGGTTCTTGTACATCAACAAGTGATGTTGTTTTAACCAATACAATATTAACTACTGCTAATGCAGGTTCAGCACAAACAAAGTGTAGTAATTCGTCATTTACAATGGCAGCCAATGCTGCAGGTAGCGGTGAAACAGGAGCATGGAGTGTAGTGAGTGGAGCAGCAACTATAACAACTGTAAGCTCACCAACATCTGCTGTAACAGTTACTACAAGTCCTGCAATTTTACGTTGGACGATTACAAGAGGTTCTTGTACTTCAACTAGCGATGTAGTATTGACCAATACAATAGTAACTACTGCAAATGCAGGTGTTGATCAATTAAAATGTGGTAATAGTTCGTTTGCAATGTCTGCTAATGCAGCTGCAAGTGGAGAAACTGGAGTTTGGTCAGTAGTTGGTGGATCTGCAACCATTACAACTGCTAGTTCAGCTACAACAAATGTAACAGTAACAACAAGTCCTGCTACTTTACGTTGGACGATTACTAGAGGTACTTGTACTACATCTGATGATGTTATTTTAACAACAAGTTCAAGTTTTTCTATAGGAAATCAAGTATGGTTTGATGCAAATAACAATGGCTTACAAGAAACAAGTGAAACCGGCATTAGTAATATAACAGTTAAGTTATATGCAGATAATGATAATAACAATTTGCCCGATGGAGCTGCAATTGCAACAACTACTACAAATTCAGTAGGAAATTATACTTTTGCCAATTTATGCTCTGGTAGATATATTGTTAGTATTGTTTTACCAAATGGTTATGTACAAGGTACAACTACTACCTCTAGTTCAGACCCAAATAATACTACAAGTAATGATAACAATGGTATTGCAGTATTTAATACCAATGAAATTAGAACCAACAGTATTAATGTAACTGGTACAAATAATAATGTTGATTTTGGTTTAAAAGGAAACTTAAATCTTGGAAATTTTGTTTGGTCTGATACCAATGATAATGGTATTCAAAATGTTGGTGAACCTGGTTTAGTTGGTTTAACTGTTAATTTATATGAAGATAAAAATTTGGATAGTTTAGCCGATGGTGCACCTATTGCTACTACAATTACCAATGCATCTGGCATTTATTCATTTACCAATTTAATACCAGGTGAATACATTGTAGGTGTTGTTTCACCAGATAGTTATGCAGGTGGATTAACAACAACTAGTAGTCATAATCCAGATAATGATATTGCTACAGATAATAATGCTGTATTGAATATTGATGGAGAAATGAGAAGTTATGGAATTACCTTAACCTTTGGTGGAGAGCCTGCATCAGGTATAGATGGTGATGGTACCAATGGAAACTTAACTTTAGACTTTGCATTTACGCCAAATAAAGATTTGGGTAATTGTACTAGTGGATATGCATTAACATCTGGTGGGCATATTGTTGAGTTTTTAAACGTAACTTATAGTGGAGTTTTTCCAAATATTACTTCAACGTTTAGCTATAAAGTAACATCGGGCTCATCTCCAAATATTAGTCATTTTAATTTTGGAAATTTATTGTGTCAATCTTGTATGGATCATTCTTCAGATTTTTCATCTGTATCAAGTGGTGGAACATATAGTATTGGAACAGATCCAACAACTGGCATTTGTGGTATTAAATATGATTATGGTATTAATGCTGGTCAATCTTCAACTGTCTCTTATACACTTGCAGGTTATTATGATTTAGGTACAATTACTTTTGGAATAAAAGCTGGGCGTAATGTAGATTATGGACCTATTTGTGGTCCCGTTTGTGCTACGAATTATTTGAATTTAGGAAACTTAGTTTGGAACGATTTAAATAATAATGGATTAAAAGATACGAATGAACCAGGCATTGCTGGTATTACAGTAAAGTTATATGCTGATGCTAATGCAAATAATGTACCTGATGGTGCAGCAATTGCAACAACAACTACAAATTCAAATGGTGTTTATAGCTTTACTAATCTTGCACCTGGTAACTATATAGTGGGTGTAACATTAGGCTCTAACTCTCCTGCAATTACAACAGTATCAAGTAGTAATCCAAACAATAATACAGACAATGATAATAATGGCGTAACTGTTGTAAGTGGTGAATTAAGAAGCAACTTTATAACATTATCTTTAGGAAGTGAACCAGGAGTTGCAATTGATGGAGACGGAGCTAACGGTAACTTAACTGTAGATTTTGGATTAACTTCTTGCGAAAATGCGTTTGAAACCTTCCCTAATCAGTTCAATACTGTATTTAGTAAACCACTTACCAATGCAACATTTACTGGAAGCACTGGTACTTGGACTACAACAACTAGTTCAAATGCTACAATAGTAGTAACAACACCATATTATCTACCTTCATCAAGTCATGCAATTAAAGTAGTAAACTGGGCAACAAATGGCAGTATGGGTGAAGCTCCAACTCCAGGCGTTGGTTCAACATTAACAACATCTCCTTTGATAAATCTTTCAAGTGTTTGTTGCCCTTCACAGTTAACATTACAATATACTTTATGGACATATACTGTAAATAGTTTAGATAACAATACTGTATTTGCTTTTGATTTTTCAAATGATAATGGCATAACTTGGAATCAAATAACCTCAACAACCCCAGCAGAAATTAGAGGTTTGTACGGCGAAAATGCTAAAGTTAATATTTCATTACCTATTCCTCAAATGTACCAAACGGCAAATTTTAGATACAGAATAAGAACTTCGAAACCTATAAATAATCCTTATAATTTCTATGTTTTTGTTGATGATATTAAAATTGGTTCTCCAACCTCATGTGCACCAACATTAAGCCTAGGCGATTACGTATGGTTAGATGTAAACAATAATGGTTTACAAGATTCAACAGAACCTGGTGTTGCAGGAGCTACAGTTAAATTATATTATGATTTAAATAATGACAATATACCCGATGGTGCAACAATTGCAACAACAACTACTAATAGTACTGGAGCTTACAGTTTCAATAATTTAGGAGCTTACAGATATATTGTTTCTGTTGTATTGCCTACAGGTTATACTACTGGTACAACAACAAGTACAAGTGCCGATCCGAATAACTCTACTTCAAATGATAATAATGGTGTAGCTATTATTAATACCAATGAAGTAAGATCAAATAGCATCAACTTAACAAGTACTAATAATAATGTAGACTTTGGATTAAAAGGAACATTAAACCTAGGTAATCTAGTTTGGAATGATACCAATGGAAATGGCATAAAAAATACATTTGAATCTGGTGTACCTAATGTAACAGTTTACTTATACCAAGATGCAAATAGCGATAATGTTCCTGACGGAAGTGCTATTGCAACAGTAACAACCAATACATCTGGCATTTATAGCTTTATCAATTTGGCTCCAGGTAATTATATTGTAGGTATCGTTCCTCCAACTGGTTTTGCTAAATCGTTTACACCTACAAGTGGTTTAACGCCAAATAATGATACTGATAATGATAACAACGGAGTTGGAACTTTCAGTGGAATTATCAGAACCAACTTTATTACATTAACTGTTGGTGGAGAACCTGCATCGGGTGTTGATGGTGATGGTACCAACGGTAATTTAACTTTAGATATTGCTATTGCAAAAGATACTGATGGAGATAAAATTCCAGATGTAATTGATATTGATGATGACAATGATGGAATTACCGATTTAAATGAAAGTGGTGGATATGATCCTTTAGCAGATTGTGATAATGATGGTACTCCTAATTATTTAGATACTACTCCAGGTTGTACAACACCAACAGGAAACGATCCTTGGGGTGTGCCTTATAAACCTTTAACATTCACAGATTGTAACACAGATGGTGTTAATGATTTCTTTGATTGGGATAGAGATGGAGTAATCAATGAATTAGATCTAGACAGTGATAATGATGGTATTTTAGATGTTACTGAAGCTCGTCCAAATGGTACTGCGTTTACATCAGTGTTGAATGGTATGATTACAGGAACTGATGTAGATGGAAATGGTTTATTAAGTAGTGCTGAAAATAACAATTCAAATCCTGTATTGAATGGTTTAGCAGCTCAAGATATGGATAGAGATGGTACTCCAAACTTCTTAGACTTAGATAGCGATGGTGATGGAATCACTGATTTAACTGAAGCTTTAGGTGTATATTCTACAACAGGCGTAGTGAGTGGAACTGATACAGATGGAGACGGTGTTAGAGCTGAAAACTTTGGTTCTACTGCTGCTGCAACTGCTGATAATATCAATGGATTTGGTGCTAGAGGTATTTTATTACAAGATAATGATACCGATGGTAAACCAAATGCTTACGATATCGATAGCGATAATGATGGTATTACAGATAATGCAGAAGGTCAAGCAACTTGTTCTTACAAACTACCAACAGTTAACGATTGTGATGGAGATGGTGTAGATGATGCTTACGACATGGGTGGTTGTGCAAGTTGTTTAAGAACAAGTGGTGGTATTACACCTTTTGATAAAGACGGTGATGGAACACCTGATTACATCGATTTAGATACTGATAATGATGGCTCATTAGATATTTACGAAGGTCATTCAATACCATCACCAACAGGAAATGTTCCTCCAGTAAATTATTGGGTTGGTCAGCTTGCAGATACTGATAATGATGGATTAATTAATTTCTTCGATGGATTTAATATCATCTCTGCAACAGGTGGCAGTTATTGGAGAAATGTTATTAATAATAACATGGGTAATAATGGTTCTTTTGATACTGGTACAGGTTCAACTGGTAGTATTAGCCAATTGCCTAAGAGTCAGGTGAGCAACGATTGTAATGTTGGCGATAGAGATTGGAGAAATATAACTATTCTTCCAGTTACTCTATTAGAATTCAGAGGAAACTTAAACAATAGTATTGCTAAATTAGTGTGGTCTGTTACTAGTGAAGTTAATATGAATCAGTATAGTATTGAGAGAAGTGCCGATGGAGTTAATTTCACCAATATCGCAACAGTAAAAGCCAATAATGCTGTAACATCAAATGTTGTAAACTATACTGTAAATGATAATTTAGCTGGCTTTAATGCTACTACTGTTTATTATAGATTGAAATTGATTGAAAAAGATGGTTCATTTAAAAACAGTAACATCATTAGCTTTAAATTAAATAATGTAAAAGGCAGTGTTTCAATAATGCCAAATCCTGCAATAAGTTTTGTAAACATTAAAGTTGCAGCAATTAAAGATGGAACAGCAGCAGTTAAAGTAATTGACATGTTAGGCAAAGTGGTATTGTTACAAAATAGTAAAGTGTTAACAGGAATCAATACATTCACCTTCAATAATCTTAGTACTTTAAGTGCAGGAACTTATACAGTACAAGTTATGGTAGATGGAATGTTATACAATGAAAAGTTGATTGTTACTAAATAAATAAGAATTTAATCCGTACACTAAAAAAGGCTGTTTCATTCATTTGAAACAGCCTTTTTGTTGATATTTATTTGTATAAACTATAAAAGTTGACCACCTGAAATTGGACTTATATGATAGGCATTGGAAAGTAGGGTTATTTTAATTGTAATAAAATAGATAATACTTTAGTCATTGCATAATTTAGAAGTTGATTCATTTTAATTATACAGTTGTTATAAATATTTAGAGTAACACATTCAGAAAAAAAATGAAACATTATTAAGTTTTTAATTATTTGAAAATTAATACCCTTTAATATATTCTACTATTTAATTATTACCCTTATGTGCAAAACATTCATCTCTTGCGAAAGAGTACCTCAATAAATTCTAAGTTATAGGAAAATGTAAATTAGAAGATTTTACTAAGATACTTTTTATCAAAAAATACTTACAAAACTTATTAACCTGAAGAAATAGAAAATATTTTAGGCAAATGTTTTACTTTATTTCTTTAAAGGAGAAAGTTTATAAATACCACCAAATTTTAAAATTAGCCATGCAATGGGATGTAAAAATGCCATGATTAAAAACCACTGTGCATAGCCTTGCCCTTGTACAGCATTTAATAATGGGTCTAAAACTGTATGAAAAGCTTTATCTAAAAAACCTGCTGGCTTTTTTGAAGGTCCCGTAACCATAGATGCAACAATCATATTCATAACAATTCCACCAAGAGTACTTCCAGCAGCAACTACACTAAATACTGTACCTAATGAGTGTTTAGGAACAACATCAACAATGAGTGAACTAATATTTATTAACCAAGCTAAAGCAGCTATTACAGTGCAAATAGTTAATGTTAAGGAAGCATTTAAACCAGTTGAAGATGCAATAAATGGCGATAAAGGCATAAGTATTGCACAAAATAACATTACCCACATTCTGCTTGCTACAGGTAACACTCCTTTTTTTACAATTCTACCAGAAATAAATCCACCTAATAAGCTGCCAACACCAGCTGCTGCATAAATAACCCAAGTAATTTTTAATTGTTCTTGAGATAAATTTCTATCAGAACTTAGGTACTTTGGAAACCAAAATTGATAAAAATACCAAACTGGATCAGTAATTAAACGAGCAATCAATAAAAGCCAAGTTCCTCTAAAAGTAAGTACTTTTTTCCACGACCAGGCAGTTGTGCCTTCACCACTATTAGAATCTTCAACTGTGGAGGCAGTTTCTAACATAGCTAACTCTTCCTTTGTAATTAGTTTACTTTTTTCTGGTCGTCTATAAATCAATATCCATGGAACAATCCAAAGTAAACCAGCTAAACCAGTTATAATAAATGCTACTCGCCAACCAGTGCCAGTGCCTAACCAATTAGCAATTGCAGGCACTGTAGCTGCATAATTATAAGTTGCCAAAGGAATTACAATGTAAGGAGCAATGGTTGCTCCAATAGTTGCTCCCATTGTATACATGCCAATGGCTAAGGCTCTTTCTTTTGCAGGAAACCACTCTGAAACCGCTTTTGATGCAGCTGGCCAAATACCTGCTTCACCTAAACCTAATGCAAATCTATAAACACTTAAAGAAGTTACACCTCTAGCTGCAGCTGTAAGCATATTTGCTACAGACCACCATGCAACAAAGAAAAACAAACTTGCACGTGTGCCAATTTTGTCGGCAATTCTGCCAGAAATTAAATAGGCAATTGTGTAAGCAATTAAAAAAATATTAATAACGTTGGCATATTCTTGATCATCCATTGCCAAGTCTTTTTGTATAGTAGGAGCTAAGGCCGATAGTGTTTGTCTATCAATGTAATTTAAAACTGCTGCTAAGAATAGTAAAACTATAATCCACCAACGCATCCCTTTTATTTTTTTCATATGCAATATTTGTTAAAAGTTAATCGTAAATGTTTAGTATCTTGAATCTAATCGGATATGGGCTTTTTCAAATTATTAGTGTTTCCAATCAAATACAATAATTATAATGTTATTTACATAAAAACCTTAAATATTACTACTTAAATTATTTTTTAACCAAAATAATTATTTATTCAAACGATTGAAATAAGTATTACGAATATACATGTAAAACAAATAAAAAAAATGAATTTACAAAATTATCAGTTGAAGATTATTCAATTATTATACAAATAGATTTTGACTATATCTGATTCTAATGAACCTCTATTTATACATTAATACGTTAAATCAAAAAATAGTATTTTTTAATATATTTTGTAAAACCAAAAAATTTCTATTGAAAATAAATCAAATGATAATCTAATCTTAATTAGCAAAATATAAAATCTAAATGTATAGAGCTTATCTAAATAGGGTTTTGACAATAGAGATTTTTCACTTTAATTAATGTTAAAATAAATTGATAAAGTTATAAAATAAAATTATTTATTCTTATAATAAAATTAATAATAGTTATATAAATATAACAATATAAATACTGTAAATTCATATATTTTTATTAATAGTTTAAACATCTCATCAGTTAATATATTTCTTATTATTTATTGTAAGAATCTATACTTCAAATAGTGAAAAATATTAATTTTAATTAGTAGTAACTTTTAAAAAAATGGCAACAATAATTTGTTTTTCAATTTATGTAAGAAGCTTATCTGGATTGAATTTCATTAAAAATATTTTAGTGAATTTTTAATAAAAAAAATTGAAATAAATATGTATAATTTAGAGTAAAAATTGTAATTTTATAAAAATTAAAAAATATGAAAAAAAATGTTTTAGTATTACTTTTTATGCTTGGTTTTGCAACAGTAAATTTTGCACAAACTAAAGAAGAAATTCAAGCTCAACGAGCAACTAGTTTAGAACAACTGACTAAAGCTGCAAAAGAAGTAGGTGTAGAAGACAAGAAAATTGAAAAACTTAAAGCAGTATTTGAAGAGTTGTTTAAAACACAAGATGAAATCAAGGCTGATACAACTTTAACGCCAGAGCAGAGAAAAGAAAAATTTAAAGCTGCTAATGAAAAGAAAGATTGGAAAGTTCAAAACATTTTAGGTGATAAGTTAAAGGCTTATGCTGAAGCTAGAAAAAGAATTATGGAAGACGCTAAAAAGCAATAACAAAAAAGTTACAGAATTAAAAAAGGTTATGATTCAATATCATAACCTTTTTTATTGTCAATTCATTTTCTAGTTTATTCTGATAAAATCGTTCTTCAGCTATTATACCTGGATTATTTATTTAGTAAGAAAAGTTCCTTTCAATAATATTTTCCCTAAATAAAAAATCTGCTGATTATACTTTTCTGGGTTTTGTTGTATATCACTTAAATTCTGTCCTTGAAGTATTGCGAACTTATTTGATTGATGTGGCGATAAACTAATTTTTACTTCGTGTTCACCATCAGGTACTTCATACATTTCAAACTGACCACGATAACGATTGTTGCAATTGCTATTGAACCGATTGACTAAACATTTTATTTTAGTTTCATTGGCAATTTTGTTGCTTACATTACCTGCTTTACGTATCAGTTCTGCACATTTTCCATCTATTTCTACCAATACTTGCCCAACTTCTGGACCTCCAACATCAAAAAAACCAAAAGCAGTTCCTTTAAATTTGAATGAAAAACTTGCATTCACTTCTGTAGTTTTTTGTATGGTTGAGAACCAAGGTGCAAATGCTTTTAGATGAGAAAAATTTACTGGATTAACCGTTTCCCATCCTTTACTAAAATTTGCTACTTCCGAAGGAGCATACATTCCCCCATCTTCCCAATTATCTGAATATAAAGAATTAACTATCTCATGTTTTTGAGATATGCTTTTGGCTTTAAAAATATTAAATGCTCTTGCTATTGCTTGAGCATATAAATCACCTCCTGATTTGGCAGGGTGAGTTCCATCTTTAGAAAAAACTATTTTACCTTCTATGTCTGCTGTATTTTTCCAAACTAATTTTCCCTGAGCTTCTAACATTGATGGATATAAACCTAAATGAATAGAAGGGATTTTATAATGTGTGGCAACTTTTTCAAATCCTTGGATCTTACCTGGTATTTCATTTTTAGCATACTGTTTATATTGTTCTCCAGCAATTGTATAAATAAAACAAATATCAGTTTGTGGGTTATGTTTTATAATTTGTCTAACAATTCCCTCCATAGCTTGATTGCTTCCTCCATTAACAGCAAACTCTACAAAAACCAAATCAGGATTGTATTTTAAAATTTGTTCTTTTACTCTACACGATCCAAGCTCAGTTCCTGTACCACTTACCCCTGCATTGATTCCTTTTAATTTTGCATTTGGGTTTAATGTTTGTATAAATGCTAAAGTTTGATTACGGTATTGATCTTCTGCTTTTGTAATGCTTCCACCTAAAAATCCAACTGTTAATGATGGATTTTTTTGTTGGATTTTATTAAAAAAATTAGGCAAGCCATCACGAATAAAAAATTCTTTATCCGATAAAAACTCATCTACTTGAGTAACTAAATATTTTGATTGAACATCAAACAATAAAGGCATTGCACCAGATTGACTAGCTTCTATCAATGCAGTTACAGAAGGTTCTTCTACTTTTTTTAAAATAAATTGATGTTCAATTGGTTTGGCTGATTTATAGGCTATTGCTCTGATTGAGTCTACTTGTTGATATAACTTCGTTACACTTTTTTTATAGTTAATATATTTTTCAAACGCATTGGCATAATATGCTTGACCTTTAAAACGAGCGTTGTATAAAGAATCAAGGTGTTTTTTCGTAGCTACCATGTCATTCTTTTGTGAAAAATTTTGAAGGTGCATATACTCAACAAAAGCAATTGCCCTTATTGTTGCTTCAAGTTCCCAAAGTGCTTCTAATTGTTTTTTTACTTGTACCGCTTGTTTGTATAGAGGGGTTTGTTTGTAAATAGCTAAATTGATTCCTTGTTCTAAAGTATCATTTGAAAAATGATCAATCACTATACTATCAATGAACAATTGATATTTTCCTTTTTCCAGATTTTTTATTTGCAATAATTGATTGTTCAAGTCTTGCATAAAAGGTACTAAAGTAATAGCTTGCTCCTGATTATCAGCAATTGGAAATGGCAAAGCATTTTCATAAACAGATGCAGTTAACACCTTGTTTCTATAAATGGCTTTTTTAACAATACTAGTACTGTTAGAAATAGTAGGCTCTAATTTTTTTACATCTATCACAATTTTAGAAACTAGAGTAGGGGAGTTGGTAGACTTCAAAAATTGATAAGCCATAACCATATGTCCTGTGCTATTAGGATGAACTCTATCATTTACAGTTAACGTAGCATTAGGATTTTTAAGTTGTATTTGTTTGGTTATATTGGTCATTATGGTACCATAATCCACTATTTGCAATGAGAACTTGTTAGCTAGCTTTTGCATAATAGCACCACACTCAAACAGAGCTTCATTAATACCTACACCATTCGCCATTTTTATTTTTGAAGTTTGATCGTAAGCAGAAGGTTTTTGCAATATAACTTTTACTCCTTTTTTAATAAAGGTTCGAACTATGCTGTCTAAGTTTTTACTATAAATATTTAGTGCTGCTTTTCTTTTGGCAAGTGTATCTGCATTTTGAGTAATGGTATTAGTGTATAATTGCCTTTGTACATCGTTCATACCAATCATAATTACTACATGTGTTGGCTTATGAATGAGTACATCTTCTTGTATTCTTCGCAATATGCCACCTGTTACATCTCCTTTAATGCCTGCATTAAAAAAACTAACTGGCATATTTGGAAAACGTGTTACATAATACTGCAAAATATTATGATGAAACTCACCATTGTGTGTAATACTATTTCCTACAAAGCATACTCTATCACCTTTTTTAAATAGTGCATTCAAAGGTTTTTGTGCATTTGCAAAAACACAAAGGCAACAAAAAAAGATGCTTACGATTTTGCAAAGTATTCTCATGAAAAATAATAGTTACTTAAAAAATTAGCTAAATTTATTTTGAAACTATAAAGGAAATTATACTTTTATTTAGACTTACTTCTATACACTCGTATGTAATCTATATAAGCTTTATCGGTATTGCCTTTTTGTATAAATTCATTCTTACGTATATCACCATCGAGCCAATTATTTTCTCCAAAACAGCTCCCAGAAAAGTAAATGAAATGGGCTACATGTGGTATGAGTTTTGGATCTGTCATTGTTGCAACAACTTTTCCATCATAATAAAATTTTAAAAATGTAGGTGTCCACTCAAAACCATAAATATGATACTCTGTATCGTGCATATCAGGTGCTTTAATTTGACGACCGTTAGACTTATGAGCAGGTTTGCCATAACCATCCCAATGCAAACCAAGTGAATAAGATTTTGTTTTATTGCTTTCTACAATATCAATTTCTGCTCCATCATTTGCTGTACCATCAATACCTTCATTGCTCATGCCTTTGCCTTCAGGCATCATCCAAAAAGCTGTTTGATGTCCATTAGGTTTAACCACATGCATTCTACATTCTAAAAAACCATAAGTAGCTGCATATTTTCCTTTAGAAGTAAAACGACCAGCATTGTAAGCAGAGTCGTGTTTTGGAGATTTTCTGTAATAAATATACATATTACCATCTTTCTCTTCTAACTGATCTTTATCTGCATATAGGGTAACATCTACTCTTTTTTTAATTGAATTTTCAATATTCCATTTGGTAGTATCAATTGCATTATCATTAAACTCATCGGAGAATTCGAGTTTCCAGTTTTTTTGTAAACTTTTTTTAGAAATAGAATCATAGTTTACAAATGGAGTAGCATCTTTTGGTGTTTGTTTATCTCTCATTTTTTTAGATACTTTCTGAGCAAAACCAATTTGAACAGTAAATAGACTTAGAACTAATAGGTAAAAAACCTTCATTTTCATTTATTTTATAGTTAAGCAATGCGTTATTTTAACGAAGTTAATCGATTGAATTAAGGGTTTCAAGTTTTTTTGTAGAAAACATTAACTGAACTAAAAATTTAACCGATTTTTAGTTTATGGAAGTAATTCGTTATTTACCAATCATCTGTCCTAAAGCTGGAAGCTGGTAAACCTGCTGTATTAAATAGTGAACCTTGTAACCAATTTTTAAAACCATAACGTACATGAATTGGATTTCTTACACTATCGCTTGTAACCGAAATCCATTGCAATTTTCCTTTGGCAAAGAATGCATTGGCAGGATAAAATTTTTTGTCTTCTCCGGCAATTTCAAAATCAGTAAGTGGTTTACCAAAACTGTTTAAACCCATATCGGCATATTTAAAAGATAAAGTAATGGTATCGTTTTTATTGCTTTCAATTTTGTTGAAAATAGGACCCGAATAAGTGATGCCTTCAATATTGTAAGTTTTAGCTAATGCCCAATACGCAAGCCTATTGCCTACTAATTCTTTTTGTGCAGGATGAATCAAAAATTGCTCTCCAATATCCATTGTTATAGCCATTCCTGTGTTTTCAACAGAAAGTAATGTTTTGAGTTGAGCCTCTCTTAAAAAAGCTCCATTGATATGATTATTTGGTAAGCCAGAATGTGGAGCAATTTGCACAAAATAAAATGGGAAATTACCTTGCTGCCATTGATTTCTCCAAGAAGAAATTAATCCAGAAAATAAGTTTTGATATTCATTGGCTCTTTCTCTATTACTTTCACCTTGATACCAAAGTACACCCTTAATTGTATAACCAATAAAAGGATGTAACATGGATTTATATAAAATGGTGTGTGCTGAATTTGCATTTTTCATAGTAACATCAGCAGGAATATTTACTTTTTTGAATGTAGCTAAAGTGGTACTATCCATCCAAGTTTCAATGTTTGATCCTCCCCAAGAAGTATGGATTATACCTATTGGAACACCAGTAATAGAATGCACTTTTATTGCAAAAAAATAAGCTACAGCACTAAAACTTCCTGTGGTAGCTGGTGATGCAGACTTCCAATATCCACTAATATCATTTAATGCAATCTTACTCACTGATTTTACAGCATTAAAACCTCTAATATTTGGGTTGGTTGAATTTAAGATAGCTTCATTGCTTCCAATAATAGGCTGATTCATGTTGCCCCTTACAGGCATTTCCATATTTGACTGTCCTGAGCATAACCAAACTTCACCTATTAAAACATTTTTGTATGTAATTTTATTCGTTCCTTTTATTTCAACTACAAATGGACCACCTGCTTTTGGGGTAGTTATTTTGAGTTTCCATTTTCCATCTTTATCAGTACTGGTTTTACTATTACTGCCCCAGCTTGTTTTTACAATAATTTTTGTTTCAGGTTTATCTGTACCCCAAATAGCTGCTTCAGTTTGTTGTTGTAGCACCATACTATCGCTAAAAAAAAGTGGTAGTGTTGTTTGTGAATGAATTTCTGTAATTTGAATAAGGTTGCAGATTAGTAAGCAACAAATTGATTTTAAAAATACATTTTTCATACAATTGGTTTACTGAATGATTAATTTTTTATGTAACACAATACCTTTTTCTTGTAATATCAACAAATACATTCCTTTGGCTAAATGAGTAGTTTCTATTTTTTGAATACCACTGTTTGCTGATAGTAGATACGTTTTTATCAATTGCCCATTATAGTTTAGCATCTTTAATTCAGCTTTGTTAGCGATGTTTTTAAATTCAACTGTTACCATTTCTCCAGTTGATAAATTAGGATAAATGTGAAAGCTTGGAGCATTATCTTCAGAAATATCTTTTATAATATTACTGTAAGTAAAACTACCGTCTTTATCTATCATTTTTAATCGATAATAATTCACTTTTGAAGTAATTATTTTATCAGTATAGTTATACTTTCTTCCATTTAATTGGTTATTACTTTGTATGATAGCAATTGGTTTAAACTCAATGCCATCGGTACTTTTTTGCAATTCGTATTCTTTAGAGTTGATTTCTTGTTTTGTTTGCCAACTGAGTAAAATGGCTGTTTTATCTCTCTTTAATTGAAAGTTTATTAAACTAACTGGTAAAGTTACTTCAACTAAATTATCTTCTACAAAGCTGCCACGTAAACTAAAGTCCGGGAGTAAATCTGTTGTGCCAC
Organism: Rhizobium sp. Q54; assembly: GCA_943368735.1. Taxonomy (GTDB): domain Bacteria; phylum Bacteroidota; class Bacteroidia; order Chitinophagales; family Chitinophagaceae; genus UBA1930. The sequence continues at coordinate 16,345 of CALRLQ020000006.1, read as the reverse complement.
TTCCTATTAAAAAAGAGGTATTGGTAGCAGCGGCTTCATAAGGAATGATTCTTATAGTAATGGTACTTGTTGAAGGAACATTTTGTAATCCTCTTACATGTGATAAACTGATAGGACCTAAACTGAAGTTCCCAGTAGTAGCTGGAATGCCAGTAATTGTATCTGCTAAAACCCAACCATTGTTATCAATTTGAAAATCTATTTCAACTTTTGCGGGGCCAGTTCCATTTTTACGAATATTGAATTTGTCAATAGAATGAATGTTTAAAGATTTATTGTTTTTAGATTTTATTTTGAAGGTTAAAAATTTATTTGTTGACTCACCATTGGCTGCTGTGGTAGTTGTGAAATCATTTGCACCCCAATAACCATCTGATGCAGCTGTTGTTGGTACATCAATCCCACTGCCACGTCTGAAAGGTTGAGTAACACTAATATTACCATTCATCCAATTAGGAGAGAAGTTCGATGAATCTCTACCACCTTTTAAATAGTTAGATGTTTCCCAAGTGGCTAATAGCGTATCTGCATAAGCTGTTCTTGTATCATACATATTTTTCGGATATGCCTCAACCGATGCATGGTTAGCCCAAATTTGTCCACCTGCTGTTAAGGGACCAGCACTACCACCACCAGAAGGTAAATCATTTCCAAAGAAATAGGTGTAACGTTCTATTCTTGGGTCAGCATCCATCCAAGGTAAAACCAATTGCATAAATTGATGATGAATGCTATCTGGTCTGTTTTCATTGGCATTGAACTCTGTAATCCAAATGGGTTTATGATGTCTGTTGTAGGCTCTTGTAATGGCAGCTTTAAAACGATTGAAAATTCCGTTGGCCGATGAGTCTGCATTAGCAAACCAACCACCCCAATCGTACCAGTGTATGGCTAAAAAATCAACATTCAAATTCTCTGCTGCAGCTCTTTGAAAGAAAGTATCAACATACCTTACTTCGCTTCCTTCTTTGCCTGATGGAGAACCCGTTCTATAACCTGCAGCTAACATGTTTCTGTACAATGGTATAGCAGTATCAATGGGTACTTTAGATTGACCATTGTGTTCTGGTTCGTTAAAAGCTAAATAGTGTGTTAGAGAATCTTTGTTGGTTATTGTGGCAACTGCAGCAGGCCTTGCTTGATTTCGGCCCCAAGCCATTGGTACAAATTCTCTTGCTGTATTACTACTATCAAACATTCCCCAATCGTAAAACCATGTTGCATTTAAAGCTGCAATTTTTCCATTATCACTATCCGAGCCTCCTTTTTTTCGTACTGGTGTTCTAGGTAATCTCAATACCCTTATAAACGAAACTTTGTTTTGTAGTTGTAAAGAAAGGTTTACAAATAATTTACTTTTTGTAGCCATATAACTAAAGCGTTCGCCAGTACCATCAGCATTCTCAGCAAGCGTTGCCATAAAGCCACTATCTAAAGCAATGGAGCGAATGTTATTGTTTAACCCACCCGGTATAGAATTTTCTTTAAAAATGGTTCTTAGTGCACAGGTTGCACTACTGCCTTGTAAATTTAACCCTGAGTAAATGGTAAGTTGAGCTTGGGAGTTCAAGACCGTGAATATGCAAAGGCATAGTATGGTAATTTTTTTCATTATTTATTATTTCATTAATTATTAAAAAAATAATACGTTTAAGTTTTAAACAATGGCTGAACGATATCTATTTTTAATTGAAAAGGCTCAAAAAATAGTTTTTTGAAACTGATTGATAAGCTTATTTCAAAAGCTTAATAAATCGATTCTTTTAAAGTAATTTCCAAAATAGTAGCAGCAGGATGTTGCGTGTAATCCACACCACTTATAGTAACAGTATTATCTTTATTCTTCACCCATTTCAGTTCTTTACCATCGAAGAGATTAATAACTTTCTGTATTTTTTTCTTACCAATAGACTGTGTAATAAACGTACCTGTTTTTAATTCTCTATATCCTTTGTAGATGTGGCAATAAATTTTATTTTCTCTATAAGTAAAACCATATTCACCAAATAATGGCTGCCAAGGGCCTCCTCTAGTATTGTAAATTCCACTGCCAACCTTACTTAGCCAGTTACCCATTTTTAGCAATACCTCTTGTTGATTTTGTGGAATAACACCTTCTCTATCTGGTGAAACATTTAAAAGAAAATTTACATTTCTTACTACACAATTAGATAAATACTGCACTATTTCTTCGTAGCTAAATACTTTAGAATTGGGTCTAAATCCCCAACCACCTTTTTGTAAGCTTACACATTTTTCTGTAAATTCTTGAGTACGAATATTACCAGATGTGTAACCTCCACCTTCTTCAGAAAATACATCGCCAATCCAAGAAAATCTTGTATTTACAATCATCTCAGGTTGGTATTTTCGTACAACACCCATTATGCCTAATGCTTTGCCAGTTTCTTGTTCTTTAGTAATGTATCTTTCATTGATAGGCCATTCGTTTGCTGTGTCTTGATATTTTCCGGGGTTCCAAAATTTTCTATCAAGATCTCTATTTACAGTTTGTGCTAACCATGCACCATCCCAAAACATATAGCTAATCTTGCCATAATCTTTCATTAGTTTGGTAACTTGTTCATATACTTCTTCTTTCATTACCCTAGCATCTTCTTTGTGCCATTTTGCAGTTTTATAGCCCCAAACATTGGGTTTACAATCATTCCCATATACGTCATAATAACCTGGATAACGCCAACTCATGGGAGAATAATATAAACCAACTTTAAGGCCAGCAGCTCTTATAGCATCGGTATATTCTTTAATTAAATCTCTGCCTATATCTTTTTGGCTATTCCAACTAGCAGGATGCTTGCTATCAAATAAAGCATAACCATCATGGTGTCTTGAAGTAAGTACCATGTATTTCATTCCTGCTCTTTTAGCTAAATCTGCCCACTCTGATGGATTATATTTAGCTGCTGTAAACCCTTTAGCACTATCTCTTGCTCTTCGTTGGTAATAATCTTGCCCCCATGCTTCTTGATGCCTTACCCATTCATTCCCTTCAGGCATGGCAGCATACACACCCCAATGTATAAACATGCCAAACTTATCATTTACATAGCCACTCATGGTTTCATCAGATTGTTGACGTACACCCAAATCTTCTTCAAGTACTCTTTTTGTTAAGGGCAAAAATTCTTGTAATACTGGTTTTGGAGCCTCTCCCAAATACATCAATTCTATCTGATCTACATAAGCACTTCCATTACCACCGGGATGTACAAAAGAAATCATCATTGTATCTATACTAAAAGCTGTTTGAAAATCGAGGGTTATTTTTGTATAAGCAGTAAGACTGCTAGTTACTGACTTTGCAGCACCGCCATAATTGCTTACAATCATTTGAATTTCTTCGGCACCAGATTCGGTTTTTACATACGCAGAAAGTTGGTACAATGCATTACCTCTTACTTTAAATTCTTGATTACAAAAAGCTCTTTCTGGGCCAACTCTCATAGAATAGTTGCCTGAATATGCCTCTTTAGAAATAGAAGAAAATTTTGTTCGCCAATGTTTCCAGCCATCCATAGTGCCTGTTTCAAAATCAGCATTTTTAATTAAATGTGTTTCGTTTACAACAGTTTGTGCTCTACTATTTAATTGCTGCGTTAAAACAAAAATGGCAATCAACAGTAGTCTTGTGATTGAAGCAAAAATTTGCAAGAGTTTAAAGTTTTGGAATTTATTTGTAGCAATCATGTTGATATTTTTATGATGAGATGTTCGATTCAAATTTTAATAGTCTACTATAACCAGATGAAAAATATAAAATCAAAGTTCCCAAAAGGTTAAGCATTAAGAAGAATGGGCTATTTATTTTGTATTTAAGTAAATTGCTCAAAGTTTTACTAATTTGGTTTAAGGACTGAATTTATAAACTCTTACATAGTCTATGTAAGCTTTATCTATACCACCGTTTTGAATGAAAGTGTTTTTAGTAACATCACCATTTACCCATGTATTTACACCCCAACACATTCCAGTAAACAATATATATTCAGCTACATGAGCTATTGCTTTAGGGTCGCTTGTTTGCCAAACTACACGACCATTAAAATAATATTTTAGAAAAGTTTTCGACCATTCTAATCCAAAAATGTGGTAAGTTGTATCATGCATATTGGTAGCTTTAACAGATCCATTTCCTGCACCTTTATGATCATTACCATAACCATCCCAATGCAACCCACAAGAGTAGGTGTTGAGTTTATTACCTTCAATAATATCAATTTCAGCTCCATCATTAGCAGTTCCATCGTGTGGGCCTGCATTTGTCATTGAAGTTCCACTGTTTGGCATTAACCAAAAAGCTGTTTGATAGCCGTTTGGTTTTACAACATGCATTTTTGTTTCAAAAAAACCATAGGCAGTTGAATATTTCTCTTTAGAGTTAAATCTACCAACATAATATAAATTGCTACCAACCCCAGGTGCCTTATTGTAATTGAGGTATATGTTGCCATTTTTTTCTTCTACATTGTTTTCGCTTGAGCGTATTGTAATATCGTTATTATACCTTACATAAGACCTTTCTACAGTCCATTTTAAAGTATCAATTTGGTTGTCATTAAATTCATCAGAAAAAGCAAGTTGCCATTTTTCTAAAGTTGTAGAGCCATTCATCAATGGTTTTGATGTAGTTGGTGTTCCTTTATCTACAAAAGAATATTGAGGGTATACTTCCATAGAGTTATTTTTTTTACTACAACCAATTAGTATAATAGAAACTACTAAGATGGAGAAACAGGTATATTTTTCTTTCATATCTATTTATTTTTATAAACCCTCACATAATCTATATATGCTTTATCGGTTCCTCCTTTTTGAATCAATTCATTTTCCCTAACATCACCATCTACCCAATCGCTATCGCCCCAGCAACTTCCAGAAAAAATTATAAATTCTGCAACATGAGGTATTGCTTTGGGATCTGTCATTTCTTTAATTAGTTTTCCGTCGAAATAAAATCTTAAATAAGTAGGTGTCCATTCTAATCCAAATACATGATAGTCATCGTACAAATCATTGATTTTGGGTTTTGCACCACCAGCACCTTTATGTGTACCTTTTGCATAGCCATCCCAATGCAAACCATAAGAATAGGTTTTTAATCTATTGCCTTCTACAATATCAATTTCAGCACCATCAGCTGCAGTGCCATCGTGTGGACCAGCATTTGTCATAGAGGTTCCAGTATTTGGCATAGTCCAAAATGCAGTTTGATAACCATTTGGTTTTACTAATTTCATTCTGGCTTCTAAGAATCCATAGGTAGTTGCGTATTTGCCTTTTGAATTAAATCGTCCTACATAGTATGCACTATCATGTTTTTCGGGTGCTTTTTTGTAATATATTAGAGCGTTACCGTCTTTTTCTTCTACCTGATTGTCATCAGAAAATAACGTAATATCTACTCTTTTTTTAATGGAGTTTTCAATAGTCCATTTGTTATTATCTAATTTGTTATCATTAAATTCATCAGAAAAAATTAGCATCCATTTCTTTTTTAATATTTCTTTCGTGCTAGAATCATTTATAACAAGTGGAATTGAATATTTTGGACTTTGGTTATCAACTAATTTTAAAGAATTATTAGAATTGGTTGAAGAAGCTTTTTTTTGCGTTGAGCAGCTTATAGCAATTACATTTATGACTGTAATACATAGTACTGCTAGAAGAGTATTTTTCATATGACTTTCTCTAGTTTTTTGTGAAGTTAGCGTTTTATTTATTAATTCAATCGTTTGAATTATGTTTTTTTCGAATTTACTTATAATCAAAAGCTATAACTAGTGGTAAGAAAATTTTTACTAGTAAATATTTATTGAATAAATAATGTTAGGCTTGCATGACTATTGAATACATTACTTAGTGCCTAATTCTAAATTTATTAATCAAGAAGACTAATTTGACCACAAAAAAATTGGAAAAAATTTTAACCGCTAAACAATCGATACTAGATATTGAAAATTTCACTTAACTCAGCATTAAAAAAAAATTGAAGAATTAAATTTAAAAAGTAGTTATTTATAAAAATGTATTATCCATTAAATTCTTTTAGTTGAATCTCTTTCAATTATTATAGGTTGAAGTACAGTACGAACAAGATGATGATAAATATTTTTTTTATCTTTTAGCTTCAAAAACAATTTAGCAGCTTCTTCACCCATACTAATAGTTTGTTGATCTATAGTAGTTAAAGAAGGTGATATATACTTACCAAATGATTCGTTAGCAAAACCAATTATACCAATTTCTTTAGGTATTTTAATTTGAGCTTCTTTTAAAAACTGCATAGCACCTAGGGCTGTAAAATCTTCTACACAAAAAACAGCATCAATTTTAATATTTCTTCTCAATAAATCTTTCATGCCTTCATCACCACTTTCTATGGAGTTTTTACCATAGTATACCATGGTTTCTTCAAACTTCATTTTGTAAGTTTGTAAGGCATCTTTATAACCTTTCAAACGATCTCTAAATATTTGAATGTGTTGTAATCCAGCAATATGACAAATATTTTTGTAACCTTTTTTTATAAGATGTTCGGTAGCTAAATAACCACCTGCATAGTCGTCAATTTTTACACCATGAACACCTAAAGATTCTTCAACACGGTCAAATAAAATCAATGGAATATTCCTTCTCTTTATTTCTTCATAATGCTCATAATGTGTTGTTTCTTTTGCAATTGAAGCAATGATGCCATCTACATTAGATTGTAAAAAAGTATCAATACCTTTTACTTCATAAGAGGTTAATTCGTTTGTTTGAAACAATAGCAAATTATACCCCATAGGATTAATTATTTTTTCAATTCCGTGAACAACTGAACCAAAAAAGACCTTTTCAGCACTTGGAATCATTACACCAATGATGTGACTTTTACCTGTTTTAAGCGAAAGAGCTATTTTATTTTGTTGATAATTTAATTTTACAGCAGTTTGCTTAACTAGTTCTTTTGTAGCATCACTCATAGCTGGGTGATTGCTCAATGCCTTTGAAACTGCTGATACAGTTAAGTTTAGCTCATTTGCTATATCCTTTAAAGTAGACTTTTTAAACATATTAAAAGGTAATTGGGTAAAAGTATTATCAAATGATTTAAAAACAAAATCAAAAAAAATTTGGTGAAATTAAAAAAATGTTTACTTTTATTCAATCGTTTGAATTTTTGAATATTGATGAATAAAATTTAACCAATCTCTACATTGCTAATTCTTAGTCATCAAATTTTTAAAATAAAAATAAAGGTTTTACAATCATCTGATTGAAACATGCTTTTAAACGTTGCTGAATATTATTAACTACAAAAACTTGCTTATGAAATTTAGTGCCAATTTTTGGTTACTCAAAAAATCTACACGAGACTTATGTACTAGATGTACTCTTTATTTTTTAAAATGCTCATTTTCTATTTTATTAATCTTTACTAGTGCTTTTTCGGAGCTTCATGCTCAAGAAACTTTAGTTAGTGGGATTGTAAAAAACGCAAGTGGAGATTTATTGGAAGGTGTTACCATAAAGGTTAAAAAAACTGGTACCCTTGCAAAAACAAATGAAAAAGGTTTCTTTAGTATTAAAACAAGTATTGGACAAACATTAATATTTTCTTACGTTGGTTACGGAGATGTTGAATTACTTGTAAAAGATAACAAGCCATTAAATGTTTCCCTAAGCGTAAAGTTTGATGAACAAGACGAAGTAATTGTAGTGGGTTATTTGCAGCAAAAAAGACCTGATGTATCAACTGCAATTTCAACCATTTCTCCTAAAAATGCTGACAAAGGCGGCTATTCTAACTTTCAACAACTTTTAGGAGGTAGGGCAGCAGGGGTAAACGTAATGGAGAATAATTCTGAACCCGGTGGTGGAATAAATATTGAGGTAAGAGGAGTGAGTTCAATTTCTGGTTCAACACAACCTTTATATGTTATAGATGGTGTGCCCATTGAGCAACCAGATATGAATTTGAACGGAAGTAATAGTATTGCTGGTTTATTTGGCAATAACTTAACTGCCAATCCTTTATCTATGTTAAACCCAAATGATATTGAAACTATAGAAATACTAAAAGATGCAGCCGCTACTTCTTTATATGGTTCTAGAGGAGCAAATGGAGTAGTGGTAATTACCACAAAATCGGGTAAAGTGGGTAAACCAAAAATTGTATTCAATTTTAATCAATCTATCAATAGCCCTCAAAGAAGAGTGGATGTTTTAGGGGCAAGAGATTTTGCAAATTATGCAAATGAAGCTTGGGCAACAAGAAAGTTTAGAGGATTTTCAATAACAACTGTTGATACACCTTACTTAGCAAGAGAAATTGATAATTTAAAAGAGTATGATCATCAACGTGATTTAGCTGGATCTTCAATAACAAGAGATGCTTCTCTTAACATAAGTGGTGGTGCAATTGGTGGTGCTAAGTATTACGTGTCAGGTCAATATTTTGATCAACGAGGTGTTATACCAGGTACCTATTTAAAGCGTTATAGTGGTAGAATAAACTATGAAATGCCACTTACGCCTAAATTAACTTTAAATGTAAATTTGGGAATTACCTCTACTGATAGGTTTGGTGCTCCAACCCAAACTTTAACTTCTAGAGCTCTAAACTGGTCGCCAACCACTCCATTATTAAATCCAGATGGTGGATTTAACAACTTATGGGATTATAGATATGGAATTGGTGATGCAAATTATATTGATTCTAGATTTGGTACTGTTTATTATAATTCAAGATTTACACAATCCGAAATTAATGCAGCATTAGGTGATGTAGAAACTAGTCAGGGTAGGCTAAACCCATTATTACTTACTTCTGAAAGAGGTGTACGCAATGCAAACACATCTTCTCAAGTATTAGGTACAGCAAGTTTAAACTATAAGTTTAACAACGAGTTCAGTGTTCAAGGCAAGTTAAGTGTAAACCAATTTAATTCTTTACTACAAACTTATATACCTAACAATGTTCCATTGCCATTTGTAAATTATAAAGGTGAAGCAAGCTCTGGTAGTTCACAAAACAATAGTGTACTTTACCAAGTTAATTTCAACTACAGAAAAAAAATCAATATGAATCATGCCATAAATACGGCATTGGTATTTTCTGCTGAAAAATTTGTTCAAAAATCGCAACGATCTGTTGTAGGTAATTTTAATAATAACTTAACTGGCTATAATAATTTAGGAGCTGCACTACCACAGTCAATCACCTCTTCTTACAATGGTAATCAGTTAGTTGGTACTATTTTACAGTTCAATTATCTGTATAAAAAGTCAGTTGTAGTTAATTTATCATCGCGTTACGATGGTGTATCAAAGTTTGCAGAAGGTAATCAATGGGGTTTATTTCCAGCAGCTAGTTTAGCTTGGAAATTAGACCAAGAAAAATGGTTTCAACCATTTAAGCGTTATATAAACGAATATAAACTAAGGGTAAGCTGGGGTTTAGTAGGTAACCAAGCAATTAGTGCCTACGAAACACAGTCGACACTAATACCAAATTTTTCTGTTTGGGGTAATAGTTTTCAAAGTATTGGATTCTCTCCTGCAAGATTAGGAAATCCTAATTTAACTTGGGAAACAACTAGCAATACAAACTTAGCAGTTGATCTAGGATTTTTTAACAATAGAGTTACAACAACTGTAGAATTGTATAGAAGAAGAACCAAAAATTTATTATTTCAAGTGCAAACCTCTCCTTCAACAGGTTTTAGCACAATGTCGGATAATATAGGTACATTATTAAATGAAGGTTTAGAATTTACTCTAGGCATTAAAATTATAAATAAGAAAAATTTTAGATGGCAAGTAGAAGGGAATGTAAACTTCAATAAAAACTTAGTAGAAAAATTGCGTACAGATAGCCCTAATGAGTTTTATACTGCTGGACCACTTTCTAACAGCGTACCAACTTTAAGAGTTCAAGCTGGCAGATCGGTTGGAGCATTTTTTGGTTTAAAATCAGCAGGTTTATGGGATAGTGCAGGTATTGCAAATTCTTCTGTGGGTTTAAGAGGCAATGCTAGAGAAGGAGATAGAAGGTTTCAAGACTTAAACGGAGATGGTTTATTGAATGACTTAGACAGAACTTGGTTAGGCAGTGCTTTGCCAACTGCTTTTGGTGGTTTTAATAGTACAGTAACGTACAAAAATTTTGAAATTACTGCATTTTTTAGCTATGCTTTTGGTCATAAAGTATTTAACCAATTTTTAATTAACTGGGGTACTATGACGGGTTTAAACAATGTAAGACAAGATTCTTACGACAGCCGTTATAGAATTATACTACCTGGAACAGATCCTAAAACAGCGGCAGAAATTCGTGAAAGCAATAAAACTGCTACAACAGTTGTTGCAGGTAATACAACCGACCAAAGAGAATCTACTGATTATTTTATTGAAAATGCAAACTATGTTCGTTGCCGTGATATTAACTTATCTTACAAATTACCTATTAAATATATCAAAAGATTAAAGGTACAAGGGGTGCAAGTATATTGTAATATTCAAAACTTATTCATCATTACCAATTACACTGGTTTTAATCCTGAAATTGGTGCTTCATCTGGTCGTGGATTTGCAAGAGGAATGGATAATGGATCAGCACCTTTAGCAAAAGCATACCGTTTTGGTTTTAACATCACACTTTAATTTGAAAAAAAGACACATATGAAAAATAATATTTTTCTTATCCTAATATTTACAATAAGCTTTACTTCTTGTAAAAAATTTTTAGAAGAGGTACCTGTAGATCAAGTTACCAATTCTACATTTTATAGCACAGAGGCTGATATTGTAGCTAGCGTTGATGGTATTTACAATGCAGCTCGTTTTGAAGCTAGTAGTGGTTTGCCCATTATGTTTCCATTAGAGCAATTGGCTGATGATGGTGGTTACTCAACCAATACCAATTTTACAGCAGTAAGATCAGAGATGGACATTATGACCTTTTCTTCTTCAAACTCAGTTATTCGTGGTATGTGGACCAACCCTTATGTGGTAATCAACAGAGCTAATAATGTTATAAAATTTGCAACTGACAGTTCGAAATTTAAGCCCAAAACCATTAGGTTAGCACAAGCTCAAGCTAGATTTTTTAGAGCTTTTTACCATTTTAGATTAACACAAATGTTTGGCGACGTGCCATTAATGATGCAGCCAGCAGATGTAACTGCTGGTAACATTTTTCCAAAAAGAGTTGCTACAAGAGTAGTTTATGATTCAGTTATTGCTGATTTAAACTACGCTAAAGCCAATTTAGATAGTTCATATGCCTATACAAGTTCCAATGGTGGTAGAGTAACGGTAGCTGCTGCAAAAGCCTTGTTAGGAAAAGTATATTTAACAATGGCAGGTTATCCATTAAATAATACAGCAGGGTATCAAATGGCAATCGATGAATTAAAAGACTTAATTGACAATAAATCAAGATTTAACATCGATATAAATGCCAATTTCGCTAATATCTTCTCACCAACAGTTGGAACTAAACAACTTGACAAAGAACGAATTTATTTTATTAGAGGTACAAGTGGATTAGCCAATAGTTTGCAAGCTTTCACACGTATGGGATGGACATTTAGAACCTTTAGATACAGCAGCCCAACAAAAGATTATGCAACAGATGCTATTGCTTCTCGAAGAGTTTTTGAAACAGGCGATTTAAGAAGAGCTACTACCGTAAGCAGTTTTGCTTTGGCAAATTTTAATGGAGCACTAGTAGCAAAATACGCATCTGGTGCAGCAAATGAAGATGATGCAAGCAATGATCTTATTTTATTGCGTTATACAGACGTGTTAATGATGACTGCAGAAGCACTTATTGAAATTGGAGGTACAACTAATTTAGATGCCGCATTGGTAATTATTAACAATGTTCGAAGAACACATGGTGGAACTGTTATACCTGCATTAACTTACACAGACCAAGGAGATTTAAGAACAAAATATAGACAAGAACGTCGTAGAGAGTTTGCATTTGAGTGTACTCGTTGGTTCGATTTAAAGCGTTGGGATATTTTAATACCCACTATCAAAGCTTCTCTTGCTGATTATTACAGCAAACCATTATCGGATTATGACTTTTTAGACAATCCTTACCCAAACAAATTTAAAGTATTGCCAATTCCTATTCAAGAGTTAGCAAATAATCCTAATGTATCACAAAATGAAGGTTATTAGAAGTAAGTAATTTTAGTATTATTTATAATATTTGTTATTAAAAATTATTTTATCATCATTCAATCAAATACAATATGAAACAATTTTCTACATTTTACTCCAACACTAAGAAAATAGTATTCTTAGTGCTTTTAAGCTTGCCAGTTATGGTACAAGCTCAATTTTTATTAAACCAAAACTTTAACTCATCAACTGTAGTTGCTAATTATATTGGTACTGGTACAGATCAGCTGACTTACATTGGTGTTACTACCCGAAGCAGTTCTAACTCGGTATATGGATCGGGTAATCGAATTAATTTGCAACGATATTCAGGTGGTGCAGCTTTGGTAAAATCAAATTTAACTTCAACTCCAGCAACTTTTATAAGAGCAAAATTTAAAATAAATGTTCCATTTAATAGTATTCCTACCACTATACCACAAACACAGGCGACTATTTATTTTGGCTCTAATCTACAAGACACTACATTAACAACTGGTGAGGTTAGACATAGCTCGGTTGGAATAGGATTTGGAAGTAGTACTAAGTTTTATCTTAGAACACAGGTTAGTCCGAACTTAAATACAATTGATACGCTGGTTGGAGAGCAAGAAATAAACTGGTTTATAAATAATAGCGGAGCAAGTTTAGATTATGCAAACCCAACAGGTTCGGGTACCACAACTCTGGATAACGACAAATACGATCTTTGGATTGGTTCTACTAGGGTTTTTAGTAATCAGCCTGCAACAACTGCTACTGCTGATATTACAGGATTTAAAGTATTGTTTAATGGAGCTATTGGTGGTGGAATAAGTATTGATGATATTGAAATAACAACGGGTAACGAAGCTCTTCCGGTATCCATTAAAAGTTTTACAGCAAGTATTACTGGCTCTTCTAATCAATTAACATGGTCTACTGTATCTGAAATTAACAATAAAGGGTTCGATGTTCAACGTCAATCTAAAAATGGTGGAGAGTGGGAGAGTTTAGGTTTTGTAAATGGAAGCAATAGAGCAGCTACATATACATTTAAAGATAATAGTCCTCTAGTGAATAGTTTTTATCGTTTACGTCAAGTAGATATGGATGGGAAAGCAACTTATTCAAAAGTAATTAGTGTAAATAAGAGAATGAAAGATAAAGTTATTATTTCTCCCAATCCAGCAAATGATAAAGTAACTATTAACTTAAACCAAATAGACTTATCAAACTCAACAGCTACTGCTAGTTTATACGATTTAACAGGTAGAAAAGTATTATCGAAAAATTCAATAACTGGTACTTTTGAATTGGATCTTTCTAGTTTGTCAAAAGGAATTTATACACTTACTATTCAATCGGCCAATTTTACTTACAACGAAAAAATTATTCGTCAATAATCTTATTACAAAATAATTGAACAACAATTAAATTATATCAACCAATGAAATGAAAGGTTTTTTACTGCCTTTCATTTCATTGATAATTATTGAATTTAAAGTTAATTCAGAAATAACACTACAAACAAATCCTCTACCTATATATACGTGTAAGTTTGTTTTTAAAGTTTGCATACTGAATATTCATCCATTTCGGAATTAAAATAAAAATAATATGATGCAATTAAAATTTCTACAAAAAAAAGCTCATTTCTCTTTTTTAAAATTACATGCTTTCGCATTATTTGCTTTAATTAGTGTTACAGCGGTTGCACAAGATGTTACTGCCGGCTCTAATTTTAATTTATGTGGAAGATCAGCAACAGGGATATATTCTACAAGACCCACCAATGCAAATTTTAGTACTGGTACAGGTGAAATAGTAACAGATATAGTTTCAACAACCAATACCGGTGCCGCAATAGATTTTGATAGTGATGGTTATAACGAAGTTGTTTTAAGAACAATAGGTAATAATGCTACATCTGCAACTCAAACAAGAGTTTACATTTTTGAGGCATCTGCCAATAATAGTTACGAAAGGGTAGCCATTCAGTTGGTAGATAATGGTGCTAATGGTAGCTCTCCTGGTTTATCTAAAGGTTTAGATGTTGGAAATATTGACGGTGATGCTGATATAGAAATAGTAGTATTCTCTGGTGCTTCTACAAGTACTTTTTTAACAGCGTATGATATCAGTAGCCTTTTTGCAGTAACAGAATTAGCACAATCAAGATTATATGGTTTTACAGGTTCTACAGACGCTATTATTGTTAATGGTAATATCCCTGGAACTATCAATACAGTTAAAATAGTTCCAAGCAAAAATGGTAATGCTAATGCTGATATTATTTTTTCTCAAGCTACAGGTACTACAACCCATTTAGCTGCTGTTGAATTTAATAACACTGCTGCCTTTACTTGGTTAACTAGTGGTGCAATGGCAAATTATAATGGAGGAATATATGCATTTAATGTAGCTGATATGGATGCTGATGGCGATTTGGAAATAATTATGCTTTGTGAAACTGCTACAAGTTCACTTAGAATTAGAGAGTATTCAACTAACGCAACAGCTGCAAACCGTTTTGGAACTGCTGATTTAACAGTTACAGGGAATTGGAATGCTGCTACATCGGGACAAGCATATACCAATATTGCTATTGCAGATATTGATAACGATGGAGATATTGAAGCGGTTTGTCCAGATTTTCAAAACAAAACAATTAAAGTAGTAACTTTTGATGGTGCAAATTATGTAGCTACAACTGCTGTAGATTTGGTTGCTGCTAACTCAATTCCTATTGCAGTTGCAGTTGGAGATTTAGATAATGATGGGTTTCAAGAATTATATTATTCAAGAGTTAATTCTGCCAACGTTACTTTAAGGGAACATAATGGTGTGGTAAATGCATTTGCTAATTCTAATTTCCCCAATTTCTTAACAGTTTTATCTGGTCTAGGAATAGATAATGAGGCAACTGCTTTGGCCTTAAATACATTAAGCAATAGTGCAGACAATGATAACAATTATGAATTATTTGTAGGTAGAGGCAATAATGTTAACGATACAGATTTAGATGGGGATGAATTTTTTGTTGTAGAAATTAATAGACTTTTTGGAGGAGGTTTTGGAGTGGGTGGTGTAGGTGCTACACCTACAGTAATTTCTGGTGGTTTTTACGATAATATTACAGCTGATGGTACTGTTGGTTTAAGTGGCACTGTGCAAGTAAATGGAATTTTAAGAATTAGAAATGGAAGTTTAAATACTGGTGCTACTAATTTAAACTTTGGATCTTTAGCCAGTGGAATCATCGATAGTACTGGTAGTCTGAATATTTCTGGAGGTACAACAGACTTTGCAAACAGACCTGTTTCTATACTTTCTAATAAAACAACTACTGGGAGAATTGACCAGATAGTTGGTTCATTAATTAATGCTTCAAATGTAACAGTAGAACGTTACATTCCAGAAGGTCGTCGTACCACCCGTTTCTTAGGTCATCCATTTAGCAATGCTTTGGATATGACAAGTTTACAAGATGATATTTTTGTAACTGGTGGTAATTATTTAACAGGATTTGATTCAACTGGAACTCAAAGCCCATCAGCATTTTGGTTTAGTAATCCAAGCACATGGACAGCCTTTACTTCTACATCAGATGCAAGTTGGACACAATACAGAGGCATTAGAGTATTGGTTCGTGGCGATAGAACACAAGCTAACTCTTTAACTGGCGTTGCTTATACTCCTAATGCAGTTACTTTAGACATGACAGGAACTTTAAATACAGGTAACCAAAATATTGTGTTACCGACTGGTTATAGTGTGGTAAGTAATCCTTATCCTTCACCAGTAAATGTAGGAGCAAGATTAAATGCAACAACAAATATTGGTACACAATTCTGGTTTTGGGATGCCAATGCTGGTCCAACAGCAGGTGCTTACAGAACCAAAGTAATAGGCAGTGCTGCAACCATACCTATGAATGGAGCTTTTGTGGTACAACCAACAGCAGGCACAACAATTGCTTTTGTTGAAGCCGATAAGGTTGCAACTGATTCATCTAATTTATTTAGAACGAGTAATACAGCTTCTGGATTACTAGAATTGCAAGTATTGTACAATAATTATCCAGCTGATAATTTATATGTTCGTTTCAATAATAGTGCAAACGATCAAAAAGATGCTTTAGATGGAGTTAAACTAACCAATCCAGAAGTAAACTTTTATG
>CALRLQ020000005.1:0-342655 GCA_943368735.1 Rhizobium sp. Q54 | reverse complement strand
ACCACTGCAACCGCAGGAAAAGAATTAACTGAAGATGGTAACAAGCTAATGAATCCAGAAGTAAATGTTTATACATTAGCAACAGGTAATGAAGCATTAACCTTAGATGCAAGACCAATTAGTTCAACAACAGTAATACCAATGGGCTTCACTTCAAGTTTGCAAAGCAATTTTGAAATAGCTTTAAACAGCAATACATTGAACAATGGCTTACCAGTTGTATTAAAAGACAAGTTCTTAAATGTAGAACATGTATTAACAGCAACTAGTCCATACAACTTTACAGTAACAGCAGATGCAGCCAGCCAAGGGACAAATCGTTTTGAATTGGTGTTCAGAACAGCATCAGCCTTACCAACCAATTTTGTAAGTGTAGCAGCACAACAAAAAGGTTCTGCTATTGAAGTAAGCTTCAATACAGCGAATGAGCAAAACATGCATAGCTACGAAGTAGAAGAAAGTAAAGATGGTAGCAGCTTCACCAAAGGCACTGCATTAGAAGCCAAAAATGCAGCAACAAACAATTATAGTTGGTTAGATGTAACTGTAAACAATGGCAATAACTATTACAGAGTAAAAGCCATTGAAAAGAATGGAGTGGTAAAATACAGTCAAGTAGTAAGAGTAAATATTGGAACAAAACGTTCAGAGTTTACAGTATATCCAAACCCAGTAAAAGGCGGAACCATTAATTTGCAATTGACTGATATAGAAAAAGGCGTTTACACAATAAAAGTGGTAAACAACTTAGGTCAAGAAATAGCAGCAAAACAAATCACCCATAATGGCGGCAGTGCCACACAAACAATTAGCATAGGTAATGCCCCAACAGGTAAATACAATATGATCATTACCAATGGCACAACAACTGTAACCAAAACGGTGATTGTAGAATAGAGGAAAGTAGAAAAGTAAAAAAGCAAATAGGGTATATAAAGTAAAAAAGTTTAGGAGTTCAAAAGTTTAACAAGTAAAAGAACATGAACTCCTAAACTTTAAACTAAATCTTCCTTGTCCCCCTTTAGGGGATAGGGGCTAAACTGCAAACTAAAAAACTACACAACTGTAGAACTAAATAACTAAATCATGAAAACAAAAAATACACAATTACTCAGCTGCTTCATATTACTTTGTATACTATTTATACTTCCTACTTTTCTAAACGCCCAACCTATATTTGATGATGATGTAAATGATGTACCTATTGATGGTGGCTTAAGTCTTTTAGTAGCAGCAGGCGTAGGTTATGGTGTTAAGAAGGAGAGAGAGAATAGAAAGAAGTAGCAATTTTGAAGCATACTTTGTTATAAGCGATTTTATTTTTTTAATCTTAGTATTCACAATTGATAGTAGTAATGCTAAAACATACTACTTGAAAAGAATATTACAAAAAGGAAACAAAGTTTAGAATAATGACTAGTAATTTTTTTAAAACTTAATATTTAATAAACTTTATAAGGGCTTGTTACTTTTGTGGCAAGCTCTTTTTATTATTTTAATACTTTATAAAGGATATTAGTTACTCCATGTTACCAATAAATAATTTGAATAGGTAAAAACTTGTTTATTCACTAAACAAATAATTGTAGCTTCGAACAGTATAGTTATTTTGTTTTATTAAAGTTTTACCAAATGAAAAATTATTGTAAACTGGTACATTTTTGTGTTATTCTTTTTTCCACCATTGTATTATTCAGTTGCAAAAAACAACCCAATCTAACACCTCAGCCAACTCCAACTCCAACAAGCAATTTTGTAAAAGGAGCCGATGTAAGCTGGATTACAGAAATGGAAGCTGCTGGTAGAAAATTTTATACAACTGCAGGTGTTCAAAAAGATGGTATGGAGGTATTGAAAGAACTTGGTATTAACACCATTCGATTAAGAGTTTGGGTAAATCCATCTAACAATTGGAACAATGCAGCCGATGTTGTGGCAAAAGCAACAAGAGCAAAAAATTTAGGCTTCCGTATTTTACTGAACTTTCATTACAGCGATTCTTGGGCCGATCCCGGACAACAAAATAAACCACTGGCTTGGGCTGGCCAAAATATTGCTGCATTACAAACATCGGTTTACAATCATACATTCAATATGCTCAATGCTTTAAAAGCAGCTGGAATTACTCCAGAATGGGTACAAGTTGGTAACGAAACCAACGATGGAATGCTTTGGCCAGAAGGAAGGGCAAGTACCAATATGCAAAACTTTGCATTACTAATCAACGCAGGTTACAATGCTGTAAAAGCAGTAAACAATAACATTAAAGTAATGGTGCATATTTCTAATGGTCAGGATAATGCACTTTTTAGATGGATCTTAGGCGGCTTACAAACAAATAATGCTCAATACGATGTGATTGGCATGTCTTTATATCCAGAAGTATTCTCATGGTCCACTTTAAACGATCAATGTTTTGCTAATATGAACGATATGGTTGCCCGTTATAATAAAGAAGTAATGGTGGTTGAAGTTGGTATGAGTTGGGATGAACCAATGTCTTGCTTGTCTTTTTTAAAAGATATAATGGCTAAAACAAAACAAGTAACCAATAACAAGGGTTTAGGGGTTATTTATTGGGAGCCACAATGCTATGGCAATTGGCAAGGCTATACAAAAGGTGCATTTGATAATAGTGGTAAACCAACCAGTGCTTTATCTGCATTTAAATAATAAAAATTTTAGAATACAGTATCATGAAAAAAAGTGTATTTGTTTTAATGCTTTTTGCTAGTATCAATATTGTAAATGCACAGCATAACAACGAACGTAAGCACATAAATTTAGATGAAGATTGGAGGTTTAGTTTTGGCCATGCTGCCAATGCTGCAAAAGATTTTAATTATTCAATTGCAGCCATTTTTTCTAAATCGGGTGCTGCACCATTAACTTGTATAGATCCCAAATACAATGATAGTAGTTGGCGTAAACTAAATGTGCCACACGATTGGGCTGTAGAGTTACCATTTGTAAACGTTGATAATTTTGATGTTCAATCGCATGGGTATAAACCTGTGGGTGGATTATTTCCTGAAACGAGTATTGGTTGGTACAGAAAAAAATTTACACTACACAAATTAGATAGTACTCAACGATTTCAATTGCAATTTGATGGAGTGTTTAGAAATGCTAGTTTTTGGCTGAATGGTTTTTATTTAGGAACTAACCAAAGTGGTTATGTTGGTGTAAATTATGATGTAACCGATTATATAAATGTACATAAAGAAAACACTTTAGTTGTTAGAGTAGATGCAACTCAATATGAAGGCTGGTTTTATGAAGGTGCAGGAATCTATAGACATGTATGGTTGAATGTGTTCAATCCATTACATATAACCGAGGATGTTTTTATTCATACAACTACACAAGAAAAAAATGCAACAGTATATATAAAAGTACCTGTATTAAATGCAACTAATAAAGTACAAGATTGTGTTGTTGAAACTTACATCACAACAAGAGATGGAAGAAAAATAGAAACAACTTCATCTAGAACTACCTACTTTTTACAAGGTAATGAAAAGCTGATTCAAAACAAATTAATTGTTCCTGACGCAAGTCTTTGGTCAACAGATAGTCCTTATTTATATAGAGTAGTTAATCTTTTAAAACAGAAAGGCAAAGTAATAGATAGTACTATTCATAAAATTGGCATTAGAACAATTTCAATAGAGCCCAATGGTATTTTTGTAAACGGACATCATGTAAAAATATTGGGTGTAAACTGCCATCAAGATCATGCAGGCGTTGGGTCAGCTCTGCCAGATTATTTACAATATTATAGAATTGAACTACTCAGAAAAATGGGTGTAAATGCCTATAGAACAAGCCATCATGCTCCAACTCCTGAGTTGTTGGACGCTTGCGATAGTTTGGGAATGTTGGTAATGGATGAACAGAGATTATTAAATAGTAGTGCCGAATATTTAAATCAATTTGAAAGATTATTGAAACGAGATAGAAGTAGAGCAAGTGTTTTTATGTGGAGTATTGGTAATGAAGAAGGAATTATTCATACCAATTCAACAGGTAAAAAAATAGCTCAAACCTTAATAGCTTTTCAACAAAAAATAGATCCTACAAGAACCAGTACTTATGCCGCAGATGTAGCCAATGTATTTACAGGTATTAATGAAGTTATTCCAGTTAGAAGTTTTAATTATAGGCAGTTTGCAGTGGCCGATTATCACAAAGATCATCCTACACAACCTATATTAGGTACTGAGATGGGGAGCACTGTTACAACTCGTGGCATTTATGAAAAGGATACTATTAAAGCCTATGTACCTGATCAAGATATTACTGCTCCTTGGTGGGCAAGCACTGCAGAAACTTGGTGGAGTTTAGCAGCAACCAATGATTTTTGGTTGGGTGGTTTTATTTGGACTGGTTTAGATTACAGAGGAGAACCCACACCTTATAAATGGCCAAATATCAATTCGCATTTTGGTGTAATGGATATGTGTGGCTTTCCTAAAAACATTTATTACTATTATAAAAGTTGGTGGAGTAAAGATGATGTGTTGCATATTTCACCACATTGGAACTGGAAAGGCAAAGAAGGTACACCCATTGAAGTTTGGGTAAATAGTAATGCCGATAATGTTGAACTTTTTTTAAATGGGAAAAGTTTGGGTAAAAAAAAATGCCCAGAAATAGCCATTTAAAATGGACTATTAATTATGAGCCGGGTAAGTTAGAAGCTGTTGCTTATAGAAACAATAAAAAGCTAACCACATCTGTTATAACTACAAATGAGGCGGTTGAATTGGTATTAGAATCGTCTAAAAAAATAATATTGGCAAATGGGAAAGATGCTGTTGTAGTAAATATTGGTGTAAAAGATAAAAATGGTTTGTTGGTGCCAACTGCAAATAATTTAATTGAATTTTCTGTTGTTGGAGATGCTGAAATTGTTGGTGTTGGTAATGGAGATCCTAGCAGCCATGAAGCAGATAAATGCATTCCAGGGAAATGGCAAAGAAGTTTATTTAATGGAAGAGCTCAAGTAATTTTACAATCGGGTAAAACAGAAAGTGCCATTCGTTTATCTGCAAAATCGGTTGATTTACGATCATCGGTAATCAATATTCAACAAAAAAATTTGGTAGAATGACAAAGTTTAAACCCAATATAAAAGCAATGTTGGTAATACACACAGCTTTTTTATATGCACAATTACTGTTTGCAATCACCATCTACTTTGTAACCAACAAAAACGAAACTCGTTTTGATGAAGCAACTTCAAGAATTATTGAAACGGTGGTTGCTTCATTTACAGTAGTAAGTGTACTTACTGCTTTTACATTATTTAAAAAGAAAGTACAAATTTTAAAAGATGATGTAGCAATGAGTGCAGTGGAGAAAATAGAACAATACAAGGTATTTTCAATTGTAAAATTTTCTTTATTAGAAGCTCCTTGTTTGTTGGCTGTATTGGCTTATTTTCTAACAACCAACATTTATTTTATGATTGTGGCAATTATTTTAATTATCATTTTTGCAGCACAACGTCCTACTTTACCTTTAATAATTCATCATCTTGCTGTAACAAAAGAAGATTTAATGAATTAACTTTTAAAAAGCTATATAAATAAAAAATCCCGAGTAAACATTACTCGGGATTTTTTGTATGAATTCAATTTGCAATTATTGTTTTACAAATTTTGTAATGACTGTAGCACCATTTGCATCAACTATTTTAATTACATAATTACCTGTACTTAAATGTTGAACATTTAGCTGAATAGTATTACTTCCGTTACTAAGTATTGCAACTTGTTGAGTTAATACTTTACCACTCAAATCAGTAATAGTTAATGTTCCTTTTTGATTAGACATTGAATTAACCATAACAGTCAACTGATTTTTAACCGGATTTGGATAAATAGCTCCAATCTCTAATTGTTGAGATCTTAATGCTTTAACAACAACAACATTGCTATGAGTAAACTTACCATCTCTATCAGTTTGTTTTAAGCGATAGAAATTGTTACCACTTAAAATACGATTATCGGTAAATTGATATTGTTGTGTGGTGTTAGATGTTCCACCATCAACTTTAGAAGCAACAAAACCAATATTGCTAAAGTTTATACCATCTGCACTTCTTTCAATACCAAAACCAGCGTTATTCATTTCAGTGGCAGTATTCCAAGAAAGTAATGAAACCCCATTTTGTAATTCGGCTTTAAAACCTGCAAATCCAACTGGTAATGCAGCACCAGCAGCACTTACAGAAAAGTTACTTTCAGTACCTGCAGCCCCATAACCATAAACTCTAAAGTAATAGGTTTGTCCAGCAGTTAAATTGGTAAAAGTTAATGTTTCAGCACCTCCATTACCTGTTGCATCGGCACAAGCAATATTAACTAAAGCTCCACAATTACCAGAGTAACCAATCATTACAGCATCAAAACTGCCCGTTGGTGTAAGTGCTATTGTTGCACCACCATTTTGTAATGCTGTGAATTTATACCAAACATCATCATTGGCATTTCCTATAAAACCTACACAAGAGTCTGCTGCTCTACTTTGGGTTGCACTAAAAGTTGTACCATTTACTACACCACTGTAAGCAGAAATATTTATTGCACTTGCACAATCATCGTTAACAGGAACAGCGGGTGCTGCACCACTTGTATAAGAGAAAATAGATGAACTACATCCAGTAGCAGATCCAGCAGAGTTTTTAGGAACAATATACCAATAGTAAGTTGTATTAGGCTGTATACCAGTAATGTTTACATTGGTATTTGCTGTTGTACCCAATAATGATGGAGGATTTGCTGTGCCATGGTACACATCGTAAGAAGTTGCAGTAGCTGCTGCATTCCAAGATAAATTTACACTAGGTAAATATGTAACATTGGTTGCTGCATTAGCAGGTGCAATATTTGATGTACAATTGGGTACACTAGCTGCTGCTTGTTGTACTAAAACATCATCTACAATAATTGCCCAACCTGAATCCAAAGCATTATAACAATGGAAACCTAAAAATAAATTTCCAGTTGTTGTTGGTGTATAAGTAATAGTTGCTTGTAAAAAATTAGTGTTCACTAAGCTTACGCCACCTGCATTTTCCCAAATTGTATTGGTTTGTGCAGCAACTGTAGCAGCATTGCCTAATGTAACTTTTAATTTTTCAGGCCATGTTGCAGAACGTACTCTATACCAAAATGAAATAGAATAGGTGGTTCCTGCAGTCATTGATAAGCTTGGAGATATCATCCATGCATCAGCAGCACTTGTTAAATTGTACTCAACCAACATACTTTTAGTGCCGGTATTGGCAAATGGGTAAGGGCCATCACCAAAGGTTCCTAAATCGTTTCTTTCCCAATTGTTTCCACTGCCTCCATTAATCCTAGTCCAGTTATTGGGCGGAAAAGAGGAACCTGTTTCAAATCCCTCAGATAATAAAGTTTGTGCATGTACACCTCCTAGTGTTATTGCAGCAATAAGTAATAAGTAAAGTTTCTTCATATAATAGTTATTTATGTAAAAGTAGATTAAAAAGGGGTTTTAAATTTTAAAAAGTTGTTACTTGTAATACAAAATTTGACAATAACTCTCAAGATTCAGCATTTTAGAAAATCATATTTTAGTATATCTTGTGTACATAATTTAAATAGTTCGGTAGTTAAACTCACCCAAAAGAATGAGTAAATAGTTCAAAAGAATAAATTAATTTGTATTCATTATGGCACGTTTTCTACTAAGTAGCGTATTCTATTTTTTATTCGTTAGTATAGCTAATGCACAAATTGCTTCAATAGATGATTATAGAAAAGTTATTCAAACATCTAGTCACGATAGTATTACTATAGCCACATTGTCTAAACTGGTTGCTGAATTTGTAAGAAATAAACCAAAAGAAGTTTTAGCAGTAGCCTTATTGGTAAAAGAAAAAGGCGACAACCTGAACAAAAAAAACCTACAAGCAAATGCTTGCCATTCAATAGCTCAGGCATACAATAGTTTAAGGGTGTATGATAGTGCAAAAAAATATTTTAGAATGTCACTTGATGCAAATGCTTTTACAAAAGACAATGAATTAAGAGGAATAATAAAACACGATATTGGATATTCATTTTATCAGCAAAGCATTTTTGATAGCAGTCTTATTTATTATCATCAATCACTCGAGTTAAAAAAAATATACGGTAAGCCTAAACAAAGAGCAACTACGTTAAATGGTATTGGGTTGGTATATAGAATGAGAAATAATATTTCGGCAGCAGCAACTTATTACTATGAAGCACTGGCAATTTACCAAGCCGAAAACGATAAAGCTGCATTGAATGTAATGTTAAACATTGCAACATTATACAACCTCCAAAAGAAGTACGATAGTGCTACGGCTTTATTTAAGAGTATTTATACAACAGCCCAAAGCAATAACGATGTAGCTATGATGCTGAATGCTCAGGTAAATATTGCATTGGGATTAAATTATCAGCAAAAGTTTGCTGAAGCATTACCCATTTTTGAAGAGCTAGCAAAAAATACAAGAGTAAAACAGGTAGAGGACATTCATAATGCAGTGCAATATGGTTTAGGTCAATCTTACATGGGTGTTAAAGATTATGCTAATGCAATTCCTATATTGAAAAGTTGTTTAAAATTGAGATTCAGAAACACAAAGTTTCAATCTTTAGCAGCAATAACACATTTACTGTATGTTGCCGAAAAGGAACAGAAAAATTTTTCAGCAGCATTGGCTTATTATGAACAGTTAAAAGAGTATAACGATTCGTTATTAAATATCAATAGATCTGCTTTAATTGAAGAACTTGATGCAAAGTATAAAGTGGCACAAAAAGAACAACAAATTGCTTTGCTGGATAAAGAAAATAAAGTAAAAGATTTACAATTAAAACAAGAACATCAAACATTGTTATTAGCACAATCTCAAAATAAACAACGAAAACAAGAAATAGATTTACTCAATCAACAAAATGAGTTGAGCGAATTGATGCTGCAAAAAAATGAACAGTCCCTTGTGCTTGCTGAAACTAAAAATGAAAAAAACAAACAACAGCTTGCATTATTAAATAAGGAGAATGAATATAAAACCCTATCTATTCAAGCAAATAAAAGAACTATTTGGCTATACACTTTGGGGTTAGCTCTTATTACAATAGTAGCAGGCAGTGTTTTTTTATTGTATAGAAATAAACAAAAACACAGTCATAAGCTGGAAGAAAAAAATGCCATCATCAGCAAATCTTTAAACGAAAAAGAAATATTACTTAAAGAAATTCATCATAGAGTAAAAAACAATTTACAAGTTGTCAGCAGTTTACTCAATTTACAAAGCCGAAATATTAGCGATACAAAAGCATTGGCAGCCATTAAAGAAGGAAGAGACAGGGTAAAAAGTATGGCTTTAATTCATCAAAATTTATATAATGATGAAAATTTAACTGGAGTAGATGTAAAGGATTATATAGAAAAACTAACTCAATCTTTATTTGCATCTTACAATATACAAGAAGGTAAAGTATTGCTTGAAACAGATATTGATCAAATGAATTTAGATGTAGATACCGTAATTCCACTAGGTTTAATTTTAACCGAATTAATTAGTAATGCACTCAAATATGCATTTGATGAAACGCAACAAAATGGAAATCTTCAAGTTCAATTAAAACAAGAAAAAGGCAATTTACTGTTACGTGTAAAAGATAATGGTAAAGGCTTACCAGATAACTGGAGTTACGAAAGCACCAATTCTTTAGGCTATCAATTAATTAAATCTTTTGCAGCAAAAATGAAAGCTATGCTCACTGTAACTGGTAATAACGGTACCGATATTCAAATGATTATTACAAGGTATAAACTAAACACATGAGCGAAATAAGAGTATTAATAGTAGAAGATGATCCTCTAATTGGTATTGATATTGAACAAATATTGAACAACCTTAATTTTATTGTTTCTGGTACTGCTTATAGTGTAGAAGATGCTTTACATCAACTTAAAAACAATACACCTGATGTTGTTCTACTCGATATAAATTTAGGCGATGAAAAAGATGGAATTGATATTGCCGAAACGATTAATAGTATCTATCAATTACCTTTTATTTTTCTTACCTCTCATGCCGATAAACAAACGTTAGAACGAGCTAAAAAAACAAAACCCGCTGGTTATATTATTAAGCCTTTTGATGAGAAAGATTTATTGGTTGGGTTAGAAATTGCTTTGTACAATTACACACAACAACTTACAGCCAATCAACCCAAATTAAATCTGCATACAATTAATAAGCATTTACAAATAGCACTCAGCGAAAGAGAGTTTGATGTTTTATGTGCAGTATACGAAGGCAAAACCAATCAACAAATGGCTCAATCATTATTTGTATCTGTGAATACTATTAAAACACACATAAGTAACATATATTATAAGTTAGATGTTACATCTCGTACTGCTGCTATAGCTAAAGTAAGAAGTTTATAAGCTAGCTATTTTTTTAGTTCATTATGGTTGTAAAGAGATGAAGTAGATAAAAATATTTCATCCTTTTGGGTGAAGAAATACTTTTTTACAAGAAATATTTTTACACTACAAAACAAACAACCATGAAAAAAATATGTACACTTTTTATTGCCTTAAATTCTTTTATAGCAATTACAATAGCACAAACAATTACTAATGTTGAAGCAGTATATGGAGGACGAATTAATGCCATTGCATCGTCTTCAGTTATTGGCGAGATAGATAGTTTAAACATCTTTATTACAACAGAGAGTGCCAATACTGCTTTTTATGCAAAAGCAAAAGGTGGGGCTTTAGGGTCAGCATCCATATCTAGCTTTACAAAAATGCCTTCTCTTACTGCAGCAGCAGGGGTAGGTAGCGGAATTCAAAAAATTGCTGCTTACAGTAGTTACATGTACTTTGTAAATGCTCCTAATAATTCAATTTATAAAACAGCATTTAATGATGGAAATGCTCCTTTATTCAGATCTTTTGGTGTAGATACATCACTGAACGATTTTTTGGTGAAGGGAAACAGAATGTGGTTTTTCTTCAGGGTATTTTCATCTAATCAAGATCGATTTGGTTATTCCGATTTAGATGCTAATGGCAATATCACCAACTTTATTTCAAGCTACAGTTATAACAATCTTACCTACCCAATTAAAGAAAAAATGAGTTATAACCTCAGCGATTCTATTCTCGCATTCAAAGAAGGAAACGATCCTGAATTAACTATTCTTTCGAATATTACAAACGGAACTACTGCTTTTTTACATGATGATTTATCAACTTTAAGTTCAAGTGTTTATTGGAAAACTGCTGCTGTTGCTCCTAACGGAACAATTTTTATTGGTGGCAGTAATAACACAACAAAATATGTTGCTTATAGAGATACAACAGCCACTAGCTGGACGGTTGTAAACACAAATGTTGCTGGTGTTTCTGGTAATAATTTTTCATTTTTTGAACCAATAGTAGGTAACTATTATGTTTATTTTGGAAGTGCATATAGCAATGCAAAAGGAGCTGCAGCATCTTGGAATAATTTTGGAAATACTTCTTTTGAAACACATCCTAATGACGGAAGTGTACATACATTATCTACTGCATTAACAGGTGGTGTAATATTGATTACTACAGATCAAGGTTTAGGATGGAGCAAGAATAGCGGCTCAATAATCACAGAAATTAATGATGGTATTGAAGCTGTACAAGTAAATGATTTTGATATGCGTAATACAAAAGACTTTGGTTGGTTAGCCAGTAAAGCTGGAATACGTTATGTAAGTGATTATAATACTTCGAGTAAAACATGGAGTAACGCAATGTTTCCAAATGGAGATGGTTCTCCCTATTATTCTGCTGAAATGGTAGGCAATGATATTATGAGTGCTTATGTGGGCAATATTAGAGTTTATAAAACAACCAATAAAGGTGTTAGCTGGAATAGGGTATTTACAGCAGAAGAAGCTCCTTACAGCTTTCCTTCTGTAGGAAGCAAGATTAGTGCTATTGCAGTAAGCGATAGTGTAAACAGTATTGTATTGGCTGGTTATAAATTAGATGGTACAAATAGAGGTGGAGTTTTTTATTCGATGAATGGAGGATCTAGTTGGAGCCAGTTATTAATTCATGCATCTGTTAATGGACAAGACGTAGATGTAAATGACATTGAAATTACCAGCGATAGTGGTAAAGTAGTAGCCTATATTGGGGTTGAATATGATAATTCTGTTTCGCCAGTTATTAGAGGTATGTACAAAGCCCAATGGAATGGTGTCAGTTGGAGCGTTAGAACTGAAGATA
This sequence comes from Rhizobium sp. Q54, assembly GCA_943368735.1. Classification (GTDB taxonomy): domain Bacteria; phylum Bacteroidota; class Bacteroidia; order Chitinophagales; family Chitinophagaceae; genus UBA1930. Next base: position 330,355 of record CALRLQ020000005.1, on the reverse strand, counting down.
TTTATTCACCATCTACTTCACTTATTTCTATTAATGATATTGTAATACATAGTCGTGATACCATACTTGCGTCAGGTGGTTTTTATAATACTACACTCTCTAAAGAATATGGCATAAACTTTATGATTAGTAGACCAGTTTTAAATTCCTGGAGAAGCTATGTTACATCTACCAGCAGAACTTCTGGTTTTTCAGCAGCAGCCTGGAATGGTGATACTTTGTTTTATGCATACCAGAATTCTATTTTTTACAGTCGTATATTCTTTTCATCAACTGGTTCTGCAACACCAGGAGAGGCAACATATACAACTGTAGATAATGGTACAGAAATAAATGTATTGTATTATGATGAACTTTTGGCTGGCAGCAGTACAGGCTTTAAATCTTTAAAGGGGGCAAGCTTTTTATTGCCTGTAAAAATTACACAGTTTACTGCTTTACAAAAACAAAAAGAAATTCTGTTAAGTTGGAATAACGAGTTAGATGAAGATGTTAGTCAATATAGATTACAAGTAAGTTGCAATGGGGCCAGCTTTACAACATTGGCTAATATTTCATCCACCAATAATAAATACTATTCATTTACTGATAGAAATACATGCACTGAAAGTGTACGTTACTATAGACTAATAATTGAAAGTAAATCTGGATCAACCGAATATAGCAATACAATTAAAATAGGTACAACTACAAAAAATACAATTTCCATTTTTCCTAACCCAGTAAATAATGGCATTATTCAAATACAAACAACCATTAGTGGAAATACAACACTTAATGTTATGGATACTTTTGGCAAGCAAAGAATTAGTACAACTAAAAATATGCTTGGTATTACAAGTTTAAATGTGCAGCACTTAGAAAGAGGAACTTATTTTCTTCAACTAATCAACAATAAAGAAAGTGTACTCAAAACTTTTGTTATTCAATAGGGGTTACTTAGGTTAAGTATCAAGGCATCTCATTCTTGAGATGCTTTTTTTATTAAAAGCAGCATTATTTATACCAATTGTGTCTAGTGCTATTACTTCCCCTATATATTTTACTATTTAAATTATATAGTTATGTACATACAAAGCTTACAACCTATACACACCAATGGCATTAGCTATTTGCATGTGGTTGCTGATAAGATGGAGCATTTAACCATTAAAATATTAAATGTACAAGGAATGATTGCTACCAAGGTTACCACTTTTGTAGAGGAAGGTACACAACAGTTAAACTTAAATTTAGCCGATTTAAATAACGGCAATTATATATTAAATGCTTTTTGTGGCGATACTTTTATTAAAAGTATTCCATTTAAAAAGCAATAGCTTTTTGTTTAGGGGGTGTTTTTTTTATAGTCCTGCCATTCATTTGGTGGGACTTATTTTTTCCAAAACATTTTTATTCTGTTGGCCACATTTTCTCTAATACTCAGGTAGTAAAAATTATAGTCGGCAATATGATAGTTTTTGGCTCGTAATAAAAAACTACCAAAAAAACGAGGATGTTTAGCCCAAATAATTCCATTGTGCACTGTTGCATTGGTAACTTTTGGTAGTAGTTGATTAAAATTTTTTAGTACCGATCCTTTATTGTCTTTTACTTCGGCAGAAGGTATGTTAACATTCCATGTAAGTGGATTGGTAACTACCACCTTATTGTTTTCTTTAGCTAAATAATCGGGGGTATAGTTTACTTTAAATGTTCGCCAAGTACAAAAGCAATTGGTTTGATTTTCGTTATCACAAGGTTGAATATTCTTGAAATAACCATTTTCAACTGGCATTCCTACCAAATAGGCAACTACCAATTTATTTTGTAATAATTTTCCATCAAAGTATTCTTTCAACAATCTTTTTGCATGCGTTGTGCCTTGGCTATGTGCAGCAATAATGATTGGTCTGCCATTATTATAATGTTTTAAATAATAATCAAAAGCTTGTTGTATATCGGCATAAGCAGTATCAAAAGCTGCCAATGCTTTTAATGTATCTTCTTTTGTTGTGGGTAAATAGGCAAAGTAATTGGCTTGTCTGTAACGAGGGGCAAACACTCTGCCTACATTATTAAACACACTTGCTTGATATAAAATACTGCTGTAATCGGTTTTTGCATTGATGAGTGAATCGTCAATAGGAGCATTCCAACCTTGGGTTTTTTCTTTATCTGAATAACTAGTTGGGTGCAGAAAAAATACATCTACTGTTGAATCGGCATTAAAATTTTTTCTCAATGGTTTTGGAATACTATCGCTGGTATCGTGCTTCCAAGGATGTGCAGCCCAATAGTTTAAATTGCCATAATTGGGTAATCCATTTTCACTTTTAAAAGTATAATTACTGGCATATTTTACATAGGTTGTTTTACAAGCAAAACAACAGAGTATTATCATGCAACTGAAAAAAAATTTTGTCATTTTATACTTCGAAATATAGTTAAATAAATCTTACCCATACATACACATCAATCAATACATTGCTTTTAATAGCAGCTTTTTCTTGAATGCCTTCTAAATGAAATCCTGCTTTTTGTAAAGCCTTCATACTCGCTGTATTATGGGCATATACACGAGCCATTACTCTATTGGCCGAATAATTTTTTTGAATATGCTCTACAATGGTTTTAATAGCAGTTGTAGCAATGCCTTTACCCCAATAGGTTTCTCCAACAAAATAGCCTAGTTCAATATTGTTGCGATATACATCTTCATTTAAAATCATACCAATTCCACCCACTACACTGCCTTGATATTCTATAGCAAATTTTGTAATGGGCTGTGCCGAGCTTTCTTTATTAATCCATTGCAAAGCATCCATTACTGTATATGGACTGGGAAAACTATCTAATACATTGCTCCAAATATTTTTATTATTGGCAATAGCAGCAAGTTGTTGAGCATCGTCTTTTTGCCAAATTCTAAGTTGTAAATTATTCATCGGTTTTAATTTCTCTGCTTAAATAATCGGTATAATCGGGTAAGGTTGCATTGTAAGTTTCGTGCATAAAAGGAGAGGTCATAATAAAATCAGCAGTAGCCCTATCACAAGCCATAATAATATTCCATGCCACGCAAAGGCGTAATAATGCTTTTACATCGCTATCGTGTGGTTGAGCTTCCATGGCATCCCAAAAGAAAATGAGTACATCAATTTCACCCTGAGCAATCATGCTTCCAATTTGTTGATCTCCACCAAGTGGACCACTTAAAAATTTTCTTACTGGTCTGTCTAGAGCTTCTTCTAATAGTTTTCCTGTGGTTCCTGTGGCTACTAAATTATGTTTGGCTAAAGTAGTTTTATTATAAATAGCCCATTCAATTAAATCGGGTTTTTTATTATCGTGTGCAACCAATGCAATGGTTTTACGAGCAGGAATTTTTTTAATATTACTCATGAGGTAAATGTATGAAAGAAGAATAAGAAGGAAAATTATCTATAGTTATGGTTTGTATTTGCTGGTTTCAAATATTTCTTTAGCCGAGGTGTTTAATAAATCGTTTAAACTTTTTTTATCGTTCTTTTCCATCCATTTTTTTACAATTTGCCAGCCTACAAACTGACCAATATTACCAGGCGATTGTTCTCCTAAAGCTGGTGTATTGGGTGCATCGGTCATATAATCTTTTATGATAGATGGTTCGGTGGTAAAAAGTAAATCGTTGGTAACAAAAAAGTTCCAAATATTGGCTTCATTTTTTATGCAACCTTCTAGCTGAGCTTGTGTATAACCAGTTTTAATACTATCGGCTGTGTAGGGTAAAAAAGCATCTAATAAATACAATCTTTTACCAGCTTCTATCATTTGTTCTACCAAAGGCTTACCAAGGTTTCGGGAAGTATATAAATCGTCTATAATTACGTTTAAAGCATTGGTGGTAATATATTTTGGATCGAATCTTTTACTAATAAAAGCAGGATATAATGATTGTAATGCTCCATCTTTATACAAAGGAAAATTGTTACCCAAACTAAGCTGTAAACCAATACCCATAATACTATCATCTCTCATAACACTGCTTCCAGAAGTATTATTACTCAACATAAACATAGCATCCCATGGACCAATATAAGTAACCAATTGAGTAGGTAACTTATAGTTGGGGAAATAATATTTTACAAACTGAAATCCTTGTTTTATTTCTTTTTCTATTGAATTAAAATTGGCAAATGTTGATTGTGTTGTTTCGTAAATTTTACTGTATGCATTTATAAATAGCTTTACATTTTGCATGATAGTATCGGGCTGTGGATTACTAGCTAAAATGTTTTGCAAATAATCTACCATAAAAACAGGATACTTATTAAATAGCATTTGTAACGAAGCATCAATTTGTGTAGTATCTATTGTAAAAAAATCTTGTTCAAAACGTTGCGTAGTTAGTTGTACTTGTACTTTAGAAACATCGGGAATATTTTTTTTGTTGCCACAAGCAACAATACTGAAAAGGAAAATTGCAACAATTACTTTTTTCATGTTACGAAATAAATATAAAACCTCTAAACAGCACTAAGTTTTTTAACTCAGGTAAGTGTATTTAACAAATACTTGCTTTTGTACAAATAACAAATGCTTCTTTTACAGAAGCATTGTTGTTTTTTAGGGCCTTTTTAATTAACCTTATTTATTGGCAATTTGAGCGGTAATCATTTCGCCTTGATTGTTTTGTTCTTTTAAAGTCCAACCATCGGTAATAGTAGTTTCTAACCAAATATTTCCAGATCTTCTAAATACCTGAGTATGTAATTTATATAGACCTTTAAATTCTTTTTCTAGCTCAGTTACAGTCATGTCTGGATGTATACAAATTTCTTTGTAAGGTTCTTTAGGCAACTTATAATCTACTAATTTTTTTTGAACAGAATGAATTCGCTTTTTGATGGTTACAGAATTGTCTCTATTTTCCTTTTCAAAAAATTCAATTTTTAGAAAAGGAAATAGTTCATTAAACAGCTGTTGAACAGTTGCAATATTCATGTTATCGTTCAATGCTACACTCATTACGTTAGTCAAAATAATTTTAATTAGACTACAAAAATATTCTGTCGCAAAAACATAATTCATGACCATTGTCATTAAATAAGTAAGATTTTTAGCAGAATTGTAATTTTTTGGCTAAAAGTTTTGATTTTTATGCAGTTAACTAAATATGAATGTATTTCAAACATAAAAAGGGTTCATCATATAAGTGATGAACCCTTTTTACAACAAAAATTAAAACAAATAATAATTATAAAAGACCTTTCCCTACTAAATATTCAGCAATTTGTACTGCGTTGGTAGCAGCACCTTTGCGTAAATTATCGCTTACAATCCACATATTTAAAGTTTTGGGCTGACTTTCATCTCTACGTAATCTACCAACAAACACTGCATCTTTTTCATGAGCCCATAACGGCATAGGATAAAATTGTGCAGCATCATCTTGTTGCAACACAACACCAGGAGCAGCACTCAATAATGCTTTTACTTCTGCTAAATCATATTCGTTTTCAAACTCAACATTTACACTTTCGCTATGACCACCAACCACAGGAATACGCACCGTTGTAGCAGTAACTTTAATGTTATCGTCTTGCATAATCTTACAAGTTTCTTTCACCATTTTCATTTCTTCTTTGGTGTAACCATTTTCTAAAAACACATCAATTTGTGGAATAACATTTAAGTCAATCTGATATTTATAAGCCATTGGTCCTTCAACCCCTTTTCTTTCATTAAATAACTGATCAACTGCTGCTTTACCAGTACCAGTAACACTTTGATAAGTACTTACAACCACTCTTTTAATTTTGTATTTCTCATGCAATGGTTGTAAAGCCACTACCATTTGAATGGTGCTACAATTAGGATTGGCAATAATTTTATCATCAGCAGTTAATACACTTGCATTTACTTCTGGTACTACTAATTTTTTTGTAGCATCCATACGCCATGCACTACTATTATCAATTACAGTGATGCCTGCAGCTGCAAATTTTGGAGCCCATTCTAAACTAGTACTTCCACCTGCACTAAAAATAGCAACAGCAGGTTTTGCATCAATACCAGCTTGCATGCCAACAACTTTGTATTGTTTGCCTTTAAACTCCACTTCTTTACCAACACTTCTTTCACTTGCAACAGGAATTAATTCTGTTACATTAAAATTTCTTTCAGCAAGTACTTGTAACATTTTTGTACCTACTAAGCCTGTGGCTCCAACTACGGCTACTTTCATTTTTGTTTCCCCCCAATTTTTGTTCTTTATGCGTTGCATAAAGTTTTATGATGAATAATTATTGATACCGATATTAATAGAACGCTGATGACATTGATTGAATGGATAAAAGCTTATTCTAAACCCACCCCAAAGTGCTTGTACTTCACCTAATGTTTTTCTTTCCCCTCCCAGAAGGGGATGAACATTCTGCTAACTTTTTATCGAACATTGATTCAATAGATAAGAACTGATTTTTTATTCCGTGTAAATCTATCAAATCCGTGTTTTCCGTGTTCCAATTTTAAGCCTAACAAAAAAAGCCTTCCCATTTCGAGGAAGGCTTTCAAACTTTTTTATGCTGTACATACAAAGCTTACTCAACTTCCTCAACGAGGCTGTTTTTTTGTAATCTTAATATGTTTACTGTTCATCATTGCGTTGCGAATGTAAAGTGAAAATTATTTCAACCAAAAAAAATTAAGCGATCGTTTGTTAGCTGAAATTATTCTTTAAAAACTAATTCTTTAAATAACCGCCGACGAGGCTGAAAGCCGTCGTCGGGGTTTTCAAAAATTTTATCTTGGAGGAATATTTAAAGGAATATCTCTCTTCAACATATTTTCTCTATTGGCCATTACCCATGCGGTGGTAAAAATTAATCGAACTCTTTTTTCCATTACATCAAAATTAATTTTCTCTACCGTATCAGTTTCTCTATGATAATCTTTGTGTACACCATTAAAGTAGAAAATAATAGGAACGCCTTTTTTTGCAAAATTGTAATGATCGCTTCTGTAGTAAAAACGATTGGGGTCTTTAGGATCGTTGTATCTTCTATCCAATTCCATTTTTGTATGCTGATTAACGCTATCAGTAATCTTCATTAAATCGCTACTGAGTTTATCTTCTCCAATTACAAAAACATAATTTAAGCTATCGCCTTTGTATGAAGGATCAATTCTTCCTACCATATCGGTATTTAAATTCACGGTTGTTTTTTCTAATGGAAATAACGGATGATCGCCATAGTATTCACTGCCCCATAAACCTTTTTCTTCTCCACTCACTGTCATAAATACAATGGTTCTTCTTGGACCCTTACCTTTTTTCTTAGCTTCGGCAAAAGCCTCTGCCATTTCAATTACACTTACTGTTCCACTTCCATCATCATCGGCACCATTATAAATTACATTACCTCTCTTACCCAAATGATCATAATGTGCAGTTAAAACAACATACTCATTTTTCTTATCTGTTCCTTCCACTATGCCAATAACATTTGAGCTTTCAAGTTGGTTGGTGCTTTTATCAATAGCAATACTTGCATTGGTGTTGTATATGCCAGTTGGTACATTTTTTAAAGCAGTATAGTTGGCAATATCTTTACTTAAAATAGAAGCTGCTGCTTGATAAGAAATAGACAAAACAGGAATTACATTGTTGGTTGTAGCTCCTTCTCTTTTCATGTACATACCGCCAATATTAGAAGTTGGCGTTCTTTTATCACTTAAGAAAGTTTTTGAAACCGCTAGAACGCCTACTGCTCCTTTTTGCATGGCTGTGCGTACTTTACCTGCTAGTGCACCTCTTGCAGATGTTGGTATATTGGCTTCTCCTTTGTCCATATCTGCAGGAGTGATGTCTAGCAATACTACCCACTTACCTTTTACATCAATATTTGCATAATCGTCTCTTTCTTTATCGCTTATTCCATAAGCTACATAAGCAATATTGTTGATGCTCCAACTGCCATTTACACTATTACTTAAGTTGGCAGTAAAATGCGTATTGTATTCAAAATTGTAATTGTACAATTTTAATGAAGCCGATTTTAACTCATCTTGATACACTGGAAATAATTGCTGATAACTATTGCCATTACCTGGTTTTAAACCAATTTTTTTAAACTCTTCTTCAATATATGCTGCAGCTTTTTTTTGTCCTGGAGTAGCAGTTTCTCTGCCTTCCATATCATCGGCAGCAACAATTGTAAGTTGATCTTTTAAATCTTTTTGAGTAATGGTTGCTGCAAACTTGCTGGCATCTTTATTTTGTTGTGCCGATACTATTAAACCTGTGCAACAACATGCAATGAACAAAATTTTTTTCATGTATGAATATTTAAGTATTTGAATAAAGTGTTTTAGTTACAAGCAATTTTATTAACTCTAGTGGCATGACGACCACCTTCAAAATCGGTAGTTATAAAATTATCTATCATTTCTAAAGCCAATGATAAAGCCACAAAACGTGCAGGAATACAAATAACATTGGCATTGTTGTGTTTACGAATGAGTTTAGCAACATCATTCTCCCAACTTAAGCCTGCTCTTATGCCTTGATGTTTGTTGGCTGTTATAGCAACACCATTGGCACTGCCACAAAATAAAATGCCAAAAGCGGTTTCATTTTTTTCAACACTGTTTGCCACTGTATGAGCAAAATCTGGATAGTCTACCGATGCTGTTCCATTTGTACCAAAATCAATTACAGTATAACCTTTGTCTTCTAAATATTTTTTGGTAGCATCTTTGTAATCTGTGCCTGCATGATCGCAGCCTATGGCAATAGGTTTAGATAAATCGAAAGTGAGTTGTTCCATTATAAGGGTTATTAAATTTAAATAGCTGTTATGCAAATAAAGCAACTCTTTGGTATTTCAATGCTTAAATATTTGCGTACTAAAATGAGATAACTTTTTTAAATAGAAAGTCTATTATTAATTATCGCTTGCTTCTAAAAAATGTTTTCATTAGCATACTACACTCATCGGCTAACACATCTTTTACCAATTGTGTTTTAGGATGAAAGGGCCATTTTTCGGGAATGATGAGCCCATCTTCATCTGTAAAAAAACGCAATCCACCACTTTTTTCATCGCTAGCTCCGTACACTACTCTTCCTAATTTGCCCCAATACAAAGCACCACAACACATTAAACAAGGTTCTACGGTTACATATAAAGTTGCTTCTGGTAAATACTTTGCACCAAGATAACTATAAGCACTAGTAAGTGCTAATATTTCTGCATGAGCGGTACTGTCGTTTAATTTTTCTGTTTGGTTATATCCTCTAGCAATAATTTTATTGTTGAGTACAACCACAGCACCAATAGGTACTTCATCTTCATCAAAAGCTTGCCTAGCTTCTTTTAAAGCTTGTTGCATAAAATATTCGTCGGAGAAAGGAAGTATTTCCATAAGGAATTGTTGATTATAAGGATACAAACTTCGTTGGTTTATGTTGAATAAAGTGCAGAACCTTGAAGCCGATAGCTATCGGCTGAGTGACACCGAGAACGTTGATAGTAGTACAACAGATTGTTCAATAATAGAAATTGCTGTTTTGAACGATTTTTATATTAAACCAACACAATGCTTAAATTGTGTTGTTATACTTACAAATTATGCTTGCACAACTACAACAATCTAAACAATATTTTGAATCAGGTGCTACCAAAAGTTTTGCTTTTAGAAAACAGCAATTGCAATTATTAGCTGTCACTATAAAAAAATATGAAGCCGAAATTGCAGCAGCTTTATTTAAAGATTTAGGCAAAAGTTATACTGAAGCTTATGCCAGCGAAATTGCTTTGGTGCAAATGGAAATTAGCTATTTCTTAAAAAATTTAAGGCAATTGATGTTGCCAAAAAAAGTTGATACCAACTTAATGAACCTGCCTGCAAGCAGTACAATATATTACGATGCATTGGGTGTTGTATTAATTATTGCTCCATGGAATTATCCTTTTCAGTTGTTGTTTAATCCGCTAGTAGGAGCAATTGCTGGTGGTAATTGTGTGGTTTTGAAACCAAGTGAATTTACACCTGCCACCAATGCTATTGCTAGAAAAATTGTTCAAGAAATTTTTGCTGAAGAATATATACAAATTGTGGAAGGCGATGGTGCTGTAGTGATTCCTACAATGATGAATAACTTTCGTTTTGATCATGTTTTTTTTACTGGTAGTACAGCTGTAGGTAAGGCTGTGTATGGATTAGCTGCAAAAGAACTAGTGCCTGTAACATTAGAATTGGGCGGCAAAAGCCCTTGTGTTATTGAAGCAGATGCCAATTTGCAAGTTGCTGCTAATAGAATTGTGTTGGGTAAATTTATTAATGCAGGACAAACTTGTATTGCCCCAGATTATTTATTGATTCATGAATCTATAAAGGAAAAATTTGTTGAAATTTTACAATCAACTATTACTCGTTTTTATACCAATGATGCTGCTGCAAGCGAAGATTATAGTAGAGTAATTAACGAAAAACGTTTTGATACTTTAGTTAACTATTTACAAGAAGGAACAATTGTATATGGTGGAAAGTACAATAAAGATTCATTATTTTTTGAACCAACACTTCTTGAAAATGTAAGTCTTGATGCAAAGGTGATGACAGAAGAAATTTTTGGTCCAATACTACCCATACTTACATTTTCTACACAAGAAGAAGCGTTAAAAATTATTCGTAAAAATCCAAACCCATTAGCGTTTTATGTATTTACATCTTCAACTAAAACAGAAGAGGATTGGATTAGTAAAGTAGCGTTTGGTGGTGGTTGTGTAAACAATACTATTTATCATATAACCAATCATCATTTACATTTTGGAGGAGTGGGTTATAGTGGCATTGGGGCTTATCATGGACAAAGTTCTTTTTATACTTTCACTCATGCCAAGCCTATATTAAAAACTGCAACATGGATAGATCCTGCATTAAAGTATCCACCATTTAAAGGTAAATTAAAGTTGTTAAAATGGTTTTTAAGATGAGTTTTTTTAACAACAAATGGGCAAAAAGATTAGCTATTACAACAACTATTGTAGTGATTGTTTTGTTGTGTATAAAAAGAAAAGATATGACGTTAAGACAATCGATGATGAAAGCAGTTTACTCGGTTATTATGCTGAAAGGAAAAATATTTGGTAATGCAAGTGGCATTGTGTTGAATGATCAAAAAATTGTTCCACCTACTTCTATATATAATTTGCCCTTTACTGCAAATAATGGAACAACTACTAGCTTCGAACAGTTTAAAGGCAAGAAAATATTATTGGTTAATACTGCTAGTGATTGTGGTTTTACTGGTCAATATAGTGAGTTAGAAACCCTACATCAACAATATAAAAGTAAATTGGTGGTAATTGGTTTTCCTGCAAACGATTTTAAAAATCAAGAAAGTAAAGACGATAATGCTATAGCCTCTTTTTGTAAACTCAACTATGGAGTTACTTTTCCTTTGGCCAAAAAAAGTAGTGTTATAAAGGGCAACGAACAAAATGCAATACTTAATTGGTTAAGCGATAGTACAAAAAATGGTTGGTGTAATAAACAACCAGATTGGAATTTTTCAAAATATTTGGTAGATGAAAATGGAGTATTGATAGGATTTTTTAGTAAAGATGTTTCTCCGTTAGATGAAAAAATAGTTGGTGCATTGCAATAACTATGCTAGTCAATCGTCTTATACTAAAACATGAAAAATTATGCTTACCAAAACCGATATTGAAAAATATTTTATAGCCGAAAAACAGGAAAGTTTATTGTTTTTGGGTATTGGTATTGCAGCATTGATTGTTGCATTACTTGGAATATTTGTTTGGAAAACACAGTTTTGGAAAGGAGCATCCATACCACTTATTTTAATTGCTGTATTGCAGATAATTGTTGGATTTACTGTATATAATAGAAGCGATGCAGATAGAGTAAGAGTGGTATATGCATTAACTATGAATCCTGATGATTTAAAAGAAAAAGAGTTACCAAGAATGGAAACAGTCAATAAGAATTTTGTGATTTACCGTTATGTAGAAATTGCATTGCTACTTATTGGTGTTACTGTAGCGGTATTGTATAAAAATAATATAGACAAACAATTTGTGTATGGCATAGCAGTAGCATTGGCTATTCAAGCAGGATTAATGTTAGGTGCAGATTATTTTGCAGAAAAAAGAGCATTGGTGTACACCGCACAATTAAAGGCAACGATGCAATAAATTTCTTTTTATTAGTAACAAATAATCTATTGCATCTTTGTAATGACTAGTAGATTTCTCCTATCGTCGAAATCACAAAAACCATGAACTACCAATTACCATACGATTTTGTTTTACGAAGTTTATATCCCGTTCGTCCGAAAATTAAAAAACTATTAGGTGGTTATGGTTTATACCTCAATAAAAAATTGATCTTATTTTTAAGAGAACGTAATGATATAACACCCGAATTTAATGGTGTATTTGTAGCAACATTGCCTGAGTTTTTTAAAGAATTACAACAAGAAATTCATACTAGCCGAATGGATTTTGATTTTGATGGTAGTAAAGACAGTTGGATTTTTATCAGCGAAGATTTACCCGAATTTGAACAAAAAGTAAACCTAGCTTGTGAGCTAATTAAAACAGGTGATGAACGCATTGGCAAATTACCCATTTAGTAGTTGGTAACAATTTTTTCATAATTACATAACCAACAAGTTGCATAGAAGTAATTCGTAGCAAAGAAATTAGCTAAATGAAAATAGCTATTGCAATTTTGTTGTTAACTGGTATTATAGTGAGTTATACCAATAATTTACAACACACAAAATATGGGTTTATACATCAACGAAAAACCATTGATACAGTAATACAACAATCAGGAACTATTTATCAACTAGGAACAAAGGATGAGCCTATTTATATAATTAAATGCAATCGTTTATACCTCAATTTTTTGCCAGCCAATTTGCCTAAGGCTTTTCAGCAGCATGAAATACAAGTTGTATTTAGTGGTGCAATGAAAGATATGCATCCGATGGAAGATGAATTTGGACAATTTTTTGTAGTTAATGAAATAAGAAATACGGTTCAATAACCTATTTTGTTTCATTCCATGTTTTGTAATCATTTTGTTGAACCATATAGTTTTCAGGAATGGTTCTTAAAGGTTCTACTGCCTTCCAATGTTGCATCATTTCTTTAGGCAATTGTTGATAGAGTTTTGTTCCTTCAGTTTTCCAAGCAATCATTTCATTACTAACCTCTTTAATTTTTTTTGCAGGATTTCCTACAATTAAACTTCTGCTTTCAAATTGTTCATCGGCTTTAATAAAACTTAGTGCACCTACAATACATTCATCCCCTAAAACAACATTATCCATTATAACAGCATTCATTCCAACTAAACAGTTCTTGCCAATGGTTGCTCCATGTATAACAGCACCATGACCAATATGTGCTGCTTCTTTTAATAAAACTGTTGTTCCTGGAAACATGTGTATGGTACAGTTTTCTTGTACATTACAACCATCTTCAATAATGATTGCACCCCAATCGCCACGTATTGCAGCACCCGGACCAACATACACATTTTTACCAATAATTACATTACCAGTTACTGCTGCTTGTGGATGTACAAATGAACTTTCGTGAACAACTGGAATGTAGTTATTGAATTGATAAATCATATTAATGAATTTATAAGTACAAGAGAATTCCTTTTTGCGTAATACAGTTTCCCGATATTAACAATGCTATGATTAGTGTAAAGATACTTTCGTAAAAATTACAAAGGAATGACAGAAAAAAAATTTGTTGCCATTAACTATATTCATTGCACCCCTGAATATAAAGAGCGTTTTGAGTTTTTATTTGGTTCAAGAGCAAAAGCAATTGATACCATGCCGGGTTTTATTGATATGTATGTGTTGAAACCATCGAAAGATAGCGACCCTTACTTAATTGTAAGTTATTGGGAAAATGAAAAAGTATTTAAAGATTGGACCAAGAGTGAAGCTTTTTTAAAAGGTCATGCTCGTGGTTTTGAAGATGTTGCTAAAGCAAGAGAAGAAGGTAAACCTGCACCAATGAGCAGTGTATTTAAAACCTATGAAATTATTGCCAACTAATATGAATAATACTGTGCAAACAAACAAACCATTGATTAAATGGATGAAGAAGATTGGTTTTTGGGGCTTTTTGTTTTTTTTAGTTAAAGGCTTGCTATGGCTTGCGATAGGTTATTGGTTTGTGAAGTGATAAAAGTATAAAGAGCAGGTAGAGTAAATAAGGTAGGTAGAGTAAATAGAGTAGGTAAAGTAGATAGTGCTAACTAATTATTTTGTTTCGTCTCTTTTCTTTCTTAAATAAACAAGATATCCATTTAGCAATCGTTCAATTTCTTTGCCATTTGTTTTATGATGTTGTAGTTGTTCTTCGGTTATGTAATCTTCATCAAAAGCGTCAATTAAATGGTTTATGGTTTCTGTTAAAGATCCTCTTGCCTGAATACAATAATGAATTTGATCGGGATATGTAAATCTGCCATGACCTTCGGATATCAAAGCATTAATAGAACGTGAACTTCTAATTATTTGATCAGTGAGTCTGTATTTTTCTTCCTGCGGAAATGTTTTTACCAATATTTTTATTTCGAGTTTAAACAGGCGTATTTTCTTCCAAAGCTCCAATTCTTCAAAACCAAAACTATTCAAACGCATATATAAATTTTATACTAAAATACTCAACAAAATTTATATACTCTATATACTTTTTACACTATTTACTTTTCTAACCTTTCTACTTTATTTACCCTATATACTTATTTAATTTACAAACTTTCCCCAATCAACACCTTCCCAGTTCTAAAACAAGTGCCTTTAAATAAAGCAACGATTTGATTCTGTTGATTGGTAATGGTTATATGGTATAAGCCAGTGCTTCTTCCATTATGCAATTCTTTTGCTTCGGCAATTAATATATCGCCAACATGAACAGGTTTTGTAAAGTTGATGCTAGTATCTAAAGCAACAGACAAATTGTTTCTATTGTTACAAGCAAATGCAAAAGCACTATCGGCAAGGCTAAAACAAATGCCACCATGCACAATGCCAAAGCCATTAATCATTTCTGTTCTTACCGTCATGGTTATTTTACTATAGCCTTCATTTATTTCAATCACATCAATACCTAACCATTGAGAGAACAAATCGTTTTGCATCATGTGTTGTACAACTTGTTGTGGTGTGGTTTGCATACTATATTTTTTTGAATGAAATGAGTGGTAGCATTTACATTTCTACCAATACTTTATTTTGAATAATGTGATATAGTTTTATAGTTAATGCTTGAAAAAGAATTTTACCATTGGCGTTACGTTCTATATAATAAGCTGCTTTATCTAACTCTTCAATCATTACCTGCATTTGGCTAACGCTAGCAATTTTATTGAGGCGTTGAGCAAAATCTTTTTCATGATCTGGTAAAGCAACATTATCAACTCCTAGTACTTTTATTCTTATGGCTTGCTCTAACATGTGGTTGAAATAACGAAGAAATTGCTTTTGTTTTTCCCGACCTAACTTGCTGATTTCATCTGTCCATTTTACTTGATCTTGCAACATTCTACGAATAATAAATTTCAACCAATCGCCTAAAAGTGATTGCCAATCTTCGCTAGTATGTTGTAGTAAGTGTAATGCTTCTCTATAGTTACCTTCTGTAATAGCAGCAATTTGTCTTGCAGTTGATGGGTTTACATTTGCACGGCTAATTAAAGCCTCTTCTACTTCACTATTTTCTAAAAAAGGTACTTTCACCAATTGGCATCTACTTAAAATAGTAGGCAAGATTTGTTCTTCATTTTCTGCTACTAAAATAAACAAGGTGTTAGGTGGTGGTTCTTCAATAAGCTTCAATAATTTATTGCCTTCTTTACCTAAATATTCGGGCATCCATAATAATAAAATTTTATGACCCGCTTCAAAACTCTTTAGGCTGAGTTTACGCATAATGTCGTTACATTCTTCAGCAGTAATATTACCTTGTTTATTTTCGGCACCAATCATTTGCAACCAATCGTACACGTTGCCATATGGAAATTGCTTTACAAACTCTCTCCATTCTGTTATATAATCTGAACTAGTAGGTTTTTCTCCAGCTTTTTTGGTAATTACGGGAAAGGAAAAATGTAAATCGGGATGAACTAATTGATTGGCTTTTTGGTAAGATTCAACTTGTTCTAAATGATCGGGATGAATAAATTTTGGTCCGCTAGTTAATGCACTCATTCCTCCAAATAAATCTTCTACCACAGGAGCTTCAGCAGGCTGACAAACTACAAATTGAGCAAATGCCAAAGCCAATGGCAATGCACCGCTGCCTTCTTTTCCTAAAAAAAGTAATGCATGTGATAAGCGGTTTTGCTCCACCATTTCGGTGAGGTGCTGTTTAACTGAATGCTGACCAATAACTTCTTTAAATAACATAAGTAAGCGAAGATAATAGCAATTTTTGTTACCACAGAGGTAAGAAGAATAGAGAGTTTCACGGAGAAGATATTGAACATTAATTATTTTCTGTGAAGCCCTAAACACCTGTATTCTGTGGTAAGATATTTATTAGGTTATGGAAAAATTTAAGCATACTGTTTTAAACAAAAGGGCTGCATCAATATATTTGATGCAGCCCTTTTGCGTATGTACAATAAGTAATTATTAATTTTTAATCATTGTTTTACTTGTTCTGTTACCATCGGCATCTAAAAGAGTTACCACATAGTTTCCTTTCTTCAATTTACTAACATCAATACTACTTTGCGTTGTGTTAGCTTTAACAGGAATACTCATCACATTTTTACCATCAATTGTATTAATACTAATATTTGCATCTACTATTAACTTAGTGTATGAAAGTATTAAATTGTTCTGTACTGGATTTGGAAATACTTGAAATCCAATAGATCTTTTTGGTGATACAGCAACAACATTGCTATAAGTAATTTTACCGTCGTTAGTCACAAATTTTACTCTGTAGTAAGTGGTAACAGTTAAAACAGTATTGTCATTCATCTCATAATTATTTCTATTAGATGCAATAACATTACCAAAACTTGCAAAATCTCTTCCATTAGAGCTTTTTTCAGCAACATAGTTTACTACATCATAATCGCCATTTACTACCCAAAATACTTTTGCTGTACCATCATCGTTTTTAGCAGCATTAAAAGCTAATAATCTAATAGGTAATGCCGATGAACTAGGTACTACTTGTATTCCTCTAAATGCAGTATTGGTTGGAGCAGCAAGAACAGTAACTGGGGTTGCCGTAGGTGCTACATTATAACCTGATGCATCTTCAAAGCTATGTATAGGTGAGTTGCCAGAAACTGCATATATTCTAACAGTTGAACCTGAAGTAGATGCTGTCATACCTCTATAAGTTACTCCAGTGTTTAAAGTACCAATAGAATCCCAGTTATTGGTTGTACTATTTAAACAATATTTTCTTATACCACTTGGTGCTGCATCGCTAGAAACATACATAGTATTAAATCCAGCAGGTCCACTGGGTAAACTAGTAAAATAAACATTATTCGCAGTCAATGAAGTTGGAATACCCGGTAATTGCACCATGTTTTGGTTGGCTGTTGTTGGAAAACCACTAATACGCCCAACTCGTACTGATGAAGAACCGGTGCCAACAATTAAATCTCCTCCCCAAGCTTGTATAGTTCTATTATTTGTTACAGTAGTACTAATAATGATAGAAGTATCATTTAATGTACCAGTGCTGCCATAAGGTACATAACGAACACCGAGACTACTACCAACTAAATAAAACTGATTACCATCATTACTTGCAGCACCTCTTGCATTTCCAGTAGATTTGGGTATATCTACAAGCGTTTTTGTATCCCAAGTTCCATTCATTGCAACTCTGCAAAGTGTTCTATGTACACCAGCAACACCAGAAATGGTTGCAATACCAGTATCAGAATTATACCCTGGTAAAACAAAATATTGACCATTAGCCGATAATGTCATATTGGCATCATTAGAGGAACTCCCTTGCGTTGTTATTCTGTTATTGCCACTTGTAGCCATGGCTGTGGTATAAGGCAACTCAATAGTTTGAACAATTGTTCCAGATGTTGTTATCTCTATCAGTTTAATTACCTGAGATTGATTGGACAATGCTTGTGCACCACTACCAACTTGTACAACTACAAGGTTGCCAGGTGTAAATGGGGTTTGTGCAAATGCAGTGATTGTAATCAATACAAAAAAAGAGAGTAAAATTTTTTTCATATCGTAAAATAATTTATTGGACAAATATATGAAACTAACTTGCTAAAAAAAGTAATCAGAAATTGATGCAGTGTAAAACCTTTTAGTCATCATTAAGGAAACAATACTTTACTTTGAAAACTGTGCAGTTTGGTGGAAAACTATATACTAAACCACGTAAATAATTATAATCAATTGATTAGCTTGATTATCGCAACGTTGCATTGGCTTAATTTATTCCTCAAAATGATTTATTTGGACTCGTTTCGTTAAGATAATCAATATTGAAAGTTGTTTGCTTAAAAGTGTTTTCGGTAGTAGCACTAAAAATTTCATCAATCAATTTTAATTCTTTATACTCATCACTAAAACCAACTTCATCTTTCTTAAAATACCAATGAATAGTGACACTGTAGCCTTATATCTTATTTTAAAGAATTATAAAAGTAAGAATTGAAATTTTACGGTTGCTTTTCTTTAAACTTAGCAATGAAGCTTTTACTATAATCGCTTAAAATTAATTTACCGCTGATGGCTGCTCTTTCTTTGAGTAGTTCGTCCCAATGTTCAGTGCCTTTCCAGAAAACTTTTTTCAGTTCTTTCATGGCTTCTGGGCTGCTTTTAGATAAAGTATTAGATAAACGAGTTATACTATCATCCATTCCAGCTGTATCACTGTGCAGCTCAGCAAATAAGCCTTTTTTTCTTGCCCAATCGGCTGGTCTCCATTTTGTAGCATCAATAGACAATTGAGTAAAAGCACTAAGACCTAATTTTCTTTCAACTGCTGGTCCAACTACAAAAGGACCAATACCAACAGCTAATTCACTTAATTTAATTTCAGCCCCTTCACATGCAATGGCATAATCAGCTGCTGCTGCAAGTCCAACACCACCACCCACACATTTACCTTGTATTCTGGCAATAATTAATTGAGGGGCTTTACGCATGGCATTAATCACATTCGCAAAACCGCTGAAGAATTTTAAGCCTTGTTCTTCGGTTTGAATGGCTGCTAATTCATCGAAACTTGCACCACTGCAAAAAACTTTGTCGCCTGCACTTTTTAAAATGATGACTTTGGTTGCTGGGTTCAATCCTTCTGAATGAATAGCGGTTGCCAACTCGTTCAAAATTTTTCCAGGTAAAGAATTGCTTTGTGGGTGATGAAATTCTATTGTTGTAATGCCATGTTCATGAGTGATATTTACATGGCCTTCGTTTGTTAGTTGTGTCATAGTGAAATATTTTGGCTAAAAGATTGAAGGATGGTCGCTAAGAGATAAAAGGAGTAAAAGGGCAAGAAAGAGAAGAAGATGCTTATTCTAATCCTTTGTTATTAAATACTCTGTGAATTCCTTCTTTCATTAAATTGGTTTTAAAATTTAAAAGTATACCGTGTTTTAAGTTTAGTAATTTCAAATATGTATTCAGTTGTTTAAAATGAACAGGATGCATATCGTACACACATTTAATTTCTACAATTACTCTTTCGTCTATCAGTAAATCTAATTTGTATGCGTTTTCTATTCGTAATTCTTCATAAGTAATTGGTAAAATCAATTGCCTGTGTACTTCTACGTTTTTTCTATACAATTCATACATCATACATTCCTCATACACTTTTTCGTAACAACCCGGTCCGATGGTGTTATGTACTTTTATAGCTGATTCAATAATGATTCCAGTGAGTGTATTAATTTCCATAGTTGAATTTAATACTATTTGTTTAACCACAAAACTATCAAATGCTTTTTCTTTCTCTCTTTCACATCTTCAATCTCTTTTCTTCCTTCACACTTTTAATTTATTAGCTTCAATTCTTCCTCTCCACCATCGTTAATATTGTTGCTATACCTGTTAATTCATTTGTTTCATCAATCATTTCAACCAACCATTTTACAATACCTTTTGGAATATCGGTTGGTTCTTTTTGTTCTTGAATAATTTTTTCTTTGCAGGTAAAACGAATATGAATTTCTGAGCCCGGATATACTGGTTTAGTAAATCTCAATTCGTCAATTCCGTAGTTAAGTAATACTGGATTTTTCTTATAACCATCAACAAATAATCCTGCAGCTACACTCATGATAAAATACCCATGTGCAACCTGTTGATCAAACATCGTTCCAGCGAAATCAGTATCTACTTTATGGGCATAAAAATGATCGCCACTTAAATCGGCAAAGCGATTGATGTCTTCTGATGTAATTAATCTTTTTTCGGTAATGAGTTGATCACCAATTTTTAATTCCTCAAAATATTTGGTGAAAGGATGAATGCCATCATGATTACCTTTTGCACCTGGTTGATATACCTGACTAATGGCAGTAATCATATCAGGACTTCCTTGTACAGCTAATCTTTGCATATAATGTTTAATGCCACGTAACCCTCCCATTTCTTCTCCACCACCTGCACGTCCTGGGCCTCCATGAACCAATAATGGCAACGGACTTCCATGACCTGTACTTTCTTTGGCACAATCATTATTTAATACTAAAATTCTACCATGATAAGCTCCTGCACCCAAAACATAATCTTGTGCATTTTTTGTTGATGCAGTTACAATAGAACTCACCAATGAACCTTTACCCATTTTAGAAAGTTCAATTGCTTCATCTAAATTTTTATAAGGCATTAAAGTACTTACAGGACCAAAAGCTTCTACATCATGCACATCGGTTGACGTAAGTGGGTTTTCATTTAATAATAATATTGGACTAATAAATGCACCATCGATAGCATCGCCATCAATTACTTCAACACTATCTAAACTGCCATAAATAATTTGAGAAGATGCTAATAGTTTTTGCACCTGAGCTTTTACTTCTTCTCGTTGAGACATGCCAGCCAAGCTACCCATTCTCACTTTTTCATTCAAAGGACTACCAATCGTTGTTTGTGCCAATGCTTTACCCAAGGCAATTTGTACATCTTCTATTTTATTTTCAGGAACAAATATTCTACGAATGGCAGTACATTTTTGACCACACTTAGTAGTCATTTCTTTTCTCACTTCTTTAATAAAAATATCCCATTCAGGTGAATTAGGACTTACGTCAACTCCTAAAACAATACAATTCAACGAATCTGCTTCCATAGTAAATGGCACATTTTCTTCGAGAATTCTTTTTTGAGATTTAAGCATTAAACCTGTAGTTGCACTTCCAGTAAATGTGATTACATCCTGACTGTTTACAAAATCCAACATATTACCTGCACTGCCACAAACCAATTGCAATGCACCTTCAGGTAATATTTTAGAAGCAATAATTTCAGCCACAACAGCTTCTGTTAAATAGGAAGTTACTGTTGCAGGTTTAACAACAGCAGGCATTCCTGCCAATAAATTCACAGCAATTTTTTCTAACATTCCCCATACAGGAAAATTAAATGCATTGATATGAACAGCCACACCTTCTTTAGGTACCAATAAGTGATGGCCCATAAAAGTATTCATCTTACCCAGTGGATGATGTTCACCATCTAAACAAAAAGGAGTATTAGGTAATTTTCTACGAAGCGATGCATTGGCAAATAAATTACCAATTCCACCTTCAATATCTACCCAACTATCGGCTTTTGTTGCACCTGTTTGATAGCTGATGGTATAAAATTTTTCCAAGTGTTCACGCAAATGCAAAGCCAATGCCCTAAGCATTAAACCACGTTCATGAAAAGTCATTTTGCGTAATGCACCACCACTTTTTCTGGCATAATTTAGTACTTCTTCAAAATCTATTCCTTTAGTACTAGCAGTAGCAATCGCTTTACCAGTTACTGCATTGTATAATAATTGACCATCTCCATCTCCGGTAATTTGTTTACCCAAAATGTAGTTGTGTAGTTTTTGCATAAACTATAATTTGAAAAATATTAATGAAAGGAATATTTAATTTATTTTACATCGAAATCAATCACCACTTTTTCTGTAATTGGGTGGCTTTGACAAGTAAGGATAAAACCTTGTTCAATTTCTTCATGTTCTAAACCCCAATGAACATCCATTTGTACTTTACCTTCTAGCAGTTTTGCTTTACAAGTACAACAAACGCCACCTTTACAAGCATAAGGTAAATCGGCTCCTTGCTGTAATGCTGCATCTAAAATATTGGTACCATTAAACGGTAAATCAAAGTCGAAACTTCTTCCATCTACTGTTACAGAAATATTGCTTTTTGCAGTGGTATCAGTTGTTGTAGTGCTTGCAATTTTTGTTTTAGGAGTAGAAGCAGCAAACAACTCAAAATGAATTTTCTTTTGCTCAATCGATTGTGCAGTTAAAAAATCTTTCACACAAAAAATCATTTCTTCTGGTCCGCAAATAAAAAATTCATCTATGGTTTTATAGTTGATTAAAGAACTAAGTTGTTGTAGTTTGTTTGAATCTATTCTACCAAAATTAATATCGGCATCTGTTCTTTCACGACTTAAAATATGTATTAATTGAAAGCGTTGTAAAAACTTATTTTTCAATGCTTCCAACGCTTCTTTAAAAATTATAGAATTATGATTTTTATTGCCATATACTAAAACAAAATTGCTTTGCGGCTCAACAATTAGTGTTGTTTCTATAATTGATAAAATGGGCGTTATACCACTGCCTGCTGCAAATGCAACATAGTTTTTTGTATTTGTTGGATTTAATTCTGTGTAAAATTTTCCTGCAGGAGACATCACTTCTACAGTATCACCAACTTTTAAATGTTCATTGGCAAAAGTGGAGAACACACCTCCGTCAACCCTTTTAATGGCTACCCTAAATTGGTTACTTAATGGCGATGAACAAAGTGAATAAGATCGTCTTACTTCAGCACCATTTATCATGGTTTTTAAAGTAATATTTTGCCCTTGCGTAAAAGAAAAATCTGCTTTTAAATGTTCTGGAATATGAAAAGCAATTGAAACGCAATCTTTGGTTTCTTGTGTTATATCTTGTATAGTTAATGTATGAAAATGTAATGACATAGTGCAATGCAATCGTTTATAGTCAACTCAAAAAACAAGGTGAATCAGTAAAAAATTAGTCTCTATTTTTTTAAACCACCAACTAAAATGGCAATCATATTTTCTTCTAATTCTTCGCCACTAATTTTTTGTTTACTTCTATGCCAACTTTCAATACCACTAATGGCATGTAACATAATAAGCACAGCAGTGGTAGCATCAATTTTTTTGATTTCTTTTTTCTTAATACCATCTTCTATAATTGCTGCAAAACGTTTACGATAAGTACGACGTTGATTCTGAAAATTAGATAAGTATGGCTCCGATAAATATTTCCATTCTCTATCGCTCACAAATACTTCTTCAAAATGATCCACCATTCCCTCAATATGAAAACGCAATAAAGTTTCTACTTTTTCTAACGAAGTACTTTCTTTGGTTTCTAGTTCTTCTAACTTTTGATTGTATCGGTTGGCTACACTAAAACAAATTTCGTGTAACAACTCGTTTTTGCTTTTAATGTGGTTATATAAGCTTGCAGCTTCTACACCAACTACTTCTGCCAATTCTCTCATGCTGGCAGCTTTAAAACCTTTTTCTTTAAAAAGAATAGCCGCCTTTTGAACAATTACATCTTTACGGCTGGCATTGTCTGAAGTTTTTATTCGTCCCATGTTTGCAAAAATACACTAACAAACGTTAGGGAAAAAGAAAGTTTTTGTTAGTTGAAATATTTTTTGATTTATTGTTGATGGGCTTTCAAAAAATCTTTGATTCCGGCATAAATTTTTTCGGCTACTTTTTTATGAAATTTAGGATCAAGTATTTTCTGTTCATCTTCAACATTGCTTAAAAAAGCTACTTCAACAAGGCAATTGGGAAAATCGGTAATGGCATTTGGAATAAAATTAAAGCTACCCACATTGCCAAATTCGTTTAAATCTAACTCTAACATTTTCTTTAAAATACTTACTGATAATGGCCTAAACCCAACATGCTTATAATACGTACTAACGCCTTGCACTTCAGTTTTACTAGAAGAATTTAAATGAATACTAATGAATAAACGAGGTTGTTGTTCTTGTAAAAAAAGAACTCTGTCTTTATTATCAATTGCCGTATCGATACTTCTGGTCATAATTACCTTGGCTCCTTTTTTAGTCAACAGTTTTTCCAATGCTTTTGCAAAAAGTAACGTGTATTCTTTTTCTTTAATTTTTGTTGTAATACCTGTTGCACCTGTGTTAGAACCACCATGACCAGCATCTATTGCAATCACCATATTTTGAATGGCGAAATCGGTTGGTGGATGTTGAACCTTAACAGTAAAAGTTTTGTTTTTATAACCAGCCGTAAAACCCCAATGTTGTTGATGGTTTAGTTCAATAGTAACTTGAACAACATCATCTTCTATTTGGTTGAAGTAAACATTTTTTACTTCTTTTACAGTTTGAAGTTGTGTAATCCAATTGGTATTGCTTTGTACACCATACAACTCTACCATAATTTTATTAGGATTGGTTTCCATCCAAATTTTATAAGGCAACCTTTCATCCATGCCAATACTTACAACATCAAAACTGTCAGAATAACCTTTTACACTCCAAGAGTTGGTTAAGTAAAATGGTTTAAGTTGAATAGTAGAATCATATTTGGTATAAGATTTTTCTAAATAAGCAGTTTTATTTTTTGAAAGTTGAATGATGTAGTTTTCTTTAATAGAGTCTACCACTTTCACCAAAATATTGGTATCTATATAGTTCATTTTTGCACCACCTAATCTGTCTGCACCAAGTCCATAAGCCATCATAGGCAATTTTCCTGTGGTGCGTAAGTAACGATATTTTTCTTGAGCTGTAGATACAATACATACGCAGGTAAATAGAGCTATGCAGGCAATTTTTCTCATGCCATGAAGATAAAATGTTTTCAAATACAAAATTTCAATTTGACAAGTAAGTATTGAGTATAGTTTTGCTATCCCAAAAAATATTTTATCGTATTTGTACGATGAACAAACTTTTCCACTTAGCTTTGCTTATCGTATTTAAACGATGAATATTTATGGCAATACACAAGACCGAAGAATTTGGAAAAAAGGAACAAGATTTGGCAGCATTTGCCAAAGCAATGAGCCATCCTGCAAGAATTGCTATATTAAAAGTATTGGCTCAAAAAAATGAATGTATTTGTGGCGAGATAGTAGAAATATTGCCATTGGCACAAAGTACGGTGAGTCAACATTTAAAAGCTTTGAAAGAAGCCGATTTAATTAAAGGCACTGTAGATGGACCCAAAAGTTGTTATTGTATTAATTGGAAAGCATTTGAAAAATTTAACGATGCTTTCAACAGTTTATTCAGCAAATTAAAAGAGCAACAAAAAAAATCTTGTTGCTAAATTATTCTTAATACTAAAAATAAATTTTATGCAAACCGATATTGAGTTAAAAGAAATCGTGAAACAGAAATACAGTGAAATTGCTTTACAAGATAAAGCTACCAATCAATCTTCTTGTTGTGGTGCAGGAGGTTGTAGCACAGAAGTGTACAATATTATGAGTGATGATTACACCACATTAGAAGGTTATAATGCCGATGCCGATTTAGGTTTGGGCTGTGGATTACCTACTCAATTTGCCAAAATTAAAAAAGGTGATGTTGTAATAGATTTAGGCAGTGGGGCTGGCAATGATGCATTTATTGCAAGAGCAGAAACTGGTGAAACGGGTAAAGTAATTGGTATTGATTTTACACCAGCTATGATTGAAAAAGCAAGACACAATGCTGAAGTTAGAGGCGTACATAATGTAGAATTTAGGCAAGGCGATATTGAGCAAATGCCTGTTACCTCTAATATTGCAGATGTTGTAGTAAGTAACTGTGTATTGAATTTAGTACCCAATAAAAATGCAGTAATCAAAGAAATTTTCAGGGTATTAAAACCGGGTGGTCATTTCAGTATTTCCGATGTTGTATTGATAGGTAATTTACCTGAAGCTTTAAAGCATGATGCCGAAATGTATGCAGGTTGTATTAGTGGTGCTATACAAAAAAATGTGTATTTAGAATTGATACATTGTAATGGCTTTACCAATGTTACTATTCAAAAAGAGAAACTAATTACCATTCCAGCTGATATTTTGGTAAACTACTTAACAGCAGGACAAATTACTAGTTTTAAAAATGGTAGCACAGGTATTTTTAGTATAACTGTTTATGCCGAAAAGCCGTTAGTAGCAACTGTTTGTACACCAGGCGGTGGTTGTTGTTAAACTTTAAATCAATCATTTTTATATGAGTGCTGAAAATTGTTTTCCAGCTGCCGAAAGAAAAAAGCTGGGTTTCTTAGATAGATATTTAACCCTATGGATTTTTTTAGCCATGGCAATAGGCGTTGGTATTGGTTATTTATTTCCATCATCGTCTACATTCATCAATTCTTTTTCTAGTGGTACCACCAATATTCCTTTAGCAGTAGGATTAATTTTAATGATGTATCCACCATTGGCTAAAGTGAAATATGAAAAAATGGGTGAAGTATTTACCAATATTAAAGTACTATCCACTTCACTTATTTTAAACTGGATTATTGGTCCTATACTCATGTTTTTTTTAGCCATTACTTTTTTAGCTGATTACCCAGCATATATGATAGGCTTGATTTTAATTGGCTTAGCCCGTTGCATTGCGATGGTTGTTGTATGGAATGAATTGGCAGAAGGCAATAGAGAATATGCAGCAGGGTTAATTGCATTAAACAGTATTTTTCAAGTCTTGTTTTTTAGTATATATGCCTATATTTTTATTACAGTTTTGCCACCCATTTTTGGGTTGAAAGGATTGGCTGTAAACATTACCATTGCTGAAATTGCAACAACTGTAGGCATTTATTTAGGTATTCCTTTTTTAGCTGGAATTATCAGTAGATATGCTTTGATACAATTAAAAGGGGAAGATTGGTTTCAAACAAAATATGTTCCGTTTATTTCTCCCATCACATTAATAGCATTGCTTTTTACCATTTTGGTGATGTTTAGTTTAAAGGGCGAATTGATAGTTCAAATTCCACTTGATGTAGTTCGTATTGCCATTCCTTTAGTGATATATTTTGTACTGATGTTTGTTATCAGTTTCTTTTTAGGAAAATATTTTGGAGCCGATTATTCACGTTCAACTTCAATAGCATTTACTGCAACAGGAAATAATTTTGAATTGGCAATTGCTGTTGCAATTGGTGTATTTGGCATTAATAGTGGACAAGCATTTGCAGGTGTTATTGGTCCTTTGGTTGAAGTGCCAGCCTTAATTGCTTTAGTAAATTTAGCTTTTTGGTTTAGGAAGAAATATTTTAAAACGACTTAATTTTTATACATCTAGAATATGAAAAAGAAATTACTTTTTGTTTGTGTTGAAAACAGCAATCGTTCTCAAATGAGTCAAGCTTTTGCAACCATTATTGGTGGCTCAACTGTAGAAGCCTATAGTGCAGGCAGTAAACCAAGTGGCATTGTAAATCCTAAAGCCATTGCAGCCATGAAAGAGTTGGGTTACGACTTAAGTACACACGATAGTAAAAGTTTAGAAGAAGTAAAAGCCTTTGCACCTTTTGATGCTGTGGTAACAATGGGTTGTGGCGATGCTTGTCCTTGGATGCCAGCCAAGCAATTTATAGATTGGCAAATACCCGATCCAAAACATATGGAGCCAAAAGAGTTTAATGAAGTAAGAGATTTTATTAAAGGAAAAGTAGAAGCGTTGATTAATAGTTTGTAGGATATTTCACGCAACGGAGCAACTAAATGCAACGCTAGCAACGAAATTGTTTAAACTATCTCAGTTGTAAACTATTCTTCCTTGCTACTTTGCTCTGTGTTAAAAAATTTCACGCAACGGAGCAACGAAATGCAACGCCAGCAACGAAATTGTTTAAACTATCTCAGTTGTAAACTATTCTTCCTTGCTACTTTGCTCTGTGTTAAAAAATTTCACGCAACGAAGGAACGAAATGCTACGCTAGTAACGAAATTGTTTAAACTATCTCAGTTGTAAACTATTCTTCCTTGCTTCTTTGCTCTGTGGTAAAATCTTCACGCAACGGAGTAATGAAAGGCAACAAAAGCAATGCAGTTGTATAAACAAACTCTATTGTATTTTTTCTTCCTTGCTTAATTGCCCTGTGGTAAAACATGAACTATTAAAGTGCTAAAAAACTTGTAACAGCACCTTTCCATTTGTTGTTTTCATTTTTACATAAACTCACGTGACCACAGTTTTCGTACTTAATCCATTGTTTGTTGGAAGTAGCTAAATTATTAAACAGTTCTTCTGTTTCAGTTGCAGTAACCCTTGCGTCAAGTACACCCCATTGTAATAAAGTTGGACAATTAATTTTTTGTACATAGTTGCTTGGGCTATGACTAAAAGCCCAAAAACCTTGTTGAGTTCCTCCCCAAAAACTCAATAATGTTGCAATAGGCTGTTCAGGCAAACCCATTGTTCTAACTCTGCCTTTTACTGCATGGCTTAAAGAGCCAAAAGGCATTTCTAAAATAATTTTATTGGGTTGAATATTGTAATCATAAATAGCTTTCGTAATGGTAGAAGCTCCCAAAGAAATGCCCCACAAAATAATATTGTTTTCACCTTTGGCTTTTATATATTCGTACACTGCTTTTACATCTTTGCTTTCATTATATCCTATAGTACAAACATTGCCTTCACTATTTCCATGAGCTCTAAAATCGGTGGTGAGTACATCGTAACCTAAAGAGTAAAACTCTTCTGCTTCTCTAATAATAGCACCCTTGTTGCTACCATGTCCATGAAACATTAATACAGTTCCTTTACGAATATTTACATCACCATTAATATTGGGTTGCTGTAAATACCAAGCTTCTAATTGTAAAGAATCACTAGTTGTAATTTTTATAGTTGAATGAGGAATTAATAAAGAATCGACCACTTTACTTTTTGGATAGTTCACCCCAAAGAACATGGCTTTGGCTTTTTCGCCAGCACTCATTTGTTCTGGCTTTTTTACAGGTGAAGCATCATCGTAAAAATGAGTAAACTTATAAGCATGAAATGCACTAATAATGTTGAGTAATACAAAGAGTATTACTAAGGTTAAACCAATTCTTTTAAACCATTTTTTCATGCGATAGTTTTAAATTTTCACACAAAGAAACAAAGGATACAAAGTTCACGAAGATTTTTATTTCTGAGTCTAACTCCTTTTCTCTAAAACTTTGTGGTAAATTCTTATTTTTTGCTTTTTGTTTAAAATTAATTCAAATACTTTGCTACAATAGGTACTCTTCTGCCAACACCAAATGCTTTTGGACTAATACGAATAATAGGGCAAAACTGATTACGTTTATACTCGTTGTTATTTACCATTTTCAAAGTTCTATCTACCAATGCAGCATCAAAGCCTTGTGCTTTAATTTCTGCAGGCCCTTGCCTGCGTTCAATGTATTGAAACAAAATTTTATCTAAGATTGAATAATCAGGTAAACTATCACTGTCTTTTTGTCCAGGGCGTAACTCAGCACTTGGTGGTTTAGTAATAATATGTTGTGGAATAATTTCTTTATTTCTATTGATATAATTTGCTAAAGCATATACTTGTAGTTTATAGCAATCGCCCAATACACCTAAGCCTCCAGCCATGTCGCCATATAAAGTGCCATAGCCTGTAGCCAATTCACTTTTATTACTGGTGTTTAATAAAATATAGCCAAACTTATTGGCAATAGCCATGAGCAAATTTCCACGGCTACGGCTTTGAATATTTTCTTCTGCCAAACTAAAAGGTAAATCTTTAAATATGGGTTGTAGTGTGGTTAAAAAAGTTTCATATACATCGTTTATTCTAACAATATCGTAAGGGTTGTTTAAATTTTTGCTCAACTCTACAGCATCGTTTACACTATGTTCTGTACTGTATGGCGATGGCATTAAAATGGCTCTCACATTTTCGGCACCTAATGCTTCACAAGCCAATGCTAAAACAACAGCACTATCAATGCCACCACTGCTTCCAATAATTGCTTTGGTAAAACCCATTTTAGCAAAATAATCTTTAATGCCTAAAATTAAAGCTGCATGTACTTGTTGAATGTTTAAGTGTTCGTCTAATGCAATTGGATTTAATTCTTTATCTGGAACACGACTTGCAGGTTCAATAATTGTTGCATCTACGGTTCCGTCATCATTTAAGACAACTCCTTCAATAGCTTCTTCAAATAGAGGTAATGCTTTTACTAAGTTGGCATCTTTATCAAAAATATAACTACCACCATCAAATACAATTTCAGTTTGGCTGCCAACCGCATTACAATAAAATAGAGGCAATTTGTATTTTAATACATTGGCTTTAATGGTGGCTTTTCTATCTTCATCGTGTGTATAATCAAACGGGCTTGCACTTAAGTTGAGCATTACATCGGGCTGTTGTTTCATTAATTCATCCATTGGGCAAATTCGGTACAAGGGGTTATCACCCAAGTTCCAAATATCTTCACAAATGGTAATGGCTAATTTTTTGCCTTTAAATTCAACTGTTTGCCAACTATAAGCAGGTTCAAAATATCTGTATTCATCAAAAACATCATAAGTAGGTAATAATGTTTTATGAATTTCGGCTTTTACTTCACCTTCATATAAAAAGAATGCAGCGTTAAATAAATCTTTTCCTTGTGCAATTGGATTACGAGCTGGAGAGCCAATGAGTACACCAATATTGGTTGCATGTTGTTTAATGGTATCAATAGCTGAATAACATTTATTTATAAAATCGCTGAACTCAACAAAATCTCTTGCAGGATAACCACATACACTCATTTCGCTAAATACAATTAAATCACCTCCTTGAGCTTTAGCGGTTTCAATTGCAGCAATAATTTTTGCTGTATTGTATTCAAAGTTGCCAATATGATAATTCTGTTGAGCTAAAAAAATTTTCATGTGTTCAATACTTTATCAATCATTCAAATAAATCGAGTAGTCAAATTTCACGATTTAAAATGAATTTAAAGATTTTTAAACACCAAACTGAGTAAGGTGATGGTTTAAGTGTTTATAAAATAGGTTGTTCCATTCAGTAGAAGTGAGTTTACCAAAGGAGTGAGATTCTTTATTGTTAAAATGGGCTTCGCCTAGTACTTGTGTTTGATGTATAAAGTTTATAAGGCGTTGTTTTTCTGCTTCAAAATTCTTGTTATCCTTTATTAAAAATTGAGCAGCCGTTGTACTGTTTTGTTTGTAAGGCTTTTCATTTACTACGGTATTTTTAACTAATGCTTTTAAAATGAATTTAATCAATGCATTTGGTTGTGGATGTATGTTTTCATACACCATTTCATATGTTACATTGCAGTGAGCCAACATTTTATCTACCGACATTTTACCCCATTTTGGTTGAGTTGTGGTTGTTAGTTGATTAATTCTTTCAATAATTTGTTTGGCTACTTCTTGTGTAAAAATATTTGGTAAAGGCATAAGATGTTATTTTTTGAATTGTAAAATAAGGGTTGTTATTTATTTAATTGAAGAGAAATAATTTATTGTTGAAAAAACGATTTAAAGCTAATTCAAGTGGTTAGCAATTTATTTATTTTTCATTCTTCCAGGAAAAATTACCAACTGAATAAAATTAAACTCTAACTGGTCTAAAGCATTTTTACTACCGTTGTTCATGGTTACATTTAAGTTGGGCTGCCAACGTAAATTGGTTCTTAGTAAAAAAGATTGAATTCTATTGGGTCTAATATCCCAGCCAAATGTAATACCTGGTTGTATGCCTTTGTAAGTATTGGTAACAGTGGCATTGTTACCATCTTTTTCATTCACCGTTAGGTTTTCGTAGCTTAAACTTGGACCAATAAATGGCACAAAACCATGAAAATCGAATAAAAATTTGTAAGCTTCTAAAGTAATGGCAGTTCTTTTAGCATCTTGATGATAACCATAAGCATTAATGGTAGATTTAAAAGTTCTGTAAGCAATATTGGCTTGTACATCTGGCTTATGCCAATAATAACCAGCACCTAACTCTATTGTAGTTTTATAATTATGCTCTCCTGCAAAAGCATATTTTGTTTTTAAATAGTTCGATGATTTTAATCTGAATGCAGTAGTTGGACCCACAGCTAGTGAAAAACTGTTGAGTTTACCTTTTGCTGCTAATTCTTTTGTACGTTTTGCAGTAACTCCATTACGCCATTCTTTTTCAGCACTTCCAGTAGTTTCTAAAGTGTATTTATAGGTTGCACCAATAATAAATGGTTGAAGTTTTGCCATGCCCAATTGTGTACGGCCAATGGCATAATTAAAATCTCTTTTGTAGTTAAAAACAGCACCCAACTCAAACTGGTTATTGCCTTTCATAAGATTGATACCAGCCAATAATGGAAAATAAGTTGTAGAAACTTTTGGACCATCATTTTGCTGATAAGAAAATGGATTCATTGAAATGCCAACATACGGACGAAGTTTATTTTTCTCAATTCTCCATGGATAATATTTAGCCTGTAAATCCACACCATATTTCATTCCATCTCCAATTGATGCGATAGGAATGGTTAAAGCAAAATCAGCATGACCCCAAAAATGTGTTCCACCAATAAAAATGGCTGTGGTGGTTTTGTTGCCATATTGAATATTTTTTACTGTACCATTTTCTAATACTTGCGATTCTCCAGCTTTGGGGGCAAAGTATTGCGTAACCCCAACTTCTAATTGAGCAAAACGATGACGGGTTTTGCCATTTTTTACTGTGTAAGGTTGAGCAATGGTTTGTAATGCTACCAATAAACATACTAAACTTAAAATACGTTTCATAAAATGTGTGTTTTGTATTAAGATTTTGATTGTATTTTTTTCACTTGTCTTTGACCAATAGGAATAATAATTAGGGTAGGTAAAATCCAAAATATCCAACTGTTTTGTATTTGAATATTTACTACTACAAAAGCAGTTACTGTTGCGGTAAATGCTCCTGCCATTCGTCCAGCATGGGCTACAAGCCAATTATATCTTGTGGACTTGGTGATATAAAATTTTCTGATATCAGTATAGCCAAAAGCAAAGGAGAGTGTGCCAAATAGTGCAGGTACAATGGCAAACATGCCTTTCTTAATAAGTAAGCCACTTATTATTAGTAGCCCAATGCCGGCTATAATGCCACTAAAACTTAGAACATAATCTACCAAAGCAGGTCTTACTTTTCCGGTTTCTAACTTTTTTAAAGCTAAAATTCTGTAGCCGGTAGCCGCTAAGTAAAAACTGAAAAAACCAATAAAAAACAAAAACCAGTTTTGTTTTACAATACTCATATAAACGCTAGAAACAAAAATGAGAGCCATAGCCCAGAAGAAAATTTTACCAGCTACTCTGTGTATTTTTTTGTCTTTGGGGCTAATCATGCCAATTAATCCAGTTACTAAACCAACAGTTCCACTTGCAATGTGAACGATTAAAATTGAGGTAAAAAGTGAACAATTCATAATACAGTTTTTGGTGTAATGAAATATTAAAACACAAAACTGCACTTGAAAAATGCCTTTTACAAATGGAAGTGGTAAACTGTAAACTCCAAAGAGTATTTTGGGGTAACTAGTAATAATCAATGGCTAAAAGCATTGATTTTGCTATGTTTTGGGGTGAATGGATAGGTTCTTAAGCAGTAATATTTTCTAATTTTTGCTTAATTTCTTTGTTTAAAGAACGGCTAACGGGTAAAATTTCTTCTGTTTCGGCAAAATGTAATTTATAGCCTTGGGTATTGCCGCTTATATGAATCACTTTGTCTAGGTTTACCACAAAAGTTTTATGGCAACGATAAAATTGTGAATGCTCGATTAAACAGGTTTCTAATTTTTTTAAAGTGCTTCTAAATAATAATTCCTTCAATATATTGTTGTGGAGGTAGGTAATTTTTACATAATTGTCAGATGCAGTTATAAATAAAAGTTCCTCAGCAGTAAGTTCTAGTTTTTCATTGCTACCCTCGCCAACCAATTCAATTTTTGGAAAACTAGCCACAGTTGTGGGGGAATCATTTTTGGCAAACGACTCAACTGTTTGTTCAACTATTTCATGTTTATGAATAATGGCATCGAGTTGTTTGGCACCAGCCGAATATTTTTTTAATAAATGTTGCTGCTTAAGTAATACAGAAACAGTAACAGGTAAAAAACCAATCAACACAGTATAACCACTCATTACCCTAAATAACTTAAAACTAAAGCCGGTTTTATTATATAGCATTATTAACCAAGCATTTCCCAATGCAATAAAAAATAGCAGTAGTAACAAGAAGCTTATTTCATGGATTACTTTCCAATGTTTTTCATCAAATAATTGAGGAAATGATTTTGGTAATACAATAATTATTAAGAAAGTAATCATTAGCGTTACACCAGCAAACTTTAAAGACAATTCTAGTTGTTGTTGTTTGGGTAGTGAGCTTATACCAAAAGGATTCAAGAAAAATAATACACAAAAGACACTGCATGCAGCAAAAAAACACATAAAAAGTGTTCTTTTATTTGAACTGTAAGACGGAAAAGGTTGAAACAAAACTGCAAACATGCAACAAATGATATTTCGGTATTACTCAAAAGTATCTTAAGAACCAATACAAACATGTTTTTAGTACAACTTGTTGAATATAACAAAACTGTTAAGAAAATAATTATTTGTGTTGAACCAAGGTTAATGTTTGAATGGATATTATTGGGTGTTATAAAGCCTATAATTATCGGCTCAAATTTCTAATCTTTGGGTAGCAGGGAAACAATACTATTATAAATTCAAAAAACAGTGTAAATAGAAACGTTATACTAATTGGATTTTTGCCAAAAATTAAAAAGAGGCAAATCAATAAATTCAGCATAAATAGAATCTTTTTACTCAACTTAGAAAATTGTCAAAAGTTAAATTGGTAACAATATCTGTTAAGTATTCATTGTGATGATTTCAAAAAAATAATCATTTCTATAGAATCGAACTTTAAAAGGAGTAACAAATTTCTCAAATTAAGGTAAAACATTTCTTTGCCCTATTGACTTTAAATAAGTACAATGGGTATTTTTATAAAAATCTACTGTATGCAACAATTTACTTTTGCTGAAGCATTTGATACTTTTATTCTACATCAAAAAGCTATTGCTTGGGGTTTTCAGCAACAAACAAGAGTTAAGTTACCTAATGGGTATTTTGCTTTTCCCTGTGGCTATTATACATTATTTGAAAATGGGTACAAACTTATTGTAAGTGGAGAGTCTTTAGGAGCTACACCTATTCAAGAAGCTCAAATTTTAGATCCGCATGGTGTGCCTATTGCAAGGGATACAGAAGATCTTAAACCTTTTGAATTTTAGTAAATCATCTTTTTAATGTTATGCTTTAATTATCCCATTTTTTATGCCATACATTACAATACCAATTCTAGATTTTACATCTAGTTTAGTAAATAATGTTTCTCGGTAGTTATCTACTGATCTTGCTGCAATGTTCATGTGTACAGCAATTTCTTTATAGGTAAGTTCGGTGGCACACCAAACCATAAATTCTTTTTCTCTATCGGTTAAATTAATCTTTTTCTCTTGTGTTTCTTTTTGAAATAAACTATGCATCATTTTACCACTAACCATTTCGTTTAAATACAAGCCTTTTTCTTTTATTTCGTTAATGGCCCTATGTAGTTCTTGTGGTTTCGATTCTTTTAAAACATAACCTCCTGCACCAGCACGTAACATTTTAATCACTGCTGTATCTTCATCAAACATGCTTAGGGCTAATACATGTATTTGAGGATGTTCTTGTTTAATCCATTCGGTACAAGTATAACCATCCATTATTGGCATGTTTATATCCATTAATACAACATCTATATTAGTTTTTAATGAAGAAATTTGTTGTTGAAAATCTTTTCCATTTTTTGCTTCAAGTACCACTTCAATGTCGGTAAATTCTTTTAATAAATTGGCAATACCATTTCTAAAAAGGGTATGATCATCTACTAAAGCGATATAAATTTTTTCACTCTTCATTTTGCTAATATGGTATTACAAATGCAATAACAGTGCCTTGGTTTGGGTTAGAAGTGATATTCATTGTACCGTTTAATAGCTTAGTACGTTTTTGCATACTATGTAAGCCTAAACCTGCTTGATTGGCTAAAGCTGCATTTATATCAAAGCCTTTACCATTATCGGTTAGTTGTATCAATAATTGGTTGTTTTCATATTTTAGATGAATGGTAATAACTGTGGCTTCGGCATGTTTAATTATATTGTTTAAACATTCTTGTAAAAGGCGATAAATAAATAAATCTTTATCGGCATTAATTGATGGAATATTTTCTACAGCATGATTAAATGAAACGGTAAATTGTTCGTTTCTTTTTAACCAGCTTAACTCTTGTTCAA
This sequence comes from Rhizobium sp. Q54, assembly GCA_943368735.1. Lineage (GTDB taxonomy): Bacteria > Bacteroidota > Bacteroidia > Chitinophagales > Chitinophagaceae > UBA1930. Next base: position 293,729 of record CALRLQ020000005.1, on the reverse strand, counting down.
TAGCTGCAATTAAACCTTGTTGTAAAATTTGTTCGCCATGAATAATTTTAGACAATTGCCTTAACTCTTTTATAGATACTGCAACCAATGCTTGAGCATCGGTTATTTTTTGTTGAGCTTTATGAACATCGTTCAGTTCTACAGAAGCCAACGTAACGTTGGTTAAACTTAATATTTGCCCAATATTATCATGCAACTCTTCGGCCAAATGCTTGCGAGTTTTTTCTTGTACCTCAAATTGAGTTTTAATTAATTCTAGCTGAAATTGTTGTTGCATGAGAATTTTTTCTTTAAATAGCTGTTGCTTTTTTTTATTGAATAGCAAAAAAAATAGCAACAGAAAGACCACCAAAATAATTAGTATAATGGTGGCAATAATTATTGCATAAGTTATTTCAGGGATGGTTTTTTCCATATAAAAAAAGAAACAGCTATACAGCCATATAAAATAATACACAAATACCTTGGAATAGCATTATACAAAAATTCACCGTTAATGGTTAAATTATTTTCATAAATATATTTCAATAACGATATAACAATAGTAACACCGGAATAAAAAATAATTAAGCCCGATATAATCCAAACCTTACTTGAATAATTGGGTATTGTATCAATATCATCTACCTGTAAATATTGATAAATGATTAAACAAGCAAAAAGCGTAATAATAATTCCACTCAAAATAATCAAGAATGTCCAATAAACAGTACTTGTTAGAAAAATATAATATAAAATATTAAATACTAAGTATAAAACAATTATTACACCAAATATTTTTTTTAAGCTTTTTGTAATAGCAAATTGTATAAAAATATACGTATAAAATATAGTAGCAAATGGGTTATACAAAGCATAGGCTATGTAGGTAAGCATTTTGTTTTTAAATAAAAAATGGCAATAAGTTTCTGTAAATAAAGTAATTGCCAAAAAAGGAATAAACCATAGCATAAAAGAGCCCTTTAGCCTTTTATAGCAATAAAGGGCACATAACAAACAAAAAAATTCTGAATATATATTTAAACCAAAATTCATTGCTAAATAATTAAAAGGGAGGTGGGTTTAATTGTCCTAAATTTTCTGGGTCGGCAGCAGTTGTACCACTTGTGTTATTTGTTGGTGGTGCATTAGGCTTTAGTGTGGCAGGTTTACCATCTTTATATGGCCATATAAATGCGGTAACCCTATTTTTGTATTTTGTACAATACTCAATCATAGCTTGATTTTTTAAACCATAATTGTTGCCTGTTGTATCAGTAGAAGGATCTACATACACTCCAAATACAATTTCAATTTCATTACAATCAACATTAAGTAAAATGTCGTCTATTCTATCATTTAAACTTGTTGCTCCAAACTTTAAACTTCTTGTAAATGCACTTTCCATTGTTTGTATATCTGGTTTATTGTTTCCTTTTATATTATACAGTTTGTCATAGGCCATTGCACATACACTTGCATAAGTACTAGGAGTTACTTGATTGATTGCTTTAGTTGAACTATCTTTTTGGTTTACCCCAAATAATAAATCCCAAGCTTTAATTTTTGCTGAATCGCCTTTACTAATGGGTTGTGTATTTTGGTTATTGCAAGCATAAAATGTGCATACACTTAAACATGCAAAAAGCATAAGAAGAATGTTCTTTTTTTTCATTGTATTTTTTTTAAAATGATTAATGATTGCAATATTGAAATAAATATACGTATCAATACACATGTATTTACACATAATTATACCATGTAAAAATACATGGTACTGAAAGGTGATAATACATGGCTAATCTATTCATTTTGTAAGAGAAGTTTGTGCAATCAAATTTTCAACTATGCCCACCCTTTCTATTCTAACTGCTACAGAAAGAAGTGTTTTATTATTACTTGTAGAAGGTAAGCCATGTAAGCAAATGAGCTCAGCCATGTTTGTATCGGATTATACCATAAAAAAACATCTCAAAAATATTTATGAAAAAATTGGTGTAAACAGTAGATCAGAAGCAGTTATTTGGTTGCTACAACAACTGTATCCTACAATTATAAATATTGAGAATATTAAAAATGATATAGATAAAGCATTATTAAAAAAAGTAGCATGATACAAATTGCCAAAACTTCTATTTAACGGGGGTTATATAAAAAAAGGGAGGGGGTAATATTTCTGCCTCCCTTAGTTTTTAAAATAAATTATTTCAGTATTTCAAAAAAATATATTTATATGAAAAAGGTATGTTTAGTCTTAGTTTTTTTAATTACAGGTGAATTCATTTTTTGCCAATCTGTAAAATTTTCAGATTCTATAATGATTGTAGAAAGACATGAAAAAGAAACAAAAATCATTTCTCTTCCATTAGAATGTTCTGGAATAAAAGACTCGATAAATATTGAAATAAACTCAATAAATCCTGATACAGATGCGTATCAGCTTTTGACAAACAAAGTTACTCTTTACAAAAAGCAAACTAATGCTACAATTGAGTTTAGAATAAATAGCGGCAAGGTAAAAGATGCTAAATCCGATAAAGTTTATTTAAGTTTAAAAGGGTTAGAAAATATAAAGCATAGCCTTTTTATAATAGAAATAATAAATGCAAAAAGTAAGACTCAAAGTAATTTAATCAACGACATAATTTTTATGAATGCATATAACTTTGAATTTGGCGATACCAAGATTCAAAATAAATATGTAGCTCAATTTGGGTTATATGCTCCTAATCTTACAAAAAATAAATGGGGCTTTAATACTGGAATAATGCATATTAATTATGCTGTTGGTGATAGTGCAGCAAATACGCAATCTGCTAATGCAATAGAAAATGTGCAAATTTCTCCGTTAGATATTTTAACAAATGGTTCTAAATATTTAAGACAGTTTAACGAATACTCTTATCAAACAAAGTTTAGTACTTGGAGTTTCTATGTTCAGCCATTATTACAATTAAGAGAAAGTCAAGATAAGCATAAAATTTACCTACATGGGCATTTAGAACTTCTTGCTTCTAAATATACATTTACTACAATCGTTAATAACAAATTAACCGATACTGCAATTTTTAACTCTGCTGCACCAGTAGATGTAAGAAATTATATTAGTAATAAGCAAGAGCTGAATAAAACATTCCTAAGTGGCTATTTTGGTGCAGGCTTTACGTTCGATTTAAATCCATGGCCCAATGGCAGATTTTTTATACAGCCTACAGTTGGAATAAATACCAGCAGTATTGCATTTAATAGTGTACAAGAAAACAATAAACTTACCCCTAACAAAGAATTAGATATTTTCAAAACGGTAAATTGGTTTTATCTCATTCGTTCTAACTATCAACACAAGCTTGGAGAAGAAAGCGATTTAATTGTTGGTGTTGATATTAGAGGAAGATTTCCTTTGTATGCCCCTAATTATGCTGCTTATGTTGGAGTAGATGTTGGTATAAATAAATTGTTATCCATTTTCAAGTAAGAGATCAATTAAGCATAAAAATACTCCTAAAGAGGTATTGTATTATTAGTTAAAGTGAACCACTTTCGTACACTTAATTTATAAAAAATTTTTTGTTTAACCATTTAAACCACTTAAAATGAAAAAGTTATTTTTTTATTCAATTATTGCAATGTTATTCATTGGCTGTTCAAAAGATGCTGAAGATTCAGCAAACTCAACCAACTCATTTAAGGATGAAGATATAAATGGCATTTGGAAAGAATCAGGAAGTGGAGTTGCTTTTAGAATAACTGGTACAAGTAGTACAGTTTATGGAAATGGATATTTAAATCAGGCTGGTAGTGTTTTTCCAAGTTCGGCAGTTGGAGGAAGATGCTTGAGTGAAGTAGAAATGGTTAGAGGCGGATATTATGAAGCTTATAACTGGACTTATACCGGTACAACTTGGGTTAAAGGAGGTGTAATTGGTTTGGCAATGAACGATGCAAAAACGTATTTTAAAATTGGTTCTAAATTTTATTATAGGCAATAATGCGTTATTAAGTGAAAGAACAAGGGAGATACATCATAAAAGTATCTCCCTTTTGTATAAATTATATTTCCTTCTGCGTAGGTTCTTAAAATTCAATTTGTTTCAAACTACTTAAAAACTTCATTTCTTGTTTGGCTTGTTTAAAAATTAGCCAAGTAATAAAGCTTAAAAAGCCAAAACCAGAAGCTAGAATGTAACTAAAAAATATGCTAGAGAATACTTGTTCAAAAGTGGGCAATAACATTACAAAGCCAATGATATAAAGTGCAATTATTATTGGTGTAGCAGTATACAAAACTTTTTTTCTAAAGCTGTAAAACTGATTGAGTTGTTGTTTAAATAGTTGATTGCTTTTTAGCACATCTAGCTTATTGAACTTTATTAAACTGAATAACTCAATTGAAACACGTACCATTAATGAAATAATCATGCAAGAAAGCCCAACTACAAATACAGTTGGTGCCGTTTGTATATATATGTTTAAGTAAACTATTAAACCAATAAACGTAACAGATAATATAATCATTGTTCCAATATGTTTTTGCTTGAATGCAGCCATTTGAGTATTGGCTTTTTCAATAACAGCCATACTGTTTGCTGTAGGTTGTTGAGGCAATTGTTGATTCCAAATTTCTTGAATATCGTTAAACTCATTCATAATTATTTTTTTACACAGTTAGCTAATTCTTTTTTAATGCGATGAATTTTTACCCTCAAGTTTTCTTCACTAATTCCTATTACATCTGCAATTGCATTATACTCTACACCTTCAAGGGTTAGTAAAATGATCAGTCGATTATTTTCATCAAGTTGGTGAATACAAGCATACATTTTTTCCAATTTCTCTTCAACTTCTTTATTGTATTCTTCTAGTTTTTTCTCTGGCAAAACAGCTACTTTAATTTCTTTTTGGGTAGATGCTTTGCGTAAGTATAAAAGGCAAGTATTTGCAGCAATTCTATAAATCCAAGTACTAATATTGGCTTCATTTCTAAAAGAAGAGAGCTTTTGCCAAACCTTTATAAATGTTTCTTGAGTTGCATCGTTAGCAATAGCTTCATTTCCATTAAAATACCCTTTACACAAACGATATACTTTGTTGTAATGCTGCTCGTAAATAGTATTGAAAACTTGTTCGTGTTGCACGGCTTATAAATTTTCTTGTACTTTATTTATAAACCACTCTGGTTGATCGTACATAACAAAATGTGCAGCATTATTGGCATAATGAAAGGTTTTGTTTTGCAGTTGGGTATATTGCTTATTATAGGTTTGTTCAATCATGTTTTTATTAGGATGCGTTGCTGCTAATATAACAACAGGAATAGTTATCTTGCTTATATCTTCTCTTAAATCCAATTTCAATAAATCTATATAACCATACACATAAGTGTTTTTATCTGCCAATAGCATCCAATCTACAACTTGAGTTTGTTTGGCTTTGTTGAGCATCATGCCTGCACTCATTTGTACAGCCATTTTTCTAAATGCAGCAGTATCCATTTGTAGCATTTGTTTACTGTATGGATTATCGTACACCATTGTATTGGCATTAAAATTAGGCACCATTAATGCACCTGTACTTGGCAAAGCATCTACCACAATAATTTTTTTAAATAAGTTAGTTTCTGTTGCTGCTAACCATAAACCCAATGTGCCACCTAAACTATGACCAATAATAGTACTATTACTCAATTGTTTATTTTTTACATACTCAATTACTTGCTCTTTAATTTTAGGTAACCAAGGCAATTCAATAGGAGGCACATTACCAAAACCAGCAAAAGTGAATAAATGACATTCATAATTTTTAGATAAGGTAGCTACCGTTTCAGCAAAAACTTCACTAGTACAACCAAAGCCTGGAAAAAATAAAATAGGTGTTCCTTTACCAACAACTTCAACCTTAAATGCTTGTTGTGCTTGAGTTGTATGAATTTGAAGAGAGCAAATTATTGCAACTAAACTAATGAACTTTTTCATAATTGTGTATTTAATTTTCTTTTAGATACACTAGCTATTGAATTGTTACAGTTTTTGAAATTTTTTTTTAAATTCAATTTTGAAATCTATTAATTAGCAGACTATGCGAAAATTTTTTTTATTCGTTTTTATTTTTCTTTCGAACTTTTTTTTGTTTGGTCAAATAGAAAAAAAATTTGGGTATGAGCTAAAAATTATTGCCAAATCTCCCAATGCAAATGGAAATTTTTATCCTGGTGATGAATTTGATCTTGTTATTTCTCCAGTTAATCCAGAATTGTGGGATGGGAAAAAAAGATATTTTTCCCTTATAGATTATATAAGCTTTGACAACGAAGTGAAGCAATTAATTCCATATGAGAACAGTTGTCCTGCTGATTTTATATTATCGGGAAATCAAGTTTATAATATAAACATGACTATTGATGAAACCACTAAGAAAGGCATGGAATATTTAGTTTTATTTATTTCTGAAGTACCCATTTCGTTGAACATGAATGATAGTTCAATTTTAAAAAGTGGGAATAATAAAATTGTGAGCCTTTTAAAACTTAAAGATGAACTTTTATTATTAGTTAAAGGAAGTCCTTTGAGTTCAATTTTGGCAGCAAGTAAAAAGGACACTTCATTTATGATTTCTAGTCTAGCTTTTAATGTTTGGCCTAAAGAGAATAAATCCAGCTTTTCCGTTGTAAAAAATTTAAATACTTATTCTTATATCTCTAGAGATTCTACTGAACTTTTCGAAAGTGAAATTTTAAATGAAACGCTTAATAGGAATGATTTTCCAATTATAGCATTTATCGATCCTGGTTCAACTGTAAAGCAAATAAGTGATTCACTTTCTAAAATGAGCTTTAATAAAGTTGTATTAAAAGGTATTGTTAGAGACGATCAGAATGGTATTAAACAATTTACAATTAATGGACAAAAGCCAACCTCGTATGTTGAGGATAATGGTTTTTTTGAGTTTAAGTACACACTACGAAATGGGTTAAACGAATTAGTAATAACTGCTGAAAACAATATTGGTAATAAAAAAACATATCGATTAAAGTTTAATTATACCGAGCCATCAAAAAGGAAAAATTATACACCTAAAAATTATCTATTGGTTTTTGGAATTAATAATTACAGTTTATGGCCTAAGCTCAAAAATGCCAGATGGGATGCTGAAAGATTTAAAAATTTGATGGTAACTAAATATGGATTTAAAAATGAAAATGTGATTCCAAGGTTTGATGGAGAAGCGACTTTTCAGCGGATGTACGACGAGTTTTTATATTTAAAGTCTGTAATTCAGCCAGAGGATAATTTATTAGTTTATTTTGCTGGGCATGGAATTTATAATGAAAGAGAATCCATGGGCTTTTGGATTCCTGTAGAAGCAAAAAGAGATGAGTCAACTACTTTTTTCCCCAATATTCTTCTTGGTAAGATAATTCGTGAAATTAAAGCTCAGAATATTTTTATTATTAGTGATGCATGTTATTCTGGAGCGTTATTCGATGAAGCTGGTTTATACAATTCAAATTCTACAAAAGGGGGGTCAGTATTAAATACTAATTTCAAAGCCAGACTAATTCTTACATCTGGTGGCTATGAAAAAGTACCGGACAAAAGCATTTTTGCAGAAAAAATATTCAATAAACTCTCTGCTCCTGAAACCAAAAAAATTTCAGCAAGAGAGCTTATTGAATACATAAAAAAAGAGTTTGCAAATAATAAAACTCAAAAGCCCAGTGGTGGGGTTTTAGTTGACAGTTATGATGAAGATGGTGATTTTATTTTGACAAAATTTTAATAATTCACCACTTGCTCTTCAATAGTTTCAGGTATTTCTCTCCACTCATATTGTTGATTACGCAATTGAGGTTCAAAACCTGCTTCTTTAATAGCATCTTGAATAGTTTTATAAGTAAATCTATGTGGTGCACCTGCAGCACTTACTACATTTTCTTCAATCATAATACTTCCAAAATCATTAGCACCTGCATTTAAGCAAATTTGGGCTGTTTGTTTACCTACTGTTAACCAACTTGCTTGAATATTTTTTACATTGGGTAACATAATTCGGCTAATAGCAATCATACGAATGTATTCTTCGGCAGTGGTTAAATTTTGCACACCTCTTATTCTTGCCAATAAAGTATCTACATCTTGAAAAGTCCATGGTATAAAAGCTAAAAACCCTTTTGCATGTTCAGGTTTTTTTGCTTGTACTTCACGAATTTTTACTAAGTGTATAAAACGTTCTTCCAATGTTTCCACATGACCAAACATCATGGTTGCACTGGTAGTAATATCTAGTTTATGGGCTTCATGCATTACAGCCAACCATTCATCTGCCCCACATTTTCCTTTACTAATTAAACGGCGAACTCTATCAATTAAAATTTCTGCACCAGCTCCAGGTAAACTATCTAAACCTGCTTCTTTTAAAGCTTTCAATACTTCATGATGTGTACTTTTCTCTAGTTTAGTAATATGTGCAATTTCTGGGGGTCCAAGTGCATGTAATTTAATGGTTGGATATTCTTGCTTAATCTCTCTAAATGTTTTGGTATAAAAATCTAATCCTAATGCTGGATGATGCCCACCTTGTAATAACAATTGATCACCACCATACTGAATGGTTTCTTCAATTTTCTTTCTGTAAGTAGGCATATCAGTTATGTATGCTTCTGCATGTCCAGGTATTCTATAAAAATTACAAAACTTACAATTGGCAATACAAACATTGGTGGTATTTACATTTCTATCAATTTGCCAAGTTACTTTTCCATGTGGTACATGATGCTTTTTCATTTCATTGGCAACAAACATTAATTCTGCTAATGGAGCATGTTCAAATAAAAACATACCTTCTTCTATACTTAAAAATTCAAACTTTAGTGCTTTACTATATAATTCGGATAACTGCATATCTAATATCTTTTAAAGAACAACAAAGTTAAGGATGTAAAGTTGGGTTCACTTTCACTATTACTTTAAAACGAACAATTACCATTAAGACATTGTATTAACCACTGAAATAACTGTAATCAATTAATTCAAGAATTATTGTCTTTCAATGATAGATAGCTAACTTTATTGCTATTTTTCAATTTGCTTGTACATGAAAAAAATAATTTTATTCTTTTTATTGCTAACTCAAATGCTTGCTAGCCATGCACAAGAAGAATTTGTTGCTCCACAAGCTAAACTACTTACTCGTTTTTCGTTTATACAATTAACAGGCGGCATTATTATTATTAGAGCCACCATTGATACACTATCTAAAGACACACTCAATTTTGTTTTAGATACTGGTAGTGGGGGTATTTCATTAGACTCGGCCACAGTTGCCGATTTAAAATTTACCACTGCACAAACCGAACGAACCATTCGTGGTATTGCAGGCATGAGAAAAGTAAGTTTTACTTATGGCCACTATTTAAATTTCCCCAACTTAAAAACCGATACTTTCAGTTTTCACATTAACGATTATGATATTTTAACTAGTGTATATGGCTTTAAAATAGATGGTATTATTGGCTATAGTTTTTTACGTAGATATATTGTGAAGATAGATTACGATAGGTTAGAAATAGAAGTATATACACCTGGCACCATCAAATATCCTAGAGGTGGTTATACATTAAAACCTACATTTAGTACATTGCCATTACCTATATTTCAAATAGAAGACGAAAAAGTTTTAACCAACAAATTTATTTTTGATACTGGTGCAGGATTGTGTTTTTTATTAAATCAAGATTATGTTGAAGACAGTGCTTTGCTCAATAAAAAAAAGAAAAAATACATTACACAGGCCGAGGGTTTAGGTGGAAAAAAAGAAATGGAAATGACGGTAATTAAAAGTGTACATGTTGGTCCTTATAAATTTAGAAAAGTACCTGTTTATATTTTTCAAGATGATTATAATGTTACCAATTACCCACAAATGGGTGGCATTATTGGCAACGATTTATTACGCAGGTTTAACTTAATTATCAATTATCCAGAACAAACCATACACTTAAAACCCAATACAAAATTTATTGAACCATTTGACTACTCGTATACAGGTTTGGGAGTGTATTTGGTTGATAAAGACATTACTGTGATTGATATTATAAAAGGCTCTCCAGGCGATATTGCTGGCTTTAAAAGTGGCGATGTAATTATTAGTATTGATAACGATTTTACAAAAAACATTCAAACTTTTAAAGCTGCTTTACAAAATGCTGGAGCAAGATTAAAAGTTTTGGTTATTAGAGATAAAACACCCATTATACTTACACTTAATGTTAAAAGTATTTTGCACTAATTGTCCTCAGCCCATTTTTAATAAATGCATAAAACAATGCATTCCGTTTTTTCAATTAACTTCATCGCCTGAATTTTTTGTATGAAAAAAAATATACTCTTACTTATAGTTATTAGCTGCTTTAATTGGGCAAATGCACAACCGCCTGTTGGTTATTATAATGCTGCTGGTACAAATTCTTGTGCTGCTTTAAAAACTGCTATAAAAAATATTATCACCAATGGTCATAATCCACAAGCTTATGGCTCATTATGGACTCAATACACTATTTCAGATATAAAACCAAGAGAAGTAGGCAGTGGTTCTACCAATGTTATTTGGGATATTTATTCTGATAATCCAACAGGTATCGATCCTTATAATTTTACACCTGGCACTAATCAATGTGGTGGTTATAATGGAGAAGCTGATTGTTATAATAGAGAACATAGTGTACCTCAAAGTTGGTTTAATGGCAATACTTCAGTAGCGGGCCCTGCAACAGATTATTTACATGTTTTTCCAACCGATGGTTGGGTAAATGGTAAAAGAGCCAATTTTATTTATGGCGAAGTGGCAAGTGCTTCTTTTACAAGTTTAAATGGAAGTAAGCTTGGAACATCCTCTGTAGCAGGTTTTACAGGTTCGGTTTTTGAACCCATTAATGAATATAAAGGAGATTTAGCCAGAGCATTTTTATATTTTGTTACACAATACGAAAGCAATATTCCGGGTTGGTCGTCTAATGCCGAAGCCACACAATCATTTGATAATAGTACTTATCCATCTGTAAAGATTAATTATTTAAGATTAATGTTGAAATGGCATAATCAAGATCCAGTAAGTGAAAAAGAAAGGAACAGAAATAATGCTGCTTATCAATTTCAAGGCAATAGAAATCCGTTTGTTGATAGCCCTCAATATGTAAACAGAATTTGGAATAGCACTTGTCCTGGATTATCGGCTTTGCCTGTTGATATTTTATTTTTTGCAGGAAAATTAGTGAACAATAAAGTTGTTTTAACTTGGGAAATTGCCAATGAAATTAACTTGAATAGGTACGAAGTTGAACGTAGTTTTAATGGAACAAACTTTACTGCATTAGCAACTATAAACGCTACGAACAGCAACACTTATACATACACAGATAATGCTGAAACCAATAGAGGTAGAAGAGTATATTATAGATTGAGAAAGGTTAATAATGATGGCTCTTTTACTTATAGTGAAGTATTTACTATTCACTTACCTAACAATGTAAAGTTTACAGTGTATCCTAATCCTGCAAAAGATTTTATTATGGTACAACTAAATTCTTTGGTAGATAAAAAAGTACACATCCAATTAACCGATGTTGCAGGAAAAGTAGTACTTAGTAATATGTTTAATACAGTAAATGGTACTATCAATATTGCTACTAATCAGTTAACAAAAGGAGTGTATTTGGTTAAATTAATTACTGAAGCTGAAACTTATATTCAAAAAGTAATGATTGCCCAATAATTATAGCAATGTTGTTTTATGCAAGTACTTATTTTTTTCGTAAAGGTTCTAATAAATACTTCAAGCCATTCAAATTAATTTCATACATGGTATTTAACAGCATTCCAATTTTACCTTTTGGAAATCCTTTTCTTGCAAACCACTCTATATAAAACTCAGGCAAATCGCAAATTAAACGGTCTTTATATTTACCAAAAGGCATTTTAGTAACCATCAACTCTTGTAAAATAGAATGATTAAATAAGTGCTGTTCTTCCATTGAGTTATATTGTAAAAATTGACTTTTGTAGCACTCAAATATAATAGTAGTTAAGAAGTTGTTTTAAAATGAAGTACTTTCTTTTTGCTTTTATTTATGAAAATAAAAAAATGTACACTATACATTTGCCAACTCTAAACAATATTAAATACTTATGAAAAAGAATTTTGTTTTTGTAGCAGCTACTGCTATTGTTTTTACATCATGCGTAAGCAGCAAAAAATTTAAAGCAGAGCAAGCTAATTATGCTCAGTTAGAAACGCGTTATAATACTATTACCAAAAGCTTAAATGATTGTAATACCGATAAAGAAAATTTATCGAAGCAAATTAATGGTTTAGAAATCGATAAAAATGCACTTGCAGCAAAAGTGAATGATTTAGACGCTCAAATTGCTTTTCTAAAACAAAATAATACGCAAGCTTTAAAGCAATTAGAAAGCATGAGTGTAATTAGCAGTCAACAAGCTGAAAGCATTAGAAAATCTATGGAAAATATTGGTGCTAAAGATGCTTACATACAAACCCTGCAGCAACAAATGGCTCATAAAGACTCGTTGAATATGGCTTTGGTCATGAATTTAAAAGGAGCAATTGGTAACTTAAACGATGGCGATATTAATATTAAGGTTGATAAAGGTGTGGTATACATTGATATATCTGATAAACTATTGTTTAAAAGTGGAAGTTTTGATGTAACCGAAAATGCAAAAGCTGTTTTGGGCAAAGTAGCTCAAGTATTGAAAAATCAACCCGATATTGAATTTATGGTTGAAGGACACACGGATAGTATTCCTTATGTTGGAAAAAATATTGGCTTAATAGATAATTGGGATTTAAGTGTTAAAAGAGCTACATCGGTTGTACGTATTTTGCAAAAACAACATGGTTTAGATCCAACAAAAATTGCTGCTGCTGGCCGTGGCGAATACAAACCAATTGAAGATAATAGTAACAAAAATGGTAGGGCTGCCAATCGTAGAACTAGAATAGTAATATTGCCTCAACTAGATCAGTTTTTTCAGTTATTAGAGCCTAAAAAACAATAATAACTATTTACTAAATTTAGTAAAAATGTCGCCTCTTATGAGGCGACATTTTTTATTGCTAACTCTCTTCATCAAAGTAGAGTTTATAGTATTTCTTGCCACTCATTTCATCTATTCCTCTTTCAATTAAATCTCTTCTACCATGTATATATACGTGAAAATTTTTATCGAGTTTAAGAATAGATTTAAAGTTTTTCTCTTGCTTTTTTACAGCACTTAAATGAATATCAAAACTATCGTCTATTTGTACTTGTTTAGCTTTTTCATACACTTGTTTATATTGAGTAAAAGCATCAATTACTTCATCGTGATGAATAACTTCTTTTGCAAAATCTTCTAACTCAAATTGTTCTTTGGTTTTAAAATATTCCATGCTTCTATTCAACATATCAATTTGCTCAGGCTTATTTATTTCAAACTTTTCATTCAGTTCGTTATGAATAAAAAGTTTGCACATACTCAACATATCGTTGGTATGATGATAGTTATTAGCCAATCGTTCTATTTGTAAAAAATCATCCATCCAATATTGTGCATCATTTTGTTTATTGGTATTATCTACTGCCAAAACTATATAACCCTCGGCAGCATGTTGTTTTATGATTAAGCAGCCTTTATCTAACTTATTAATGTTTATGCCATCTTCGGCAGCTACTTCTAAACTTTGTCCATGTGGAAATACTTTTAAAAAAGTTTCTTTGCTTTCGCTTTTAAATAAACCAATGGCTTCTACAGTTTCGTTATTAAAAGGAACATCGTTAAAATGTACTACATATAATTCGCCTTCTTTTACTTTAGCATGAGTACTTTTTTGGTATAGAAAATTAGCCAATAAAACACTTTGTTCTACAAAACTTTTTGGTTGATGGAATAGTTGTGTTACATAAGTGTATACTTCGTTCATGTTAATATCACTCATGTGTGTAAAATGATATTGTTCATGCTCGTTGAAGGGAGATAAAAAATATTGAGCCAATAAATCACGAACCAATGTATCGTTTAACGATAATGTATTGGCTGATATTTTTAGTGCTTCTCCTCTTGTAGGGTTACCAACTTTATGTACAATTGCTTGAAGTAGTTCTACGTTTTTAATACCTGTCATAAGGCGGTGAAGATAAAATGAACCAACAAAAAAATCAATACAAGTAATAAATTCAGCCAACTGCTAGAAGTTAATCAATAAAATTGGCACACTAACCTAATAGGTCTGTAGAGAGGTGTTTGAAAAAATGAAAAGTATGGTAGTTAAAGAGAGTACTTTTTGTGTACCTACTATTATTACTACTAATGCACAAAAATGGCTACAACAGACAATACAACAATTCCTACAACAACAAATGCAATTTCTGTTGCATCATCTGCGGCGGTGATATCTTTTTTCATTAGTTGGGGGTTTTAGTAACTAAATAGACGATTTCTTTTCTATTAAAGTTGCAAGTACCCAGCCCAATAAAGCACCAATGGCATAACAAATTAAATCACTCCATAAGAAACCAAAACCTAAAATCATTTTTCCTAAAAAAGTTCTTCTAATATCATCAATCCAATTGGCATGGTATAGTTGAGATATTTCTATACTTACAGCAAAAGCATAGGTGTAGCATAAAATGGTTAGTAATTTTTTAGTAGGAAAAATAATTCTGAATAAAAAAAAGAATAAACTCGTCCATAAAATATCGCCTCCATATTTTGCAATGGGCTCATAAAACCATTCTGGCTTTTTTCTGGTAGCCAATCCAATAGGAATAGTTACTAGAAATAGAATAGTATAGATTATTCTTCGTTTAAGCATTTGATGGTTTTATCATTTCAATATGGTCAATTCCGTCTTCATCGTACACATCGCTGCTTTGTTCAAAACCAAAACTTTCGTAAAATTTTTTTAAATACAATTGAGCTCCAATTTTAATGGATTGTTGCCCAAATAGGGTATAGCACTGCTCAATAGATTGTTGCATTAATAATTTACCAGCACCTATATTTCTATAGTTTGGGTTGGTAACAACCCTACCAATGGAAGCATAATTGTATGCAATGCCTTTGTCTAAAAGTCTTGTGTAAGCAACCAGTTCATTGTTAATAAAACCCATTAAATGAAAACATTGTTGGTCTTTATTATCGGCATCTTGAAAAACACAATTTTGTTCAACCACAAATACTTCATTGCGTAATCGAATAATAGCATACAATTCTGTTACCAATAAATCGTTGAAATGTTTACATATCCACTGTATTTGCATGATCCTGTTTTAGAGAAACGAAAATAATTGCTTTTGGCAATATTTAACCACAGAGCAACAGAGCAAAGAAGTTTCACTGAGTTGTTTCGATGTGCAACTTTGTGCAGTTGAGGCGTTGTGGTTTTCTTTTCTCTGTATAAGAAATTCAGTGTAAATCCGTGTTATCTGTGAGCAATATTTAACCACAGAGCAATAGAGCAAAGGAGTTTCGCTGAGTTGTTTTCTTTGTGAACTAGGTGCCATTGATGCGTTGTGATTTCTTTTCTCTGTACAAGAAATTCTGTGTAAATCCTTGTCATCTGTGAGCAATATGTAACCACAGGCAACAGAGCAACGGAGTTTCGCTGAGTTATTTCGTTGTGGTTTCTATTCTTTTTTGCCAAATAATTCAGGTAGTTCATAAATTAAAAAAATTTCATTTTCATAATTTCATGCGTTAGTAATATTTTCACGCCCCCAAGAAAAAGATAAATGAATAAACGTGTTGCAATTATTGGTGCTGGCCCGGCTGGTTTAACTGCTGCTTATTTATTGGGCAAAGCAGGTATTGCAACTACAGTATTTGAAAAAGATGCTCATTATGTAGGTGGAATTTCTAGAACAGAAAATTATAAAGGTTTTCATTTTGACATTGGTGGACATCGGTTTTTTAGTAAAAGCAAAGAAGTAGAAGATTTTTGGACCGAAATTTTGGGCGATGATTTATTAGAGCGACCAAGAAGCAGCCGTATTTATTACAATAAAAAGTTTTTCTCTTATCCATTAGCTGCATTTGAAGCATTACAAAAATTGGGTATTGTAGAAAGTGCCTTGTGTATGTTTAGTTATTTACAGGCTAAAATTAATCCTGTAAAAAATCCTACCAATTTTGAAGATTGGGTGAGTAATCAATTTGGTAAGCGACTCTTCAATATTTTTTTTAAAACCTATACCGAAAAAGTTTGGGGCATTAGTTGCAAAGAAATTTCAGCCGATTGGGCTGCTCAACGTATCAAAGGATTATCGCTCAGTAGTGCAATAAAACATGCATTCATTAAACCCAATTCAGAGAACAAAAGTGGCGTAATTAAAACGTTGATTGATTCGTTTCGTTATCCTGCAAAAGGCCCTGGTATGATGTGGGAAACCTGTAGAGATAAATGCTTGAAAATGGGTGTTGAAATTTTAATGCATCATGACGTAAGTGGACTTTCATTTGAAAACAATCAATGGACTATTGATTTTCATAATCAACCTGCACAAACCAATTTCGATTATGTTTTATCATCGGCAGCTATAAAAGATTTGTTGCCCTTTTTACAACCAACTTTACCAGCAGTTGCTCAAAAAGCTGCATTGGCATTGAGTTATAGAGATTTTTTAACAGTAGTACTCATTACAAAAGATAAAGATTCTTTTAACGATAATTGGATTTACATTCATGACCCTAGTGTTAAAGTAGGCAGAATTCAAAACTTTAAAAGTTGGAGCCCTTTTATGGTGCCTGATGATTCTATGGCTTGTTATGGCTTAGAATATTTTTGTTTTGAAGGCGATGGCATGTGGCAAAGTAGCAACGAAACTTTAATAGAATTGGCTAAAAAAGAAATGCAACAAATTGGCTTAATTGATGCAGCTAATGTGGTAGATGGTTATGTGGTAAGGCAAGCAAAAGCTTATCCTGTGTACGATCAATTGTATAAAGAACACATCAATCAAATAAGAGCAGCATTAAAAAATTATAGTGGTTTGTATTTGGTTGGGCGAAATGGAATGCACAAATACAATAATCAAGATCATAGTATGATGACAGCTATGTTGGCTGCAAAAAATATTATTGCAGGCAATGAATTATACGATGTTTGGAACGTAAATCAAGATGCCGAATACCACGAAAGTGGCGATAGAGGTGCAAACGAAGGTGGCAGATTAATACCTACACAATTGCCTTAATTGGCTATTGTGTTAATTAAAGTAATATTGTTCACGTCTGTAATATCGTACAAATTAATCCCAGTTTTTACCAAGCACACCAATGTGTTTCCTAAACAAATTACATCGCTAAAAGAATTGCCTTTAATGTATTTTTTTACTACAGGTGTATTGGCATTTTTTATATTAATTACCGCTAATCCACTGTCTTCACAACAAACAAATAAAGTACTGTCTTTATAACCCAATCCTTTTGGGGTAGGCAATTCTAAAGTATTTAATAGTTTAGGAGCTGTAATAGTGCCAATACCATAGGTATACAGAGCATTGGTAGCAGTACCACAACGTGTACCACTTCTTAAAGTAACAAATGCAAAAGTATCTTTAGCTACTACAGGGTCACAAGCTCTTACATGTACTGCTTGCGATAGTTTTACAGGTCTTTCAGGATTAGCTAAACTATAAATGTACATGCCTTGTTGACCACCTAAAAACAAATTATTACCATAAGGATAAATGGTTTCTATCAATTCATCTACATACACAAAACCTATTAGTTGTGGTGATGAAGCATTGGTTATATTGTATATATTCAACTTTCTATCATCTGCTATATATAAAAAATTATTTACAATGGTAAACCTTGCTAAAGAACCTCCAATGCCAACACTATTACCAGCTGCTGAAGATTCGCCAGATTTTTCACAAGCAATCATTCCAATAATAAATACAAGGGCTATGAATAACAATGTTTTTTTCATATGTAAGTTTTAAAATTTGTAACAACCATTATATTTTACTGAATCTTTTTCCCAGCCAATAACAACCCCTTTTTTTAAATCAACACATTCGTAGTAACCATTTTCAGTAGGTTCTGGTAAATAACCTTTTACCGTAAAAGCATTGGCAATTCTTGCTGTTTCTACAGGTTGAGCCATATTGCTAATGTTTATAGTAACCATATCGTTAAAACTATTGGTGTATAAGAAATTGTTTCTAATAGAAATTTCGTTACAACCCAATACTTTAATAAATGATATTCTTCGGGCATTTGTAGGATTGCTATTATCAATCACATGAATACCTTCACCTATTTCACATTGTAATAAATAGTTTTGATAAGCATAAATATTTCCAGCATTTTTTACAGCATGCGGTGTATCTAAACGTACTTGTTTTAAGCTTGGATCATTGCTGTAAATGGGTTTTTGTCCTAATACTTTGTAGTTTTCATCAGTTCCTCTATAAGTGCAGTATTTACCTCCAGCCATTGCTAGAGAAAGAATGAGTATGGCCAATTTCATTGCAAGTATTTTGGGAGTAAGACATAGTGTTGAATGTTATAGCTGCTTACACAATTGTAATCAAATTGTAAAGTTTTATATGAATGTGCCATGCAGCATTATTTATAAATGATTGTCAAAATAAGTAATGGGTAAATATTTAAATATAGAAATACCACAAAGCTGCCATGAAAATTGGAATGCCATGCAACCCAATGCACAAGGTAGGCATTGTTTAAGCTGTGCAAAAACGGTGGTAGATTTTACTGTAATGACCGATACAGAGTTAATTAATTTCTTTTCAACGAAAAAAGACAATGTTTGTGGAAGATTTATAGCTGAACAGTTAAATAGAGATATACTAATTCCTAAAAAGAAAATTAATTGGGTAAAATATTTCTTTCAATTTGCATTACCTGCTTTTTTACTTTCTATTAAACCTAGCTCTAAAATTTTTGGTCAACAACAGAAAACACAAGCTACTATTGAGCCTATTAAAAGGGTAAATACAAATATTTTACCTGAAAAAACTATTTCGAAAGACACATTAGTTCGTTTACAGCAAAATTCTAAAATAGCTGATGAGAATATTGTATTCAGGGTAGGAGGAGCAGTTTCTTATAAAAGCTTTAAAAGAATGAAAGGAATTATTTTATCTGGCAATGTTGTAAACGAAAGTGGACAACCAATTCCTTATGCTTCAGTACTAATTAAAGGAACAACAATAGGTACTGCTTGCGATGAAAATGGAATCTTTAATTTATATGTTCCAAATAAATCGAAAGAATTAGTTGTTTCTTCAGTTGGTATGGAACAAAAAGAAGTTGCAATAAAATCAATCAACAAATCTGAGCCAATCGTTTTAAGGTTAAGCACAGACCTTCAAGGTGAGGTTATAGTTGTAAAATCTCGTAAAAAGAAAAAAACAACTGTTCTACATCAAGAAGAAAAAGTTTGTTCAGCTACTATCTATCCTAATCCAATTCCTCCATCAGGTATTTTAAATATCAACTTAAAAAATGCTGAACTAGGTTTATACAATGTTCAAATCAGTAATCTGCAAGGTCAGTTAATGCAAACTGAAAAAATTGAATTAGCTAAAAAACAAACTTCTATTTCATTTGCACTAAAAGCTATTCAAACAGGTAATTATGTGGTTATTATAACCAATGCAAAATCGGGTAAGAAAATTTCCAGTCAATTACTAGTTCAGTAATCCCTCCCTTGTTTTTCGAGTTCAGAAACAATCACCTTTCATATTTCATCTTTCCCCAATCAAAGGTTACTTTTGTTACTCATTTTTAAAACAAGTAAAAATTATATTATGGCATTTACATTACCGGCTTTGCCGTATGCTCATGAAGCATTAGAACCACATATCGATACTTTGACCATGCAAATTCATCATGGTAAACACCATCAAGCTTATGTAGATAATTTAAATAAAGCAATTGCTGGTACCGAGCATGAAAACAAGACTATTGAAGAATTAGTTGCAGCAGCAGGTTCAATTTCTCCTGCAGTTCGTAACAATGGTGGTGGTCATTGGAACCATACTTTCTTTTGGGAAAGTTTAGCTCCCAATGCAGGCGGTACACCAACAGGTGAATTGTCTGAAGCAATCAATGCTGCATTTGGCAGCTTTGATGAATTTAAAACCAAATTTGCTACAGCAGGTGCTACTCGTTTTGGTAGTGGCTGGGCTTGGCTAATTGTAAAAGAGGGTAAGTTAGAAGTTAGTTCTACACCCAACCAAGACAATCCTTTAATGGATGTTGCAGAAGTAAAAGGCACTCCAATTTTAGGGGTAGATGTTTGGGAACATGCTTATTATTTGAAGTATCAAAATAAACGTCCTGATTATTTAGCGGCTATTTGGAACACTGTAAACTGGACAAAAGTTGCAGAACGTTTTGCCGCAGCAAAATAATTCTATAAAAACAGTTACTTTTAAATCCTCATCAACAAAAATTGATGGGGATTTTTTAATTATCGAAAAACTTGTTTATATGAAATTGAATGTAAGTTTATTTGCCTTTGCAGTTGCTGCATTAACAGCTTGTAGCAATAACGAGAAAAAAATTATGGTTTTAAGTAAAGGTGATGCTAAAGTAGATTTAGCTGCTAAAACAGTTGTTGTAAAAAATGGTGCAGGAAGCGGAGAAACAGAAATGCTGTACAATACAGCCGATAAAGTAGTGATTAAAGTAACCGAAGAAGATAAAACGGTTGACATTGAAATTCCCGAAAATGGCTATTATTTGCTCAATGCTAAAAACGATACCATTATTGGTAGTTATCAAAATTATACAGAAGTTGGTGCACCTACCGATACTTCAAAAATCATTACACAAGAAATGATTAAAAAAAGTATCGATTCTTTAATTGCATTAACCGAAGGTAAAAATGTAAGTGCTGCCAATAGAAATTACTATGTTTTACCATTTACTGCAGTTAAAGTAACTAGTAATACACAAGCATTTATTGTAGGTCCTTATCATAATATTACTACCATAGAAAAAGAGGGAGATAAAGTTCCAGAAGTGTATCGCTTTTTCAGCATCAAAGAAATTCGTGAAAAAATAGCCAAACAAAAAGCAATGACTGTTGCAACGCCTGCAAAATAATTTTACGTTGTTAAGCATTAGTTATTGGTAGAAATTTTTTTGAAAGAAATATTTCTTATAGATGGAAGGATGTAATTAATGAGCACTTTATTGGGAAGATAATCACTCAAGTGCAAAGCTTACATCAAAATCAATCAGCTTCAACTGCAAACCTTTACTTTTGCAGCCTTGAAAAAATTGTGTGTTTATGATTGATAAGTTAGATGCTATAAAAGCAAGGTTTGAGCAAGTTGGTATTGCTTTAACCAATCCTGAAATCATTAATAACCAAAAAGAGTTTGGTGCAATGAGTAAGGAGTATCGTTCACTCGAAAAAATTGTTCAACCTTATGAACAATACAAAAAGGCTTTATCTAACTATGAGTTTGCCAAAGAAACCATGAATAGTAATGATGATGAGATGAAAGAATTGGCAAAAATGGAAATGCCCGAAATTGAGGCTGAAAAAGAACGATTAGAAAAAATATTAACCCAATTACTCATTCCAAAAGATCCTCAAGACGATAGAAACGCCATATTAGAAATTAGAGCAGGAACCGGTGGAGATGAAGCTAGTTTATTTGCAGGCGATTTGTTAGGCATGTACTTACGTTATTGTAATAAAAAAGGCTGGAAAACTGCTGTAGTAAGCGAAAGTGAAGGAACTGTTGGTGGTTATAAAGAGGTAATTTTAGAAGTAACTGGTGAAGATGTATATGGAACTTTGAAATTTGAAAGTGGTGTACATCGTGTACAACGTGTACCCAATACTGAAACTCAAGGCAGAGTTCATACTAGTGCTGCAACAGTTGCAGTAATGCCCGAAGCAGAAGAAATAGATTTTGAATTGAAAGAGAGTGATGTGAAAATGGAAACTGCACGTAGTGGTGGTGCTGGCGGACAAAATGTAAACAAAGTAGAAACTAAGGTTTTCTTAACCCATATTCCTACAGGTGTTGTTGTGGTTTGTCAAACAGAAAGAAGTCAGTTGGGTAATAGAGAAAAAGCGATGACCATGTTGCGTACAAAATTGTATGAAGAACAAGTACGTAAACACGAAGATGAAATTGCTAAACAAAGAAAAACTTTGGTAAGTACAGGTGATAGAAGTGCAAAAATTAGAACCTACAATTGGCCACAAGGTAGGGTAACCGATCATAGAATTGGCCTAACATCGTACAATTTAGATGCTGTGATTAATGGAGAAATAGATGAGTTTATAGAATCACTACAAATGGCGGAGAATAGTGCAAAAATGACTGAACAGCATTAATAATTAAACGGCAGAGAAAGTAAAAATTCTCTGCCGTTTTTTTAATCTATTAATTCCAATACTTTATCAAAATCAGGTTCTTTAATTACATAATCGGCAACTAAATCTAACAGTGGATAAGTAGAACAAAACGAAACACCAATTCCACCTTTTTTAATACCACATACATCATTTTCTCCATCACCAATTACTAAAGTATTTTTTAAATCAACATCATATTTTTTACAAATACTAATTATTGCATTCAGTTTGCAATAGTCGTGTTTGCATTGGCTATGTTCATTGGCTAAAAAGAAGGAAGGGATTTTTACTTCTCCAGTGGCAATACTTTTAGAAAACTCTAATTCGTTGGCTAAACTAAAGTCAAAGCCAAATTTATTTTTGAAGTGATTGGTAATACAATCGTAACTATCTGAAATAATACCTACTATGTAGCCTTTCTCTTTTAATGATTGAACGGTTTGCTCAATATTGGCTGTTAAAGCAATACCATCGGCAATAGCTAATATTTCAGCAATGGTTTTACCTTTTAATAGTTGAGCAATTTGTTTGGTACGTATAAAAGCATTTTGTTGAGTGGTGGCAATTTCAATTAACTCGTTCTTAAATCCAAAATGTGTAGCTGCTGTTTGAATGAAGCTTGCACGTAGCAAAGTATTATCCATATCAAATACAGCAACTTTTTTTAAGCTGGCTAGACTTTCTTTAATAGCAAATTCCATTTGCTCTCTAATTACTTGAATGTTTTCAAAGGTTTCTAAGTTTTCGTTTTGAAAGCCTTTGGTTTTTTTCATAATGGTACGTGCAACTTCTCTACTCATTTTTCCCAACTGCTCAAGCTGTTGCATTCTATTTTCAATATTGCCAATATTTACTTCTTCAATTCTAGCTTTAAGGTTGTACATATCTATCAAGATGCCAATATCAACGCCATAGCCTTCTTCGAATTCACATTGCTGAAAAAAAGATTTTTTACCTGCAATCATACCACTTAGTGGTTGTTGAAAACTAGGAAATGTTGGATATAAAATATTGAGTAAAGGCTTGGCTACTAACTCTGTTACTCTACCAGCTTGTCTGCTGAAATACGATTTTACAAAATCGGCTGTATCATCAATTAGTGGTTGAGTAAGTAATGTAATTACATCAGTTGAATAGGTAGTAATATCGGCATCTAAAAAAGTCAAGATTTCATTTTTAGCTACTAATGCCCCATCTTTCATAGATGCACCTTTACCAAGCTTAGTACTAGTAATAATTCGTGCCCCAGCTTTTTTAGCTTCTTCAACTGTATTGTCAATCGATTTATCATCCACAACAATTACTTCACTAACATTGGCAGATTTTTTGGCTAATGCTACAACCTGAGCTACTGTTTTTTCTTCGTTTAATGCAGGAATAATTACTGTTATCATGGTTCGATAATTAGTTTCAGGCTATTTTGTTTCAATCTAACCTTCAACCAATTTTCTAATTGTAAACGTTCTTTAGTAGATATTTTTGACCTAGTTTCAATGGCAACTAAAAAAGATTCTTGTGCTGAACTATCGGTATAAATGAAGGTTGGCTGAACAATAGCAGATATTATGCCATTGTTTTGTGCCTTTAGTTCTTTATACACTTGAACACTTAATTGCTGGTTGATACGAATACTATCTATTTCTACCTGTAACTGCTTAATCATTAAATCTTTTTGTGCAGCTATTTGATTGGCTTTCGATACAAAAACATCTTCATCATTTTCATTTAAATAAGCAAACCCTTGTTTAACTTCTAATGTAGCATTAGATAAATAATAGTTTTTTAATTTAGACTCTAGTTTTTTAATTTCTGCTTCCGAAATTTCCCTGCCACCATACACAAGGGTTATTTTACGTTGCTTGGCATCAATTTTTTTGCTCAATAAATAATCGTTGGGTAAAGTAGTTTCTTTATCAATATATGTATTAGCATGTTGTATAAAATTATTTTGTTGAATCATGTCGTACCCAAAATAAATACTAGGCAATAAAGTAATCATTACAATAAAGCCAACTATTCTTTCGGCTAATTTTTGCGACTTTGGATTATGCAAATCTTTTAATGGAAATCTTAAAAACTTAACTACAAAAAATGTTGCTAAAGCAATAAATACAGTATTAATAATAAACAGGTAAAATGCTCCAAAGAAAAACTGAAACTGTAAAGTTGCTAAGCCATAACCAGCTGTACACAATGGTGGCATTAAAGCTGTTGCAATTGCAACACCTGGTATTACATTGCCTTTATTTTTGCTGCTAGTAGCTAACATGCCTGCTAAGCCACCAAATAGGGCAATTAATACATCGTAAATATTGGGCGACGTTCTAGCTAAAATTTCTGAATGAGCCTCGTTAATGGGCGATAGTGTAAAGAATAGAGTAGAAGTTGCCAATGCTACACCTGTTGCAACTAAAAAATTGTACAATGCTTTTTTAAGTAAAGCCACATCGTTAATACCCATGCCTAAACCCAAACCCATAATTGGACCCATTAAAGGCGATATAAGCATTGCACCAATAATTACTGCAGTTGAGTTTACATTAAGTCCTAACGATGCAACAAATATGGCAAATATGAGTACCCATAAATTGGTACCTCTAAATACAACTCCTTTTTCTAGTTGATTAATTACTGCTACATAATCTTCTTTTTCTTCGAGCAACTTGAACTTCGTAAAAAAATTTTCCATAGCAGTAATATTTGTGTTGAAATTAGGTATTAATCTATTCCATTACTTTTTTCCATAGTTCTGGAATACGTTTTATCCAAACCA
Organism: Rhizobium sp. Q54; assembly: GCA_943368735.1. Classification (GTDB taxonomy): domain Bacteria; phylum Bacteroidota; class Bacteroidia; order Chitinophagales; family Chitinophagaceae; genus UBA1930. The sequence goes on along the minus strand of CALRLQ020000005.1, from coordinate 268,567 downwards.
ATTCTCTTCTTTTGGTAGCAGCATCTTCTGCAGGATAACCAAAATAAGTTTTGCCACCTTTTAAAGATGATGGTACACCACTTTGTGCAAGCACTGTTGCATTGGCACCAATGGTTAGTGTTTTACTTACACCCACTTGACCCCAAAGTGTAACTCCATCTTCAATTATGGTTGCTCCTGCAATGCCTACTTGTGCTGCAAATAAGCAGTTTTTGCCAACGACTGTATCATGACCAATGTGCACCATATTATCCATTTTTGTGCCAAAACCTATGATGGTGCTAGCTGTTACACCTCTATCAATAGTGCATCCTGCACCAATTTCTACATTGTCTTCAATAATAACACAACCACAACTTACCATTCTTTTATACCAATTGGGTCTAGTTTTTTTGGTGTTGTAATAAAATGCATCACTGCCAATTACTGTACCTGCCTGTATAACTACATTGTCGCCAATTTGGGTATAATCTAAAATAGATGCATTGGGGTGAATAACACAGTTTTTACCAATAGTTACATGATTGCCTATAAATGCGTTGGGCATTATAATAGTGCCTTCACCAATTAAGGCTGTAGTACTAATAGAACTTGTTTGTGGAATATAAGGCCTGAAATGAGCCACTATTTTTAAATACGCTTCAAATGGCTCTGCAACCACCAATAATGTTTTGCCTTCGGGTATTGCTACTGTTTCGGTATTGATGATGATAAAACTTGCTAAGCTATTTAAACATTTATCGTAATACTTTGGATGATCTACAAAACAAATGTCACCCACTTCAACCTTATGTATTTCGTTAATGCCTTTTGCAAAAGCATTTTCATTACCTAATAATGTAGCTTGTAAAAAATTGGCCAGCCAAGAGGCAGCAATCGGAGCAGGAAATTGCATATAAAAAATTTTCCAAAGTTATAGGTGGAATGTTCAAACTCGTTAAATTTTCTTTATTTTCAATATTTATTGAAAATAAAGAAAACAAAGTAGTAAATTTGGATATGAAAATGATTATTTATGAAAAAAGAACGCTTTAATCAGGCATTGATTTACGATGATCATTGTCCACTTTGCAAAGCCTATACTGCTGCATTTGTAAAAGGGGGATTATTAGAAAAACAACATAGAATTTCATTTAGTGAAGTAAATATAAAAGCACATAAAATAGATTGGGAAAATGCTAAGCATGAAATTCCGTTAATTAATTTAACCACTGGCGAGGTAAAGTATGGTGTAGATGCTTTGGCAGAAATTTTACAACAGAAACTATTTTTTATACAACCCATTTTAAAAATTAAAGTGGTGAATTGGTGTATGAAAAAATTATATGCTCTTATTTCATACAACAGAAAAATTATTGTTGCCAAAAGAGTTGTTGCCAACGAACATTTTGATTGCTCACCTAACTATAATTTTTTTTGGCGGTTGATGTTTGCTTTTGTTTTATTAGGGATGAATCAATTTTTTATTAAACAAACTATAGATCATTTGCAACTAGAAATTGCCAACAACAACTTTATACTTTTTAATGTGCTTGTAACGCTTGCATGTTTTGTTGTAATGATTATTTTAAAGAAAAAATTACTTGCCGATGCAATCGTTCATATTTTACTAAGTGTATTGGTTGCAAGTTGTTTTGTTTGTTTACTAAGTTTTATTCTAAAATATTTTTTAGTTGCTCCAATTATTTTTTACATAGTAAGTGTTATTGCTTTATTCATTTTTACTCAACAAATAATTCAGCGATATCATTTTATGAAACATACTAGTATGCTCTGAAATGCTTTATTCATCAATATTTCAGCAGATTGCTATTTTTTTTTAATGCAAGAATACTTTGAATGTTTGTTATGAATGCCACAAAAAAATAAGCGATAATATTTTTTGAATTCACAGTTTAAAAAAAAATGTGAATAAAATTGTTTCAATTTTTTTTTGTTTACGCTGAAAGTCTTTTTATTATTGTGATGGGAAATTTATTTCCCAGTACTTACTAACCCATCCATATATAAAGTGTCGCATCTGCGGCACTTTTTATTTTAGCATGTTTCGTTACTTTATTATATACAAACCATTCAATACACTCTCTCAATTTACTAGTGAGGGAGATAAAAAAACATTGGCCAATTATTTTGATGTTCCTAGAGATGTATATCCTGTTGGGCGATTAGATTATGATAGCGAAGGCTTATTAATTTTAACGAACGATAAAAAATTAAATCATCGCTTATTGCATCCACAATATAAACATGCAAGAGAATATTGGGTACAAGTAGATGGTGCAATTACAACAACAGCTATTGAACAATTGAATGCAGGTGTTACTATAAATATTGATGGCAAAATGTATGCAACACAAAAAACTACCACTAGTATTTTTGATAATGAGCCAATTGTTGCAGCAAGAAATCCACCGATTAGAGTTAGAAAAAATATTCCTGCTCCATGGATAAAAATGATTTTACAAGAAGGCAAAAACAGACAAGTGAGAAAGATGACTGCACAAGTTGGTTACCCCACTTTACGATTGATACGTTACCGAATTGAACAACTTACTTTAGATAGTTTACAACCTGGTGAAATAATAGAAATTTCAGCTAAAATTTTGTATAAAAAATTGTTGAATGAATAAATTTTATAACCATAATTATAGTAACTATTGTATTAGTACTGAAAAAGAAGCGTTGAATGTTCAGTTTATTCATAACTATTTAAGTAAAGAATCTTATTGGGCAAAAAATATTCCATTCAATGTTGTTGAACGTTCAATAAAGGGCTCCTTTTGCTTTGGTGTTTTTTATAATGATCAACAAGTTGGTTTTGCAAGATTAATAACCGATTATGCAACATTTGCTTATTTAGCAGATGTTTTTATCATTACCGAACATAGAGGAAAAGGATTGAGCAAATGGTTAATGGCGGTAATACATGAACATCCCAAATTGCAAGGTTTAAGACGGTGGTTACTTGGTACTAAAGATGCACATAGTTTATATGAACAATTTGGCTGGAAGAAATTTACCCAAGAACAATTAGAACGTTTTATGCAATTACATAATGCTAATGTGTATTCTACGAAAGAAGATTAACCTGCTTTTTTAGTATTGGTATAGCCATTCTTCAATAGCCATTGTAAAATTTTTTCTCGTTGATCTCCCTGAACAATTATTTCATAGTCTTTTGCACTGCCACCGGTACCGCAAAAATTTTTTAATTTCTTGCCCAAATCTTCTAAATCTTCAACAGTTCCAATAAATCCTGTAATTAATGTAGCTACTTTACCTGCCCTTTTTTTGGTATCTAACCAAACTCGTAGTTTTTGCTGATTCGGAGCAAGGGTTTCTATAGTTTGTTCTTCTTCTTCAAACTTAAAATTAGGATCTGTGCTGAAGACAAAACCTAGGGAATCGGGTTTATTTTTTTTGCTCATTTTCCTCAACTGTTTTTAATGTGCTAATAAAATTTCTAAGCATTTGGTTTGCAAGCTCTCTTACTTCATTAATATCAGGCTCAATGAAATAATCATTTTGATAAATAGTAATTTCATCTGAATTTAGAATTCTAAAATAGTTTTCACTTGATACATCTACAATTAAAAAACTCCCAAAATTCAACTCGTCCCTTTTCTTATAGCTAGTGAAATGAAGCATGATAAAAATGTTCTGAATGTGATTTTTATTATCATTTTGAAATAACTCAATAAAATCCTCAACTTGTTTTTTTAAGTAATCTTTTTCAAATGTTAGTTTCGTTAATAGTGGACTACGACTCCAAAATTCTTTCTTTACATTTATATTGATTTCGAGTTTTATTTCTTCAAATAACTCAGATAGATGCTTTATTTTATCACTATAAAAAATTAAGAAAGGAATTAGGGTTGTTTTAAAAACGTCAATTAATTGGTTGCTTCCTTCCTTCAGTTTATTAAGTTGATTTGGTTTAACACTTCTTTTAAACAGCATAATCTCTTTATCAATATCATCTTCCTCTTCAATGCTTTCTCCTTTTGCACCTTTTATATAAAGCGATAATGATTCTTTCATTAATTCACTCATGTATTCGTTAATGGGTAAATATTCTCCTGCATCTGCTTGTCTTAATACCTGATAATAAGCCATTCTATCTTGTTGCATTACTACAATTGGTGTGTAACCATATTGTTGTACCATCAAGTTTAATAGTAATCTACCCATTCGTCCATTACCATCATCAAAAGGATGAATATTAGTAAATTCATGATGAAACAATGTAGCAATTACTAAAGGATGAATAGCAGTATTTTCTTTGGCTTCTTTATACCAAGCCATTAATTCACCCATTCTAATAGGCGTTTCTTGTGGAGTGGCGTAATAATGAATTTCTCCAGTTGAAGTTTGTACATGATTGGGAAAAGATTTGTACTCTCCAATTTGTATATTTCTTTTAGTAGGTTTCCCATCTAGTGTTACAGCATCTACTTCATAAGGTTCTTTCAATAACATTTTATGTAAGTTCCTTATTTCTGCTTCTGTGATTTCGTATTCTTTGCTTTTGATTAAATCAAACAAATACTTTACTGTTTCATCGTGCCCCTTTATGTCTAAATGATCTTTTAAAGTTTTACCTTTTGCTGTTACGCCTTCCATTAAAAAAGCGTAGGTTTCGCCATAAGTTAATTGATTGCCCTCAATGGCATTTGAGTGGTAATTCCATAGTAAACGAAATTTTTGTATAATTTTTTGTTCTGTTTCATTATCTAATGGACGAAACGCTTCCACCTCTTGCTTAAGCAAATTAACCTCCTGTATAAAAGGAAGCTCACTAATTTTTATTGCTAACTCAATTGAAAGTGGCATATAACAAATTTACACAATCACAGCCTTTAAACTTAAATCCAAGCTTTTTGCTTGATGTATTAATCCACCAACGCTTACATAATCTACACCTGTAGCAGCATAAGCTTGTATGGTTGCATAGTTAATGCCACCACTTGCTTCTGTTTCAAAATTTCCATCAATTATTTTTACTGCTTCAAACACTTGTTCGGGTGAAAAATTATCGAGCATTATTCTAAAAACTTTTCCTTTACCAATACTGCAAACGGTTTGTACATCTTCCAAGCTCCTAGTTTCAACTTCAATTTTTAAATAGGGTTTATTTGCAACAACATATTCATGTGCCTTGTTAATGGCATTTGCTAACCCACCAGCATAATCAATATGATTGTCTTTTAACATAATCATATCGTATAAACCAAATCTATGATTAATACCACCACCAATTTTTACTGCTTCTTTTTCCAGCAATCTAAAGTTGGGCGTTGTTTTTCGAGTATCCAATAATTTGGTATGAAATCCTTTTAATAGCTGTACGTAGCTGTTGGTAAGTGTTGCAATACCACTCATGCGTTGCATACAGTTTAATACCAATCTTTCGCAAGTGAGGATAGTATGAATAGAAGCTTCTACTTCAAAGGCTTGTTCGCCATACACCATTGCATCGCCATCTTTTTTAAAGGCCGTAAAATGGGCATTTGGTTCAACTTGTTTAAATATTTTTTCTGCAACTGCAATGCCAGCCAAAATTCCATCTTGTTTAATTTTTAAAACAGCTTTGCCTTTTTTATTGGGTGGAATACAACTTAAAGTACTGTGATCTCCATCGCCAACATCTTCTTGTAATGCTGCAATAACCAATTGTTGTAACTGTTCATCAAACTGTGTCATGCTGCAAAGTAAGTTCAATTCAATTTATCACAAATAAAAAGGGCTTCTGTTTCCAGAAACCCTTTTTTATAAAAACTCAAAAAAAATTAATTAATTCTAATAGATACAATGCCATGATTGTCTTCACTTTTTTTCATCATAATGGTTATGTTAAAACCTTTGCCACTATTTTTCAATTTTCCTGCCATGTACATGGTATTACCCATTTCTCTTTGAGAGGTTAAATCGAACCCCTTAATACCATTATCGGCGAAAAATGCTTTTAAAGCAATAGTAGCTTGCTTAGTACCCACATTTTTAATTTCTTCTTTTTCGGGTAGTTTTAAATCAATAAAACTATCAAAATAAGTAGCCAATTGTTCAACATTTCCAGCTTTTAAAGCCTTCACAATTCCATCACTATCTACTTTCGGTCCAAATGAAAGTGCAGTAAATCCAATAAATAAAAAAAGTAACAACTTTTTCATAATAAATTTTTCGGTAAATAACATTTTATCCGAGCCAAAATCATACCAAAAAAACATATTTGATACAATGCGTTAAAGATAATCGAGTATTTGCCATATTTCCAAAAACTGTAGCTTTACGCCATGAGCAAAAAAGCAATTTTAATTATAATGGATGGCTGGGGACTGGGCCAATCTAAAACAGCCGATGCAATTCAGAATGCGAATGTACCTTTTGTAAGTAGTCTATATAGTAAATATCCAAATAGCACTTTGGTTACTTGTGGCGAAGCTGTTGGTTTGCCAGATGGGCAAATGGGCAATAGTGAAGTTGGGCATTTAAACCTTGGTGCAGGAAGAGTGGTTTATCAAGAACTTCAAAGAATTAATGTTGCAATAAGAGATGCATCTTTTTTTAAAAATGAACAATTGATTGCAGCAATCGATTATGCTAAACAAAACAATACTGCTTTACATTTAATTGGTTTAGTAAGTGATGGAGGCGTACACTCACACACTACTCATTTAAAAGCTATTGTGGATGCTGCTGAAAAAGCTGGATTAACTAAAGTATTTATTCATGCTTTTACCGATGGTAGAGATTGTGATCCTAAAAGTGGATTAGGCTTTATACAAAACTTGCAACAACATATTGCACCAACACATGCAAAAATTGCTACTATTACTGGTCGTTATTACGCAATGGATAGAGATAAACGTTGGGAACGTGTTAAACTAGCTTACGATGCAATGGTGCATGGTATTGGTACAGCTAGTAATAATTTAGCCTCATCATTACAACAATCGTATGAAGCAGGCGTAACCGATGAATTCATTCAACCAATTATTAATGGTGAATTAAACACTGAAGAAGCAAAAATTAAAAATGGCGATGCTGTTATTTGCTTCAACTTTAGAACCGATCGTTGTAGAGAAATTACTGAGGTATTATCGCAAAAAGATTTTGCTGAACAAAACATGCAAGCCTTAAATGTACATTATACCACCATGACAGAGTATGATGCTACTTTTAAAAATGTACAAGTAATGTTTGAGAACGATAACCTGAATAATACTTTAGGTGAAGTATTGGCTGCACATGGTAAAAAGCAAATTCGTTTAGCCGAAACAGAAAAATATCCGCATGTAACTTTCTTTTTTAGTGGTGGCAGAGAAACTGCATTTGAGGGAGAAACCAGAATGATTGTTCCATCGCCCAAAGTAGCTACTTACGATTTGCAACCAGAAATGAGTGCATTTGGGTTGGTAGAAAAGTTAGTACCCGAAATAGAAAATGAAACTTTTGATTTTGCTTGTTTAAATTTTGCCAATGCTGATATGGTGGGGCATACAGGCGTTTTTAGTGCTGTTGTTAAAGCAGTTGAAACAGTAGATACTTGCGTAGAAAAAGTTGTTACGGCTGCATTAAAACACAATTACACTGTTTTGCTTACAGCCGATCATGGCAATGCCGATTTTATGATTAATGAAGATGGAAGCCCCAACACTCAACACTCATTAAACTTAGTACCTTTATTTATAATTGATAACGAATTTGAAGGAACTGTAAAACCAGGTAAATTGGGAGATATTGCTCCAACCATTTTATCTATTATGCAATTGTCTATTCCAAGTGAAATGACAGGAGCTATACTCATTTAAAACAAACCCAACATGAAAATATTTAAAAAAATACTCATTGGCTTATTGGTTGTATTAGTTGTAATACAGTTTTTTCAACCAGCCAAAAACAAAGAAGCAAACATTACCGATGCTCATGTTTATAATGTGTACAACACTTCTAATGAAGTAAAAACTATTTTAAACAAGGCTTGTAACGATTGTCATAGCAACAACACCAACTATCCTTGGTATGCTTCTATACAACCTGTGGCTTGGTGGTTGAATGATCATGTGAAAGATGGCAAAAAACATTTAAATTTTAGTGAATACAAAAACTATAATTTAAGAAGACAATACCATAAAATGGAAGAAGTGATTGAAGAAGTAAAAGGTGGTGAAATGCCTTTAAATAGCTATACTTGGATTCATGGTGATGCAAAACTTTCTGTTGAAGAAAAAGCGGTATTAACGGGTTGGGCTCAAAGTATTATGGATACTATGAAAGCTAAATATCCCATTGATAGTTTAATTAAAAAGAAAATTTAGTTTGAAAAAACACATTCAAGTAGGTTGTGCAATAATCTTAGCTTTTATATATACAAATAGTATAGCTCAGCAAATACAAAATGATACTATAACAGCTAAAGAAAAGTTAGAAGATGTTTCTGTAACCTATAACAAATGGGAACAAAAGCTCAATGAAATTCCCAATAGAATTGTAAAGCTTTCACTTAAAAATATTCGGTTACAAAATCCACAAACCATGGCCGATGTGTTGGGTTTAAGTGGGGAAGTGTTTATACAAAAAAGTCAACTAGGTGGCGGAAGTCCCATGATTAGGGGCTTTGCCACTAACAGAGTTTTAATTGTAGTAGATGGCGTACGTATGAACAATGCAATTTACAGAAGTGGGAATATTCAAAATGTAATATCACTGGATCCATTAGCAGTAGAAGATGCTGAAGTAATTTTTGGTCCAGGTTCTCTTATTTATGGCAGTGATGCTATTGGTGGTGTTATGGATTTTCATACACTACAGCCCAAGTTTGCAACTGCAAAAAAACAATTGGTTACTGGCAATACATTACTTCGTTATAGTTCGGCCAATAAAGAAAAAACTGCTCATTTTGATTTTAATATTGCCAATGATAAACTAAGCTTTTTAACAAGTTTTAGTTATAGTAATTTTAGTGATTTACAAATGGGTAAGCATGGTGGTAACGAAACTTATTTAAGAAAAGAATATGTTGAAAGAATCAATAACAGTGATGTAATTGTTGCAAATGCTAACCAACGAATTCAAAAATTTTCAGGTTATGCTCAAAAAAATTTATTAGCTAAAATTGCTTATCAACCTACTAAATATTGGTTACTACAGTATGGCTTTCATTATTCAACCACTTCCAATATTCCTCGTTACGATAGATTAATAGAGTATGTCAATAACGCATTAAGATTTGCTGAGTGGAATTATGGCCCACAAACATGGTTGATGCACAATGTTCAATTGCAACACAATAAAGCCAACCAATTCTACAATAATGCTAAGTTAACTATTGGCTATCAAGATTATGAAGAAAGCCGAATAGATAGAAGAAGAAATAACAATACTCGTAGAACACAAACAGAGCAAGTAAAAGCTCTTTCCATCAATATTGACTTTGATAAAAAATTGAACGAACAACAGTCTTTTTTTTATGGGTTGGAATTTATTGACAATGGAGTTACGTCAGTAGCCAATAATCAAAACATCAACACCAATGCAATAAGTGCAACTGCAACAAGATATCCAACTAATTCTACATGGAAATCTTATGCAGCCTATATAAGTTATAAAAACAATTTATCTACCAAAACTACTATTTCAACTGGTTTGCGTTATAATGCAGTTTCCTTATATGCACCTTTTGATACTAGTTTTTTCAAATTTCCTTTTACAGAAGCCAACTTACAAACAGGAGCAATAACGGGTAATTTGGGGTTTGTTTATAAACCCAATGAACAATGGCAAATCAATGCAATTGTTTCAACTGGATTTAGAATGCCCAATATTGATGATGTAGGTAAAGTGTTTGAATCGGCTCCGGGTTTTGTAGTTGTGCCAAACACTAATTTAAAATCAGAATATGCCATTAATTATGAGTTGGGCTTTATTAAACATAAAGTTGGAAAACATCAGTTTTATGCATCGATTTTTTACACCGTTTTAAATAATGCTTTAACTAGAAGACCATTTACATTTAATGGTCAAGATTCAATATTATTCGATGGAACGAGAAGCCAAGTTGAAGCCATACAAAATGTAGCTACAGCAAGCGTTTGGGGTGTACAAACAGGCTTTGAAATAAATATGACTAAAACACTTAGCTGGCAGACCAAATTAAATTTTATGGAAGGTAAAGAAACAGATGATGTACAAAACCTGCAAGTACCTTTACGTCATGCACCTCCATTCTTTGGTTCAACTACAATAGATTATACCAACAATGGTATTCAATTTCAGTTGAACTTCATTTACAATAGTGAAATTAGCAATAGCAATTTAGCTCCATCTGAAGCTGCTAAAACATTTATTTATGCAAAAGATGTAAATGGAAAACCATACAGCCCAGCATGGTACACACTTAACGCTAAAGCTTCGTATAAATTCAATTGTATTAAAACTATTGTAAGCTTAGGTTGTGAAAATATTACCAATCAATTGTACAGGCCATATTCTTCTGGCATTGTAGCTGCAGGTATCAACTTTGTTTTTTCTATAAAAACAGGCTTATAGTTGTATAACTAAGCAGCTAACTTTGCTGCATGATTATTAAAACAGCAAAATATATTATATCGTCGCCAACGTACGACGTATGTCCAGAACCCAATAAACCCGAATATGCATTTATTGGTAGAAGTAATGTGGGCAAATCGTCTTTGATTAATATGTTGGTGAATCAAAAAAATTTAGCCAAAACTTCTGGCACCCCAGGTAAAACACAATTGATTAATCATTTTATTGTAAACGATAAATGGTACATTGTTGATTTACCAGGGTATGGCTATGCAAAGCGTTCTCAAAACGATAGAAATCGTTGGGAACAAATGATTGAACACTACTTTAAAAAAAGAGCCAATCTGGTAAATGTTTTTGTGTTAATTGATGCTCGTCATTCTCCTCAAAAAAACGATTTAGAGTTTGTCAATCAACTTGGTCGTTGGGAAGTTCCTTTTACATTGGTATTCACCAAAGCCGATAAAGAAAAGCCGGGTGTTGTAAAAAGAAATGAACAATTGTTTTTAGATAAAATGAGAGAAACTTGGCAATTTTTACCACAAAGCTTTGTTACCAGTGCCGAGAAAAAAACAGGTAGAGACGAAGTATTACAGTTTATACATCAATGTAATGAAAGAGTACAGGAAGAAGGGATGAAGTAATTTTTAAGTTTATTTCAAAACAATGAAAATAAATATGCAAAACCCGAGCATCTTGTTTACTGATATTAAAGATCTGATTGAGAAAAGTAAACAACAAGTTGCTATTACTGTAAATAGCACAATGAGTTTGTTGTATTGGCAAATCGGAAAAAGAATTAATGATGAAATTGAAGGGAAGGAAAGATGGGAGTTGTATGGCAAAGAAGTTGTTTCGAAATTATGGCGACAATTAGAAGCAGAATATGGCTAATCATTCTCAGAGAAGAATATTAGAAGGATGATTCAATTTGCAAAAACATTTCCAGACGAAAAGATTGTCGTATCGTTGATGCGACAATTATCATGGACTCATATTTTAGTGCTTATTCCTATCGAAGATTCTTTAAAAAGGAGTTTTTACATAGAAATGTGTAAATTAGAACAAAGCAATATTAAAGTAGCAGAATATTTAACTAAACTTCCTGATATGAAGTTGTTAGAAAATAAATTACATCAGGCAATCGAAAGAGCCAAGAGTAGAATGTCATTAAAGTAATTATTAATTTCTATATTAAAGCATACATTCATTACTTAACGCATGAAATACATCACCCTCATTTTTCTATTCTTTGGCTTGAGTACAAAAGCTCAACAAGTAGATATTTTAATAAAAAATGGAAAGCTTATAGATGGTTCTAGCAATAGTTGGTACTATGCCGATGTTGCAATTAAAGATGGAAAAATTTTTAAAATTGGAAAACTTCAAAACTATACAGCAGTAAAAACTATTGATGCTACAGGTTTAATGATTAGCCCTGGTTTTATAGATGTACACACACATTTGGAAGACGATGAAAAAAGAAATCCGCTGGCTACCAATTTTATTTTAGATGGTGTTACAACTTGCATTACAGGCAACTGTGGCAGCAGTAATATTAATATGCAACAATACTTTTCGTTTATAGATAGTTTGCAACTTTCCATTAATGTAGCAGCTCTTATTGGTCATAACGATGTACGAAAAAAAGTAATGGGCAGAGCAATGAGAGATCCTAATGAAACCGAATTATTGCAAATGGAGAGCATAGTTGAACAGGCAATGAAAGATGGAGCAATAGGTTTATCAACTGGATTAATTTATATACCTGGCACATATAGTAAAACCAATGAAATTGTACGTTTAGCAAAAATTGCTGCTATGTACAATGGTGTTTATGCAAGCCACATGAGAGATGAAGGTGATAGTGTTGTACAAGCTATTGAAGAAGCATTGCACATTGGTAAAGAAGCCAAAATTCCGGTACAAATTTCTCACTTTAAATTAAGTGGACAACAAAATTGGGGAAGAAGCAAAGAAACTATTCCAATGATTATTAAAGCTAGAGAAGCAGGCATTGATGTAACCATAGACCAATATCCTTATACTGCAAGTAGCACTTCAATTAGTACTCTTTTGCCCGATTGGGCTTTAGCCGATGGACAAGACAGCATTAATGCAAGGCTCAATAATCCTGTTTTAAGAAAAAAAATTAAAGCCGAAATGTTGGTTAAACTGCAAAAACGAAAGCTGAAACATTGGAGTTATGCAGTGATAGCGTACTTCCGTCCTGATACTTCTTACAATGGTAAAAGCATAGAAGAAATAAATATTTTAAAAGGTAGAAAACACAAAGCCAAATACGAAGCAGAAACCATTATGGATATGATGGCACTGGGTGGAGCATCAGCTGTTTTTCATGGTATGAGTGAAGATGATGTAAAAAATATAATGCGTTATCCCTTTAATATGTTTGCTAGTGATGCAACTATACGCATTTTAAATAGTGGTAATCCACACCCCAGAGGTTATGGCACCAATGCAAGAGTATTAGGTAAATATGTACGAGAAGAAAAAGTATTAACCTTAGAAGAAGCCATTAGAAGAATGACGAGTTTACCAGCACAAAAATTTCAATTAAATAATAGAGGTTTATTAAGAGAGGGATTTGCTGCTGATATTTTAGTTTTTAATGAGCAGGAAGTGAAAGATTTGTCAACTTTCAGTCAGCCACATCAATACAGTACTGGTTTTAAATTTGTGTTGGTAAATGGCGTATTAACTGTTGAAAATGGTGAGCACACAGGAGCAAGAGCAGGAAAAAGTTTAAGAAAAATGTAATGATTGTTTAACTGCTAGTGTTAGTTGTTTCTGCTAAAACTTTATCTAACTGCAATTCAAAAGCTTCTAATTTTTTATTGGTTTCATCTAATTGTATCATGGCTTCACCTGTTTTGTTTTGCTCAGTTGCAAACCATAATAATGCCATGCTAACATAATCTTGCATGTCTTTGCCTGCAAAATTTTCTTTGTATTCAAAAATTTTATCGTTAATTAATTTTACTGTTTTACGAATGAGTTCTTCTTCATGCGTTTCAATTTTTAAACGATAGCTTCTATCGGCAATTATAATATTGGCAGGAATGAGTTCACTCATAAAACAGCTTTTATAAACTAGTTAAGATTGGGCATTTAACAACAACAAACACTTATCTATTTCTTGTAAATATTGATCAATTCTTTTTTCAAGAGCCACTTTATCGTTACTGTTTTTTTGATGCAGTACTACACTCTTTACATCTATGGTTTGTTGCAATGTTTGTGTTAGTTGTGCATCATTTTCAGCATTGGTTTTTAAAGTAGTAATCTCTTTTTTTAACTGCTCATTTTCTTTTTGCAGCAACTTATATTGCTTCAACAATTGTTGAAGTTTAAGCTGTAAACTTTTTAGCTGTATGTCTATGGTTGCATGCATGTTTAAGCAATAATACTTCGTTGACTATTTTCTAATTTCTGCCGATAATTCTTTTTCAAATTGTTGTACCAACTTACTCATCATACCATCAATTTCTTTATCGGTCAAGGTTTTTTCTTCATCTAAAAAAGTAAAATTAATTGCAATCGATTTTTTATCGGCTCCTAGTTTTTCACTTTCAAATACATCAAATAACCTAACCTGTTGTAGTTTATTTAACTTGGTTTTTTCAATGGTTGCTTCTATGGTATTAAAGGTTGTAGTATTAGTAACTACCATTGCTAAATCTCTTTGTACCGTTGGAAATTTTGAAACTTCTTTGTAAGTAATTTTATTGTTGGTAACTAATTTTACTAAAGCACTAAAATCAATATCTATAAAAAATACAGCTTGCTTAATATCAAATTTAGCTAAAGTGCCTTTATCAATTTCTTGTAGCAAACCAATTTGCTTTTTACCTATAAATACTTTTATGACTAAACCAGACTCTTCAGTTTTTTCAAATTGAATATTATTGAATCCAGCTAAAGCAATTACTGCTTGTGCAATTCCTTTGGTAGTATAAAAATTAAATGCAGTACTCTTTTCATTCCATACATCTTCATGATTGGCACCAGTAATGTACATGCACAAATGTTCTTGCTCATTATAGCTTCCAACACCTTTGGTATGATAGGTTTTACCAAATTCAAACAACTGTAAACTGGTATTTCTTCGATTGATGTTGTACGATAAACTCTCTAATCCTGTTTCTAACATGCTTGGTCTAAGTACATCTAAATCGGCACTTAAATTATTCATCATTTTAACCGATGTAGCTAATACCTCTTCACTAAAATATTTACTGTTGGTAATTGAGTTAGTGAAAATTTCACTATACCCCTGACCAACTAAATAGTTAGAAATTTTTTCTTTCAAATTTTCCTTCACGCCCATTTCATCTATTGCAGGAGAAATGGTAATACTAGTAGGAATTTCAATATTATCTAAGCCATCAATTCGTACAATTTCTTCAACAATATCGGCAGGTAAACTAATATCTGGTTTACTAAATGGTACTGCAATTCTCAACTCATCCATTCCTTCTTTAATCACTTCAAATCCCAAACTAGTGAGTATTCTTTTTACAGCATCTGGATGATAATTTTTACCACTTAACTTTTTTAAGTAATGATATTTAATGGCTACCTGAGTTTTTTCTTTGGGTGCTGTATAAACATCAACTACTTCACTCGAAATACTTCCACCAGCTACTTCTTTAATTAATGCAGCAGCACGTTTTAAAACATATACAGTAGTAGAAATATCTACTCCTTTTTCAAAACGGGTAGCAGCATCTGTTCTTAATCCATGATGCACCGATGTTTTTCTAATACTTATTGCATTAAAACAAGCACTTTCTAAAAAAATATTGGTCGTACTTGCTTTTACACCACTTGTTAAACCACCAAAAACACCACCAATGCACATTGGAGTGCTATCGCCATCACAAATCATTAAATCACTTTCAGCAAGTGTTCTTTCTTTTTCATCTAACGATAAAAATTTTGTACCCTCTGCCAATGTTTTCACCAATACTTTTTGTCCTTTAATTTCATTGGCATCAAAAGCATGTAAAGGCTGACCAGTTTCGTGTAAAATATAATTGGTAATATCTACAATATTATTAATGCTTCTAACACCAATTGCAGTTAATTTATTTTTTAACCAATCTGGGCTTTCTTTTACTGTTACACCGCTAATGCTAACACCTGCATAACGTGGACATGCTTCTGTATTTTCTATTTGAACAGTAATGGGTAAATTGGAATTATCAGCTTTTAGCTGATTGGTAAAAATATTTTTAGCTTTTGTTTCTTTGTTGTTATGATGTGTTAAATAAGCACAAACATCTTTAGCAACGCCGTAGTGGCTCATTGCATCCATGCGGTTGGGAGTTAAGCCAATTTCAAAAATTACATCATTGTAAGGCTTAAAATAATCGGCTGCAGCTGTACCAACTTTTACATCAGTTGGTAAAACCATAATACCATCGTGGCTAGTACCAATACCAATTTCATCTTCGGCACAGATCATTCCAAAACTTTCTACACCTCTAATTTTTGCAACTCTCATGGTCAATGGTTCGCCACTTGCAGGATAAATGGTTGTGCCAACAGTTGCCACCACTACTTTTTGTCCTGAAGCAACATTAGCTGCACCACAAACAATTTGTAAAGCTTCAGTAGCACCAATGTTTACAGAAGTAACTTTTAATTTATCGGCATTGGGGTGTTGTTCACAACTCAATACTTCACCAATGATTAATCCTTTTAAACCACCTTTGATATTTTCATAGGTTTCCATACTCTCTACTTCTAAACCAATAGAAGTAAGAATCTTAGATAATCTTTCAGGCTCAATTGTTTCAGGCAAATAATCACTTAACCAGTTATAGCTTATTGTCATACTTTTTTACTTAAAATATCGGTGGCGAAGATAATGTTTTAGCCAATGGAGTGAAAAGGCAATTCTTGCATTCTGCAGACGTTCTTTTTTACAATAAATTCAATTTTGTATACATGTAAGCTTGAAGCCATTTTTGGGTTGAAACACTTACATTAAGTGGATTGCATCATTTTGGTGGTTTAAAAATGAGGTCATTTTAGCACGACGTAAGTGTGGTTTTTACTACATCAAAATAGCATTTTTCATAAAATGACTACTTTTTTTATGCCCTTTTAAGTACGGAAAAAAAGCCCAATTTGTTAGTTTTTTTTAAAACTTTCTTTCTACACACAATGTGTGAACAAACCTGTTGAATTGACTAATAACTTTTGTACATTGTGTACAAACTAGGTTTTTGGTGTTAGTGAACACAAAAAAACTGTGAATAGAGTGGTGAATTCCTGTGAAAGAAAATTCAGCAAAAAAAATTTTTAAGTACACTTTTTCTGCTTCATATTCGCCCTCCTTTTTAGGTGGTAACAATTTCTTAATACGAAATAAGCACCTCTAAAAAGTGTACTTGAGCAAGTTTTACAAACCCCACAACAAGACGATTGAATAATGGAAATTGTATCGAATATAAACCGAGATAAGAAAAGAAGAAAAGGTCCAAGCATAGATTTGAGCACCATGGTGTATGGTAAAGTGCCACCACAAGCTAGAGAATTAGAAGAAGCCGTTTTGGGTGCAATTATGCTAGAAAAAGGAGCTTTCGATTCGGCTACAGATGCTAACTTAAAAGCCGAATGTTTTTATGTAGAAGCTCATCAAATTATTTTCAAAGCCATGCAAGACATGCAGCAACGAAGTATTCCTATTGATATACTTACGGTTGTTGAAGAACTGAAAAGAAAAGAACAATTAGATGTAGTTGGTGGCCCTTATTATGTTACCAAACTAACCAATGCAGTTGTTAGTACTGCCAATATTGATGCTCATGCAAGAATTATTTTGCAAAAATTTATTCAACGAGAATTAATAAGAATTAGTGGCGAAATTATTGGCGATGCTTATGAAGATAGTACAGATGTTTTTGATTTGTTAGATGATAGCGAAACAAAAATGTTCAACATTACCAACAATTATCTAAAGAAAAATTTTGAAGATATTGGTTCGGTTTTAGCAACCACCATTAATAAAATTGATGCATTAAGAACCAAGACCGATGAAATAAGTGGTATTCCAAGTGGCTTTAGTAATCTCGACAGAATTACTTATGGATGGCAACCAACCGATTTAATTATTTTGGCTGCTCGTCCGGCTGTGGGTAAAACAGCCTTTGCATTAAACCTTGCTCGTAATGCAGCACTGCATCCTACAAAGCCTGTTGGTGTTGGGTTTTTTAGTTTAGAGATGAGTGCAAGTCAATTGGTAACTCGTATTTTAAGTGCCGAAAGTGAAATTATGTTAGAGAAAATTTCACGAGGTAAATTAGAAGATCATGAGTATGCACAGCTACATGCAAAAGGTATTAAACGTTTAGAAACTGCCCCTTTATACATTGATGATACAGCAGCATTAAACATTTTTGAGTTTAGAGCCAAAGCCCGCCGATTGGTAAATAAACACAATGTTGGAATTATCATCATCGACTATTTACAATTGATGAGTGGTAGTAACGATAAAGGTGGTAATCGTGAACAAGAAATATCTTCTATTTCTCGTAACCTTAAAGCGTTGGCTAAAGAATTAAGTGTACCCATTATTGCATTATCACAGTTAAGTCGTGCTGTTGAAACACGTAAAGAAAGTAAAATGCCACAGTTGAGCGATTTACGTGAATCTGGAGCCATTGAACAAGATGCCGATATGGTAATGTTCATTTACAGACCAGACTACTACGAAGTAACTGCCAATGAAAATGGAGAAAGCACTAGAGGATTAACCGAAATTAAAATTGCTAAACATCGTAATGGATCTTTAGACACCATACAATTAAGAGCCAACCTAGCCATTCAAAAATTTGAAGTTTGGGATGCCAATGACGGTGGTGGACAATTTACAACGCCTGGTAGTAATTGGAAACCTGTTGGTCCATCACCTATTGGTGGAGGTGCTGCACCTGCTACAGATGGAGGTAAATTTTTTGTGCAAGGTAGCAAAATGAATACTGGCGATTTTGATGAAGGTTTTGAAGAACAACCTTTTTAATAAATTGGTATAAAATTTTAAGGCTTAAAAACCTGTACAATGCTTGTGCAGGTTTTTTTAAAATATACTAAATACTGTAATAGCTGCTTTAACAAAAAGCTAACAAATAGTTTTATGAAAACATAAAGGCAACACACTCTCTTAGGCATCTAAAACAGCGGTACAATGAACGCTAGAATCATCACTTTTCAAAAAACCAAAGCTTTTGCAGTAGTAATTTTATTTTGGTTGCCTATCACTTTTTTTAGTTTACTACTTATTTATAACACCATACCTTATTTTGGTTTTAGCAAAAATTTTTCGTTTATACAAGAACGTGCAATCTTGTTTTTAAAACCCATGTACAGCATTAGTTTTTACATACACATTTTTGCGGGTATGTTTTGTATTGGTTGTGCATTGTTACAATTTTCATCTTCTATATTAAAAAAACGCAAAGCCATACATATTTGGAGTGGAAGAATTTATGTATTGGTTGTGTTGCTTTTAGGGGCACCTACCGGTATGTATATGAGTTTTTTTGCGAAAGGAACAAATGCCGAAAAAGGGTTATTTATGTTTATGGCAATTGCTTGGTTTTTCTTTACCCTAAAAGGTTTTACTACCATACTTCAAAAAAATGTATTGGCTCATAAAAACTGGATGATTCGTAGTTATGCAATGGCATTAACAGCAGTTACTTTTAGAATTTATTATTTGATTTTGTATGTGTACAATGTAGAGCTAACATTAAATTACGAAGTGAGTTTATGGATAAGTGTTGTGGGCAATTTATTGGTTGCCGAATGGCTGATTTATACAAAAGCAAAACGCTATTTACAAACCTTTTCAGTTTAATTTTTCACCATTACCAAAAACAAAATAATATGAAAGCAATCACCATTACCTTGTACACTTGTGGCTCATTAATGTTAATAGCCACCATTGTTGGAGCAGTAGATTATACACAAGAAAATAGAAAAGGCACCATTCGAAATTTGTATCAAGAGCCACAACCTGTAGTAGAGAAAAATGATTTTAAATCGGTTGATTTTGATGATTATAGCAGAGGCGAAATTAATAGACCAGAGCCTGAAATTAATGAAAATAGGATAGCTGATTCTGAGGAAACAAATGAAACAACAGTAACAAAAAAATCAACAAAAAAAACAGCTAAACAACAGAAAGTTGAAAAAAGCATTTCTTACCGAAAATTTTCAAGAGCACCACTACCAGCTGAAATGATTCCTTATGAAAGTATAGATACAATGCCTGTTGCCGAGAAAAAAAATTGGGATTATTAAGCAGATGATGTAACTGTATTCAAACAAAATCGTTACACTAAAACACCAACAAAACCGTCGGAAGTTGAAGTTGGTTTGTCTTGAATATCCTGCCTATAATTAGGTAGGATATTTTTTGCTGCTAAGTTTTTTCTGAAAACAAATACAAAAATTTGAGTACTGATGAATTAGTAAGTAAGCTAGCTAAAAAAAACTTTGAGAGCTAAATACCCATCCGTTTTTTACAGACTTTTTCGAAAGTAAATCAGACAAAAAACTACCTATTAAAAATGGAAAAAAAGTGAACAAAGAAACAACAGGAGCTGCTAATACAAACAACGCTAAAAAGTTTTTCGTAGTAGATAATATTAATCCTAAAATAGTTAATACAACTAAAACAGCAGTAGTAATTATCCAGCCATTTCTCCCTCTTTTATGCAATTTCATTACCCAATGAATGTCTTTAGTTGCAATGGTTGTAAGTGCTTCTTTTTTATTGTTGGGTTGAATGTTTATGCTATCATTTTTTGTTGCTAATAGCAAACCATTTATTTTTTTTGAGTTAGTACCATACACCACACTTATAAAAGAACCAATTTTATACTTCACCAATTTATTGCCCTTTGTGGCTATGAGTGCAGGTTCATTAGTTTTTGGTAATACACAAGATGCATTAGACAGTTTGGGTATCATGGCCCACATAAAAACAACTACAATTAGCAGTGTAAAATATTTCATATTCATAAAATTACGATACAGAGTTCTTGTTTAAGCTTTTTGAGTTTTCCATTTCACTTCAATAGTTGGATTGATTGCAACAATATGTGTAACAAACTCTTTTTTCAATTTTGGTGAAATTAAAATGGATTGCTTTTTGTTAAATTTAATTTCTAATCTATCTAGCGATGTTGCAGCAGAACTCAAAGGATTATTGGTTTCTATTACTTTTTGAATAGCATGTATATCAATCACTTTTTTATACAAAAAGCTACAGCTAACAATTAAAGTATGGTTGTGTACTGTGTATTTTGTAGTAATAAACAGATGTGTAATAAAAGCATAAGCAACTGTTAAGAAAATAACAGCCACCATTGTTTGCTTTTGCGTTAAACCATAAATTATAGGAATTACAAAAGCCAATGTAATAGGAATGGCTAGTTCTAATCCAATTTTAGATGTATAAATGGTTTTCATGTTTATAGTTCAGATTTTTACTAAAAAATGCTCAATAGTGTTCTAT
The DNA here is from genome assembly GCA_943368735.1 of Rhizobium sp. Q54. GTDB lineage: Bacteria > Bacteroidota > Bacteroidia > Chitinophagales > Chitinophagaceae > UBA1930. The sequence continues at coordinate 247,464 of CALRLQ020000005.1, read as the reverse complement.
AAATCTCAACTTGTGGCTGATTAATGATTTGCTGTTCATTGCTTATTCGTCAAGCAATAATTGAACAAAATCTTTTTTTGGAGATGTTTTTCTAAACTTCATCAAATAACTCAGCTGGATTTATTTTAAATTGTAACATGTTTGCTGTAACTCTTCCTCCATCCCCACCTTTTCGTTGCATTGTTATTCTTGCAATTTTGAAATTTCCTCTGGGTGTTATCTCTACTTCTCCATTGCCAAAATAATTTAAACAAAAGTTCATTGGCTTTAAAATCCATCTTGAATTTTCTGTTAATTTTTGTGCAACAAGAGTCCATTCTGCTGCAAATTGACCTCTGCCTTTAAGAATATCAGAAACAATCAAAGATTTATTTTCATTAAGCAATTTTAGATTTGAGCTTGCTCCGCTTTTGAAAATTCATCTGCAAACATTCGACGTTTGTCTTTTGGATTTGAAATTGTTGGTGCAAGTTCACCTGTATATCTTTTTAAAATTGAAACTATTTCACTAGGAATGTTCCACATTTCTAAATACTTGTCTACCCAACGTTTGTCTATTTGATTAAAGCCTTTGGGGTTACTAACTAATTTTACTTGTAAATTTTGAGCATCAATTACATCACTCAATTTTATAGTAACTTGAATTTGAACATCTGTCTTGTAGCCACTTAGTTTTAATGCTTTTACAAATTCAATTTTACTGATGTCATATTGCATAATGATGAGCCACTTTTGAGCATCTTCATCTAATTTCCAGTTATTGAATTTGTCTACAATTTCATCTTCGTTTTGAAAACCTTTTTTAGCAGTTTGAGAGCCTAATAGTTGTTCAATATTCATACTCCAATTCCTTGGTTTTACTTGTTATAATTCTATCATTATACTTATTTAGAACTCTTGAAATTTCAAATAATATGTATTGCAATACATTTACAGAGACGCTATTTCCAAATTGCTTATAAGTTTGAACATTGCTTAAATTTAAAATGAAATTTTCAGGAAAGCCTTGTACCCTTGCACATTCTCTTGGTGAAAGTTTTCTAATTTTCCCATCAACTAAATACAAGCCAGTTTTTGAACCACCACCACCACCATGAGCAGATAAAGTTATTGCATGTCCAAGAGTGTGATAAATTCTTTCACCTTGTCCACCTTTGTTTACTTTACCAATTTGAATTGGCTTATTCAATAAACTTAACTCATCGTAGCTTTTGCTAATCTCAATATCTAGTCTTTCCACAATCTTTGCATTAGGAGGATTATTCTCTAGAATGTTTTCCAAGCAAACTGGTTCATTTATCGATAAAGGAAAATTAAAGTTTTTTGTTTTTATATCGTTTCTAAATGCAACAATATAAAGTCTTTCTCTATTTTGGGGTAAACCATAGTTGCTTGCGTTTAAAACTTTCGAATAAACATTATAACCTAAGTTTTTTAAAGTTTCATTAATAGTTGTAAGTGTTTTTCCATGATTATGTCTTATAAGATTTTTTACATTTTCTAAGAAAACGACTTTTGGTTTATGATATTTTATAATTCTTGCTATGTCAAAAAATAGTGTTCCCCTTGTATCGTCAAAACCTTTTTGTTTTCCTGAAATTGAAAAAGCTTGACATGGAAATCCACCACATAAAATGTCGTGTTTAGGAATTTCGGTTTCATCAATTTTCGTTATATCTCCAAAAGGGTTTATCTTGAAATTTTGATAATATGTTTCAGCAGCATATTTATCCCATTCACTAGCAAACACACACTTGCTACCAAAAGAAGACATTGCCAAATGAAAGCCCCTAATGCCTGCAAATAAGTCTATGAAAGTGAGGTTTGAGAGTGTTTTATTTTGAATATGCAACATTCTACAAAAATAATAAATTTAATTTTGAAACATGTTCTTCAAAATAAAGCCCAAGAAGTAGTTTTATAAGTACTACTTGTTTAAAATGAATTTTACTAGTAGCAAAAAATCTAAGTCATCCTTCTTTACGCCTTACTACCAAATACCAATTTTCGCCCAAGGGCAAATAGCCGTAATCGTAACAAAAAAAGTATACTTGATCTTTTTTGTTTTTGTAGGTATGTGTATGATATTTAAATACAAAACCTTTTTCAAGTAATTTATCGGCAGTAACTTTTGCCATTTCTTCGGTTTCGGGTAAAATAGACAACAATATTTTTCTATTTTTTAGTAAAGTATTGTTAATGCCTTTTACAAACTCATCGGGTTTGTCTTTTGTTTTTTGCAAATTATTATAATTACTACGGCAATAGTCATCACAAAATTTTTTATCGGCTCTACCTCTTAGTGTTTTATTACAGGCTAAACACTTTTTTATTTCAGTTTCCATATAAATTATTTTGAATGAAATAATGAGCTTTAAAACAGCTTATAACACAATGAAATTCTATATAGTTACGCATTAAAAGTAAGAAAAATTATCCGTATTTAATCGGTTATATACGGATATCATCGAGAGTAATCGGATAAACTCCGACTAACGGTTTTTGGCAATACCATCTTTGCCCTGTCAAACAATAAATGGTAAGACGTCGCCACGAGTAGTTTGATTGAAATAAATTAAAAACCGTTCCGAAAACGTAGGAACACAAAACTCAACATCATGTACGCATTAAAAAACAAAGTTCAGTTAATTGGAAATTTAGGTAACAACCCAGAAGTAAAAACTTTAGAAAGCGGTAAAAAAATGGCCAAGTTTAGCGTAGCCACCAACGAAACGTATAGAAACGCTAAAGGAGAAAAAGTAGTAGAAACCCAATGGCATAATTTAATAGCTTGGGGTAAAGTTGCTGAAATTGCTGAAAAGTTTTTACACAAAGGCAGTGAAGTTGCTTTGGAAGGAAAACTGATTAATCGTAGTTACAACGATAAAGATGGCAATAAGAAATATGTAACAGAAGTTCAAGTAAATGAATTGTTGCTATTAGGCAAAGAAGCCAAAGCATAATTTATACATTCAACTTACGGATGCAACGGAAGTTCATGCAAATGAATGGAAGTTGCATCCTTTTCTATTTATTACTATGTATGTATGGAACGCTGATGATACAGATTGTATGGATTTGCACTGATTGTTTTGCTCAAAATTTTTATGTATTTATCAATCAAAGAAAATCAGTTTTTATCAGCTTAATCAGTGTTATCTGTGTTCCAATTATTGAATGCAGATGATACAGATTAAATGGATTTGTACTGATAATTTAAATTCTGTGGCAAATGAATGATTAAAATACAATTACTTTACGCTATAAATTTATTTTGTTTTGGCAAAGAAGATTGTACAAAAAAAAGAACCTATACCAACCACACAGCAAGAGCCTTCATTTTTTGAAAACGTGTACGATGTAGTAAGGCAAATACCAAAAGGTAGAGTTACAAGTTATGGAGCAATTGCCAATTATTTAGGTACAAAATCAAGTGCAAGAATGGTGGGTTGGGCTATGAATAATGCACATGCTATTATACCAAAAGTACCAGCACATAGAGTAGTAAACAGAAATGGAATGTTAACTGGTAAAGCCCATTTTGGTAGCTCAACACGTATGCAAGAATTGTTGGAAAAAGAAAAAATCAAAATAGAAAACGATACAGTTATACATTTAAATCAATTATTTTGGAATCCTGTGGAGGAGTTGGGGTTGTAAAAAAAGAGGCTGTCTTGGATCTTTGCAACAGCCTCTTTTTATTTAAAGGCTACTCTTTTACAAACATTTTTTGGTTTAAAAACTCTCCTTTAATAACCAACAAATAAACTCCTTTAGCTAAAGTCGATGTTGTAATATTAAAGTTGTTATTACCAGTGTTCAATTTCAAAATTCTATTTTGTAAAATTTTCCCTTGTAAATCGGTTACTTGTATTGTTACAAGTTCTTGCTTAACGGAATTGATACTTGCAAATAATTGATTTTTTACTGGGTTAGGATAAACATTCACCGCCATATTGTTTTTTGCTAATTGTACAGCAATAATTTTACTAAATTGTTTTTCGCCCGTATTGTCAACTATTTCTAAACGATAATACAGTGTTTTTGCATTAGCTGGTAAAGTTGCATCAGTAAAATTATAGCTTCCATTACCTGTTGCTTCAGTTCTGCCAATAGAAGAAAAATTAATACCATCAACACTTCTTTGTACGTTCATGTGGCTAACATTCACCTCATTGGTTGTTTTCCATTGTGTAAGCACTTGTTTATTTTGAAGCACTGCATTGAATGAAAGTAAGTTTAATGGTAGAGCAGCAGATTTAGTAAAGCTAGAAACATTGGTAATACACCAATTACCATCTGCACTTAAAGAACGTACATACAATCTATGAATTCCATCTGCCAAGGAAGTTGTATTAACAGCAAATACAAGGTTTGAAATATTAGTAGCCGGTGTTATTGGTACATTTATTCCCCTTCCAAAACCTGGGTCTGTGTCAATGAAATACTCAAGCTTAGAAATATTGGAAACACTTAAATTCGTTTTATAGAAAACACTTCTATTGGTAATACTCCATTTACCATTAGCATCGGCACTGCGTACATATAAAAAATGTGTGCCTTGTGTTAGTGATGCCATATTAGGTGAAAAAGTAGTAGATACATTTGATGAACTTGTGATGGGCACATTTATACCATTGCCAAAACCAGGATCTGTATCAAAAAAATATTCTAGCTTAGAAACAGTAGAAATACTCAAATTGGTTCTATAGAAAACACTTGTATTAGTACTACTCCATTTACCATTAATATCGGCACTGCGTACATATAAAAAATGAGTACCATCTGCAAGTGATGAAATATTAGGTGAAAAACTAGTAGATACATTTGATGAACTTGTGATGGGCACATTTATACCATTGCCAAAACCAGGATCTGTATCAAAAAAATATTCCATCTTAGAAACGTTGGAGGTATTTAAGTTGGTTTTATAAAAAACCCTATTATTTGTACTACTCCAATTACCATTGGCATTGGCACTGCGTACATATAAAAAATGAGTACCATCTGCCAGGGATGCAATATTGGGTGAAAAACTAGTTGTTATATTTATAGAACTAGTAATAGGTACATTTATACCATTACCAAAACCAGGGTCTGTATTAAAAAAATATTCTACTTTGGTTATATTTTGTGCATCTAGCAATAAAGTAAATGTACACCCAAGCAGAAGAAGCAATAATTGCTTTTTCATATTAAATATTTTGTAGGGTAATTGGTATTGGTTAATTGCTCTTGGTGCTTATTGTAACGTTCATGCTATTGCCAACTACACCAGGTACCACCAATTGGTAAATAGACGGAATAGCAGGTTGTAAACCTAAACGGTAGGGAGCAACGTTACCAAAAGCACCACACTCTACACCACTAACACCAGCAGTACGGGCTGGACTTGTTGGTTTTAGCTTGAATGTGCTATCTACGCCTGAAATTCCAACATATGATCCAACAAAATTTGTTGTAGCTGAAACTGAAAACAAATTTCCATTGCCACTTGTAATCATTCCTATCCCATTGACTGTATAAGAAGCATTGTCAAAAACATTGTTATTAACTGTCGATGAATAAAAAGTAAAAGATCCTCCTGCAATAATATTATTTGAAAATGAGACATTTGCTAAATTTGGTCCAATGCTATTGCTAAATACAATAGTATTATTGGTTAAAGTTGCAGAACCATTTCCATTATTAGCCCCATCTAGACTTACATTAATAGGTCCTGTAATATTATTATTTATAATACAATTGGTACTTTTTAATGAACCATAAATCCCAATAGATATACCATTCCTAATAAAGTTTCGAGAGATAATAGTATTAGGTGAAGACTGTATTTGAATAGAGAAAGTGTAGCAATTTGTAATAGTTGCACCATTGGTTACAGAGTCAAGTGTAATGCTTGATGTACTAATACCTGTAATTACTGTATTATTTGCACCTGCTCTATAGAGCCTTACACTACTAAGTTTGGCATTTGACGGTGCAAACTGCAAGCCAAGATTAGAGCCCAAAAATTCACCCAATCCAATAATTACTAACCTTTTGGTAATTTCCAAAGTCCCATAATCAGTTGTACTGCTTTCAAAATGCAATGTATCGCCAACATTGGCTGCATTGTGTGCTGCTTGTGCTGTTGTAAAATCTGCAACAACACCAGCAGTATTATTTACTCGCCAAATTTTGGCGTTTGCCACCATAAAGGTTAATACTGTTGCCAAGAAAAGTGTAAATGTTTTGCGTAACATGGTTTATATTTTAATGATTAAAAAAATCAATTCAAAACTCTTCTCAATAAATTGAACTAACAATACCTCTTTAGGAGTATTTTTTGAATAGTATTGCATGAACACACGGGTATGTTTACTTTTATACCATGCTGTTAAGATTAATCGTACTAGTTGCTTTGTTGTTTTGTAGCAATACTGTACCTGCACAATTTTTTGTGAAACATAATGATGCAGAAATAAACTATTCAACTGCTGGCATACAATACACGTTTCCTTCTACAATAACATTAAATGATAGCACATTAAAAAGTATACAATCAACCGATTGGAAAAATTTAAAGAACACCTCAATTCCCATAAGCTATGCAGCTTATACTACCTGGTTAAAAATTCCACTTAATGCCCTAAAAAAATATGGAGAATTTGATTTTGTAGACATAAGTAATCCACATATTAATTTTCTAAAATGCTGGATTATTCGTAATGATAGTATAATAAAAAGCTTTACCCTTACTGGTGATAATACCATACACAACACTAGACCCTTACCAACCATTAGCTTTGTATTTCCGATAAACAATAAAGATTATATTGATTGTGATATAATAATTGCAGCAGATAAACGATTCACCAAACTAGACCTACCCATTATTTTTTGCACCCAAGGTTTTTATGCTCAAGAAAGTAATCAATACTCGTTTAACTTTGGCATCACTATTGGCTTTTGCATATTACTTCTTTTATTTAACGCCTATTTATTTTCTACACTTCATAAGCTATTTTATGTTTGGTATAGCCTTTATTTATTGCTTATAGTTATTTATTTGGCTGCTAATAGCGGATTGTTTTTTGAATATATTATTCCCAATAATCCTGAATTAAATGATGTTGTACGACCAGCTATTTTTTGTTTTATTGAGTTACCCCTATTGCTCTTTTTTATAGATTTATTAGAAATTAAAAACAAATACCCCAAACTATACTCTATAAATATTATTGGTATTGTTATTTATTTCACTGCTTTTATAGTTGCATTGTTATCTCTAAATTCTGGAGGTTACGAAAGACATGGCTTACTCTTAAAAATTAGTGCTTTTGTGGTAATCCCTTTTTTGTTTTTAGCATTGGTGCAAGCATTATTTTTTGTTTATAAAAAAATACCGTTTGCCATATTCTACCTTTTCTCCTTTTCGTCATTTACGTCATTTTTAATGGTCTATTCTTTACATCAAAACGAAAAAATTAGTACTAATTTTATTACAAGTTACGCTAACTATTTAGCCATTTTTAGCGAAGCTTTTTTAGCTACATTTTTATTGGTATGGCAGTATAAATATTATAGAGATGAAGCTTTGCTACAACAACAGAAAAATATACAAATTCAGGAAGAAATATTTAAAGAAACGGCAGCTTGGCAAGAAAAAGAAATGCAACGAATTTCTTCTTTACTACATGATACTGTTGGTGCTAATTTGGGATTTTTAAGATTGGCAACCGATAATATGCCATTAACCCAAGAAGGAAAAAATAAAATTGCTGCACATATTACACAATTGGGCAACGAAGTAAGAAATATGAGTCATTCGTTTTCGCCCATTATTTTGCAAGACAAAGGTTTATATGTAGCAGTAGAAGAACTGGTAAAAAACATTAGAAACAACAGTTTAATTGATGTTCAATTTGAGTGGTTAGGAAATAGAAAAGAAATTAATCTGCAATACCAAATTATTATTTACAGAATAGTTCAAGAGCTTATGCAAAACATGATTAAACATGCCAAAGCAACCAATGCTTTTTTACAAATTATGGTTGAAGAAAACTTAGTTTCAATTTATGTTGAAGATGATGGTATTGGTATGAAAGCCAACAGCAACAAGGGTATTGGCTTAAGGAGCATTGAAAATTTAGTGAATTTATTAAAAGGAAACTTTAGAATAGAAAGTAGCGAAACTGATGGATTTAATATTTCCATAGAATTTAAAACCCGTGAAAATGAACAACTATAAAATTGGTTTAACCGATGATCATGTATTATTTGCAGAAGGCATCAGTAATATTCTTGCCAATAAGCCTAATATGGAATTATGTTTTATTGCCTCATCGGCAACGGAGCTTTTTGAAAAATTAAAAGTTTATACGATTGATTTTTTATTGCTTGATGTAAATCTGCCACCTTATAATGGAATCGACATTTTATTGCAATTAAAAAAAGAACAACCCAATCTTAAAATAATGATTTTATCTATGTATCAACCAATGGATATTGGTATAACCATAGATAACTTTAAAGGCGATGCGTATGTATTAAAGATTTCTGGTAAAGAAATTTTAGAAGCTGCATTAGAAAGTATGAAAACCGATAAAGTATATTTCGATCCAAATATTATTCAACTTAATCCTCTTCAAGATGCATTTACCAATCAGCTTAAATTATCAAAAAGAGAAAAAGAAATTATTTCGTTAATAGCCATTGGCAAAACAAGTAAAGAAATTGCTAGCATGTTGTACTTAAGTGAACTAACTATTAAAACGCATCGAAAAAATATTAGTGAAAAATTAGGCACAAAAGGCATGGCCGATTTAATATCGAAGAGTTTTCAGTTGAATAAAAAATAATTGTTACTATCTACCAAATCACCCAATCGTAATTATTGGTTTCATTTCTGCTAGTAGGTTTTTGCAAACCATTGGTTAATTGGGTTACTCGTTCACCAACTTTCTTTTTTAGTTCAGATACTTTGAGTGTTTGGGTTCATTCGAATGGCCTGCCCTAATATATAAACATTTATGTGGTTCTAATAATCCATTTAAATCTAGTATTCAATTTTTTCCTTCCCCTTCTTCATTCCAATGGTAAGCCCTAACAATAAACTAAAAATGCTTACCCCGTGTTGCCCTTCAAAACTATCATCAGTTACTAAAGGCAATAACAAAACAAGTATCATCATTACAGCAAAAACCTGTTTAGTAAACAGTGGTTGTAACACTAAAACTAATCCAACACTAAAACAAATCATGCCCAATAGTCCACTTCCTGCACTATAAATTAACCATTGATTGGTGGGTAAAAAACGTTCATACGTTTTACTTGACGGATATGTACGATCATGCCATTGAATGATTGCAGCTTGTACATCTCCAAAACCCACACCACTCAGTACATTCTCTTTTGTAATATCTATTCCTGCTTTTAACGATAAAATTCTTCCTCCATCACTCGACCCTTCTGTATAAACTCCTTTACTATAATTGCTAAAATCGTACAATACATATTGCACACGATTTTTTAATGAGGGCAAATTGGTATATGCTATAAAAGCAAATATTGTAATTAAAACAATTAGCAATATTCCTAACCACCATTTTACGTTCACTATCAAATACAATGTAGTAATAGCAAGGCTTACATACAAACACAATAATCCTGTTTTAGCTGCTAAAAAATGCAAGTAAGCAATAAAGAAAAGAATGAAAATTGCAGCAAGCCATTGCTCAACTTTTACTTTTTGTTGCTTGTTAAATCTGATAGCTATAGGACGAGCTTGTTGAAATGTATTTTTAAAATTGGCTTCGACAAGTTCAGCCTGACATTCAACCTTAAAAAATACTACTCTTACTAGTAAAATAATATTCAACACAATTAACCAACTATATCGTATATGATCATCATCCATTAAAACAGGCATTACTTTGGCTACTAAGTAGTTGTTTAAAATTTCTTCTTCATTCAAAAAATATTCATACAAACTATATAGTGCAGATGCTGCAATAACAATAGTTAGCCACCATAGCAATTGTTGTATTTGTTTAAAAGAAAACTGTGCAGCCAATATACCTGCAACTATGGTAACTAAAGAAAGTTTTACTTCTACACTTCGCCACCAAGCAGTTGTGTTGGTACTCCACAAACCAGAAATTAGTACAGGCAATAATATTAATGCAATACCCAAAAAAAGTTTTTTGTAGGGGATTAATTTTCGCCATTGCGTTATAGCAACCATTGCTAAACCAATTGATGCAATAGATAATACAGCTCGGCTAAATATTAATCCAACCATTAAAATGGCTGTTAATACAAAAGGCAAGTGTTGCTTAAAATTATTTTTGATTAATAATAACATTCAGCAACTAAATTCGTGTATTCATTTTACTACACCAAAGTATGTGGCAGCAATTATTACAAGAAATACAAGCAGGCAATATAAAATCGTTGGCACGTACGATTTCTTTGGTTGAAAATGAGTTTGAAGGATACGAAACCTTTTTACAAAATTTACCCTCATCGGCTACAAAAATTATAGGCATTACAGGACCGCCAGGAGCAGGAAAAAGTACTTTGGTTGATGCCTTAATTGGCGAAATCATTGCTCAACAAAAAACAGTAGGTGTGTTATGTGTAGACCCTTCTTCTCCATTTAATTTAGGTGCTTTATTGGGCGATAGAATTAGAATGAGTGAATGGTACAACAATCCCAATGTATTCATTCGTTCATTGGCAACTCGTGGAAGTTTGGGCGGTTTACATCCAAAAATTATTGAGCTTACAGATGTTTTAAAAACCGCAGCTTTTGATTTTATACTTGTTGAAACCGTTGGAGTAGGGCAAAGTGAAATTGAAATTGCAGGTTTGGCCGATACTACTGTTGTTGTAGTTGTTCCTGAAGCTGGCGATGAAGTACAAACCATGAAAGCTGGCTTAATGGAAATTGCTGATGTGTTTGTAGTAAATAAAGCAGACAGACCCGATGCTGATGTTTTTGTAAAAAACTTACGCCAAATGTTGGCACCTGCTTTTATGCATACACAACACGAAATTGCTGTTGTAAAAACCATTGCATCGCAAAAAGAAGGTATTCAAGTTTTGTTGGAAAAAATTATACAGCACCAACAATTTGTTCAAAGTACAGATAGAAAACATTGGCTGCTAGCCGAAAAAGCCTATCATTTAATTCAACAAAAACGAATGAAGGATATTGATAAGAAGCAGTTGAAAGAAGAGTTATCAAAAAATCAAGAAAGTAATTTGTATAGATTTATTAAAAAGTTTTAATAAATAACGAATACTGTAAAATTAGATTGAAAATAATTTTGCAAAATTGATACCCATTAAAAAGTTTCTGTGTTATCCGTGTTTTCTGCGAGTAAAACTTCTGCAAAATAGTTGCTTCTTTTGAACCCATTATCTTCGCCAACTTATGGGACACAAAAAACTCATCCGCTTCGAAGCCATTAAACAGTTTGATAATGTTTTAGAATATCCTGAAAACATGCAGGGTAATTGGCATACATTTTTTAAAAATACGCACCCAATTACTTTAGAATTGGCTTGTGGCAAAGGGGAGTATTCTGTTGGTTTAGGTACCATGTACCCCAATAGAAATTTTATTGGGATTGATATTAAAGGCAATCGTATTTGGCGTGGAGCAAAAACCGCTATTGAAAAAGGATTAATCAATGTTGCTTTTTTAAGAACTGAAATAGATAAAATAAACCTATACTTTACTGCCAATGAGGTAAGTGAAATTTGGATTACATTCCCCGATCCTCAACTAAGATTGGGTAAAGCCAAAAAGCGTTTAACACATCCCAAGTTTTTAAGGCTGTATCAACAATTATTACAACCCAATGGATTGGTACACTTAAAAACCGATAGTCCAGATTTATACCATTTTACCAAAACAGTAATTGAATTGTATCAGTTAGAGTTATTGGTAGATTATAACGATGTTTATTCAGTACCCAACTTAGCAACAGAATTAACCATTAAAACCCATTACGAGGGTTTAGATATTGCCAAAAGCAACAGAATTCATTATTTACAGTTTAGGCTGAACAATCCGCTGCCTTTGGTGTTAGATGAACAGTTAAAAGCAATGATCAATGGAAATGGACTTACTTGAGGGTGTACATTATTACTACGAAGATGGGTACATGGTATTTACAGAAAAATATCATATAGACAAAGGGTTTTGCTGTGGCCATGCTTGCAGACATTGTCCTTACGATTTTGAAAGTGTGCCCGAACCTAAAAGAAGTATTGCTTTAGAAATGCGTACTGAAGAGTCTAATAAATCTACATCTTAATACTTTCTATTGGTATCCATATTCTGCTATTTTTTTTCAATTCATTTTTTTATACTCAACATTGCTTTTGTAAACTGAATTTCAATTTCACTGTACTTTTTCTTCGGTATAATCAACCAAGTTTTACAATTTATTGGGTGCTACTTTTAAATTTTGCCAAATAAGATAGATATAATATTTTTATTTTGTGTTTTATGTTGCTGTAAAAAGCAATATAATAAAGCACTAGAATATCCATTGCTTTCTTATTTCTATCAACTTATCTTTAACTTTCATGGCAACCGATACTTCAAATATTAATTTTCAACTAGCAACCGATTTTATAAATTACACCAATCGTTCTGTTTTTTTAACAGGTAAAGCAGGTACGGGTAAAACCACTTTTTTAAAACATATTCGCCAACATAGTGTAAAACAAATGGCAGTTGTTGCACCAACTGGTGTGGCAGCTATTAATGCAGGTGGTGTAACCATTCACTCGTTTTTTCAGTTGCCTTTTGGTCCGTATATACCAGAAGGTTCAGCAAATAATTTTAATCATATTAATGCAGTAGATAGGCATCATTTAATTGGACGAATAAAAATTAATGCCGAACGAAGAAAAATATTTCAACAACTAGAACTGTTGATTATTGATGAAATTAGTATGGTTCGTGCCGATGTTTTAGATGCCATTGATACTGTATTAAAACATTTTAGAAATAGGCATGGCGAACCATTTGGTGGTGTACAAGTATTGTTTATAGGCGATATGTTTCAGTTGCCGCCAGTTGCAAAAGATGAAGAATGGAGTATTCTTTCTAAGTTTTATACTAGTCCGTATTTTTTTAGTAGTAAAGTGGTAGAAGTTCAGCCACCAGCATATATTGAATTGAATAAAATTTATCGTCAAACCGATCAACGATTTATCAATGTATTAAATCAGGTAAGAAATAATGAATTAGATGAAGATGCATACGAATTATTGCACGAACACTACAACCCTAACTTTCAACCCAATGAAGCCGAAGGTTATATAACACTTACCACACATAATGCAAAAGCCGATGCTATTAATAGCGAAGAAATAGAAAAGCTATCTTCTCCTTTTCATTTTTTTAATGCCGAAGTAAAACAGGAATTTTCTGAAAAAAGTTATCCTGCTGAAGAAGTATTGAAATTAAAAATAGGAGCTCAGGTAATGTTTATGAAAAACGATTTGGATAAAGCCAAACGATATTTTAATGGTAAAATTGGTGTGATTGAAAAAATTGAAGTAGATAAAATTTTTGTGCAATGTAAAGGCGAACCTGAGCCCATTGAAGTAAAGAAATATGTATGGGAAAATATTCGTTATACACTCAATAAACAGTCTCAAAAAGTAGAAGAAGAAGTAGTTGGTTCTTTTACACAATATCCTTTAAGATTGGCTTGGGCAATTACCATTCATAAAAGTCAGGGATTAACATTTGAAAAAGCTGTAATAGATGCAGGCAGAGCATTTGCTCCAGGGCAAGTATATGTTGCTTTGAGTAGATGTACTAGTTTAAAAGGAGTAGTGCTATTAAGTAAAATCACAGCTAGTAGTTTATATAGCGATGAAAGTATTTTGAATTTCAGCAATAATCAACATGCAGCACAATTGCCCCATGCTTTGCAAAATGAGAAGCATTATTATCAATCTAAATTATTGCAAAACTTATTCAATTGTAGCAATGCAGTAAAGCAATGCAATAAGCTCTTTAGAGTAGTAAATGAAAATAGTGCTGCTTTTAATGAAGAGGCATTAAGTTTTGTTGTAAGTATTGAGCATAAATTATTACAACTGCAAGAAGTAAGTAAAAAATTTGATGCACAACTGCAACATTTTTTTATGCAACCAGCATTGCCAGAGGCAAATATGGCTTTACAAGAAAGAATTATAAAAGCAGCCCAATATTTTTATAACGAGTTGCAACAATTCATTGAACAGTTAAGAAAATCGACCGCTGTAACCGATAGTAAGCAATATGCAATGGCTTATAATGAAGATATAAAAGAGTTGTTTGAAATATTGGCACAACAGCAACACTTAATATATAGTTGTATCAATGGGTTTAATGTAGATGCTTTTCATAAGCAAAAAAATAATTTTATAATGCCTAGCTTTTTTGTAAATGCTCATGCAAAAGGTGCTACTACAGAAGTAAAAATTGTTTCTCCGCATCCTGAATTGTATCAACAATTAAAAAAATTAAGAGATAGCATTAGCGATAAAACAGGAATGGCCATTTACTTAATTGCAGCAGGATCTACATTAGATGAAATGGCACGTTATTTACCACTTACCTTAACCGATTTAAGAAAAATTTCTGGCTTTGGCGATGCAAAAGTGGAGAAATATGGTTTGCAGTTTTTAGATATTATTATTCGCTATTGTAACGAACATGATTTAGCTACCAACATACATGAAAAAGTTGCCAAAAGAGAACGAAAAGAAAAATCTACCACTCCTAAAATAGACACTAAAAAAGAATCCTTTAAATTATACAGAGCAGGAAAAACCGCCGCTGAAATTGCTACAGAAAGAAACTTATCAGTTACCACTATTGAGACACATCTTGCTCATTTTGTTTCAATAGGTGAAATCAATATCAACGAATTCTTAAGCACTGAAAAAGTAAACAAAATATCGTTTGCTTTAGAAGAATTTGAAGAAGGAACATCGCTAACATCTATCAAAGAAAAATTGGGTGATGAAATATCTTATGGTGCAATAAGAATGGTAATGGCTTGGAAAGATTTTATAAAAACTAAGCAAATGGAAACAAAAAATGAATAAGTATTCTGTTGTTGGGCGGCTTTCTTAATTACACTTTGTGTTCCTAGTAACCGTTGTCCCTTTTTGTGAAAATATTACAACAGCCAACCCAATAACAAACAACCCAACACAATAAATGGAGCTCTAATTTTGGTGAATGCCAGTAACAAAAAAGTGGTCACTAAAACAACCATATTTTCACCAAAGCTGAGCATGTTTTGTTGATTGGTAATTTGAATAATATCTTTCGATAAATAAATAACAGATCCAACAATAATGCCTACTACTGCTGCATTAATACCTTCTAACGACCTAAAGATAACTGCATACTTTTTTAAGTTATGCCAAACAGGAAAAAAGAATAACACCAACAAAGCACTAGGTAAAAAAATACCAATAGTACCCAAAACACAACCCATAATATGCAGTGTGGTACTCTCTTCATTACGCATTACCATACCACCTGTAAATGCACCAATACTAAAAACAGGACCAGGAATGGCACGAACAATTCCAGAACCTGTTAAAAAATCGGGTTGATTCATTTTTAATACATCTCTTTTGCTTTCTTGTACAGCTGCTGTTTGCGGACGAACAACATATTGTTCGTACATCATAGGCATTAGCACGTCTCCTCCACCAAAAACTAAACTTCCAAAACGATAACTGTTTTCGAATAAGTTAATGATTTTTCTATTCTTCCAATTTTCTACTGTAGCTGTTTCAGATAAATATCCTGTAATACCAAATAACAAAAGAAAAATAACCAAATTGCCCCATTTTATTTTTTTGGGTGGCTCACCTTTTTGAGGAATTCTCCTGTCACTAAAATTGGTTGCAATACCTGCACAAATCATTAAAATAGGGAAAATCCATGGCGTTTTAAATACCAAAAAAGTAGCTACAGCAGCTACTACCAAAATAACTCTAGTAATAGTATTGTGTATGGCAACTTTATACAAACGATAAGCCGAAAAAGCAATAAATCCAATGGCCATAGGTTGTATAAAATGAAAAACATGCGTATTTACAGATGATTCATTAAAATAATGTAACAAAAAAGAAAGAGCTGCCATTAATATACTAGCTGGCAAAATCCAAATGAGTAAAGTAAGTAATGCTAAAGGTATTCCACCACGTTTATAGCCAATTAAAGTAAGTGTTTGTGTACTACTTGCACCAGGCAGCATATTACAAAAGCTTACAAAATCTAATAATTCTTTTTCGGTAACATCTCTTCTTTGTTTTACAAAGGTTTGTAGCATCATTCCAAAATGCCCTTGTGGACCACCAAAAGCAGTAATACTATGCATAAAAACTGCACGTAAAAATGGTATATGGCGAAGCAGAATCAAGTTGATTAATTAGGCGATTAAGTAGTTGGAGAACAAGGTAAAACAAAAATACATACGATAGAAAATATTTATAAACATCGATTTATAAACGAAATAAAAAACCCACTTGACTAAAGTGGGTTTTCATAATTTATTTCACCGTTTTCCAAACAGCATCATTTATTTTAATGGGATATTTTTTTTTGAGCTCATTTATCCATTGTTGTTCTAATACTTGTTGATAATCGTTGGTTAATAATCCTCGTGCATCTTCAAAACTTCTAATTGCTGTATCGTTGTGTATGGCTGTTACATAAATAAAAGTGTACGAATCGTCGCTATTACTTTTTTCTGGTTTACTTATATAGCCAACTTTATTTTCAATAGTTTGAATGATAGGCAACTGATTATTTTCAAACCTACTGCTATCGGTAATTACGTTGTTACTAAAATTAACCATCCACTGACGCCAACTCACAAAATTATTTTTCAAACTATCTATTACTTGATTGGCTGTAGCCTCGTTAGTTGTGGTAAATACTATAGCACTAATTCCAGCAGCCCATGTATATTTTGAAGCATGTTTGGTGTAGTAATTTTTTAAACCTGTAGTGTCTTCTCCTGCTTTAGCCCACACATTTTTATCCATTGCCCCAAACAACAAATTGGCTTCATCAAACTCTTTGCTTTGTTCTTTTAAGCTTTCATTAAAATCTTCTAAATGTTCTTGATAATATTCGGCACAAACAATTTGCTCATATTCTTTCAATAAATCGGGTGTAGATTTTAAACTTAATGGGCTACCACTTTGCTTAATGGCTTTTACAAATTTTGCCCAATCGGCACCTGTTACTTTTTGTTTAGTGAACGAAAATAAAACAGTAGCTGGAGTTACTTTTTTAAAGCTGGTTAATGATGCATCTTTAGCTGCACTATCGGTAAAAATCAAAAATTCTTTTTCATCGAAAATGCCGGGTTTGTAGTTACACAATTTCATCCATTTTTTTACCAATGCTTTTTTAGCAATGGTCAATCTATCGGCACGTTCTACTTGTTGTTTTATTAAAGCAGAAGTTACAGGATCATTAAAATCTTTTCCTACAGGAGTTGTTTCAATAAGTTTTAAAATATGCCAACCGAATTGCGTCATGAATGGTTTACCAATACTACCAACAGTGGTTAAAGCATAAGCTTGGCGTTCAAAATAAGGATCTAATTGACCAACAGCAATTTCATTCATAATTCCACTATTACCCATTGTTGCTCTATCGGTACTAAATTCTGCTACCAATTGTTCAAAAGCAATGCCTCTCACGGCTCTGTTGTACACAGTATCGGCAGTTGCTATAAACTTTTGTTTGGCATCTGCAGTGGCATCTTTAGGAACAGTAATTAATACTTGAGCAACTTTTCTTTTTCCAGCAGCAGGGCGTTCGTTCAGTATTTTAAAAATATGGTAACCAAAACTACTTTTATAGGGTGCCGAAAATTCGCCTTTTTTCAATTTATAAATTTCATTTTCAAATTCATAAGGCAATGTAAAAGCTGTTATAAATCCTAAGTTTCCTTTGGCTTGTTTGGTACTTTCATCGTTAGAATAGGTAGTAGCAATTTCAGCAAAGTCTTTTCCTTCTTTTAAAAGTGCATATGCTTTTTGAATTTGGTTGGTAGCTTCAATATTATCTACACCGGGTTTTAATTCTACAAAAACTTGAGCTACTTCAATATCTTTTTGGCTTCTATTAAAAGCTTCTTTTACCAATTCATTAATATTGGCTTCGTTATTAATAATGTTTTCGGCAATTTGTTTTTTAAAATTAACACTCTCGTATTTAAACGTTTCTTGTTCATTTAATTTATCGTCGTAAGCCGATTGTACTTTTAATTTATAGTTAATGTACAGTTGTAAATATTCTTGTAAAGCCTTTTTTCTATCGGTTTCTTCTAACGATGGATTTTTATTGTAGGCTTTTAAAAACTCGGCTTTTGTAACTTGTTTTTTTCCATAGCTAAATAATGGCTGACTAAAACCTAAGGTGCTAGTAGAAACAAAAGCAGATAAAAACAATATTTTTCTTAACATAAATTATTTACTGTTTTGATTTTTTAGTTTGGCAGTTATAACATCATCAAATTGTTCTAAACTAAGTTGCTTGGCAATAATACGTTTTTTGTCGTCTAATAAGTAAATGGTTGGAGTAACTCTGGCATCGTATAATTGTCTAAAACCGGGTTGATTATTTTTAATTTCTAAGTCTCTGGCAGCTTTGGTTTGGTACACATGTGTCCAATCGAATAATTCTTTTTCGTTAATAAATTTTTTCCAAGCAGGTACATTATCATCGTACACATAAACAGAATATACTTTTAATCCCAATGCTTTCCACTTGGCTTTATACATGCTGTCAATTCTAGGAATTTGTTCTTTACAATGCCCACAATTGGGATCCCAAAATGCAACAATGGTAAACTTTGCATTAAGATTGTACATGGGTTGAATTTTGCCTAAAGTGTCTGTAAGATTTAAAACGGGTGCAGGTTCGCCCAATTGATTGGCCATTAAACTATAAGCTCTATCGAAAATCATTTTTCTCGATGCTGCATTTAAAAATACAGTATCGCCTTTACTATAAAAATCGTTGAAGAGGTACAAGAACACTTTATCTTGACCCATGTATTCTGGGTTCACGTATTTATTGGTAAACTTGGTAAGTAAGTAAGGAAAAATTTCTTTACCTGTTCTTGCCGATAGCAACATGTATTTTACTTCTTTAATAATTGAATCGGCTTCGGGGCTTACTTGATATTTAAAATAATCATCCATTTTAGGTTCAAAAAATGGCGTACGTAACAGCCTATCATCATAAAAATTTACATCATCCCAATAATGTTCTTTTACAAAACGGTAAGGATATAAAGAATCAGGTTTTCCATTTACAGTTGGAATTGGTGGAAACTCAGGCCTTTTCATTACAGAGAACAACATAGACAATAATGAAGTGGGATATTTTGCAATAATTTCTTCTCTATAGTTTTGTAATTCTTTATTGCCTTTAATAATTTCTTTTCTAAGGTTGGCAGTGTCTTCTTTTGTTTTTGCACTAGCCAATTGATTATTTAAATCGTATAAATATTTTCCTTTAGTAGCACTAACCTTTGAGTATGCTTTAAACAAATCGTTTTCAGACGAACCAATAATTTGAAATTCTTCTTTTTTGGCACTATCGGCAACAATGCTAAATTGTTGTACATCGTCCATCAACAACTCAAACTGAATGGTGTATTGTGGCGAAACCACAAAGTAAATTCCACCTGTTAATTTAGTATTGCCTTTAAATGCTCCTTTACTGTTGGCATCTAAGTAAGCACTATCGGCCAATGTTTTTCCAGTTCCGTAATAACTGCCTAAATACACCCAACAATTTTTAAATGGAGTAAGGGTTATACTAATATTTCGACCTTGTGAATTGTTGGTTACTACAGGTTTTTTAGCAACTGTTGTAGTAACAGGTTTTTTAACTGGAGCTTTTTTAGTGGTTTGACTATTGCCTGAAACAGCCCAAATACAAGCTATACAAAAGAGTACATATTTATTCATGTGCTTAAATTCAATCTTTTTAAGAGCGTAAATTTAAGCAAATGCAACATGAGCCATGTTAATCATTTGTAAAAGGGCTGAAGATTATTGCTAACAATACAAAACCATTGTTAAGCCAACTTATTTTTTGGAGCTGGAATAATTTGAATAATGCCTACTGCATTCATGCCTTTCATAATTACATAAGTTAGGTCAAATTCAAACCATTTTTTGGCAAAATTGGCATCGTCTTTAGCGTAATGATGATTGTTTTGAAAGAGTTCTCCCATTAAAACAATGCCCCAAGGGCTAGTGTTTTTGCTATGATCGCCATTATTAAAATTGCTATAGCCATATTTGTGCCCACACCAATTTACAATTGCTCCTTGAATTGGACCCATTAAAAAATGAATGGGCAGTAATAAATACCACCAATAATTTGGAGCAAAAATTACATACACCCAAACATAAGCAGCCATAAACAAAATTCTGGTAATTGGATGATGACCAAATTTATCTAGCCTATTCCATACCGGTAAATAGTCTTTGGTAAACTGAGCATCGGGTAGGCGTTTGCCGGTTAAGAAGCTACGAAAAATTAAAATAGTACTCTGCATCATTTGATACACATCTTTAAAAAAATGAGGCGAATGTGGATCATGTTCGGTATCGCTATATGCATGATGCATTCTATGCATTACACCATAAGCTCTAGGAACTAAAAAAGAAGATCCTTGCACAAACCAAGTACTCAAATAAAAAAAACGTTCCCAATTTTTGCTGGTAGTATACATTTTATGAGAAGCAAAGCGATGTAAAAAAAAGGAGTGAAAAAATAATGATAAAAACCAATGCAATAAAAAGAACGAGATGATTACAAGCATGTAAATGGGTTGAATTTTTGAATGCTTGTAAGGTAGGTGTTTAATTTTACGAATTACTATTTAGTTTATGGTAGCTATTATTTTAGCTGAAATGATTGAACGTTTTGAAAATTAATTTGACTTTGTTTTTGCCTTATATCAAAAACAAAGAGACTTTAAAATGATTGTTTTATAACTAGTAACTAGTGTATTGATTTTTCACGGTTATTTTAGAATTCTTTAGTGTTGCAGTGCTTATTTGGCTAGAGCGTTGTAAAAATTCAAAGAACTGATAGTATCATTTGATACTATCAGTTCTAACTTCCTAAAAAAAATCCCTCAAAGCATAACCTTGAGGGATTTAAAAAATTATGTTGAATGCTTTAAACTACTCCTGTAAATTGTTTTAAAAATCGTACATCATTCTGGCTGTATAAACGTAAGTCGTTTACTTGATATTTAAGCTGACAAATTCTTTCTACACCCATACCAAACGCAAAGCCAGTGTATTTGTTACTATCTATTCCAAAATTTTCCAATACTTTAGGATGCACCATGCCACTTCCTAAAATTTCTACCCAACCTGTATGTTTACAAACATTGCAACCTTTACTATCGCAAATTAAACAGCTGATATCCATTTCGGCACTTGGCTCAGTAAAAGGAAAATACGAAGGACGAAATCTTACTTTCACGTCTTTACCAAACATTTCTTGTACAAAGAAATAGAGGGTTTGCTTTAAATCGGCGAAGCTTACATTTTCATCAATATATAAACCTTCTACTTGATGAAAAAAGCAGTGAGCTCTTGCACTAATCGTTTCATTTCTATACACTCGACCTGGGCAAATAACACGAATGGGAGGTTTTTGATGTTCCATTACCCTTGCTTGCACACTACTTGTATGTGTACGTAAAAGCCATGATGGATTTTGGTTAATGTAAAATGTGTCTTGCATATCTCTTGCAGGATGATCTTCAGGCAAGTTCATTGCACCGAAATTGTGCCAATCGTCTTCAATTTCTGGTCCTTCGGCAATGGCAAAACCTAAACGTTGAAAAATAGAAACAATTTTATTACGTACTAAACTTAAAGGATGACGAGAACCCACTGATACAGGATTTCCAGGCAAACTCCAATCAATGGTTGATGTTGCTTGTTCTCCATTTTCTGTAGCTGCTTTTAGTATTTCAAATTTTTCTTCAACAAATAATTTGAATTCGTTCAACAATTGTCCAGCTTCTTTTTTTTGTTCGGCAGGTACATCTTTCATTAAACCCATAATGCTTTTAACCAAGCCTTTTGTACCTAAATATTTTATACGAAAAGTTTCTACTTGTTCAGTAGTATTTGCTTCAAAAGCATTGATTTCAGCTTTATAATTATTTACTTGTTGCAACATTTGTTCCATTGGGCGAAGATAAGGACTGTGAGAAATATATTTTAAGTCTGCATATTGATTGCCACAGAAGCACTGAAACAAAGAAGAAGAAAATCAGTATTCATCTATTCAATCAGTTTCATCAGCATTCTGATTCTTCAACATCGAAGATGTAAAAAAACCGTTCAAATCCGCCAAATCCGTGTCATCCGTGTTCCTATCTTTTGCCACAGAAGCACTGAAACATAGAAGATGAAAATCAGTATTCATCAATTCAATCAGTATCATCAGCGTTCTAATTGCTCAACATCAAAGATGTAAAAAATCCGTTCAAATCTGCCTAATCCGTGTCATCTGTGTTCTTATCCCTTAGTTCATTAAGGCTTGAGCCAATAAAGTTGTAGCTAAATCTTTCAAATGGGTTGGCACATACAATTCAATGTCGCCAAAGGCCAAATAACTGCTATCTAGTTTATTCAATATTTGTGCAGGAATATCATTTTCTTCTAGCATGCCTTGTAAAATGCTAGCTTCAGCAATGCTTTTAGTTCGATGTAGTAAAAACCATTGTTGCATTATTCAAACGGGTTATTATTTTTTCTTAAATAATTAATTGGCTCAATAGTAGGCAGTTTTTCACTACTTGCTTTAAAATTTTGCATTAAATAAGTCAATGCAGTAAGTATAGCCAATCCAACCAATGCGGTAATTGTAAAACTAACATCAATACCCATATTACTATCTAAAACTTCTTGTTTGGGTTTTCCGTTTACACTTGTAAAATACAGTACCGATACACTAATGCCATTATTTAAAAAATGCATGAGTATGCTAAACCAAATATTTTTACTGTAGTAGTACAATAAGCCTAATAAAAGCCCTAATGCTACTCTAGGTAAAAAACCATAGTAACTAAAATGAATAGCACTAAATAAAATGCTTGTAATAACTATGGCAAGTATGGGTTGTTTAGTCCAGTTTATAAGCGTTTGCTGCAAGCCTGATCTAAAGCAAATTTCTTCAAAAATGGCAGGGGCTAATGCAATAACCACCATTACAAATAGGTATTCACTAAAATTATTCATTCTTGCCATTTGTAACACTTGGCTATTATAGGCTTCTTCCATTTTTTTAAAAGCAATTTCCCAATTTTTAGGTATAGGTATTTTACTGTTTAATTCGCCCAAAACACCACTTAAAACAATAGCCAACAAAGAGATACCTATCACTATAAAAACTTGGTTAATACTACCCACTTTGTTAAAACCCATATATGCTAGAGGCTTTTTACTAATAATTAAAGCAGTAAATAACATAGGTAATAAAAACATAGTTGCTGCACTAATAATTTGCATCCATCTTGTTAGCTGAATATTTTCGGGCTTCATCATTGCCGTAACAATTGCATCGGCCCATTTATCCATTGGAACATTTTTATCAATCATGCTATAACCAATACCTACTTGTACAAGTGCAGCCAAAATAAATCCTACACCTGTAAATCCTAATAAAATTCCTAATTGCCCCAAATAAGAGTAGGCAGGCTTAAAAGGCTTGTTTTTGGGCTGTAAAGTTGTTTCGTTTTGTTCTTCCATAAAGTAATCTTGAAATAAGGCTGTAAATTTGCAATTCTTTATTAATTAAACATATTTTCTTTTTCAAATGGTTACCATTGGCAATAAAATACAATTACCCGATTTTCCTTTGTTACTTGCTCCAATGGAAGATGTAAGTGATCCTCCGTTTAGAGCAGTTTGTAAAGACAATGGAGCAGACTTAATGTACACTGAGTTTATAAGCAGTGAAGGATTAATTCGTGATGCCATTAAAAGCCGAAAAAAGCTAGATATTTTTGATTATGAACGCCCCATTGGTATTCAAATTTTTGGTGGCGATGAAGATAGCTTGGCAATGGCTGCTAAAATTGTGGATGTTACTCAGCCCGATTTATTAGACATCAACTTTGGTTGCCCAGTAAAAAAAGTAGCTCTTAAAGGGGCTGGTGCAGGTGTGTTGAAAGATGTTGATTTAATGGTACGTTTAACCGATGCTGTTGTAAAATCTACCAGTTTACCGGTTACTGTAAAAACACGTTTGGGTTGGGATGATAATACTAAAAATATTGAAGAAGTTGCTGAACGTTTGCAAGATGTTGGCATTAAAGCATTGGCTATTCATGGAAGAACAAGAAGCCAAATGTATAAAGGCGAAGCCGATTGGACGCTGATTGAAAAAGTAAAAAATAATCCTAGAATCAACATCCCCATTTTTGGTAATGGAGATATTGATAGTCCACAAAAAGCTAAACTCTATAAAGAACGTTATGGAGTAGATGGAATTATGATTGGTAGAGCTGCCATTGGTTATCCTTGGATATTCAGAGAAATTAAACATTTTGTACAAACAGGTGAAGAAATGGCTGCTCCAACTTTAGAAGAAAGAGTGGAAGTTTGTAAGAAACATTTAATTAAGTCGGTTGAATGGAAAGGACCCAAAGTGGGCATCTTTGAAATGCGTAGACATTATGCCAATTACTTGAGAGGCTTACCTAATATAAAAGAGTTTAGAGCCAAATTGGTAACCTTAATGTTGCAAGAAGAAATATTAGAAGTATTGGATGAAGTGTATACACATTATCAAGGAATTGAAATTGCCAAAGAACCCATTGAATTGATTAATTACCATGAAAATTGTCCTGTGTAAGGATTGGAACACTGATGAGACTGATTGGGCAGATTTTAACGGATATTTTATTCTGTGTTTCAGTGTTTCTGTGGCAATGTACAAAGATTGGAACATTGGTATTTTTCAAGATTGAATTACATTTGGTAAACTTTAACATTTAACACCTGTAACTTGGAATACTTATTGACGTTTAACTATAAAAACCATCAATTATGAGAACAATATTACTTTTAATAAGCATGATTGCAATTAGCAATGTATATGCTCAACAACAATTGGCTCCAGACCAAAATCCTAACTACATGTTGAGCCAGCAAAAATACATGCAGGTAAAAGATTCTTTATTATTCACTATGAATACTACTGAACAAAATACTTACAAAGCATACGATTGGTACGAAGCTAAAATGGAACGTAAACAGAACAGAATTAACACTCGCCAACAAGTACGTATCAACCGTTCATTACGTCCAATTATTAATAATGGTTGGAACGATGGATGGAATAATAATTGGAATAACAACGGTTGGAACAATAATGGCTGGAATAATGGTTGGAATAGAAACCGTTGGAACAACAGCCGATTTTTTCCAGGCTCAATTGGTTATCGTACTGGTAATTGGTGGTTTTGGTTTTAATTCAACATCCACCTAATATTTTATACATTTCAACTCTAAAATACACTTCATGAAAAAGATTTTTTACGTATTTGCAACATTTGTACTTGTTGCTTCAATTTCTTCTTGTGCCAACAGAAAAGTAACTCGTATCGACCCAAGCGAAACGCCAGATATAAGTGGTAGTTGGAATAACACCGATAGCAGATTAACAGCTGAAGAATTGACTAAGCAAATCCTTAGTGAAAAATGGTTAGGTCGTCATGTAAACGAAAAAGGTAAAAAACCAGTAGTAATTGTTGGCTTAGTAACCAATAAAAGCCACGAACATATTGAAGCCGAAACTTTCATGAACGATTTAGAAAGAAGTTTTATTACCAGCGATAAAGTAAGCCTTGTACAAAGCGGTAAAAAAAGAGAACAAATGAGAGCCGAGAAAGCTGATATGCAAACCAATGCAAGTGCAAGCACTATGAAAAAATTTGGACTTGAAAAAGGTGCCGATTATATATTACAAGGAAGTATTAACTCAATTGTAGATGCCTATAAGAGAAAGAAAACAGTTACCTATCAAATTAATTTAGAACTTACCAATATAGAAACCAATGAAGTGATTTGGATTGGCGATAAAAAAATTGCCAAGTACGTAAAAAATTAATTTATTTTTCTTTTCATTATTGCTGCCCAAAGACCAAACCCTTGAACGGAGTACTTCGTTTAAACTCAGTATAAACTTGCCGTTAAAATGTTGATGATTGATGTACGGCTTGTTTCACAAAAACCCTTACCAATGTTATTAAAGTTGCATACAAAACAGGCATTGATGGTACTACTATCGGTGCCTGTTTTACTATCTTCATGTGCTACTTATAATAAAAGAATGGCTACCTATTATCATCAGCTTGAGAATATGCAATACAATCAAGCTATGCGTACTTTAGATAAAACAAAATTTATTCAACGAGATAGAAATAAGCTGTTGTACTTTTTTGAGAAAGGAAAATTGTATCATCTAATAAAGCAATACGATAGTAGTAATAGCTTTTTTAATAAAGCCGATCATTTTATTGAAACAGAAAGAAAAAATTTGGGCGATATAGCTAAAGCCAATCTTATTAATCCAATGATGACTACCTACTTGGGTGAAGATATGGAACGCTTTATGATGCATTATTACAAAGGATTAAATTATTTATACATCAATCAAATTAGTGAAGCAGTTGTAGAAGCAAGAAGAATAACACTAGCCAACAATGCACAAAGCGACAAGTTTAATAACAAATCTAATCGCTACAGTAAAGATGCATTTACATTAAACTTGCAAGGCATGATCTATGAAGCAGCAGGAGATATTAATAATGCTTTTATTGCTTATAGAAATGCAGCCAATGTGTATTTGCAAGCAGGCACCAATTACTACGGAGTAAAAATGCCTAAACAATTAAAACAAGATATTTTAAGAACAGCCAATCAAATTGGTTTTGCTGGCGAACAACAACAATTTGAAAAATTATTTAATACACCATTGCAAACAGATACAGCAAGCGGTGGCTATTTAATTTTATTTGTTGAAAGAGGATTAGCTCCAGTAAAAAGAGAAAAAAACTTTTACATTTCTCACAATAACAACGGTATTAATGGTTTCTTTTTTACCGATGAATTTGGAAATCAAACCAACCTACCATTTGACTATACCAACTATAGTTCTATCAATAGAAACGATAGTAGATTAGAAAGTTTTAGAAGTTTTAGAGTAGCTATACCTTATTATGAAATAAGATATTTTAATAATTCGCCAGTAAAAGTTTCTGTAAACAATAGTACTTATACTAGTGAAATAGCACAAGATATTAATACAGTTGCAACCAGTATTTTGAGAGAAAGAATGTTGAAAGAATTAGCTGATGCTTTAGCCAGACAAATTGTAAAAAAACTAGCTGAAGTTGCTGTACAAAAAACAACAGAAGAAGTTGCTAAAAACAACAGCAAAGAAAAAGATGAACAAAAGAAAAAAGAGAAAGCAAAAAACACAGGAGAAATAGCTGGTTTATTAATAAACATATTAAACACTGCAACCGAAAAAGCCGATACTAGAAATTGGCAAAGTTTGCCTGCTTATATACAGTATGTAAGAATCCCATTGCAAAAAGGTGAGAATACTTTAACTATTTTAGCCAAAGGAAAAGAAAGAACAATAAAAGTACAAGGTACAGGGGGGGTGCAGTTTATGAATAAAGCGGTTTGGTAATGTGTTTTGGAGTTATAAAATATGCAAGCAGTTACAGCAAAATCTAACTTTTATTTTTCTAGAAAACTTTCCCAAAGCATACAAAAATGCATACGGCAATACAAGTCTACAATAATCAACAAACGCCAAAAGATGTTGAAATTTGCAATTTACTTGCAATAATTATTAATGCAGAACTAACTGAAGCAACATCTAAAATTTGGCATGGGCATCCTGTTTGGTTTTTAAATGAAAATCCAATTGTGGGTTATAGCAAACAAAAAAAAGGAATTAGATTAATGTTTTGGAGTGGAGCAAGTTTTGAAGAAGTGAACTTAAATGTGGTAGGCAAAAAATTTAAAGATGCTTCTATTTTTTACAATTACAGTAGCGAAGTAGATGCAATCCAATTAAAAGTATGGCTTCAAAAATCAACAATTATTCAATGGGATTATAAAAACATTGTACAACGAAAAGGACGTTTAGATAAGCTGTTCTAACTTAACTTATAAAAAAGAAAATTACATGAAAGCTACTGCTGAACATAATGAACGAATAGCGTCAATGACATTTGCATCAGTATATCCTCATTATGTTACTAAAGTAGAACGAAAAGGAAGAACAAAAGAAGAACTACATCAAATAATTGAATGGTTAACTAGCTTCAATTATGCAAAACTACAGACTCTTATAGAAGAGCAAGTTACCTTTACAACATTCTTTCAACAAGCAACACTTCACCCAAATGCTTATAAAATAACAGGCGTAATTTGTGGTTATAGAATAGAAGAAATTGAAAATCCGCTTACACAAAAAGTACGTTACTTAGATAAATTGGTAGATGAATTGGCAAAAGGAAAAAAGATAGAAAAAATATTGAGAGCTTAGTTGTAGTAAAATTCTATTCTTGAAATATTCAACATTAAATTTCAGATTACTTATTATAAGTTATAAAATTGCAATATGTATTTGTTGAGGTTTTAAAGTTAACTTTGCCAAGCCATAATATCTTTAAATACAACGTACTTACTTGAAAACATATCATCAGTTATTGTTTTTGTTGCTACTATTATTTCTAGGCACTCCTACAAAAAACTTTGCTCAACGTAGCCGAGTAACTGAATGTTTAAACAAGTTACAATTGGCCACAGTTCCTCAAAACAAGTCAGCCATTCAATTAGAAACTTCAGCAGCTTATCTTTTAGTGAATACCGATTCGGCTTTGTATTACGCCAATCAGGTTCTTCAATCTAAAGAGGTTGAAAACAATAAAATATTAAAGGCCGATGCTTATTTGGCTTTGGGAGAATGCTATAATTACATGAATCAACATATTCAAGCTATTGAATATTTATTAGATGCTCGAGATATTTATGAGCAAGAAAATAATCAACAAGGGTTAGGTGATAGTTATTACGCATTGGGTGAACTATATACAGTATTAAAAAGATATACAATATCTAGAAATTATTTTTATAGAGCATCTAACCAGTTTTTACAGCTCAACGATCAAGAGTATTTAGCTAATTCTTATGTATCGTTAGGCGATAACTATTGCTCAGAAAAAATGTTAGACTCTGCTATGCATTTTACACAGTTAGCACTAAAAATTGGTCTAAAAAATAATTTTTCTTCTATTCAAGAATATAGTTTTGGTAATTTAGCTGCAATAGCCATTGAAGAAAAACAATATTCAGCAGCATTACAACATTTAAATACTTCTGTTCAATTATCAAAAGAGTTAGGTAATGATTATGGTATTGCATACGGTCAATTATTAGCTGCGAAAATTTATAGCGGATTAAACAATTATTCAATAGCAATTACTTTAATTGATAGTTGTATAAAAGCTGCACAAACCATGAAAATGGATGATTTGATAATGGATGCAGAACAAGTTAAATATGCTATCGGCAAAAAATTTGGCAATACAGCTTTAGCCCTAATAAGTTTAGAAAACTATACCACAATTAATGATACGCTTTTAAGCAGCAAAAAATTTACTATTATTAATAGTTTATTAGAAAAATATCGTTCTGCAAAAAAGCAAAGTGAATTGGATGTTTTACAAGAAGTAAACCATAAAAATAGAGTTGTGGTAATTGGTTTAATTGTTGCATTTTTATTGTTGCTTTTGCTTTCTTTTAGTATTTATAAAAGATTTAATGAACGTAAGAGCATGTTGAATAAACTGTATGTACAACACAATTCTATTCAAGATCAAGCAAGTACACTCAAACAAATTAATCATGTAAAAGATAGAATGTTTTCTATTATTAGTCACGATTTGAGAGGGCCTGTAGCATCCTTAAAAGGATTAATAGAATTTATGAAATCTGAAAGTTTAACAGCACAAGAGTCGGAAATGGTGGTAAAAGAATTAAAGCAAAGTGTTGGTGGAATTGATATGTTGTTAGAAAATTTACTCGTATGGGCTCAAATTCAAATTCGTGGAGATGTAAGCTCTAAAACCGAGTCTATTCATGTACAAACAATTGCCAATGAAATTATTTTCATTGCTACAAATGCTGCTCAACAAAAAAATATTGAGCTAACAACATTGATTGAAGACGATTTGATTATTTTGGCCGATAGAAATCATATTTCACTCATTATCAGAAATCTAGTGAATAATGCTATTAAGTTTACCCCTAAAAATGGAAAAGTAGTTATAGAAGCTAGTAAACAAACAAATGGGAAAGTAAAATTGTGTGTAGAAGATAATGGTGTTGGTATGACGCAAGATGAAATTGCCAAACTGTTTAATGTTGAAAAAACATACACTCAGTTGGGCACAGAAAATGAAAAAGGCAGCGGTTTAGGACTCATGTTTGTAAAAGAATACATTCAAAACTTAGGAGGTGATTTTACAATCACAAGTACAAAAGGTAAGGGTAGTCGTTTTTGTGTTACGCTATAAAAATTCCACGAAAGTTATAAACAAACAGTTGTTAGTACACTTGCGTCGTGATTGAAAATCAATCTATTTAAATCATATTTCCTTTGAAATGCTTGTTTTTGCTATATGTTGGGTTACTTTTTTGCATTTTAGGTATTAATAAAAAATTGTAATTTTTAAAAACAGGCAATCATGATTCAAAAAACGTATTATAAAACCAAAGATTATTGTAAGGTGAAATTTTCATTTACACCAGAACAAGCCGAAACTGTAGAAGTTGTAGGTTTAAATAACGATTGGGAAAATGGAATAATTTTAAGTAAAAAGAAAGATGGTAGTTTTTCGGCAGATGTAAATTTACCAAAAGGAACTCAGCATGAGTTTAAGTACAAAGTAGATGAAACTATTTGGTTAAATGAGCCAGAAGCCGATAGTGAACAACCAAATATTTATGGTGGTATCAACAGTGTTTTAGTAGTTTAATTTCCAATAAAATTCAGTGATTAAAAAAGCCTTTGAAAGTATTTTCAAAGGCTTTTTGTTTTTGCTAGAAAGCTATTTTATACGTTAGATTTTCTTTCTTCGGCCATTACTTCTTTTTCTTTTTTCCACCATCTAAAACCTACATAACCCATAATTAAAAGTGGAGTCATCATTAAGTACACAATTGCGTTATTCAATGCTGATGCTGGTCCTTCACCCAATTGTTGTGCTGTTTTGGTACAAATAGAACATTGAGCATTAGCAATACTCATGCTTAGCACAATGAATAGTAATATAAAAAGTACGCTTCTAAATTTCATGTTCACTCAATTTTCAAAAGCAAAGATACTGTTGCAACAAGTTGAAATATAATTTGCTCTATTCAATAACAAAACTTTGGTTGTAAAGTTGAACAATCCATTGAATTATAAATCGCCCAATTGAGGTCTTAAAACAATTTCTTCTACGCAGGCTTGTGGCGATAGTTGAGCAGCTGTATAGACCATTTTAGCTACATCGTTGGCTTCCATAATTCTTTTTTCATCAACACCACTGCCTTTCCAACTATCTGTGTAAGCAGCACCAGGCATTACAGCAGTAACTTTAATATGGTATGGTTTTAACTCTTCTCGTAAGTTTTTGCTAAAACCCAATAAAGCAAATTTGCTGATGCTATAACTACCACCATTGCTATAAGCTTGTAAAGAAGCAATAGAACAAATATTAAAAATATGTCTGTTAGTTTCGGTGAGTTGCATCATTTTGGGTAATACAGTTCTTGTTAAATGATAGGCACTGTATAAGTTTGTAGAAATCATTTTTTCTAAAGTTCCTTCTTCTTCATTGTGTACAGAACCTGGTAAAAAAACACCGGCATTATTTACTAAAATATGTGGTGTGCCAAAGCTTAAACACCAATTTCCAAAAGCAATTACTTCTTCTTTAATGCTCATATCTACTGCTTTTACATGTATAGTGCAATTGGGAAATTGTTTGTTTAATTCATTGGCAGTGGCATTTAATACTGCTTCATTTCTAGCACATAAAAACAATGTATTGCCATCTTTTGCAAATTGTTCAGCAAAAGCTTTACCCAATCCTTTTGAAGCACCTGTTATAATAATATTCATATAAAAAAATTATTTGCGAAGTAAAACATTTAATACTTATTTCTATTTAAAATAGTGTTGGTATTTAATTATAACAATAAAACTATAGAACTGTTATTTTGCAATTATGAAGCAATACCAACATTTGTTTTTTGATTTAGATCATACCATTTGGGATTTTGAAACCAATGCTAAAGAAACACTACAAGATTTATATAGTCAACATGCATTAGTAGAAAGAGGAATCAACGATTTTGACGCTTTCTTTAACCATTATAGCTACCATAACGAACGTTTATGGGATAAGTATACCAAAGGATTGATTAAGCAAGATGAATTGCGTTGGAAACGTATGTGGTTGGCATTGTTAGAGTATAAAATTGCCGATGAACAACTATCAAGACAAATGGCTATTGATTTTTTGAATCTACTGCCTACTAAGAAAAACTTGTTTCCGCATACCATAGAAGCGTTAGATTATCTACGCAATAAAAACTATGTAATGCATTTAATTACCAATGGTTTTGAAGCAGTACAACACAACAAAATTCGCAATAGTAATTTAGATCAGTATTTTACAGAAGTAATTACTTCTGAAGCAAGTAATAGCTTGAAACCTAAGAAAGAAATTTTTGAATTTGCATTACAAAAATCTGGAGCTGAACTTTTTACAAGTATTATGATTGGCGATAATCAAGAAGCCGATATACAAGGAGGCATTAATGCAGGAATGGATACCGTTTTTGTAAATCATTTAAAAGTAATTCCAACAGTTAAAGCCACTTATACAATTGAACATTTGCAGGAGTTGGAAAACATTTTGTAAATAGGAATACAACACAATAGGTAAGGATGTTTGTTAAAATATACTTATACACAAGGTTGGCTTACGTTAATATTAGTACAAACTATATTCGTAGTAAAGTTTAATGTATAGCTTTAACAACATAAATTCCCCTATGAAAAAGAATGTTGCTACAAGTTTATTGTTATTACTATTGTTTATACTTCCAAACGAGCACGTAAGCAAACAAAGTTCATCCAATAGCAAGGCTTCTAGTTTGAATAAACCATCCAACTTATATACAATACTTCAATTAAAAAATGTAGGATTAAATGAAGCAGTTTTTAACTTTGCTATAGAAGGGTATTTACAATTATTAAAATCTGGAAAATTAAAAAATTCAGCAGCACTTTCTATTATAGACTTTAGCATGCCATCAACCGCAAAACGTTTGTTTGTTGTAGATGTGGTGAATTGCAAATTATTATTCAATACTTATGTTGCACATGGCAGAAACAGTGGATTACAAACAGCCAATTCATTCTCCAATTTACCAGAAAGTTTTAAAAGTAGTTTGGGTTTTTATATCACAGAAACTACGTACGAAGGAAAGCATGGTTACTCGTTGCGTTTAGAAGGATTAGAAAAAGGATTTAATGACAATGCTATGAGTCGTGGTATTGTAATGCATGCTGCCAACTATGTAGATGAACATATTGCAAAAGCACAAGGATACATTGGCAGAAGCCTTGGTTGTCCTGCTGTTCCAGAAAAGCTACATACAGCCATTATTAGCTCAATAGCAAATGGAACTTGTTTATTTATGTATGCCAATGATAAAAATTATTTGAAGTATTCTGCTTATTTGCATCAGTCGTAAACATGCTAATAATACTTATTTCATCAAGTACTTGCTGCATTATTTTAAGTGTAAAGAATTTTTTGTATTATTCTTTTACTAATTTCAGCGTTTCTAATTTGTTATTGCCTTTAATTGTAACAAAATAAACTCCAGCAGCTAATTGACTGACCTCTAGTGGAATTACTGTTGTGCCACTTGTAATAGTTGAATTTTGTTGCATGAATATTTTTCCAGAAATATCGCTAATGTTGATGTTAATTTTCTCAGTAATATTTTGTTGTATTTGTAACCAAACTGTGTTTTTTGCAGGGTTAGGTAACAAAGTAATGCTTGCTTTTAAACTTAGCTTAATTGGTACGGTTGCAGAATAAGTAAAGCTGCCATTTTTGTCTTGCATTTTTAGTCTATAATAGATAGTTGTCGCTGCTCCTAAGTTGCTGATATTAAAATCTGTAAATTGGTAATTGTTTATAGTATTGCCTTTTGCTGTAATTGTGCCAACAGAATTAAAAGTTATATTGTTTATACTACGTTCAATAATAAATTGATCTGTATTTATTTCGTTTCTGGTATTCCAATTTAATACAGAATTACCGTTTTCTAAGCTACCTGTAAAAAGTTGTAAACTTACTGGTAAAGCTACGACTGAAGCATCTGTTATACGAGCAATTCGGTTACGATTTACATTTCTCACTGATGTAAAAGAGCCTGCTAAAAGAATTTTATTGCCGTTACCAAGCAATTTCCCTTTCGAAATAATTCCATTTAGATTGAAGATAGTAGTATCAATTATTCCATTGCTATTTAGCCAAACCAAAGCATTAGCTAATCCACCTAAATCTTGCCCCATTCCAACTAATACTTTACCGTTATCATATAGATTAACAAAATATGCATAGCCGATTGCATTGGGGGTAAACGAAAAATCCCTGCTGCCTAAACTAGTTAGTTTTATTAAAGTTGAACAAAAAACTCCATTATATACACTCATTTCTCCAGCAACCCAAATACTGCCATTTGAAGCCACTACTATATCATAAATACTTCCATTTGCACCACTTCCCCCTGTATTAAATGTATTATCTGTTGTACCGTCAGAGTTTAAACGTAAAACCCTACCAGCAGCAACTCCATTGAAAAATTGAAAATCTCCACCCAATAAAATTTTACCATCGGATTGTATTCTAATTACCCGAATTAATCCAAATGCACCAGTTCCAATATTAAACGTATTATCAAATGTTCCATTTGCGTTTAATCTAGCTATGTAGTTCGATGTATTTCCATTAAAACTGGTAAAGTTTCCTCCAATAATTATTTTACCATCTGATTGTAAAGCAATAGTATTTATTTCTCCATTGGCTCCTGTGCCAATATTTGTGGCAAAAGCAGCATCAATTGCACCAGTAGCATCGATACGTACAATGCGGTTTACATTGGTGGTGTTGTAGTTGGTAAAATTTCCAACAGCAATAATGTTTCCGTTTGTTTGTATTGCAATATCATTAACATCGTTATTTAAGCCAGTTCCAACTGTAAATGTATTATCAAGTTCTCCATTTACTGTAAGTCTTGCAATACGGCTTCTTCCGGCCATGTTATAACTAGCAAACGCACCACCAATAATAATTTTACCATCGGGTTGAGTTGCAAAAATTTTTACTGTGCCATCTGCACCGAAAGTGGGGTTAAAAATTACATCAATGTTAAACGAACTGGTAAGTTTTTCAACATTATTATTCCGTTGAGTTATACTGTTATTAAAATTGCCAGAATAAATAATATTATTTGAAGCATCTAAATTAGAACAGTATATCTCTGAACCGATTGGGTAGATGCTAGTAGATAAAACTGTAGCATCTAAACTACCATTAGAATTAACAATTGCTAGGTTTGTTCTACTAACTCCCTGATAAGAAGTAAAACTTCCTGCAATAAATAATTTGTTTGTTCCAATGAGAGTAATTGTGTAAACAGTACCTGAAAACCCAGCAGAACTAGTTTGAGAGAAGCTTGCATCACTTGTTCCGTCGGTATTTAATAGTAGAACCCCTACACTGCTTAAGTTGTTTGTTGCGAATAAACTCGTACCACCAATCCATATTTTATTGTCGCTTCTAACTTTTATTACTGATATTACTCCTGGATTAACATTATTTAATGTAAAAGTTGCATCAATACTACCATCTGGACTTAGCCGAATTAAACCAGATCTGTTAATCCCATTGTATGCAGAAAATGCACCTCCTACGATAATTTTACCATCTGTTTGATTGTCAATAGCATTTATTGTAGCAGGGCTAGGTGAATTAATAAAACCATTAATAAAACCAGTGCCTCCATTATTAAATGTGTTATCATGACTACCATTTGTATTTATCCTACAAATGCCATTAACGGCATTTCCATTATATGTTGCAAAACGACCTCCAATCATTATTTTACCATCTGCTAAGACTTTAATCGCTTTTATTTCAGTACTCACAGTTCCAAAACCTAAACCTGGATTAAAACTTGGGTCAAAACTGCCGTTGGTATTCAACCTGCAAATTTTATTTACAGTAATTCCAGAATATGTGGTGAATTGTCCCCCTATAATGATTTTGCCATCACTTTGTATAGCTATTGCAGTAATTGTACTATTTGCACCATTTGCAACCCCAAAACTGGCATCTCTAGACCCATCAGCATTCAGTCTAATTAAATTACCAGCAGTTGTTGATTGATAACCATTGTAACCAGTCATGCTTCCACCAACCAAAATTTTGCCATCACTTTGTATGGCTTGAGCAAAAACCGCACCTCTAGCACCTAAAAAACTGCTTGATACAGTGTCTATAGGATTGAAACTAAGGTCAACAGTTACTTGGCTGTTTACTATGAAGCCTATAAATACAAGTATCAGAGTTAATAATTTTCTCATGTTCAATTTATTGTAAATTGTTAATATACAAATATAATAATCACCGAATAATATTTCTAAAACAAAACATTATTTTTTTGTAATAATTATTTTATTAAATATTTGATTTCTAAATAATTATGAACTAACCAAAAAAATTGAATCTAATTGCTTTATATGTAAGTATTCAAAACATCGCCTCTAACAATATATTTCAGTATCTAATTCAAAATTCTATTTTACCTGACTTACCTTTATACGCTATGAACCCATTCACTACAAAAGCAGCTGTTATTATTACTTGCCATAAACGCATTGCTCCTTATTTACAAAAAGAAGTAGAAGCGTTGGGTTTTACCATTGAAGATAGTTTTGTTACAGGCGTTAGAATCAATGCAACAGTAAGCGATTGTATTAAACTCAATCTCAATTTGCGTTGTGCAAGTCAGGTACTATACAGCTTGCAAAGCTTTATTGCTAGAGATGCTGATGCTATTCATCAGCATTTAAAATCTTATCCTTGGGAAAAAATTATTCCCAATCCCGGTTATTTTTCTATCACTAGTAATGTTCAAAACGATACGATTAACAATAACATGTTTGCCAACCTTAGAGTAAAAGATGCTATTGTTGACAGAATGAGGGAAGTTCGTGGTAACCGACCCAGCACTGGTGCAGAGTTAGTGGGTGCAGTAATTCATTTATTTTGGAAGAATGATGAAGCAGAAGTTTTTATTGATACTTCTGGAGATTCATTGGCTCGTCATGGGTATAGAAAAATTCCTGGACTTGCACCTATGTTAGAAGGGTTGGCTGCTGCAACTATTTATGCTACCAATTGGGATAGAGTAAATCCATTCATCAATCCCATGTGTGGCTCAGGAACATTGGCTATTGAAGCTGCATTAATTGCCACCAACAGAGCTCCAGGATTGTTTAGAACCAACTACGCTTTCATGCATATTGAAGGGTACGACAAAGCGGTGTATGAAAAAGAAAAAGCCTTGTTGCAACAACAAATAAAAACAGTGCCTAATCTAAAAATCATTGCCACCGATTTAAGCAATAAAGCCATTGAAAATGCCAAGAAAAATGCAGCAGCAGCAGGCGTAGAAAACCTCATTCATTTTGCAGTATGCGATTTTGCTGCAACACAAGTACCACAAAATAAAGCTGGCATCATGATGGTAAATCCTGAGTATGGAGAACGTTTGGGTGATGAACAAGAACTCGAAGAAACCTACAGCCGTATTGGCGATTTTATGAAACAAAAATGTGGTGGTTATTTTGGTTATGTGTTTACAGGCAACTTAGATCTTGCCAAAAAAATTGGATTAAAGGCCAAGCGTAGAATTGAATTTTATAACAGCACCATCGATTGTAGATTATTAGAATATGAATTATACAGCGGTACAAGAAGAGTTGAAAAAGAAGTACAACCAGCCGAATGAAATATTAGTCAATCGTCCAGCTAAATTCATTTTGTAGTAAGGGCAATTTTTTTAGGTCAATTGTATTGAAGTGAACTTTTATAGAGTCATTATAAAACTTGCCATTCAAGTGTAAATTACTTTCGCTATCTTTTGTATAACTAAAAAAATGTGTTGTACTGTCTGCTACATTCAATAACGTTAATGAATGTTTGGTACTGTCTATTGTAAGTTCAAAATCTTGCATTGCATCATTCATGTATTGAACAATTAGGTAGCCTTTGCGATGTATAAACATTCTTCTCCAATAATGGGTATCTGTAGTTAAAGGCAATAAAGTATCACTGTTCAGTACAAATGTTTGGGCTTCGTATGCACCATATAAAAATGGTCTTGGAGCATCATCATCATTATAATTATTGCTTTGCACATACACAGCCATTGCATCAATTACAATAATCAATATTACCAACCAATTTATCAAGAGCAGATATTTTTTTCTTGGTTTAGTTTCAATGTTCTGCTTGTTCAATGCAAAGAAAAAATGAAACAACTTTTTTTTGTGTGGTTGCAAAAGCAAAGTAATAAGCAGCAACAAAAAAAATGAATACAGCTTCACCGAAATATCAAACGAAAGATTGATAAATAATACATTCAATAGTATTCCAAAAGCCAAACAAGCACCCAATAAAGTGGTTCTTTTAAACAATAATAAAGCTGCAGCAATTACTTCTAACAATCCTGTGAAAATGGAATAAGTTCTAGAAACGCCCATACTACTCCAATACAATAAATCTTTATACGTATTGCCCACTGTGGTAAAAAGTGTATTGGGTTCGGGTAAATAAAACTGCCATTTAAATACTTTGTTTAATCCATAGGTTAACAATTGAACTGCCAGATAATAACGTATAAAAACTAAAAACCAACCATAGTATTTTTTAAAATGATTGTCTTTATCAAATTGTTGCCAAACAGTAGCAACAATCATGGAACAACAAAATATCCATAGAGCATTTATGTAAAATGCTGTAGAATCAGAGATTAATTCGGCAGTAAACGGTTGTTGTACTTGTAAAATATTTTTTGCAAACCAAGCTGTAATCGTTTCAAAAAAAGAGTGTGTATATGCACCTACGTCAGGAAGAAAGTAATGAGGAAAAGAAAAAGACCCAATGAATAGCAACACAAAAATGAATACAGTTTTAGCGGCAATATTTGTTAAAATTGTTTTCATTTGAAATTAAATATAAACAACACCACATAAATTTTCTATATTGAATTGAAATTAACGAACATGAAAAAAATAATACTCTGTGCTTGCATTGTTTTTACAGCTATTACCAGCTTTGCACAAACCAAAAGAATTGAACATCGCAGTCATAGTGGAAGCAATAAAACCTTTACTACAAAAGGCAATAGCAACTTTGGCATAACACCAGAAATGAAAAAGAAAAAAGAAGCTGCTGTAGCAAAAGCAAAAGATACAGTTGTACAAAAAGTAGATAGTACAAAACCCAAGACAAAGAAGAAAATAGTAAAAAAGAAGCAGTAATTCTATCTACTTAATTTTCAATTCGCAATTTGCGAATTGAAAATTATAAAAAATTATTGAGTAAGCTGCAATGCTACTATTATACTGTTGTTGCGTCGCACACTTCAGCGGTTTGAACAATTGTGAACATTTTTTGAAATCCACTTACAGCAAAGTGCAACAAATCTTTGGGAGTTTAAATCATTTCCAATATTCAATATTAAGCTTAACAAAAAAATCTATTTCTTCCATTTCTTTTACTTCTCCAGCTTGTAAGTTACCTAAGTGTAAATCTTCAATACTCATTCTAATTAATCGTTGGCATTGGTGGTGTACCGATGCAACCATTTTTCTTACTTGATGA
This sequence comes from Rhizobium sp. Q54, assembly GCA_943368735.1. GTDB lineage: Bacteria > Bacteroidota > Bacteroidia > Chitinophagales > Chitinophagaceae > UBA1930. The sequence continues at coordinate 207,322 of CALRLQ020000005.1, read as the reverse complement.
TATTTGCCTTCGGTTAAAGTAATGCTTAACCAGGTGGTTGGTAAACCTTCTCTTTGATTAGCACCTCCTTTAAATAAATCAATAGGTGGTTCTACAATTTGTACATCGCTTGGAATTGTAACATAATCTCCACCACCTTTAACCCTAATGGTGGTGCCTGTTTGAAGTAGATGTAAACTTTCGGCTGATACAATGTTTTTTACTTTAACCAAATAAGTTCTTTTGTGTGGTCTTTCGCTTTCAAACAATAATTTGGTAACTTTTTTATTGGTTGTTAGCAACAATAAACCTTCTGAATGATTGTCTAATCTGCCAATGGCATGTGTGCCATCAGGAAATGCAAAATCTAAATCGCTTAGCAATCCAACTTTATGGCTGCTTACAAACTGTGATACCATTTTGTAAGGTTTATTGAGTGCAAAATAGCGATGTTGTAGAACAGAATTTTCCATAAATCATCGCAAAGAAAAGACTTTAGTATTTGTTCATTAAAATTATTACAGTACAAGTGTGCGACGCAACCACAGCCCAATGCTTATTCTACAGCTCGTCCCAAAAAAATTCTTTCGTCATTATCATATTATCAAATCGGCACATTGGCTTATTAGTTAATTTGCACCCATGCCTTTTCAATTACAATCTCATTATCAACCAGCAGGTGATCAACCAACTGCAATTCAGCAATTGACCGATGCCATTAATGGTGGTGAACAGTTTCAAACTTTATTGGGTGTTACTGGGAGTGGTAAAACGTTTACTATGGCCAATGTGATTGCCAACGTACAGAGACCCACATTGGTGTTAACCCATAATAAAACATTGGTGGCTCAATTGTATGGTGAGTTTAAACAATTTTTTCCTGATAATGCAGTAGGCTATTTTGTAAGTTATTACGATTACTATCAGCCAGAAGCTTACATGCCCACTAGTGATACGTATATTGAAAAAGATTTAAGCATTAATGAAGAGTTGGACAAACTTCGTTTGCAAGCAACCAGTGAATTGTTGAGTGGACGACGTGATATTATTGTTGTGGCTAGTGTGAGTTGTATTTATGGTATGGGTAACCCAACAGAATTTGAAAATGGCATTATCAGAATTAATCAAGGTCAGGTTATTTCTCGTCAGGGATTTTTACATGCTTTAGTGAATAGTTTATATAGCAGAACTCAGGGAGATTTTGGAAGAGGAACATTTCGAGTAAAAGGAGATACGGTAGATATCAATTTGCCTTATGTAGATTTTGGCTACAGAATTACTTTTTTTGGCGATGAAATTGAAAGCATTGAAAGCTTGGAAAAATCTACGTCTAAACGAATTTCTACTTTAGAAAATGCAGCTATTTTTCCTGCTAATTTATACTTAGCTCCCAAGGATATGATTCAACAGGTGATGAATGAAATTCAGGATGAAATGATGGCTCAGGTAGAATATTTTAAACGTGAAATGAAGTTTATAGAAGCACAACGAATTAAAGAACGTGTGGAGTTTGATTTAGAAATGATTCGAGAATTGGGTTATTGTAATGGCATTGAAAACTATTCTCGTTTTTTTGACAGAAGAAATCCCGGTACAAGACCGTTCTGTTTATTAGATTATTTCCCAAAAGATTTTTTATGTGTAATTGATGAAAGCCATCAAACCATTCCACAAGTAGCAGGTATGTATGGTGGTGATAGAAGTAGAAAAATGGTATTGGTAGATTATGGCTTCCGACTTCCGTCAGCAATGGATAACAGACCTTTAAATTTTCATGAGTTTGAAAGTTTAATTGGTCAAACTGTTTTTGTTAGTGCAACACCAGGCGATTATGAATTACAAAAAACTGGTGGTGTTGTGGTAGAACAAGTTGTACGGCCAACAGGATTATTGGAACCTCCAATTGAAGTGAGACCAAGTGTAAACCAGATAGATGATTTACTGGACGAAATTGATAAAACCGTAAAAAAAGGTGATCGTGTTTTGGTGACTACTTTAACCAAACGAATGGCTGAAGAAATGGATAAATACTTAGGCAGAATAAATATTAAAAGCCGTTATGTACACAGCGATGTAGATACATTAGAACGCATAGAAATATTACGCCAACTGCGTTTAGGAGAAATTGATGTATTGGTTGGGGTGAATTTATTGAGAGAAGGATTAGACTTGCCAGAAGTAAGTTTGGTAGCCATTTTAGATGCCGACAAGGAAGGTTTTTTACGTAACGAAAGAAGTCTTACCCAAACAGCAGGACGTGCAGCAAGAAACAGTGATGGTAAAGTAATTTTTTATGCTGATAAGATGACAGAAAGCATGCAACGCACCATTGATGAAACAGATAGAAGAAGAGAAAAACAAGTTGCTTATAATACACTCAATGGCATTACACCAACAACCGTTAAGAAAACCATTGACCAGATTATGAGGAGTGGAAGTGTATTGGATATTAAAGGTTACGATCCTAAAAATCCGTATGCTATTGTAGATGATGCACCAACATTGAACATAGCAGCCGAAGAGCAGGAAACTTACAAAACCATTCCGCAAATGGAAAAAGCCATAGCTAAAGTGAAAAAAGAAATGGAGAAAGCAGCCAGAGATTTAGATTTTATACAGGCTGCTAATTTAAGAGATCAAATGTTTGCTCTGGAAAAAGAACTTCAAACTATGAGATAAGTTGAATAGAAGTAGGATGTAGCTTCCTTCTCCTTTTGGAGAGGGAGTGAGGGTGAGGCTGTTTGCTCTGGAAAAAGAACTTCAAAGTATGAAATAAGTTGAATAGAATTGAGATGTAGCTTGCCTCTCCTATTGGAGAGGGAGTGAGGGTGAGGTTGTTTGTATTGCAAAAGGAATTAGAAGGGATGAAATAGTCTTACTATAACTAGTATGCAACTTACTGATTCTTCTTTGAGGTAATAAAAAGATTAGAAAGATAAAGTAAGAGTTAGAGGGTATAGTTTTATGTTAATCAATAGCTTAGTTTAGGCGTATGAAAAATAAAATCCAAATTCTAGTTTTCCTTTTGTTAACAATTGGTTTTTTACAAGCACAAGAAGCTAAACTAGTATTGCCTATAGGGCATACTGATGATTTAATTGGCTATGAAGTTACACCTAATGGAAAATACCTAATAACTGCATCAGAGGATGCTACTGGCAAAATTTGGAATTATCGTACAGGTAAATTTATGTACGATTTGAAGTTACATTCTAGTTATCTCACAGGAATGGAGCTGAGTAAAGATGGAAGTTTTGTGGTTTTAGCCTCCGCCGATGGCACTTACTCTAAATGGGATGTTGAAAGTGGAAAGCTGTTGTTTCATTCTACACCAAAAGCATCCATCCGCCAAATGTTCTTACTTCCTGGTGATAGTACTGTGCTTTTGGTAAAGGATTATGTAATGGTAATTGGCAATTTTAGAACCACACTAGAGGATATTTTTTTTGATGAGATTTATGAATATTACAACGATGACAAAGTAAAAAGGGTCGCAATTAGTCCAGATGCAAAAACAATTGCCATACACCAGAAACAACATCCACTAAAGATTTTTAATTGGGAGGATGGCACTTATAAATCTATAGGCTCAATTGAAAAAATTTATTTAGATAGTATAAGATACTACTCACTTTCTAAAATTGAACCTGACTTTTTGTTTTTTACTGCAAATAATGAAGTTGCTGGTTCTTTTAATGGTCGTATGATGGCAGGGTTTTCTACAGATAGTTTACAACCAACTTTTTTTTATCCGAAAACAGTAGGAAGGGGATTCAAACTAAATCGGGATAGAACGTTAATGGCATTTAAAACCAATGTTTATAAAGACGATTCAATAAGAATTTGGGATACTCGATTGAAAAAGCTTAGAGCAACCATTCCTATAGATAAAAAATTTGATTTAATAAAATTTTCTGAATTAAGTTCCAATATAATACTCTGTTATGATAATACTATACAAGAGTGGTCGGCTGAAGGAAAGTTAATTTATGAAAGAGAATTCACTGAAAGAGAGTATCCTTCTTTCTACAATTCACAAGAGCAAAGAATCATCCCCTCGATTTTAAGCATTGATAGCTTAGAAACGATTGCCTTTGTAGAAATGGAAAACGGCTTGCAAACAATCAACTGGAAAACGGGAAAAACGCTCAATGAATTTATTGGAAAAGTAGCAGCAGTAAAAAAGACATTAATAAGTAAAAATGCTCAATGGTTATTTGAGTTAAAAGAAAAGTACAGTAACTATTGGAATCTAAATCTCATGAAAGCCAATCGTTTTCCTGAATACAATAATCAATCAGTAAAACAGCTGTATTTAACCCATTTTTCAGACAAAGTATTATTACAATATAATAGCTCATTTAGCTTATTTGATTGTAGCAAAGGAGTAATAGAGTATACTAATGAAGGCAATCAAATATTCATGCTTAATGGCGATACTACTTTTATAACAGTTAACAAAAAGCTGGTTAAAAAATGGTCGGTTATAACTGGTCAAATTTTACAAGAATGGGAAATGCCAAATACAGTTAATAATATAGCTGTTTCTAATAACGATAGTTTATTGGCTTACATTAATTCTGATGAAAGAAATAATGATTCTGTCTTTGTTTGGAACTTAGTAGAAAACAAACTGCTTACATCTTTTAAAAGACCAAGTCAATATATAGAAGGTGGCTATTTAGTTATTTATACATCTAACTATACTCCTGCTCTTCATTTTTCTAACGATAACAAATATATTTTTTATAGTTCTGGTGAAACGGGATGGTTGAGCATAGCCAAATTACCCTACGAAGAGTATGTAAAGTATGATGATTTTGTTGATACTATCAGATATGAACTTGATTTCATACACGATGAGGGCATATTAGAATTTTTTTCTAAAAGATATCCCATAGCAATTATGGAGAAAGAGAAAATTGTTTTAATAAGTGCAGATATCGAGTCATCTGTGGAAGATGAAATTAGGGCTTATAATTATGAAAAAGGAGCTACAGATTTTAGACTCAAGTACCCTGAATTTCAAAAAATTTTATTGTACGATAGTGTAAAAAATCGGCTATTCACAGCTACTAAAACTGTTTTTTTAGAATGGGATTTACTGCAAAGGACATTAATCAAGAAATGGATTATACCAACTGGTATGTCGGCAGTAGCAGTGATTGAAACGAAAAAACAATTTTTAATTGTATCCAATGATCGAATAGGCATATTACCAATGGATTCAACCAAGCCAACCTATTTCTTTAGTACATTGGATGAAAATGAAACTGCTGTAGTTAGAAACGATAGATTTTATAAAGTAACTCCCAATGCTGTAACTAATCTATCTTGGAATATAGGACAAAAATTTTATGATTTTGATCAATGGGACTTACAATACCATAGACCTGATAAAGTTATGGAACTTGTAGAAAGAAGTGAATTAACAAATGCTTATTATATGGCATATAAAAAAAGACTTACCAAAAATGGTTTAACAGAAGAAGCCTTTAAGCAAGTGGTAGCTTTACCCCAAATAACTATCTTAAATAGAGTTACTGATGGCGAATTATTAACTGATTCACTATTTACATTAAAGGTTAAAATAACGCCAAGCGGTAAAAAAAATGATGTACAAAAAATATTTGTTTTAATAAATGGTAATCCAATTTTTGGCAAAGATGGATATGCTACAACAGTAAAAAAAGAATTAGAGATTGAACTGCCATTAATCTTATCAGAGAGCTTGAATAATATAAAGGTTTCTTGTATGGATAAAAATGGAAATGAATCAATCAGAGAACAGCTACAAATTGTATATAAACCAATAACACCTCATGAAAACAAAATGCACTTTATTGGTATTGGTATCAATCAATTTTCAAATGCAGATTACAATTTAAGTTGGAGTGTAAAAGATATTCGTGATTTAGCATTGAAGTTTAAAACCAAATATCCAAATATCATTATTGATACTTTATTTGATAGCAATGTTACCAAAGAAAATGTGTTGGCATTAAAACAAAAGCTTTTGCAATTAAAAGAAGATGATAAAGTAATTGTTTCTTATAGTGGTCATGGTGTATTGAGTAAAGAGTTTGATTATTTTCTTTCAACTTACAGCATTGATTTTTCTAAACCAGAAGAAAAAGGTTTGGCTTATGATGATTTGGAAAGCTTGTTAGACAATATCAAACCCAGAAAAAAACTCATGCTCATAGATGCTTGCCATAGTGGTGAAGTTGATAAAGAAGAAATAGCCAAAATAGAAGCATCTAAAACTGCATTGAACACTAATGGTGTAACTACAAAAAGTACGATAAAAGTGGTGAAGAAAGAAAAGCAATTGGGCATGTCCAATAGTTTTGAACTGATGCAAAGCCTTTTTGTAAATGTGGGTAAAGGCACAGGAGCAACAATCATCTCTGCAGCAGGTGGCATGCAATATGCACAAGAACGTGGCGATTTAAAAAATGGTGTTTTTACGTATAGTTTAATTGAAGCTTTCAATCAAAACCAAACACTTAAAGTATCTGAACTAAAAAAGAAAGTTGGTGAACGAGTAACTCAACTTACCAATGGTTTACAAAAACCCACCAGTAGAAACGAAACCAATAATTATGATTGGGTGATTTGGTAGGTTTATTTGATAATAAAATCAACATTTAATTGTTATTCATAATAACTTTCGCTACAAATGATTGTCAAAAAACAGTTACAGCAAAGCCTTAAATGTTCGTTGCTTTTTAAAGAAACTTACAAAACCATTCCACAAATAGAAAAAGCCATTGCCAAATTAAAAAAAGAAATGAAGAAAACAGCCTGTGATTTAGATTTTATACAGGCAGCCAATTTGAGAGACCGAATGTTTGCTATGGAAAAAGAACTTCAAAGTATGAAATAAGTTGAATAGAATTGAGAAGTAGCTTCCCTCTCCTATAGGAGAGGGAGTGAGGGTGAGGCTGTTTGTATTGCAAAAAGAATTGGAAGGGATGAAGTGAGTTTAAGAGATAAAAAGAGCATATTGGAGCTGTATTATCATTCTTGTTGGCTTTGTATCCTTAGTTTCTTTGTGTGAAACCTTCTCTTTGCAAATGCAGTAGTTTAGCATATTTCATTCTAGTTTGCCAAGCAATAATTTTCGCTAAGATGTATCCATCGACTCCATCTAAAAATCCAGCTTTTAAAAAATAACCACTCAAAAATGCAATAGCTGGGTTTAAAATTAAATTCAACACTGTTGCTCTTTTGCCTTGTGCATGCATGGCTTTTGCTTGTATGCTGGTAAATTTATTGGCTTGTGCAATTACTTCTTCTAAGTTGTTATAGCTGTAATGTAGTATATCTCCTTTTAAATATGTTATGGATGTGTTGGGTAAAGTTTCAATTCTATCGTGTGGATTTACACCAGCCCACTTGGCTTTATGTTTATTAAATAACCTTATTTTTTTATCAGGATACCAAGTGCCATGTTTTATCCATTTGCCGCAAAAACTAGTGCAGCGATTCATGTTATAACTATCGCTGTTTAAACCATTTTTCTTTACCTGAATAATAGATTGTTGTAACGTTTCATCTAATGCTTCATCGGCGTCTAAACTCAATACAAAATCGAAATTGCCTTGTTGTATTGCAAAATTCTTCTGCTCAATATAGCCTAAAAATGCTTGTTCAATAAATGTAATATTTAGTTCTTGGCAAATGACTTTTGTGTTATCTGTAGAAAGAGAATCAACTACTATAATTTCATCGGCAATGCCTTGTAAACTTTCAAGGCAGCGACGAATGTTTTTTTCTTCATTAAACGTAATAATAGTAGCTGAAATTTTTTGCATAACTGCATCGAAGATAAATAAAGCACTACAATTAAACAGCTTGTTCAATTTTGATATTGGCTGCTTAGATTTGTTGCCATTTATTTTATATGACCAACTTCATTCCCATATTTCCACTAGAAATTGTTGTTTACCCTGGCGAAGAATTGAATTTGCACATTTTTGAACCACGTTACAAACAACTCATTAACGATTGTTATACAGCCAACAAACCATTTGGCATACCTACCGTTTTACAAAATGGAATAGCTGAAATGGGAACGCTTGTTTCCATTACTGAAGTTTCAAAAGTGTACGATGATGGTAAAATGGATATTAAAACCAAAGGACTTCAACTCTTTGCCATTTTAGAAGTAGTAAAAGAGTTACCCGATAAATTGTATCATGGAGCAATTGTAAATTATCCAGCCAACAATATATTTCAAAAAGAAAGTACCATTAAAAAACTAGTGTATCAAGTACAACAATTGCATAGTTTGATTAATGTTGAAAAAGATTTTAAAAAACCTATAACTGAATTATTGAGTTACGATATTGCTCATCATGTTGGATTAACTTTAGCCGAAGAATATGCTTTACTGCAATTATTACAAGAAGAACAACGCTTAGAATATTTAAAACGACATATTGAAAAAGTAATAGCAGTAGTAAATGGAATGGAAAATTTAAAAGAAAGAATTCAATTGAATGGACATTTTAAAGAATTAAAAGGCTTTAACCTATAACTTCACCACCATGCAAACAACGCTTTGTTTCGATTTTGGCAACACCCGTTTAAAGTGTGCAGTATTTAATGAAGCCAATTTAAAAGAAGTGATTGTGTTAGAGAACGATGATGTTGCTACCATACAACAAATTATTCAGCAGCACAATGCAACCAAATCAATTCTTTCGTCTGTAATTAAGCATAATGTTGACATTGAAACAATTTTAGCAAGTTCAACACAGTTTCATAAGCTCAATCATGCTAGTAAATTGCCTATTACTACACCTGTTGGTAAGCCAGAAACCATAGGTGCCGATAGATTGGCCATTTGTAGTGCAGCCGTGCATTTGCATCCTAATCAACACAACTTGGCCATTGGTTTAGGTACTTGCATAACATTTAATTTTATTAATAAATTTCATGAGTTTTTAGGTGGAAGCATTTCTCCGGGCATGCAAATGCGTTTTCGTGCCATGCACGAACAAACAGCACTTTTGCCTATGGTTGAAGCCACACACGATTTTCCATTAATTGGTTACGATACCAAAACCAACCTACTCAGTGGTGTTTTATTGGGTATGGCTAAAGAAATTGATGGAATAATTGAAGCATATGCCGAAAAATATAGCAACTTTAACGTGCTAATAACAGGGGGCGATATGGCTTTTTTTGTGGCTCACCTTAAAAACAAGATATTTGCCGACCCTTATTTAATTTTTAAAGGATTATATGCAATCAGTGAGCTCAACAATGTTTAAAATAGGTTTTGTGGTTTTGTGTAGTTGCATAGTTGCAACAGTAACATTTGCCCAAGAAAATTCACCATTTTCTCGTTATGCTTTAGGAAATTTATTGAACACTCAACATGTGGCAAATAAAGGCATGGGTGGAATTTCCGTTGCTTATGCTGATGGTCAATCTATCAATTTTTCTAATCCAGCAACTTTTTCTAACGCTAGATTGGTTACTTACGATATTGGTATAATGATAGATTCAAGAACCCTACGCAATGCCAATCCTGTAGAAAAATACAATTCCGCCAATTTTACCCCAGCTTATTTGGCTGTTTCTATGCCAATTAGTGCAAAGAAAAGATTGGGTTTTGCATTTGGTTTCAGACCATTAACTCGTGTAAATTATTCAATTATTAGAAATGAAAGATTAACTAATATCGATAGCTTACAATCTTTATTTGAAGGTACTGGTGGTTTAAATCAAGTGTATTTTGGAGTAGGGAAAAGATTTCTGAAGAAAGATAAAAAAAATCCAAATGGTCCTAAAATTCCTACAGGTTTATCAGTTGGTTTATCAACTGGATATAATTTTGGAAGAAAAGAAACTTCTACCAAAAGAGCTTTAATTAACGATACAGTTGCTTATTACAAATCCAATTACAGCACTACCACATCATTTGGTGGAGTGTTTTTAACTGCAGGCTTACAGTATGAATTAATGTTAGATACAGCCTTTAATAAAAGAAAGGCTATGACCGATAGATATTATTTGCGTTTTGGTGCCAATGCCGATTTAGGACAAAAACTATATGCTGGTCAAGACTTTATTAAAGAAACGTTTGATTACGATAACTCTGGTTCAACCTATAAAATTGATAGCATAGCAGGTGGTACCAATTTAAGAGGTAGAATTAATATTCCTACTACTTATACAGCAGGATTGGTATTTCAAAAAACTTCTAGCGATGCATCGGGCGTTTATGATATCTGGACATTCGGAGTAGAATACACCACTGCGAAATGGAGTGAATATAGTTTTTACAATCAAAAAGATGCAACAGTAGATAATTGGCAATTTAAAGTGGGTGGTCAGTGGGTGCCCAATCCAAAAAATATAAGAAGTTATTGGAGTAGAGTAAACTATAGAGCAGGTTTTAACTTTGGAAAAGATTATATTAATGCCGATGGTAAAGAACTTAAAAACTATGGAATTACTTTTGGCTTAGGTTTACCTGTTAGGCCAGCAAGATTTAGTTATCAATTCACCACCATACATACTGCATTAGAATTTGGAAGAAGAGGTAGTGCTGTTAACAATGTTACTGAAGGATATTTGAAATTATCGGTTGGCTTAAGTTTAAGTGATATCTGGTTTATTAAACGTAAATATGATTAATCGTTTCAACAATATATCTACCTTATTAGCAGCCATTTTTTTGGGCTGCTTTTTTGTGGTGGGTTGCGAAAACGAAATTAAAACCGTACAAGATTTAGGTAAACGAACCCTAGGTGTTGAAGAAGCCAAAAACATAGAAAGTTACATGAGTCAAGCAGGTAAAATGAGGGCCAAATTATCGGCTCCATTAATGCTGCGTTATTTACTAGATACACCTAAAGTTGAGTTTACCAAAACCATGCATGTAGATTTTTTTGATGATAACTTGGCAATAGAAAGTCAACTCAATTGTAAGTATGGTAGATATTTAGAAAACGATAACAAAGTTTTTTTACGAGATAGTGTAGTGGTATTTAATAGAACAGGCGATACACTTTGGACTGAAGAATTGTATTGGGATCAATTAAAACAAGAATTTTATACCGATAAGTTTGTACGAGTAAAAAAAGGCTTCAACTCAACCTATATTTTGGGTTATGGCGGCATGAGATCAGATCAATCGCTCAATAACATTACTTTTTATTCTATAAGAGAAGGCAGTTATTTTAATGTGCCAGATAGTACGTATTAATAGTAGGGTTGCTTTTAAATAATACATACTAAAGTGCATTTGATTGCATATTTTTATATTACTTCATCAATTTCTTTTAAACAAAAATATCCTCTTTAAAGTTATAAGTACAGTAATTAACTTACATTCAATTCAATTTAAAAAATAAATTATGGAATATAGAAGAATGGGTAAAACTGGCTTGCAATTAAGTGTATTAAGTTTTGGAAGCTGGGTAACTTTTCATAAACAAATAAACGATAATGCAGCCGATGAATTAATGAGTATTGCTTATGATAATGGCATTAACTTTTTTGATAATGCCGAAGTATATGCTTTGGGCGAAAGCGAAAAAATGATGGGAAGAATTTTAAAAGCAAAAAACTGGGAACGTAGCAGTTATGTGGTAAGTAGCAAAGCATTTTTTGGTACAAAAACAGGTAATACAGCAAAACCCAATCAAAAAGGACTGAGTCGCAAACATTTGGTAGAAGCTTGTAACGAGGCTTTACAAAGATTGCAAGTAGAGTATTTAGATTTATATTATTGCCATAGACCCGATAAGTTTACACCTATTGAAGAAGTGGTTTTTACCATGAATCATTTAATTCAGCAGGGTAAAATTTTATATTGGGGAACAAGTGAATGGAGTGGTGTAGAAATTATGGAAGCCCATGCTGTTGCTAAAGAATATAAATTAATTGGTCCTTCGGTAGAACAACCTCAATACAATTTATTTGAAAGAAATAAAATGGAAAATGAGTATCTGCAAATTTTTAAAAATGCCGGATTGGGTACAACCATTTGGAGTCCTTTAGCAGCAGGATTATTATCGGGCAAATACAACAATGGAATTCCGGCAGATAGTAGAATGGCTATTGAAGGGTTTGATTGGTTAAAAGAAAGATGGCTTACGCAAGATAAATTAGATAAAGTACAACAATTAGCAGTTTTGGCAAACAATTTAGGCATTAGTTTACCTGCATTAAGTATTGCTTGGTGTTTAAATAATTGTAATGTTACCAGCGTAATTTTAGGAGCAACGAAGAAAGAACAATTGCTACAAAATTTACAAGCATTAGAGGTATTACCCTTATTAACCAAAGAAGTGGTAGATCAAATTGAAACCATTATGCAAACCAAACCAGTGCAAGCACCTTTTTAATATTGTATTTAGTCTTGTAATAATTCAATGCACATTAAGATAGAAGTTGTTTTAGACTTTTACTTTTTACAAATGTTTATTATACTAAAATTGTCAGCCTGAGTAAATAATTTTTGCTTCGCATAAAAGTACTTTGATACTGCCTGAAGGCAGACAGGTAAATATCTTAACCACTAAGGCACAAAGAACACAAAGGGAAAACGAAGTTTTCCCTTTGTGTTCTTTGTGGTTCAAGTAAAAATCATTTGTTTACAAATGGTTTTCAATGATTTTAAGAACATGTCATTGGCAGCTTGTCAAAGGCTTTTGTAATTTTATTTCTCTTTCTTCAATAGTTCCAACAAGCCAATCGATATTAGCTCAAACTTGCATTATTTTCTTTTTAGCTTAATTGTAAAAGCCTAAACATCTTCATAACAAATGAAGAACATATAACTTTTGCATTCACAACTATTTGTATTTATCACTCATTTTAGCATTCAATTTATTACTTGTTAGAATAAATATGATGTTATTTTCAACATTATTTCAATCGTTTGAATTATTTTTTTAAATTGCAGTATTGGTTCAAACTACTAGCTGTTTTTTTGAATCGTGAACCAAAGTAAAAATTCCTACAAATTGCATTACAGATTGCTAACAATAACGCATATGAAAAAATATTCACTTTTGGCCGTTTCCATAATTTTTTGGTGCATAAGTAATGCTCAATTAACAATTTATTCTAGTTTAAATTTTCAAGGCACTTCAAGTTCATGTGTAATACGTACAATTTATAAGGGAAGTGCTATTCCTAATGGGTTAAATAATAGCATAAAATCTATTCAACTTAGCCAAGGGTTTATGGCTACTTTGGCAGAAAATGAAGATGGCACTGGCGAACGTTTTACCTACATGGCAACCCAAAGTGCTATCAATGTAAACTTAGCGTTTGTAATGCAAAATAAAGTATCGTTTATAAGAGTACTTAGGTTGCCAAATACTCCTGTAAGAAAAAAAGGAGCAGGCGTAATTACCAATGCCGATGAAATTGCAGCAAATGTTACTTGGTTTTACGATTGGGGAATACGAGATACTACAACAGACACAAGAGAATTTGTACCAATGGCATGGGGTAGTGGTGGGGCAGCAGATTTAAGAGTTGATTCGGTAATTAATAAAGATTCGCTAACACATTATTTAGCTTTTAATGAACCCAATCATACAAGTCAAGCAAATATGTTTGTAAATAGAGCTTTGCCATTGTACAAAAATATGCTACGAGCAGGTTATAGAATGGGAAGCCCCGTTGGTACAGAAGAGGCTTATGCAACCTGGGTAGATAGCTTTACTACAGAAGCAAATAAGCAAAAACTTCAAATAGATTTTGTATGTGTACATTGGTATGATTGGGGTAATTGGTTAAGTACATTAAATGCTAACCCAACTGCTACACAAGTTTTAAACAGGTTTAAAGCTTATATCGATAATGTATGGAATTTGTATAAAAAGCCAATTTGGATTACAGAGTTTAATGCCAATGTAAATAGAAGTGCTGCAGTGAATCAGGCATTTTTTGAATTGGCAATTCCTTGGATGGATAGTGACCCAAGAATTGAAAGATATGCTCCTTTTTTTGAAGACCATTTTCCTTTGTTAGATATAAATGGCAATTTAACGCCTATGGGTACCATGTACAATGCCCAAACATCTGCATTAGCATATCCTCAAAACATTGTAGATGCACGTCCTGTTTATCCAGAAACTATTTTAGCAGCATGGAATACATCTGCATTAACCACCACAACTAGTAGTAGCCCAACAAGTAGTTTTGCACCAACTACACTTAATGCAAACCTAACAGCACCATTAGCTTTTACTGCTGGTAGTGGTGTTACTGGACCTTTTGCTGCAGCTGGTTATTGGGGAGGTTTATCTTGGTCTAACGCAACCTCTGCAACAGATGGTATAACCAACAATAAATTTTTTAGTTTCAGTTTAAAATCTAATGCTGGTAAAACTGTTAATTATACTTTAATAGATACGATTCATATACGTGTAAATACATCTGGACCTACTAATTACTTACTTCAATATCAAATTAATAGTGGTTCTTTTACTAATATTACCACATGGACAATACCTACGGTAAATGCTCTAACCTTTACTTCACTCAATCCAGTTAGTTTAACAGGTATCACAGCACTTCAAAACTTGCCCTCAACAAGTACCGTTACATTTAGGTTAGTCCCTTTTAAAGCCACCTCAACCAACTCGTTTGCCATAGGTAATGGAACAACAGAAATAGATAATGATTTTACTGTATTAGGTAGTTTTGTAGAAGATTCTATTAATTTAATAACTACGCCTGGTAATGCTTTAAATTTTGATGGCGTTAATGATTATGTAACTATTGCCGATGCCAATAATCTAGATTTAGTTAATAATTATAGTTTAGAAGCTTGGATTAGACCAACAGGTTTTTCATCTTTAGGAGGAATTATTAGTAAATCGCAAACCAATACTTCAACTGGATATTTCTTAAGTTTATCTAATACCTCACCTTTTACAGGCTTAAATTTCGATGGCTTACAAACCGCTAATGGAATTTTAGAAGCAGGAAAATGGTACCATATTGCTGCTGTAAAAAATGGCTCAACAAGAACATTATATGTTAATGGTATTGCAACAACTTTAACAGGTACAACTATAACAACTGCTGCAAATACACAAGCATTAACCATTGGCGTTCATAATTTACAAACGCCAAAATATTTTACTGGTTCAATAGATGAAGTAAGAGTTTGGAATGTTGCTTTAGAAGAGGCACAGTTAAAAGAAAATATGTTTAATACCATTAGCCCCACCCTAAACAATTTAGTTGATTATTTTAATTTTGATAATGGCATAGCTGGTGGCACTAATACAGGACTAAATATTTTAAGAGATCAAACAGCTGGAACAAATAATGGAACACTTACCAATTTTGCTACACTTACAGGCAATACAAGTAATTGGGTAGAAAGTTATGCAATGGTTATGCCCGAAACAATTGCAGAAACTAATCAAACAGCAACTAGTTTTACCGCTAATTGGCTAGCACCTTCAATTGCCACACTAGGCACTGTAAATAATTATTTGTTAGATGTTTCATCCAATGCAAATTTTTCAACATTTGTTAATGGTTTTAATGGGTTGAGTGTGTCAACAACTACTCAAAATGTTACAGGTTTAGCACCCAATACTATCTATTATTATAGAGTCAGGGCTAACAAAAGTACTCTTTCTAACCATGGTGGTTTTTCCCAAACAATAATGGTCAATCCGCTATCTAACAATGCAGATTTAAGTGCATTATTATTAAACACGGGCAGTTTGTCTCCAAGTTTCTCAGCAGCCCAACTTACATACAATGTAACCTATGCAAATAATACAAATAGCATTACTGTTACACCAACTAAATCTAATGCCAACGCTACTATACAAGTTAATATAAATGGAGGCAGTTATGCAACAGTTACTAGTGGATTGGCTTCGGGAGCTTTATCTTTAAATGTAGGTACTAACACTATAAACATATTAGTTACAGCAGAAGATTTGGTTACTACAAAAACATATGTTATAACAGCAATTAGAGAGGTAAATACTTGGACTGGTGCTTCTTCAGCAAACTATAATACAGCAGCAAACTGGACAGGCAATGCCGTACCAACTATTAATGATGATGTGCTTATTCCTGATGTTTCAAGTGGCAGTAATCGTTTCCCTCAAATTACTGGTGCAAATCATCCACAATTTTTAAGCTTTGCTAGAAATATTACCATAAACAGTGGAGCAAGTTTAATCATAACAAATAATGCTGGCTTTACTACTTATGGTCATCTGCAAGTTTCAGGAAATATTATTAACAATGGAACAATAGCAGTTACAAGCCTTGCATCTAATGGTGTTACCATTGAATTTAATGGTACTTCTGCCCAAACTATTGCAGCCAATACGTTTTCAGGCAATGCTATTTATAACTTAATCATCAACAATGCTGCTGGCGTAACTTTAAATGGTGCATTAACCGTAAATGGTCGTCTTACTCCTACACTAGGCACTTTTACAACAAACAACCATTTAACTCTATCTTCTATAGCTACAAGAACAGCAAGTGTTGGTTCAGGTACTGGTATAATAACTGGCAATGTAACTGTACAACGCTTTATACCAAGTGGAAGAAGAGGCTTTAGATTTTTAGCTCACCCTTTTACCAGCAATTTGGCCATGAGTAGTTTAACCGATGATATTGATATTACAGGTGCAGGTGGTGCACCATTTACAACTACAACTAGCAATAGCCCAAGTGCATTTACTTACAACAATGCAACAGCCAATGTTACAATAACGCCAACTGATCCAGGTTGGACTGCTTTAACAGCAAGTAGTACCCTAAATACAAAAACAGGATACAGAATTTTAGTACGTGGTACTAAAGGTCAAACCAATAGTTTAACAGGTGGTGCTTACACACCTGCAGCAGTAACGTTAGATTGGACTGGCGTTTTAAACCAAGGCAATCAAGTTTTTACTTTAAATCGTGCCAATGCCAATGCTCAATACAATTTGGTAGGCAATCCTTATGCAAGTCCAGTAGACCTTAGTTTAACCCAACGAGGTAGCAGTATTAATGCCAACTTTACTGTTTGGAACGCACAAGGAGGAACCAGAGGAACTTATGTAACACAAGCGTTTAGCACCCCTTATATTTTACCTAGTGGAGCAGCATTTTTTGCACAAACTGCAGATGGTGCAATCAATAACACCATTACTTTTGAAGAAGCAGATAAAGTTACAAGTACACCAACCAGTATTTTTAGAACCAGTAACATAGAAGATCAATTGGTATTAGAGCTAAAAGATTCAAATAACAACTATGCAGACCAATTGACATTTTTCTTTGATGATAAAAACAAAAACTATACTGCTAATAACGATGTATTGTGGGATGCCGAAAAACTAACCAACCCCGATGCTAATTTGTACAGTTTTAGTAACGATGGTAAAAAACTAGCAATTGATAGAAGACCATTAGCAGATAGTACCATAATACCATTAGGATTAACCAATACAGCCAATGCTAGTTTTACCTTAACTGTAAAAGAGCTACCTCAAATAAATAATAGTTACAATTTGTATTTGAACGATAAATGGTTAAACACACAAACCTTATTACAAGCCAATACCACTATAAATATTGAAGTAAATAGCAATGCACAAAGCCAAGGTAGTAACAGGTTCGAGATTGTAAGCCAATTAAAACCAGCTTTACCAACAGTAAGCAATACATTCAACATTAAGCTTAGCCCTAATCCAACAAGAGATTTAGTAATTATAAGCTTTAGCAATGTAGAGCAAGCCAATACTACCATTATACTAACAAATGCAATAGGTAAAACCGTAAAAACAATACAAGTCGGTGTTGTACAAACAGGCGTGCAAACAGTAAATGTAAAAGATTTGGCAAAAGGTATTTACTATGTAACCCTAAGCAATGGAACAAATAAAAAAACAGAAAAATTGGTAATTCAATAGCAACAGTTTAAGTATGATTTTTTCAAGCATAAATAAAGAAACTACCATTTAAAACTCATTGGTTGCAGGGTTACTGACAAGCAAATACAATTATGAAATAACCAGCAGGAAGTAGAATGGCTCTTAATTTTTAAAAAGGTTCTATTAATATTTAGGGCATCTATACGAACCCAAACTAAAACTAACACCCACTTGAACCGTCATAAAAGCATCTGCTTGTTGGCTATTGCCACGCTGTCTGCCTTTAATACCAAATGGTGTACCCCATTCGTAGCTTCTATCTTGTAATAAAAATCCAACAGATGGATTTCCATTGGGGTTTGCAGGAAATGCATCAGGAGCATAATTGCCACTTACATCATCCAAATGATCGGTAGTGGTAAAACGAAAAACAGTTTCTCCAAAAATATTAATCTTCTCATTAATGCTATATTTCATACCAAAACCAACAGGAAAGCTAATAGCCATTGTGCTGTAAGGTTTTAAGTTGGGATAATTGGTTTTGTCTTGCTGCCCCTCGGTACCAATAGGACGTAAATAATACTTTTCGCCATATAAATACGCATAAGGATCGTAAGCAAAAGCACCAATTCCTAATGAAACATAAGGAGTAAATCTGTACTCAGGAAAGCCAGGTTGAAATCGGAAAAAATTAAAATCGCCACTAATACTTAATTCCCAAATATTGCTATTGAAACTTAGGTTACGTTTTTTTTGTGTAAAGTTGTCTTTATAGCTAATGTACTTATCTGCATAGCCCACAAATGCATAATTGGCCGCTACTTTAATGCCCACATAATTGTTGAATTGTTTTCTAAAAAAAATACCACCAGCAAATTTGGGTTTGGTGTTAAACCATTTCATTCCAGCAGTTAAATCGCCAAAATAATGCCCTGTACCAACACTTACGCCAAACTCACCTTCATGCACAAAAGCATCCATTAATTGGGCTTTACTTTTTAAGCCAATTGTTGCTATAAGTAGTATTAGAATAATTTTTTTAAACATTGCAAACTTTAAGTATTAAAACAATTCTATTATAAAACGTAAAAATGGGCTTTTTCTTGCTTTTATTAGGTTAATGGGTATATAAAAATAGACGAGTTTATTTTTTTCACTTTTTTCATTCAACTGAATGATACTTTATTTGAATGAATTGCTGTTTTAATTTCTTTTATCCATACCCCAAGTTAATTTATTTCTTAATGTAGAAAGAAAACTGCCTTCATTTAAACGAATTAAATTAATATCAAATTTTTCCTTCTTTACAGCAATTTGGATGTCTTTAGGTACAATTGCTCTTCTTGCATCTAATGCACAAATAAATTGATCGGTTCGGCCTTCAATTTCAAACGAAATAATATTGTCATCGGGCACAACAATGCTTCTAACATTTAAGTTATGAGGTGCAACCGGTGTAATTACAAAACTAGAGGAATCTGGAAAAACAATTGGTCCATTACAACTCATGTTATAACCTGTACTACCTGTTGGTGTAGAAACAATTAAACCATCGGCCCAATAGGTATTTAAAAATTCTCCATTTAAGTAGGTATGAATTTTAATCATGGGAGAAGTGTCTCTTTTGTGTATTACAAATTCATTTAATCCAAATGGGGCTTCGGCAAATAAGGGTAAATTGGCATCCACATGAATTAAGGTTCTTTTATCTACCACAAAAGTTTGATTTACCAATGCATCTACAGCACTCGTTAGTTCTTCTTTATTGATATTGGCTAAAAAACCCAATCTGCCAAAATTTACACCTAGTAAAGGAATTTCTGAATCCTTTATTAATGTAACTGCATCTAACATTGTACCATCGCCACCAAGGCTAATCAAACAATCTACTGCGGTATCTAACTCTTCAGAAGATTCAAAAAAGCTGGTTTTGTTGGTAATATCATCGGTTAAATTAAACGATTCTTGTAATTGTTTATATAATAAAACCTCTATGTTTTGTTGTGCCAAAGCTTGTAATAAATAATGCAAAGGATTTTCTTGCTCGGCATCTAAACCTCTGCTATAAATGGCTACTTTCATTCACTGTTTTTTAAAAGAAAGGGTATTGAATTGATTCAATGGAGCAATAAAGATAATGTTTGCATGGAGTATTTGTGTTAAAAATCTCCTCTTGCTCGTACACCAAAACCTCTATCACCAAATTGATTAAAACTATATTCTATTCTAAACACAAAATCGTAAATAGAAACAATGTCTAAACCAATACCTGCAGTTCTCAATAATTTATTGGGAAAGTTATTGGTAAGTGTAGGTTGTGCATTGTGTACATAGCCTACATCTCCAAATACTTTGAGGTAAAAACTAAACGGAATTTTATCGTGACTTTTACTTTTTATGGGGCTTTTAAATACATAGGTAAACAGTTTTTGATACAGTGTAGTATTACTTAAAAACCCTGCTGTACCATCTATTACATAATTTTCCATTCCTCTTAAATAGGTATCGCCATAGCCTAATAATCCCATGTTGTAAAAAGGTTGTTGTTGACCAAAACGTACAATAACATAGTTATGAAATTGCACAAAACTGCTTTTGTTTAAGGTAATAGCATTGGTAGTTTCTAATGATAGTGAAGTAATGTTAAAGTTTTTTCTAAAACCTCGATGGTAAAAATTTACTTCGTACATGAATCCTTTTTTTGGAAAAGGAATATAATCTACCCCATAGTATTGCAACGAATTTACAAAAGCTAAATAGCCTAAACTATTAGAGTTTGTTGATGGAAAATAATTAGGATTTAATTTTAATATAGTATCGTTTACTACATCTTTTGCATAAGTAAGTGTAGCATAAAAACGATATCTAGAATCGGGTCTGTAAGAATATGAGCCACCAATTCTTGTTGAGGTCCTTACAAATGCATTGTCTAATTTAAAAAATGCTTGTTTATTGTTCAGGGTTGCAAAGTTCATTTCTCTTTGTTGGTTATAACTAAAACCAAAAGAAAAGCCATGTTTCAACGATTTATCAGAAAAAGGTTGACTGTAGTTTAACGCAATTTGCCTATTGTAACCACTAACAACATCTAAGCTCACTTTATCATTACGACCACTTACATTGTTGTGAAAAAATTTCAAACCATAATTTACCCTATCTAAACTTCTTTTTTGATCGAACCACCATTGATTAAAATTTCTATCAATTAATTTAAAATAAGGCAAAGGAAAAAGGTACCAACGTTCTTTTACATCTATTTGTACATTGGCTTTTTTGTTTTGAATTTTAGTAACATAAACGGTAACATCTACAAACAAAGTAGTGTTCATTATTTGTTGCCTTGCTAGTTCTAGTTGCTCGGTTAATTGATTTGGTGTAACTGTATCGCCTTCTTTAAATGGAACCTCTCTAAATACAATATAGGATTTGGTTCGTTTATTTCCAGTAAGTACTATATTACCAATGGTGTAATGAATGCTATCTTTTTTTATAATTGAAGTTATAGTTGTACTGTCTTGCTCATCTACTTGAGCAGAAGTTGAATAAGGATGAATAACTCCCCAAAAGAATAATATACAAAACCAAAATTTCATAACATATTTAAACACTTACGTAAATGTAGTGTATTGCGTTTTGTAAAGAGATTAAATTGGGTTGATGTTTAGGGTAGAAATAGCAGTTAAATGTTTAAATAAAACATTAGTTGATTAAAGTTTTCTTTCAGTTCGTTGCCAAACTGTTCTTCACCAAAAAAATAACGAACCGAGTAATCGTAACGTTGTAACGTGGCTATAATATCACTAATCTCGGGTTTATTAATTTTTATGGTTACTAGAATTAAGCCAGTTTCGGCTTCAATACTTGTATTTAATTGGGTAATATAAGCATCGTTGGTTTCTACCAATCGGCTAATTTCACCAAACGAAAAATGTCTTTTTTCTGTTTCTAAAACAATAATTCCTCCAGGTTCTTCGGTGCCTAAAAAATGTGCAAATTGTTTTAATAATTGTGGCAGTGTAATAATGCCTAACAATTCTGTTTGATCATTTACTACTGCAATGGCTGTTAGTTGATGTTGTGCCATATTTTTTACAGCAGTTAAAAAAAACTCTTCGGCTTTTACAAATGCTTTAATGAGTTGATTTTCTATAGATGCAATGGGTGCATTTTCATCGGCTGCATCTAATAAATCATCTTTACCAATTAAGCCAACAAACTTTTCTTCGTTAATAACAGGAAGGTGCAATACATCATAATCCTCCATTAATTGAAGGGCAAAACTTATTTTATCGAACAAGTTTACTGGAGGATAATTATTTTGTATTAACTGTTGTGCAAGCATGTACTATATAACGACAACTATTATTGTATAATTGTTGCAACGTTTATGAATGTTTGGCTAAAAAATTTTGTAAAATAACATTAAACTCATGCGGAACTTCCATCATTGGTGCATGACCACATTTATCAATAAAATGTAATTCACTATTTGGAATGAGCTTTTTAAATTCTTCTCCCACAAATGGTGGAGTAATAATATCATTATTGCCCCAAACCAATAAAGTAGGTTGTTTTATTTGATTGAGTTCTTCTCCTAAGTTATTTCTAATAGCACTTTTTGCTAGGGCAATAATCTTAATTACTTTTAAACGATTATTGGTTATTTCGAAAACTTCATTTACCAATTCATCGGTAGCCATTGCTGGATCGAAAAAAGTAACTTCTGTTTTTTTACGTATATAATCTTTATCGCCACGTTTAGGGTAGCTATCGCCCATTCCATTTTCAAATAATCCACTACTACCTGTTAAAGTAAGTGTTTTAATTTTTTCAGGATGTTTTAATACATGCACCAATCCAACATGGCCACCCAATGAGTTACCCAATAAATGAATATTGTTATAACCCATTGTTTCAATAAACTTGTGAACGTGTTTTTCTAATCCGCCAACTGATGTATGAAAAATATCTAATTCAAAAAGAGGCAACATAGGTACAATCACTTTATGCGTTTGCCTAAAGTGTTCAATTAAATCAGCAAAGTTGCTCAAGGCTCCAAATAAACCATGCAAAAGCAATAAAGGTTCGCCCTGCCCTTCTTCTAAATACTTGAATTTGTCTTTTTGTTTTATTTCGTAGTTCATTCTTAATTTTCTTAGCTAGCGGTTATGGCTTATACAAATAAAGGGAAAAACAATTAAAAAATGCAATCGTTAACGTACTTGTTTACAATAGCATAATACGTTTGCTGCTAAGTTATTGTTTTTGCACATAAATCAAACGGTTTGTTACAAAAGAAATTAAAGTTCAGTTTTACCAACAGCCGTAAAAAAACTATCTAATTGTGTAAACATGTCTTTAAAAATTGGAATAATATAACCCATTGCATTTACTGCTTTTGGGCCAAAGGGTTGTATAAAAGTATAAAAAGTAGAATCTTGAATAGTGGTTGAAGAGAATAAACCAATTTTTTCTGCATAAAAAATGCAAACGCTTAAAAGTGTTGTGTACATCAATGCATACAATAAAATTCCACCTGCTTTATTTGCCCAACCCATTAAAGCAAACTCAATTGTTTTTTCTACAATGTTTGCCAATAGTTTAACCAATACCATTACTACAATCATTACCAATGCAAACGATAAAAAAGGTAACCATTGCATACTTAGTTTGGCATGTTCTTGTAAATAATTGCCAACTACTGCACTTAATTTAATAGCAGCTACAATACCAATAAAAATGGCTAATGAAGAAAAAATGGCTACCACCAAACCACGGCTGTAACCTTTGAATATTGCGGTTACCATTAAAATAATAAACAATGTATCTATGAACATGCAAGAGAAAATTCAGGAATGAAAAAATCCAAATTCTATTGCTCAATTGAGTAGAATTTGGATTTGAAAATAAATGAATAAAAAGGAATAATTAACTCAATAATTTTTTTACAACTACATTAATAGTTTTACCATCGGCTTTACCAGCTAATTGTTTGCTAGCAATACCCATTACTTTACCTAAATCAGCTGCAGATGTAGCACCAACTTGAGCAATAATGGCTTGTAAAGCAACTTCTAGTTCAGCTTCAGTCATTTGTTTAGGTAAAAACTTTTCAATTACCGCAATTTCTTCTTGTTCTTTTTGAGCTAAATCGGCTCGATTCTGTTGATTGAAAATGTCTAAACTGTCTTTACGTTGTTTAACCAACTTTTGTAACAGTTTTAATTCGCCTTCTTCAGTAATTTGTCCACCAGCTCCTGGATCGGTTTTAGCTTTAATAATTTCTGCTTTAATGGCACGTAATCCACGTAAAGTGGCTTCATCTTTGGCTTTCATGGCATCTTTCATTAACGACATGATTTCTGTTTCTAAGCTCATATTTTTTTGAGTTTAAAGTTTAAGGTTTAAAGTTTAGAGAGTTTAAGAAGTACAAAAGGTTGAATAAGTTTAAATCAGTAATTTCAAATCAGAAATAATAAATCTCCAATCAACAATCTCAAATTTATTGCCCTTTATTTTCTTGTAATTGTTGGTCTCTAAATTTTTTATAAAATGCTTTGGCAAATGTTTTAATATCGGTTACTAATTCTTCGTTGTGTGTTGCTCTGTTATAACTATCGGCCATGCCCATAAAAGTTTGGTAAAAAAAATCGGCCATTTCATCTACCATCATGTCTTTAGTCCATAGGTCAATACGTAAGGCACTTTTATCGGCACCATCCCAAAAAGAAAGCATCATTGCTTTAGCTCTTTGTTGTGCTTCGGCACTGCTATTATCGGCTTTCCAATTAATTTGTTCTGGTACTTTATCGTTGTCTAAATGTACATCTATTGATATAGTAGATTGATGCATTTGAATAAGTTTATTAATTTTAAAATGGCTGCAAATGTACAACAGATTATGGTTTGGCTGTTTGTTCAATTATTTGCCAAAGTTGTTTAGCCGAATGGTTCCAATTGTATTTAGCAGCTTGTGTAAATCCTTTTTCTATTAAATTACTTCTCAGTTGTTCGTTTTTGTACAAAACCATCATTTGTTCGGCAATTTCTATTTCGTTATTGGGGTTAAAATAAAGTGCAGCTTCTCCACCAACTTCAGGCATGCTGCTAGTATTGCTACAAGCAACTGGCACACCACATTGCATAGCCTCAATAATAGGTACACCAAAACCTTCAAAGTACGATGGATAAATTAATGCATAGGCAGCGGCAGTTATTTTGGCCAATTCTTTTTCGGGCAAATAATCTAATAATATTACTTCATCTCTGTATTTATAGGTTTTTAATTTCTCTAAAACATCATTGTAATGCCAAGCAAGTCTTCCTGCAACTAACAATTTCATACTACTCAATTGTCTTTTTTTAAATAAAGAAAATGCTTTGAGCAATTGCAATAAATTTTTTCTTGGATGTATTCCACCCACAAATAAAAAATATTCGCAGCCTTGTGCATAGTGGCGTTTGGCATATTCTTTATCGTCAAAATTGATTGGTAAAAAAGAGGTTCTTGCGGCATTGTAAACAATAGAAATTTTTTGCTCATTTATTCCATATTGTTGTATAATATCTTGTTTGCTAAACTCACTTACTGTAACCGCTTGAGTTGCTTTTTCAATAAATTTCTTTTGAAATAATTTATAATACCATAAATGCCAAAAAGGAATAAATGTTGGATGATGAATGAACGCTAAATCATGCACAGCCAATATTTGAGGAATAGTTGTAGTTAAGCTGCAAAATCCATCGAAACTCAATATTACATTGGCTTTAAATTTTTTTGCTGCTAAAGTAAATTGTATATCGTACCAAATTTTAAAAGTGAGTGCATGCCTTGCTTGTGGTCCAACTACTTTGGTAGTAATATTTTTTGCATAAATAAATGAGGCATCAAATGGTCGGTCGAACACAAATAAAAATTCATGTTCTGCATGTTCTTGGGTAATGCGTTGCATGAGTTCATGAATAAAATATCCAAACCCTTCTAATTTATTTTTTTGTAAAAACCTTGTATTTACTGCAATACGCATATTTGCAAATGTAAAAGATGACGCATGATTGTGTTGATGAATTGTAAAATTGTAAGAAAATTAATACAGTGTTTACTAGTATCGAAAATGATATTTATTTTCACCACATGAGCAAGTCATTTATTTTAAGTTTTGCATGGGTGTTATTGGCAAATAATTTGTTTGCTGCCGACTCTCTTGCTGTTGTTTTAAATAAAAAACAGTTCAATAAAAATGACACTTTAAAAGTAGATTGTTATTTTAGGTACTCAACAAAAGAAAAAGCTGCTGTTACTTTAAATGTGTGGATTGAAGATATTCAAAAAACTAGAATTTGGAAGTTCAGATATCCGTTGCTAAACGGAAAATCTTCTTTTGATTTATACATAGATTCCACTTTGCCAGATGGTAGATATGCCATTAACTTTTTAGTACAAACCACTTTTTTTTCTTTAAAAGGAAAGGTAAGAGACTACAATAAAAAATCGAAAGGCTTAACCGTTTTTGTATTGAGCAAAACAAAAGATACTTACATCAATACTATACAGCCCAATACTGATGGGAGTTTTGCCATTAACAGAATGGTTTTTTCTGATACGGCACGTTTTATTTTTTCTGAAACGGGAAAAGCAAAAAGAGATTTATTTATAGATATTGAAACCCCAATAGATTCGGCATTTACACCCATTCTTTCACATACTGAAATAGTACAAGTAGGTAATCCAAAATTGATACCTGCCGATACTATTAAACCTTATTCGTTAGATGGAAAACGATTTTCAGGAGCTTTTACTTTAGAAGAAGTAGTGGTTAAATCGAACAGAAAGAAAGTAGTAGAAAGATTTGATGATGAATATGCTTCAGGTTTATTTAAAGGAGGGAGATTGTTTGATGGATTTGATAACATTGAATTAGAAAGTGCAGCCGATATTTTTCAATTTTTAAGAGGCAGAGTGCCGGGTATGCAAATAAATGCCAATGAAGAAGGAGGTTATGATGTTACAAGAAGAGGAGCTACTGTAGATATTTATATAGATGAGTTTAGATTAAGTGCATCGGATCCGGTTTTTGTAAATCCTGCCGATGTGGCTATGATTAAAATATTTGATCCATTAGAAGGACCAAGCTCAGCAGGTGGTGGTTCAATTGCTATTTATACTAAAAGAGGTAGCTATGCACAAAATGCCAATAGAAAAAACAACTTTCCAATTAAAGGGTATTCATCTTTAGAAGCTGTATGGAAATAAAACTTGATTGAATTATGCTGAGGGCTGATTTAGAAAATTTGAATTCAAATAATCAGTTTAAATCCATTCAATCAGTAAAATCAGCATTCTATAAAAATCATTCAATTAATATCTCTTTCCCTCTAACATATTGGTGTAAGCCAAACTTCCCAATCTAAACCTAAACGGAATTTTAGTTTTCTTCTCTAATTGCCATTCTTTTTTACACATAAATCCAAGTTTTGTGTTATAATAATTAGCAGGAATAACCGTTAAGTTTTTAGAAAATATAGTAGTAGAGTCTATTTTTTTATGTATTACTAAAGCAGAATCTACCATTCTTTGAGCTCTACTGTTAAAAACAGTACATAAAAAGAAAATTGTAAATAAACAAATCTGTTTCATGTATTTCTTGCTTTAGTTTGCATGTAAATTTACAGCGTTCAAATTTCTTAATACAAAGTTTGAAATTTCAAATAGTGTTTCATGAGTTTAAGTCAGTCGCTACAGCAAAAATTATTACAAAAATTATCTCCTCAGCAAATTCAGTTAATGAAATTGCTGCAAATACCTACTGCCAATTTAGAAGAACGTATTAAAGAAGAATTAGAAGAAAATCCAGCACTAGAACAAGGCGAAGAAGGCATGGAAGACGAATATGGCGATGATATAAAAGACGAATTTGATAACAACGATGATGAACCATTAAGTGGTAGTGAAGAAGAATATGAAAATATTGATATTGCCGATTATGTGCAAGATGGCGATGATGAAGTGGGCGATTATAAATTGAAAGATGAGAATTATCCAGAAATGGATGATAGTAAAGTTTTGCCTATAAAAAATGAAGTTAGTTTTTATGAACTACTCATTAACCAATTGGGTATGTTAGATTTAGATGAACGTAAATTTAAAGTAGCCGAACAAATTGTTGGAAGTTTGGATGATGATGGTTATTTAAGAAGAGAATTGAGCAGTATTGTAGATGATTTGGCGTTTAGACAAAATGTAATTACCAACGAAAAAGAAGTAGAAGAAATTATTAAACAAATTCAACAATTTGATCCTCCTGGTATAGGTGCAAGAGACTTACAAGAGTGTTTATTAATACAGTTGCACCGAAAAACAACTGAAGGCATTGGCGTTTCTTTAGCCATTAAAGTACTCACCAAATATTTTGATGAATTTACCAAAAAACATTACGATAAAATTCAAAGAGGATTAGATTTAAACGATGAAGATTTAAAAGAAGTAATTACTCAAATTATTAAGCTAAACCCCAAGCCTGGTGGCAATGTTGGAGAAATAAATAAAGCCGAAAGTTATATTATCCCAGATTTTTTTATTTTAAACAATGCAGGCATTTTAGAGCTGAGTTTAAATAGTAAAAACGCACCCGATTTACGTATTAGCGAAGGGTATAGAGATATGCTGAAAGATTATGATAAAGGCAGCAAAAAAGATAAACGTCAAAAAGAAGCGGTGATGTTTATTAAGCAAAAAATAGACAGTGCTAAATGGTTTATAGAAATGATACAACAGCGGCAAGCAACTTTATACAATACCATGCATGCCATTATGAAACATCAGGAATCGTTTTTTTTAACTGGCGATGAAACAGAAATGAATCCCATGATTTTAAAAGACATTGCAGAAGTTACTGGGCAAGATATAAGTACTGTTAGTCGTGTAGCAAATAGCAAATTTGTACAAACCGAATTTGGAACCTATAGATTGAAATTCTTTTTTAGTGAAAGTTTAAGTACCGATAGTGGAGAAGAAGTGAGTACTAGAGAAGTAAAGAAAATTTTAAGCGATATGATTGAAGCTGAAGATAAATTAAAACCTTTGGCCGATGAAACCTTAACCGAAATGCTCAATGAAAAAGGCTACAATATTGCTAGAAGAACGGTGGCTAAATACAGAGAACAATTAAATATTCCTGTAGCAAGATTGAGAAAAGAATTATAAACTATTGATTATGGAAACTGGAATGCAAGAAACCTATCAACCCAATAAATTACTTGTTTTTATAGCAAAGATTTTTTCTTATGCGTTTCATCCATTATTTATTCCAACTTATATATTCTTGTTTTTGGTGTATCAATTTCCAATGGAATTTGCAGGAATTACAGAGAAGGGGTTACAAATGAAAACTTTTGGTTTGTTTTGGATGACTGCTTTCTTTCCTGCATTTGCAGTGTTTTTAATGTGGCGATTAAAGTTTATTGACAATATTTTTTTACGTACCCAAAAAGAAAGAATCATTCCCTTTTTTGTAAGTATGTTTTTTTATTGGTGGATGTATTATTTAGGTAGAAACTTTAAAGACCAACCCGAAGTATTGAAATTTTTCTTCTTTGGTATTTTTATCTCCACTTCCATTGGTGTAGTAATTAATAACTACATTAAAATAAGTTTACATGGCATGGCAATGGGTGGTGCATTAACTGCTATTATATTGTTCTCTTTTTTTTATCAAACTAGCTTAGGCTTACCAATAATTATTGCCACTTTACTTACAGGATTTGTTTCTACAAGCAGGTTTATTGCTGGCAGCCATACCAATACCGAAATGTATATGGGTTTACTAGTTGGTTGTGCTTGTCAATTAATAGCTTATTGGGTAGTAATGTAAATTATAAAGCAGTAATAGAATTTTGGTTGTTTAAAGCACCTAAATGAATAGTTGCATTCATTATTTTAGATTTCTTAGCGTAAACTTTTGACGGATGATAAATAAAAAAACAACTACCTGCTTTTATATTTTGAATAATAGATAAATGTTCTTTTTTAGGAATTGCAGGGCAACCTAAACTTCTGGCAATACTTCCTCTAGATGTAATGCGTTGCTCATTTACAAAATTGCTACCATGCATTACAATATCTCTTTTACGTACATTATGGTTAATGTTTTTTTCAATGCCATCTAAGCGTAAGGCTGTTCCATATTTTCCAAAATACAATTCTCCTGTAATTAAAAAACCAATACTGCTTTTGTTACTGTCTTTTTCATTAGAAAAACTGTTCGCAAATTCTTGACCACTGTTTTTTCCATGCGATACATACGTGTTATACAACAGTTGCATGTTTACCAAATCAATTACATACAACCTTTTATTATTGCAGCTTTGGCTATAATCGACAATAGTTAAAACATTGGCATTGTTTAACTTATTGTTAATGAGTAAGTGTAAATAACCTTTATATGCTTGAAAAAAAATATCTCTTTCTAGCCCAAACTCTTGTAAGTGCAGGTTATCGTACAAAGAATCTGTAAGCGTAATTAAAGCAGGTGCATCAGCTGCATCTTTAGGTAGGGCAATAGTAAATTTATTACTGCTTTGTAAAGATTGAGCATAGCTGTTTACCCATAGTATAAACACGAATGGTACTATTACGAACCGCATAGGATATTGGTTTTGAGCGGACTATATAAACTGTAAACCACCTTTTTTTATTGTGCTCATCAATTGGTTTTTCACAATTCAATTGATGGGCTTTGATTGAATATTCATTTCTTTGCAACTTTTATAAGCATTCAATACAAGAGGTTATGTGGTATAAGTTGGGTCAGTTTATTTTAAAATACAGAGTTGCATTATTGGTAGTATTATTAGCTGCAACAACTGTAATGGGTTATTTTGCTACACAAGTTAAATTGAGCTATGAATTTACTAGAGCCATACCAACCGATAATCCAAAGTATAAAGACTATCAGCAATTTAAAACCAAGTTTGGCGATGATGGAAGCACCATGGTGTTGGGTATAGAAAGTAAAGAATTCTTCACTCCTACAATATTTAATGCAGTTCATCAATTACATAAAAATTTAAAATCGGTTAATGGTGTTTTAAATGTGTTGAGTGTTCCTGAAGTAGTAACATTGGTAAAAGATTCTGCTGGCGAAAAATTATTACCTCAAAAAGTATTCACAAGCCCCTATTCAAATGCACAACAATTATTAATTGATCAAGCTGCTTTTGAATCTTTGCCATTTTATCAATCACTTTTATATAATCCAACTACACAAGCTTACATTGTTGCAGTTCAATTAAATAAAGACAGTGTAAATAGTAAAAGTCGTACACGTTTAATCAACGATGTAATGGCTCAAGCAATAATTTTTGAAAAGCAAACTGGTATTGAATTACACACTAGTGGTTTGCCTTTTATAAGAACCACAATAGGCAATAGAATTAAAGCAGAAATGAATTGGTTTTTAGCAGGTTCAATTTTATTATCGGCTATTACATTGTTTCTTTTTTTTAGAAGCATTAGTGCAACCGCAATTAGTTTATTTGTTGTATTGGCTGGTGTAATTTGGAGTTTAGGAACCATTGTTTTATTGGGTTATAAAATAACTTTATTAACTGCATTAATTCCACCTTTAGTAGTGGTTATTGGTGTACCTAATTGTATTTACTTTTTAAATAAATATCATACAGCCTACAAAGACACAGAGCATAAAGAGAAAGCATTAATTACTATGGTGGGTCGTATGGGTATCGTAACCCTTTTTTGCAATATTGCAGCAGCTATTGGCTTTGCAGTATTTGCATTAACCAGAAGTGAGTTGTTGAAAGAGTTTGGTGCAGTAGCCGGTATAAATATTATGGCTTTGTTTTTAATTTCATTAATCTTTATTCCAGCTACATTAAGTTTTTTACATGCACCAAAACCCAAGCATGTAAAATACTTGGACAATAAAATAATTGAACAAATTTTGATAAAAGTTGAGCGTTGGTCGCTCAATAATGCAAAGTGGGTATACGCTATAACTATTGCATGTGTGGCATTTGCAGTAGTAGGAATTTTTAAATTGAAAAGTGAAGGTTTTATTGTAGATGATTTACCTAAACAAGATAAAATTTATACCGATTTAAAATGGTTTGAAACCAACTTTAAAGGAGTAATGCCTTTAGAAATAATGGTAGATACAAAGAAGAAAAATGGTTTGTTGCGAAGCACTAACCCAATGAATAAGATAGATGAACTTTCGACATATATTTCTTCAAAAGGGGTAGCAGCAAGACCACTCAGTTTTGTAGAAGGATTAAAATTTGCCAAGCAAGCCTATTACGATGGTGATAGTTTAAGCTATGCTGTTCCATACGAAGGTGATATGGCTTTTTTAGGACCATATTTAAAATCAAGCCCAACAAATAATACAACTAAAAATCAAGGACCCGCAAGTTTACTCAATGGCTTTTTAGATAGTACAAGACAAGTAGCAAGAATAAGTGTAAACATGAAAGATATTGGCAGTGTGCAATTGCCTTTATTATTAAAAGATTTTGAGCAAAAAGCCAATGAAATATTTGATACCGCTTCTTATAATATAACATTTACAGGTACAAGTGTTACATTTCTAGAAGGTAGTAGTTTTATTATTGGTGGATTAAAAGAAAGTATTATTTATGCATTTGCATTGATTACTTTATGCATGTTGTATTTATTCAAATCGGTTAGAATTTTGGTTTGTTCATTAATTCCAAACCTTGTTCCATTAATATTAACAGCAGGTGTAATGGGTTGGATGGGAGTTCGTTTAACACCATCAACCGTTTTAGTATTTAGCGTAGCATTAGGCATTGTAATTGATGTTACCATTCGTTTTTTGGTAAATTATAAACAAGAATTACCACACTATAATTTTCAAGTAAAACCAACACTAGTACAAACTATTAAGCATACAGGTATTAGTATTATTTATACCTCATTGGTGCTTATTGCAGGTTTTGTAATTTTTTGTTTCAGCGATTTTGGAGGTACAAAGTCTTTAGGTTGGTTAACTTCATTTACATTAGTAATTGGTACAATTACCAATTTAATTTTATTACCCGTTCTACTCATAACCACATCAAAGAAAACAAAAACTAACATTGATTAGCTTTTAAGGATTAAAATTTCATTAAAAAGATAAGCAGCTAATAGGTATAGCTGCTTAATTATGGTTGTACCCAAAAAAAATCCATGGTTTAAACTGTTGAAATTCAAAATTTTGCAGTAATTCAATACCTCAATGTTTATAATACAACTATCGGCTATTTTTTTTTAACATTTGCAGCGTATTAAACACTTGGCTGTCTATATTTGTTAAGTTACTGTTATCATTTATTAAACAAAAATTCCTAAACACATGAGAAAATTAGCTACGCTAATGGTCATGCTTGTGCTATTTATTAGCCAAGTAATGGCACAAAACAGCCGTACCATAACTGGTAAGGTTACAGATGAAATGGGAACTCCTATCCCAAATGCTACTGTGGTGGTAAAAGGTACTACTTTAGGTACAACCACAGGTACCGATGGATCTTTTTCAATAAAGGTTCCAGAAACAGCCAAAACATTAGTAATTTCTTCAGTAAATTTTGCTGCAAAAGAAGTTGCTATTGGTAAATCTTCAACTGTAAACGTAAACTTAAGCTCAGCAACATCTAATCTAGATGAGGTAGTGGTTGTAGGTTATGGTGTACAAAAGAAGAAAGATGTTACAGGTGCAGTAGTAACAATTAAGGGTGATGGTATTAAAGACATTCCAGTACAAAGTTTTGATCAGGCTTTATCTGGTAAAGCTGCTGGGGTTAATGTTACTTTACCAAATGGAGTGTTAAACAATCCTGCTGTTATCAGAATTAGGGGAGCAAACTCAATAACAGGAAGTACTCAGCCACTTATTGTAATTGATGGAGTACCTACATTTCAAGGAGATTTCTCTACCAATATTGCTGCAAATAACGCATTAGGAACACTTAATCCTGCAGATATTGAGGATATTCAAGTTTTAAAAGATGCAGCTGCAACTGCTATTTATGGTAGCCGTGCTGCAAATGGTGTAATGCTAATTACTACAAAGAAAGGAAAATCAGGAAAAGCAAAAGTAACTTATGATGTGAATACTGGTTGGTCATCTCCTTTCAACATTTTTGAAGTACTTAACGCACAACAATACATTAGTTTAAAAAATGAAGCTTTGGTAAATTTAAATCAAGCTAATGTAAACAGTAGTGGTCAGCCTGCTGGTGCTCCTTTATTTTTTCCATCTACAGTTAATGGAGTTCCAGTTGATACTAAATGGAGCGATCATATCTACCAAACTGGGTTACAACAAAATCATAACTTAAGTATTTCTGGTGCTAACGAATATACCAAGTACTACTTTAGTGCAAACTACAATAAGCAAGAGGGTATTCTTCAAACAAATACATTTGAAAGAAAGCAAATGCGTATGAATGTAGAACATAAAGCTACCAGCTTTTTGAAAGTAGGTGGAAACTTTAACTATAGTAGAGGTACAACTTTTTCACCTAGTACAGGTTCATTGCCAGGTACACCATTTTCTACTGCAGGTTCAGCAAGATTAGCGTTTGTAACTGCACCAAACGTATCACCTTACTTACCAGATGGTAGATACAACATCATGGGTATTGATGATGCTGTTCAAAGAAATAGTTTCAACCAAATTGGTAGAAATAGTAACTTGACCAATTCTGGTTTTGTTAATCCAGTAATGGTTAGAGATTTAAATATTATTAGTTCTCAAATAGATCAAATTACTGCAAATCTAAATGCTGAAATCAAATTATATAAAGGGTTATATTTTAGAAGCCAATATGGTGTAAACTACCAAATTGGTGACGATAGAACTTTTTACAATGCTTTACATGGAGACGGAATTCAAACAACATCTACAGCCGATGATGGACTAGCATTTAATGTAGTTGGAAAATACAATATTACAAATTTCCAAAATACATTAAATTATGACTTCGTTGTTGGTTCAAATCATAATTTCAACGTATTGGTTGGTCATGAAGAACAAAGTGTAAAAACAGATCGTTGGGGTGGAAGTCGCTCAGGTTTATCTGACAACTTCTTTAACGAATTCCAAGGAAACTTTACCATTAATAATGCACCTGTAGGCAATTTAATTACAGAAAATTATATTTTATCATACTTCGGTCGTTTAAATTATAATTTTAATAGTAAATATTATATCTCTGCTAATGTTAGAAGAGATGGATATTCTGCATTTGCACCAGGTAAAAAATATGGCACTTTTGCAGGAACCTCAGTTGGTTATACAATTTCACAAGAAAACTTCTGGAAAAATTCAGTACTTAACAAATGGTTTGATAACTTTAAGTTAAGAGCTAGTTATGGACAAGTAGGTAGTGTTTCAAGTGTTGGAAACTTTGCTTCGCTATCAACATTTGGTTCTGCTCAATATGGATTAGGTAATCCAACTTTATTCTTCTCACAAGCAGGAAATAGAGATTTACAGTGGGAAAAAAGTGAAAAGTTAGATATTGGTGCAAGCTTTGCAATACTTAAAAATAGAGTTAACTTCGAAATTGGATATTATAGATCAAATCTGACTGATTTGGTAATTGATGTACCAACTCCTTCATCTTTAGGCATTCCAGGAAACACAATTGCAGCAAATGCAGCATCTATGTATAATAAGGGATTTGAGTTTTCAGTAGATGCGGCGGCAATTCAAAAGAAAGATTTCACATGGAATATCAACTTTAACTTAACAACACAGAAAAATGAAGTAACTTCTCTTGCTCCTGGTGTACCAGAAATTGTTGGTACAACTCAGCTTGAAAGAACGAACATCACAAGGGTTGGTTCTCCTATTGGTAGTTTCTTCTTAATTAGAACCAATGGAGTAGATCCTGCAACTGGTAGAAGAGTATTTGTAAATGCTGCTGGTCAAGATGTATTATTTGATTTCTCAAATCCTACTGCTGCACAACGTTGGAGATTTAGAGATGGTACAGTTGCTCCTGCAATTGACTTATCTAGAGATGGTTATGTAGCGGGTAATGCATTGCCTACTGTATTTGGAGGTTTTAATAATACAATACGTTATAAAGATTTTGATTTAGGTGTTGACATTTACTACAGCTTCGGAAATTCTGTTTATTTTGGATCTAGAGCTGGCTTATTAGACCAAAGGTTCTGGAACAATACAACAGAAGTATTAACTCGTTGGCAAAAAGCAGGTGACGTTACAAATATTCCAAGAGTTGTATTTAATGATAATATTTCTAATGGATCTGCATTCCCTATTGATGCTAATTTATACAATGCCGATTTTGTTAAATTCAGATCAATTACTTTGGGTTATACACTTCCAAGAAAATTAGCTGAGAAAGCTAAACTATCATCAACTCGTTT
This sequence comes from Rhizobium sp. Q54, assembly GCA_943368735.1. Lineage (GTDB taxonomy): Bacteria > Bacteroidota > Bacteroidia > Chitinophagales > Chitinophagaceae > UBA1930. The sequence continues at coordinate 171,034 of CALRLQ020000005.1, read as the reverse complement.
GTATGTTCAAGCATTTAACCCTTTTGTTATTACCAATTATCCTGGTGCTGATCCTGAAATCTCTGTTAATGGGGCAAGTGGATTAACTCCTGGTGTTGACAGAAACACTATTGGTCAAGCTAGAACAATTAATATTGGATTAAACGTTACTTTTTAAGCAATTAAATTAAAATTAGTATGAAACATTATATTAAAAACAAATTAGGTATTGTAGCAATTGCAATAGCACTTACTACCATGTCTTGTCAAAAAGAACTACTCGACCCAATACCACAAACAGTACTTTCTGATGCGAGTGCGTTTAGTAGTAGGGATAGAATTTTGCAACAAGTTTTTGGGGTGTATTCTCAAATGAAAAACGGAAATTTCTTAGGTGGAAGAACAATCGTTTATAATGATGTTAGAGGAGAAGATTGGGTGAATGTTACAGGAAATGGTGTAACTGCCTTAGCTGTTTGGAATTTTTCATTGGTTTCAACAGATAACCAAGTAGAAAACCAATGGGCTGTAGCATATTCTGCTATTAATAGAGCAAATGTTCTATTAGCTGGAATTGATGCCAATCCAACTGTACTTCCCACTGCATTAGCAAATAATTATCGTGGGGAAGCAAGATTTTGTAGAGCACTTGCTAATTTTTATTTGCTAAATTTTTATGGTAGAAGACCATTTAATGCAGATGCTGGGGTAAGTCCTGGTATTCCTTTAAGAACAACTGCTGCAACTGGTTCAAGTGGTGCAGCCTTAGCAAGAAGCACTGTTGCACAAGTGTATGATGCAATTTTAAGTGATTTGAATTTTGCTGAAACAAACTTGCCTATTTCTTATGCTGGTAGTAGCGATAGTAATACGGTAAGAGCCCACAGAAATGCAGCGATTGCATTAAAAACAAGAGTATACATGCACATGAATAGATGGGCAGACGTTGTTACAGAAGCAAATAAAATTGTTCCTGCAACTGCTCCATTCCAGGCTGCAACTGGTGTTCAGCATAGATTGAATCCTGCATTTTTAACAGCATTTAGAACCTATAATACTACTGAATCTATTTTTAGTTTCCCAATGACCAATTTAAATCCTCCAGGAACTCAAAATGGTTTGGGATCATATCACAATGCAGAGTTTGCATTAAATCCAACAGGGATTTTAGCAGATGCAAATTGGAAAACAACTGATGCAAGAAGAGCTTTAGTTGTAAATGCAACAGCACCTTTCCGTTATAGTAAATTCAACGATGATTTGAACAATTATGTTCCAATCATTCGTTATTCAGAAGTAATGTTAAACTTGGCTGAGGCAATTGCAAGAACTACTACTACTGTAGATGCAAGAGCAGTTGCATTGTTAAACGCTGTACGTCAGCGTTCAGATGCTACAACTACTTTTGCTCCAACTACCAATGCAGAACTGATTGATTTGATTTTAAATGAAAGAAGAATTGAGTTTTTAGGCGAGGGAATTAGAAGTTTAGATATTTTAAGACAAAACATAGCTTTCCCTGCAAAAGGAAGCTTGGCAGCAGTAGCACCAACAACTGTAAATTATGTATGGCCAATTCCGGCTTCAGAACTTTTATATAACAGTTTAATGACTGCTAATAATTAAAATATAAGTAAAGCTTAATTTTAAGTAAATTCAATAAAAAAGGAGCATTTCTACAATAGAAATGCTCCTTTTTGTTTTACCAATTTTTTCTATAGTGTAAGCAACAAGCATTTACTCATTTTATTTAAGAAAACAGTGTATTAAAGTGTTATAATTAATAATATAAATTATTTTTGGTTGTATCCTAAAACTATGAGCTATTTTTTCATAAAAATGTAAAAAAAGAAATGTTTACCTCATATATTTGTTAATGTACTGTTATCATTTAAAAATAAAACTTCTAAATCCATGAGAAAATTAGCTATGCTAATGGCTGTACTTGCCTTTTTTATTGGTCAGGTTACGGCACAAAATAATCGTACCATTACAGGTAAGGTTAACGATGAAAACGGAAAGGCTTTAGCCGGAGTTACTGTGAGTACAAAAGGTAATGCAGTTTCAAAAACTGTTACCGATGAGCAAGGTAATTTTAAAATTACTGTACCCGAATCTGCCAAAACCTTAGTTTTTTCAAGTGTAGGTTATGGCACTAAAGAAGTTGCAATAACATCGGCTTCTAGCTTTTTGGTTAGTCTTCAATCGGCAACAAGCGATTTAGAAGATGTGGTTGTAACTGGTTATCAAACCATTAAAAAGAAAGATGTTTCGGCGGCTATTACAAGAATTGGTGGCGATCAAATTGACAACTTGCCTATTCCCAACTTTGCACAAGCCATGCAAGGTAGGGCTGCTGGGGTTGCAATCTCAGCTTCAAATGGTATTCCTGGTGGTTCTTTGAGCGTAATAATTAGAGGTATTGGTTCAATTGGTGCAGGTACAACTCCATTATATGTAGTTGATGGTGTTCAAATAAATACAGGTACTGGCTCAATCAATACTCAAAATAATCCTTTAAACTTTTTAAATCCAGATGATATTGAGTCTATAGAAATATTAAAAGATGCTGCTGCAGCGTCTTTATATGGTGCAAGAGCTGGTAATGGGGTTGTGTTGGTAACAACAAAAAAAGGAAAAATAGGGAAACCTAAATTTACCGTTAATACATTTTTTGGTACAAGTTCAGAATTGAGAAGATTACCCGTATTAAATACTCAAGATTGGTATAGAGTGAGATATGAAGCTCTAGCTAATGCAAATCCAAGATTAAATGAGGCCGGTATCAGACCAACCGTATTAAGTAATCTGGGATTACCTAGTAACTTTCAAACAGGCAAATTAGATTCATTACCAAGTTATAATTGGCAAGATGAAGTTTTTGCTATTGGTAATATAGCAAGTGCAGAAGCTTCGGTTCAAGGAGGAGGAGAAAATGCTACTTACTATTTTTCAGGAGCTTATTCAAAACAAACTGCGTTTATTAAACCAACGTCTTTCGAAAGAGCTTCGCTTTTAAGTAAAATAAATATTAAACTAAGTAAAAAACTGACTTTCGATAATAGTATTAGTTTAAGTAGTGTTTTCCAAAATGCACCATACAGCACTGGAAATACTGGATTTGGAAATCCAGCATATAGTGCAGGTATGGTTTTACCAATTAATCCGATTTATAATCCTGATGGAAGCTATTTTGGATTACCTGCATCTGGTCAAGTATTAGTAGGTACTTTTAACCATAATATTGTTGCAGTAAGTGAATATGCAAACTATAATACACGTACTACTCAAGTTGTTTCAAATGCTTCTATCACTTATAAGCCTACAGCAGAACTTACTATTAAATCTTTAGTAGGTTTAGATTACAGACAAACAAAAGATCAACGTTATCAAGATCCTAGAATTAATGATGGTTTTGCTGTAAATGGTCGTTTATCTAATCAAACAGATTGGAATACTAATTTTATAAGCACTACAACAGCGAATTATAGAAAAACCTATAGCGATAAACACAATGTAGATTTTTTAGCTGGGGTAGAATATAGAAGAGACGCTAATGAATGGTTTCAAGCAGATGGACAAGGATTTCCATCATTTTTATTACAATACTTAAGTTCAGCAGCAACACCAACAGCGGTTAGTGGTCAATGGACTGCTAATGCTACTTTCTCTCAATTTGGAAAAATAGGATATACTTACATGAGTAAATATATCTTTAATTATACTGTTCGTAGAGATGGTAGTAGCCGTTTTGGAGCCAATAATAAATATGGTGTTTTTCAATCTGTACAAGCAGCTTGGAATATAAAAGAAGAAAACTTTTTAAAGAATAATAGAACCATTTCTGATTTAAAAATTAGATACTCATTCGGTCAAACTGGTAATGACCAAATTGGTAATGTGCTTTATGCTCAGCTATATGGTACTGCAAGAATTTATGGTAATGGCTCAGCAATTAATCCAACTCAATTGGGTAATCCTGATTTAACTTGGGAAACAAGAGAAGAACATAATTTAGGTTTAGATGTCTCTTTCTTTAGTGGTCGTCTTAATTTAACAGTAGATGCATACAGTAGACTAAATAAAGATTTGTTACTAGCAAGATCATTATATCAAACAACAGGATTTAGTAGTATTCAACAAAATTTAGGTGCAGTTCAAAATCAAGGTATAGAGATTTTAATTGAAGGAACCCCAATTAAAAACAGAAACTTTACTTGGTTTTCTTCATTTAATATATCATTCCAAAGAAATGAAGTTAAATATTTATATGATGGTTTACAATCATTACCAAGCGATGCATCTATTCGAGTAGGCTACCCACTGGGTTCAGTATTTACTTCAAGATGGGCAGGTGTTAATCCTGCAACTGGTAGAGGTATGTGGTACGACATTAACGGAAATATCACTTATAACCCTACTGCTGCTGATAGAGTAATAGTTGGTAATAACCAACCTGATTTTTTTGGAGGTTGGAGAAATAACATAATATTCAAAAACTTCTCTTTAGAGTGGCTTTTCCAATATGAATATGGGCGTATAAGACAAGATGGTCAATACGCACAAATGATGCGTATGGGCGGTGCAACAGTAAATCAATTACAATCTGGTTTTGACGAAAGATGGCAAAAACCTGGTGACATAGCTTCTGCTCCAAGACCTTTTAATGCATTAGCTGATTTCAATAGTGCAGGTTGGGGTTCTGGAACAAGATATTTATTTAAAACTGATTACATACGTTTAAAACAAATCACATTAGGCTACGATTTGCCTAAAAGTAGTGCTAAAAGATTGGGTGTGGATGGTGCAAGATTTTATGTACAAGGTTTAAATCTATTTACTTACACAGAATGGTTAGGTTACGATCCTGAGTTTACTGGTGATAACTTTGGTATATTACCACAATCAAAAAACATTACTGTTGGTTTGCAAGTTAGATTTTAGTTCTTATAATAAAAGTCAATAGAATCATTTAAGTAAAAAAGAAATTCTTCTTGCTTAAATTTTTGGATTATCAAAATCTTTTTATTAAAAATTATACAAAATGAAAATTAAATTAATATTTTGTTGTATCGCAGGATTAATTGTGTTTCAATCTTGCAAAAAGCAACTAGATATACCTTCTAGAAACTCTCTAGATGCATCATTGGCATTAACCACTCCCGAAGGCATAGAAGCTGCTTTAAATTCTGTATATTCTGTATTAAAAGGGGAGGTTCAATATGGTAGAGATATGTTTTCAATACCCGATGCAATGGCCGATATTGCATTTGCCAATGGGCGTTCTAGCCGTTTATTGGGCGAAAATAGAAACCAAAATTTATCAAACGTACTTAATTGGGGTAGTTCATATGCAGCGATTAATGAAATTAACTTAACACTTGCAGCAGTACCAAGATTAGGTACAGCAGCTCAAAAAAATAGATGGGAAGGAGAGTTTAGATTTTTAAGGGCATTGTATTATTTTGATTTGGTTAAAAATTATGCTTATATACCAACATTTGTAGTAACTAGTCAAGACAAAGGTGGTATAGTTTTAACATTGCAAGGGTTTAACTCTGGTACAGGTGCTGCTGCATTTGCACCAAGCAGAGCTTCACGAGAAGCTGTGTATAATCAAATAATTACAGATTTACAAATATCTTCTCAGTTGTTAAGCAACACTAATAGAGGTCGTAATTATGCAAATAAGCATGCTGCACTTGCACTTGGTTCAAGAGTTCATTTGTATGCAGGCAATTGGGCTAAAGCCGATTCTTTTGCCACAGCTGCAATTACTTTAACAGGAGGTGTTGGAGCAATGACAAATACTACTAACTATGTTGCAGGTTGGAGGGTTGCCGATCATCCGGAAGCAATTTTTCAAGTTTGGTATGCAACTTTAGCAGAAAATATTGGTGTTAATACTTCATTAGCAGCTACACATACTACATTATCTGCACCAGGTGCTGTTTTACTTGCACGTCAAGGTCAGGGAGATTTAGTACCCAATGGATTTTTATTAACCCAATTAGGAATTACTGGTTTTCCTGCTAACCTATCTTCTAGTACGGCAATTAGCTTAACTTATGGAGCTGACATCAGAGGCAGATTATTTGAATCGGGAGTTAATGCTGCAGGTTTTTATGTAGAATGTACAAAATGGTTGGGTAAAAATGGTAACCCTAATTGGGACAATACTGTGGTATTAAGATGGCCAGAATTATATTTAAATAGAGCTGAAGCTAGATATAGACTAAATGATGAAGCAGGAGCAAACGCAGATTTAAATGTAATTAGAACAGCTAGAATTACTGGATTTACTGCTGGTACACCATTAAGTGGAACTGCTTTGTTCGACGAAATTTTACGCCAAAGAATGCTTGAATATGCTTTTGAAGGACATCGTTTCTACGATTTAAAAAGAAATGGGTTAGATATTGTAAAAACAAATCCATCTGTTTCTATGCCAGCAACTGATTTTAGAATTTTACCAAGAATTCCTTTAAATGAGGTTGAGGGTAATCCAAATTTGGTTCAAAACTTTGGTTATTAATACAATGAATTACCGTTGTTTGTATTTATAACAAGCAGCTGAATTTATTGAACTTAAGATTATTAAAAGCTCAAAAAATAAATAATGAAAAAACAAAATATATTTAAATTGTTTGCTATTATGTCGATTTTTTCTCTATCATCTTGTATAAAGCAAATAGAAAAAGCTTACGATGGACCAACTGTTGCCGAGATTGATGCTGCTGTATTAAATTCAAATGCTACAGGCTTAACTTATCCTATTATCACTAGGCATCCACGCCCAGGTATTCCAATAAACACTACTAATTCTGCTACTGCTTGTCAAATACCACAAGCCGACTCAACTATTAGAAGAGTAGGTAGAGAAATTTCGTTAAGAATTAATGTTATTGGAGCACAACAAGGGGTTGATAGAACTGTTGGCTATAGAATATTAGAATCGCCAATTACCACTTTTGCTTTTCCTGCAACTATTACAGCTGTAACAACTGCTTCAACTTGCTCAAATCCTAATGTTGTGTTTCCTGCACAAACACCAAGTGCAGCAGCAGCAACATTAAATGTTACAAATGCAGTTGCTGGAACACACTTTACAGCATTATCTGGTAAAGTAACCATACCCGCAAATTCTTCTTTTGGAACACTTACTATACCATTAATAGCTGGAACAGCTACTGCTGCAAGTGCTAGATACATTGGTATACAATTAGATTCTACAGGCACCATTTTGCCATCTGTAAACATTCGTACAATTGGTATTTTAATAGATCAGCGTTAATTTTTAAGTTATTGATTATTATTAAGCTTCAAAAAGGAGTATTTCTTCAACAGAAATACTCCTTTTTATATTTTTGGCTATTTTGTGCAGCGTTCTATACAACAAGTTTGTCAAACACAAAAGCAAAATGTTTTAAAAGGGGTTAAATTTTTGTTATGAAAAGAGAAAAAAATCAACTTTTTTTCAAACTTCATCAAAAAAATATTGTTTTTTAAAACATTTGTTAAATATTTGTTGGATTGATGATTGTAAATTAAAAACTAAAAATGAGACAAACTATGAGAAAACTCACTTTTTTGCTTCTGAGTTTCTGCTTTTCTTTAGGAATAGCATTGGCACAGAACAACCGAACTGTTTCGGGAACTGTGAAAGATGAAGCGGGTAAACCCGTATCTAATGCCTCTGTTGTTGTAAAAGGTACTACAATTGGTACAAACACAAACGACAAAGGTGATTTTACATTAAATGGCGTACCTGCCTCTGCAAAAAGATTGGTTATTTCTTCATTGAACTTCGAAGCTACTGAAGTTGCAATAGGAACTAGCCCAATTGCTGTTTCTTTAAAAGCTGCAACTGGAGACGATTTAGGTGAAGTTGTAGTAAGTGTACCTTATGGTACTATTAAGAAAACATCATTTACAGGTTCATCTGGAACTGTAAATGCTGCAACCATTCAAAAACAACAAGTTACTTCTGTAACTAGAGTTCTAGAAGGTTTAATTCCAGGTGTACAAGCTACCAATGGTGGTGGTGCTCCAGGTTCTGGTGCTGCTATTCGCTTAAGAGGTATTGGTTCTGTTAATGCATCAGCTGCACCATTATATGTTGTAAATGGTGTTCCTTACGATGGTTCTATCTCAGCTTTAAACTCAGATGAAATTGAATCTGTAGATGTATTAAAAGATGCTGCTGCAACTAACTTATATGGTTCAAGAGCTGCTAATGGTGTAATTATGATTACAACCAAAAAAGGTAAAAAAGGTGCTGCATCTATTGTTGGTTCTGTTAGACAAAGCTACCAATCTAGAGGTATTCCAGAATATGATAGAGTAAGCTCAGCTGAGTACTATGAATTATTCTGGGAGTCGTACAGAAACTCTTATGTATATGGAAGTGGTCAAACAATGGCTGCTGCTGGTGTACAAGCTTCTAACGTTTTAACTAGTACATCTGGCTTAGTATATAATGCATTTAATGTTCCTGGTAACCAATTGGTAAATGCAACAACAGGAAAGTTAAATCCAAATGCACAATTATTATGGGATGAGTCTTGGAGCGACGCTTTGTTTAGAAATGCACAAAGAACAAACGCTTCAATTAACGTTTCTGGAGCTACAGACAAAATGGATTATTTTGTAAGTGGTGGTTATTTAAATGAAGAAGGTATTGCTAAATTCTCTGGCTACCAACGTTATAACTTTAGAACTACAGTAAACGTTCAAGCTACCGATTGGTTAAAAATTGGTTTAAATTTTGATGGAGCTTCTGATAGAAGAGATGGTTTGTTTGCAGGCGGTACTGCTACATCAAATCCATTTTATTACAGCCGTCAAATGGGTCCAATTTATCCAGTATATCAAAAAAATACCACTACAGGTTCTAACATCTTAGATGCTAATGGTCAACCTGTATTAGATTTTGGTATTCCTACTCAAATGGGTGCTCGTCCTTACGCTGCTAATTCTAATTTATTAGGAACACTAGCATTAGATGTAAGAGGTCAAAAAAGATTTAATGGAAATATTAATCCTTATGCTGAAATTAGGTTTTTAAAAGACTTTACTTTCAAAACTACGCTTGGATTGAACTATTTTGAAGTTGATCAATTAACTTACCAAAATAGTCAATTTGGAGATGCTGCAAACGTACGTGGTAGAGCTACTCAAAGTTTCGATAAGCAAACTTCTTTAACTGGTAATCAGGTTTTAAGTTGGAGCAAAAATATCAAGAAACATAGCATTCGTGCTTTAGCAGGTCATGAAAACTACGAGTTCAGAACTAAGTCTCTATCAGCAACTAAAACAGGCTTTTCTTATCCTGGACAAACAGCATTAAACAATGCCGCAGTTGTAGAATCTCCGCCATCTTCTTCAGAAGATTTCCAAAGAATTGAAAGCTATTTTGGTAGCGTAAACTATACTTTAGATAACAAATACTTAGCCTCTGCAAGTATTAGAACAGATGGCTCATCTCGTTTTGCTGCACCTGTGCGTTGGGGTAATTTCTACTCTTTTGGCTTAGGTTGGAGAATCTCTCAAGAAAACTTCATGAAAAATGTGAAGTGGATTGATGATTTAAAATTAAAAGCTAGCTATGGTGAAGCTGGTAACGATAATATTGGTTTATTCTATCAGTATAGAGATTATTATTATGCAGATGGATTTGGAAACTTTGCTCCTCCAACAAGAGTTGCAAATCCAGATTTAAAATGGGAAAGTAATGCTGCTTTAAACTATGGTGTTGAATTTACCATGTTTAAAAGAAGATTGCAAGGTAGTATTGAATTATACGATAGAAGATCTAAAGATTTATTATTCTTAGTTCCTCTTCCTCCAGCCTTAGGTTTCAGTGGTGGTGTTTACCAAAATATTGGTCAATCTAAAAACACTGGTATTGAAATTCAATTAGGATACAATGCAATAAGAAAGAAAAATTTTGATTGGAGAATTGATTTCAACATTTCATCTTTCAAAAACGTAATAACTCAGTTACCTCCAGCACAAAAAGAAACTGGTATTGTTAGAGGTTCTCAAAAATTATCAGAAGGTAGAAATATCTATGATTTTTGGTTAAGAGAATATGCAGGTGTTGATGCTGCAACTGGTTTAGCTACATATTATCAGGATGTTTTAGGTTCTGATGGTAAACCAACAGGTGAAAGACTATTAACTAGTGATATCACTAGAGCTTCTTTTTACTATGTAGGTGCAAGTGCTATTCCTAAATTCCAAGGTGGTTTAACCAATGCATTTAGATACAAGAACTTTGACTTGAGCATTTTAACTACTTTCTCTTATGGTGGCCATTTTTATGATGGTAACTACCAAAGCATTATGCATTCTGGAAATGCAGGTACACACTGGCATACTGATATTAAAAATCGTTGGCAGAAGCCAGGTGATATCACCAATGTACCACGTTTGCAAAATGCAACTAACCAAGATGGAGCATCATCTCGTTTCTTGTTTGATGCATCTTACTTAAACATCAAAAACGTAACTTTAGGTTATAATTTAACCCCAGCAGCTGCTAGAAAATTGCATTTAAAAGACCTACAATTCTTCGTGAATGTTGATAACGCCTTTATTTTTACAGCAAAAAGAGGTGGCGATCCACAACAATCTTTCGATGGAACTGTTGGTGCAGGATACCCACCCTTTAGAACAATCACATTGGGAACAACTATCAAATTATAATCAATAAAAAAAGAAAACAATGAAAAACAAATCTTTAAATCTGCTCCTTGTAGTTGCCGCAGTTTCTGCAACTATTGGTTGTAAAAAAGGTTATTTAGACGTTGCTCCGTCTGATGCAATTACGCTTGAACAAGCTTATGCATCAATTGCTGCGGTAAACTCGTCATTAACTAGCACGTACTTTTCTACTTTTGCTTTTGCAGGTGGAAATGGTCAAACTGGTCATGATAACTATGGTCATAAAGCTATTGATTTAGCAAATGACTTAATGGGTAATGACATGATTGTTCATACTCAAGGATATGGTTGGTTTAATAGAGATTATCAATATACTGAGTGGACTTTACCAAACGGAACAAACACTCGTTCTGACAAAGCTTGGTCATTCTACTATGATGTTATTAAACAAGTAAACTTATTACTTGATAATACTGCAAATGCTACACCAAGTGCTGCTATTGAACAAGCAAGAGGTGAGGCTTTAGGTATTAGAGCATGGGCTTACTTTAACTTAATTAATAACTTCCAACAAACTTACAAAGGCAACGAAACTAAACCTGGTGTTCCTTTATATACTAAGATCTCAGGTGAAGTTAAAGGTCGTGGAACTGTTCAAGAAGTTTATACTCAAATGATTGCAGATTTAACAGCTGCTGAAACATTATTAAATGGTAAAACTCGTGCATCTAAGATTAATATGGATGTAAGTGTTATTAGAGGGTTACGTGCAAGAGTTGCATTGGTGATGGAAGATTGGGCTACAGCTGCTACTTATGCAAATTTGGCTAGACAGCCTTACACATTAATGTCTAATACTGTGTACACTTCTAGAACTGGGTTTTCAAATATTGCAACTAGTGAGTGGATGTGGGGTTCTTTAATTACTACAGCTCAAGCAACAATTTACGCTTCTTTCTTCTCTCACATCGATCCTTCTCAATTAAGCTATGCTCAATTGGGTGGACAGAAGAAGATCCCAAAAACATTGTATGATGCAATTCCAGTAACAGATGTTAGAAAGCAAGTTTTCCAAGCTCCAGGTACAGGTAATGCAAATTTTCCTGATTATTGTCAAAGAAAACATTTAGTACCAACAGTAGGTAGCTGGGCTGCAGATTATTTATACATGAGAGCGTCTGAAATGTTCTTAATTCAAGCTGAAGCATTGGCACGTCAAGGTCAAGATGCCCAAGCTAGAACAGTATTAGAGCAATTGGTTACTTTAAGAAACCCTGCTTTCAGTGCTGCTTCATTATCAGGTACTGCTTTAGTTAATGAAATTTTGTTACAAAGAAGAATAGAGCTTTGGGGTGAGGGTTTCTCTTTATTTGATATTAAGAGAACTGGTGTTGGTTTAAATCGTTCAACTGGTGCTGGCAACCATGGTGCTCCTAACTTCAATCCAATCGTGTATACTCAACCAGCTGCAAGTCCATTGTATTTGATGAGAATTCCACAAAGAGAAATTGACAACAATCCTTTGATTGGTCCTGGAGGTCAAAACCCTTAATTAAGAAACAACTAAAATTTAAACATGAAAATGAATAATAGATTAAGCAGATTTCTTTCTGTGGCATCATTAGCTTTCGTTGTTTTTTTTACTTCTTGTAAAAAGAATAACTTTAGTGTAGATGTAGACCCATTACAAACACCTTCTAGAGCTCAATTTGTACCAGCAAATGGTATTAATAGAGTCAGTTATTTTGTTCTAAGTTCTGGTGCACCATACAAAATACCAGTAGGTATGACAGATGTTGCAACTGTTGATAGAACTATTAATTTAACTTATAGTTCTAGAACTGCTGTTGCTGGTCAACAGTATAATGCACCTGCTACAATGACTATTAAAGCTGGTCAGGCTGTAGATACATTAAACTTTACTGGATTATTTGCAGGATATGCAACTCCTGGTAGATTTGATACTGTAAAAGTGAAGTTCTCTGGTATTGGAGGTGTTGTTTTGAAAGACTCTTTTGAGTTAATTATGAGAAAATACTGTGATGTTGTTTTAACCAACTTAGCAGGAAATTATCCTGGTACAAGAGAGTTTACAAGTGCGGGTGCATTAAACTACGGACCTTACTTAACCGTATTAAAAAATGTAGTTTCTACAGGAGCTACTACTGCAACTGCACAAATTGAAAATATGTATGATGATGGTTGGGGAGATATTAACTGTACTTTAAGCTGGGCTAGTCCTACAAGCTTTACAGTTGCAATTCCTCTACAAGCTACTGGTTCGCCAAATAGAAGTGTTCGAACTTCTACTGCTGCTGGAGCTGTAAGTACATTCTCTTCTTGCGATAATACACTTACACTAGATATCGATTTAGTTAACACCACTACAGGTGCTGTTACAAGTAGTAGATATAGAATTGTAATGGCAAGATAGTTCACAAAAATTATTGATTATATATAGTTTCATTGGGCTGAATTTTTATTCAGCCCATTTTTTTTTTACTATCTAAAGTGCTTAATATTATACACTTGTAGTTTATTTTACTTTTAGGGCTTATTTTGCGTAGGTTGAATAATTAATTACATGCTAGAAGCCATTATTACAGGATTAACGCTTGGGTTTTTATTAGCCATTTCTGTTGGCCCAATTATTTTTGCTATTATTAAGCAAAGCCTCACTCATGGACATAAAGGTGGCTATGCTTTTGTGGCTGGAGTTTCTATTAGCGATATTGGATTAGTATTGGTATGTAATTTATTAAGTACATTATTTCAAAAAGCTATTGATAATCAAGTAGTAATTGGAGTAACTGGTAGTGTTTTTTTAATTGTTATTGGCATTTATACCTTATTTTTTAAAAAAGTAGCTTTTGCCGATGATAAAACCTTGCCCGAAAAAAAATTTAAAAAAAGAGAATTGGCGGGTATTTTTCTTTCGGGCTTTTTCATGAATATTCTGAACCCCGGTGTATTTATTTTTTGGTTAGCTGCTACTGCTAAAATTCAAACACAAGCACTTACACAAGAACATCCTTTGAGATACTTAGTTACTGTATTTTTTATTTGTTTAGCTTTTGTATTGGCTACAGATATTGCCAAAGTACTGTTAGCCGGAAAAATTAGGGCAAAACTTACACCACATAATATTCATTACATTAATAAAATATCGGGTATTATTCTTATTGGTTTTGGTGCAGTACTCATTTATTCATTGGTTACCAATACTACAATTGCTCATTAGCTATGTTTATAATTTCTTTCTCTAATTTTTGGGGCTAGAGTATATTTAACCATGAAATGGTTTTTGTTAGGCATATTAATTCTACTCTTTACTCAATTGGATGCACAAACCAATTATGTAGTATTAAAGAAAAGAGGATTACCAATAAAACGATACTACAACAATAGCTACATTCAATTTTATTCTGCCGAAAATTACTTAATTGAAGGGTTTATTCGCTACTGTAAAAACGATTCTATTTTTATACGGTTGGGTACTGTAAGTCTTGTTGGTAGTGGTTTTGGAACCAAAATAGATACTTTGCTGTATGGCTTCTATCAAATACATGTAAACGATGTAAAGCTTATTCCTAATAACCATATTTCGGCTGCTAGTATTGGAAATTTTTTTATAAAGTTGGGCGTTTTAGGAGTTGCAATTGTTACTGTAAATAACATTGAGTTGCAACCAAATATTAGAAATGTAGTTCAGTATATTTCAGTTGGTTTAATTAATATTTTAGTAGCAAAAGCTACATTATTTAAACGAAAAAGACCTGAAGGCTACTTATTAGGTAAGAAATACAAGCTGGAGTACATTTCAATTTCTGACCCATTACCCTAATTTTATACTTTAATTTTGTTAGTTTTTTTGCTATCCTTGTAAATAAACATACTTTAATCAATGGCTTTTGAACCAAAAATATTTTTTAAAAAATGCTGGCGAATATTGAAAAAAACATTGCTCATCATGTTTATTTCTTCTACCATTTATGTAATTCTTTGTAAATGGATGATGCCGCCAATAACTATTACTCAAGTAAGTAACTCGTTTAGTTATGGTTTAAAAAGAGATTATGTAAGTTGGAAAGAAATTAGTTACAATGTAAAACTTGCTGCAATTGCTAGCGAAGACCAACTTTTTCCCGATCACAATGGTTTTGATTGGGATGCCATAGAAAAAAGTTTCAAACCCAAAAAATCGAAACGAAATAAAAAGTCAAAAATTCCTTTAGGCGGTGGTGCAAGTACCATTTCTCAACAAACTGCAAAAAATATTTTTTTATGGCAGGGTGGTGGTTATGTAAGAAAGCTTCCAGAGTTTTATTTTACACAATTAACTGAATGGACTTGGGGCAAAAAAAGAATATTAGAAGTGTACTTAAATACCATAGAAATGGGGCCAGGCATTTTTGGAATTGAAGCTGCAGCACAACAATACTTTAAAAAATCGGCCAAAAATTTATCTCGTAAAGAGGCTGCAATGATTATTGCTTGTTTGCCAAACCCTAAAAAATTTACAGTAGTGCCTATGAGCAAAAGGGTTGCATGGCGTTACCCTCAAATTGTGCATCAAATGGCTATGATTGAAGATGACGAAGACATTTTAGACATTATCAAATAAACTCGATTGCTTATTGGCCGTAATTTTAGCTCGTTTGGTTTTGGCATTTCTGCCAACTGTATACAGTGCCACCAATTCATCAGTGATTGCTTTTGCATCATTTAAGCCTAACGTAGAGGCGTTTTTTGTTTGGTGATAAAACATTTTAGACAAGATTAATGCTTGATTACCGGCTTGTAGTTTAGTATTTTCTACTTGTTCTTGTAGTTTTTGTAATTCGCTACTTACTTCTTGCAATTGATTATATAAATGCAATAATTTAATTGCAGCCGATACATCTAAATAACTTGGAATAAGCGATGGATTGGTTTTCATTTTTTGAATGGCTTTTTCTACAAATTCCATTCTATTTTCACTTAATTTAAAAATGGATCTTCTGTCTTTTGCGTTTAAAAGCTTTGTTGAAGGAATCATTTGCCTTATTTGAGCAAAGCATTGTGCAAGAACTGCCATATCTGATGCAGAAAGAATTCGTACGTTGTTATTGTCCATAATAACCTTTTTTGAGTATTAAATAGCTTTTTTCTATTTATAAAATCTCATAGGACAATTTACAAAACGTATAATTGAGTAATAAATTGTTGATTACTATTTTTTATGTTTGATTAGTTTAAAGTAGGTGGCTACAAATTTTCCATTTTTTACTTTTCCTTGCACTATGGCTTTTTTAACAGCATTGCAAAATCCATCTGTTGCATGAGCATCGCCATGATCATCAATTGAAGTGCCTTGTACAAAATAATAGTTGTTGTTAAATTGAATAGCTAACTCACAGTTATTGCCTTTCATTTTAAAAATACAAGTGCCACAAGCAGCATTTACCGTGTAAATTTTTTGTGCTTTATTGATTACCATTTTAGTGGTGGTAGAATCTTGCCCTAGTGAATGAAAATGTAGCAAAATTACTGCTACAATAATTGAGACTATTTTCATGATATTGAGTTTTTTAATCTATTGAATCCCACTCAACAAAAGCAGCTTCGTAACCTTGTTCAATTTTGCCCAAGCTATTTTCTACACCAATTGCTTCAGCTGCATAAAGGCTGCACATGTTAAATGCTTCTTCTAATGATATATTGCAGTATTGCACTAAATTATTTACAGCTTGCTTCATAGTAAGTGCACTACCACTTAATGTGCCATTGCTATTATATTTATTTCCTTCTAATTGGTGTTGGTAATACCCACTTGAAGTAGTAGTAACTGCATCGGTAATAACAAATAATCTATTGCCCATTACTTTTTGGGCTATTGCAATAGCTGCAAAATGTACATGATGTCCATCTGGAATAATACTTGCTTTAACAGTTGAATGATGTAAGGTTGCACCTACCAATCCTGGAGCTCTATGTTCTAAGCCACTCATAGCATTGTATAAATGGGTTACTGTGCTTACTTTTCCATCATTTAAAAATTGAGTAGCTTCTTCAAAACTAGCATTGCTATGTCCTGCACTGATAATAATTCCATAACTATGAATTAAATCAATTATTGCAGGTGTACAAACCTCAGGTGCTAACGTAATTACTTTAATAATTCCTTTTCCATAATTTAATAAATCTTCTACTTCTTGTACTGTTGGACTATGAATAAGGCTTTGTACATGAGCTCCTTTTTTTGCCTGGTTAATCCATGGACCTTCAATATGTAATCCTAAACAACCCTGCCCACCTTGTATCCAATAATTCATAACAGCATCTATACAACTATAAATCACTTCATAGGTATTGGTTGCAATAGTTGGTAAAAAGTAAACAGTTTTGTTATTTACACAATGTTGGTACATTGCATTTAATGTATCGATAGTTGGGTGAACACTAAACAACTTTTCTTGAGCTCCGTAAATTTGAATATCAATAAAACCAGGAATTAAACAATTAAAATGTTTTGTTGCTGTTACCAGTAATTGTTCAATAGGTAATATTTTATCTATACAATTATTGCTCACTACAATTGCATGATTGTGTAGCCAATCTTCGCCAGTAAAAATTTTTGTAGCTGTATAAACTCCGTTATTGTACATGTTTATTGAATAATACCAAATTGATCGGCATCTTTTAAAAATGGAAATTTATTTCTATTTTCTATGAGTGATTCTTTCTGTAGGGTAATGGTAAAAATATCTTCATCATGTGCTTTGGTATACAATGTTTCTCCTAAAGCATTTATAACCATACTATCGCCACTATGATAAATATTGTTACCATCGTTGCCCACTCTATTTACTCCAATTACATAAGCCTGATTTTCTATAGCTCTTGCTGTAAGCAAGGTTTTCCAAGGATGATTTCTTCTTTCTGGCCAATTGGCTACATAAATTAAAACATCATATTCAGGTTCATTATTTTCTACGGTAGAAGTTTGCCTTGCCCAAACTGGAAAACGCAAATCGTAACAAATTTGCAAATTAATTTTCCATCCTTTTACACTTGCAATAAGCCTTTTATTGCCTGCGGTATAATGTTTGTTTTCTCCTGCAAAACCAAAGCAGTGGCGTTTATTATAAAAGCCCAATTCTCCGTTGGGTAACATCCAAATTAACCGATTGTAATAGTTGCCATCTTCTTCAATAATAATACTGCCGGTTAAAATTATTTTTTTTGTTGCTGCCATTTTTTTCATCCAATGAATGGTTGCCCCATCCATTTTTTCAGCAAATAATTTGGGTTGCATACTAAAGCCAGTGGTAAACATTTCGGGCAAAATAATTACTTCGGTTTTGGTATCAATGCTATTAATTTTTTGTTCAAGCATTGTAAGGTTGGCTGCTTTATCTTCCCAATGTAGTGCAGTTTGAATTAAAGTAAAAGTTAGTGTGTTACTCATGCAATAAAAGTAAATTTAAAATCTATAAGCAGCTTGTAAACTTATGTATCTGTGATTTTGAATTTGGCTAGTTGCTTCTTTGGTTTGATAAACTGCTTCAATTTTACCTGCCCATTTTTTTTGAGCATACATAAAGCCAAAACTATGTTGATAAATAATAGATTGAATTTTTGACAAATACGATTCGGGTTGCTGCTTCAAAATGTTACCTTGTATGGTGCCATTGAATGCCTGATAAATGAGCTGAGGGTAAAAGAAGAAAACCCATTCTTCCTTACTTTTATTTGATGTGTTGTAAGATGATATTTGATTGTTGAACAATGCACTATTTTCTACCTTTTCAACATTGCCAATACAAAAGTAACTACCTAGTTTAAGGTTGTTGAAATAGCTGCCAATATTGGCTTCTGAAGTGGTGATGAGTTTAAATAAATTGTGTTCATTTTTAAGAGCATTAATTGGGGCAATATATTTTGCACCAAAGTTCACACCAACACTATTGCCTATTTGCGTATCCCAATAAGGGTAATCAAATAATCCTAATACACTATGGTACCATTCATGAAAAGGCTTGGCTAATGATAAATCACCTGTTACACCAACTTCTCCCTTAAAACTTAAAAATGCATCTTTTTTTAAAAAATAATCTTTTACCATTCTGCCATATAAATAACCACAATATTGGCGGTCTAGTATTTCTGTTCCAGTCCAAACCAATCTTCTTTCTCTTGTAGTAAACATAGTTTGTCCTAGTTCAAATCGGGTAATTCTTTTTTGATTGTTTTTTTGTTTGGCTTTACTGAGTTGAAAAAAAAATCCATTGGTGTAATAAGAATCTGTATAGTTCAATAAAAAAAAATCATTGTCTACCGTAAATGAAAAAAGTTGATCGTTGGTGTTTTTATTTTGAGCATGCATATTGAACTGAAGTAAGTTCAGAAATATAATTACAAGCACTATTTTTTTGTTACAAATCCCTTTATTCATTTTTCTTTTAATTGTTGAATGGCTTCTTTTATTAAATGGTGTTCATATCCTTTTTGTAAAAGATAGTGTGTTGTTTTTACTTCCCTATTTATGTATTGTTCATTTTTTAGGGCATTCCACTTTGTAGTGGCAAGTTTAAGCAAAGTTTTTTTGTAATCGTCAATTGGTATTAATGCCAGTGCTTTTTTTATATTGTATTCACTCACTTTTTTTTGTTTAAGTTCATATACAATTTTTATTTTACCCCATTGTTTTTGTCTAAATTTTCCACCTGTAAATTGTTCGGCAAAGCGTTGTTCATTCAAATAATCTTCTTCAATTAATTGACTGATAAGTGTTTCTACTTCTAATTTATTTAAACCAAAACCATATAATTTTTCTTTCACTTCGTAATGACTTCTTTCCTGATAACTGCAAAAATGCTTGATTTTAGGAACTGCTAATAATGGAGTTAGTCTTTGTTTAAACAAGTTGATTGGGTTTAAGCTAGTGGAATTATGATGTAAAATTGTTTCATTTTTAGTACAGTAAAGGTTCTACATAATTGTTATATATTCAATGAATAATTTAAATTTGCACAATTAAGTTGCAAAATTGTTCAATTTATATTTAAATTTGAATATCTTATAAAAACCAATGCTCTAATGGATATTACTCAATACAATATTTGCCTCATTGATGATGATAGAATTTATCAATTCACTGCAAAAAAAATTATTGAATCAACCGGATTTACTCAGGGTTTGCTTTCTTTTTATAATGGTCAAGAAGCCATAGAGTATTTCAACAATCATGCTAACGATTTAAGTAAACTTCCTGATATTATTTTCTTAGATATTAATATGCCTATTAAAGATGGATGGCAGTTTTTAGAAGAGTTCAAACAATTGATTCGTTCAATTGGAAAGCATATTACCATTTTTATGGTTAGTTCATCTGTTGATGATTACGATATTAAAAAATCGAAAGAATATGAAGTAGTTACCGATTATATTATTAAGCCTATTAGCAAAGAACGATTTATTCAGCTTATTACTTCAGCCTTTAATAAATAGTATTCAAATTCACATTCAATAATTATTCTGTTGATAACCTGCTACCTGTATTTTTGTGTAGTAATTTATTAATCAATTTACATTAGGTTTGCTGCCAACCTAGTAATTATACATTTAGCGATAACCAAAATAAAGTGTTATGAAATTTATTGTTTCATCTTCGTCTCTCTTAAAACATTTACAACAAATTAGTGGTGTAATTAATGCCAATACAGTATTGCCTATTTTAGAAGATTTTTTGTTTGAAATTCAAGGAAAAAAATTAAGCGTTACTGCTACCGATTTAGAAACAGTAATGAGGGTGCAATTAGATATTGAAAGTAAAATAGATGGTAAAGTTTGTATACCTGCAAAAATTTTAATGGACTCATTAAAAAATATTGCCGATCAACCTTTAACATTCAATATCGATAAAAACTATGGTGTTGAACTAACTAGCGATAATGGTAAGTACAAGGTAATGGGCGAAAATCCTGATAACTTTCCAAAAGAGCCAGCAGCCGATGATACCACTGGGTTTACAATGACAAGTGGAGCTTTGGTTACAGCAATTAATAAAACCATTTTTGCAGTAAGTGGCGATGATTTACGACCAGCAATGACAGGTGTATTTTTTGAATTAACTAAAGATGGGGTTCAGTTTGTTGCTACAGATGCACATCGTTTGGTACGATATAAAAGAACCGATGCTAAAGCAACCAAAACCGATTCGTTTATTGTACCTAAAAAACCTTTGAACTTATTAAAAAATGCTTTGCCTGATAATGATGATGAAATAAACATTAGCTACAACAGTAATCATTTATTTGTAAGCCATGGCGATGTACAAATGATTTGTAGATTAATTGATGCTCGTTTCCCGGATTATAAAGTAGTTATTCCTGCCGAAAATCCTTATCACTTAATTGTAAATAAACACGATTTTCAAAATGCTTTACGTCGTGTAAGTGTATTTAGTAATAAAAGTACCAATCAGGTTGCATTAAGCATTACTGGAAGTGAATTGCAAATGGCAGCACAAGATGTTGACTTTAGTTTTGAAGGAAATGAACGCATGAATTGCCAATACAATGGAGAAGATTTACAAATTGCCTTCAATGCAAAATTTTTAATTGAAATGTTAAGTGCTGCAGATACCGATGATGTACGTGTTGAACTTTCTACACCAACAAAAGCTGGCTTGGTAAAACCAACAGAACAAGGCGAAGGAGAAGATTTGTTAATGTTAGTAATGCCTTTAATGTTGAACAATTAATATTTTTTCGATACAATTTTTTCAAGGTTGCTTTTTTAAGCAACCTTTTTTATGCAAAAAACCATCTGCCAAAAATGCACTATCATAGTTTGGTAAAATATTTGCAACAAATATGCATATCTAAATAAATAGAATTTTTAACGCTGTTTTTTAGTGCAACTATTTATCTTTAACACATTAAAATTGAAAGAATATGCAATTATTTAAATCGGGTAACCCCACTTTAACACAAAAAATATTTGAAAAAAGCCATAATGCAGAAGCTGAATTAAATGGCACAATGACTGTAAGAGGTGCAATCAATAAATTTGGTTTTTTAATGCTGATGGTTATTGGTGGTGCAGCTTATACTTGGCAATTGTATTACACTGGTAATCCATCTTTAATGAAAACCCTACTTATTGTTGGTGCAATTGGCGGTTTAATTACTGCTATTGCCATTTCTTTTAAACCAAATTGGGCTCCATTTTTAGCACCATTGTATGGTATTTTAGAAGGCTTTTTTGTAGGCGGACTTTCTGCCGTAATTAATGATATGATGGCCGAAAACTATCCAAACATTGTAATGCAGGCTATTGGTTTAACTTTTGGTGTTGCTATTGCCATGTTTTTATTGTACAACTTTAGAGTAATTAGAGCAACCGAGAAGTTTAAGAGTATTATTTTTTCGGCCACATTAGGAATTGCTATTTTCTACGGAATTTCTATCTTATTACGTTTGTTTGGTGTAGAAATGTCGTTTATGAATTTTGGCGATAATAGCTTATTAGGCATTGGCATTAGTTTATTTGTGGTAGCAATTGCTGCATTAAACTTAATTATGGATTTTGATATGATTGAACAAGGTGCTGAAAGAGGTGCTCCTAAATTTATGGAGTGGTATGGTGCTTTTGGTTTATTGGTTACAATTATTTGGTTGTATATTGAAATTTTAAAATTGTTAAGCCGTTTTGCTAGCAGAGATTAATACTAGCAGAAGTATATAAAAAAGTGGTTTGCCTTTAAAAAGCAAACCACTTTTTTTATGCTACAATCCATTGTAAGTAGTTGTCTTGATGTGGTAGATTAAACATCGCTTCTCGATATGATTTCGCTAAAGCAATGGGTATTTTAGCTTTAGTTTGCTTCCATTTTAATTCAAAGAAATAAAGTGGGGAGTTCAAAAAATGTTCATTACGTCAATGAACTGACGAAATTTATATAAAAAACGTCAGTTCATTGACGTTTTTTGCAAAAAAATATCCCATAGTTACTTTAACTATGGGATATTTTACTATTTGAAGTAGCTTATTAAGCCATTTCGGCCTTCATGCTTTTTACTTGCTTATTTCTTTCATTTTCATCCAAAATGGTTTTACGCATTCTGATGTTTTTTGGAGTTACTTCAATACACTCATCTTGTTGAATGTACTCCATACACTCTTCTAATGTTAATTGAATTTTTGGTGTAATACGTACACTATCATCGCTTCCACTTGCACGGTGATTGGTTAATTTTTTCATTTCCACCGCATTTACATTTAAATCGCCTGGCTTAATATGTTCGGCAATTATTTGACCTGCGTAAACTTCTTCAGTTGGATCTATAAAGAAACGACCTCTATCTTGTAATTTATCAATTGAGTAAGCTGTAGTTGTACCAGCAAATTTAGAAACTAGTACACCATTGCTTCTACCAGGAATTGCACCTTTCCAAGGCTTATACTCATTAAAGCGATGAGCCATTACAGCTTCACCAGCAGTACCTGTAAGCATTTGAGAACGTAAACCAATTAACCCACGAGAAGGAATATCAAATTCTAAATGTTGCATTTCGCCTTTACTTTCCATCACCAACATTTCGCCTTTGCGTTGTGTTACAAGGTCAATTACCTTACCACTGTATTCACTTGGTACATCCACTACTAAAATTTCATAAGGTTCATGCTTTTTGCCACCTACTTCTTTTACCAATACCTGAGGGTTACCAACGGTTAATTCATAACCTTCTCTACGCATGGTTTCTACTAAAACGCCTAAGTGCAAAATACCTCTACCAAATACCAAGAAACTATCGGCACTATCGGTATCTTCAATACGTAAAGCCAAGTTTTTCTCAGTTTCTTTCATTAAACGATCACGTAAGTGACGAGAAGTAACAAACTTACCATCTTTACCAAAGAAAGGAGAGTTGTTAATGCTGAAAGTCATGCTCATGGTAGGTTCATCTACGCTAATAATAGCTAGAGCTTCAGGATTATCAATATCGCAAATGGTATCGCCAATGCCAAATTCTTCTAAACCAACAACAGCACACAAATCGCCACTTAATACTTCTTGTACTTTACGTTTACCCATTCCTTCAAACACATATAGTTCTTTTACACGGCTCTTTTTAATTGAACCATCGGCTTGAACCAATGCTATTTGCTGATTTTCTTTTATACTTCCACGAGTTACTTTACCAATAGCAATTCTACCTAAGAAAGAAGAATAATCTAATGAAGTAATTTGCATTTGCAAAGTGCCTTCATTAACTTTTGGTTGAGGAACATATTTTAAAATACCATCCATTAAGGGAAGAATATCTTCTGTTTGTGTTAAACTATCGTTGAACCAACCATTTTTACCACTACCATAAAAAGTAGGGAAGTTCAATTGTTCTTCGGTTGCATCAAGGTTAAAGAATAATTCAAAAACCGCATCATGTACTTCATCTGGGCGGCAGTTTGGTTTATCTACTTTATTAATTACAACAATTGGGTGCAAGTTTAAATGCAAGGCTTTTTGTAATACAAAACGTGTTTGAGGCATAGGACCTTCAAAAGCATCTACCAATAAAATTACGCCATCGGCCATTTTAAGTACACGTTCAACTTCGCCACCAAAGTCACTGTGACCTGGCGTATCAATTACATTAATTTTTACACCTTTGTAAGTAACAGACGCATTTTTACTAAAAATGGTAATACCACGTTCTTTTTCAAGATCGTTGCTATCCATAATTAAATCGCCAGTTTCTTGATTGTCTCTAAAAACTTTTGTAGCATGTAAAATTTTGTCTACCAATGTTGTTTTGCCATGGTCAACGTGAGCAATAATGGCAATGTTGCGTATTTCCATAAAACCTTTTAACGAACTCCAGAGGAGTATTTAATTTAAAAATAAATGCTGCCAGAATCCCTCAAAATAAAGGGTGGCAGCTTTTTCTGGCGGCGAAGGTAAGGTTTTAATATGGGTTTTTGATTTTGGGATTAACTTATTGCTTAATTTAACACACAAATCATACTACATCACGTAGATTTTAGTGATAAATCATCAGCCTATTTATCTGGTATCTGTTCTTGATTAATCTGGTGTGTAGCGAAAAATGTAGAAAATAATTGAGGCGTTATCAGTTAAATAATCGTTTTTATGCACAAATTGATGTTATCAGTTTATATTGATTGCGATTTTCATTAAGCTGGTGTAGAAAATATTTAGACAATCTTTTACAGAATTTGAACCTTGATTAGATGCCAAATGTATTTGAGCAATTACAAAATGAAATAGTAACATGAAAAAAACGGTACTAAAAATTGTTGCAACTGCATATATACTAGCAGGAACGTATCATTTCATCAATCCATCATTTTATGAACCATTTTTCCCACCGTACTTAATAGAGTTTGGTAGTTCACTAAATGGTTTAGCAGGCTTATCAGAAATAGTATTGGGTTTACTTTTATTATTTGAAACAACCAGAAAGTTAGCTGCTTATTTATTAATGGCTATGCTAATGGCATTTGTACCAGCACATGTTTATATGATACAAAAAGCACCATTTCATTTAGGTTCTTTTTATGTAACTGAAACAATTGCTTGGATACGATTATTGGTGTTACATCCTATTTTAATTATAGTAGCTTATTGGCTAAGAAAAATTTAAGTACATAAACATAAAAAACTTAGTTTAGCCAATCTAACATTACCCAGTATATGAAGGTGTTTAAAAAAGTATTGGTTGTATTTACCTTGCTGTTTGCAGTATATTATTTTGGTCCTAGCCCAGCAACACCTAAGTATAGATTGGGTATGAAGCCTTTTCCTACCAATGCCAATGAACTAGACAGTTTTGTAAAAGCTAATGAAGCCAAACATAAACTAAGACCTAATAACGAAGCAAGAATTGTTTGGTTAAATGATTCGCTTAAAACAGTTACCGATTATTCCATTGTTTATTTACATGGTTTTTCTGCCAGCCAAGAAGAAGGGAATCCTGTACATAGAAATATTGCCAAAAAGTTTGGTTGCAATTTGTATTTAAGTCGTTTAGCCGAACATGGAATAGATACAGTAGATCAACTAGCTCATTTAACAGCCGATAAATATTGGGAAAGTGCAAAAGATGCATTTTTAATGGGTAAAAAAATAGGCAATAAAGTAATCTTAATGGGTACAAGTACAGGAGGTTCTCAAGCAATACAGTTGGCTGCTGCTTATCCAAACGATATAGCAGCAATTATTTTATACTCTCCCAACATAGAAATCAACGATCCCAATGCTTGGATATTAAATAATAATTGGGGTTTACAAATTGCAAGATTGGTAAAAGGAAGTTTTTATAACGACCCCGAAGACGAACGACCTATTTATAAGCAATACTGGAATAAACCTTATCGTTTAGAAGCAGCTGTACAGTTACAAGAAATGCTAGAAACATCTATGATTCCAAGTACATTTAAAAGAGTTAGTCAGCCAACATTATTGTTGTATTATTATAAAGATGCACAACATCAAGACAATGTAGTTAAAGTGAGTGCTATGCAAAAAATGTTTGTAAAACTATCTACGCCAAAAGATAAAAAAGTACAAAAAGCTATGCCATTAACAGGCAATCATGTATTGGCTAGCCCAATAAAAAGTAAAGATGTAGAAGGGATAGAAAGAGAAACTACTTTATTTATGCAGCAAATATTAAACATGAAAGTGGTACAAGATTCTACACTGCTTAAATGATAACGAATGTTACAAATAACTACTGTTGAAATTTATAAACTCCTTATTCCACTTAAAGAGCCTTTTGTAATTTCTTTAGGCACACAGTTTAATGCCGATAATATTTTAATTGTAATCCGTACCAATGAGGGCATTAGTGGCTTTGGTGAATGTAGCCCATACATGAGCATTAACGGAGAAAGTATAGATACTTGTTATATAGTTGCACAATATTTAGCAACAGCAATAAAAGGGAAGAATCCATTACAAATAGAAGATTGCATAATGGCAATGGATAAAGTTATTTTTGGCAACAACAGCATTAAAAGTGCATTTGATATGGCCTTGTACGACATAGCCGCCAAGCATAGCAATATGCCATTGTATCAATTTTTAGGAGGTAAAAAAAATAAAGTAATTACTACCGATATGACTGTTGGCATTGGTTCTCCTGAAAAAATGGCCAACGATGCGTTACGTTTTAAAGAAGCTGGTTTTCCTGCGGTGAAGGTTAAGTTAGGACAAGCTACCGAATTGGATGTTGATAGAATTAAAGCCATACGTGCAGCAGTGGGTGACAAGCTTCCTTTAAGAATTGATGCCAATCAAGGTTGGAATCTTGAAACAGCTATTGCTACTTTACAAGCATTAGCTCCTTATAATATTGAACATTGTGAAGAACCCATTGCAAGATGGGATTTTATGGAATTGCCAAAAGTGAGAAAAGCAAGCCCAATAAAAATAATGGCAGATGAAAGTTGTTGTACACAACATGACGCAAGCCGATTAGCAACTCTTCAGGCCTGTGATTATTTCAATATTAAACTTGGAAAAAGTGGTGGCATTTTTAATGCCTTAAAAATTGTTGAAGTAGGCAATCAACACAATATAAAACTGCAAATTGGCAGTTTTATGGAAAGCCGTTTAGCAACCACAGCTTTTGTGCATTTTGCGTATAGCAATAACTCAATTGTACATTTTGATTTAGATACGCCTTTAATGATGGCAGAAGATCCTATTGAAAATGGCTTACAATACTTGGCGAATGGCATTATTGAAATTGATGATACACCTGGTATTGGTGCAAGTATAAATGAAGCATATCTAAAGCAATTAACCAGCACTACCGTTTAATGTGAAATACCCAGTTTTACGTAGTAAAAAGTTGTATATAGCAAATAGTTTTACAACAAATAAATAACCATGAAAAAATTACTATTTGTATTGCTTATAGCAGGGGTTAGCCAATCTTCTTTTGCACAACCTGCAAAAAGCAAAGGCGTTACGGATTGCAATGAATTGAAGTTTTGGTTTAAAGAATTACAAGCCGAGTTTAAAAATCTTCAGCCAACAGCTGATGGAAATTTAAATATTACAAGAATGTTTAAAGGTTTTGATACAACGGAGTACCAAATTTATGATGATGGAAGTAGGTTTAGTGTTACTGGCGTTGCCTTTAGGTTTAAAAATAAACAAGCTATAAGAACTATGTTTAAAAAATTGGTTGCTTTAATACAATCTTGTGAACCAACTATGAAGCCTGAAAATAAAGTTCAGGATGAGGAAAATAAAGGATATGTATATTTTATTAAAAATATATCTAAAGAAAAAAATATATCAATTGAATTAAAATGGGACTTTTATAAAGAAGATGAAAATACTTATCAAAATTTATATTGTATGATTTTATTTAATAAATAGAGGATTTAATCAATGGAAACAAAATAGTTTTTTAACAAGGTTCGAAAAGGAACTTTTCAAACAAAAAAAGTTAATACAAATTCTCAAATCACCTACTATGAAAAAATATTTTTCACTTATTTTTTTTCTTTTAATTGTTCATTTTTCTGGCTTTACACAACTACCAAAAAGTAAGGTAACTCTTGATTGTAATGAGATAAATTTTTGGTTTAAAGAAATACAATTAGGGTTTAAGAATGTAATGTTACCTAGTAGCAATGAGGGTTTAATTAGTAAAAAAGCGTTTATAGGTTTTGATTCTACATCAATTAAAAACCTCAATGGTCATTATTCTGTAAAAGGAATTTCTTGGGAGTTTAAAAACAAAGAAGAAGCTAAGGCACAGTATAAAAAATTGATTGCTACACTTAAATCTTGCTTTCCTAAAATAAAAATCACAGATCCAGATTTTATGGATTTTGAAACCACAGGATTTACTGCGTTTGAGTATGCTTTGCCATCAAAAAAATACATTTCAATAATTATACGATGGGATGATAAATCTCATAAAGATGGACATCCATTTGATCTCAGCTTCACCATTTACTTCACCAAATAACCATAAATAAACAATCCAAATACCAAAGCAACGTGAACCAATAACCAAACTCTTTGGTACAATGGTCTGTCATTCCATTTTTGCTGCTGATTAAATGGATCAAAAATTAATGCAATACCTAAATTGCTAGCTGCACTTATAATTTGGTTAGTGGCTAAAAAATAAATGGTTAGCAATACAAACGCACCATAACCATTTTTTGAAACAACAGGAGTAATATCTTTTTTGTTGTTGACAGTAGAATTTGTCATGATTTTTGAATTTCTCAATTGGTAGTTAGAATTTTTTAAATATTACAACTACTCTAAAAAATTATTTCAACATTTTTTGTTTTTTGCCATAGGTTAAACTACGCCAAACCCATTCTACTGGGCCAAACTCAAAATATTGTAGCCAAATGGTACTATAAATTATTTGAGCAATAAAAACTAATACAGCAAATATGGTGAGAGCAAATGGACCAACTTGTTGCATATAACCAAAGCCAATTCCATAAAATGTAGTAATCCCAATTAAGCTATGCATGATGTAATTGGTAAAAGCCATTTTACCAACTGGAGCAATTACGACAAATATTTTTTGTAAGAAATTTTGCTGAAATAATAAGGCAATAACAATCGTGTAAACCATTGCCAATGGTGCAACTCCCCATGCATAAGCAATGGTTTCGTACCAACCTTCTATTTTTAAATTATAATAACTATCAGGATTTTGCATGTACATCGCCAACATATAATTAGCAGGAATAGAAACCATTAAACCAATTACCACAAACCAGAATAACTGCTTTTTATACTCATTGAGCTTTTTGTAAATACCGCTACGCCCAATTACAAAACCAATGAGCATCATACCTAAAACTTTTGGAATACGGCTTACAAAAAATAAATAGGCATACCTAAAAGGGGCATTAGCCATATTTACTTTTACATCGGTAATTATGTTATGGCTTTGTTTTATTATGGCATCTTCTTGCATTTCTTTAGTTATGCCAGCAAAATGTGTTTGCAAATAATTACTAGCTTCAAATAAAATACCTGCTGGTGCATTTAACCATAGAAATCTCATTTTTAAAAAATATAGAATAATGGGTAACAGAATTAGGCTTATGCCAATGAGTAGTAATTTTTTATTCGATTTTCTTCTTAATGCAATTAATATAAATCCAAGCATGGCATAAAAAGCAACAATATCTCCAATCCAAATGAATATTAAATGAACACCACCCAACAGCATCATAAACCACAATCTTCTTTTAATAAATTTAGCAGTTATTGCATCGTTGGCTGTGGAACGGCTCATTTGCAATGCAATGCCCCAACCAAATAATAAACTAAAAATGGAATAAAATTTTCCTTCAATAAACATGGCATGCAAAAAAGAAAACTGTTTGTCTAAAGCAGGAAAAATATATTTACCTATGTTGTTGCTACTGTAATAAGCAAAAAATTGAAGGTTGGCTATAAAGATGCCTAAGATGGCAATGCCTCTTAAAACATCCATAAAAATTTCTCTGTCTTTTAGTTGAACAGGTGCTAGGGTATTCATGTGCAGTAGTGTTGGTGCATAAATATAATTGCAAATACTTTTAAATCAAAGCATTTGAACAAACCGATAAAAATTGATGATAGTAGTTTTACAGCTGAAGGGTGCGACGCAACTGCTGTTTCATTGAAATTATACAGCTGGTACCATAAAAAAAGCCATGCAAAAAGCATGGCTTGTAAAATATAATCAGGAAAAATTAGGCAATTATGCTTGCTTCACTCAACACTTTTTTAATGGCAGCTACCATTTTTTCTCCTTTGTCTTTAATTTGTTCATCAGTCCAAACCAAGCTAATGGCAGTGCTAATACAACGACTCATTACAGCATCGCTTGCACTAAAATCTTGCGTAGCTAAATTGGTTAAAGCTGTTTTTTGTTCGGAACTAATATTATTTAAAGTTGTGGCCTGTTGTAAGTGTTGCCATTGTTTAATGTAATGCCAGTTGTTGCCAAACCAATAAAAGTTGCCTGCTAAAATGCCTTGAGCTTTCATCTCAGCTACAAAAGCTTGCATCAATTCTGCACTAGGTAAAAACCAACTTAAGAAGCTGCAACTGTCATCGCCACCTTCTGGCACTTGTCTAAATGTTACTTCAGGAATTTGCTCTAAATAACTGCGTAATGCATGGTTGTTTTTCTTTTGTAAAGTCAAGAATGTATTGAGCTTTCTGATTTGTGCTAAACCAACAGCAGCATGTAATTCACTGATTCTAAAATTGTATCCAATAAAAGGATGTAAGTCTGCACCTCTATCAACACCTCTATGGTCATGGCCATGATCGGTGTAACCATCACTTTTAATATACACATCTTCGTCATTGGTCATAACAACACCACCTTCGGCAGTGGTAATCATTTTTACAAAGTCGAAACTAAAGGTTCCTGCATCGCCAATAGTACCTAAATGTTTGCCTTTATAAGTTCCACCAATACTTTGGCAAGCATCTTCTAATAAAATTAAATTATGTTCTTTGCAAATTGATTTTAATGCATCTAAATCAGCCATGCTACCACACATGTGTACAGGCATAATGCATTTTGTTTTAGCAGTAACTGCTTTACGAACTGCATCAGGATTTAAGGTTAAAGTTTCATCAACATCAACCATTACAGGTATTGCACCCACACTTAAAATAGCTTCAAAGCTTGCAACAAATGTGAAGCTTGGCATAATTACTTCATCGCCCACACCCACGCCCAAAGCAGCCATAGCTGTAGTTAATGCTGCTGTACCACTGCTAGTTAGCTGAGCATATTTACAACCAAATGTTTCGGTAATGGCTTTTTCCAGTTCAATACTTTTCCAAATGCCTTTACGTGGACCATCAAATCCATAACGCATTAAGATACCTGTTTCCAGTACATCGTTTACTTCTTTTCTTTCTTCATCGCCCCAAAGTTCAAAACCTGGCATGTTTATATAATTAAGAATTAAAAATTAAAAATTGACAATTGCAAAAGTAATAGAAAGTTGATAAGAAGCTTTTCTTTTGGTTACCAGCGGCAGAAATTCTATTTGGCTTTAGTTACAAGTTTATCCTGAGCTAAGTCGAAGGACACTCTTCAACTTATGAAACAATATTCATCTTTTTGCTTTCGTCTTTTCCGAGCCTCCGTGGCAAAACATATCTTTGCCCTATGAATCCAACTATATTTTATTGTTATGATGCTTATTGTGGCTGGTGTTATGGTTTTAGTCCTGTAATTAAAAAAATTGAAGCCGATTATCACGATATAATACATACAGAAGTACTCAGTGGTGGTATGGTTTTGCCTGAAAAACCTGTACACATTGGTGCAACTGCTAATTATATTTTAAATGCTTATAAAAATGTGGAGGAATACAGTGGAATGGAGTTTGGCAAAGATTATTTGTGGCATCTTGAAAATCCTAATTTGAGTGATTGGTATCCCAATAGTGAAAAGCCTGCCATTGCCATGTGCATTTTTAAAGAATATTATCCTGAAAGACAGGTGGAGTTTGCAGCAGATTTACAAATTGCTTTACACTTTGAAGGGAGAGATTTAACAGATGACGAAGCCTACAAACATTTGTTGGAAAAATATAGTATTCAGCATGAAGCTTTTTATGAAAAACTAAAAAGTGAGGAATACAAAGAGAAAGCCTATTACGAATTTGCTTTGTGCAAACAATTACAGGTTACAGGTTATCCTTGTGTATTATTGCAAACCAATGAAAGCAAATTTTACTTATTGGCAAGAGGTTATACCAGCTACGAAAATTTGAAAGATAGAATAGAGAACGTGTTGAAGGAGTTAAGCACCCAATAGTCAATTACTATACATTTACAAATTATAAGTCAACACATGGATAACAATATTCAAACCATAGAAAAATTTTATACTGCTTTTCAGCAAAAAGATTATGCCACCATGAATAGTTGTTATGCCGATGATATTCCTTTTAACGACCCTGTTTTTGGCTTATTGAGAGGTAATGAAACCAAGGCCATGTGGCAAATGTTATGTACCAGAGCTAAAGATTTTTCTTTACAGTTTAGCAATATACAAACTGATGATGAAGAATACTATACTTGTGAATGGACGGCTTCTTATTTGTTTTCTAAAACCAACAAACGTGTAGTAAATAAATGCAAAGCTTATATGCGTATGAAAGATGGTGTAATTATAGAACACAGTGATGGATTTAATTATTATCGTTGGTGCAGACAAGCATTGGGTTTAAAAGGATTGATTTTTGGGTGGACAGAATTTATGCATAACCGAGTTTCAAAAAATGCTAAGCAGGGTTTGTATGCGTTTATGGAAAAGAATGGTTTGTGAATTTTTTAAACTTAATCAATCGTTCATCATATAAACTTGCATTTTTAAATAGGGCAATGTATTTTACACTCAACCAAAACAACTATATATGAAACGTATTCAATTATTGTTAGCAGCAACAATTTTATTGGTTGCTTGCGAAAATGTGGCTAACAAAGAAACTGCTAAAAAACCTGATTCAACTTCATCTGAAAAAGCATTTGTACCTGTAGATAGTGCAACTGCTGCAAAAAATTGGCAAGCTTTTATGACGCCTGGCGAAGAACATAAAATGATGGCTTCATGGAATGGTAATTGGAAAACAGAAACCACTGCATGGATGACTCAAGATGCACCTCCATATAAAGGAGAAGGTACATGCGTTAATTCTATTATTTTAAATGGACTGTATCAGCAAACAAAATATACTGGTACTATGATGGGTATGCCATTTGAAGGTTTTGGTACAATGGCTTTTGACAATAGCAAAAAGGTTTTTATTAGTACATGGATAGACAATTTAGGTAGTGGCTTATTAAAAATGGAAGGTACTTGGGATGCAGCTTCTAAAAGCTTAAAACTTAGTGGTACTTGTACAGATCCAGCTTCTGGTAATGATTGTACCATGAGAGAAGTATATAAAGTAATTGATGATAATACACACTTAATGGAAATGTATGGTCCTAGCCCAGTAGATGGAAAGGAAATTAAAACAATGGAAATTAAATTTACTAGAACTAAATAAGTAAATAATACTGCAAACAAATAAAAGCCTGAGTTCATGCTCGGGCTTTTTACATTAAAGCCAATTGAGCTTCATATTTTTCATTTTCAGCAAACATTTTTTTGCCGTTTTTATAGCTCATAAATGGTATTCCAGATTTTGGATAGGTCATTTCATTTAATTGTATGGTAGATGTAGTTTCTTTTTTACAAGCAACTAATAAACCAATGATACAAGTTGATAAGATGATTTTTTGCATAAAAAAGGTTATGTTTTTAGCTATTTATGTAGCTAAAAACATAACCTTACAAGCTGTTTCTTATTTCTTTTTATAATTTTTCTCGTAACATTCAATCCATTGTTCAACGGTAATTTTTGAACATAATTCACCAATTAGTTGATAAGGAATTTTATCCATGTTTTTAAAACGAATACAGCTTTTGCCCATATCTAATTTGCCCATATTTAGTTTGGCATATTCCTCGGTAAACCAAGCCAATAAATCTGGCATTGCATAAACCCCCATGTGATATAAAGAAATATTAGCTTTTTGAGAAGCTAAACTTGCAAAAGGTAATGGAAGCTCTGGTGTACAATGATAGCCAGCAGGATAAATTGAATGTGGTACACTCCAACCAATCATGCCATAACTCATTCCTTCTTTAAATCCTTTAGGTATATTTTTTTTGATTATTTTTCTTAGTTGTTCAATCGCTTTTTTTCTGTCTTCAGGTAATGCTTGAATGTATTCTTCTACTGTTGTTACTGTTGATTGCATGGGGTTTATTTTATTCGTTTAAAATTAAAATCACTTCGTTTGGCAGATGCTTTTTTACCATCGTCTATAAAAGCATGAATAGAATCTTGGTTGATAAATTCATACACAATTCTTTTTGGAAAATCATGTGTAGGATTTTCGAATACAAATTTTTTGTTTATAGCTGACGTAAGTTTAAAAGCTACAGGTTGTGCATTTTTTTCATTGGCTGCCGTTACAGTATAAAAGATGTCATTGCCAACTTTACTTAAAACCACATTTTCGTACACAATTGTATCAGTTCCATTTATGTAATAGGCTTTACTTGTTAATGAATGGTCATTTGTTTTTGTCCAAATTTCACCAATAGTACTTTTAGCAGTTTTCATTTGCCAAGAGCCTTCGAAAATGTGTAGTTCTGTAAAATTATTTTTATTGATAAATGCAACTAAGCATATACTCAATACAACTGCTATAGTTTTTTTCATAATAGTAGGTTGGTGGTACAAGAAAATAAAAAATATTAATACCAACAAATCATTTAGTTTAATTATTAATTCTACACTTCTAGTGAATGCTTTTGCTGCAGCATAGTTACATTTGCAATTCAAAATTTGAATATGGGTAAAGTTAAAATAGGGTTAGTACAAATGACCTGTAGCGGCAGCAAAGAAGCCAATTTGCAAAAAGCCATTGAGCAAACAAGAGCAGCGGCTGCTAAAGGAGCAGAAATTGTTTGTTTGCAAGAGTTGTTTACCAGCTTGTACTTCTGTGATGTAGAAGATTACGAAAACTTTAAACTAGCAGAAGCAATTCCTGGTGTATCTACCAATGCTTTAAGTGCTGTAGCCAAAGAATTGGGTGTGGTAATTATTGCCTCTTTATTTGAAAAAAGAACTGAAGGTTTATACCATAACACTACTGCTGTTTTAGATGCTGATGGCACTTATTTAGGTAAGTATAGAAAAATGCATATTCCAGATGATCCTGCTTATTATGAGAAATTTTATTTTACGCCGGGTGATTTAGGATACAAAGTTTTTAAAACCAGATTTGCCAACATAGGTATTTTAATTTGCTGGGATCAGTGGTATCCTGAAGCAAGTAGAATTACAGCTTTAATGGGTGCTGAAATATTGTTTTATCCAACTGCCATTGGTTGGGCAACATCGCAAGATGAAGCTACCAACGAAGAACAATACAACGCTTGGCAAACCATACAACGTAGCCATGCAGTTGCCAATGGTGTGCATGTGGTAAGTGTAAACAGGGTTGGTTTTGAACAAGATGGAGCCATGAGGTTTTGGGGTGGAAGTTTTGTAGCCAATCCGTTTGGAAGCTTGTTGTACAAAGCCTCTCACGATAATGAAGAAACAACTGTTATAGAAATTGATACTCAAAAAACAGATCAATACAGAACACATTGGCCATTTTTAAGAGATAGAAGAATTGATAGTTATCAGCCCATTACGAAAAGGTTTATTGATGAGGATTAGGGGATAGTCGGAGGTCAGAAAAGTTGGAAAGTCAGAAAAGTCAGAAAGCTGAAAAGATAGGAATGATTAAATTGAGTTATTACAAAATTTGTTTTTACGACGGTACTTTAGATGTAGGATTTCATCAATTAAAAATAATTTTATGCCTTTCAAATTTGAGAAGCTTATCGTTTGGCAAAAAGCTCTTGAGTTAACGGCTGTTGTTCATGAAGTAACGCAGGGATTTCCAAAAGACGAGTTATATATTCTGACTTCGCAAATGAAACGGGCAGCCGATTCAGTTGCTTTGAATATAGCAGAAGGTTCTACAGGTCAATCAAATCCAGAATTCAATAAATTTCTAGGCTATTCCCTGCGTTCAAATATTGAAGTAGTTGGATGCATATTTGTTGCTCAAAGAAGAAATCTGATTAAACAAGATGATTTCGATAAAATTTATACAATGTGTGAAGAAATATTGGTGATGATTGTTTCTTTACGCAAAACATTACAATAGTTTTTATTTATGAATAATATGTTTACAAATAATTTTCTTCGGTCTTCCGACTCTCAACTTTCCGACTCCCAGACTTCCGGACTTCCGGACTTCCGGACTTCTGACTTACCAACTCCCAAACAACTCGGCTACTACTTTCCTGCAGAATTTGCAAAGCATGACGCAACTTGGCTTAGTTGGCCTCATAAAGAAGCATCGTGGCCAGGAAAAATCGATACAATTTATCCTTACTACAGTGAGTTTATAAAATACTTGGCACTAAGTGAACGTGTGTGCATTAATGTAAACAACGAAGTAATGAAACAATTTGCTTTAAGTCATTTACAAAAAGCCAATGTAGATTTAAATAAGGTTGAATTTTTCATTCACCCAACAAATGATGCATGGTGCAGAGATCATGGTCCAGCATTTTTATTACATAAAACCGAACAAAAGAAAGCCATTGTAGATTGGGGTTACAATGCTTGGGGAGGTAAATATCCTCCATTCGATTTAGATGATGTAATTCCAACTTTAATAGGCAAACACTACAATATTCCTGTGTTTAATCCTGGTATTGTAATGGAAGGCGGTTCAGTAGAATTTAATGGTGCTGGAACTTTACTTACCTCAACTGCCTGTTTATTAAACCCCAATAGAAATCCACATTTAAATCAACAACAAATTGAGGAGTACTTAATGAACTATTATGGTGTTGAACAAATTCTTTGGGTAGATGAAGGCATAGTTGGAGATGATACAGATGGGCATATTGACGATACAGTACGTTTTGTAAACGAAGACACTGTGTTAACAGTAGTGGAAGAAAACAAAAACGATGAGAACTACGAAATACTGCAACACAATTTAAAGCAGCTAAAAGCCATGCGTTTGCTAAATGGCAAACAATTAAACATTATAGAATTGCCTATGCCTGATGCTGTTGAATACGAGGAACAACGTTTACCTGCAGCGTATGCCAACTTTTATATTGCTAATAAATATGTAATTGTACCTACTTATAGAAGTAGTAAAGACGATAAGGCTTTACAAATTATTCAGTCTTGTTTTAAAGACCGTGAAGTAATTGGTATCGATTCAACTGAAATTATTTGGGGCTTAGGAAGTTTTCATTGCTTAAGTCAGCAGGAACCTTCTATTTAAATTGGCAGTAAACAATATTCTTTACAGCAATAATGCAGCCCTTTAGGCATTAAGTTGTCTAATACCAAAACGCTTTTATTTTTCACATACTAATAAGCTTTGCAAACCTATATTTGCAGCCACTTAATTTTTAACAATGGAATACAGTAAATTAATATCGGTAACAGGATTACCAGGATTATTTGAATTGGTTGGCAGTAAAACCGATGGAGCAATTGTTCGTAGTTTAGAAGATCAAACTACCAAATTTGTAAGTAGCCGTATTCATAACTTTTCTCACTTAGAAAGTATTGAAGTA
Organism: Rhizobium sp. Q54; assembly: GCA_943368735.1. Taxonomy (GTDB): domain Bacteria; phylum Bacteroidota; class Bacteroidia; order Chitinophagales; family Chitinophagaceae; genus UBA1930. The sequence goes on along the minus strand of CALRLQ020000005.1, from coordinate 133,139 downwards.
TATACCGTTCGTGATAACGTAAACTTGGTAGAAGTATTACAAGCTATGGATGCTAGTAAAGAAACTTTACCAAACGAAAAAGATGCAAAAGCTGTTACCGATTACATGAAAAAAGTTTATCCCGATATGGATTTTGATCGTGTTTATGCAAGTGATATGAAGAAAATGGTAAAATGGTACAGTATTTTAAAGGCCAGTAATGTTGAGCTTAAATTAACTGAAGAACCAGAAGAAGAAACTACAGAAACTGAATAAAAATCAAGTCATGTGTATATAATTTTAGCCATCTGAGTTTTCAGATGGCTTTTTATTTGTATTTTGCTTTTAAATTACAAGTATGGCTTTAATAGAAAAAAAAGCAAAAATAAAAGTTGCTAATACTCCCAAAAAAAAGATTAGTACAAAAAAAATAGCTAAGCAAGGTTCATACGAATCTGTAATGAAAGCAATTGAGTTAGCACAAAAAAATCCAATATCATTTATTAATCAATGGTAAACTTATTGTTAGATACCACTGTTTTGGTGCATTTGTACAGGCAAAGAAGTGAAGTTATTACAATTATTCAAGAACTAAAACCTAGAAACATTTACATAAGTACTGTAAGTTATGCTGAATTTTTAGGAGCTACTAAAAAAAGGCAAAAACAGTATGCAAGAAAATTTTTGAAAGCATTTAAAATCGTTGAGTTCAATTCTGCTATCAATAAACAAATTCAGTTACAATCCTTTTTACAAGAAATTCCTCCACAACAAATTGCCGATTGCTTTATTGCTTGTAGTGCAATAACACTTAAAATGCCTTTACTTACCAATAACGCAACACATTTTAAACGATATTCGGATTTAGAACTATTATCTTACACTCCTTAATACAGCTTGTACTATCAAAAAGCAGCAAAAACAATCACCATTTTGCGGTTTTTTGCTATATTGCTGTTTCAATTGCCTTTTATGATTAGAAAAATTATTTCTTTAGCCATTCTTGCAATCATTTTTTATGCTCAACCAATTGCTGCACAGTCGTTTTTACAAAAAACACCACAAGCACTGCGTTGGGCCGATAGCGTTTTTAAAACACTAAGCAATGAAGAAAAAATTGCACAGCTAATGGTTATTAGAGCTCACAGTAATTTGGGGCAAAAACATGTAGATGAAGTAACTAGCCTAATTCAAAAGTATAACATTGGCGGATTATGTTTTTTTCAAGGAGGTCCTGTTCGTCAGGCTACATTAACTAACCAATATCAAAAACTTGCTAAAACCCCGTTAATGATTGCCATTGATGGAGAATGGGGTTTAGGTATGCGTTTAGATAGTGTAATTAATTTCCCTCGTCAGTTAATGATGGGTGCTGTACCCGATGCAAAATTGATTTATGAATTTGGTAAAGCCGTTGGTGAACAATGTAAGAGAATTGGTATTCATGTAAACTATGCTCCAGATATTGATATCAACAATAATCCAGAAAATCCAGTAATTAATGATCGAAGTTTTGGGGAAGATAAATACAAGGTTGCTTTATTTGGCATACAATACATGAAAGGCATGCAAGATGTTGGTGTAATGGCTTGTGCCAAGCATTTTCCTGGACATGGAGACGTAAGTGTAGATTCTCATTACGATTTACCCATAATAAACAAAAGTAGAGGAGCTTTAGATAGTTTAGAACTCTATCCGTTTAGAGAGCTCATTAAAGCAGGGGTAGGTAGTATGATGGTTGCTCACTTATATATTCCTTCAATTGATACAACTGCCAATCAAGCAACCTCTTTATCTAAGAAAAATGTAACTGGAATTTTAAGAAATGAATTGGGTTACGAAGGATTAACTTTTACCGATGCATTAGAAATGAAAGGAGTAGCTAAGTTTTACCCAAGTGGCGAAGCTGCTGTACAAAGTTTAATTGCTGGCAACGATATGTTGTGTTTACCTGGCGATGTACCCAATGCTATTCAAAAAATTATGGAAGCCGTTCAATCGGGCAAATTAACTCAAGCCGATATTGATAGTAAAGTGTATAAAGTTTTATTGAGTAAATTTCATTTAGGATTGAATAAGGTTGAAGAAATTAAAATTGAAAATATAACTGCCGATTTAAACGCTTCTACCAATACCATTCGCCAACAATTAAGTACACAAGCTCTTACTTTGTTAAGATTAACTAATGCAAAACTTTTACCCAATACAAGTAAAAGGAAAGTTGCTTTTGTAGGTGTTGGAATTAATCAAATGAATGCATTTGCAGCCGAAGTAAAAGAGGCTTTTAATGCCAAAGTTTTTTTATTAGATTATAAAGATTCTACTTCATTAGAAAGTTTGAAAAAGAAATTAAAGCGTAAGTATAAAACCATTATTGTTGGTATACATGCTTATAGCCGTAGACCAGCCAATAATTATGGCATGAGTAAAGATGCGGTTGAATTAATACAATATTTGGGCGAAAAAGACAATGCCATCATTTTTGATTTTGGCAATCCTTATGCCATCAGAAATTTTTGTAATGCTAAAAACTTAGTAGCTTGTTACGAAGATGATAATTTAACACAATTGGCTGCTGCCAACTTATTACAAGGAAAGTTTGTAGCCAAAGGAAAACTACCTGTTACTGTATGTGATGCATTCAAATTTGGCGATGGCCTTACAGCCAATTATTATTTTCCTTATACCCAGCCAGAAAAAGTTGGATTAAGTAGCGAAAAGCTTGCAGCCATTGATACCATTGCTCTACAAGCTATTGAAAAAGGAGCAACACCAGGCATGGTTGTTTTGGTAGCTAAAGATGGTAAAGTGGCTTACGAAAAAGCTTTTGGTTTTACCAACTTTAATCAACAAGAACCAGTATCAACAGAAATGGTATACGATTTAGCATCGGTTACTAAAATTTCTGCTACCACAGTAGCAATCATGAAATTGTATGAAGAAGGAAAAGTTGATTTAGAAAAAACCTTAGCCGATTACATTCCATGGACAATTGGAACTGATAAAGCACCTCTAAAGGTGAAAGATATTTTGCTGCATCAGGCAGGTTTATATCCTTTTATTCCATTTTATAAAGCAGTAATTGATAGTGCAAACGGAAAGCCCCTTGAGGGCTTTTTTAGTAAACAGCACAGTACAAATTTTCCTTATAGAGTAGCAGAAGATTTTTACTTAAGAAATGATTACAGAGATACTTTGTATCAAAAAATTGCAACAAGTAAACTGTCTCCAATTGGTAAATATGTATATAGCGATAACGATTTTATTTTTCTTGCTTTAATAGCTGAAGCGGTTTCGGGTAAACCCATTGATGAATATGTACAAACTATTTTTTATAAGCCATTACAAATGGTTACTACTACTTACAAGCCAAGAGAAAAATATATCTTGAATACTATTGTACCTACCGAAATGGAAACACACTTCCGTCAGCAATTGATTCGTGGCGATGTACACGATGAAGGTGCTGCTATGTTTGGAGGAGTTGCAGGACATGCAGGATTATTTAGCAATGCTTATGATTTAGCTCAACTATATCAAATGTTATTGAATGGTGGCGAATTAAACGGAAAACGTTTTTTACAAAAAGAAACCATTGAAAAGTTTACTGCTTACAATAGCGATATTAGTAGAAGAGGATTAGGTTTTGATAAACCAGAGAAAGACAATGCTACCAGAAAAGAAGCATATCCCAGTAAATCTGTATCGCCTCAAACCTACGGCCACACAGGGTTTACTGGAATTTGTGTTTGGGTAGATCCTGTTTATAATCTTATTTATATATTTCTCTCTAATAGAGTTACTCCAACACGAAACAATAATAAATTGGGTCAGTTAAATGTTCGTCCTAATATTCAAGAAGCTATTTACAACTCAATTATTCCTAAAAATTAAAAAGCCATGTAACTTTAAATTACATGGCTTAGGTCACTTCAATCCCCCAATTGAAAGTGATACAAAAGTAAGCTTTTTGTACCACAAGTCTTAAACTTTAATTTGTAAATTGACATTATTAGTCTGTGAACTGTATGTGTTAATTTTACATTAACTGTTACCAAACGTTTGTTTGTATAGGGGTATTTGTATAGTAACTTTTGTTCCGTTAGCATTACCCAATGTATTGTATAAATCTTCAAAATGTACAGCAATACTGTTGCTTCTACCATAATTTAAAAGCTCTAGTCTTTTTTGTGTTGCACCTGTAGCAAAACTGGTATATCTCTTCTTTCTTAAGCTATTCATTTCCTCAGATCTTTTTCTACCAATTCCATTGTCTTCAATGGTACAAACTAAGGTTTGTTCATTCAACATTAAAAAAGTGACAGTCAATTTTTTATTGCCTTGTTTATGTAGTAAACCATGTTTTACCGCATTTTCTATATAAGGCTGAATGAGCATTGCAGGAATTTTAATTGATAAAACATCTGTTATTTTTTGCGTTGTAATTGTATAAGAAAAGTTTTCTTCGAACCTTAATGCTTCTAATTCAAGATATAAATTCAAGCTTTTTAATTCATCATCTAATGTAATTATTTCTTTACTACTAAGGTCTAGTGTTAAACGCATTAAATCGGCAAATTTGCCCATATAAAAGTTAGCCTGTTTCTTATCATTTAACACAATAAATTCTTGAATAGAGTTTAAAGCATTAAACATAAAATGTGGATTCATTTGTGCTTTAAGTGCAATTAGTTGAGAGTTTCGTAATGCTTCTTGAACTTTTGCTTTTTCTAAATTTTCATTATTTTTCTTAGCAATAGCTTCAATCTTTTTTTGTAAATAAAAATATACTAAGCTTAATGTAACAATTAGTGCTCCAATTATAAACCACCATTTAGTCCACCAAGGCTTTTGAACAGTAAATTTTTGTTGTACAATTTTACTTTTAATGCCATCTTCATTTTCAACTCTACATTCAAAAATATATTCTCCAGATGGTAAGCTTGCAAAACGAACAAGATTATTGCTTGAGCTTTGTTTTATCCAATTTGTATCAATATCTAACAATCGGTATTCGTACACAAAACTATTTCTACTTTTTAAAGTAATCCCCAATAATTCAAAACTTAAATTGGTTGAGTTATAAGGTATTTGAATGCTTGAATTAAGTTGGTAAGATGAATCGTTTACTTTAAAGTTCTTAAGTACTATTCCTGGAGCTATATTGGTTTTGGTTACAATATTTATAGGGAAATATTGTAAACCCTTCGCTGTAGATAAATACACTTTATTGTTAAGTATTTCTATATCGAATATTTCATTAGATAACAATCCATTTGAACTAGTGAAATTGGTGAATGAATCATTATTAATGTTTAATCCTTGAATACCTTTTGAACTAATGAACCATAACATATTTTTATGTGAAATCATTTTTTTTATTCTGTTAGACAACAGTCCGTTTTGTATTGTATACTGCTTAATAATTTTTTTGTTTTTTACAAAGTAGATACCTTGTTCAATTGTTCCAATGCATAGAGTGCCATCTTCTAATTGTTGAAAACAAGTAGAAACAACAGGCATATTTGTGGCAGAATCAATAAAATTGTATTCTATTTTTTGATCAAAAAATCTTGTGCCATTACTAAAACCACACCATAATATTTTTTGTTTTTCATCGTACCAAATGCATCTTGCCCGTTGATTAGAAATAGTTACTTTATCAAACGGATATGGTATCATTTTTTCTACAATATCTACAAAAGGTAACTCCTCTATAAAATTAAACTCTTGGTTTAATTTGTTTTTAGTAGTAGCATTTTTTAAGAAGGTACTTTGTATGGTAACACCAGCAGAAAACAATATTCCATCGTTTCTTAAATAGAAGTTTTTAGGAGCACTAATTAAAAATCTGTAATTGAGTAATTTGCTTTTGTCATACACAAAAAACGAATTCTTATGGAAATACAATTGTTTGGTTCTTGAATTGTAAATCATTGCTTGAGCATCTCTTTCTTCATTGGTATTAATTTGTTGAGTTACTCTGTTTGTTTTGGTGTTTATACATAACAATTCTTTACCATTGCTCGATACAAATAGTGTATTTATTTTATCGCTAACAATTAAACTTAAACTACTTGGTTTAATGCCTAATTGATTCTCTGTAAAGAATTTTACTTCCAAATTTGGTATTTGATACAGTCCATTTTTTAAAGTGGTAAACCAATAACTGCCTTCTTTATTTTTAGTAATACATGATACCGCTTCATTTTCAAAAAATGAATTTTCTAATTTCCAGGTTCCATTTTTTTGTACAAACCAATAACAACCTTTATAGGTGCCAATGAATAAGTTTCCTTCATCATCATCAAAAACAGTAAGTGGGTAAACATTTAGTTTTCTTAACAATTGAGTAATAGGATGAACAACCAATTCATTGTTTTGGTAAATGAACAAAGATGGGAATTCGTCTGCTGGACTTTGCCTTTGCAGCCCTAATGTTTTGATGTTTTTTGCTGATGGAAATAGTAGAAATGAATTATATATTTTTAATGGTGCTTTGCTTGTTTCATGATCAATCAATGGAATTGGAAGAATGTTATTATTGATTAGTTGAAATATCTTTCCATCTTCTAATGCCGAAAAAATAAGCTTACCTGAATGGCTAATAGTAATAGATTGTTTAATTGTTGAGTCGTCTAATAACTTTTCTACTTTGTTATTTGCTAAATCAAAAGCATAAATATGATTTTTATAATTAGATACAATTAACTTGTTTTGATCTACAACAATTTCTACCAACTGATTTTTATAGTATTTATTCCAGGGTTCATATACTCTTAGTGTATCGTCTTTTACAAATAATATTTGACCACTAAAATTATGGCACCAAATATTTCCATAAGCATCTTCTGCAATGTCTGTAATACTTGCTCCAAGTAATTTTTTATTGGTGTACAATTTAAATTCACTTCCATTATATCTTATTAAACCAGCTTCGCTACCAATCCACAAAAATCCTTTACTATCTTGAACCACATCGTATAACTCGTTAGAAGGAATACCATTACCAATTTCATAATGTATATACACGGGCACTTGAGCTTGCAAATGCAGGCTACATAATAATGTTAAACTGAGTAAAAGTTTTTTTAGTAAGGGCATAAAAAGAATACTATGCAATGCTAATAAATACTAATTGAATAAGAGCAATTTACTCAAACCATTCGCCTAAACCTTGTCTAATAAGTTCATAAGGTTCTTGGGTACAGTCAATAATGGTAGAAGGAATCATTCCTCCAATTCCTCCATTTACAACAATATCAACTCGGCTTTTGAAGTTTTCATAAATTAATTCAGGATCTGTATATTCTTCTACCATTTCACCTGGTAATGATGCAGACAAAATTGGATGCGTTAACTCTTGTACAATAGTTCTAGCTATATTATTGTCTGGTACACGTAAACCAATGGTGTTTTTTTTACTATTTAAAATTTTAGGTACTTCTTTACTAGCAGGTAAAATAAATGTGTATGGGCCCGGTAAATAATTTTTAAGTAATCTATATAAAGGTGTATCAATACTTTTTGTGTATTTACTTAAATCGCTTAAATCGTTGCAAATAAAACTCAGTTGTGCCTTAGCAGTATCTACATTTTTTATTTGAGCTATTTTTTCAATGGCTTTATGTTTAAAAATATCACAGCCCAAACCATAAATGGTATCGGTAGGATAAATTATAACTCCTCCATCAAGTAAACACTCTACTACTGTTTTTACATTTCGAGGATTGGGATTATCTGGATGTATGTGCAATAACATGCATCAAAGTTAGTAAACAACGATGGCTTATGCTTTTAAAATAAAAAAGCCAGTACATTGCTGTAGCTGGCCATCCCTCAAAACAGGATTATTCTTTTTAATTAGTTTCCATATTCAACAGGTTAGTGCTGAATAATTAGTTTTTTTAATTGCTTTATATTTTGTTTTACTATTTGTATGTAGTAAATGCCATTATTTAAATTACTAACATTAATCGTTTGGTTAGTTGTAATTGCTTTTTGACTGTATACTAGTTGACCATTTGTATTTACTATGTAAATGCTTGCATTGATAAGTTGAGTTGGCAATTGAACATGTACAAATTTGCTAGCAGCATTTGGGAAAATGCTAAATTCCTTTACACTATTAGCATTTGAAATTTTTACAGTGTTGCATAAATACATCCATTTTCCATCTTGATCTATTTGTTTAACTCTGTAATAAAGATGGTCGTCTTTTGTTAGTTCATCGCTATAAGTATAGGTAGTTTGCTCAGACTTATTTTCTCCAGCTAATAAAGTATACAAGTGTTTAAAAATAATTCCATCGGTACTTTTCTCAATGGTAAATTCTTTTGTATTTATTTGTTTGCTTACCGTCCATTGTAGATCAATGTTTTGCTGGTTTATTTTACCAGTAAATGAATGGCAGTAAGAAGGTAATGTTGTGTTATTTATTTTCCATAATTTATATCCATCTCCAATTTTTTGTGCTTCAAAATATAGTTCATTCTTAAATACAAACATGGATCTAGTAGACACCTGTTCTGGTATATTACTTTGTGGGGTATAATTGGTTAATTGAGTATATATGCCTGTTGTTGGATTTGCCTCCCACAATTGATCAGGACTATTAGTGCCAGAACTTTGGTAATATAATTTGCCCTGTACAGCAGTGATATAATATATTGGTCTTACAGATGGTGAGCCTGTATAAGTAATTGGCACTGTAACATTGGTAGTTGTACCATCGGTAGCATAAATTTGAAAAACTACACCAACATTTGGAGAACTCGATTCTCTAGCAGCAAAGTATAATTTATTATTGACTTCAGTAAATACTTCCAAACCATCGTCGCTAGTGGAAGATGCAAATGGAAGGTTAGCTGCTTGAGTAAAGTTGTATACTAAATCTATTTTGTAATTACTCAATGCATTATCATAAGTGCATTTATAAATATCTTGACTACCGTTATTGCTAGAGTTTGCAATGAAAATTAATTGATTATTTAATACTTTAAGTTTAGAATATCCGGAAAGATTAGTTGCTCCATTGGTAACAATTGATGTGGTTATGCCATCGGTATATCTTAGTTTACTATCGGCTACAAAAAATAATTTATTATCAAAAACAGTAAAAAAGCCATATAGAATTATAGATGTTTGACCATTACCAGCAACAACATCTATTACTAAACTTACAGTATTATTTGTTGGATTGTATTTATACAATTCAATACCAATTGTAATGTCATTCATATCTTGAGCAAGAAAGTATAATTCATTGTTTAGTTTTTTAAAATATAGTTTATCACCAGCAATACTATTAGAATTCAGATTCACCATTTTAACTGTACCATTTGTTGTGCCATCTGTTCGCCATAAATCAAAACCAGTACCAGCAGTATCTTGAGCAAAAAAATACAAAAAACCATTTAGTTCTATAAAATTGGAGTTTTGAATTCCATCTTCTGTGCCAATAGCAATATCTTTTACTAAAGTAACTGTTGTACCATTGGTTTTATATAACTCTCTTCCATTTGCATTAGTGAATGCCGAAAAGTATAATTCATTATTATATACCGTTAAATTTTCTGGAGTACTGCTTGCACCAAATGAAGGGTTTATATTACTTACTAATTGAGTACCTGTTTGTGTACCATTAGTAACATACAACTCATCGCCAATGCCACTAACATTAGAGCCAATTGCTGTAAAATAGAGTTGATTGTTGTATTCAATAAACTTTCGTGGAGTACCAATACTACTACCTGTTGCAACATCTAGTTTGGTAAAACTAGCTTGACTATATAAGTTGGAATAGAATTGAGTAATTAATAATAAAATAGCTATAATTTTTTTCATGATATGTTTTTTTAATAACTAGGAATATTCATTGGCTTATAACCATTGAACGAAAATTGTTGATTGTTGGTTTCTATAGATTGAATAGTATAATTAAATTTTTCACTGCCATTCATACCTTCTACACTTAAAGCAACACGTTTACCTGCATTGGGTATTTGTAGTAGTTGAGCAGTATAAATGGGGAATAGTACTTTAGTTGGAGCAGCAATCGGAAAATCTTTATTGGTAATCCAACAATTGAAATTTACTTGTTCGCCACCATTATTGCTTTGAATATTGTAAAGTGTGCAATCGTAACCAGCAATTTTTTTAGTTGTATTTAAGTTTTTTACTTTAATGGTAGCTTGCTCGTTGTTATTAAATCCGCTAGGTAGTTTTTGCTGCATACTAATTTTACCTTCTTCTTTGGTTGTTACAAAAAGTATGTTAGAGCCATCATCATTCATTACCCAAGCATCTAGTTTGCCATCTTCCTCATTTAAAAAACTATTTTGAAGTCCTTTATTGTTACTAAATGAAGTTTTATTTAGTAAAATACTTTTGCCATTTTTCTCAATGAAATAGGTAATTGTACCTTTTTGCGTTTCTTCTTTTGTAACGCCATTATAAGTAATGGTAATTTTATGTGCAGCAGTAAAAACTTTTACCGAAGTATTGCTGCTGCTTGATGAACCAACAGCCGTTTTAGGCTTATTAATTGTTGGCTCAGTTTTGTTGTTACAATATGTATCAATAAACTGTTTTTTTATAATTTCTAATTGTTCAATATCCTTAGGATTGGTGCCAGATTTTTTTGCTTGTGCAATTTCTTTATCAAATTCTTTGAGTAAAGAATCACAATTAAAAGTTGGCATCTGGGCTTGAGCAATGAAGCCTGCAAAAAGAAATATGCATAGTAAAGAAAATAGTTTCATACAATAATTTTATTTAATGCTTAAAAATTCTACTCTTCTGTTATTGGCTTTTCCAGTTGTGGTATTGGTTTTGTCTACAGGTTCAGCACCACCTTTACCATCTGTTTCTAAACGGCTGGCTTCAATACCAAATTCGGTTACCAATATTTCTTTTACTGCTACTGCTCTTTGTTTAGATAGCGTTAGGTTTGCATTGGCATCTCCATCGTTGCTGGTATGGCCAATCACTTTTACTTTTAAGCTTGCATTTTCTTTTAATACAGTTGCTATTTCTTTAATAACGCCAGAGCTTTCTTGCTTTACATTCGCTTTTTGAAATTCAAATAAAATACCGGTTGTTACAAACTTTCCTTCGGTAATTAATTTGTTTCTAGTATCGGGTAAACCAATGGCATATTTAACATTGCCAATAAATTGATTACAATCGTTAAAGTAGCGTCTAAAAAAAGCAAAGCTGTAGGGTTTGTTTTCTGAAAAAAATCTTGGAATATCTAATAACTTATTTTCATTTATATATAATCGTAATCTTCCTTTTTGTCTCCAGATAGATATTTTAGCAAATCTATTTTCTTCTACATTCCATTGTGGCATGGGAAACTCATTTGCAATATCAGTTCCATTAATGGGATAAATTTCCATTGAAATTTGTGCTGCACCAGGATGTAAATACACCAATGAAGTACCTTTTGAGAAAAACATATCTTTCATCAATTCTTCGGCAATGGTGGTAAAATTTAAACCTAATCCACTGTAATTGTTAGTAGGATTACCATCTATTCCTACTTCAAACTCTAGCGTAAAATTTTCTGGTAAATTGTTGATTTTTTCGGGAATGAAAGAACCGTTTTTTGTAAGGTTTAACCATTTATCTGTTTTACCTTCAATGGTTACTACTTCACCACTTGCATTGGTATTAAATTCTGCTGGAAAATCGCCTACGTCAAGACGTTCAAAATTTTCGAAGTACAACACTTTTTCGCCAGCAATAAAATCGTACTTGCTATAACTTTTAAAGCCAGCTTTATTTTCGTTAGAAGCAGGTGTAGATGTACTAGTTGTGTTTTTGTCAGTTGATGTAGAAGTTTCTGTTTGCTCTTCTTTTTTAACTTCTGTACTATCGGTTTTTTTCTTCTTCTTTTTAAATAATCCTTTAATACCATTTTCAATACCATCTAAACCTTTATCAATGGCATTTTCGGTTTTAGTTTCTGTTCTTTGTGTGGCTTTGTCTTTAGCTCTTTGTTTGGCTCTTTCAGCAGCATTTTGTGCTGATGCGTAAGTACAAATAAGTACAAGTAAAGCAATGAAGCTAACTTTTTTTCTAAGCATTTTATATAATTTGAGTGTTATGAGGTATTACTTTAGTGTTAAAAATTAAAAAAGGTAAACACCAGTTTTTAATTTTTTTACTTAGGTTTACTTTTTATCATTATGTACACTAACAATACAGTTGAATTGGATAGGCTAGAAAAGATTAAGCAAGGAGACGATGCATGTATAGAAAAACTATACAACGATTGTAGGGCTACTTTTTTATCGTTTGCAGCCAAGTATGGTATAAAGGAATATGAAGCAATTGATATTTATCAAGAAGCCATTGTGGCATTTATTGAACAGGTACGCAAAGGAAAAATCAATGAATTAAAAAGTGCTGTTTCAACCTATTTAATTGCTATTGGAAAGTTTATGATTTTTAAAAAATTGAAAGCAAAATCAATAGAAGTTGAACTCAATACTGAATTTGAAAACACATTTTTTTGGGAAGATTATAGTGCTGAACAACAACAAGAGCAAGTGCAATTACTGCAACAGTTTTTTATGCAATTGGGCAATCAATGTAAAAAAATTATTACCCTTTTTTATTACGAGGAAAAAAAGCTAGATCAAATTGTTGAATTACTAGGTTATGAAAATAAAGAAGTAGCCAAAAGCCAAAAATCAAGATGTATAAAGCAACTTAAAAACTTAATTCAAACGCATCATGAATCATGAAGAATTGATAGATAATTATTTTGAAAATAATTTAAGTGAAGCCGAGTTGGTTACTTTCAATGAATTGTTGATAAGTGATTCCAATTTTGCTAAAGATGTGGAGTTTAGAAAAAATCTTCAGGCAGCTGCACATTTAGTCGAACGTGCAGTACTGAAAGATAAATTGAAACAATTTGAACCAGTCAAAGGCAAAGTGGTAAGCATGAATAAAAGAGGAGTGTGGTTTGCTGCAGCAGTTTTTGTATTGGTAATTGCTAGTACTATTTGGATATTGTTTCAAAAACCAGATGCACAAGAATTATATGCTTTGTATTACGAGCCTTATCCAAATGTTGTTGCTCCAGTAACTAGAAGTGATGCCAAAGTTGATAGTACTATTCAATATGCATTTTTAATGTACGAAGCTGGTAAATACGAGAATGCAGCGTTAATATTTCAAAAAATTTATGCCAATACAAAAGCTCCATTTGCATTGGTTTATTTTGGAATTTGTAATCTACAAATTGAACAAACAACAAGAGCCATTACTGCTTTAAAAGAAGCAATTACAACAAACAATGATTATACAGTAATTGCAAAATGGTATTTGGCAATGGCTTACTTAAAAAATGACGAACCTAAATTGGCTTTGCCATTGGTACAAGAAGTAGCCGAAGTAGAACATCCATTACAACCTGTTGCAGATAAATTATATGAAAAGTTGAAAGCTTATGAATAGCTTCTTTTTTTTCTTTTTAAAATGAAAAGTCCTATTAATAATAATCCCAAGCTGCCTAATACATAATAGAGCCAACTATAATTGTTCACTATAGCCTCATCGTTGCCAGTTAAAATAAATCCACTCCAATAATAAGGATGATTTTTTAGTGGATTATTTTTAATAAAATCTTTTTTGGCTTGTGCAAGAGCTTCGCTTTTAGATTTACCTTTTTTTAGATGTTGATAGTACAGTGCCATCAAATCAGATGTTTCTTTATCGGGCACTTGCCATAAACTAACTACAGTACTTTTTACGCCTGCATAAGTAAAAGCTTTAGATAAACTCATCATGCCTTCTCCAGCCATTAATTTGCCTGCTCCTGTATTACAAGCACTGAGAACAATCATTTCTGCAGGAAAAGAAGTAGTGTACATTTCACTAAAGTAAAGTGGTTGTGCATTATTAAATAGCAAGCAAGATTTATTAAAATCATTGTCGTACAAAACAGCATGCATGGAGCAGTGTACCACATCAAACTGTTTTTGATTGGCAAAGAAATTATTCTTAGTTGCCACATCTCCTACAAACTCTTTGCCTTTAAATAGTTGTGCTATATAATTAGCTTCTTGTTTTGCAAAAGGTAAATTGTTAAGTCTTGTACTATCAAATAAAGCATTGTTATAGTTAGGTGCAAACGCTGCTAAATTGATAGCTTGTTTTGAGCTTTTATTAATTTGGTGTAAGTACCAAAGAGATAATGAATAATTGTAGCTAATATTGGCCTGTTGTACCCAAAAAACTTTAGTAGCAGGGTTTTGCAAGCTTTCGAAAGGCAAATAGTTTAAGTAATTATCTGGAATAATAGTAATGTTTTTCTGTTCAATAGTACTACTTAATGCAGTATATAACTGATTAGATAATTGTTGATAGTTAGGCTGTATTTGTTTTAATGCAACTAAATAGTTTTTACTAATGGTTTCTAATTTTTCAGTAGTTGATAATAGCTTTACGTCAATATTATTCTTAGTAAAATTTACCCTGTACACATGGTTGTGTGCTACATAATATTTTACAATTGCTTCATTTTGATTTAGCAATTGCAAGCAAGCATCTACCGAAAAATTGGCTAGTGTTAAATTGGTAAATCCTTTTTTAGCAGTGGCAATTTGATGCTGAATATTGGCTAATTGTTTATCTGTAGCTTTTATTTTAGCTGAATAGTTTTCTTGATTGCCTTTTTCAATTTGTTGAGCAGCCCAAAATTCTTTTTGTTGTATTAAAATGCTTTCTTCATTTAATAAATTGCCAATGGCAGTTTTGCTTTTCAACAACTTTTGTTCAAATTCTTTAGCCAAATGAAAAGAAGCATTCGATTCTATTACTTGTAATATCTTTTTCTTTTGATTAAGGTTGGTAGCATATTTTTCTGTAACAATAAATAAGTATGCTTCAATAATTTTATTTTGTAAACTGCTGAGTGTACTGTTGTAAGATCCTTTTTTATAAAATTCACCAAACATTACAGCAGCAGTTTCTACCAACTTTTCTGCTTTAGCTAAGTAGGTTTTATTTTTTTGTTGTTTGTAAGCATCTAAAAAAATGAGTGAAGAAGTAGCAAAAATGTTAATGAATCTACTGTTATTAAGTTCTTTTAAGTCAGCAGAATTAATTTGTAAAATATCTATTTTTTTATTGGTATGCTCTAAAACAATAGCTGCAATATTATTCTGCATTATTGTAATGGCATCTGTATGTTTTGCAGTACTAGAAAGATTGGTAGCTTTCATAGTTTCTAAGGCAAACTTGCTTAAACTAGTTGGTGGAAATTGGTAACTATTTAGCGAAGCGTTTACATGAAACAAAGCTTTATCGTATTGTTTCATTTCTCGGTATTGATTGGCTAGCTTAGAATGTGCCAACATAATATTAAATGCATCTTTTTGTATAGTAGCTTCTTGTAAATATTCAGTACAAATTTTTAGTCCACTTGTATAATCTTTAGAGTAATAATTATAATAATAACATATTTCCGATAGGCAAGATAAATAATAGCTGATTTCTTCGGGTTGTTCATTTTTTGGAGCAAGAATAATTTCTTGCTTCATTAATTTTAAAAACTCGAGAGATTGTTCAGGTTTATCAATTATTGTTGCACAAATAATTTGCATTTTTCTGTACACTCTTTTTGCATAATAATATTCTCTAGTATTGGGTTTGGTTTTAAAACGAGATAAAAAATAAGCACTAAATTTTTTGAAAGTATTTAGTTGCTCTTGCTTGTCATCATACTCACCCAAGTAATAGAATATATTATTGTAAGCTATGATAAAGTCTATTTCTTTAATCTTAGAAAAATTGGCTTCCATTAAATTAATGGCCTTTTGTACAAATTCTATTTCATTTTTTTGATTGCCTAAGTTAGAATAACACCAAGAGGTTTCTATATACACTAAAGCTTTAAATGGTATGTCATTTTCTAAAACTGCTGCATAAGTATTTAGCACCTCGTTGTAAATCTCTATTGCTTGAAAGTGTTGACCTTTTTTACTGAATATTAAGCCATACTCCATTAAGTTTTGACCTTTTAACGAATCGTGCAATTGCTTGTAAAACGATTGTTGAATGATTGTTTTATAAGAACTGAAGGCTTTATCAAATTCTTCGTTGTATTTATATTGTTGCATAGAAGAGATATACAACGGAAAAATTGTATTCATTTGATTGTACAATTTTTGCTGATGGGCCTGATTAAGCTGAGCAACAATTAAAGTTTGTGCTTCCTCAATTTTTTGTTGAGCAAGTAATTGTTCAACTTTTTTATTGAGAGAATTAGTTTGTGCAAAATTTGAAAAATAAAATAGGCATGCACATGCAATCAATAAATATTTCATCATCAACTAAAATTTTAATTGAAGTTAGTATTTTCAGCCAATGATAAAATATGTGTTGAATGATATTTATAAAAATAGAGAACAAGTTGATGCTTAATTGCATAAGCATCAACTTGTCTTCATTAAATCTTTACCAATTTCCATTTCCCTTTTGTAAATAAATACATAGATGTTAATGTTACTATAGTTTCAGTAACAACAATGGAAACATAAATACCTATTTCACCAAAATTAAAAGTGATAGCAGCTAAATAAGCAACTGGAATTTGAAAAATCCAGAACCAAAAAAAGTTGATGATGGTAGGGGTTCTAGAATCTCCTGCACCATTAAATGCATTCATCATTACCATACCAATGCCATAAAAAATATAGCCTAAAGTAATGATGCGTAAAGCAAGTACAGCCGTTTTTATAACCAATGGTTCGTGTGTAATAAAGCTTACAAAATATTCGGCTCCAACTAAAAACAATAACGATACACAGCCCATGTAAATGGCGTTGTATTTAGCAACTTTCCAAACACTTTGTGCAGCACGTTCAGGTTGATTGGCTCCTAAATTTTGTCCTACTAAAGTTGCTGCTGCATTGCTTAAACCAAATGCTGGCAGAATAAAAAAAACAATTAATCTTATGGCAATGGTGTAACCTGCAATTGCATTATCGCCAAAGCTAGTTATTATTCTAGCCATAGCAATCCAACTTGCACTTGCTATAATAAATTGTAAAGTTGCTGTAACGGTTACATTGAGTAAGCTTTTGATAATAGCTATTTGTGGTTTAAAATATTGTGCATGTAGTTGTATTAAACCCTTGCCTTTTAAAAGCTGACGTAACTGGTATAACACACCCACACTTCTACCAATTGTTGTTGCAATAGCTGCTCCAACTATTCCAAAAAAATGAGTCAAAATAGGGCATAAAATAATATTACAAATATTGGCTACCCATAAACTTTTCATAGCAATGGCTGCATTGCCTGCACCTCTGAAAATACCATTCAGTAAAAACAACAGCATAATCACCATATTGCCACCTAACATAATTGCAGTGTAGGTATAACCATATTCAGCAATTGCTTTTGTTGCACCCATTAAGTATAATAAGTCTTTGGCAAATAGAACTCCTATTATGCTAATAACTAAACTTATGGTAACTGCAATGAGAATAGATTGAGCACCAGCTTTTGCTGCATCGGTATTATTTTTTTCACCAATTCTTCTTGCAACCATAGCTGTTGTTGCCATACTAATACCAAAGCCCAATGAGTAAATAATGGTTAACATGCTCTCGGTTAAACCAACTGTTGCTGTTGCTAAAGAACCTAATTTGCCTACAAAAAAAATATCCACTACCGCAAAAACACTTTCCATACACATTTCTAAAATCATGGGTATAGCAAGTAAGAAAACTGCCTTACGCAAATTTCCCGTCGTAAAATCTTTGTCTTCGCTATTGAGCGATTCTATAATAAACGAAATAATGTATTGTACACGATTATTAATATGTGTAGTCATTTGATGTAAAAATTTTGAAATAAAAAAATAAGAAACCAATCACTAAAGTGTTAGTGATTATTGTATAAAATGGTAGGGTAGTTTCTTATCAGAAGAAATCTAAGCCCTGCTTAGATGTTCATAATACATATGTTTTCGTGTAACAATGCTGTTTATAATACAGCTTTTCGAGTGCAAAATTAATTTTGAAACTAATACATTCCAATATGTTTTTTGATGAATGGTATTTTATTTGTTTTCGAAAAGCCATAACAACATTACTTTTGTGCCCTAAACCCCTGTTAATTATGAAAAAAATTATTGTTGCAATTGCCCTTATTGTAGGTATGCACGTTTCTTTGAAAGCACAAAATATAAAACCCGATGAAGCTGCCAATCATATTGGTGAAACAGTAACAGTTTGTGGTAAAATTTTTGGTGGAAAATTCTTTGATAGAGGAGAAAGTAAAATTACTTTATTGAATATGGGTGCTGCTTTTCCAAAATCTCCTTTAACCATTGTGATTAGTGGAGAGGATAGAAAAAATTTTAAATCGGCTCCCGAAGAATTTTACAGCGATAAAAATGTTTGTGTAAAAGGTGTTGTAAAAGAGTACAAAGGTAAACCTCAAATTTTTATTAAAACCGAAGAAGATATTATTGTTCAACAATAGTTCAGCTAAACACAATATTTAGGTGGCAGGTTAGTATAAACTAATCTGCCATTTTTTTTGCCATGAATTTTGTGGTGCTAATTCTATAATTCCTTCTTTTTCTTCTAGTTTACCCGACGCAAGTGTGTTATCAGCAATTCCACACCAAGGTTCTAAACAAACAAAGTTGGCATCTTTAGCACTCCAAATACCATAGTATGGAAATCCATCAAACTGCATGGTTAAGCCATGTTTGCTTTTATTTGACGCAATAGCTATTTGGGTAGAAGCTAAGTTTTTAAACACCAATGCATCGCCATAAAATAAGGGTTTTGTTAGTGGTAAAGTTTGGGTGTTAAGTAAGCAGTCGATAGGTGCTTGTTCAATTGAACCATCAGCAGATAAAGGCCATTTGCCAGTATTTTCAATGGAAGAAAATTGTAATTCCCAATCTTCATATTGTGTATTTTCAGTTAAAGGAATAGCAAATGCTGGATGTGCTCCACATGAAAAATACATCTCCTCGTCTCCTATATTTACAACAGTATAAGTACAAGTAAGTATGTTTTCTTCTATTGTATACGTAACTAAAAATTTAAAGTTGAAAGGATATGCTGCTAATGTTTCTTCATTACTTAGTAAAGCATATTCAACCGAATTTGTTGTTGCTTGGGTAATTGCAAACTCCATATCTCTAGCAAATCCATGCCTACCTAATTGATAACTTTTGTCTTTGTAACTATAAGTTCCATTTTTTAATCCACCTACAATTGGAAATAAAACAGGGCTTTTCTTTCCCCAAAAACTTGCATCTCCATTCCATAAATATTCTAAACCAGTTGCATGGTTAAAAATGCTTTGTAGTTCGGCTCCTTTTGTACTTATTTGAACCGATAAAATATCGTTAGCAATGGTTTGCATGTTATAATTTTTCGTACAGTGCTCTTAATTTTTCTCTGGTCATAATGCTTTCCCAATTTTTGCCCAAAGCGTTCTCCCATAAAGGTTTCATGCCCAAGCTTACATTAATCATGGCTTCAAATTGTTCATCGGTTAAGTTGGCACAAATTCCTTCTGGAATATCAAATCCCCCTAATTCTACCATTTTTTTAAACTCTGCAACACCGGCAGGATAATATTCTTCTAAATGATTCATTACAATACAATTGCCAATACCATGCTTAGTACCTAACAAATAACTTAAACCATAACTTACTGCATGTGCAACACCCACCTGACTATAAGCAATGCTCATACCACCTGCATAAGAAGCCATCATGAGTTTATCGTCATGTTCATCGGTCCAAGTGGGTTTATCGATAAACACTTCTCTGCATAATTGCAACGCTTTTTCTCCGTAGCTTTTACTAAACTCATTTAAGTAAGTTCCTTCTAAACTTTCAATGCAATGAATATAGCAATCCATACCAGTATAAAAACGTTGATTGGCTGGTGCATCTTTACATAATTCAGGATCTAATACAATTTGATCAAAAGGAGTAAAATCGCTGTTCATGCCAAGCTTACGAGTTGGTCCTGTTAAAACTGTTGTTCTGCTTACTTCGGCACCTGTACCACTTAAAGTAGGAATGCCAGCTTTATAAACACCTGCTTGTTTTACCAAATCCCAACCTTGATAATCTGCACTGCTGCCAGTGTTGTTCATCATCAAAGCAACGGCTTTTGCTAAGTCCATTGTACTGCCACCACCAATGCCAATGATGCCACTCACCGTGCCAAATTCTTGTTTTAGTTGTTGAGCTAAAGCATCTACTTGAGTAGTTTTTGGTTCGTAAGTAACATCGGCAAAAATAATTTTGTCTTTGCCTCTTAAAGGCACACGATTCACCAAAGGTTTGCCTTCAAAATAATGATCTACTAAAAATATCATAGGAGCATCGCCTTTACGTTGCGGTGCTAATATTTCGTCTAATTGATTAAAACTTCCACGACCATATACCACATAACTCACCATTTTAAAATTTCTGAATTGCATTATATCAAAGTTTAAAAGTTCAAAAAGTTTGAATGTTCAATTGGGTAGCAAAATTGAGTTAATTCAATTGAATAAAAGAATGAATTTTTGGGTGAAATCGTAAGCGTTAGCCGAACTAAAGTATTTCAATTGAACTGCATTGGCGTCGCACTCTTCAGCTCAATAACAGTAGTGAACAGAACTTATAAAAACCTTTCCGCCTTTACTAAATCTTCTGGTGTGTCAATTTCTATACCCATATAATCAGTAACTACCATTTTTAGTAAAATACCATTTTCTAAATAGCGTAAACATTCAATTTTTTCGGCAGCTTCTAAGGGTGTCATTTGCCAATTAGAAAAATTAAGCAAAGCTTGTTTTTTAAAAGCATATACACCAATATGTTCGTAGTAAGATGGAGTAATAGTGGTGTCTCTATGATAAGGTATTGGGCTACGGCTAAAGAGTAAACTGTTCATGTTTTTATCAACAGCCACTTTTACATAGTTGGGGTCTGCAATGCTTTTTGCATCGGTTAATACTTGCATTAAGCTTGCTACTTGCACTGTATCATCTTCAAAAACTTGTAATAATTTTTCTAAGGGTTCACGTTTTACAAAAGGTTCATCGCCTTGTACATTTATCACAATATCAATATCCATGTTTTCAATGGCTTCAGCAATTCTATCGCTTCCACTTTCGTGTTGCTTTTTACTCATCACAGCTTTACCGCCATTTTTTACAATTTCATTGAAGATGATTTCACTATCGGTTACCACCCAAACTTCATCAAATAAATGAGTGGCTACCGTATTATCGTAGGTATGTCTTATGACTGTTTTGTTACCCAATAATTGCATGAGTTTTGCAGGAAAACGTGTAGCTGCATAACGTGCAGGAATAAATGCTGCTTTCTTCATATCAACACAATTTATTAATGCTGCAATATAATGCCATTCAAGTTGTTGTAAAACCTTGTTCTCATGTTTAAGCTAGAATGCTATAAATAGGCATTCTGTGCTGCTTCTTCAACTAATTAATAATAATTATTTAGCTAACCGTTTTATAGATTCAAAATGTTATTTTTGAAGCTGTACCAATAAAACTCAACTAATTATTTTAAGCTTATGCACTCACCGAGTCCTAAAATAAATCCTGTTTTATTTCCAATTATTGTAATACTTGTTTTTGGCTTATCCATTTTTGGTCATTATGTGCATTTAGCACATGAGGGTCATGAGTTTCATTTTTTTGGGGTAGTATATGCTACCATTTGTTTTTTTATGATGCACCATGTGAGTGCCGTGCCAGAAAATACCTACATTTTGGTGGCTCAATATTTAGCAGCCTTATTAATTTGTACCAGCATTTTTAGTTTGGTATGGACTAAAGTAAAAAAGGCTTTTTTAGTGTACAATATTGGTGCAACTTATCGCAATCATATTGTTATTTTCCGCCTCAATCATATTGGTAAAACATTGGCTTTAGAGTTATTGAAGAAAAAGTATAAAGTAATTGTTGTAGAAAGTGATGAACATAACCCCTACATAGAATCTATTAAACAGCATGGCGGTATTGTTTTTACTGAAAAACCATCGGAAGTAAAAACTTTTGAAATGGCTGCTGTTAACCAATCTAAGATTTGTATTTTAACCAGCAATAGAGACGAATTGAATATTGAAATTGCCGGTAGTTTAGCCAACTATTTATTAACGAATAGCAAAAAAGAAAAATCCGATCCACACAAATTATTGGTGCATATAAACAATGCAGCCAATGATAGTATTTTAAAAGATTATTTTGATATTCACAATCAAGACGATCATTACGATTTAGAAACATTTAATGTATACGAATCGGCAGCAAAAAAAATATTCGATACTTATACACCCTATAAATATTTAAATTTCAGCGATAAGGAATCAGAGAATGCAATAGCCGTTGTTGGTTTTACCGATGTTGCCGAAGCTTTTATTGTTGAGAATATGATTTTAAGCCATTTTCCAGAATCGGAAAAGCTGAAAATTTATTTGGTTGATGAACATGCCGATAATCATTTTAATCACCTCAACTATAAATATCCTTACATGAGTGAGTTTATAGAAGTGGTACCCGTTAAATTATTAAACGCAACTTTCTTTGCCAACTTTGCTTGGTCGAAAACACATATAGAAAAATTAAGCAAAATAAAAGTGGCTTATTTTTTTGGTGCTAAAGATGCCGAATTGATTGCTAGTGCTGCAAGTTTTAGACAGTTTTTATATACACAAACATTAAGTACTACGCAAACACCTATAGTAGTTTGTTTGCCAGAAGATACAGATGTGTTAGATTTATTAAACGCAAATCGTACGCCAGACCAATCATTGAGCAAAATATTCAAAACTCAATTGGGTATTCAAACCTATCGTTTAATTACCCATACTTGTACTGCAGAATCTTTAATAGAAGAATCAGAGCTTATTCATAAGCTTTCAAAAACCATTAATTTTTTCTATGCAATTAAATATGAGTTTGCTCAATTACTTGAAACCAATTGGAATATAAAAAATGCAAATACCGTTGCACAACAGTTAGAAGAAACTATGTTGGCTTTGCCCGAAAAACATACAACATTAACCGATAAAGAAATTGAAGATCTTGTATTGCAACAATTGCACAATAGCACTCAAATTGCAGTAAATGAGTTGAGAAAAGATTTTTCAATAGAAAAACATTGGCAATTACTATCGTATAGAAAGAAAGATTCTAATAAATATGCAGCTAGGCAAGTTTCTATGAAGGTTCATTTCTTTAAAAATTTGGGCTGTTGGCCAATGACCAAACAAAATATTACACAATATTTTACTAGATTAGCACCTGTAGAACATACAAGATGGAGTGCCGAAAAGATGGTGTTTAATTTTAAGTATGGACCTTTTCCTGCTGATAAGAAAGAAAAAACTTTATTGAAAGAAGTATTGAAAATTCATGATCAATTGATACCATACGATAAATTGACATTTGAAGAAAAAGAAAAAGACTTGAATATATTTTTATTGGTACCAGTGTTAAACTTAATTAATACCATTAAATAATTGAATGAGTTTTTCTATTACTAAAACTAATTATGCAATTTAATAAAGACATATTTATAAGTTATGCTCACATAGATGATGAGTCTTTAGTTGCATCTCAAAAAGGATGGATTACTGAGTTTCATAGAGCATTAGATATACGCTTGGCTCAGCTTTTAGGCAGAAGACCTAATATTTGGAGAGATTTATCATTACAAGGTAATCATGTTTTTGATCAACAAATTGTTAGTCAGTTTTCACAAGTTGCTGTAATGATTTCTATACTTACACCACGTTATGTAAAAAGTGATTGGTGTATTAGAGAAGTAAATGAATTTTATGCCACCTGCGAACAAAATATTGGTTTTACTATTCAAAATAAAGCTAGAATTTTTAAAGTAGTTAAAACACCTGTACGATTTGATTTACATCCCGAAAAAATACAAAATGTATTGGGCTACGAATTTTTTAGTACCGATGCAAATAGTGGCAGAGTAAAAGAGTATGGTCAGGTGTTTGGACAACAATCTGAAATTGCTTATTGGGAAAAATTAGACGATTTAGCCAATGATATTTGTTCTTTTTTAGAATCTTTAGAGGGTACAACATCTACAAGTGGCCATACACCAAATCCAGTAGCAGCAAGCACTACAACTATTGCACCTGTTACACCAATTGCAACACCAACCAAACAACGCAAAAAAATATATTTAGCTGAAAGTAGCTATGATACATTAGAATTTAGAGATAGCATTAAAAGAGAATTACAAGATTTAGAATATACTTTATTGCCAAACAAACAACTGCCATTAATTGCACCTGTACTACATGCAGAAGTAACCAACTTTATACAAGAAGCCGATTTATGTATTCATTTAATGGGCTCTGGTTATGGTGTAGTGCCAGAAGGAACACAAAAAAGTATTGTAGAAATTCAAAACGAAATTGCAACAGCTCAAAGTGCTGCAAAAGGTTTACCTCGTTTAATATGGATGCCAGAAAATAATGTTGCCACCGATGATAGACAACAAGCTTTTTTAGAAAAATTACAAAACGGAAAAGAAGGCATTGCTGGTGCCGATTTTATCATCAGCAGCATAGAAGATTTTAAAAGTATTATTTCCGATAAATTAAAATCATTAGAAGAAGAAAAGAAAAAACCAGAACCTGTTGTAGTTGCAAACAATCCATCCTCTACCGACAAAAAATCGAAACTCATTTATTTGATTTGCGATATGCAAGACATGGATTTGATTAAACCATTGGAAGATGTGTTGTTTGATAATGGGCATGAAGTAGTGATTCCAATTTTTGATGGAGACGAATCTCAAATTCGTGAAGACCACATTGAAAACTTAAAAATGTGTGATGCTGCCATTATATTTTATGGTAACGCCAATGAGTTGTGGTTACGTAGCAAAATGAGAGATTTCTTAAAAATAAGTGGTTATGGTCGTGAGCAACCACTCAATATAAAAGCAGTGTATTTGAGTGCTCCCGATTCGGCTGCTAAACAACGTTTTCGATCGGTAGAAGCAGAAGTTTTGAATGGTATAAATGAAGTGCCTATTAATCAACTATTAACCCTGTTATCTAAATAATACACTACCCACATGCTAACAGATACCAACATATTTAATCCCTTTCCCGGTCTTCGTTCTTTTGAAGAGGATGAAGATGTACTCTTTTTTGGAAGAGAAAAGCAGGTAGATGAATTAGTGAAAAAATTACGACTGGTAAAGTTTTTGGCAGTGATTGGTTCATCGGGTAGCGGTAAATCGTCTTTAGTAAAATCTGGATTAATTCCTGCATTGCATAGTGGTTTTATGGCTGGTGCTGGTTCTAATTGGAAAATTTGTACGTTTCGTCCAGGCAATAATCCAATTGGAAATATGGCCAAAGCATTGGCTCACAAAAATGTGTTGTACAATAGTTTTGAAACTGATGATGATGAATATACTTATGCTTCTATTAATGAAAGTACATTAAGAAGAAGCAGTCAAGGTTTGGTAGAAGTTTATAAACAAAGTGGAATAGATACCAAAAATAACTTACTCATTTTAGTAGATCAGTTTGAAGAAATTTTTCGTTTCAGCCGATTAGAAAAAGATGCCAAAGAAGGCAAGAGAGATTCTATTTCATTCATTAATTTATTGCTAAAAGCATCTGAACAAAAAGAATTACCTATTTATGTGGTGTTCACCATGCGTTCAGATTTTTTAGGCGATTGTACTGAGTTTAGAGGGTTACCAGAAGCGATTAACGAAGGGCAATATTTAGTACCTAGAATGACCCGTGATGAAAGAAGAGATGCTATTACTGGCCCTGTTGCTGTTGGTGGTGCAACCATTAGCCCAAGATTATTAAATCAGTTGTTGAATGATGTGGGCGATAATCCAGATCAGTTGCCCATTTTGCAACATGCACTCATGCGTACTTGGGATGTTTGGAAACAAAAAGCTAATCCCGATGCCCCTATAGATTTAGAAGAGTATGAAGAAACAGGTACCATGTCTCAAGCTTTATCGCAACATGCCGAAGAAGCTTTTAATGAATTAGATACCGATAGAAAAAAAGAAATTTGCGAAAGTTTATTTAAAGCATTAACCGATAGAGGCAGTGATGCAAGAGGTATAAGACGCCCAACTAAGCTTACTGAAATTTGTAAGTTGGCCAATGCCAAACCCAATGAAGTAATTGAAGTGATTGAAGTTTTTAGAATGCCGGGAAGAAGTTTTTTAATGCCACCTTCAACTATTGCTATTACTGAAGAAACCATCATTGATATTTCTCACGAAAGTTTAATGCGTTGTTGGAGCAGATTAATTAATTGGGTAGAAGAAGAAAATCAATCATCTGAAATTTACTTACGCCTTTGCGAAGCTGCCAATTTATACGAATTGGGCAAAGGAGGATTATGGAGAGATCCTGAATTACAACTAGCTTTAAAATGGAAAGAAGAAGCCAATCCAAATGCTACTTGGGCTTCTCGTTACAACAACTATTTTGAAAAAGCAATGCTGTTTTTAGACCATTGCAAACAACAAAATGAGTTGGAGCTATTGCATAAAGAAAAAATGCAAAAGAACAGATTACGACGTGCAAGAATGGTAGCTATTTTTATATCATGCGTAGCATTGGTTGGGTTTTTATTGGCCATTTATTCATTTGAACAACGCAATCAAGCCAATAAACAAAAATTGTTGGCAGTCAATAAAACCATTGAGGCGGAGAAAGAAAGAAAGTTTGCATTAGAACAAAAAAAGGTAGCTGAACAAAACGCTACTGAAGCCGAAAAACAAAAAACCTTAGCCGAAGTAAATGCACAAGAAGCCAACAAGCAAAAGAACAATGCCCAAGCACAAACTAAAGAAGCAATAAAACAAAGAGCAGTTGCTGAAGCCAATGCACAAGAAGCAGCTAAACAAAAAAACAATGCTGAGCAACAAACCGAAGTTGCAAAAACCGAAAAATCAAAAGCCGAACGTAACGCAGCAATTGCAGAAGAACAACGCAAAAAAGCCGAAGAAGAAAAGAAAAATGCCGATAGAGAAAGAAACGTTTCAAACAGGTTAAAAGAATTGGCCGATGCAAAAAATTTAGCCAATCAATCTTTAATAAAATTTAGAGAAGGTGATAAAACTCAAAGCAAACAATTGGCATTACAAGCGTTTGAATTGAATCAAAAAAATGATGGACCTAAACAGTCGCCAGAAATTTATACTGCATTACATACCAATTGGACCAATTCAATCAACAATAAAAATCAAGCAACACATCATAAATATGCAGTGAGAACTATGGTTGGTAAACCCAACTCAAATATAGTATTTACTGCCGATGAATCTGGAGCTTTGTATGTTGCTAAAGCCGAAAATGGTATAGTACAAACTATTGGTACTGCTATTAACTTAAAGCAAGACGTAAGGGCGTTGTCAACTTCTAAAGATGGTTCAAAATTATTTATTGCAACAGCAACGGGTAATGGGTTTGTATACGATATCACGAACACACAAGCCATTAAGGAGATATTAAAATTTAGTTTTAGTGGTATTGCGAAAAGTATTGCAGTAATCAATAACAGTCAATTTATTGTTTTAACTACCACCGAAATAAAACGATTTGCTAACGAAGCCAATACTTTATCGCAAGGTAGTGTTGCTAGAAAAAATGTAGCAGCATTGGTACTTACCAATTCAGGCAAAATTTATTTAGCTGAAGGAAATAAAATTGTAGTATACTCCAATTATAATGAACTGATTGCAAACAAAGCCATGCAAACCTACACTACCAATTCAAGAGTAGTAAGTTTAATAGTAAATGCAGATGAATCTTTATTGGCAGCAGGAACTTATGATGGAAGTATTTGGTTGAATAATCTAAAAAACAATCATTCAACAACATTGGCTTTACACAAATCGAGTGTGAACGATGTTCAATTGCATCAACTAAAAAATGGCAATTGGCAATTGGCAACAGCAGGAGCCGATCAAACCATTAAACTCATTGATGTAAAAGAAGCGTTGAATAATGTAACACAAAACATTATTACTTTAAGTGAAGGAGGTCATACCAAATGGATTTATGCTCTTTGGTACAGTACCGATGGAGAACATATTTTTTCTTGTAGTGAAGACAAAAAAATTATTGGTTGGAAAAACACAATGGATGCTTTGTATAAAGCCTTGAAATAAATTACATTAATTAAAAGAATTGTACATAATGAAACAATATTTACTCATGCTGCTGCTTATTTGTTGTAGTATTTGCAACACATTGGTAGCTCAAGAAAATTGTGGATTAGCCACTATAGCCGAGGCAGAGAACTTATATAATATTGGTAGATTTAATGAAAGCATTAATCAACTCAATACTTGCTTAAGCAAAGAAAAAGGTTTTGGTTACGAAGAAAAAGTACAAGCTTACCGTTTATTGGCCATGAGTTTTTTAGCGATTGATTCAATTAATACTGCTGAGGAAAATATTCGTCAGTTATTGATTTTGAAAGACGATTTTACTGCCGACTCAAGAGATCCAGAACGTTTCAGGTATCAACTCAATAAAGTTCGTTCGGCACAAAGAATAAGTATTGTATCATCGGTTTCAAAAAAAGCTGAAGATATTCGAAGAGCTCCTGCAACCATTAATGTAATTACCAAAGAAGAAATTATACAAAGAGGTTATACAGATTTAATTGAAATGTTAGCCGATTTGCCTGGCTTTGATATTTCGTTATTGTATGGTGTAAATTATGCCAATGCTTATCAACGTGGATTACGTACCACTACTATGGAAAAAACCTTGTTGTTAATTGATGGGGTAGAAGAAAATGATTTATGGACGAACACTGCCGACATTTCTCGTCAATATCCAATCACTAATATTAAACGTGTAGAAGTTATTTATGGTCCTGCATCTACCATGTATGGTCCCAATGCTTTTGTTGGAACAATAAACATTATTACTAAAGAGCCAGAAGATATAATTAAACAAAATAAAGAAGTGGGCATTCATGCCAATGTTGGTTATGGATCTTACAATAGCAGATATGCCGATGTAACTGTGGCTTATAAGAAGAACTCTTTTTCAGCTATGTTCACCGCAAGGCATTATCAATCGGATAGGCATGACTTAACCTCACAACGTTTTTTTGATTATGATCCATCTGTTTACGATGCAGTGAATTATAGAAATATCATGAGTATTAGAACCAATGCTCAAGCCTATATCAATGCCAATAATTTACCAGCCAATCACCCTTATTATACCATTCACTCAACAGGTGCAATAGCCGATAGTATTACATTAACTACTGCTGGCATTAATGCTGCAAGAAACTTAGATAAATCGGCTTACAATAGAACTATCAATGGCAATAAAGTGGGCTTTGCTAACCCTACTACACTCACTTTTTTAAATGGAAAAATTAATGTAGGCGATTTTACTATTGGTATGCAATACATGTTTAAAAGAGAAGGAGCAGGAACGTTGTACACCGACTTGGGTCATGCTGTAAACAATGTTTTTTGGATTCCAGAACGATCTTATATTTCAGTGAAATACGAAAAGAAAATCTCTAATAAATTATTGTTCTCTTCATTATCAAATTACAGAATGCATGGTATTGATAATGATACAAGAGTATCGGCATTGTTCAATTATTCAAGAGCTAACTTAGGTATTAGAGATTTAATAAAAGACAGCACACCTGGTTATAACACTACTTACTTTTTTCAAAATAATAAACAGTTTAGAAGCGAGTTAAAGTTATTGTACACACCTACTCAAAACTTATATATTGTTGGAGGTGTTGAATATAGAAATAGTCAACTACAAGGTAATTATTTAAACACCACCAATATTTTAACACCAGAAGAAAATGGTGTTTTCTCAGGAGCAGCACAAGGAGGCAATCAATTCAACTTAGAAGATTTAGGTATTTATGCTCAAGCCAATTACAAGTTTGCAAAATACTTTGGATTAACCGGTGGCTTAAGAATGGATAAGAATAAAATTAGAACCAATGGTGGTTATGGTACAGAATATAGTCCACGTTTGGTGCTAGATTTTGCACAAAACAATTGGGTAGTAAAAGCTATGTATAGCAGAGGTATTCAAAACGTTTCCAACTTTACCAAATTTGCCACAGCTGGTGGACGAATTCCCAATCCTTCTTTAGGAACAGAGAGTATTAAGAATTATGAATTATCGGTAAGTAAAAAAATCAATAATCAACTTACTGCCGATATTGTTTTGTACCAATCAATTATTAAAGATGTAGTTGGGGTAAGAACATTAACACCTACTACTTCTCAAAACCAAAACTTAGGTGCATTTAATATTGTTGGTGTACAAGGTAATATTACATATGTACATAAAAACTTATCGCTTACTGCAAATTATACCTACACCAATCCAAAACAAACAGTAGATGATAGTGGCAAAGAAGCCGATTTGAAAGTAGCTGATATAGCCGATTTTCATTTGAATGTAATTGCCAATTATGTGGCTTTTAAAAAGCTAAATATTAATCTTCGAGTAAACTATGTTGGCGTAAAAAATGCTGGAACTGGAACTTCTGTTCCTGCAAATCCAGAAAAAATATTTCCTGCACATACAATTGCTAATGCAACAATTGGCTATCATGTATTCAATGGTGGTACTATACAATTGGTTGCAAATAATTTATTCGATACTAATTATTTTCATCCTGCTGGTCGTGCAGCAGATGGTATTAGCACTCCGTCAAGTTTATTACAACCGGGTAGAAATTTTTTCATCAAATTAAATTATGAATTTTAATTCAATGGAAAATCCAGCCATTCATACATTTAGTTTACCAACCGAAGTAAGTAAGATTATTCAAGGCAAAGCCTTTATTTATCCTTATGCAATAGACTCTCAAGAAGTGCTGGGTAATCCGGCAAGTATTGTTTTTTGCAATAAAATGTTTCCTTCAAAAGCTGCAATGGCACAAATTGCCATTCAAGAAAAAGCACCCATGACTGCTTTTATTTTGCATTTGCACGGAAATGTTTTTGCTATTGAGTTTTATACCCCCTCGGGTAACGAATTTTCATTATGTGGTCATGCAACTATTATTGCATCGCATTTTATTTTAGAAGAGTATGGTTTTGAAAAAGTAATTTTTACAAAAGAAGGTTTTCAACAACAGTTATTTACTACCAATATTCAATCAACAGGTAATAAAGAGTTTACATTAATAACCATGCCTGCATTTATGCCTTATGAAGCTGCTATTGATGATGCAATAGCTTTTATTCATTGTTTAGGAATTGATGCAACGAATATTGTTTCTTACTATAGATGTAATGAGTTGAAAGATATTATTTTGATTATTCAAAACGCTGAAGTGTTGAGAAATATTGAGCCTAATTTTTCTGCTTTGGCAACTTTGTTAGCTGAAAATAATATCAGAGGATTGTTTGTTACAGCATTATCTAACTTACCCGAAATTGATTATGAGGTAAGAATTTTTGCACCACATTTTGATATTGATGAAGATATTTCTTGTGGCTCGGCAAACTGTTCTTTATTGCCATTATGGAGTAAGCTGATGAGTACATCAGACGATAAAGAATTTAAAATTTTATGTCCGTATAATTTCACCACCAATAAAATGGGAGGCATAGAAATTGGGCATTACAATTCTCAAAACAACACCATAAATATTGGCGGAATGATAGGAGCATAAAACCATGAACCATACCCTACTTGTACATCATCAATCAACTGAAATTATTATCAGGCCAGCAATGGAAACTGATATTGATAATTTAGTTACATTAAATGCAAAATGGCAATTGGCAGCTTTAAATGGTAATGCAGATAAAGGTTTTGTAGGTGCAGCTTTTAACGCAGCTTTTTTTGCAACACTTATCTCAAGAAATGAAGTGGTGGTTGCTTATAATGAAAACATTTTAGTTGCTTATATGCTTACTGTTAACCATACGCAAATGGGTTTATTGGCAGTTCATCAACAACAAGTTCAGTTATTGAAAAATAATGGAACTATAGATTCAACTGCTAATGTAGCGGTAGGCATTCAAACAGCAGTTGAAGAAGATTATCATGGTACAGGATTAATTTCTATTTTGAGAAATGAGTTTAGAGATTTTGTAAGAGATAGATATCAATATTTTTTTACTACTATTTCAAAAGAAAATCTTCGATCATTTGCTTCGGCAACAAAATTTGGTTGGCAATTGGTGGGCAGTAATGAACACTATCACTATTTAATTTTAGTTGTATAAAATATGTCGTTAAAAACTACCATACAACGCTATGCCGATGTTCGTACCAACGAACGTTCAATGGTGGGCATTCTTTTTCTTCAATCATTATTATTGGGTTTTTCAACCTCATATTATTTTGTTGCTGCCAATACTTTTTTTATTAAACAAGCAAATGTTGCCGATATTCCTTTTGCTTATATTATTGCTGGTGTTGTAGGAATAATTTTAGTAGCATCATTCAAATTTTTATTGAGAAAATTTGGCGGCATCACTGGTTATATTTCGGTATTATTATTGTTTGCATTGGCTTGTATAGTATTGTACTGGGGGCATATTCAATTTGATGCACAACCAAAAACATCTTTGTATGTTGCTTATGCAGGCTTTATAATTGTATTTCCTTTTGCCAGTTTATTTGTATTGGGATTTTCTGGTATTTGTTTGCAATTATTCAACTTATCTCAAAGTAAAAGATTATTGGCTTTAATTGGTATTGGTGAAGTAGTTGCTTCTATTATTGGCTACCTTACAGTTCCATTCATTACTAAACTTACAGGTAATCCTGTTTATTTGTTTTTATTATCAGCCTTATTTGTTGTTGCTTCTATTTTTCCTGTTTTAAAAATATTTGCACAGCACAAAGATCGGTTTAGTAAAATGCAAACTTCAACTACCTCAAGAAAGTTTAGCTGGAAGTTATTTACCAAAGATCAATTTTATATATCGCTTGCTGTAGTTGCTTTCTTTTCGGTATTGGCTATTTATTTTACCGATTATGCCTATTTAGTTTCTGTAAGAAATTTGGCTAGTTTATCCGGCTTAGCTATTGCCGATATTATTGCTATTTTGTTTTGTATCATTAAAATTGGTGAATTATTATTCTCATTTTTTTCCTCCAATATTATTAGTACAAAAGGTATGAAGTTTTCTTTATTGCTTTTGCCTTTTTTATTGTTGCTATTATCAGGTTTAGCAGTTGCAGCTCATTTTATTTTTGACGACAGCTTGATTTTTGTAATCGCTTTTTTCTTAATGGCTAAATGGAGCGATAGAGTGATACGTAAAGGCGTTTATGCACCTTCTACAAAAGTATTGTATCAAGTAACTAATGCAGCTGAAAGATTGCAATTACAAACCAGTATAGAAGGAACCATAAGTCAGTTCTCTATTGTATTATCGGGTATTATTTTATTATTGGTTTCTCAGTGGCAAAAAAATAATGTAGATGATTTTTTCTATATCGTGTCTTTTATTTGTTTAGTATTTTCTGCTTTATGGATTGTATTTGTAGTTGGTTTGTATGGTGGATATAAGAAAAGAATTCATCAATATTTACATACCATACAACAAGTAGTTACTACTGTTCAACAACATACTATTGTGCAAGCATTTAATAATTGGGCAGTACAACAAGAAACGATTGTTCCTGCTAAAGAAATGAATGTATTACATGAAATTTTCAATAAGAATTTTACCAATGAAGGCAAGTTTACCAAAGATCAACTGATAGAATTAATCATCTCTTACAATCCAACTTTAGGCAATACTATTGATATTGATGAAGCGATGATGCAAAAACGAATGGTTCGTTTTTATTTTTCCAACGATAATTTTTTTAGTCGCTTACTCATTATTTGGTATTTAGAACAAACCAATCAACTACAAAAATTTTCATTGATTACTGAATTGTATGAAGCTGCCGATTTTATGGTAAGAAAAGAATTAATAGCAGCATTAAACAGGATTAATTATCAGCCAGTACCAAGCGATAAATTTTATTTTACAGAGTTGTGCAGATTATATGTTGGAGAAATTATGTGGGCCGAACCTGCTATCAATGATATTGCAGAATTGGAGCAAATGAACTTACAAAATTTGCTGGAAGAACACATCAATAATTGCAAATTTCATTTGTTAGAATTATTGAAATTGTTGTATGGAAAAGACACTATTCATATTGTACAAACAGTTTTAAACGAGGCGGATAAAGGAGCCGAAAATCAAATTTTTGCAGTTGAATTATTAGACAATATTCTGGAGCCAGTTTTAAAAGAAATGATTATTCCAATTTTTGAACCCATCCCTCAACAAATGCGTTGGGCAAAATTGAGTCAACAGTTTTATATCTATCATTTGAGTATTGAAGAAAGGTTGAAAGAAATTTTGTTGAAAAATTTTAAATTGATTAATGTTCAAATAAAGTTAGAGGCTTTAAATAATTATTATCAATTAACAAACGATGAAACTATTTTACATGCTTTTATAGCTAGCCATGTAGAAGAGTTGAGCAATCAAGCACAACAATTAAACAATGCATATTTTGAGGGTGTAGCCTTGGCAAAGCAAAATATAATTGAGCAACTACAACTCAATGGGTATTTTAAACAAGATCTCATGACACTATTTAGCCGGTATGGTATTTTGGTAGAAAATACAACCAAACAAGCTACTACAAATAATGTAGGATTTCGGAAAAAAGCGTTTGAACATGTAATTCAATTAGTAAATAGTAAGAAACAAAAAATTGATGTAGATATTGTTGGTTTAGGAGTATTGTTCAAATTGAAATATGCCAACATGCAAGACTAATAAGTTTAAAAAAATGAATAAATTAAATTAAAAAAGCTTTTTTTCTTTAATATCAAAATATATCTTTACGCAAAAAAACCAACTATGATTGAAACAATTTTACTTCCATCTGATTTTTCTGAAACTGCAACCAATGCAGGTTTATATGCGGTGGACTTGGCATTTCAAATTGGAGCAAAAAAAATAATCGTATATCATACTTACGAAGTAGCAAGTACTTCAAATTCAATGACAGGTTATCAGCAAACTATTACTAGCGAACCATTTCGTCAGGAAAGTGCAGTTAAATTAAGAGCATTTACCGATTTATTAAAATCTAAAGTACTTGGTAACATAGAAGTAGAAGGCTATCATAGTTATGCCGAATTACCAGATGCAATTA
This sequence comes from Rhizobium sp. Q54, assembly GCA_943368735.1. Classification (GTDB taxonomy): domain Bacteria; phylum Bacteroidota; class Bacteroidia; order Chitinophagales; family Chitinophagaceae; genus UBA1930. Next base: position 97,910 of record CALRLQ020000005.1, on the reverse strand, counting down.
CAAGTTTAACTGAATCAACCGGAGCTCAATTAATTGTAATGGGTATTACTGGTGGTGGAGTTTTAAAGGAAACTTTTGGCACTAGCAATTCAGTGAAATTGGCCAGAAATAGTCCTGTACCTGTTTTAATTGTACCAACAGAATCTAACTTTAAACGTATTAATGAAATTGTTTTGGTGAGCGATTTTAAAGATGTTGCTAATACAACTCCAGAAAAAGATTTAAAAGACATGCTTAAAGCAACAGGAGCTAGTAGTTTTTTCATTTTACATATTACCAATGATGTTGCAGCTGCTGAAGCATCGCCAGAAAAATTGGCTTTGCAAGAAATGTTTAAAGAGTACCATCCAAAGTTTCGTTTTGAACACAACACAAATTTTAGTGATGCTGTAGATGCTTTTGTTGTAAATAATCAAGTAGATTTAGTTGTAGTAATACCTAAGCAACAAGAAGGTGTATTTAGCAATTTATTTGGTGTAAATCATACCAAAACATTGGCCTTTAGAAGTAGTGTGCCATTGTTTACTGTTCAAAACAATGAAGCTTAATGAATTGTAGAATAGTATTGTTTTAATGCTATTCATATTTGTTCAATAAAAATAGTATTAGTAAAAACCCCGAGGCTTTTTCAAAACTTCGGGGTTTATTTTTCTTTCTAGTACAACAAAATTGATTAGTTTGATAAGATCGTTTTCTTTTTAAAATGCTCTTTAAAAAACACCAATTGATACCTCACTGCATTTGCCCAATATGGCCAATCGTGTTTCCCTGGGCGTTCTATATAATCGTGAGGAATTTTTAGTTGAACTAATTTTTCATGTGCTGCTTTGCTCATTTGATAAATGAAATCTTGTAATCCACAATCTACTATAATTGCTAAAGAATCTTTTGGATAATCTTCTATTACTTTTAATACACTCCAATCTTCATAATATTGTTTATTCAGAATGGTATCGCCGAGTCTTTTTTGAATGTCATAACCACGTTTAATATAGTTTACAGCCAAAGCCCCACTCATACTACCACATGCACTAAAAGTTTCTGCATGACGGAAAGCAATAAACATAGCTCCATGACCACCCATACTTAAGCCGGTAATTGCTCTAAAATTTCTGTTGGCAATTGTTTGGTAATTGGCATCTATAAATGCTGGTACTTCTGTACTTACATGTGTTTCGTATTTGTAACTGCTATCAACCGGACTATCAAAATACCAACTATTTACAGAACCATCGGGACAAACAATGAGTAGTTGATGTTCATTAGCCATCTCTTGTAATTGAGGCACTTTTTTAATCCAATTAGTAGAAACACCCATTGCCCCATGCAATAAATACACTACAGGAAATTTAAGTTTATTTTTTTTGTAATTATCGGGTTTTATAACAACTGTTTTAATTTCTTTTTGCATGGATTTGCTGAAAATAAAAACGGTATCAACAGATGCAAAAGAAAAAGTTGCCATACAAGTAGCAACTAAAAGTGTACAAATTTTTTTCATGTAAACAATAGAATTGGTTTTATTTATCTATAACTAATCATTGAAGATAATGGATAGCGAAGATTTTTATACATCATCATATCTACTTTTACGCTTCCAACAACAATGGGGCTTTCAATTCTTAAAGGAATATGGTTGGCATCATCGCTTACCCAAACAGTCATTTTTTCGCCACCATCAAAAATAGTTCCCTTTACCAATAAGGGTTTAAACTTAATTGCTTTAAACTTACCATATCTTGTTTTCACAGTTTCTTTACCTAAATATTTGATATATAAACTAAAAACTTCGTTATCTAAAAACATGTCGAAGGGAATCTTATCTCCCTCTTTATATTTATTAAAATCAATGTTTCTAGCATAATAAATTGCACTTAATACATCTTGTACACAATTAGGTACTTTGTAAATACCTTTTGTAGTAATAGCCGAATTGGTTTGTTGATTAAAAGTGATGTTTTCATAAATCTTATGTCCGCCTTCATTTACATTTCTAATAAACTTCAAGGGCTGAAGATTGGCAGTATCTATATAAGTTTCATATCTATCTCGTACTTTAAAAATCCAATCGTAGCTTGTGTTAGAGGTTCCTGTACCTACAATATGATATACCGGTTTGTTGCCTAAATTTTCTTGTGTAACTGTAAAGTTTGCTGAGCCAGCATCTACATATAAACCTAAAGCATTGTAAAATACTTTGAAGGTGATATTTTCTCCATCTTCAAACGAATAATTTCTAATACCACAAAAACTATCTCCTGAGGTTAATGTAACCCAAGAAACCAAGCAAGTGAGTGAAATAAATATTTTTTTCATATACTATTTTATTTTACTGTTAGTTCAATAACAGATTTTTGAAAGAAAAAATACAAACTGTTATTTACCCTTAAATAATTTTACACCTAATAAAAAAATACTGCCAGCAATAGCAGGAATTACTCTATTAATTAACCAAATAACAACTGCAGTAAATACAATGCCTAAAGTATTGCTACTTATTAAACCAAACAATTGTTTACTTGCTTCGCCACGTAAACCTAGCTCGGCAATTGGTATTGTTGGTATAACTGCCAATACTAAAAACAACACACATACCATCCATGCCAACTGAATGGCAGTTGCATTTACATTAAACAACTCTAATAAAAGTAAATACTGTGCCACAAATACAACGTAACGAATAAAAGATAATAATAAAATTCTTATTAATTCTTTCCAATGAAAATCTTCTAGTTTCTGAATGTAAAAACTGTATTTGGCAACAAAAGGTATTTTTTCAATTAATTTAGTAAGCCACGATAGCTGAAAGTACACCAATAAAAAAACAATGGTCCAGAAGCTAATAGAATACATCATAGCATCTAACCAAAATTTACTTAAACCTTGTACATGATGGGTATCGTCTAAAATATTTATTCTCAAATAAATGAGTCCTAATATACCCATTACCATGGTAATAATAATTTGACTTAGGCTGCCTACAATAGATAAAGCCACAGCTCTTAATCTGTTACCATCATTTAAATACACTACTCTACCAACATATTCACCCACGCCATTAAAAGTGTTGAGTGCAATTGCCTGACCAGTGAATATGGCCCTGAATGCTCGTAGAAAAGAAATCTTTTGAACTCCAGAAACCAATAATTGCCATTTCTTGGCTTCTAAACCCCAGTTTACAAACATGAGGGCAAGTACAGCGTACAATTTCCATGCATTGGGGCCACGATAGCTATTTTGAATGGCTTTCCATGCTTCAGGTAAATTGGGTTGTTCTTGTATTTGTTTATAAATAGAAAAACTTAGCCAAACAAATAATAACGGACCAACAATATAGTTGAGAAATATTTTTTTCTTCTTTTTCAGCACTTAAAATTTTTTTCGCTGCAAAGTACGGATTTAACTATTAGTGTATAAAGGATATCTATCATGAAAAAAGCAACTATACAGATACATTTTAAAAACTAAACTTTTTATTAGAATATTCTTTTGTAGTTTTAGATAAAGTAAATGCATGCATTCTAAAATAGTAGCTTTAAGAAAGTTTTGGTAAGTTATACGTTAATTAGTTTAATTAAATTAACTATTTATGATATACATTTTAAATAAAATATTGTTGGGGAAGAACACCATCAAGACCAAAAAATATTAATGGAGGCGAAGAATAGAATTGCCGATGTTTTCTTTTATTGTTATTATATTTTTTTAATTAATCTAAGTTGGTAAAATAAAAATCTTTTCCCCCATTTTTATTAAATATACCTAGCATGAAATTATTTTTTCCTTTGTAAAAGCCATATGATGTACCATCTGTACATTGATAATAATTTAAAATTTCATTATTCTCTGTTCTAGTATCACTTGCAGCAATTTTTTTTACATCTCCCCATTGAGTGAAATATCCATTAGATGAAATGTATTCTGTAATGTAATCTCTTGTAACTTCAAATTTTCTTGGACTGAAATTTTTTTCAAAAACACCGCTATTATTTTTTTTATAATAGAATACTAAAGAGAAAGTTTCATTTAATTTTTTATTTTTTTCATTCACTGTTGGAGTGGTGCTTTTTCCCTCTGAATTTGGTTTTTTGAAAACCACAAATACTTCTTCTGCTTGTTTATTTTTTAAAGGTTTTATTTCTTTACCTTTCATGTCTATATAATACTCTCTCCAGTTAAAATCTACAACATTAGCCTTACCATTTTTATACTCAGAAACTGCCCTAAAAGGACCATCGCCAATTTCTTTGCCTGTTGTATCAATAAAAATCCATCTAAATCCAAATGACGCAAAGTTAACCGCTGCCATTCCTTCTGAGAAAAATTCAACTTCACCATATTTGGGCTTTACGATTTCTTTTCCTTGTATATTAATGAAACCCCATTTACCATTTATTTTTACACCAGCTTTATCTTCGGAAAATGGTTTTACGCCTTCATACAATGGTTCAATTATAATTTTTCCTGTGGTATTTATAAAGCCCCATTTGCCATTAATTTTTACTCCTACTAATCCATTTACAAATTGATTGGCATCATCATAAATGGCTGGTAAAACTAGTTTGCCTGTTTTATTGATATATCCATATTGTCCAAAAATACCAACAGCCGCTAAGCCATCTGAAAAATCCTTTGCATCATAATATTTAATTGGTAATACAAGCTTACCCTTGTAATCAATATAGCCATATTTATTATCAATAGCTACAGCTGCTAATCCTTCAGAAAAATTACTGGCTTTTGTGTATTTCGGAGGTACTATTTCTATTCCTTTTACATCAATAAAACCAAATAACTTATTTAATTCAACTTTTGCTAAACCTTCTGAAAATTGTTCTACTCTAGAATATTTTGGACTAATAATTTCTTTAGCATCTTTACCAATAAAACCAAATTTTTTATCTTTTTTTATAACTGCTAATCCATCGGCATAACTATCAATTTGATCATAAGTTGCTGGAAGATAAATTTCGCCATTAATATTCGCTAATCCCCATTTATTATTTTCTTGAAAAACAATTAATCCTCCTGCTCTTAAACTTATGCTTTGATAATTGATTGGAAATATTAGTTTGCCTTGCTGATTAATTACACCCCATTTTCTATCAATCCTTACTCTTGCCAAATTACCTTCAAAAAAATAGAAGCTACTTAAAAGTGGTGTTGTGATGTTGCCATGTTTATCTATAATTATCCATTCTTCTCCTTTATTGGCAACCACAAGTTCTGGTGTATAGTCTGCAATCATATCATATTGAGGAGCAATCTTCTCTATTCCAAACTTGTCTACTATTCCAAATTTTCTATTACTACTTACTTCATATAACCCATTTTCTAATCTAGTAATGCTATTATATTTAAAAGGAATAACAGTATTTCCGTTTTGATTAATTGCACCGTATAAATAATTTTTTGATTGAATAATGGCTAGGCCATCAGCGGTAAATCCACAACCACTTTGGTAATCTGTAGCGGGTATTATGACATTTAAAGTTGATCTATCTAAATACCCCATTTCGCTAATGAGAGGTAATTCTTTACCTGTTTTATCTATTTGAACAGGTCTTCCATTAATTTGAACAACTGCATAATCGGCTTTAAAATCAAATGCTGTTTCATAAATTAATGGTATAACAACTTTTCCTGTTTTATCTATATAACCACACTTCTTATTAATTACCACGGCAGCAAGGCCATTACAAAACTTATTGGCAAAATCGTACTTTGCAGCAATCACCTCTTTCCCTGTTTTATCAATATAGCCTACTTTATTGTTTGATGCCTTAAAAGCAGCTAATCCCTCTGAAAATTGATCAACGTTTAAGTATTTTAGAGCAATCACTTCTCTACCAGTTTCATTGATAAACCCAAAACGTAATTGAAAACCTGGACTAACTTTTCCAACTCCAGCCAATCCTTCTGCAAACTCGTATGCTAAATAATATTGAGGAGGTATAATAATACTTCTATATACATCGTGTTTATAACCCCATAACCCAGAATGATTTTTAAAAGGTACTAGCAATTGTCCAAACGAATGATTGATACAAATAAATAAAAATAAAAATAATATATTATAGGGCTTCATAAACCAGATGTTTTTACTAACTTTTAAGAGATATAAAATTGAATAAATAAAATTTATTCATCAATTCCATTACCATTTTTATCAATAGAAAAGGTTTGACCGTTTAATTCTACAGTGGCTTTGCCTTTCTTAAAATTACCTGCTTTTTCATATTTACAGGGTATTACTATTTTACCAGTTTTATCAACATAACCCCATTTGCCACCAATCATTTCCATTGCTTGCGAATATCTACTAGCATGTTCCCATTTGCCACCTATGTTTATTGCAGCAAGCCCTTCAGAAAAATTGCTAGCATCATCATATTTAAGAGCAACAATTTCTTTTCCGGTTTTATCTATAAAACCATACTTAGGCATTTCTTGGGTACCTAATGCTACTTTTGCCATGCCCTCAGCAAAATCATCGGCATATAAGTAAATAGGCTTAATAACTTCAATACCTGAAGTATTTATAAAGCCATATTTACCGTAAGATTTTATAATAGCTAACCCACCACTGAAAGATGATAAGAAAGTATATATTGGTTTTACCACTTCTTTGCCTTCTTTATTAATATAACCCCATAGCCCACCATCTATGCCAAAATGGCCATCATTAAAGCCTCCAACATTTACCATTGCAAATCCATCTTTAAAATTGATAAGAAAATCATATTTACAAGGTACGATATAGCTACCCTTTTTGTTAATAAAGCCATATTTAAAAGTGGTGCCATTTTCAGTTTCAGTAACCTCTGTAACAATTGCAAATCCATCAATAAAGTACATTTTTCGTAAGTAATGAGCCGTTCTGTATTTGTAGGGTAATATTAATTTACCCGTTGCATCAATAAAGCCCCAAATTGGTTCTTCATAATCATGTTTTGATACTTTTTTTCTTATTGCAACCCCTGCTACACCATCAGAAAAATCTGCTGCGTCATCGTAAATGGCAGGTAGTACAATTTTACCAGTTTTATTTTTGTAGCCCCATTTTTCTTTTTGATTATCTCTATAAGGCACTAAGTTCTGAGCTTCTGTACTTGCTAGGTTGGTAAATAAAAAAAATAATACAATGAGCCTAAACATAGAATAGCTGTTTTATAAGGTGGTGAATATTTACTAGATCATTTTTGATATGAATATTAAGCTTGATATAGTTATTAAAATTTTTCAGTAAAATTAAAAATTATTTAAAGACCAATATTTAAGAATATTAAAGGGAGTTTAAAAAAAGCATCTAAACAGATGCTTTTAAAAGAAATAAAAATAACTTCCCCCAAAGTGTATTTTATTTCATAAGATTGAATGACTACATTTTTCGCTGTTCTTGGATTAGCAAAAAATATCGACATTATTTAAATTGCTTATTATAGGAATCATAAGTAGCATATTCTGTAAAAGTATTGCCACCATCTGTTGTTATTGTAACAGTTGTAGGTGCTTTTGAATTGAAAAAAATAGCCTTTGTTTTATTAATAAGGTAAACATATTTATAATCTTCAGTTTTCTTACTCTCAATAACATTGAATGTTTCATAGAGCTTGAAACTAGTTGCTGGAAATCCATCTTTTTCCCAATATTGATCAATGGTATTTCTTCCAGAAATGAACTTAACCTGCCATTTTAATTCTTTAAAGTCTCCACGCATTTCACCAGTTTTAAAAGTTCTATAAACATTGCAGGTTTGAGAAAAATTATACACTATAGTTGAAGGTGAACTTTCTGTTTCTTTTGTTTCTTCATAGTCAGCACCCAAAATACTTTTATTTTTTGATTTTACTTTTTTGTTAATTGCAACAATTTGAAAGTACCCGTCGGTAAGTTGAATGTGTGATTCATATGGCATTTTTATTTGCTTAAAGATTGCTCTAGATTCTAAGTCTGTAAATATTCCTACCTGGGTTTTATCAGCATACATATCTGTGTAATTAAAAGGAATAGCCTCACTTCTATTAACTTTTTGAGACTCTTTATCTACTATTTTAAAATAATGATATTTTTCGCTATCACTACTTTGAAAAAAAATAGTATTGTTATAAGGCAAAAGTGCTTTTGTGCTATAGTATTTGCCTTGAGAATAAAGTTTGAAATCTTGTTTCAAGTTATTAGCATCAGCACACTTAACTTTTGAGCCAGCTTCAAAATATAAAAGTCCATCTTTAGCATAAAGTAATTTTGTCCAGTCAATAATATTTGCCTTAAATGTTTTAGATGATAGGGAATATTCAATTAATGTTGTTCTGTTTAATAAGAAGAGCTTGTTAGTTATAGGGTCTACTTTAATTCCTTTATTTGGAAAGTAATCGTTAAAGCTATCTTCTGGTATTGGTATTATACCTTGAGGTAAGTACAATTTTGATGTTGCACCATTATAAATATTCAACTTAATGGCTACCAATAAATCAGATGAACTAAATTCTCGTAGAGGTATGTACAAAAAACTATCCACAAGTTCAGCATCTTCTATTACCAATGGTATTTTGTCAGTTTTATTCCATCTGTTTTTTACCTCATACCCTACTGCATTATTTCTGTATTCGCCCAGTAATTTTCTATTCTTATACACTTTTATTTCATAAGTGCCAAATTTATCAACTATACTATTACTAGCTGGCTTTATATTACTTAATATTAAAATTGAATCGTTGTACACTTTCAATTTATAACCATTGGGGTTAACCTTATACTCAAACTTTAAGCTGTAATTCTCATCATTTAATAAATACAAATACGGATGTTCGGTAGGAATTAAATCTTGTGAAATGGCTTTACAGGAGATTAACAAAAAAAGGAATAGCAACTTTGAAGATTTCATAAAAAATATTTTTTGATTTTACTAAACTAAAAACGTTATCAGCTTATTTTGCCAATAACGGTTTAGTTTTATATTTCTTAATTAATTAAGGTTACAAAACTTAATTGAATATATAGTTTACTTCTTGATACTTACAAATACAACTTCACTTTCTTTGGCTTTCTTGGTTATTTTGTATCCTAGCATTAAAATTTTATTTTCATCTTCCATCAAAAAAGGGTTAGTATGGCTAATTGCCCAGTCTTCGTTTTCTAAATTTTGATAACTAGAGATTTGGTTATTTGGAAGGTCGAATGTAACAACAGCCAAACTATTAACTAAAAACTTTGATTTACTGGCTGAAATATTACCGTCTTTGAATTTATTATATTTTCCCATATCATACGAAAACCAATAAAATTTTTTACCATCTTTTGAAAAAGATGCCGAAGAACCTAAATCCTCACCCTTCATAGATAATACTGTTTCTATACTTCCCTTATCGTTAATTACAAAAGCTTGCAGTCCTGGGAAATTTGTTCCACTCACATATTGGCGACCTTGGTAAACCAATTTATTACCTGCCAAGTTAAGAGTAGTTCCTAGCATTTTTGTTGTAATTTTTGAAGTGCTTTTAAATTGGTCACTCGTTTTTAAAACGTTCTGCAGGTCGCTATTTGAGGCACTGTTAATATATACTAGTTTGCCATTTTCAAATTTGGCAACTTGTAAATTTTGATAATCGTTATCGCTGGGTCCTTTAGCATAATCTGTATATTCTGTATTGCTATTACTGCAACCTCCAATGATGTAGGTAGCATTATTTTCATGAATTACTTTATCTATTACCCATCTAGATTTTGGAGCTTGAAAAGTTACATGCTCTTTAATATCGTAAGTATTTCCATCTATATAAAAATATTCGTAATTATTTGCTGCTGTAACTTTAATTTTCGACTTTTTTACTTCTAATGGCAAGGCTACAAAAACATAGTCGAACTGTCCTGGTGACTTTTCAATAGATTTTGCCACTATTATACATTGGTAGTCAAAAGTGAAAGTTTGCTCCTTTACTAGATTTAAATCTTTATCGAATTTTCTAAAAATGTAGTGTTGTTTATCTTCACCAATTACACCAACTGTACTGTATAACATATTGCCACCATTTGGTACAGGATTACTGTAAATGGGATACCACTTTTCGCCTTTAGATTGTCTATTTGCCGTACTGCTTACCCTATGCCTTTTTAGGTTTTCTATACAATAATCCAACCCCAACTTCGTAGTTCCATTAACATCAATTCCTACATAAGAAGATACAACATCTGCACCTGCAGAATAACCATAAGTTACTACAGTGGTAAACAAATGAGCATTGGTTAATTCATATGGAAAAAGAGGATCGTAAGGAATGGTTAGTTTTTTTCCAAAGATTAATATGCCATCTTCTACCGCTTCTTTAGTGGAAGCGTATTTTTTACTTACCGTTTCTACATAGTTAAGACTTTCATCAAAGTAGAGTTTATCCACATCATATCGTAATCCATGATATGTGGTAACAAGCATATTACCATCTACTTTTTTATCTACGTCACAAATTGTTTTTGTAAAATTTAAGTAGGTTTTGCCAGTTGTTTGGTCAACTCCTGCACCTTTTACAAACCAATTTTTGTGCTTATTTATGCTTTCTAGATCTAAACTTTTTGTAGTTACTTCTACTTGGGCATTTGCATTAAACAGCAATGTTGAAAATAAACCCAATACAATACTTTTCTTCATTTTATAAAACGTTTAGTGGTTGATAATTTTTATTGCTCGATAATAGTACCTGCAAAAGTTGTAGTGGTTGAACTTGGAGTTGCTGGTATTGCTACTATATTAATTTGTGGAATAACAATTTTAGCTTTACCGCCCGTTATGGTAACGGTAGCATCTACTGTTACAGTAGGAACAGTAGCATACTCTTTATCTGGTTTACTAAGAGTTGGGTTATAGCCAGTACTAGCTCCAATCATAATTTCGTTGGCTAATAAATCGCTTTGATTGGGTTTAAAAACAACTTTAAATGTACCTGCAGCAATACCAGTAATATTATTAAATAATACAGCTACATTACTCGAATTATTCGATCCAGGAATAGCATCAAAAACAGCTATTGAATTGGGTTGTCCTGCATTTCTCATAGAAAAAAATGTGGTATAATTGGTTGTTCCAATTCTCCAACCATTGGCTGGTATTGTGCTTGAACCACCTGCATCATCGGTGCTTTTTTCGCAAGCTGTAATACTCATTGCAATAAGTGAAAAGAAAAAAAAGTTGCGGATTGTTTTTGTTAATTGTAACATGGGTTTAATTTTATTGATTTAAAAAATATTATTGTTCACGGATTGTAGCTTCAAGTGTTCTTGTACTTTGTAATAAAGGATTTCCTGCACTTGGGTAATCATCGTACACTGCATTTACTATCGGAATTTCAATTGAAATTTTTCCGTTTATTACAGTAACAGTTGCAGTTTTTCCTTCGGTTTTTGCTTTGGCACTTTTGCTGCCAATTTCTTCAACTGCTTGTACAATTATTTCATCGTTTGCTCTACTATCGGCAGTAGTTTTATTCACTATTTTGTATATGCCACTTGTGGTTGGTTTATTCATAAATACAATCATCAACATATCTACAATAGGCGTTGTAGAGGGCATTTTTACATAAGCGTATAAAGTATAATTATAGTTGAATGGTGAATTGCTAGTAGAACTTGTTGTAAAAGTTGGTATATAGGTTTTTGATCCTACCTTCCAGCTGCCAATACCTAAAGCTGCAGTAGTATCAGTATTTTTTTTACAAGCAAAAAATACAATTGAAATACAAAATAAAAAAACGATATATATTTTCTTTGTAACCATACTACTTTAACTGATGTAAAGTTGTACTATTACAATTCAATTATGCTACGAAATATTACTGAAATTGTCTACGTAAATTTTGGTATTTTAAACAGGAATTCTAATGTAAGCAGTAGTACCATTTGACTCGGTTGCATCAAACTCTAGTGAGCCTTTTACCATTTCAATTCGGCTATTTAGGCTGTTTAAGCCAATGCCTTTTTTTACTGTAGATGAGTTGAAGCCTACACCATTATCTTCATAAGTTAGCTGCAACATGTTGTTTTTTAATTGTAATAATAGAGAAACATTGGTTGCTTGGCTATGTTTAATGGTATTGTTAATGAGCTCTTGACAAATACGATACACCGTGGTTTCTATTTTTTCTGATAAACGTTCTTCAATACCAAAAGAATCAAATTCAAATTGAATATTGTTTTTATTTAAACTTCTATTCAGTAACTCTTGAATGGCTTTTAGTAAACCCAATTCTCTCAATGTTACTGGCATCATTTGATAAGATATTTCTCTTACTTCTTTTGAAGTTGCATCTATGTTTGCCAGTACTTTATTTATTTGTATTTCAAAATCATTTGGGGCTTGTTGAGCCATCATTTTTAATTCTAACTTAATTGCTGTTAAATCTTGTACAATACCATCGTGTAAATCTTTAGCAATTCGGCTTCGTTCTTTTTCTTCTGTTTCTAAAATACCATTGATTAATGCTTTTTGTGCATTTGCTTTTTCTATAGCTTGTTTCTTTTTATTTCTAAAGTGAATCATTGAGAATAACAAGGCTGCAAATAATACAATACCGATGAGTAATAAATATAAAATTTGCTTTTGTTGTTTTTCTGCTAATGTATTGGTATTTGCCAAGTTTTTTTCTTGCTCTAATTCTTTTACTTTAAACTTTGTTTCAAGCACATTCAGTTGTTCTTGTCCTTCTTTTTTATATCCTTGAAATATTAAGCTAGTTATTTCTTTTTGCAAATCATAAGCCCTTTTGTAATTACCAGTTTTATTCAATTTATCTGCAAGATGTTGTAAGGCTGCAGAAAAGCTGTGATCGTTTCTACCTTTTTGCACTCGCATTAGCTTTACAGCCTCATCTGCTTTAAAAATTGCCATTTCTTTTTCATTTAGTTTGAAAAGTAAATCGGCGTAATAAATAAGATATGAGCAAATAGTAGTTGTATCATTCCATAATCTAGCTTCTTTTTCTCCATTTTCATAAATAATTCGAGCTTGTGTAAATTTTTTTTGACCTTCATATAAAGTACCTAAAAGTCTTGAAGCATAAAGCAAAAATGGCTTGCATGTTATCCCGCAGTTTCTTCCTAAAGTCATTGTTTGTTTTAAATATAACTCTGCAGAATCTATTTGTTTAATGTCTATATATACTCCTCCTAAATTTTGATAATTATTTACTTCTAAAAACAGAATCCCTTTCAATTTCGCAAGAGATGCACTTTTCTTAAAATATTTAATAGATTCTTCCCGTTTTGCAAGGTAATAATTAACACTACCAATAAGTTTATAAAAAGTTATATGAGCTGTATCAAAATTATTTTTTTCTGCAAGTTCTACCCCTTCATAAGCAAGTTTGGAAGCTTCATCAAATTTTTGAAGCTTAATGGCAACATTGGTTAATCTAAGTTTTATTTCAGTAAGGTTCTTTGATGTAAGACCTTTTAGCCGATGAAGAGAATCTAAGATTTTATAAATGGTATAGTTATCACTTAAACTATCAACTATAAAAAGCTGCTTATACACTTTTTCATTCAAATTTTGTGCTCTTGCATTGCATGGAAAAAAGCAAAAAGCAATTCCAATAAGGATTATGTAGAATAGTTTGTTCAATTAATTATTTAATTAAATTATTTTTCAATGCTACACTAATTAATTTTCCAACACTGTTTACATCCATTTTAAACATAATGTTTTTTTTATGGGTTTCAACAGTTCTAGGGCTTAAATAAATTTTATCGGCAATTTCTTTTGGACTTAAACCTTCGCAAAATAATGCCAACACTTCTAGTTCTCTATCGGTTAACGGCTCTATTAATTGATAACCTTTTGTTGCATTACTTTTATGATAGCCACTAATTGTTTTCAGCACTTCTTTAGAAAAATAAATAGGTTCTTTAGTAAAAATTGCTTCCTGCAATTCTACTTCAGTACAATCTTTATTCAAATACCCACTAGCCCCCTTTTCTAAACAATCATCTACAATAGATTTTTCGTTGTTCATAGAAAGCATTAAACAACGTAGTGCAGGAAATTTTTCTTTCAATGAAACAAGGGCTTTACGTCCGTCCCAAACAGGCATATCAATATCTAAAAAAACAAGATTGGGTAAATGGTTTAGGCATGCATCAAAAAGTTCTTTTCCATTAGTAAAAATTTCAACCTTTTCAACTTCATTTATTTGTTGAATAATATTTGCAATGCCCTTTGCTACAATATGGTGATCATCGGCTAAAAAAACAGTTAATTTTTCATTCATTCTGTAAAGGCTTTAGGGGTAGTAGCACACACTTCAAATATATTATTTTATAAGGTACAATTTTGTACTATTCAATTAATTTAATAGCGTTTTTATTGTCTATTTTTTTTTAATTGGTATAATTGACATGTTTATAAGATTATTTGTTTTGTTGGTTATTGTAAAAGCTATTAGATTGCTTTTGTAATGAAGAAACCACATATAATACTTGGTATAGATCCCGGTACTCAAATACTCGGTTATGCACTACTTAAGGTTGAAGGCAATAAGCAGCAAGTATTGTTAATGGATGTATTGAAGCTATCTCAGCATAAAGACATTTATGAACGATTAGAAAAAATACATACCAAAGTTTGTGAACTGATTAAACTATATAAGCCACAAACATTTGCCATTGAAGCACCCTTTTTTGGAAAGAATGTACAAAGCATGTTAAAGCTTGGCAGAGCTCAAGGTGTTGCTATAGCTGCTGCTATGCAAGCTGGACTTGACGTAACCGAATACTCACCTAAAAAAGTGAAGCAATCTATTACAGGGAATGGAAATGCAGATAAAGATCAGGTTTGGAAAATGTTGCAACGTATTTTAAACATTGAAGAAAAACCACAATATTTTGATGCTACCGATGCATTGGCAGTTGCATTATGCCACTGTTATCAAACTTCAAACGTTTTAAATACTGCTACAAAAGGGTTTAAAGGTTGGGATGATTTTATTAAGCAAAATGCTGATAAAATTGTGAAGAAGTGATGGGAGGATAGGAACACGGATGACGCTGATTAAACGGATTTTCACTGATTGAATCAATTGTTGATGCATGCTAATTTTTTCTGCAAAAATCAGCGACTCTCTTAATCTGCGTAAATCTGCGGGGAATATAATTCCCGCTGATAATCGCTGATTGAATACACCGCTGATTTACGCTGAGTTTTTCTGTGCAAATCAGCTCAATCCGTGTCATCCGTGTTCCTATCAATATTAAAATAAACTCACAAAACCTATATGAATTTTAGACTGACGTAAGTCGAATGGCAAGTCATTTCTCTTACCAGCAGCAATATTAATATTAAAAATTCCTTGTTTTGTTTCAAATGCCATACCTGCTCCAAAACCAAGGTAGGTAAAGGTTTTATCAATAATGGCGTTATACGAATAGCCCATATCACTAAATGCACTAAAGTAGGCATTCAAGCCAAATAAATATCGGTATTCAAGAGTGCCAATAGCAAATTGATTGGTGAAAATACTTTCTTCATCAAATCCACGTAAAGTTTTAAATCCTCCTATTTGAAACATTTCATTTCTAAAAATAGTAGGGCTTTGAATTAACCCACTTTGAATACCTGTTTTAATAACACCATACCTGCCAACTGGCCAATATTTGGCTGCTTGTAATTTAATTTTAAATTGATAAGTGTTTGCATCTAAGCTATCATACAAACTAGTGTAATTAAAATTGGCATCTTTAATTTGGCTAATTGCATTATTCTGTATAATTCTTCTATTACCTGCTGTTAACAGTAATTGCAACTCATTTCCTTTACCTGGATTAAAGCGATAATTGGTATTATTAAACGTATAATCAATACCTAAACTATTGGTTACAACATCAATAATATCGGGTAAGCGTTTGGTAATTTTTATGGTATTGGTATCTACATCTAACAAATTCGTTCTGTAAGATTGATATACAATTTTGGTTTTTTGTTGTGCATTAATTTCATACAAAATACCAATATTGGTTTGTAGATTTAAAAAGGTAGAATCTCTTTTAAATAAATCGAACTGAAAATCAAACCCAAACTGTGAATTGAAAATATACGGTTGCTGAAATTGAAGATTCAATCGTGGCGATTTTGGCTGAATTTGTTGCCAATTTAAAGCTACCGTTTCTCCTTTAGCAAATGCATTTTGCAGTTTAATCTTCGCATCAACTGTTAATAGTAAACTGCCATCTAACTGTTGATTATTGGGCAACAAACCCACAATTGCATCTACTTGATTACTCTTTTTATTTTCCAAGAATAAATCTACTAAATAGCTTTTACCCAACATAGCCAATTGCCAAGGCTGACTTTGTTGCAAAAATGGCAACTCTAATAAACGTTGGTTGATAGTGGTTAATTTTTGTTGATTGTACACACTATTGGGCTGAATGTTTAAGTATCTGTACAAAAAGGCTTTACTAATTTTAGCATTGCCAAAAATGCGTACACTATCCATTTTATAAACAATGCCTTTATCAATATTGAGTTGTGCCGATACTTTATTGTCAGCAATCATTACACTATCAAACGATACTGACGCAAAGGGATGACCAACTGTTTCAAAATAATTCAATAATTTTTCTTGTACTTGTTCAACCAATTGAGGGTTGAAAGGTGTTGTTTCAAATTGCTTTTGTTGTATGCCTGCTTGTGCCAATAAAGGCCAATCATTTTTTTGAACTTTTAATTGTTGCCAAATATATTTTTCGCCAATAAACAAATGAACCATAAACTGTTGATTGGCTTGTATAACAGAATCTACCGATGCACTAATATATCCTTTACTTTGTAGCAATTGTGGTAGCTGTTGTATATAATCGGCACATAATTTTTCTGTTGCAAATTGATTTTTGAGCAATAATTCTTTATCGTTAAAATTGGTTGACTTATGTACATATTCAATTTTAAACTGAATAGATTGTGCATGATTATTTTTACCAACCAATAGTAGTAAAACAAAAAATATTAGGTATCGTAGTTGCTTAAAATTCATTTCAACAAACAAGTTTAATAAAACTTTACTACAAACAATCGTTAACGTTTAAACATTTAGTAAATGGCAGGTATTTATGTTCATATTCCCTTTTGTAAACAGGCTTGCCATTACTGTAATTTT
Source organism: Rhizobium sp. Q54 (assembly GCA_943368735.1). Classification (GTDB taxonomy): domain Bacteria; phylum Bacteroidota; class Bacteroidia; order Chitinophagales; family Chitinophagaceae; genus UBA1930. Next base: position 80,772 of record CALRLQ020000005.1, on the reverse strand, counting down.
CATTTTAGCACCAATCAAACTGCTTTGCCTGCAATGATTGAAGCTATAATGCTAGAAGCTACTTTAAACCAGCATTATTTACAAGAAAAAGTACAAACTATTTATTTTGGAGGAGGAACGCCCAGCTTATGTTCTATTGAACAAATTACTCAAATGCTTGCCCATTTTAAACAATTATTTTTAGTTGATGAAGATGCTGAAATAACGCTAGAAACCAATCCCGATGATATAACTGAAGATAAATTGATTGCTTGGAAAGCCATTGGTATTAACCGTTTGAGTATTGGAATACAAAGTTTTGTAGAGGAAGATTTGCAGTGGATGAACAGAGCTCATAACAGTAAACAATCATTACAATCGTTACAACTAATTCAACAATATTTTTCCAATATTACCATTGATTTAATTTATGGAACACCAACATTAACCAATGAACAATGGATGAATAATATTGATACAGCATTGGCATTAAATATTCCACACCTTTCTTGTTATGCATTAACGGTAGAACCCAAAACAGCTTTAGAAAAACTAATTGAAAAAAAACAACTACAAAATATTGAATCTGAAAAACAAGCTCAGCATTTTGAAATATTAATCAACAAATTATCTTTTGCTGGTTTTGAGCATTATGAGATTAGCAATTTTGCAAAACCAGGTTTTAGAAGTAAACACAATAGCAGTTATTGGCAAGGCAAACAGTATTTGGGTTTAGGACCATCGGCACATTCATTTAATGGCATTTCAAGGCAGTGGAATATTGCCAACAACGCTTTGTATTTAAAAAGTATTGAACAAAATACGCTTCCTTTTGAAATAGAAATGCTTACCAAAGAGCAGCAGTTAAATGAGTATATTATGACAGCATTAAGAACCATTGAAGGCATTTCATTACAATATATTCAAACAAATTTTGGTGAGGTAGAAATGAATAAATTATTGACTAGAGCTTCAATACACATCAACAATCTATCTATACAATTAAACAATGATTGTTTGCAATTAACCAATGCAGCTAAATTTTTAGCTGATGGAATTGCTGCTGATTTGTTTGTTTAATTCTTGGTTTCGGGTAAATAATAATCCCAATACAAACGCATACTTAGTTTGTTCTTCTCATTTTCGCCACTGATGTTTATTTTAGTTCCTCTGTCTAAAACAAGTATTAATTTTTTAGATTTTTTTGATTGATATACCCAAACTTTTTTGAATCCATTTTCGTTTGCTTTATCATATTTTAGGTAAAGGTTTTCTTTTGTTACTAAACGTTCAATACACATTTCAAGAAGAGCTTGAATATTGGGTTGAGCTGTTTCATCAAAATAAAAGATAGCTAAAGCACCCAATGTTGTTAACATGGGGTTTCTGTTCAAGTGGTTTTTTGTGTTGAATAATTCAAAGGTTTTTCCTAATGTAAAAATGCTGTCTTTTGCAAACTTGCCTACTTCAGTTTTCAATACTGCTGCTTTAGCTATTGAATCTAAACGAATGTATATAGTATTCATTTCGTTACACTCATCTTGTGCATAGCTTATACTGAATATAATGCAACTACAAAATACTAAGAGTAATTTCTTCATACCTAAAATTGAAAACTTTTATTATTGTTTGGATATTCTAATTTATAACTTTCCTCTTTGCCGTTGCCTTTCACACGTAAAATATTAATTTGTTTTTGTTCATAATCGTACAATAAATTACAGTTAATGTCTACTTTTTTTACGTTAGTAACGTTGTCAATTTCAAAATATAACCAAACGCTTTCTTTTTTTATTTCATAGCCAACATATTCTAAAACAGTAGCCTTATTATCAATATTTACTTTTAATTTCTGGCGTACATAATTTGTAATTAATTCGTCGGTTGCTGTTTTATTGGTTGGATTGGTTAAATCAATTTTTGTGTTGCCAAATTTTTTTAAGGTAGCTTCAAAATCGTCGGTAAAAATTCTCATACTTATTTCAACAGATTTTTCTTTAGGGTTATGGTTTAACTCAATTACACTTACAAAAAAAGGATGTAACACAGCTACAACACTTGTCATTAACCATTGAAATATACTATTTGCCATTTATCTACATTATTTTGCAGCGGCAAACATCCTTATTAATTTTCAAACTTAACCGTTAAAAATGCATGTTTGTTTGGTTTAAACAGTAATTCATGTTTTATAAGTTCCATTCAATAAGATGAGTAATTTTTCAATTTATTTTGATTTAGGTTTTCACCATATAGCTACTTGGGGAGCATTAGACCACATTTTATTTATGGCTGCCCTTTCGTTGCGTTACCAATTTTCTGATTGGAAAAAACTGTTTTTTTTAGTAACTGCTTTTACCATAGGGCATTGTATAACATTGGTACTTGCAATGTACAATAGCATTGGTTTGCCCAAAAACTGGATTGAGTTTTTTATTGCATTTACCATTGTTGTTACTGCCATTAGTAACTTATTTGCTAAGAAGGGAAACGATAAAAGTAAATTTTCGCCTATTTACTTTTTTGCATTGTTTTTTGGCTTAATACATGGAATGGGCTTTGCCAGCGAATTTGTGGCTTTAGAAGGTACAGGTTTTAGTGCTGCACTCAATTTGTTATATGCCAATGTGGGTATAGAAGCAGCCCAACTTTTAGTGGTGTTGGTTGTTTTGGTAATTGGTTTTATTTGCTTGAATGTTATGAAACTTAATAAAAGAGAATTTATATTATTTACTAGTGGTGCTATATTTGGCATTGCTACAGAAATGGTTTTAACACGTTTACCTTTTTAAAAATTAGATGATTATGAGAAAATTGATGCTACTTTTAATGCTTGTTGCAGGTATTGTAAATGCCCATGCACAAAACATTATGAACAATCCCACTTCAAATCATGGAAATAAATTTGAACAGTTGGGTACTATTTTACCAACGCCCAATGAGTACAGAACAGCAAGTGGTGCACCAGGTAATAAATACTGGCAGCAACGTTGCGATTATGATATTCAATGTGAGTTGGATGAAAAAAATTTAAAACTAACTGGTGTAGAAACCTTAAAATACTACAACAACTCTCCAGATGTGTTAACTTACTTATGGTTACAGTTAGATGAGAATGAACATAGCTCAGTTAAAAATGCCAATTATCAAGATGCTAGTTATTTAAGTAGAATGGTTACTACCACTCAATTAGATGCAATGGCTGACGATAAAACCGATAATGGTTATGGTATCAATATTACACAGTTAACCGATGCGTTGGGTAAAAAACTAAGCTATACTGTTAACAAAACCATGATGAGGGTTGATTTGCCAACTCCATTAAAACCTGGTCAGCAATTTGTTTTTAAAATTGGTTGGAATTATAAAATTCCGAATAGAATGACACTTGGTGGAAGAGGTGGATATGAGTTTTTCCCAGAAGATGGCAACCATTTATTTACTATGGCACAGTGGTTTCCACGTTTATGTGTGTACAGCGATTTTCAAGGATGGCAAAATCATCAGTTCACTGGTCGTGGAGAATTTGCTTTAACTTTTGGTAATTATAAAGTACAAATGACGGTACCCGCCGATCATGTTGTATTGGCAACAGGCGAATGTCAAAACTATAATCAAGTATTAACTCCATCACAGTTGCAACGTTGGGCTGCTGCACAAAAAGCAAAAGAACCAGTAGAAGTTGTAACGCTTGAAGAAGCTAAAAAAGCAGAGACTTCAAAAAGTACACAAAAGAAAACTTGGATTTTTAATGCCGTTAATGTTAGAGATTTTGCTTGGGGAAGTTCTCGTAAATTTATTTGGGATGCTATGCCAGCTTATGTAGAAGGTAAAAAAGTAATGTGTATGAGTGGCTATGGTAAAGAAGCTTATGGTTTATATAGAAAATATTCTACCAAAGCAGTGGCACATACCATTAAAACCTATTCTAAATTTTCTATTCCTTATCCATATCCAGTTGCACAAAGTTTAGAAGCTAGTAATGGAATGGAGTATCCAATGATTTGTTTTAATTATGGTAGAACTGAAAAAGATGGCACTTATACCGAATCTACAAAAAATGGAATGTTGGGTGTAATTATACATGAAGTAGGTCATAACTTTTTTCCAATGATTGTCAACAGTGACGAACGTCAGTGGAGTTGGATGGATGAAGGTTTGAATACTTATGTAGAATATTTAACAGAAGAATTATGGGATAATAAATTTCCATCACGCCGTGGACCAGCCTTCACCATTGCCGATTACATGCGTTTACCAAAAGATCAATTAGAGCCAATTATGACCAATAGTGAAAACATTATTCAATTTGGTCCTAACGCTTATAGCAAGCCAGCAACAGGCTTAAATATTTTGAGAGAAACTGTTGTAGGAAGAGAATTATTTGATTTTGCTTTTAGAGAATATGCTAGAAGATGGGCATTTAAACACCCAACACCAGCCGATTTATTTAGAACCATAGAAGATGCAAGTGGCGAAGATTTAGATTGGTTTTGGAGAGGATGGTTTTATGGTATTGAACCTTGCGATATTGCCATTGATACTGTAAAATATGCAGTGGTTGATTTAGAAGCTGCTGGATCAAGAGGTGGTGGTGTAACCAATTCTGGTGCACGTTCTTTAGATAAGCCATTGGTAAATAGTTTTGAAGACATTTCTAAAATTAGAAATAGAACCGATAAAAATATCATCTTTCAAACCGATGCTGATACAAGTTTAAGAGATTTTTATTGGCGTTATGCTAGAGGTATAGAACCTTATGATACTACTAAGTATTTTCCAGCTGCAAGGCCAGCTACAACACCAGAAGTATTAACTGCCGAGGATAAAGACAAATACGCCAACACTTATTTATATGAAGTGAGTTTTAGCAATAAAGGCGGCTTGGTTATGCCAATTATTGTTGAATTTACTTTTGAAGATGGTACTACTGAAGTAGAAAAAATACCAGCTCAAATTTGGCGTAAGAATGAAAATAAAGTGAGTAAAGTATTTATGGTAAAGAAAAAAGCAACAGCCATTAAGTTAGATCCAATGCGTGAAACAGCAGATATAGATGAGAAAAACAATGTTTGGCCTAAAGGCGAATGGAAAGAAGCTAGTAAATTTTCTTTATTTAAAGCAGGGGCCGGCAATCGCAGAAATCCTGGTGGTGCAGGAAAAAATCCAATGCAAGCTGCTAATGAAAAAGCAGGAAGCAAATAATACATTGAAGTTTTTATTCAATAAAAAACCATCGTTAAAAGCGATGGTTTTTTTGTAACTATAATTAATTAAGAATAAAAAAATAGTAAGAAAATTTTCAACTGAATGTTTGTTTACAATAATCTATATATATTCGAATTATAAATTTTTACACCTTATTTTATCAATTTCAAATTATGAAATTTTCTATCAATAATTTATTGGGTTTTATTGTTACAATTCTATTACCACTTTATACACTAGCACAACCAACCATCACCTCATTTTCACCATCTTCAGGGCCAATTGGTACTTTAGTAACCATTACAGGTGCAAACCTTTCCAACCCAACTGCACTTACTATTGGTGGTGTAAATGCAATAGCTATTTCAAATACAGGCACTAGTTTAGTGGCTATGGTGATGCCAGGTGCTGGTGCTGGTTTAATTGGTATAACTACAACTAATGGTAGTACTACAAGTGCAAATACTTTTACGCCAACTGTTAGTGTAATACCAGCAGCTCAACAGGGTAACAAGCTGGTTGGAACGAATAGCGTTGGGGCAAATATTGAGCAGGGAAATTCGGTTTGTATTAGTGCAGATGGTACTACTGCCATTGTTGGCGGAATTGGGGATAATAACTATACTGGAGCAGCTTGGGTCTACACAAAAACGGCTGGTGCATGGAGTCAACAAGGAAATAAACTGGTTGGTAATGGCTTTATTGGGGAATCTAGACAAGGAAGTTCTGTGGCTTTAAGTGCAGACGGTAACACAGCAATTGTTGGTGGTATAGGAGATAATAATTCAATTGGTGCAGCCTGGATTTTTACAAGAAATTCATTAGGCATTTGGAGTCAACAGGGCAATAAATTAGTTGGGACTACTTATAATGGAACTTCTTATATCAGACAAGGAAGATCCGTAAGTATTAGTGCTGATGGTAATATTGCAATCATTGGTGGCCCTTCTGATTCCAATATAAGCACAGGAGGAGGATATGGATCGATTTGGACATTTTCAAGAAATAGTTTAGGGATTTGGAGCCAAAGAGGCAATAAATTGATTGCTCCCAACAATAGAGGCATCGGTACTGGTGTTTCTATTTCTGCAGATGGCAACACACTACTTGGAGATGTAATTATATACGTTTGGAATGGCAGCATTTGGAGTCAACAAGCTGATTTATATGCCCTAGCTACTAACATAAGTGCTATTAATGCTATGGGAGTTTCATCTAGCCTTAGTGCAGATGGCAATACTGCAATTGTAGGAGATAACGGTGACAGTTCACAGCGTGGTGCAGCAAGGGTTTTTACCAGAAATAATGGAATTTGGACTCAACAGGGCACTAAATTAATCGGCACTGACACAATTGGAATAGCTGGGCAGGGTAAATCTGTTAGTATAAGTGCAGATGGTAATACTGCTGTAGTTGGTGGATACTATGATAATAATATGATTGGAGCAACATGGATTTACAGAAGAAATGCAGGAATTTGGACTCAACAAGGTAACAAAAGAGTAGGTACAGGATATGTGCTACCCGGAGGATACTTGGGAATTTCTAGACAAGGGAATTCTGTATCGATCAGTGCCGATGGTAACACTTTGTTTGTAGGAGGAAATGCTGATAACAATAGTACCGGTGCTGCTTGGGTTTTTAATGGCACAATGGTACCAACACTTCTAGGTAGTTTTACAGTTGACAAATTAAATATATCAGCGTTACTAAAATTTACAACGCTTACCGAAGCAAATAGCGATTTTATAGAAGTGCAACATAGTTTAAATGCTATTGATTTTACTACACTTGAAAAGTTAATTGCAAAAGGTAATAGTACTACTGCAAGTCATTACAATTTTACACATGCTAACCCTACAAATGGTGTAAACTATTACCGATTAAAAATGATAGATAAAGATGGCAAGTTTAGCCTAAGCGAAATAAGAAAAATTGATTTGAGTAGTAAGAAAAATGCATTAGTTGTTTATCCTAACCCAGTTAAAAACGGCATACTGAATATAGATTTGGGAGAACCAGTTACAAAACAAACAAACTACGTAATTACCACTATTGATGGCAAAGTAGTACAAGAAGGTGTAACTAATGCACGCCAAACAAGCATTACTATTAAAAGTGATTTCAAAGGAACATATATACTGAAAATAGCAAATAGACAACCAATAAAAATAATGATCAATTAATTGAAAAGTAAATACAACATAGAATAAATTTGATGAAAACAGAAGCTTTCGATTGCAATTATTTACTAAATAAAATGATTACTCAGTTTAAATTTTGAGCTATATTCCTCTAGCAAATGTTCACAAATAACTTCAGTGTAAATCAGCGGGAATTATTTCTCCCGCAGATTTTCACAGATTAAAAGAACCGCAGATTTTCGCAAATAACATCAGCGTAAATCAGCTGTGTATTCAATTTGGGTTCATCAGCGGGAAAAACTCAAAGCCCATTCACTTTTCTAAAAATACTTTTCGAAATATCACTTGAGTTAAAATTCACCAATAGTCCAAGTTTTAAACTAGAATGCTTTAAGTAAGTAATCAGTTGTTTATGATGGACATCTAAAATAGTTTCAACCGATTTTATTTCTATGATTACTTTATTTTCTACAAGAATATCTAGTCGGTAGCCAACATCTACTTTTACTTCATCATAAATCATAGGTAGTGCAACCTGACTTTGTGCTTTTAAATTGCTCTTTCTTAATTCATGTAACAATACAGCTTCATAGACACTTTCTAAAAGTCCAGGCTCAAGATTATTATACACATAAAAGATGGCACATCAATGGCATAGGAGATATCATTTTCAGTCATTATTAAAGGTATTTATTGTACATAATTGCACTATAAATATAAAATTATTAATAGCTATTTGAATCGGAACAATAAAAAAATCATCATTTCTAAGAATTATTGAATGACTACTTTTATGACTCTTCTTTCAATAGAAATATTTGATTTTTCTTGTTTGAATAGTAAAAATGGGCTTCATTTTATTAGTTCTAATAACGCATGTGCTACTGCTTTTAAATTTTCTTTACTTTCACTGCCTATAATTTTTTTATATGCTTCAAAGAAAATATTTATTGGTTGCATTGCTTGCAATTACACAAAGTCTATTTGCCCAAACAGTACAAAGTCCTGAACAATTTTTAGGTTATCCAATTGGTACAAAGTACACCCGTCATCATAAAATTGTAGAGTACGTAAAATCGGTTGCTGCTGCAAAAACTGGAATGGTTGTTACTGAGCAGTATGGTACAACCAATGAAGGAAGAGAGCTTATGTTAGCATATGTTTCAACCCCTGAAAATATTCAAAAGTTAGAAGCAATTCGTGCCAATAATTTAAGGTTAGCTGGTTTAGCAAAAGATAAGATGGCTGCCATTAGTAACGATGCTCCTGCCATTGTTTGGTTAAGTTATAATGTACATGGTAATGAACCAAGTAGTAGTGAAGCAGCAATGCTTACGTTGTTTGCATTGGTAGATCCATCTAATACTAAAACCAAAGAGTGGTTAAAAAATACAGTGGTAATTATTGATCCTTGTTTAAATCCAGATGGAAGAGATCGTTATGTAAATTGGTACAATGAAGTTGTAGGAGCTGAGCTAAATGCCGATCCTCAAAGTCGTGAACACAGTGAACCTTGGCCTGGAGGAAGAAGTAACCATTATAATTTTGATTTAAACAGAGATTGGGCTTGGCAAACACAGGTTGAAACTCAACAACGTATTAAAAAATACAATCAGTGGATGCCACACATACATGTTGATTTTCATGAGCAAGGTTATAATGAGCCTTATTATTTTGCACCAGCGGCAGAACCTTTTCATGAAGTAATTACCAATTGGCAAAGAGAGTTTCAAACTCAAATTGGTAAAAATCATGCAAAATATTTCGATGCCAATGGATGGTTATATTTTACCAAAGAAAGATTCGATTTATTTTATCCATCTTATGGCGATACATATCCTATTTACAATGGTTCAATTGGTATGACGTATGAACAAGGTGGTCATAGCAGAGGAGGTTTAGGCGTTATAACCAAAGATGGCGATACATTAACGTTAGTAGATAGAGCTGCACATCACTTTACGTCAGGATTATCTACTATCGAAATCACTTCTCTCAATGCACAAAAAGTTGTAACTGAGTTTAAGCAGTTTTTTACCGATGGAATCAATGCAAAAAATACAGAATATAAAACTTATATCCTCAGCAGTAATGATGAACAAAAAATTGAAGCGGTTAAGAAATTATTGATGAATAATAACATCGATTTTTCGTTGGTGAAAAGTTCAACCACATTCAAAGCATATAATTATCAAACCAGTAAAGAAGAAGATTGTAAAACAGCAAAATTTACGTTACAGGTTTCTGCATTTCAACCCAAAAGTGCATTGGTAAAGGTTTTGCTAGAACCAAAAAGCAAATTATCGGATAGTGCCACTTACGATATTACAGCATGGAGCATTCCTTATGCATTTGGAGTAGAGGGTTATGCATTGAAAGAAAAAAAGCAATTTGATGCAGCCGACGCTCCAGCAAAAGCAACGATTCAACTAACAAGTACTTATGGATTTTTAATTCCGTACACTTCTTTCACAAGTGTAAAAGTATTAACTCATTTATTGAAACAGAATATTAAAGTTCGTTTTAGTGAAAAGCCTTTTGTGTACAATAATCAACCTTATGAAAGGGGAACATTGATTGTGCAAAAAACTGGTAATTCAATGGAATTAATTTATGTAGCAATTAATCAAATTCAACAAAAATTTGGTGTAACAGCAATACCTGTAGAAACTGGTTTTATGGATAAAGGATTAGATTTTGGTAGTCCAGATGTTAAAGTGATACAAAAGCCAACTATTGCAATGTTAACTGGCGATGGGGTTTCAAGCACTGCAGCTGGCGAAGTTTGGAACTTATTTGATCAGCAATTGAATTATCCTATTACTTTATTAAACGCCAATGAGTTGGGTAGAATGAGTTTAAAAAATTATCATGTAATTATTATGACCGATGGTTATTACAGATTTTTAAATGATAAATCGGCGAATGATAAGCTAAAAGAATTTGTACGTAATGGTGGAAAATTAGTAGCAATGGAAAATGCAGTTGACCAATTAGCCAATGCCGATTGGGGTTTTAAAAAGAAAGAAGATGGCAGCGATAAAAAAGAAGACACGTATGCTTTGGTAAAAAAATATGCCGATAGAGAAAGAGATTATTTACCAAATTATACGCCTGGTTCAATTTACAAAGTAGAGTTAGATGCCACACATCCTTTAGCATTTGGGTATAGCAATAACTACTATACATTAAAACAGAATACTGCTATTTACGAGTTTATGAAAGATGGATGGAATGTAGGTATTCTTAAAAAAGACAATTATGTAACGGGTTTCTCAGGTTATAAAGTAAAAGAAAAATTAAAAGATGGAACAGTGATTGGAGCATTAGAAATGGGTGCAGGAACAGTAAGCATTTTTGCCGATGATCCCATATTCAGATTATTTTGGGATAATGGTAAACTACTATTTAGCAACGCCATTTTTATGGTAGGCAATCAATAAAGTTTATAAAAAGAAAAGGTTTCAAGTAATTTGAAACCTTTTCTTTTAAATATATTCTAGTTGTTAAACAGTTACAGGTACACTATGTACAGCAGCAGCCATTTCTTTAATAAGTGAAGGATCTTTTTCAATGGCATTTCCCACTACAATCACATCGGCTCCAGCTTTACAATTTCTATAGGCTTTTTCAGGCTCAATAATACCGCCACCAACAATTAAAGGAGATTCAATGTAAGATGCTACTTTTTCAATCATTTGCTCGGTAATTGGGCGTTTGGCACCACTTCCAGCATCCATATAAATTAATTTCATACCCAACATTTCACCTGCCATTGCAGTACACATGGCAATTTCATTTTTATCGGCAGGTATGGGTGTAGCATTTGAAATATAAGAAACAGTTGTTGGTGCACCTCCGTCAACCACCATATAGCCGGTAGGCATAATTTCTAAGCCACTCTTTTTTACAAAAGGAGCACTTACTACATGCTGACCAATTAGTAACTCAGGATTTCTTCCAGAAATTAAAGATAAATACAACAATGCATCGGCATATTTACTTACTTGCGATGGTGAGCCAGGAAATAATACAACAGGAATATTGCATAGAGATTTTATTTGCTGAATACATTCATCTAAATGATTCGAAATAACCAATGAGCCTCCTACAAAAAAATAATCCACTTTAGCATCCATTGCCAAAGTAGTAATTTGCTCAATCGATTGAGCATTTACTTTATCAGGATCAATTAAAACCGTAAACGATTTCTTGCCTTGTTCCTTTCTTGCTATAAATTGTTTATACAAATCCTGCTTCATTCAAAATTTTGTAAGTGGTATTGCAAAAATGCAAAAAACTTTGCTCTAAATAACCGATAATTAAAATTATTCTATTTTAAGCTATTTCGGGCATTCAATACAACTAATTTATTACATGTTCGTTCAAAAACATGAAAATAGATATTTTTTATTGTTTAATGCTATTTTGCTTATAGGAATTAATTCATTCTACAGTATTAATTTTTCAAAAAATTGCTCACAATATGTGAGAAACGCAGCAAATGCATACTGCATTTGAGCCACGAATTTTTACACATTCCTTATCCACAATCTGTGGATTTAAAACATGCTGTTTTTTCAATTTGGAAAGATATTTTCGTCAACCGCTTAACAATTCGTTAACCGTGGTAAAAATCAACTAAAATCATTAACCACCTATAAATTCTATCATTGTATGGCCAGCACCCCTAACCAAAGATTACAATTCAGCCGTCGCTTTACAAAAGATGGCGTTAGCCCATTCGATCAGTTTGAGTACGATTATCGTACCAGTGTTATTAAAAACCCAACAGGAGAAACTGTGTTCGAAATGACGAACGTAGAAGTTCCTAATCAATGGAGTCAAATTGCAACCGATATTTTAGCTCAAAAATATTTTAGAAAAGCAGGAGTACCACAAGCCGATGGAAGTTTAGGTAGAGAAACCTCTGCAAAGCAAGTAGCTCATCGTATGGCCAATTGCTGGAAAGTTTGGGGAGAACGTTATGGTTACTTTGCAAGCGAAGAAGATGCAACTGTTTTTTACGATGAATTGGTATATAGCATTTTAAATCAAAGTTGTGTACCTAATAGTCCACAATGGTTCAATACAGGTTTACACGAAAGTTATGGTATTACAGGTAAGCCACAAGGTCACTATTATGTAGATCCAATTACCAAAGAACTCAGCAAATCTAAAAATGCGTATGAGCGTCCACAACCTCATGCTTGCTTTATATTAAGTGTAAGCGATGATTTAGTGAATGATGGTGGTATTATGGATTTATGGGTTCGTGAAGCCAGAATTTTTAAATATGGTAGCGGTGTTGGTACTAACTTCTCACAAATACGTGGTGCAGGAGAAAAATTAAGTGGTGGTGGTTCTTCAAGTGGTTTGATGAGTTTCTTAAAAATTGGAGATCGCTCTGCAGGTGCAATTAAAAGTGGTGGTACTACTCGTCGTGCAGCTAAGATGGTTTGTTTAGATTTAGATCATCCAGAAATTATGGAATTCATCAACTGGAAAGTTGAAGAAGAAAAGAAAGTAGCTGCTTTAGTAGCTGCAGGTTATGATAATGGTTACGAAGGAGAAGCTTATGCAACGGTTGCTGGTCAAAACAGCAACAACTCAATTCGTATTCCAAACGAATTTTTCAAAGTATTGGAAGAAGATGGTGATTGGGAATTGAAAGCAAGAACCGATGGTAGAGTAATGAAAAAAATTCCTGCTCGTGAAGTGTGGAATCAAGTTGCTTATGCAGCTTGGAGATGTGCTGACCCAGGAACACAATATGATACAACCATTAACGAATGGCATACTTGCCCTCAAGGTGGAAGAATCAACGCTTCTAATCCTTGTAGCGAATACATGTTCTTAGATAATACTGCTTGTAATTTGGCTTCTATCAATTTAAGAAAATTCTTCAACGAAGAAAACAACCAAATTGATGTTGAAGGTTTAGAATACATCAGCCGTTTATGGACAGTAGTTTTAGAAGTTTCAGTTTTAATGGCTCAGTTCCCAAGTAAAGAAGTAGCTCAATTGAGTTACGATTACAGAACATTGGGTTTAGGTTTTGCCAACTTAGGAACTATTTTAATGATTAGTGGTATTGCTTATGATAGTGAAGAAGCAAGAGGTATTGCAGGAGCAATCAGTGCAATTATGACGGGTGTAGCTTACAAAACTTCAGCTGAAATGGCTAGCTTCTTAGGAGCATTTGATAAATTTGAAGAAAACAGAGCCGATATGTTACGTGTAATGCGTAATCATAGAGCTGCTGCTTACGATGCCAACGAAGCTTATGAAGGCTTACAAATTAAACCACAAGGTATTAAAGCTCAATACTGCCCAGATGCATTGCTTAAGTCAGCCACAAAGGCTTGGGACGATGCAGTACAAATGGGTGAAAAATATGGTTATAGAAATGCACAAACCACTGTAATTGCTCCAACGGGAACCATTGGTTTAGTAATGGATTGCGATACTACAGGTGTAGAACCAGATTTTGCTTTGGTGAAATTTAAGAAATTATCTGGTGGTGGATATTTCAAAATTATCAATGGTGCTGTACCAAATGCATTGAAAACATTGGGCTATAGCCAAAAAGAAGTAGATGCTATTGAAAAATATGCAGTAGGTGCTGCAAGCTTCGAAGGTGCTCCTTTCATCAACAATCAAACATTGAGTGCAAAAGGATTTACTGCCGAAGAAATTGCCAAATTAAATGCTGCTGCTAAAGCTGCCTTTGAAATTGGTTTCATCTTTAACCGTTACAGTTTAGGCGATGCTACTTTACAACGTTTAGGTTTTACAGAAGAAGAATACAGCGACTGGAGCTTTAACATGTTAGAAGGCTTAGGCTTTACTGAAGATGAAATTGCAGCAGCTAATGATTATGTATGTGGTACAATGACTGTAGAAGGTGCTCCATACTTAAAAGATGAGCATTTATCGGTTTTTGATTGTGCCAATAAATGTGGTAAAAAAGGTGAGCGTTATATTCATGCTCATGGTCATATTAGAATGATGGCAGCTTGCCAACCTTTCTTAAGTGGTGCTATTTCTAAAACCATCAATTTACCACACGAAGCCAATGTTGAAGAAATTGCAGATTGCTACAAATTAAGCTGGGAGCTTGGTTTAAAAGCCAATGCACTATATCGTGATGGTTCTAAATTATCTCAACCATTAAGCACCAAAAGCGATAAGAAAAAGAAAACAGATGAGACAAGTGTAGAAGCAGCAACTGAAGAAACCGAAGCAACAGCATCTTTAACCGATAGCAATATTGTAGATTTAACCAAGCTAAGTGTAGAAGATTTATTGGATGAAGTGAATAGAAGAATGGCAGCATCGGCCGATACTAAATTAAAACGTGAATTATCTAAAATTGTAGAACGTAAATCGTTACCTGCAAAACGTAGAGGCTATACACAAAAAGCAAAAATTAACGGACAAGTTATTTTCTTAAGAACTGGCGAATATAATGATGGAACATTAGGAGAAATTTTTGTTGATTTAGCTAAAGAAGGTTCAACTGTACGTAGCTTAATGAACTGTTTTGCTATTGCAATTTCTGTTGGCTTACAATATGGTGTGCCTTTAGAAGAGTTTGTAGAAAAATTTGTATTCACTCGTTTTGAACCAGCCGGAATGGTAGATCATCCAAATATTAAAACCACTACATCGTTAGTAGACTTTGTATTTAGAGCATTGGCTTATGAATACTTAGGCAGAACCGATTTAGTGCATGTGTTAGACAAACCAGAAGTGGGTAATATGGGCGATGATGAAGCCAGTTTAATTGGTTCTCCAGAATTAAGCAGTGTGCATGTAACAGCAGCACCTGTAGTAGCATCGGCCAACACAACTCCAACTCCAGCTCCTCAAAAATTGCAAAGAGTTGCAGTAAAAGCCGAAGCAAGCATGGATGCTGTAAATGAGTATGCTAAAAAAATGCAAGGCGATGCACCTGCATGTACCACTTGTGGTCATATTACAGTGCGTAGCGGTACTTGTTATAAATGCTTAAACTGTGGCACACAAGGAGGTTGCAGTTAATAAACTTATTACTTATAGGTATAACAAAATGAGCTAAACAGAATATTATATTATAAAACCGCTCTAACCGAGCGGTTTTATTTTGAGTTCTTTGATTAAAAAACTTTTGAAAAAATTAAAGGCTACCTGTTCAAGAGGTAACCTTCAATCTGTAAGCAAACTAGCAGAGTGATAGTTTGCACCACATAGTGTGGTATTCATAATTTCAAAACAAATGTTATGACAAACAATTGTTCTTGTAAACCAGGCTATAGAGAGATTTTCTGTCCTTACATAGTAAGGGGTGGTAAGAAAATTTTCCCTAAGAATGCTAGGTATTTTAGATTTTGTGTCAAGCTAAAATAGTAATATTTTAATTTGATACATCAAGAAGGGGAGAAATCCCCTTCTTTTCTACTACAAGAATAATCTAAGTTTTGTGCAAATGGAAGTTTTATAAAAAAAAATTTTTTTTATAAAACTTATACACTTTTCCACACATTATAGATGTAATATTTTATTCAATTATTTATTGCCCTTGGTTGGTATTCTTCACCATCAACATTTTAAACTTGCCATTTAACCTGCACCACCTCCACTACTTCTTACAACTGCAATCAACATAGTCCATTTTTGTGATTCGTCGTCAAATATATGGTCTACAGTTACCATGATACTGTACGAAGCACCTTTTGAATTTGATTTGTATTTAATCATTTTTATGCCTTTTGAAGGATCGTTTATTGAAGAAATAACATCTACGGAAAATCCAATTTTTTCGGTACATGCTTTAATAATTTTGGAATAACTTTCTGTTGCTAATGCAGCATCATTTTCATTACTAAAAGGAATATCATTCATTACAGCAAATAAATTCATTTCCTTTTCAATCATAAATTTTGTTGTTCCACTTCCTTTCATTTTTCTTGGAGAAATAATAGTACCATCTTTCGTAGTAAGAGGTGTATTCTTAAATTTTAATTCAACTTCTTTTATCCAATACTCAATTTCTTTACAGTCGGGCATTTGTACTTGAGCAAAGCCAATGAGTGTAGCGATAGAAAACAATAAGGAGATAAAAATTTTCATCATCTGATTTTTTAATACGTACAATAATAATTATTTTTCTCGTCATTACTGGTGTTCTGCAGCGAACAACTTTTTAAATCCTTTTTGTACAAAAGGGTTTTTTCATTTAACCTTAACTTCATCTTTTACAATACATCAATACTTATCTTGCAAGCAATAAAAA
Source organism: Rhizobium sp. Q54 (assembly GCA_943368735.1). Lineage (GTDB taxonomy): Bacteria > Bacteroidota > Bacteroidia > Chitinophagales > Chitinophagaceae > UBA1930. Next base: position 64,164 of record CALRLQ020000005.1, on the reverse strand, counting down.
ACAATGGTATGCAAAAACTACTTTTTTCATGTTGTCTATTTCTTGTAACTCATATTCAGGCTCAAATAGTTTCAGGACCCATGTTGGGTCATACAGAACTAAGAACTTCTACCATTTGGTTTGAGGTAAGTGATACTGTCAATAAATATCAATTAAGCTGTTGGGATGTAAACAATTTTAGAAGCTCTATGCAAATTTTAAGAGCTGCACCTGTTACACAATATGGCTTTAGTAAATTGGTATTTAGTATTGGTAATTTAATGCCAGGTACACAATATAAATATCAATTAAGTTTAGTTGGCGTTGCAAAGACACTTGCGTCAGGTAGTTTTAAAACACAAGAATTATGGCAGTGGAGAAAAGACCCTCCTAAATTCTCCTTCTTAACAGGTAGTTGTGTATATATTAATCAACCAGAATTTGACCGTCCAGGAAAACCTTATGGCAACGATAGCTCCATCTTTGAAACTATGGCAAAAGAAAAAGCCGATTTTATGCTTTGGTTGGGCGATAATTGGTACACTAGAGAAGTAGATTATTATAGCGAATGGGGTTTATACAATCGTCCTTCTTTTGAAAGAAAAAAACCACTGTATAAAAACTTTTTACAAGCCATGCCTCATTATGCCATTTGGGATGATCATGATTATGGCTGGAATGATGGTGACAAAAGTTATCCATTTAAAGAAACTAGTAGAAATGTATTTCAACATTTTTGGGCTAACCCAAGTTATGGACAAAATAACCAAGCTATTTACAGCAAGTTTACTTGGAACGATGTAGATATTTTTTTATTAGATGATCGCTGGTTTAGAAGCAACGACGATATGCCAGATAGCATCAATGGCAAAGTAAATACCAACAAAGAAATGTTTGGTAAACAACAAATAGAATGGCTTAAAAATGCTTTATTACAAAGTAAAAACAACAGGAATATTAGTTTTAGAATTATTGCTACAGGTAGTCAAATATTGAATCCTGTTAGTCCGTATGATTGTTTTAAAAAGTTCTCAGCCGAGTATGAAGATTTCATGAATTTTATTCAAGAAAATTCTATTAATGGGTTGTTGTTTTTTACAGGCGATAGACATCATAGTGAAGTAATTAAAGTAGAAAGAAAAGGTGCTTATGCGTTGTACGATATTACATCATCGCCATTAACATCTGGTTCTCATAAGTTTGGTGGACCAGAAAAAAATAATGCATTTAGAGTTGCAGGAGTGGATGATATTCAAAATTATTCAAGGGTTACTGTTGAAGGAACTTTAAGCAATAGAACTTTAAAAGTAGAATATGTAGATGGTAAAGGCAAGGTATTAACAAGTTGGAGTATTGGTGCTAAAGAATTAAAATAGGTTATAAAAATGAATCGTGCAATTAAAAGCATACTTTGCTGTATTTGTATTTTAGTGAGTGTTCAATTGTTTGCACAAACCAATACAAACAACAACACCGCTCTAATACAGCAGGTAAAAAATTTTTACAATTGGTATAAGCAAAATTATACCCAGCACAATGCATTTAAATTATATAAAGGCAATGGTAAAGATGACGCTCCTCCTTACACCATACAATGGACAGAAGTTGAAAAGTATTTTACTTTTATTAGAACCAAAGTACCAGTATTGGGTGAAGCATTTATAGAATGGCATAGAAGCGATTTTAAACGCATTGCAGAAATATTTAAAAAATATCCTACCGAAGAAATTGCCATTGGTTTTGATTACGATAGAATAATTGGTGGTCAAGAAGAGTTGGAAGAAATTATAGATTATTGTTTTCCTAAAAATGGTAAATGGGAAGTAACTATAAAAGGCAATACAGCTATTGTTGCTTGTATTTATGAAGCAATAGATTACGAAACAGATCGCATTATAGAGGCAAGATCTGAAACAGAACTAAAAAAGGAAAAGGGCATTTGGAAAATCTCTAAAACCCTTGGCATGATGGAATTAGATGGCATAAGAAAAGAAAAAATTAAAGAAGTTGGTACAACAATTTAATGTTGCTTAAATAGAAACAAGCTAGAGCAGTTAACTTTGCTTTTATAATTGAGAATATGCAGTTTAGCTTTAGTTACGATAAGAAAAAAACCATTCAAGCTTTGCGTTATCATTTTATATCGAAACCCGATATTAGAATAATGATGATATTGGTAAATGTATTTGCCATTGTTGCAGCAGTTTTATTTTATTTTAAAAAAGTACGTCCTGAGCCATTTTTGTTAGGCTCTTGTGTTTGGATATTTATGATGGTAGCTATTTGGTATATTTTACCAATGACTATCTACAAAAAAACAAGCACTTTTCAAGAAAGCTTTATAGCTGGAGTTAATGAAGTGGGCTTAACGTTTGAAAATGAAAGAGGTGAAGTTCATTGGCCTTGGAGCCAGTTTGAACGTTTTATAGAAACGCCTTATTTCTTTCATTTTTATTTCAATAGTAAATCTTTCATCTTATTGCCCAAAGATGAAATTGGAGATGAAATGAGGCACGAAATAAGAGGCATATTGAATAGAAATATTAAGAAATAAATTTTACTATAATTCTTTTTCCATTTTAAAATGGGGTAGCGTAACTTCTATAAATTCATCTCCCACAACATTGTATCCTAATTTTTCATAAAAGCCAGTTGCGTTTTTTCGGGCATTCATGGTAATTTTTTTGTAGCCTCTATCTCTAGCAATATTTTCTGCAAAAATGAGTAAAACCCTGCCTATGCCTTTACCTTGTAAACCACTGGTTACAGCCATTTGCCTAAGCTTAACGGTTGTTGTATCTAATTTAGTGAGTAGGCAGCAACCTTCTAATTTATCTTCTTCAAAGCAGCCAATTAAAATATCTTCTTTTTCACGAGCCAATTCTTCAGGCAAAAATTCTAAGCCTAAAGGTTTGCGTAAAACATTAAAACGCATGTCTACCATTTTTTGGTAGTCTTTTGAACCGTGGGTAATAATTTTTAGTGCCATAAGCTTTGATGTAGGGGCTTACAAGATAATCATCATTTACAAAATAAAAAATCTATTTCTGAGGAAATTTCGATAACAATATTTATACCAAGCCTTTTATTTAGCTATAAAATGTAAGATGAATTGGTAATTATACAAATGTGTAGTAATAAGTGCATTAATAGTCGTAACGTTGAAAGCTGTACGAATGTGATTTAAATTTCTTTTGAAAACAAAGGATAAGATTTTTACAAACGTTTTCTTGCCAACTTTTTAACAGTAGATGGTTGTCTTCTACCATCTATCACAGCAATAATTTCAATCTTTGTTCTTTTAACTCTATAAAGAACAAGACTAACATTTTTCATGCTAAATTTTCGGATATTTTTACTCTTGATATAGTAAGAAAACGCATTGGGATGAAGGACTACCAAGTGATAAAAATCGAGCAATTCAGCAAGGAAGTTTTCGGCTACTTTATTGCCCCATTCTTCTTGAAGGTATGATGTGATGATTAGAATATCCTCATCTGCATATTTAGTAATTACCAATTGTTTAGGCATGTAAACCTAATTTTTGTTTGATGTTTTTGATGGATTCAAAAGCATCAAGCACTTCACCATTATCAGCTTGTTTTATGCTGTCATTTATTCTCTTTTTAGTAGAAGTTGGCAAGTTTTGCCAAGATTCAATATTGCTTTCTTCCCCTTTCAAAAAAGATTGAAACAACGAGTATAAAGAAGTCAATTTTTTTTCAGGCATCTTTTGTACAGCAGCCACAATTTCTTCTCTAATTTCTTTCGTACTCATAAATTCTTTTTTTTAAAAATAAGAATAAAAAATGGAAAGCTTAAAGCTTTCCATTTTTTATTTCTTCTACAACACCTGGGTCAAGTAGTGTGGTTATATCTCCTAAATTTTCTGTTTCGCCTTCGGCAATTTTCCGTAGAATTCTACGCATGATTTTACCACTGCGTGTTTTAGGTAATCCTTTTACAAATTGTATTTTATCGGGTTTTGCAATTGGACCAATAATACGGGTAACAGTTTGTAAAATATCTTTTCTGGTAAGTTCATCATCGCCATGTGTATTGTTGTCAATTACAAAAGCATAAATGCCTTGTCCTTTTACATCATGTGGGTAACCAACCACTGCACTTTCTACCACACCAGCATGCATGTTAATGGCATTCTCTACTTCGGCTGTGCCAATTCTATGTCCACTAACATTTAATACATCATCAACTCTTCCAGTAATTCTGTAAAAACCATTTTCATCTTTCAATGCACCATCACCTGTAAAATATAAGTTTTCATAGGTAGCAAAATAATTGGTTCTGCAACGTTCATGATCACCATACGTAGTTCTTAAAATGCCAGGCCAAGGAGCTTTAATGCAAAGGTTGCCTTTCATTATGCCATGCTCATCTTTTTCTATTACTTCAACACCATTTTCATCAACCAATAAAGGTTGTATACCTGGCATTGGTAAAGTTGCCCAACTTGGTTTTGCAGGTGTAATGCCAGCCATGTTGCTAATTAAAGTTCCTCCTGTTTCTGTTTGCCACCAAGTATCTACAATTGGGCATTTTTTCTTGCCAATATTTTCATCGTACCAATGCCATGCTTCTTCATTAATAGGTTCGCCAACGGTGCCTAATATTTTTAACGATGATAAATCTTTACCCTTCAATGGCTCTAAACCAAAGCCCATTAAGCTTCTGATAGCTGTTGGTGCAGTGTATAAAATATTTACTTTATGGCGATCTACAATATCCCAAAAACGACCAGCATTTGGATAAGTTGGCACTCCTTCAAACATCAACGAAGTTCCGCCTGCACTCAATGGTCCATAAACAATATAACTATGGCCTGTAATCCAACCAATATCAGCAGTACAAAAGTGTACATCGCCTTGTTTATATTGAAACACATTTACAAAAGTGTAATTGGTCCAAACCATATAACCTGCAGTACTATGTACCACTCCTTTAGGTTTACCAGTACTTCCACTAGTGTATAAAATAAACAACGGATCTTCTGCATCCATTTCAACAGCAGGAAAAGAAACTTTACCATCTTTTTCTACTTGATGCTCTGCATGTTCCATTTCATCTTCCCACCATAAATCTCTTCCCTTCAACATTGAAACTGGAGTTCTTGTACGAGTATAAACAATTACTTTTTTAATGGTTCTATTGCCAATTAATGCATCATCAATTACACTTTTTAATGGAATAATTTTTTCACCTCTAAAAGCACCATCACAGGTAATAATATAATCGGCACCAGCATCATATAATCTATCTGCAATGCTTTGTGCACTAAAGCCTCCAAAGATTACACTATGTATAGCACCAATTCTTGCACAACCTAAAACTGCATACGCCAATTCAGGAATCATACCCATATAAATACATACTCTATCACCTTTTTTTACACCATTATTGGTAAGCATTTGTGCAACCTGACAAACACGTTTGTGCAAACGATTATAGGTTACAATTCTCACCCTATCTTCTGGATTATTGGGTTCCCAAATAAATGCAGGCTTATCGCCCATGGTTTCTAAATGTCGGTCAATGCAGTTTTCGGTAATGTTCAGTTTTCCACCAGCAAACCATTCAACTTTAGGTTCTTTAAAATTCCAGTTTAAAACACTGTCCCATTTTTTTCGCCAAGTAAAATGTTCGGCAATATTTGCCCAAAATGCTTCGGGTTGTTCAACACTTTTTTTGTAATCTTCTTGATATTGTTCGAAAGAAGTAATTTGATAAGGATAGTTCATTGCAATCGATTTGTTCAGGCTTTAAAAATAAGACATTGATTTTTAAAAGGAGTAAAAATTGATGAATAGACTTTTGAACAATGTTGCCATTCAATTTAATAAAATGCTAACTTTTGTTAGTACAATTTATTCAATTTAAGGTGAAGTAAATTTTTGTGAATTAATTTTTATCGTGTATGTTCATGCCCTCATTGTTTGCCTGCTGTGTAATTATTATTCATTCATTACATTATTGCTTATGTCATCTGAAAAAGGTATTTGGAAAGTTATTGGAGCTTCATCGGTAGGAACTTTAATTGAGTGGTACGACTTCTACATTTTTGGGAGTTTGGCTACCATTATCTCAGAAAAATTCTTCCCATCTGGTAATCCCACAGCTGCATTTTTAGCAACCTTGGCAACCTTTGCTGCAGGTTTTATTGTACGACCTTTTGGAGCTTTATTTTTTGGAAGATTAGGTGATATCATTGGGCGAAAACATACATTTTTACTCACCCTTGTGATTATGGGAGGTTCTACTTTTTTAATTGGTTGTATTCCATCGTATGAAAACTTTCATTTAGCTCCATACTTAATTCTATTACTTCGTTTATTGCAAGGCTTAGCACTAGGAGGTGAGTATGGTGGAGCTGCTACTTATGTTGCCGAACATGCTCCATTACATAAACGAGGCTTTTACACTAGTTGGATACAAACCACAGCCACATTGGGTTTGTTTGTTTCTTTAATTGTAATTATCACCGTTCAAAAAAATTTAAGCAAAGAAGCCTTTAACGATTGGGGCTGGCGTTTACCATTTTTATTAAGTATTGTATTGGTGTTGGTGTCTATTTTAATACGAATGAAAATGAACGAGAGTCCACTGTTTGCTAAACTAAAAAGCGAAGGCAAAACAAGTGTAAATCCGTTGAAAGAAAGCTTTGGAAATAAAACCAATTTAAAAATGGTTTTATTGGCATTATTTGGTGCAACTATGGGGCAAGGTGTAGTTTGGTATACTGGTCAATTTTATGCTCAAACATTTTTATTAAAAACTTGCGGATTAGAGCCCACACAAACCAATACTTGGTTGGGAATTGCATTGTTATTGGCTACTCCATTCTTTGTATTTTTTGGTTGGTTGAGTGATAAGATTGGACGTAAAGCCATTATGCTTTCAGGTATGTTATTGGCAGTACTTTGTTACAGACCCATTTTTACAGCCATGTATACTATGAGTGATGTTGCACAAAAGGTAGAAGTTCAATCGGCTATTAATATTGAAAAGAAAATTAATCCAGAAAATGCCAATGATTCTATTATTATAAAAACAACAACAGCAAGTTATACCGACGGAAGTTCATTAACACAAATTGATAGATACACACAAGAAACCAAAAAACCCGATAACCTTCGTTTACTAGAAAGTAAAAAAAGCTTAATACTAGACGATAGTTATCAATGGAAGTTAATTGCATTGGTATTTGCATTGGTATTTTTTGTTACAATGGTTTACGGTCCAATTGCTGCATTTTTAGTTGAATTATTCCCCACAAAAATTCGTTACACAAGTATGAGTTTGCCTTATCATATTGGCAATGGAGTTTTTGGAGGATTGGTGCCATTTATTGCAACATTAATTACGGTATCATCTGGTAAAGATTATTTAAATGGATTATGGTATCCAATTGGTGTTGCAGCAGTTTGTTTTGTAATTGGATTATTGTATTTAACCAACAAAGAAGATGAAGATGTGAGCGATAACGAAAATCAATACATTCACGAAACACCTAAAAATTAAATGATGAACACTATAAAAAAATATTTAGGATTGGTTTGGATAATAATTGCCATTGGTGCAATAATATTATTAATAAAAACAGCTCTAGAAAATATTCAAGCCGATGGGAAGTTAGAAATTAACCAACCTATGCCTTGGATTATCATCATTAGTATATTTACTCCAATAGCAATTGGTATGGCATTATTTGGATATTATGCCTTTAAAGATGAATATAAGTTAGATGATTAACCAAGTTTTTACACTTGAAGTAATTTTTGGCAGCCAATTGCTTTAAAATTGAGTTACTTTTGCCCACTTCTATGTTATAAACTAATAGAAATTTAGCAAAGCATTTTTGCAGCAATTATGATAGTTAAATTATTGGCTTCATATTACTTATACTTTTGGTTATTACTATGCATAGTAGTTGTACTAAAAGTGTTACTATCATTTTCTTTTAATAAACAATTAGAAGGATTTAACGGATTAATTTTTGCCGTATTTAAATGGTTTACTGAAGATGATCAAGAAATGAGTGATACAAATACCAAAAAAACATTAATGCGTATAAGTAATGTAATTACTTTAGGTATGTATGCGGTATTGGGTTTAATTATATTGGTTTCATTATTGCCCATGTTTATTCCAACTTAATTATTTTTATCGCATGTCTATTCAAGTTGAACAATTAACAAAAGTGTACGGTGCTCAAAAAGCAATCAATAATATTTCATTCAATATTAATAAAGGCGAAATAGTTGGTTTCTTAGGTCCCAATGGTGCAGGCAAAAGCACTACCATGAAAATACTTACAGGTTATTTGCAAGCTACCAATGGCAAGGCTTTAGTTGCAGGAATTGATGTACAAACAAACCCTATTGCTGTAAAAAAGAAGATTGGTTATTTACCTGAAAGCAACGCTTTATATTATGACATGTATGTAAAAGAATATTTAGCTTTTATTGCAGGCGTTCACAATATCCAACATCCAGCATATAGCATCTCCAATGTTATTGAACTTACTGGCTTACAAGTTGAGCAACATAAAAAAATTGGTCAATTGTCTAAAGGTTACAAGCAACGTGTTGGGTTGGCAGCAGCATTAATTCATCATCCAGAAGTATTAATTTTAGATGAACCCACAAGTGGCTTAGACCCCAACCAAATTGTAGAAATAAGGAATGTAATTAAAGAGCAAGGAAAAGATAAAACGGTTATTTTTTCAAGTCATATTTTACAAGAAGTAGAAGCTATCTGCGATAGAATTATTGTTATAAACAAAGGACAAATTGTGGCTGATGATACATTAGAAAATTTGCAAAAAGGCCAAAGTTTGGAGGAAGTTTTCAGATCATTAACTTCGGCAACAGTAAGTTAACATGAAAACATGATGAATAACATTCATTAATTAACAGATAAAATGCAATTTTGCACACAAAACAATAAGCTAGCAATCAATTATTTTATAAACTATTAAATACAAAAAGCAAGCAAACTATGAGTTACATTATCGAAGTCCACGCAAGACAAATATTAGACAGTCGTGGCAACCCAACAGTAGAAGTAGATGTATTAACCGATGATGGTTATTTTGGTCGTGCAGCAGTACCAAGTGGTGCAAGCACAGGCATACATGAAGCAGCAGAGTTACGTGATAACGATAAGAAAAAATATGTAGGTAAAGGCGTATTAAAAGCAGTAAAAAACGTAAACGATTCTATAGCTAAAGCATTAGTTGGTTACGATGTTGCACAACAAGCAGCTATTGACCAAGTAATGATTGATTTAGATGGCACACCTAACAAAAGCAAATTGGGTGCAAATGCAATATTAGCAGTGAGTTTAGCTGTTGCTAAAGCTGCTGCAGAAGAAGCTGGTTTACCATTGTATCGTTATATTGGTGGTACCAATGCAAGAACATTGCCTGTACCAATGATGAACATTTTAAATGGTGGTGCACATGCCGATAATAAAATAGATTTTCAAGAATTTATGATTATGCCAGTGGGTGCTCCTTCATTTAGTGAAGGGTTACGTTGGGGTACAGAAATTTTTCACACATTAAAAGGTGTTTTAAAGAAAAAAGGATACAGTACTAACGTAGGCGATGAAGGTGGATTTGCACCTAACATTCAAAGCAATGAAGAAGCCATTGAAACTGTATTAGAATCTATTAGTGCAGCAGGTTACAAAACAGGAAGCCAAATTGTAATTGCAATGGATGCTGCCAACAGTGAGTTATGGGATGCAAAAAAGAAAAAATATGTTTTCCATAAAAGCAGTGGCAAAATTTTAACTAGCGATGAGTTGGTGAAATTCTGGGAAAGCTGGGTGAAGAAATATCCAATTGTTTCAATTGAAGATGGTATGGCAGAAGACGATTGGGCTGGTTGGAAAAATTTAACAGATACTATTGGCAGCAAATGCCAATTAGTAGGTGACGATTTATTTGTAACCAATGTTACTCGTTTAAAAACGGGTATTGATAAAAATATTGCCAATGGCTTATTGGTTAAAGTAAACCAAATTGGTTCTTTGACCGAAACAATTAATGCTGTAACCATGGCTCAACATGCAGGTTATAACACTATTATGAGTCATAGAAGTGGTGAAACAGAAGATACTACAATAGCCGATTTAGCTGTAGCATTAAACTGTGGTCAAATTAAAACAGGAAGTGCTTCTCGTACAGATAGAATTGCTAAATACAATCAATTGATTCGTATTGAAGAAGCTTTAGGCAGTACAGGTACTTTTCCTCAAGGATTAAAATTTGGTAAGTAATTTTTACTGATATGTTTTACAAAAGCCCTGCACAACGCAGGGCTTTTTCAATTATTACCTATGCTTAATAACAACTGTTAATAGAATTCAATTTGCCAAAACCAATTTTAGTTTTTACTTTACCTAATTAATGGTAAAGCCCAACCCAACAGGGAACGCCAAAAATGAATTCAATGAAAAATATTACTCCTTTACTTACCAATAAATACTTATTAGCTATAGGCTTCTTTTTTGTATGGATGCTTTTTTTTGATCAAAAAGATTTTTTTTCAACTTTAGAAAAAAGAAAAGAGCTGAATTCTTTGGTAGAAAAAAAGAAATATTATCAACAAGAAATTGAAAAAGCCAAGCAAGAACTCACTGATTTTCAAAGTAATCCGGCCGCAATAGAAAAATTTGCTCGAGAGCGTTATATGCTTAAAAAAGAGGGAGAAGATGTGTTTATTATTGAAGATACTTTAGCAACAAAAAAATAAAATAAACAATATATTTACAGCATTGCCGTTTTAATAGTGTTGTTTCGGAATTTGGATTATTTCACTCACTACATCGATTTTATGGAAAAATTTAAACAAGAGGTTCTCATGCAATATTTGTATGGAGAGGCTTCTAAAGAGGTAAGATTGGCTATTGAAGAAGCGTTACATGAAGATTGGGAATTACAAGAAGAATTAAAAATGCTGAAAAGAACTGTAAAGCAATTAGATTCTTTAAAGTTAAAATCGCCCAGAACAAGCAGTGTAAATGCTATTTTAAATTATGCAAAATCTACCGAAATTGCTACAACTGCTTAGCAAAAACTAGTTGTTAACCGCAAAAATTAATTTGAACCGGTATCTTTATTTCTTCGTTATACAAAAATTATGACAAAGAAAGAAAGATACCGGTTTGTTATTGACTACTTTCAAGAACATGTACCTGTTGCCGAAACAGAATTATTGTACGATAATCCTTATCAACTATTAGTAGCTGTAATTTTATCGGCTCAGTGTACCGATAAACGTGTAAACCTTACTACGCCTGCCATTTTCAATGTTTATCCCACACCTATAGAAATGGCAAAAGCCACATTCGATGAGTTGTTTCCTCTTATAAAAAGCATTTCTTACCCCAATAATAAAACCAAACATTTAATTGGCATGGCCAATATGTTATTGGATAAATTTAATGGCGAAGTACCCATGACAGTTGATGAATTGGTGCAATTACCAGGTGTTGGACGAAAAACTGCCAATGTAATTACCAGCGTTATAGATGCACAACCCAATATGGCAGTTGATACACATGTAAACCGTGTAAGTAAACGATTGGGTTTGGTGCCAGCAACTGCAACCACTCCTTTGGCGGTAGAAAAAGAATTGATTAAAAACATACCATCTGAGCTAGTGCATAAAGCACATCATTGGCTTATTTTACATGGTCGTTATACTTGCACAGCTCGTAGCCCCAAATGCAATGAATGTGGCTTAACCCGAGAATGTAAATTTTATAAAAAAGAAGTGTTGGGTAAGTAATTTTTTGAACCAACTGTAGTATACCTATCAACTGTTGACGGCAAGTTTATCCTGAGCTTAGTCGAAGGACACCATTCAAGGTTCTGTTCTTTGTTGAGCATGAAGAGGCTTTAACCTTTGCGTTTCTTTGCGAAAACCTTTGTGGCCTTTGCGGCAAAATAAACCGTAAAGAAATACAAGAGAAAATCGCCAAGTATCGCAAAGAACTTATTTCATCCCCTTCACTAAACTATAAGAGTCATCCACTGGTTGTTTAAAACTTTAATCTTTGCGTTTCTTTGCGAAACCTTTGTGGCCTTTGCGGTTAATTTTATCGCAAAGAATCTATTTCTTTCCCTTCACCAAATCATAAGAATCATCCACCATTTCTTTTAATTGTTGATTGCTGAGTTGGCCATTTACAACAATGGTGTTCCAGTGTTTTTTGTTCATGTGATAGCCCGGTAAAACGGCATCAGGAAATGCCTCTCTTAATTCAATGGCTTTATCAGGATTGCATTTTACATTAAACTGCAAGGGTTGATTGTCTACTCCAAATAATAAAAAAATCTTTCCATTTACTTTAAATACCAGCGTATCATCTCCAAACGGAAAAGACTCTTCTGTATTGGGTTTATTTAAAGCATAGTTTCTGAGTTGTTCTATATCCATGGTATAAAAATAAAAAAGCCCTGCATTGCTGCAGAGCTTTTACATAATAAAATTTTTATTACAACATTTTCTTCAACACATCAACCAATTCACTTTTATAAATAGGTACACCCATTACTTTATTGTAACCTTGAGCATCTACCATATACACATCACGAATAATTTTGATTAACTGACCACTATTAATTTCAGGAATTAATACTTTATCGAAGTTCTTAATAATGTCTCCTAAGTTTTTAGGAAAAGGACGTATATAACGTATATGTGCATGGCTTACAGCATGCCCGTCTGCCTGTAGTTCTAATACTGCACTTTTGATGGCACCATACGTACTACCCCAACCTAAAACCAATACTTTGCCTTTTTCTGGGCCACTATCTAGTTGTTGTTCAGGAATATATTGTGCAATTTTATCTACTTTCTCCTGACGGATGTTCACCATCAACTGATGATTCTCAGGTTCGTAGTTTACATTACCAGTAATGTTTTGTTTTTCTAATCCACCAATTCTATGTTCTAAACCTGGCGTACCTGGAACAGCCCAAGGACGAGCCAATTTTTCGTCACGTAAGTAAGGTAAATATTTTTCTTCACCTTCATTCAGTTCAGTTTTAAACTTCACTTCAATTTTTGGCAAATCATCGGCTTTAGGAAATTTCCAAGGCTCGGCACCATTGGCAATATAACCATCGCTCAATAAAATAACTGGAGTCATGTGTTGTAAAGCAATTCTGCATGCTTCAAATGCAGCTTCAAAACAATCGCTTGGGGTACTAGATGCAACAATAGGCATTGGGCACTCACCATTTCTACCATAATAAGCCTGCATTAAATCACTTTGTTCAGTCTTCGTTGGTAAGCCTGTACTTGGCCCACCACGTTGTATATTTATAATTACCAAAGGAATTTCCAACATTACAGCCAAGCCCATTGCTTCAGCTTTTAATGCCATACCCGGACCAGAAGTTGTTGTAATACCTAATTGACCACCATAGCTAGCACCAATGGTACTTGTAATAGCAGCAATTTCATCTTCTGCCTGAAAAGTTCTAATACCAAAATTTTTATACTTACTTAATTCATGTAAAATATCGCTAGCAGGTGTAATTGGATACGACCCTAAAAACATAGGTAAACCACTTTTTTCAGCAGCAGCAATTAAGCCATAGGTTAATGCTTGGTTACCCATAATACTTCTATAAGTACCAGCAGGCATCTTGGCTTTTTCTACTTTGTAACGTGTTGTAAACGTTTCGGTAGTATCGCCATAGTTGTAACCTGCTTGTAATACCTTGATATTACTTTGTAAAATGGTATCTTTTTTACCAAATTTTTCTTTTAGAAAGTCTATTGTGTTGTCCAATGTTCTATTGTACATCCAATAGATGTAGCCCAATACAAACATATTTTTTGCACGGTCTCTTTCTTTGGTGCCTAAATCGGTAAAGTCTTTTAACGATTCTCTGGTAAGTTTGGTAACATCAATTTTAATCAATTCATAGCTATCTAAACTACCATCTTCTAATGGATTAACCCCATCAGGATAATTGGCAAGGCGTAAATTTTTGCTATCAAAACCATCAATATTGGCAATAATTTTTCCACCCGGTTTTATGCTTTTCAGGTTTACTTTCAATGCAGCAGCATTCATGGCAACCAATACATCTGCAATATCTCCTGGTGTATATACTTTGTTAGACGAGAAGTGTAACTGAAAACCGCTTACACCCGGTAAAGTACCAATTGGGGCACGAATTTCGGCAGGGAAATCTGGGAATGTGGCAAGATCAATTCCCAAAAGTGCAGTGTTATTGGTAAATTGTTGTCCTGTTAATTGCATTCCATCACCACTATCACCTGCAAATTTGATTACTACGTCTTGTAGTAGTTCTTCTTTTGTATTCATCGTTAGTAGTTATATATGCGAATGTAGTAATTGCTACCATTATTACATCGTTCATTTTTGATAACGTTGCCAATATTTATAAAAAGAGAATAGCCAATTTTTTGTAAAAGCGGCTGTTGGGTACAAAAACTTATATACTGCAAGTTAACTTTGTCTGTTCAAACCCTTTGTATGATATCTCTACTAACCTTTAAACAACAAAAGCTATTTTGGTGCTTATGCATTTGTGTTGTTTTTATTGCTTGTAATAATACTCCAGAGAAAACCAATGATTACAATAGCAATACTACTGTTAAAAACAAGCAATCTACTGAGCCTGAAATAATTAATCCTGATAAAGCTAAGTTTGAAAGAAAACCATTTACATACGACAGCAATAAAACGTATGTGTATTTAACGTTTGATGATGGTCCGCATGGTGGTACAAAAGATTGCTTTGAATTGTGTAAACAAATGGGTGTTAAAGCCACTTTTTTTATGGTAGGCAGACATGCTACAGATAAATGGGGTAAGCAACTGGTACAAAATATACGAAATGCTTATCCGCAAATTTTATTAGCCAATCATAGCTACACACATGCGAAAGAACAGTATAATTACTTTTATAAACATGTAGATATTGCCGAACAAGATTTTTATAAAGCTCAGGATAGTTTAAATGTTCCATATAAAATTATTCGATTACCAGGTAATAATGCTTGGATGAGAAATGGTGTAATGAGGGCTAATACACTGGTAAAACCTGTTTGCAATAAATTAGATAGTGCTGGTTATAATGTAATTGGTTGGGATGTAGAATGGAATTTTACCAGAGGAGCATCGTACCCTGTACAAACACCTGCTAAAGTAGCTTCTGAAGTGCATTATGCTGCCAACAACCACAGCTATGTACCTAAACATGTAATGATTTTAACCCATGATAGAATGTTTAGAACACCAGCTTATAAAGATTCGTTGGCTAAGTTTATTGGGCTTATTCAACAAAACCCCAATTATGTTTTTGAAACGGTAGATCATTATCCTGGCTTAAAGTGGTAATATTTTTATCATAAATTTTCAAGATGCATTTTTATGAGTTTTACTTCACTAAGCAAATATCATCCCACCTACAAGTGTATTTTGGGCTATGAAAGCATTGTTGCATTTTCCAATTTCTTTCAGTACCACTACTAGCAAATTTTAAAACATCATTTCGCTGGCTGAAGTTGATATTGTCAATCATTTCCATTAATAGTTTACTTCTATTTGTAGTATCGGGTACAAATAAATTTCCTTGAATAGAAGTATCGGGTACAATTTTACTAAGCATTACACCTGCTTTTTTGTAGGTTCTTCCTTCTTCAAATAAACGTTCGGCCATTTCAACTGCTGGCTTTATTAAATCGTGTGTTAAAGAGGTTGCTCTTTCTAATGTGGTATAACTGCTTATGGTTGCTCCACGGTTAAAACTGGCATTATGATTTTCTTCTTTGGCTACTAAAAAAACGCTAATCATTTTTGCTGCACCATGTTGCCTGCGTAATTTTTCTGCTGCTCTTGAAATGTAGGTGGCTACTGCCTCTTTGATGCTTTTTAAATTGGTTACTGGCTCTCCAAACATACGTGTAGTAGCAATCATTTTTTTATTTACCAGTTCATCTTCCATAGCAGTACTTAAAATGCCTTTTAGTTCTCTTACCAATCTTGCTCCAACAACGCCACCTAATTGTTTGGTTGCCCAGCTGATGTCTTTTAAACTTAAATCGTAAGCAGTATAAATTTGCCAACGTTTTAATTTTTCTGCGTACTGATAACCTACACCCCAAATATCTTCTATATTGGTTTTTTTTAATGCCTCATCAATTTTTTGTTTGGTATCTAATACCATTACACAGTTGGTAGCTATTTTATTTTTTTTCGATAATCGGTTGGCAACTTTAGACAAAACTTTGGTGGGTGCAATGCCTACCGATACTTTAATGCCTGTCCATTGTTCTACAGTTTTTCGAATATGCAATGCAAATTCATCCAAATTGCTTTTGGCAACAAAATCTAGATTCAAAAAAGCTTCATCTACACTGTACACTTCTACATTTTCTTTACCAACAAGTTGACGTAAAGTTTCCATTACCCGCCAACTTAAATCGCCATATAAATTATAGTTCGATGAAAAAGTAGCTACACCATGTTTTTCAATGAGTGGCTTTGCTTTAAAATAAGGGCCTGCCATAGCAATTCCAAAGGCTTTGGCTTCATCGCTTCGGGCTATGATGCAACCATCGTTATTGCTAAGTACAACAACTGGTTTTTTATCTAGGTCGGGTCTAAATAACCTTTCACAAGAACAATAAAAACTATTACAATCTACTATGGCTCTCATGTTTTTTGTTATGAACAACCGCCGTCAAGGTTTAAATTTTTGACGGGGTTAGATTTGATTAATCAACGAAATCTTGTTTAACCACGACGACGGCTTCAAGCCTCATCGGCGGTTTTAAAAAAGCCTAGTTTAATTTTTTTACTGGTATCTAAAAAATCAATACTTTTTTTTCTTTTCTGGTATCTTATCCTTTTTATTAAACGCCTGTAACGATTCATCTAATAAATGTATTACACAGGTAACTACCCCCCAGCTCATAAATTGGGTAAACTCATCTAATACAATGTCTTTCATTTTTTTATTTTCTGCAAGCAGTTTTTTTTGATGAAAGCTTTGCTCATACCGACGTACAAATAATTCTCCATTTACAGCAGCCACAATAATTTTTCCATTGCTTATTTTAATACTTCTATCAACAATTAAAACATCGCCAGCATAAATACCAGCATTTTCCATGGCATCGCTGTTCATTCTAAAAAAATAAGTGGCAGGTTTATTCATAATCAGCTGTTCATTCAAATCAATTCCACGTTCCATATAATCATCGGCAGCAGCACCAAAGCCACTGGCATTGGCCGTTTGTACATCTTGCTGAGTAAATTTTTTTGTTCCAGCGTATGCAGTTTGGTTAAATATTTCATCAGACATAAAATTAATTTTGAAATGCTAAATTAATTAGTATTTTTATACCACAAAATTTAGTTTTTAAAAATATACTTGTATGAACAATAGATTACTCAATTGTGGCAAAAGTCATCAGCAATACAGAATTGTGGCTGAATACAATAACACCAATATGCCATTGGCATTGGCAGGTTTTTGTGCCGAAGAACATACAGAAAATATGTTGTTTAGGCATTTACAAAACTTATGTGTACAAAGTGATGGCAGTTTAAGTGGCACCCATATTTTACTGTGTAATATGATGCAACAATGGACAAGTACTTTTAATATTCCAGCATCACAAATGCTTAAAAATGTTGCAGTAGGAAATGGTGAAAAATTAAAGTCGGTTTGTTTATACAAACAAAAAGCTGGTGAAGAAGAAAAATTGATTAATAGAATTATGATGTAAAAAAATGGAACGCTGATTGAACGGATTAAATAGGTTATTACAGATGTATTCATTCTATATTTTGAAAACTTTATGTAAGTAAGTTCAGTGTTTTATATCAGTGTAAATCCAATTAATATGTGTTCTATCAAATTAAATCCATGCAACATCCATTTACAGCTAACGAGCAAACAAATATTCCGCTACAAAAAGGTGGAAAGCTGAACATCAATGAGTATTTACTGATTGTACAACCCCATGAAGATTTGTACAATAAAATCATGTTGATTAAAAAATTGTTTGCTCAAAAATATGATTGTTCGGTAGCAGCATATACCAAGCCACGTATTACACTCATCAACTTTATACAATGGGAAATGCAGGAACTAAAATTAATCAACCGATTAAAAAATGTAGTTGCCACTAACAATCCTTTTTTAGTTACCATCAATGGGTTTGGTAGTTTTCCAACACATACCATTTATGCCAACATTCAAACTAAAAACAATTTGGTTAATCTGGTAAAATCTATGAAACCTGTTCAAAGTATCTTAACGCTCGATAATAAAAACAAACCTCATTTTATTACTGAGCCACATTTAACCATTGCAAGAAAACTATTGCCATGGCAATACGAAAAAGCCTGGTTAGAGTATAGCAACACACCATTAACTGCCAGTTTTATGGTAAATGAATTGGTGTTATTGAAAAGACAGGTAGATACAAAGAAGTATTACCATATTACCACATTTCCATTGTTGAGCAAAAGATCTGCTTCAGCAGCACAAAGATTACTGTTTTAAAGAATACTAACCACAACGATAAAACGCCGCAGCGATTCACAACGTTGTGAATCGTTGTATCGTGGAGTCGTTGTGGTTTAAATTAATTGCATGAAAAACATCAACGATAATCCCAACGCCAAACCAAAACCTTCATCCTCTAATGAGGTGGATTATTTAAAAGGCAGAGGAGCACAAATTAATACACCCAATAAGTTTTTAAAAAATCAAACAGTAAAAGAACATATTGAAGGTATTGACGATTGGACAGAAAAAAATACAGTTACCGTTTACTTAGAAGACAAAGCCAAGAGTATTGTAAATAAAGTAGATAGTCCAGATGTAGGTATGTGGTACAGCATGAATCCTTATCAGGGTTGTGAGCATGGTTGCATTTATTGTTATGCCCGAAATGCCCATGAATATTGGGGTTACAGTGCAGGATTAGATTTTGAACGTAAGATTATTGTAAAGAAAAATGCACCCGAATTATTGCGTAAATTTTTAATGAATAAAAACTGGCAATGCATGCCCATTAGTTTAAGTGGCAATACAGATTGTTATCAACCAGCCGAACAAAAATTTAAACTTACTAGGCAGTTGTTAGAAGTATGCAATGAATTTAATCAACCTGTAGGTATGATTACCAAAAATGCAGGCATGCTAAGAGATAATGATTTGCTGCAAGAAATGGCTAAGAAAAACCTCATCAGTATTTTGGTAAGTATTACCAGTTTTAACGAAGACTTACGCCGTGTAATGGAACCACGAACCACCACAGCAGCACAACGTTTACGCATTATACATGAACTGAGTAATGCTGGTGTACGCATGGGTGTAATGTTAGGGCCCATGATACCCGGTTTAAACGAACACGAAATGCAACGCATTATGCAGGCAGCAGCCAATAATGGAGCCACTTTTAGTGCTTATACTTTTATACGGTTGAATGGATCTATTAAACTCATGTTTCATGATTGGTTGTACAAAAATTTTCCCGACCGAGCCGATAAAGTTTGGCATTTAATAGAAAATGCACATGGTGGTAAAGTAAACGACAGTCGTTATGGCATTCGAATGCGTGGTGAAGGTCCTATCAGCGATTTGGTACGCCAGCAGTTTGCTAAATACAATAAACTCTACGGCCTCAATGCCGAACGTTGGGGATTGGATACTACACAATTTAGGAGGCCTGGAGAACAAGGGAAGTTGTTTTAGAAAAAGAAAAAATATTATGGAACGAGCTGCAGTATTTCAATGGAACACCTGTGGCGTCGCACACTTGTACAGTTGGATGATTGGTGAGATAAAATTGTTATACATTAAAATATACTGTACTTTTATATTGGCAATATTTTATTAAAATAAATCATCTGTTTATGCCTACAAAAAGTCTTTTTAGCGAGCCTTTTGATGATGGTACACTATTTAAGCTTAAAATCTTTAATGATTATTTTAAAGAGTGGTTACCAGTATTCATTTCTTCTGATAAACCTATATGGAAAAAAGTTCAAATTTTTGATCTTTTTGCTGGTATGGGTAAAGACGAGAATGGAGTAAATGGAAGTCCTTTAATTATCCTTAATGAACTTAATAAATGGAAAACTGTTATTCAAAATAATAAAATAGATGTACACGTTATTTTAAACGAATATGTACCAAAGTATTATTCTGCATTGGAACAAAACGCTAGTGAAATTGCAGATAATAATGTTTATTCTACAGTCATTCATAATAAAGATTTTAAGATAATTTTTGATGAATTTTATCCTACTATGAAGTCTGCTGCTAATTTTTTATTTCTTGACCAAAATGGTATCAAACAAATTACAGAATCCGTTTTTACCAATATTATTGAATTAAAGCAAACTGACTTTATTTTCTTTATTTCATCATCTTTTATTAAGAGATTTGCTGATTCGGAAGATTTTCAGAAATACTTAAAAATAACCAAACAAGAGTTACAAGATAAAAGTTACTACCATATTCATCGAATAGTTTTGGAGTATTATAGAAGCTTAATTCCATCTGGTAAAAAATACTATGTTGCTCCATTCTCGATTAAAAAACCCGCTGGTATTTATGGTTTAATTTTTGGTTCTAACCATATTTATGGACTTGAAAAATTTCTATCTGTATGCTGGAAACATGATAAACTTACAGGAGAAGCTAACTTCGATATTGATAATGAACGAATTGATGTTCAAACTCCGTCATTATTTGCTGAATTCAATATTCCTAAAAAAATTCAAGTATTTGAACAGTTGCTCAAAGAAAAAATTTTAATTGGGAATCTTAAAACAGATTTAGATATTTATACTTTTACTTTGGAAGAAGGATTTTTACCGAAACATGCTAATAAAGTTCTAACAGAACTTAAAGCAGATAAAAAGGTAGATTTTAATTTTTCAACAATCTCAGCAAAAGTTCATAGGATAACAAGTCCAACAAAAATTGAAATTAATTAACAATGGCACAATCATCAATAGAATGGACAGAAATGACTTGGAATCCAACTACGGGTTGCAGTAAAATTTCAGCAGGTTGTAAATACTGCTATGCAGAAGTTATGACCAAACGTTTAGAAGCAATGGGTATTGAAAAATACAAAGATGGTTTTGCTGTAAGAACGCATGAAGATGCTCTAGCAATTCCATACACATGGAAAAAATCTAAAGTGGTTTTCGTAAATTCTATGAGTGATTTATTTCATCCAGAAGTTCCATTTAGTTTTATTGAACGTGTATTTGAAGTAATGAATAATACACCTCAACATACGTATCAAGTGTTAACTAAAAGAGCTGATAGATTATTTCAACTGCATGAAAAACTTACATGGACTGATAATATTTGGATGGGCGTTTCTGTAGAAGACGAACGTGTTACTCAACGAATAGATTTTTTACGTGTTACCAATGCTAAAGTGAAATTCCTTTCATGCGAACCTTTAATTGGTCCTTTACATAATATAAACTTACTCAATATTGATTGGGTAATAGTTGGTGGTGAAAGTGGCAGAAAAGCAAGACCTATGAATGAGCTTTGGGTTTGGGATATTAAACAACAATGCGATGAACAAGGGGCTGCATTTTTCTTCAAACAATGGGGAGGTGTAAATAAAAAGAAAACTGGTAGAGATTTAGGTGGCAGAACCTACGATGCCATGCCCTTATCAACCTTTCATTAAACCTTTCCTTTACATTAATTTATACATTTTACCCGGTAAGCTAGCTACTACGTTTTGTAATTCTAAATTGAGTATGGCACTTGCAATGCTGCTGCTACTTAAGCCTGTTTGCAAATACAATTCATCTATAGAAACTACTTCTTTTTCTTTTAAAATAGCTACAATCAATTGTTCATCGTTGGTGAGTTCTATAAATAATTCTCTTTGTTTTTTGGCTGGTTTCTTTTTTTCTTGCCAGCCCATTTCTTCAATCAATTGTTCGGCACCAGTTAATAAAATGGCTTTGTTTTGTTGAATCAGTTTTAAACAGCCACTACTTTTTCCATCATATATTTTTCCGGGTATGGCAAACACGTCTTTGTTGTAGTTATAAGCCAATTCTGCCGTAATCATACTGCCTCCTTTACTGGCAGTTTCTATTACTATAGTTGCATCGGCCATGCCTGCAACAATTCTGTTTCGTTGAGGAAAATTATATCTATCGGCTTTTATATTTTTTCTAAACTCCGTTAATAAACCACCATTTAGTAACATGTCTTTTGCCAAATTTTTGTGCTGTGCCGGATAAATAGAATCTAATCCATGTGCCAATACACCCACAGTTGGTACATTGTTTTTTACAGCAGCTTTATGTGCAATGGCATCTATGCCATACGCCAATCCACTTACAATAAGTACATTATATGGTATTAATTCGGTTATTAAATCTTCTGTTACTTGTTTACCATAATCGGTATTGTTTCTTGTGCCAATAATGCTGATTATTTTGCTATTGTTCAGGTTGGCATTACCTCTGTAATACAATATGGTTGGGGCATCGTAACAATGCAATAATTTTTTAGGATAGTCTTCATGGGTTAAAAACAAACATTGTATATGATGTTTTTCGGCAAACTTTATTTCGGCTTCGGCTTCTTGAAACTGATTGAAATCTTTAATTTGTTTGGCTTTAATTTCTCCAATACCAACTACTGCACTTAAATCTTTTTTTTTAGCTTTAAAAATAGTTTCAGCATCGCCAAAATGATCTAGCAATTGTTTGGCTTGTACAGGGCCAATACCTGGAATTAATGAAAGGGCAATTTGATGCAGTAAATCTTTATTCATCTTAGCATGAAGATAAATAAAGATGTTATTATTTATAAACCAACAACAGTAAATTCTGTTCGTCGGTTTTTGGCTCTTCCTTTTTCTGTACTATTATCTGCAATGGGTTTGGCAGATCCTAAACCTTTATATGTAAGCCTATTGGCTGCAATGCCTTTATTTACCAAATAATCTACCACTGCTTTTGCTCTATTGGTGCTGAGTTTGATGTTTTCTGTTGCATTGCCTAAGTTATCTGTATGTCCACTAATTTCTACTTTTAAGCTAGGATTCTCTACCAATATTTGTAACAATTTATCTAGTTCAATTAAGCTAATAGGTAATAGTTTAAAAGAGTTGGCTTCAAACTGAATATTGTTGAATACAAAATTGGTATTTAAAGCTACCGGTTGTAATGGAATATCTTTTTTATACGTACTATCGGCTTCTTTGTTTTTTAGTTCATACAATTCGGTATAAAATAAATAACCTTTTCTGTTTACTATAAATGTGTAATCTTTTCCTTTGGGTAGAGTAATAAAGTATTCGCCCAATTCGTCTGTTTGAATTTTCATTAACGCATTACCAGTACTATTATCAATTAATTCAACTGTACAAGGCAAGCCTTTGTTGGTTATTTTATCGTACACTTTTCCTTTTACATATAATGTTTTAGCAGGACGGATGTCGGCTCTCAACTTAAATTTATACAAATCTAAATCTCCTCTACTATCGGCTCTATTACTTGCATAATAAGCTGTTAAGCCATCGGCACTTACTGCAAAACTTCCTTCATCATCAACTGTATTTATAGGATAGCCTAAATTTTCAGGTTTCCCCCAAGTGCCGTCATCTTGCTTACGCATAACATACAAATCAGTTCCACCATAACCTGGATGTCCATCACTGGTAAAAAATAAAGTTTGATTATCGGCATGAATATAAGGTGCCAATTCATCACTAGTGGTGTTAATGCCATCACCCATATTCATGGCAGGACCAAATTTTCCATTGCTCATACGAACACTGTAATATAAATCTCTGCCACCATAACCATTATAACGGTTACTGCTAAAATACAATACACGTTTATCTGGGCTTAAGCTTGGACTGCTTTCCCAAAATTCGGTATTAATATTTGAGCCTAAATTTTCTGGTTCACTCCAACCATCTGGTGTATAGAGTGAAATGTATAAATCAAAATCGCCAAAGCCTTTTCGTTTGCCAAAATTGCCAGCAAAAATCATCCATTCGCCATCGGCCGAAACTGTTATGGCTCCTTTAGATGGTTCAATATTAATATCGCCATTAATAACTGTTGCTTTTTGATATTCGTTGTTTACAATTTTGCTTTGCATAAAATCTTCTCTATAACCTTCGCCTCTACGTGTAAACACCAACAAGCTATCGTCTATAGTTACACTTGGATAATATTCACTTTTTTCACTATTCACATGATCGCCTAAATTCACTGGAGCAAAAACATAATTGCTTATAGGATGAGTATTTTCGTACTGTAATGCAAACTCATAACAACGCTTTCTGAAATTGCCTGCTTTAATGCTTTTAGGACTAATTTTTGGAATGGCTAAAAAATAATCAATGGCTAATAAAGCTTCTTTAAACTTTCCTAATCCTGCTAAATTGATAGAATAAGGTAAATGATACTGTTTGAAGTAAATGGTGTCTTTTCTCTTTGCCCATTCATAATTGTAAACAGATAATTCATGTTTTTTAAGCTGACCATACACACCTGCTAAAGATAAAATTGCATCAACATAATTACTATCGGCTGCAATGGCTTTTTGTAAAAATGGAATAGATTCTGGCAAAGAATTATCTCTTAAATATTCTACTGCCTGATCATAATATTTAATGGCTTTTTTATTAATTTTTTCTGGCTGATAAGTTTGTGCCTTCACCAAAAAAAATGAGCAGGAGAATAATATGATCAGTAGATTTTTTTTCATTAGGAGGCAAGTTCGGAAAAAGAAACTGTTGACTTTGTTAAAAGCCAATTAAGGTACGTTAATGTATTTGTGAATTTGTACACTTAACGACCATTGAGGATTGGCTTTTATATAATCGATAATAAGCGGAGTTACGATTTCTTTTTTATCCCACTCGGCTTGTAAATATAATTTGCAAGAAGGATTCACTTGAGCAGCATAGGTTTCGGCCCACTCAAAATCGTGTTTATTGAATACCACCACTTTTAATTCATTGGCAACAGCTACCACTTCGGGCAATGGAGCTTTAAATTTTTTGGGCGATAAACAAATCCAGTTCCAACTACCACTTAAAGGAGATGAACCACTTGTTTCAATATTGGTAGCAAAGCCTGCTTGTTGTAAAGTTGTAGTTAGTTGGTTTAAATTATGTAACAAAGGTTCGCCACCTGTAATAACAATTAGAGGTTTATGGTTTAAAGTTGAATGTTCAAAGTTGTTGATGCCGGTTTCCTCAATTGCTTTTTCTACAATTTGGTTAATTGAAAATTTTGGATGAGCATCGGCATTCCAGCTATCTTTTACATCGCACCAAACACAACCAACATCACAACCTCCCAATCTTATAAAGTAGGCTGCATTTCCAGCATAAAAACCTTCTCCCTGTAAAGTATAAAAACTTTCCATTACAGGTAGTAATAATTGCTGATTGCTTATTTCAAGTGTGTTATTTTTCAAATGTATGTTTTCAATTAAAATAATTTCTTTTCTCACTCTCCGCTAGCCACTTACGATTCACGTTCTTCCCCAACTAGCGATTCCCCACTCACGATTCACGATTCTGCTTATACGCTTGCAAAGTATTTTTCAATAATCCTGCAATAGTCATTAAACCAACACCACCAGGTACAGGCGTAATAGCACTTGCTTTGGTTGCAACTTCATCAAAAGCAACATCGCCTTTAATTCTAAATCCGTTTTTTGCAGTTGTATCAACCACTCTTGTTATACCAACATCAATTACAACAGAACCATCTTTCACCATATTGGCTTTTACAAATTCTGGTTTACCTAAGGCTGCTACAATAATATCGGCTTGTAAACACATTTCGTTTAGGTTAGGAGTGTGGCTATGACAAATAGTAACCGTACAATTGCCTTTTGGTAAATTGCTACTTAATAAAATACTCATTGGTCGGCCTACAATATTGCTTCTGCCAATTACCACTGCATGTTTACCTTTGGTATCAATATTAAAATGCTCTAGCATTAACATGATTCCATAAGGTGTAGCAGGAATAAAAGTAGGCAATCCTTGCACCAATTTGCCTGCACTTATAGGATGAAATCCATCTACATCTTTACTTGCACTAATGGTTTCAATTACTTTGGCTTCGCTAATATGTTTAGGTAATGGAAGTTGCACTAAAATACCATCAATAGCATCGTCATTATTCAGTTCAATAATTTTATTTAGCAATGCTTGTTCGGTAACGCTATCTTCTAATCTTATTAAGGTAGAGTTAAAACCAACCTCAGCACAATTCTTGGCTTTACTAGCTACATAGGTTTCGCTAGCTCCATCGTTGCCCACTAAAATAGCGGCCAAATGAGGGGCTCTTTTACCTTGTTGTAACAATACATCCACTTCTGCTTTTATGGATGTTTTTACGGTTGCTGCTGCAATTTTTCCATCTAAAATTATCATGATTGCAAATGTAAAGGTTGCTACATATTTATTCGTTTATTTTGATAAGTCTTATCAACGATTCATAACTCAAATAACTTTATTTTTATCGTTCAACTTTTGAAATAATAAATAATTCTCAACAATGCTGGTAAAAACCTTTGGTAGTGCTGTTTACGGAGTAGAAGCTATTTCAATAACTATTGAAGTAAATGTGAGTAATGGCGATTTAAAATATTACATTGTTGGCTTGCCCGATAATGCAGTAAAAGAAAGTTTTCAGCGAATTGAAAGTGCCATTAAAACCAATCATTTAAGTTTTCCGAGAACTAAAATTGTCATCAACTTAGCACCTGCCGATATTAAAAAAACTGGTAGTGCTTTTGATTTGCCTATTGCAATTGGGGTATTGGGTGCTAGTGAACAAATTGTTGAACCCGAACGATTGAAAGATTATGTAATGATGGGCGAACTAAGTCTTGACGGAACTGTGCAACCCATTAAAGGGGCATTGCCCATTGCTATACAAGCCAGAAAAGAAGGGTTTAAAGGCTTGATTGTACCCAAAGCCAATGCTAGAGAGGCTGGCATGGTTAATAATTTAGAAGTTTTTGGGGTAGAACATATTAAAGATGTGGTGGAGTTTTTTAGAAACGAAAAAAGTCTTCAGCCAGTTATTGTAAATACAAGAGAAGAATTTTTTGCCAATCAATACGAATTTGATTTTGACTTTAGTGATGTAAAAGGACAAGAAAACATTAAACGAGCATTAGAAATTGCAGCTGCTGGTGGACATAATGCCATTTTAATTGGTCCGCCAGGTGCAGGTAAAACCATGTTGGCCAAACGATTGCCCACTATTTTACCTCCACTGGGTTTGCATGAAGCTTTAGAAACCACCAAAATTCATAGTGTAGCAGGAAAGTTGCCAGAGAATAGTAGCTTGGTTTCTAAACGTCCGTTTAGAAGTCCACATCATACCATTAGCGATGTTGCTTTGGTTGGTGGAGGTGGTACTCCACAGCCAGGAGAAATTTCTTTAGCCCACAATGGTGTGCTATTTTTAGACGAATTACCCGAATTTAAAAGAACGGTGTTAGAAGTAATGCGTCAGCCAATGGAAGAAAGAAAAGTAACCATCAGTAGAGCAAAAGTGGCGTTAGATTTTCCTGCCAATTTTATGTTGATAGCAAGTATGAATCCCTGCCCATGTGGGTTTTTCAATCATCCCGATAAAGAATGTACTTGCCTACCGGGAACAGTTCAAAAATATTTGAATAAAATAAGTGGGCCGTTATTAGACAGAATTGATTTGCATGTAGAAGTTACTCCAGTTGCTTTTAGTGAGTTAAGCAATAACAATAGCAAAGGAGAAACATCTGAACAAATTAGAGAGAGGGTAATTAAAGCTAGAGAAATACAATCTGAACGTTATAAAGATCAACCAGGATTGTATGCCAATGCTCAAATAAGCAGTAAGCAATTAAGAGAAATTTGTGTGTTAGATCAGGTGAGTGAAACCTTGTTGAAAAAAGCCATGGAGCGATTGAATTTAAGTGCAAGAGCTTATGACAGAATTTTAAAAGTTGCCAGAACCATTGCCGATTTAGCTGCTAGCGAAAAAATTAAAGCTGAACATGTTGCAGAAGCTATACAATATAGAAGTTTAGATAGAGAAGGTTGGGCAGGGTAAGTTTGTATGCATTATTTGAAAATGTGTAATTCAGTTATTAGAATGAATTACGCATTTTAATATTAAATTTCTTGTATGGTTAATCTTCTTTTTTCTTTCAATGTTTTAAAATGCGAAGGCGTTAATCCGGTAATTTTTTTAAATTGATTAGATAAGTGTGCTGGGCTGCTATAATGCAATAAATATGAGATCTCTTTAATAGAAGAATCTTCTAACATAATTAATTCTTTCACTCGTTCAATTTTCATAGCAATAATATATTTCTCAATAGTGGTTGCTTCTACCTCTGAGAAAAAGTTGGCTAAATAGCCATAACTATAATTCAATTCTTTGCTTATTAAATCTGAAAAGCTGTATAAAGATTTTTCATCTGAATGATATACATAATCAACCATTACTTGCTTTATTTTTTCTAATAATAAGCCTGTTTTGTTTTCTAAAATTTCTAATCCTGCTTTTTTAATTTTTTTGTTGAGGGCTGTTTTATCTTCATCGCTTAAGGTTTCTTTGATTTCAATTTCACCTAACTCTACTCTTAAAGGAGTAAACTCTAACTCTTTAAGTGCTTCTCTTACAACTACTTTACAACTTTCGCAAGCCATATATTTAATGTACAATTTCATAAACTAACTCTGGTATTTAATAATTGCTTTTGTGCAATTGTTTCAATCTACACTTAATAATCTGATTTAACTTTTTTATTATTTAAATAAAAATTTTAATAAGTTAGTTCGTGCATAATTAATTACTCCATAATTGATATGTAAAAAAAATATTGTGGTAAGTGTATAGCATAAAAAAATCCTGCACAAGGCAGGAATTATATAAGTAAATGAATTGTATTACTTCGATTTTTTAAATTCTAGAATAGCTTTTTTTTCACCTTCGCCCATGTTTAAAATAAGGTTACCATCTTTAAATGATATGGGTGATTTTTGTGTTTCGCCTTTTTCTTTATTTTCCATAGTTAGGGTAGAAGTTGCTTCATCTACATTATAACTGCCCATTTCAACCTTTTCATCAGAGCTATTGCTTCCAATGCTATAGTTGCCATCGGCTTTAAACTCAAATGCCAATGCTTTAAAAGCACCAAACTGTCCTTTCATCATTTCTGTTGCACTTGCACTATCGGCACCTGCAGCAGTTAACTGTTCTAATATAGTAGGTGAAAGTACTAAAGAGTCTTTTTCAATATCATAATAAATCATGCCCTCTACTTTCATAATTACAGCATTCCATTTACCCACAATAGTTTCTTTGGTAACTTTTGTTTGGGCTTGTGCACCAACTACCACTAAACCTACGATTAACGTTAAAAATAATTTTTTCATTTGTTTTATTTATGATGATGTAATTACCAGCCCAATATCCAAGCAAAAATTAATGGAGCAACAATGGTAGCATCACTTTCTACAATAAACTTTGGTGTATTGATGTCTAATTTACCCCAAGTAATTTTTTCGTTGGGTACTGCACCACTATAAGAACCATAAGATGTTGTTGAATCAGATATTTGGCAGAAGTAACTCCAAAATGGTACATCGTGCCATTCTAAATCTTGGTACATCATGGGCACCACACAAATAGGGAAGTCGCCTGCAATACCACCACCAATTTGAAAAAAGCCAACGCCTTTTCCTGCACTGTTGGCTCTGTACCATTCTGTAAGCCAAACCATATATTCAATGCCACTTTTTACAGTGCTTGCTTTCAATTCTCCTTTAATTACATAGCTAGCAAAAATGTTACCAGTAGTACTATCTTCCCAACCTGGCACAACAATGGGAATATTTTTTTCGGCAGCAGCTACAATCCAGCTATCTTTTTTATCAATTTCGTAATACTGTTCAAGCTCTCCACTTAACACAGTTTTGTATAAAAATTCATGAGGAAAATATCTTTCGCCAGCAGCTTCTGCATCTTTCCATTGTTTTACTAAATGTTTTTGTAAACGACGAAAAGCCTCTTCTTCTGGTATACAAGTATCAGTAACACGATTGTAGTGATTTTCTAATAAATCCCACTCATCTTGAGGTGTTAAGTCTCTATAATTAGGCACTCTTTTATAATGACTATGAGCAACCAAGTTCATTACATCTTCTTCTAAATTAGCACCAGTACAACTAATAATATCTACTTTTCCTTGACGAATCATTTCGGCAAAAGAAATACCTAATTCTGCTGTACTCATTGCACCTGCTAAGGTTACCATCATTTTACCACCTTCTAATAAATGGGTTTCGTAACCTTTTGCAGCATCTACTAAAGCAGCTGCATTAAAATGGCGATAGTGATGTTCAACAAACTTAGAAACCGGACCTTTATTCATACAATAACTTTTTTGAGATTTTTTAAAAGAGGGCAAAAGTAATTTTTTAAATGCTTACTTAAGCGTCCTTATTTTTTCTTTTTAAATAATAACATTATAGAAACACCAAATGGTAAAGAAATGGTATTGAGTAACACTTTTTCAAACAAGAAAACTTGGTATAAAAGGTTATTTAAAATGCCTGGAGAAAATCGGGTTGCATCGGTTTGTTGCAATTGTTGAGTAGTTGTTTTATTTTTTTGAAACGGCCATAACAAAACTCTAAAAAGTGCAATGGGGGGGAATAAAAAGAAATTAAAATATGTTTTTTTTATTGGTGTAAGTAGTTCTGTATTAAACAGTTTACTAAAGTTAGTACGAGTGTATCGTCTAAAATGATGATTCACCACATCATGCTCACTCCATAAAAATTGATAGGCAGGCGTTGTAACAAAAATAAATCCATTGGGTGCACAAACACGTTCTAGTTCTTTTGCGGCAGTTGCATCATCTTCCACATGTTCAATTACATCAAAAGAGCAAACCAAATCAAATGAATGGTTAGCAAAACTTAATGCAGTAATAGAACCTTGCTGAATTTGCAGATTGCTTTGTTGGTTCATAAAATTGCAACAATCTTGATCGTACTCAATAGAAGTAACTGTTCCAAATTGTTGTAACATTTCAGATGTTGCACCTGTTGCAACACCTACATTTAAAATTTTTAAGGGTGTATTTTTAGGTAGATTTTTTTGAAGTACACCAGTCAATATTTGTATTCTTGCCTTAAACCACCAATGTTCTCTTTCTAACCGGTAATACTGTTTAAAATACGCCTTATCCATTTTTTTTCGTAAATGTAACTACAAGCACAATTCTTCGTGTATTTTCACACAAAATTCTTCAACCTTACCATGTATTTAAACAAAGAATTGCTTGTTTTAAAGAGATACAAAATATCTCTTATTACCATTATTTGGTTTGTATTAGCAACTGTTGCAGTACTATTAGAAATCTCAAGAGGTAGAGATGCCATTAACAATTACCTCATTTTTAAAGGTGTTTTTACACACACACTTGCACAAAGCCCTATTTATATTGAGTATCCATTAGAGTATGAATTTACCAATCATTACGGACCTTTTTTTAGTTTAATCATTGCACCTTTTGCAATGTTGCCAGATGTTGTGGGCTGTTTCTTATGGACAATTGCAAATGCGATTGTATTATTTTATGCAGTTAGAAAATTACCCATTACTGTTACAAAGCAAAATCTTGTATTGGCTATTGGTTTAATTGAAATGATGACTGCATCGCATAATGTACAATTTAATACCATGCTTACCGGTTGGATTATTTTATCGTATGTTTTTGTAAAAGAAGAAAAAGATATTTGGGCTGCATTACTTGTGGTTGCTGGGTTTTATGTAAAACTGTATGGAATTGTTGGGGTTGTTTTTTGGCTATTTTCTAAACACAAAATAAAATATATTGGGTATAGTATTTTGTGGTTAATTGTGTTGTTCTGTTTGCCTATGTTACTTTCTTCACCAAATTATATAGTACAATCTTATTGGGATTGGTTTGATACTTTAGTGATTAAAAACGAGAAAAATTCAAATGCTATTGCCAATAACTTTATGCAAGATATTTCTGTAATGGGCATGATCCGTAGAATATTTAACTATCAACAATTATCCAATTTGGTAGTACTTGTACCAGCAGCAATTGTGTATGCATTACCTTTTTTGCGATTGCAGCAATTTAAATATTTAGGTTTTCAATTTAGCTATTTGGCATTGGCATTAATTGGTGTAGTAATTTTTAGTACAAGTGCCGAGAGTGCAACTTATGTAATTGCAGTTTTTGGTGTTGCTATTTGGTATATTGTACAAAATAGCCAAATGAAATGGGTTAACTTTTTACTGTTTTTTGCTTTAACATTCACTAGTTTATCGGCAACAGATTTGTTCCCTGAATTTATAAGAATGAATTTTGTTCGTCCATATTCTCTCAAAGCTTTACCTTGCTTTTTAGTATGGTTGGTATTAGCTTATCAGTTAATGAAAAAAGATTTTAGTACCGTACGTTTATCACATGTCTAAAAAAATATCTATTATAGTTCCTGTTTGCAATGAGAAAGGCAATGTGCTTTTGATGATGCATGCATTGCAAGAAGTTATGCAAACAGTGCCTTATAACTACAGTATTACATTTGTAGATGATGGTAGCACCGATGGTACTTTAGAGGTGTTAAAAGAAATAGCTGAACAAAATCGAAGTATAAATTTTATTGCACTTTCAAGAAATTTTGGACATCAAAATGCATTAAAAGCAGGATTAGATTTAAGCGATGGAGATGCTGTAATTAGTTTAGATGGAGATTTGCAACATCCACCAGCATTAATTCCTTCTTTAATACAACTATGGGAACAAGGCAATGATATTGTTTATACCATTAGAAAAGATCATCAAGAAATGCCCATGATGAAACGTAAAACAAGTAATATGTTTTACCAACTCATGAATAGATTGTCTGATATTGAATTAGAAGCAGGTACTGCTGATTTTAGATTAATGGATAAACGTGTGGTTGATATTTGCAGGAACTTTACAGAAATGGATTTGTTTTGGAGAGGATTAATAAAATGGATTGGATTTAAACAAGTGGGTATAGAATATGAACCTGCTGAACGACAATTTGGTAAAAGCAAATACACCTATAAAAAAATGATGCAATTTGCTTTACGAGGTATAACATCGTTTAGTATTAAGCCATTAACTATTGCTATTTATTTAGGGTTTACATTTTCTATTTTATCATTGTTGTATGTGCCTTATGCATTGTATGCTTTAATATTTGGTCATGCCATTTCGGGTTGGGCATCTATGATTGTAACCATTGCTTTTTTTGGTGGGTTACAACTTATGATTTTAGGCATTATTGGTATGTATTTAGGTAAATTGTTTTTACAAAGCAAAGAACGTCCACACTACATTATTAAAGAAAGCAATGTGCAATGAAGCCAACCATTTTACTAAGCTTTGATGTAGAAGAGTTTGATATTCCGTTAGAATATAATTGTACAATTGATAGTGCCGAGCAAATGCAAGTTGGCAAACAAGGTTTAGATGTTATGCTGCCAATTGTAGATGCTTTCAATATTGCAACTACCATGTTTACCACAGCTAATTTTGCCATTCATTTTCCTGAGGCAATAAAACATATGGCGGTAAATCACGAAATTGCTTCTCATACTTTTTATCATACCACTTTTACAAATGAAGATTTACTTTCTTCCAAATTAGCCCTAGAAGAAATTTGCGGAAAACCTGTTACAGGATTACGTATGCCACGTATGCGTTTTGTAGAAATGGATGAAGTGAAAAAAGCAGGTTACACGTACGATTCATCTATCAACCCTACATGGTTGCCTGGCAGATATAATAATTTACATCTTTCAAGAACATGGTATAAAGAAAATGAGGTATTGCGTTTGCCTGCAAGTGTTACACCTTATTTACGGTTGCCTTTATTTTGGTTAGCATTTAAAAATTATCCTTATTGGTGGTTTAAAAAATTAGTGCTGCAAACTTTGAAAAATGATGGCTATGTATGTTTATATTTTCATCCTTGGGAGTTTACTGCAATACATAATTATAACTTGCCCAATTATGTAAAAAAACATTGTGGTACTGCATTACAAGATAGATTATATCAACTCATTAAAGATTTGCAGCCTTATGCTGAATTTTCTACTATACAAAATTTTATACAACAAAAAAGTCTCGTTTAACACAAGACTTTTTTTCATGATTGGTTGTAAAAGAAAACTAAAAACTATTGTTGATTATTTCAATTTAGTAGATTGAAAAATACTGATACTACCTAATGGAGTAACTTTTAAGATTAATTTTTCTTTGCTGTCTAATTCTAAAGAAATAAAATAATTTTTCTCGTTATCGGCATCTATAAATTCAATACATTCTTTTAATCTGTATGGAGGGAAAGGGTATTTAGCTGTAATTTTTCTCAATGCATTTTTGGGTAATTTGTCAAATGCAAATGGTTTACTAGTTGCTATTTCTTTACCATCAAAGTTGTAGAAGGCCTCTTGTTTTTGTCCTTCAATAATGAAAGTGGCTTTATAAAAGCTACTGCCAATTGTCCATTTTACATTTTCAACATCGCCATACGTGCTAATAAATGTATTCATTACTACAGTGCTTACTTTGCTTGCATCGGCAGCAAAAGAACTGGTGGTTAAGGTTACAGCAATTAAAGCTGCAATAATCATCTTTTTCATTTTTGTAAATTTTAAGTTTAAATAGTTGTTGTTTGTTTTGTTGTGTGTCATTTGTGTTGTTTGACGATGTAAAAGTATTTTTTGTTACACCCTATGAAAGCACATAATGATGTGGTTAAGGTAAAAGGTTGTATAACTTGATGAGCGGTGTTATACTAAAAGTTAATAGAAGTTAAATATGGGCTATAACCCAATAGTAGTAAGCTTTTGCAGCTAAATCATAATAAAATCTTAAAAGCCGTTACCTAAAGGTTAAATTTTAAATGTGGTATTCACAAACTCTTTTTTATAGTTTAGCCTTACTTTTATATTCAAGAAAATAAAAATAATTGTATGCAAAAGAGGTTTCTTTTTTTAATGAGTGTATTATTAGTAGTAACATTCAATTATGCACAAGAACAAAAGGCTTTAACTATTTATATAAATGCTGGAACAATAGATGCTGCTTTAATACCTACTACTGAAAAAAATAGCTTGGCTATTATTATTGCAGGTAGTGGTCCTACCGATAAAAATGGCAACAGTAAATTGGGTGTAACTGCAAACTCTTATCAATTATTAGCACTTGCTTTACAAAAAGAGAATATTGCTACACTACGATATGATAAAAGAGGTATAGGTAATAGTAAATTGTACGATGCAAGTGAGAGCAAACAAAAATTTGAAGATTTTATTACCGATGCTGTTACTATTTACAACTATGCAAAAGATAGTTTAGGGTATAATAAAATTTACTTTATTGGGCATAGTGAGGGTTCGTTGATGGCAATGATTGCAGCTAAACAAACCAAAGCAACAGGCTATATTTCAATTAGTGGAGCAGGTAGAAGTATAGATGAAGTAGTAATGGAGCAAGTAGCTGCACAACCAGAAAACGTTCAAGAACAAATAAAAGATATTTTTAGCCAACTGAAACAAGGCAATGAGGTAGATGATGTTCCTCAATATTTATTCTCATTATTTAGACCATCGGTACAACCTTACATGATTTCTTGGTTAAAATATAAACCAACAGAAGAAATCAAAAAGCTTGAATGTGCTATCTTAATTATCAATGGTACATGCGATGTACAAGTGAAAGAAAAAGAGGCTCAACTATTGTATGCTGCAAATGATAAAGCAAAGCTGTTGATAATACCTAAAATGACGCATGCATTAAAAGATACCAATGAAGATTGTGCTGATGAAAGCATGAAAACGTATAAAGATGCAAGTTTGCCCATCAATAAGCAGTTAGCAGACAGTATTATTCAATTTATTAATCGATAAGTTTTGAATTATTTAGCACATGCTTATTTGTCTTTTAATGATGAACCTACATTGGTAGGTAATATGATTAGTGATTATATAAAAGGTAAAAAGAAGTTCGACTATTCATTACCAATACAGCAAGGCATTCAGTTACATAGATTCATAGATGAGTTTACCGATTTTCATGTTGCTACAAAAGAAGCTAAACAATTTTTTAAACCCTCTGTAGGTTTATATGCTGGAGCTTTTGTAGACGTGGTGTACGATCATTTTTTAGCTCTTGACGCAAGTGTGTTTACAAATGCCCAAGATTTGAATCATTTTGCACAAACTACATATCAGCAATTACAAAATAATACAACTGTTTTACCAGTAATATTTGGTAAAATGTTGCCTTATATGCAACAACAAAATTGGTTGTACAATTATCAATTTTTATGGGGAATAGAAAAAAGTTTTGAAGGTGTTGTAAGAAGAGCCAATTATTTACAAAGTTCAGCAATAGCATTTGATGCATTTCAACAGCATTATTCTGTTTTACAGCAGTGTTATGAAGTGTTTTTTAGTGACGTTAAAAAGATAGCTTTCCAACAATTTGAGTTGATGCAAAAATTGTAGCAAGTATATTTGCCAAAATTCCTCTCATGAAACAACTTATTTTATTATTGTTTATTGTTACAATTGGTTTTCATGCTACTGCACAACAAAGGCCTACCGATTTAGATAAAAGCCCAATGGATATGAGTTATTGGCCTAAAGATTATCCATTATTAAAGATGACAGGCAAAAGTAAAGATGTGCCAACCGCAAGAATAATTTATGGACGACCACAAAAAAATGGTAGAGAAATTTTTGGTGGCATTAATAAATACAATGAAATATGGCGTTTAGGTGCAAACGAAGCAACTGAAATTGAGTTTTTTAAAAACGTAAAAATTGATGGCAAAGTATTATCCAAAGGTCGATACACTATTTTTTGTATTCCACAAGAAAATAAATGGACGTTGATTTTAAATAAGGATAATTTTTGTTGGGGCAGCTTTAATTATGATGCTAAAAAAGATGTATTAAGAGCCGACATGAAAATTGAGAAAACAGCCGATATTACTGAAGCTCTTACACTTTACTTTGATGACAATAAAAGTGGAGCCAATTTTATTATCATGTGGGATAATATAAAAGCAACATTGCCTATTAGCTTATAAAAATAAACCTCCTCGTTGGGAGGTTTATTTTTTACAACTTTAATAACTCTAACCTATTATGTGTGGTATAGCAGGCATAATTTCTACTAATACAACATTGGTGCAACAAAATAAGTTGCAGCAAATGACAATAGCTTTGCGTCATCGTGGTCCAGATGGCGAAGGTTTTTGGTTGAATGAAATGAATACTGTTGGTTTAGTACATACAAGGTTATCGGTGATTGATTTAAGTAATGCTGCTGCACAACCCATGCATTACAATAATAGATTTACCATTGTTTTTAATGGCGAAATTTATAATTACTTAGAACTTAAAAATGATTTACAAGCAAAAGGATATGTTTTTACTACTCAAAGTGATACAGAAGTTTTGCTAGCTTTATGGCATTGTTACAACGATGCTTGTTTGCAATATTTAGATGGTATGTTTGCTTTTGCTATTTGGGATGCGGAAAGCAAAGAAATATTTATTGCCCGTGATCGCTTTGGTGAAAAACCTTTGTATTATTTTTTCGATGGAAAGCAACTTTTATTTGCTAGCGAAATGAAAGCTCTATGGGCTGTGGGTGTAGCAAAAGAAGTAAATAATAACATGCTCTTAAATTATTTAGCAGCAGGTTTTGTAAGCAACCCAACAAAGGCTGAGGAAACATTTTATACCCATATAAAAAAATTGCCAGCTGCTCATGCATTGCATTTTAATACAGCTGAGCATAATTTTTATGTATACAATTATTGGGAGCTAGAAAATACTAAACCAGCGTTTATTTTTAGTGAGGAAAAAGCAATTGAAATATTTCTTGATAAATTTGATCAATCTATTGAAAGGCGTTTAAGAAGTGATGTTGTCGTTGGAACAAGTTTAAGTGGAGGTTTAGATAGTTCAAGCATTGTAGCTTCTATACAACTATTTCAAAAACAGAAAGAGCAACTATTGCAGTTGCAAACTTTTTCGGCTGTTTTTCCTGGGTTTGCAAAAGATGAATCTCGATACATCCATCTTGTTAATCAGCAATTCAATTTAAAAAGTCATACAGTTACACCAACTGCTCAAGATTTTATTCAAGATTTTGATAAGTTAATGTATCATCAAGAAGAGCCTTTTCAATCGGCTAGCATTTATGCCCAGTTTAAAGTGTATGAATTGGCAAAGCAACACAATGTAACAGTATTGTTAGACGGGCAAGGTGCCGATGAAATTTTAGGTGGTTATACCAAATATTACCATTGGTATTGGCAACAATTGGTTAGTAGTTTTAAGTTTAGTAAACTAAAAAAAGAGCAAGCTGCAACATTGGCAAATGGACATTCAGTTCATTGGAATAGCAATAATTATGCTGCTGCTTTTTTACCTAGTATAGCTGCAAAAAAATTGCAACAGCAATTGAAAAATTCTGTTGTAAATAGTACAATGCTTTCGCAAGATTTTGTACAAAATTATTTTGATGCTTCAGCCATAAAAAAGCCTGTTATTCATGAATTGAATGATATTTTATACTACAATACATTTAAAAATGGATTAGAAGATTTGTTGCGTTATGCCGAT
Source organism: Rhizobium sp. Q54 (assembly GCA_943368735.1). GTDB lineage: Bacteria > Bacteroidota > Bacteroidia > Chitinophagales > Chitinophagaceae > UBA1930. Next base: position 25,398 of record CALRLQ020000005.1, on the reverse strand, counting down.
AGAAATTCAATGGCTCATTCACGAGAAGTTAGGCTGCCATTTTTGAGTCATGAATTGGTAGAATTTGTTTTTAGCTTACCAGCTCATTTTAAAATTAAAAATGGTTTTACCAAGCATTTACTCAGAGCAGCAATGGATAATTTTTTGCCTAAACAAATTGTTTGGCGAAAAGATAAAGTAGGTTTTGAACCTCCACAACAACAATGGATGCAACATGCACAAATACAAGAACAATTAATGGAAGCCAAGAAAAATTTTGTTGCAAAAGGAATTTATAATAAAGCAATACTCAATCAAAAAAACAATGCATTGGCTGCTCATGACGCCAATAATTTTGATTGGTGGATTTTATGTAGCAACAACGTATTTAAATAAATTAAACCTTACCATTTTACAATTAGTTTCAAATTCACCAATCTTGGCGTTAATCTATTCGGCATGGCAAAAGTATTATTCTGAAAATCTTTTACCAATAAATAGCTAATGGTATTTGCTCTATCTATTAAATTGAAAATTTCTAAACTAGCCCAAATACTTTCAAAATTTCTAAAGGGTGAATGACTTCTTCTATTTTGCTTTTCAGCATCTAATAGTAATGCACTTAAGCCTAAATCTACACGTATATAAGGTTCAATAACCAATGCATTTCTGTAACGTACACTACCTGGAATATTGTAAGGTAAATTGCTGCCATACAATGCATTCATGTACAATTTAATATTTTTATTGGTGCTTAAATAATCTTGAAAAAACATACCGAATGTAAACATTCTATCTGTTGGTCGTCTAAGCCATCCAACATCAACTGTAGTGCTATCTGTAGGTCTGTTGTTGGCATCTAAAGTATATTGTTGGTAGCTATCGTTGGCAATATTTTCTTTGGTATTCATAATGCCAAAACTTATCCAACTTTCAGCATCTTTTACAAATTCTCCATACAATCTTGTTTCAATTCCTACAGCATAAGCTTTAGCATTATTTTCTCCAAAATAACGTACACGAACATTGTCAATATCGTAAGGTACAACATCCCACATGTTTTTATAATACAATTCTGTAGTAATACGAGCAGGACGTTCCAACATTTTAAAATTGTAATCTAGCCCAACACTTGCTTGAAAGCTTTTTTGAGATTTTAAATCTTTATTCAATGTACCATCATATCTTCTAAGTTCTCTATAAAATGGAGGTTGATTGTACATACCAACTGCACCTTTTATGATCACGTCTTTATCCCAATTTTTAGGCACATACGAAAAGCTTGCTCTAGGAGATAATAAGAATTCTTTGTTTAAAGTATTGTAGTTATAACGCAATCCTAATTGTAAAGTAAAATCGCTAGAATCTTTAAACTGAATATTGTCTTGAATATATCCACTAATACGAGTAACATTAAAATTGGCTGTTCCTTTTAAAACTTTATTCAGTTGTAAAGTGTTGCCAGTGTAGGGTAAAGAATAACCAGCACTGTCATTGTATTCCCATTCGTTCAATTTATCATTCACTACTTGTTGTTGAATAGTGTTGCCCCACTGAATAAAGTGTTTGTCATTGTCTAAACTTCCTTTGTGGCTAGCATCCCAAACAGTAATATCTAAAGTATTTCTGGCAAAATTTTGAAACACACCAGCACCCAATGGATTATTAATTAAGCCAAAACTTGCACTGTTTCTGTCAAAATCTCTATCGCCAAATAAATAGGCTCCAGTAATATCAATATTTTCTTGTTCGTTATTATTGAAACGACTGAGCATCCATTTTAAATGCAAATTTTTCTTGGGTTGATGTGTGGCCGATAAGCCTAAAAAATTAGTAGAATAATTATCTTTTTCTTGTCCTTCAAAAAATATGTCTAATCCAAAATTGGCAGTAAAAAATGGAGAGAATACTGAGCTAGATAATTTACTTTCTTCAGGAAATAAAGTAAATTTTGTTGCCGATGCATTGGCAAAAATTTCATATTGCCATTTGTTATTGGGTGTATATGTAATCAGTGTTTGAATATCGTTAGACGATGGGATATAATTGCCTTTAGTAGCTTGGCTACTCAATAAATTTCTATTACTTCTATTTCTTACACCTACTAAAAAATTAATTTTATCTTTTGCTCCTGTACCTTCTAAATGAAAGCCTTGTTCTAGCAAACCAATATAGGCACTGCCACCAAATTTTTTAGGTTTCTTGTAAGTAATGTCTAAAACACTACTCATTTTATCGCCATATTTTGCTTGAAAACCTCCATTGTAAAATTTAATTCCACCAGTCAATTCAGGGTTAATAAAGCTTAATCCTTCTTGTTGCCCATTTCTAACGAGGTAGGGTCTAAATACTTCAAAATCGTTTACGTACATTAAGTTTTCATCGTAACTGCCACCACGAACAGAGTATTGAGAAGTTAACTCGTTATTGCTGCCAACGAATATTTTAATGAGTTGTTCAATACCAGAAACTGGAGAAGGGTTTACATTGGCTTTAGAGGGGTCAATAGCAATTCTACCAATCTCTCTTCTACCTCTTCTGTCTTTTACTACTACTTCTTTTAATTGTTCTGGATTTCTTTTTAGGGTAACTGTTATAAACTCAGTTTCGCCTAAACTCAATGTAATATTTTTTTGTGTTGAAAAATAACCAACATAGCTAAACAGAATACCTGAAACTCTATTTGGCGTTAAAGAAATTTTGAAGAAGCCAGAATCGTTGGTGATGCCCCCTTTTTGTTTACCTAGAATTTCAATAGACACACCTACCAATGGTTTATTATTTTCATCTACCACTTTACCATTTAGTGTAGCTGTTTTTTGAGCTATTGCAGATTGAATAAATAGAAAAGAAAAAAATATATACAAAAAACGCATCATTCTTAGCAATTTATAGGGCATGAAGATAATAATACCCAACTGAAAAGCTGCTGTGTATTAAAAAATTATGAATTTGATAGGGGGTAAGTTGTTTTTTGTTTACTTTGTATAATTAAAAAAAATAATTATGAAGAAATTTATTACACTATTAATTCTTTCCCTTTTTTGTTTTCACTCTATTAAAGCACAAATTACAGCCGGCGATATTGCAATTATTGCAATGAATGCAGATAATAACGCGTCACCTGTTTTAGGTGAAAATTTCGTTTTTGTGGCTCTTAAAGACATTCCTGCTAACACAACAATTACTTTTACTGATTGTGCATGGAACTCAACAGCTGATACATTTAGGACCAATGAAGGATATATTCAATGGGAACATACAGCCATTGTGCCAGCGGGTACTGTAATTGTAATGAATTCATCATCTTCAAATAGTTGGGCAACTCCTGCACCAAGTTTAGGCACAGCAACAGGTGTTACTACTATGGCTTTCTCTACAGATGGCGATCAAATAATTGCATTTGAAGGTACTTGGGCAACTAGACCTACAGTTGGCTCTTCTTCTAGGTTTCTTTATGCTTTTTCATTAGAAAATTTTATAACCATAGCTCCTGCTACGTCTCAAGAATCTAATCTTCCAACTGCATTAGCTTCGTTTCATACAGCTATGAAAAATACAAATGCAGAAACTGACAATGCATATTTTGCAGATGGTACAGCTACAGCAACAGCAGTCAGTGTTAGTGGAACTAAGTTGGAATTGTTAACTAAATTCATGGATTCAACAAAGTATTATCAAAGTAATACTTTAAGTGCTTTGCCAACTTATACAGTTACAGTGCAAGCAGCTGTTCCTCTATCATTGAAATCATTCAATGGTTCACTAATCAACAAAGAAGTTTCTTTAGTTTGGAATACTGCCAATGAAGTAAATGTAGATGGGTTTGCCATTGAAAAAAGTAATGATGCTAGAAATTTTAAACAAATAGGATTTGTTGCTGCAAAAAATGCTGCTACTTCTACCTATAGTTTTAATGATGTTGTAGAAGCAGGAGTTTACTATTATCGTTTAAAAATGAGCGATAAAGATGGTAGCTTTAAATACAGTAGTGTTGTTGCTGTAAATAGTAAACCAACTACCAAATTAGACGTTTATCCAAACCCAGTAAAAAATACAGCTACTTTAACACATGAACTTGCAGGTACAAAAGCAACTATTAAGGTGGTAAGCATAGAGGGTAAAAATGTAGTTAGCCAAAATATTCAAATTGGTGCTACACAAAGTACTATAGATGTAAGCAAGTTAGTAAGAGGCAATTATTTAATTGTTTTTGAAAATGAAGGAACAAGAACATCTTTACAATTTGTAAAACATTAATTGATAAAACTTCGTCATAAAAAAAGTCCTGCAACATTGTAGGACTTTTTTTTATGTATTTATGGTCAAGAAATTGAACTATAAACTTTTCAATGCTGCAATAGTTTCAACGGGATTTACTGATTTAAAAACAGTATTTCCAGCTACCAAAACATCGGCTCCAGCTCGTATAATTGAAGCAGCATTATCTAAAGTAACGCCACCATCAATTTCAATATGGGTTTGTAATCCTTTGCTATTACATAGACTTCTTAATTGGGTAATTTTTTCTAATGTTTGTGGAATAAATTTTTGTCCGCCAAAACCCGGATTTACACTCATTAAACAAATTAGATCTACATCTTGAATAATATCTACTAAACTATTAATGGGTGTATGAGGGTTTAATGCAATACCTGCCTTCATTCCCAAGCTTTTTATTTGCTGAATATTTCTATGTAAATGAGTGCAAGCTTCAATATGTACTGTTAAAATATCGGCACCAGCGTTTTTAAATTGTTCAGCATATTTTTCAGGTTCTTCAATCATTAAATGTACATCGCAAACTTTGGTAGTTGCTTTTCTAATAAATTCAATAATCATTGGGCCAAAAGTAATGTTGGGTACAAATCTTCCATCCATTACATCTAAGTGAAACCAATCGGCTTGGCTTTCATTCAGCATTTTACAATCGGCTTCAAGGTTAATAAAATTTGCACTTAATAAAGAAGGGGCAATAATGGGCATATTGTTGAGTTATGAATTGTAAGTAATAAGTTGTAGGTTTTTAGTTCTTTAGTTTTCGAATTTTTAGTTTTTCAGTTTTTATCCTTTTAGTTTTTCCTTTTTTAGTTTCTAGTTTTTATTCTTTTAGTTTTTCAATTTTTAGTTTTTTACTCTCTCCATTCCTTCTTTTGCTTCCACTAAATTTTTATCTAATGCCAAAGCCTTTTCATAATTCACCAAAGCGTCTTTTTTATTATTCATTGCTTCATGGCATTTAGCTTGCCAATAATAAGCATCGGCATAAGCATTACTTACGGTTGCAGCTAAGGTAAAAACATCTAATGCTTCTTTATATTGTTTACTGTCATAATAAATAAAACCTTTTTCTAGGTATGCAACAATATACGTGTATCGGTTATTAATACACTCATCAAAAAGTTCAATAGCTTTTTGGGCATTGCCTGTTCTTGCAAAATAAATTCCCTCAATAAATTTACAATCGGCTGTATATTTTCTGTCGGCACTTAAATTATTTACTTCTTTGCACATTAGTAAAGCAGTATCATTTTTTGTTTCGGCATATAGGTTGGCTAATGTTAGCATTACATCGGGTGCTGCATAAATTCTCAGTGCTCTTTTGTAAGAAATGATTGCAGCAAAAGTATCTTTTGCATTTTCTTGTAAATGAGCTTTTGCATTCCAAAATCCAAAGTTTAAACTATCGGATGTAATTAATGAATCAACTTGTTGAATAGCTTCTTTATAAAAACCTAAACTATCCAATGCATTAACCAATGAAATTTTTAAGGATAGGCTATCTGGATATTTTTTGGTTAATGAAATTAATTCATTGATATACTGTGGATACTGATTAGTATCTTTCTTTTGAGTTGAATCGGTACAACTGAATAATACAATTACCAAAAGAAAAGTTGTTACAATAATGCTCCTCATGCTGCAAAAATAGTAGTGCAGTAGGCAAGTTTACCAATTTGTGACACATAATTGATGTTGCAGTTGAAATTTCACTTTTACTTTGCAGCCATGAAAAAATTATTCTGTTTAATAGCAGTTGTTTTTGCATTACAAGTGAATGCACAACAACCAAATGTTGCCGATTCTACACAATATGCTGGCGAAAAACATTTTAAAAACATTCAACAACTAACTTTTGGAGGCGATAATGCCGAAGCCTATTTTAGTTTTGATGGAAAGTATATTATTTTTCAAAAAACCAATCCTAAAGAAGGTATCGAATGTGATCAAATGTATATTGGAAAAGTGCCTAAAAAAGGAGAACAATTCACCTATAAATTAGTAAGTACTGGAAAAGGGAGAACCACCTGTGGGGCGTTTTTAAAAGATGGCAAACATGTGGTATATGCATCTACACATTTAGAAAATGAAGCTTGTCCGCCAGTACCTGATAGAAAAAAATATGGCAACAAATATATTTGGCCTATTTACAGCAGCTTCGATATTTTTCAAGCCGATTTAAACGGCAAAATTGTAAAGCAATTAACTAAAGAACCTGGTTACGATGCAGAAGCAACCATTTCTCCAGATGGCAAAACCATGCTTTTTACAAGTACTAGAGATGGCGATTTAGACTTATACTTAATGGATTTAAAAACGGAAAAAGTAAAAAGAATAACCACTGCTTTAGGTTACGATGGTGGAGCTTGGTTTAGCCCAGATGGCAAAAAAATTATTTGGCGGGCAAGCCGACCACAAACTGAAGCTGAAATTAAAGAGTACAAAGAACTATTGGCTCAAAACTTAGTAGCACCAACCAATATGGAAGTTTGGATTGCCAATGCCGACGGTTCAAACCCCAAAAAAGTTACAGCATTTGGTCAGGCAAATTGGGCACCTGCTTATATGCCAGATAGTAAGGGAATAATTTTTGCAAGTAATCATGAATATAAAAGAGGCTTTCCGTTTAATCTATATACTATTAATGAAGACGGCAGTAACTTAACCAAAGTAAGCAGAGATAAAGGTTTTGATGCATTTCCTATGTTTAGTCCTAATGGTAAAAAAATTATTTTTTGCAGTAATAGAAATAATGGAGGAACAAGAGATACCAATATTTTTATTGCCGATTGGGTAGAATAATTTGAACTTTGACTAGTTCTATAAAAACCTCAATGCATTTTGTGTTGAGGTTTTTTTTGAGAACAAGCTTTATACAAAGTATAGGTAGTTTATGTGCCACTAAATAAAACAAATCACTACGTTGTTTGTAAATGCAGTTGAATTACATTAAAAACGGTAAATCTTTTATTGATTTATATTTACCACCCCCAAATTTGTTTTCTATATGCTAAGGGCTTTTTATTTATTGATAGGTATTTTCTTTTTTACAAACATATTTGCCCAGTATGAAGATGCTTATAAAATTCCTTATCCAAGAAGATTGAAGGTTCTCGATTCTCTCATTGAAGCTAAAATTGTTGGTCTCGGTAATACTGCAATAATAGAGCAGATAAGTCTTTTTGAGCAAACTGCTCAACAAAACAACGACGAGAAAGCAATCATTTTTTCAAAAATTGTACGATTTGGTGAAGAGAGAAAACAAAAAAAAATACCTCCAGCTGAGGCCAATGCTATATTTACAAGTATTGTTAATGAATGTGACGATATTAATTACCCACCACTAAAAGCATTGGCATACTTGGGTTTAGGTAACTACTATTACAATTCACAAGAGCATAAGAGTACAAGTTATTATTACTATCTAAAGTCTTATAAAATATATTCCAAATTATCTAAAGAAGAATTTAGTTGGAAATCATTATCGGCAAATATCTTATCCGATTGTTTTTATAGGTTGAACGATTATGAAAGGGCAATAGAATTTGGTACAAGCTCTATTCAGTATGGTTTATACGATTATTACAAAATTGGTGTAATAGATATTATTGGCATGTCTTATTATCGATTAAAAAAGTACGATTCTGCCATACTTTATTTCCAACAAGGACTTGATTTAGCTATTGAGCTAAGTAAGCAAAATATTCATTTAGGTTGGCAAGGCATTTATGAAGGAAATTTAGGGTACTGCTATCAAAAAAAAGGTGTTTACACAAAAGCAATAAACTTATTACAAAGAGCTATAGATACTACTATTAAGTATAAAATTTTAGATAATACATGTGGTTTTGCAACGGCGTTAGCCGAAATTTATCTTCAATCTAATAACACTGCTTACGAAAAATATGTTCCTATTGCTATCAATACAACCCATTTGTATGGTGGCAATTATGATAGGTACAATTTATACAGTATGCTCAAAAAGTACTACACTACAAGAGGTAATTTTGAAAGAGCTAGTGTTTATGCAGATAGTGTACTAATTTATAAGGATACGCTAGCAGCCCATAATGGCAAATTGTCTGTTATAAAAACCGATCTTGCTATAGAATCTGAGCAAGGAGTAGCACAAGAAAAAATTATGCTCAAAGAAATTAGACAGCAAAACATTATTAAATACAGCCTTATTGCATTGATTATTCTGGGAGCAGTAATTGCTATTTTGTTATCTAATAGAGTTAGATTAAAGCATACAGTAGCTCAAAAAGAAATAGAAACCAAAAAGCTCATTTTTGAAAATGAGTTGGCAATGGCTCAACAACAATTAAAAGGTTTAACCAATATTATTGTTGAAAAGAATCATTTAATAGAGCAACTTGAATTGGAAAATAAAATTATTGAAAGCAATGAGTCGTTAGTAGAACTTCAAAACCTAACCATTCTTACAGATGAACAATGGAATGAGTTTAAGAATGCTTTTGAAAAAGTTCATCAAGGGTTTTTAAATAACCTGAAAAATAAAATTGCCAATCTTACCCCTGCCGAAACAAGATTACTTGCCTTGGCCAAATTAAAGCTAACCACTAAAGAAATGGCAAGCAGTTTGGGTGTAACAACCCAAGCTATAAGAACCGCTTGGTACAGATTAAGAGCTAAATTGAACCTCTCAAACGAAATTAGCCTCGAAGAATTTGTAGAAACCATTTAACGTTAAAGCTTTCTCTTTACAAAAAATATTGTAGTATAACTCCTTTATTTACAACGAATCTTTAAAATGTGTTGTTTTTGTGTTGCCTTTTTATAGGTCTGTGTTGCTTTTGTATTATGCAAAAATTGGAAAACATTAAGTGCAAGTTTTAGTATTGTGTTATGTTTAAAAATATTGCATTGTGTAAAAAAATTCCCAAAAATTTTTGGCTACCGCTAATAATTATTGCTACAACAATTGCTTTGATTGTGGTAGTCATTAAACTGTACGACCAACGAATAGAGGAGATTAAGCAGGCTAATATTAAACAAGTAACATCTTGCTCATTTAAAAAACAACCCTCAAATGCTGCATAAAGTAAACAAGCTTTCTTTTAGAGTACCTCTAATTTTCGTAATCAAGAAACTAAACTTAAATATTATAAACTTCATGAGACAATTTGAACAAAATCTAAAATCAATAGCAATTGTTCTTCTATTTGCCCTACTAGCATTTGTAAATCATGCCAATGCACAATTACAAACCATTTCTTCATTTACCCCAATAGCAGCAAGACCAGGAGATGGTTTAACCATAACTGGAACCAACTTTAGTACTACAGCTGCCAATAATATAGTTTATTTTGGTACAGTAAGAGCAAGTGTAGCAGCAGCAACAGCTACTAGTTTAGTGGTTACTGTTCCAGATGGGGCAACTTATGGCCCTATTACTATACAAAACAGTAGTACTGGTTTATCATCTCGTAGCAGGGCAAGTTTTATACCCATTTATAGCCCTGCTAAAAATGCAATAACAAGCAACGATTTTTCTAGCAATGGCGATATTACAACGGGTAGTGGCCCAAGTGCAGTTGCTATAGGTGATTTAGATGGTGATGGTAAAATCGATATAGTTGTTACTAATCAAAGTGCAAATACCATATCTGTATATCGTAATACATCCACTACAGGGACATTAAATAGTTCTAGTTTTTCGGCAAAAGTAGATTTTGCAACAGGTTTAAGCCCATTATCAGTAGCCATTGGAGATTTAGATCAAGATGGCAAGCAGGATATTGTGGTTAGTAATATTAGCTCAAACTCTGTTTCTGTATTTCGTAATACATCAACTAGTGGAAGCATAAACAGCGGTAGTTTTGCTGCTAAAGTAGATTTTACTACAGGTGCAAACCCATTTGGTGTTGCCATTGGAGATTTAGATGGTGATGGAAAATTTGATATAGCTGTTACCAATAGTAATGGTGGTAATGTTTCGGTTCTTCGTAATACCTCAACCAATGGTAGTATTACTAGTAGCAGTTTTGCAGCCAAAATAGATTATTTAACTGGCTCAAACCCTTACTCTGTTGCCATTGGAGATATTGATGGTGATGGTAACCAAGATTTAGTAATTGCCAATAATGGCTCAGATAATATTTCTGTTTTGCGTAACTACATTACTGGTGGCTCTCTAACAGTGCACAGTTTTGCCACATTAATTAATGTGGCCGCTGGTACTGGCCCACGTTCAGTTGCCATAGGAGATTTAAATGAAGATGGCAGACCTGATGTTGTTGTGGCCAATCAATCTTCAAATACGGTTTCAGTATTACGCAATAATTCTAGTGTTGGATCTATTTCTATAGGCAGTGTTGGTCCTAAAGTAGATTTTACAACTGGATCAAGTCCAAGAAGTGTTGCTTTAGGAGATTTAGATGGAGATGGCAGAGCTGATTTGATTATTGCAAATAATGGATCAAACACACTTTCAGTATTACGAAACATGGGAATAATTGGTGCATTCGGTGCATTTTCTTCTAGCAGTTTTGCTACTAAAGTTGATTTTTCGGTAGGTTCTTTTCCTCTTTCAGCCATTGTAGCAGATTTAGATGGAGATAGAAAATTAGATATAGTAGCGGTAAATACTGCCTCAAATACACTTTCTTTATTGCGTAGTAACAATAATATTTCGTTCTTAAATTCACTAGCCTTAAGTTCTGGAACATTGAGTCCTGATTTTGCTTCTGCCATCAATACCTATACAGCCAATGTAAGCAATGCAACAAGCTCTATTACAGTTACCCCAACAAGAACTGATGCAACCAGCACCATTCAAGTTAGAGTAAACAGTGGTTCGTATACAACTGTAACAAGCGGAAGTCCATCGGGTTCTTTAGCTTTAAATGTAGGTAGTAATACAATTGATGTTTTAGTAACAGCACAAAATTTAAGCACCAGAACATATTCAGTTACTATAACTCGTTTATCTAACAATGCAGATTTAAGTGCTTTAACTTTAAGTTCAGGAACATTAAGTCCTGCTTTTGCAGCAAATAATACATTGTACACTTCAAATGTTTTAAATGCAATTACCAGTGTAACAGTAACTCCTACAGTAGCCAATATAAATGCAAGTGTGCAAGTAAATGGCACAACTGTAAGTAGTGGTGCTGCATCTGGTACAATACTTTTAAATGTTGGAAATAACAATATCAATATGGTAGTAACGGCACAAGATGGAACAACAAAAACCTACACTGTCACAATAACAAGAGCGGAAGGCACACCAGTAATTTCTACTATAAACCCAGCATTTGCAAAACCTGGCGATGTTGTAACTCTTTCTGGCTCTGGATTTAGCAATACTTCAGCTAATAATATTGTTTATTTTGGAGCAACAAAAGCAACAGTAAATACGGCAACTTCAACTAGTTTAACCGTTATGGTACCTGTTGGTGCAACTTTTGGTCCTATAAGTTTATTAAATACAGTTACTGGTTTGGCAACTTTAAGTTTACCAAATTTTACACCCACACATAGTCCAGTAAAAACTAGCTTAACAACTAGTGAATTTTTATCTAAAGTAGATTTAGCAGTGGGTTCATTGCCATATTCTTCAGTTATTGCAGATTTAGATGGTGATGGCAAAACTGATTTAGTTGTAGCCAATGCCAATGCAAATACTATTTCTATTTTCAGAAATATATCTTCTAGTGGTAGCATTTCATCAGGAAGTTTTGCAACCAAAATAGATTTTACAACAGGTTCTGTGCCTGTTGCAATTGCCATAGCTGATTTTGATGGTGATGGCAAACCAGATTTAGCAGTTGCTAACAGTGGCTCAAATAACATTTCAATTTTCAGAAACACTGCAACACTTGGTAGTATAACATCAAGCAGTTTTGCTACAAAGGTAGATTTCTCAATAGGTACATTTATCAAATCATTGGCTGTAGGTGATTTTGACGATGACGGAAAGATAGATTTGGTAACGGTAGGCGGATATAATAATGTATTTGTTATACGCAATACAGCAACTAGTGGTAACATTACCTCTAGTAGTTTTGAAACTCGTGTAAGTTTTACAACAGATTTATATCCAGCATCTGTGGCTGTTGGTGACTTAGATGGAGATGGCAAACCAGATATAGCAATTGCTAACGAAAATCCTGGTTCTGGTACAGGTTCAGTTTCTATATTGCGAAATGTATCTACAAAGGGAAGTATTACTACCAGTAGTTTTTCAGCAAAAGTAGATTTTGAAGTAGGTAGTAAACCACTTTCAGTAACTATAGGAGATTTAGATGGAGATAATAAACTAGATTTAGTTGTGGGGAATAGCCAAACAAGTAACATTTCGGTATTCTCTAATACATCTACAAGCGGAAGTATTACTACCAGTAGTTTTGCAGCCAAAGTAGATTTTGCAACAGGCAGCTTTCCGTATGCAGTTGCCATAGCCGATTTTAATGGAGATGGCAAACCAGATTTAGTAGCAGCTAATAACAGCTCTGGTAATGTTTCTATACTTCGTAATACTGGAACTTCTGGCAGCATTAGCTCAAGTAGCTTTGCTACAAAGGTTGATTTTCCTGCAAATTCTGGTGCACGTTCAATATCTGTGGGTGATTTAGATGGAGATAATAAACCAGATATCGTTACAGCCAATCAAAGTAGTGATAATATATCAATTATAAGAAATAGAACAGTTGCAGATTTGAGTAACCTAACATTAAGTTCAGGCACATTAAGTCCAACTTTTGCAGCTAATACAATTAGTTATACAGCAACTGTAAGCAATGCTATTTCAAGCGTTACTGTAACGCCAACAAGAGCCGATATTAATGTAACAGTCGCAGTAAATGGTACAAATGTAAATAGTGGTACAGCATCGGGAGCAATAGCATTGAATGTTGGTAATAATACTATCACAGTTGTAATTATGGCTCAAGACGCTACAACAAAAACATATACAATTTCTGTTATAAGATCTACTCCACCGCCGCCTACTATTACAGCTATTAGTAGTTTAACTGCTAATCCTGGTAACGCTGTAACGCTTACAGGTAGTAATTTTAATACTACAGCAGCCAATAATATTGTTTTTTTCGGAGCAACTAGAGCTAATGTAACATCTGCAACTTCAACCAGTATAAATGTTACAGTACCGGTTGGAGCAACTTATGCACCCATTACAGTTTTAAGTACGAGTACTGGTTTAGTTGGTTATAGCAAATCGTATTTTGCCCCTACATTTAGCCCATCAAAAGCTACTATTACTACTACAGATTTTTTAGCTAAACAAGATTTTACAACTAGCTCATCTACTTCTGCTGTAGTAATTGGTGATTTAGACGGTGATGGAAAACCAGATTTGGCTGTTGCAAATACTATTTCAAATACTATTTCAGTCTATCGCAATATATCTACCAATGGCAATTTGGGTTCTGGAAGTTTTGCCAACAAAGTTGACTTTGCAACAGGCTTACGGCCTAGTGCAATTGCTATAAGTGATTTAGATGGAGATGGTAAACTAGACTTATTGTGTGCAAATAATAGTGCTCATACAATTTCTATTTTACGTAATACAGCAACTAATGGCATAATAGATAACAATAGTTTTGCAACTAAGGTTGATCTTGCAACAGGTTTTAGTCCTATCTCTATATCAGTTAATGATTTAGATGGAGATGGTAAGCCAGATGTAGCTGTTGTAAATCAGAGTTCAAATTCTATTTCAGTCTTTCGTAATATTTCAACAAGTGGTAGTATAAGCACTGCTAGTTTTAGTGCAAAAGAAGATTTAACAACAGGTTCATCCCCATCTTCAATTGCTATTAGCGATTTAGATGGAGATGGTAAGGAAGATTTAGTAGTTGCCAATCAGGGCTCAAATTCTATTTCAGTCTTTCGTAATATTTCAAGCATTGGTACACTTAACGCTAGTAGCTTTAATACACCACAAGGGTTTACAACTGATTTAGGTACACGTTCAATTGCTATAGGAGATATTGATGGAGATGGTAAAGTTGATCTTGTTTCAGCAAATTCAGGTTCTAACACAATTTCGGTTTTACGTAATACTTCTACTACTGGCACAATAAACTCAAGCAGTTTTGCAGCTAAGGTTGATTTTATTACTGGCGGACAATTTGCTTACCCAAATACTGTTAGTATTAGCGACTTAAATGGAGACAACAAATTAGATATTGCTGCTACCAATACTAATTTCAACAATATATCTCTATTTATTAATTCATCTAGTATTGGCAGTATTAATACTAGTAGCTTAGCGGCTAAGGTTGATTTTACTACAGGTCAAAATCCTTCTTCAATTTCAATAGGAGATTTAGACGGTGATGGTAGGCCTGATTTATCAGTATCAAATAGTAGTTCAACTGCAGTATCGGTTTTTAGAAATGTAAATAACAATAATAACTTAAGTAGCTTATCATTAAGTAGCGGTACATTAAGTCCAACTTTTACAGCCAACACTACCAACTATACAGTTACAGTAAGCAGTGCTACTGCTAGTATTACAATAACACCTACAAGTGCTCAAGCTAATGCAACAATCACTGTAAATGGAACAACTGTAGTAAGTGGATCTGCGTCAGGAACAATTGCTTTAACAGAGGGAACCAATACTATAACTATCGTAGTAACAGCAGAAAATACTACAACAAAAACCTATACACTAGAGGTAACAAGACCAGCACAAATATTTAATTCATTAAACTTTGATGGTAGTAATGATTATGTAAGAGTAGCTAACAATGCAGCTCTAGAAACTTCTGTAGGTACTATAGAGTTATGGGCTCGTCCTACTTGGGTGTCAGGCTCTAGAGGAGCTAACCCTGGAATGATTGGTATGCGTTCATCATCTGGTACTCGTTTTAGTTGGCATATAAGAAGTAGCTATAACGCTTTAGATTTATTCAATGGTTCGGGTGTTGGTTCAATCAACTATACTTTTGTTCAAAATACTTGGTATCATTTTGCATTTGTATATAGCCAAACCAATTGTACGGTTTACATTAATGGTGTAAACGCAGGAACTACAGGTAGAGGTGTTTCCTCTGCAACAGGACAACCTTTATGTATAGGTATTTCTGGCGATGGGCTTACTAGTGAAGCTTGGTTAGGAAATATAGATGAAGTAAGACTATGGAACATGCAAAGAACCGCTGCTGAAATTTCAGCAAATATGAAC
The DNA here is from genome assembly GCA_943368735.1 of Rhizobium sp. Q54. GTDB lineage: Bacteria > Bacteroidota > Bacteroidia > Chitinophagales > Chitinophagaceae > UBA1930. The sequence goes on along the minus strand of CALRLQ020000005.1, from coordinate 9,959 downwards.
AAAGAGATTTTACCTGCTACAACTGGATTAGTAGCTTACTATAACTTTAACCAAGGTGTTGCAGGTGGTACAAACACAGGTATTAATACTTTAACCAATGCAACATCTAGCTCATTAAACGGTTCATTGTTAAACTTTGCTTTAACAGGAACAACAAGCAATTGGGTTGCTGGCAATGTAACTACAGCTGCAAGTACTAACTCATCTGATGCTAACTTAATTTCATTAACTACATCAGCAGGTACACTTTCTCCTAGCTTTACTCCTGGAACTGTTGCTTACACTACAACAGTAAGTAATGCAACAACCAGTATTACTGTATCGCCAACAAGAGCAGAAGCTAATGCAACTATTACTGTAAACGGAACTGCTGTAACTAGTGGAACTGCATCGACACCAATTTCTTTAAACACTGGCCCAAATACTATAACTATTGTAGTAACAGCACAAGATGCTACAACAAAAACTTATACTTTAACTGTAACTAGAGAACTAAGTAATAATGCAAATTTATCAGCTTTAACCCTCACTTCAGGAACACTGAGTCCTGCTTTTACGGCCAATACTACTAATTATACGGCTTTAGTAAGCAGTTCAACAAGCAGTATTACAGTTACACCAACAAGAGCTGATGCTACTGCAACTATTACAGTTAATGGAACTGCTGTAACAAGTGGATCTGCGTCAGCACCAATACCTTTAAATGAAGGTAGTAATACCATTACTATTGTAGTAACTGCAGAAAATGCATCTACCAAAACATACATTATAATTATTACAAGACCAGTACAAGTATTTAATTCATTAAACTTTGATGGCAGCAATGATTATGTAAGAATTGCAAATAACGCAGCTTTAGAAACTTCTGAAGGTACTATTGAGTTATGGGCTCGTCCAACTTGGGTATCAGGTACTAGAGGTTCAAATCCTGGTATGATTGGTATGCGTTCTTCATCAGGCACACGTTTTAGCTGGCACATAAGAAGTAGTTATAATGCTTTAGATTTATTTAATGGTTCTGGTGCTGGTTCAATCAACTATAGTTTTACTCAAAATACATGGTATCATTTTGCATTTGTATATAGCCAAACCAATTGTACGGTTTACATTAATGGTGTAAATGTAGGTACAACAGGAACAGGTATTTCAGCCGAAACTGGTCAGCCTCTTTGTATAGGAATTTCTGGAAATGCACTAACCAGTGAAGCATGGGGAGGTAATATAGATGAAGTAAGACTATGGAACACGCAAAGAACCGCTGCTGAAATTTCAGCAAATATGAACAAAGAAATTCTAGCCTCTAGACCTGGGTTGGTTGCTTACTATAACTTTAACCAAGGTGTTGCAGGTGGTACAAATACAGGTATTAATACATTAACTGATGCTACATCAAGCTCATTAAACGGTTCATTATTAAACTTTGCATTAACAGGAAGTACAAGTAACTGGGTTGCAGGTAATGTAACTACAGGTGCAAGTAATTCTTCAAATGCTAATTTATCAGCATTAACCACCACAGCAGGTTCTCTTACACCAAGTTTCGCATCTGGTACAACCAGTTATGCATCTACTGTAAGCATTTTAACAACAAGTGTAACAGTAACTCCAACTGTAACCGATGCTAATGCTTTAATAGAAGTAAGGGTGAATAGTGGTTCTTATGCTATTGTGGTAAGTGGTAATGCTTCATCAGCACTAAGTTTAAATGTAGGTAGTAATACAATAGATATTAGAGTAACAGCCGAAGATGGTAGAACTATTAAAACTTATACTATAACTGTTTTAAGGACGCCATTAATTACTTGGACAGGACAAACAAGTTCAGCTTGGTCAACTGCTAGTAACTGGAATCCTTCAAATGTTCCAACCAATGTTGATTCGGCATTTATTCCATCAGGTACACCTAATCCACCCAACAATACAGGAACAGTAACACTTGCGTCGTTGACTTTAGCAAATGGTGTAACAATAACTAATACCGGAACTATAAATGTTATAGAATCATTGAATAATGTAGGTACAATTACAGGTCATGTTGTTTTAAATGGTTCAACTGCACAAAGTATTGCAGGAGTGGGTACAATAGAAAATTTAACGTTAAACAATAGTGCAGGAGCTACAATCAGCAGTGGTAATACATCTATTATAGGAACACTAACTGTTGCTTCAGGAACCTTAACTACAGGCGGATTCTTAACTTTAAAAAGCAATGCTACATCAACAGCTCGAATAGCCTCAGGCACAGGTTCATATATTTCTGGAAATGTAACAGTAGAGCGATATATTCCTGGTGGTAGAAGAACCACCCGTTTCTTAGGCCATCCATTTAGCAATGCACTAAATATGAGTAGTTTAATAGATGATATTTATATCACAGGTAATGGAGGCTCTTCAAATGGCTTTGATGCAACGCCAACCAATAATGCATCTGCATTTTGGTTTAATAATGCAGGCAATGCATGGTCGCCATTCACATCAACATCAGATGCAAGTTGGACACAATACAGAGGTATTAGAGTATTGGTTCGTGGGGATAGAAATCAACCAACAGCTTTAACAGGCTCTACTACAATACCAAATGCAGTTATTTTAGATATGGCTGGTACAGTAAATACTGGCAATCAAAATATTGCAGTGCCAACAGGTTATAGTGTAATCAGCAATCCATATCCATCAGCAGTAAATATTGGCCAAAGATTATTTAATACAGCTAATATTGGTACACAGTATTGGGTATGGGATGCGAATGCTGGACCAATAGCAGGAGCTTATGTTACAAAAATTGTAACCAACAGTTCATACAATTTAGCAATGAGTGGAGCATTTGTTGTGCAGCCAAGTTCAGCCACAACCATCAATTTTGTAGAAGCAGATAAAATAACAGCAGCTAGCGATAATTTATTTAGAACTAATAATCTATCAGGCTTGTTGCAGTTACAAGTGTTGTATAATAACTATCCTGCCGATAATTTATATGTACGATTCAACAACAGTGCAACGGATAATAAAGAATCATTGGATGGAGGCAAATTATTGAATCCTGAAGTAAATATTTATGCACTAAGTGCCGACAACTTTAGACTAAGTTTAGATACCCGAGCCTTCAGCAACAATAAAATTATTCCATTAGGCTTCACAGCAACAGCAGCCAATATTTTTACTATTAAAGCAGCTGATTTAGGTATTACAGAAGAAGTGTATTTAAGAGATAAGTTATTGAATGTAGAAACCAAGCTAGATGCAACCACTAGTTATACTTTTAGTGTAGATCCTGCCAATGCAAATACAGTTGGAGAAAACCGTTTTGAATTAGTGTTCAGAACAGCATCAGCCTTACCAACCAACTTTGTAAATGTAGCTGCACAAGAAAAAGGTTCTGCTATTGAAGTAACCTTCAATACAGCCAATGAAACCAATATGTATAGCTACGAGGTAGAAGAAAGTAAAGATGGCAGCAGCTTTCGCAAAGGCACAACATTAGAAGCCAAGAATGCAACAACAAACAATTATACTTGGTTAGATGTAACTGTTCACAATGGCAACAATTATTACCGAGTAAAAGCCATTGAAAAGAATGGAGTGGTAAAATATAGTCAAGTAGTAAGAGTAAATATTGGAACAAAACGTTCAGAGTTTACAGTGTATCCAAACCCTGTAAAAGGAGGAACGATCAACTTACAATTGACGGATATAGAAAAAGGTGTTTACACCATAAAAGTGATGAACAATTTAGGACAAGAAATAGCAGCCAAACAAATCACCCACATTGGTGGTAGTGCAACACAAACAATTAGCATAGGCAATGCATCAGCAGGCACATACTTTATACTAATTACTACAATGGGCACAAAAAAAGTAATCAAAACAGTGATTGTAGAGTAGAGGAAAGTAGAAAAGTATATAGCGTATATAAAATAAAAAGTTTAGGAGTTCAAAAGTTTAACAGTAAAAGAATATGAACTCCTAAACTTTAAACTAAATCTTCCTGGTCCCCCTTTAGGGGATAGGGGCAAAACTAAAAACCATGAAACTAAAGACCCCTCAACTATTTGGCTGTTCTATACTATTTTGTATACTATTTATACTTACTACTTTAACACATGCCCAACCGGTGTTTGACGATGATGTAAATGATGTGCCAGTAGATGGTGGACTATCTCTATTAGTTGCTGCAGGAGTTGGCTATGGAGCAAAGAAAATGAGAGACAAAAGGAAAATATAAATAGATTGAGTAACACTTAAAAATTATATAGCTTGTAAAAAATACAGCTATTCAGCATTTTTTACAAGCAAAAGTTATTTGCTGAACTTTGGATAATTATCGGGGGAGAAATTATTTAAGGGGAGGCAAATTGTATACGTTGATAAAACTATGGTAAATCTTATCATAGTTTTTTTGTTAAAAAAATAATTATAGCTAAAGGTTTATTACACTTGAACAACTTATTACGTAGCGTAATTCTAATTCTATTATTGATAGCACTTTTTTAAGTGTTCACAAAAATTAAAGCTTTGCAAATAATAGGTTTGTTTTTGCTAATGGCTTCTAAGGTCACTTTATTGATGGGCTTGTATCAATCGATATTTAGCAAAACATTAGGTATAAAAACCTTAGTTGAAAATATAGGCGGAATGGGTAATGTTATGAAATGCTAAGACACATAATTTAGGCAATTCCATTCAACTATATGATTCTAAAAAGTTGTCGCTTTGGCAAAAACTCTATTGCAATTATAGCAACAAATATTAGTAAAACATATTAGTAAGATTGACAAATTTTAACTTAATATAGTGAGTAATAAAATAGTTTTCAAATTGTGTTTTATATTTATGCTATTCTTTAAAATCTATAATTCAATTATTTAAAGTGTACCCTGTATTGATAATGAGCCCTAATAAAGCAACTCACATAGCATTCTTTTGGTTTCTGTTTTTTTCTATTTCTTCCTGCCATTTTAGTGTAAAAGATGAGTTGGAACAAAAACAGAATGCACATAAGCCATATATAAACTTGGCAGATGGTGCAATTACTAGTGGTAATTTAGAAAGAGCTGTGTTTCAAATGGATTCAGTATTTAGAGGTATAAAAAATCCAAATAATTGGGATAAGCAATATTTTTATGGAGCTTGTATGTGGATGTACAAAGAGCTCAATAAAAACGAATTAGCTTTAAAATATGTGGATAGTAATATTGCTGTATTAAAAAAAATAAACAATACACAACTTACCACAGAATACCATTCTACCGCTCTCTTACAAAAAGGGATTATACATTTTAAGTTAGGTAACTATAACGATGCCTACAACGATTTTTTTGAAGCAAAACGAATACTTAATTTTTTAGAAGATAGTTGTTCAAAATCAGGTCCATTAGATTCTTATGCAATGGTATTATACCAACAAAAAGAATACAAATTAGCCAAAGATGCTTTTGTTGAAGAGTTACATGTATTAGAAACATGTTACAAAGAAGGAGATCCCAAATTTTGGGGCTTAGAACAAGTTTTAGATAATATAGGTTTATGTTATACCAAAATGAATGAATTGGATAGTGCTAAAAAGTATTATGTAAGAGCTATAGAAATTTTGGAAAAAGGCAGGCCTACTAATCGTAAAATGAACAGTGAAGAACAAAAAAGATTCAATATCAACATGGGTGTTAGATCTGGCAACCTTGCTAAAGTGTACATACAATCTCAACCAGATTCTGCCATTTATTTATATAAAAAAGCTATTTCATTAAACGAAAAAGGAACATCTGAATTAGGCGATGCTCAACTATGTATGTACCAACTAGCGAATGTACAATTGCAGCAAAAATTATATACCGATGCCTTTACTACGTTAAATAAACTTCGAAAGTCGCTAGACACTGCTGCCAACCTGAAAGCAGAACTTGGATATAAAGAAAATTTATATCAATATTACGAAGCTACAAATCAATTTAAACAAGCTTTTGCAGCACAAAAAAATTATGAGGCTTTTAAAGATTCAATACAAAAAAAGGAAGCTGGCATAAATACTACCAATATTAATAAAGAACTAAAAGATAGAGAGCAGCAACTACAAATTCAATTGTTGCAAAAAGATAAAAACATTAGTCAACTCTATTTATTCATCGGTGGCATTGCCTTGCTTTTAGTAGGTATTATTGCCATTTTATTGTTTAAAAATTTTGCAAAAAGTAAAAAGCAAAATCAGCAATTGATTCATTTTAACAATGAAATAAAAGAAGAGCAACAAAAAACAGAAGAGGCTTTAAGGAGTTTAGAAATAAGCAACAAACAAAAGGATAGAATATTAAACGTAGTAGCACATGACCTTAGAAACCCAATTAGTGGTATTGCTGCTTTGAGTAAAACATTATTGGAGCGTTCTAAGGATGAAAATATGTATTTGAAAATGATTGAACAAACGAGTGAACAATCGTTAAACTTAATAAATGAACTTTTACAAAATAATACGGAGAAAGAAAATCTAGAATTGATTAAAGTTTCAGTAAATCAACTGATTGAAAAAATTGCTGCACTTGTAGATTCCAAAGCTCAAGAAAAACAAATACAGTTAATCATTCAACCTTTAGAAACAGACGCTTTGGTATATATTGATGCTGGTAAAATAGAAAGAGTATTACACAATTTATTGTCAAATGCACTTAAGTTTAGCCATGTACGATCGAATGTTTATGTAAGTGTACAACAAGAAACGCAACGTTTAATTTTCGCTATAAAAGATGAGGGAATTGGCATTCCAAAAGAAATGCAACAAAACCTTTTTGATAAAGTTTCATCGGCTCGTAGAAGAGGCACCGCTGGCGAAAAAAGTTTTGGACTTGGATTATCTATTTGCAAAGAATTGATAACTGCTCATCAAGGGAAGATATGGGTAGAAAGTGAAGAAGGCAAAGGATCATCTTTTTATGTAGAACTACCAATTTGAATAGTACGACAATCCATTTTAAACTAAATTCAACTTCTTTTTCACGTTGGGTAAATAACTTTCAGATGCTTCAAATTGCCGAACAGATGTAATGATTTGATTGGCTTTAATCTCTTGTATATAATCAATATTGATAGCTTCTGAACGATTTATTTGTACAAAGTTGTTAGATAAGTTTTTAGGTACAACATGTTCCAAGGTTTTTACAAGTGTATTGCTGATGTAATAAAAAGCCTCATCGCTATTGATTAAAAATACCTTTGTATACTTTTTGTCACTTTCAAGAGCAAAAACATCTTTCCACATCAGTTTTTTATACCTATTACCAACTTTTACAAAAAAACTATGAACACTATTATTCAATTCGTTAGCTGCTGCAATTTCATCTTGCTGAAAGTTCGTTAACGCCTGATGAATGGCCACGTATAACGATGTTGCATTTACTGGTTTAGTTAAATAAGCTTGGGGCTTTGCTGTAAGTGCATCTTGTGCTGTATGTTTATCCAAACTTCCTGTAATAAATACAAATGGTTTTTTGTATAAATGTGCAATTAATTTACCCAATTCAATACCTACATTTTTTCCATCCATTTCAATATCTAATAAGGCAATATCAAATTGGGTTTTAGATAAACCAGTTATTGCAGAAGCCGAATCGGTAAAACAGCCTGCCACTTCAAATCCAAATTGCTCAGCTAATAATTGAATTTGTATAGCCCAAATGGGCTCATCTTCAACAATAATGATACTAATGGGATTTGGTTGCATGTAAAATCTATGAGGTTGATTGTTGCAATTTAAAGGTACAAAATGAATTTCAAAAATTTCGTTACCTCAAATACCCGTTTCATTACCTAAAAACCTTTAACACGAAGCAAGTTGCAACATCACCACAAATGTTTTCATGTAGCATTGTTTATACTTTTATTAAACCGTAACTTATGCCTAAAAGAATTCTTTTATTGATGTTATTATTTCTGTCTGCAAATATATTAGTTGCACAGCCAGGCAATGCTTTAGATTTTGATGGATCAAATGACAGAGTAACAGTTTCTACTATGCCAATGACTAACATATCCAATTTTACAATGGAGGCTTGGGTATATCCAAAAACATTTACAAATTTTCAGACCTTATTTACTTATGGATATGGAGATGCTAGCACAGGAAATGGAATTGGTTTAATGATTGATGCTAGTGGTCAATTAGTCTTAAATTTTCCAAATGGAGGCGGTGGAGTAAACACAGGCACAATATTGCCAACAACAAACAGATGGTATCACGTTGCACTAACTAGAACTGGTGGTGTAACACGAGTTTATTTGAATGGAGTTTTAGCTACTACAACATCTTCGTTAAACCCAGTTGCACCAACTGCGTTTTATTTAGGTGGCTATAATGGCATTTTGCACTTTAATGGTAGATTAGATGAATTTCGTATGTACAATACTGCTATAACTGCTACTCAAATACAAGCAGAAATGTTTACTACTACAAGCACATTGCCTGCCAATTTGATTGTTCATTATAATTTTGATAATGGTGTTGCAAGTGCCAATAATGCTGGCATTACTACTTTAAGCGATATTTCTGGCAATAACAGAAATGGTACTTTAAACAACTTTGGTTTAAATGGCAACAGCAGCAACTGGGTAGAAAGTTATGCCATGGTTGTACCAACTGCAACAGCTGCAAGCAATGTTACTTCAAATGGTTTTACAGCCAATTGGACTGTACCAACTATAGGCAGTGTTGACAATTATTTATTGGATGTAAGTACCAATGCAAGTTTTACTGGTGCTATCAGTGGTTCACCATTTACTGTAGCTAGTGGCACAACTTCAAGAGCAATAACAGGATTAATTGCTGGCACTTATTATTACAGAGTAAGGGCAGAAAAAACCAGTGTAACAGGTCAAGGTATTCCTTCAAACACTATTGCTCAATCATTTGCTTATACAACTCCAGGCAATGCTTTAGATTTTGATGGTAGCAATGATCATGTTACGGTATCATCAATACCAATGACCAATATATCCAATTTTACTATGGAAGCTTGGGTTTATCCAAAAACATTTACAAGCCACCAAAATTTATTTGCTTATGGATATGGAGATGCTACTACAGGAAATGGTATTGGTTTAATGGTTGATGCAAGTGGTCAGTTAGTGATTAATTTTCCAGCAGCAGGTGGTGGAGTTAATACAGGTGCAATATTACCAAGTGCAAACAGATGGTATCACGTTGCTCTTACAAGAACTAGTGGTGTAACCCGAGTTTATTTGAATGGTGTTTTAGCTACTACAACTTCTTCTTTAAACCCGGCTACTCCAACAGCTTTTTATTTAGGTGGTTATAATGGTATTTTGTACTTTAATGGAAAAATGGATGAATTTCGTATGTACAATACTGCTTTAACTGCTACTCAAATACAAGCAGAAATGTTTACTACTACAAGCACATTGTCTACCAACTTAGTAGCTCATTATAATTTTGATAACGGAGTTGCAAGTGCCAATAATGCTGGCAGTACTTCTTTAAGCGATATTTCTGGCAATAACAGAAATGGTACTTTAAACAACTTTGGCTTAAATGGAAACAGCAGTAATTGGGTAGAAAGTTATGCAATGGTTATACCAACTGCAACTGCTGCAAGCAATGTTACTTCAAATGGTTTTACAGCCAATTGGACTGCACCAACTATAGGTACTCTTGACAATTATTTATTAGATGTAAGTACCAATCCTTTATTTACTGGTGCAATAAGTGGTTCACCATTTACGGTAGCTAGTGGCACAACTTCAAGAGGAATAACAGGATTAATTGCTGGTACTTATTATTACAGAGTGAGAGCAGAAAAAGCAAGTGTTACAGGTCAAGGTGCACCTTCAAACACTATTGCTCAATCATTTGCTTATACACCTCCAGGCAATGCTTTAGATTTTGACGGTAGCAATGATCATGTTACAGTATCATCAATACCAATGACCAATATATCCAATTTTACTATGGAAGGTTG